>NZ_JAXAVU010000016.1:0-557206 GCF_033949975.1 Lentzea sokolovensis
CGGCGACCGCATCTACGCAGTGGTGTGCGAGGCCGGTGACCTGATGTCGGTGCCCGCCGGCACCCGGCACTGGTTTGACATGGGCACGGTCCCCGAGTTCTGCGCGATCCGGTTCTTCGAGGAGGAGGACGGCTGGATCGCCGGGTTCACCGGCGACACCATCTCGTCCCGGATGCCGTCGCTGGACGAACTGCTCGCTCCAAGCCATCAGGTTCGGGCGTAGCGGCGCAGGGAGAAGGCGATCAGCGGCAGGCCGACGATCGCGGGCAGGAACCAGAACGCGACCGGAGGTAGGAGCTGCCACAGCGGCAGGCGCGGGCCGTTGTCGACGTAGAACGCCGTCAGCATCGCGATGTAGGAGCCGCCCATGCCGACGATGTGCCAGGCGAGCCAACCGCGCCATCGCGTCCGTCGCGCTGCGAAGCCCATCGTGGCCAAGGCCGCCGCGGTCGCGCCGAGGGCGGCGAGGTGCCACAGGTGCCCCCAGTCGGACAGCGCGATCGCAGTGCCCGTCAACGCAACGCCTGCCAGCCCGGCGAGGTAGAGCAGACCCCGGCGGGGATGTCGTCCGGGTCGTTTCCGGCTCAGCATGGCGGCGGCTCCGGTGATCGTCGCCGTGAGTCCCAGCAGGACGTGGCCGACGATCAGGACCTGCAGAGCCATCGCGCTCACCAGCTCACGACGCCGGTGGTGCCGTCGACCGTGACGGTCTGTCCTTCGGACAGAACACGGGTGCCGTTTCCGGTGCCCACGACCGCGGGGATGCCGTACTCGCGGGCGACGAGCGAGGCGTGTGCGGCGAGGTTGCCGCCATCAGTGACCACTGCCGCCGCGACGGCGAACAGTGGAGTCCACGCAGGAGTGGTCGTCGGTGCGACGAGCACCTCACCGGAGACGAACCGATCTAGCTCGCTGGGATCATGCAGAATCCGGACCCTGCCGGTGGCTCGTCCTGGACTGGCAGGTTGGCCAGTGACGGAGTTGTCCGCAGCCGATGTCGGGGTGTGGGCGGCGCCTGCCCTGCTCATGACCGCGCCGACCAGACGGGATGGAGTACCGAGCTGCAGCGGTGCTGCCAGACGGCGTTGCCGTTGCCAGGTGGCGCGCCGCTGCTGGATCACCGCGAGGAGGTTCTCGTCCTTGGCGTCGAGTTCGGCGCAGGTGCAGAAGAAGATGTCAGTCGCATCGCCCGTGGACAGTTCATCACCCCGCTGCAGAGCGAGGCGGCGCAGCAACGGCCAGCCGAGTGTGAGATCACGTGCCTGCTGCTCGCGAATGACGGCATAGCGCTGGGCGACGGCGAGCAACGCGTCGAACTTCGTCCGCACCGAGACCCGGTCGGTAAGCGCGGCGCGACACAGGTTCTCTGCGGCGCCACGGTTTGTGGCGGACCTGGCGCGTCGGGATTCATCCACCGTGGACTGCGTTGTCATCGGGTGGTACCAGTCGAGCGAGTACACCGCGTGCGGCGGGATGTCCGTCTCGATGCCCGGCAACCCGGCCAGCAACACCGCTACACCGTCAGGAAGCTGATCTGGCAGGTGCCGCCGAGCGAAACGTCCGAGCGCGGCCTCCATCTTCCACGCGGCGCCTCCGACGACGGCCAGCAACCACAGGTACTTGCCCGCGGTGAAGGCGATGTCGTCGACCGTGCTGTCCGCGGTGTCGACCAGCTGCTGGTAGCGCCTGCGCAACTCCACCCATCGGACATGGAGTTGTCCGAGAAGCGCGGTGTCGGCAGCAGGAGGATTCACCAGCGGCTGTACCAGCGCATGACGCACGAACCGCACCAAGGTCAGCTTGCCGCGGACGAGCGCGCTGGTGAGCCGCGCGGGCGTGATGACCGGATGCGGAGTCGTGTAGTACCAGCCGTGCACGAGCTCGTGCCCGAACGGCAGCGAGACGCCGACCGTCGCCCGCATTTCTTCGTTGAACCCGGCGATGATGCGGGGGAGCACCCAGTCGGCGAACAACGGGGTCAGCGGCTCCGGCAACCACTCGCCGAGTCGGAAGTTCCGCTGCCACAACCCTGGGCCGGGTGCGCGCCAGTCGACGGGATCGGGCAGCGCGGTCATCGGTCGTGCCTGCAACAGGAACAGCCGCCCCGCCGTGAAGGCCCATTCGATGTCCTGCGGCCGTCCGAAGTGGACCTCGACCAGGCGGGCCAGTTCGGCGACCGCGCGAACCTGATCGGCGTCCACCGCGTGTTCGCTTGCCCGCTCGCACCGCACCGCGCTGCCTCGCACCGTCCACTGATCACCGATGGCCTCGCCGCCGACCAGTCGCTCGCCCAAGCCGCGGACCGCGGTGACCAGTACGTCGTCCCGGTCGCCGGTGAGCGGGTCGGCGGTGAACGCCACTCCTGCCGCGTCGGCGTCGACCATCGTCTGCACCAGCACCGCCATCTGCGTCGGCGTGTCCCGGTACGCGGTGAAGCGCGCAGCGGTCATCGAGGCCCGGCAGGCCCGAACCGCCTCGGTGAGCCTGTCGCGCGAGACGTTGAGGAACGACTCGTACAGCCCGGCGTAGGACGCGTCCGGGAGATCCTCCGCCGCGGCCGAAGAACGCACGGCGAACGGCCCGTCGCCCAGCCGCGCGGTGGCGTCGAGCACCGCGACGTCGAGATCTGCGTCGGGCTGCTCGAAAGCGTGCGCGAGCACGACGAAGCCCGGTGGCACGGGGAAGCCGGCCGCGAGCAGCTCGGCCAACGTGGACGCCTTGCCGCCTGCTGCCGCGCGGTCGACTCCTGCCGCCTCGGTGAGGTGAAGGATGTCCACGGCCACCACCGCCCATAGCTAGTATTGCTATATGTAGCGATGCTACTCCAAGCCGCTGAGCTGGCAAGTCGTGACTTTGTCAGCATGCTGGAGTAGCGTTGCTACCTATGAGGCCAGAGGCGCTCAAGGGGCACCTGGACGCGTTGCTGCTGGCGGTTCTGGAAACCGGTCCGCGGCACGGCTACGCGGTGATCGACGCCGTGCGGGACGGCAGCAGTGGCACGTTCGATCTGCCGACCGGGACGGTGTACCCGGCGCTGCACCGGCTGGAGCGTTCCGGACTGGTGCACAGCCGGTGGGACACCGTCGGTGGCCGACGTCGCCGCACCTACGAGCTCACACTGGCCGGGCGCCAGGCCTTGAAGGCCGAACGAGACGTCTGGGACACCTTCTCGACGGCGGTGTCGGCGTTGCTGGCGGGGCGACAATGGCCCGCGACGCCCTGATCATCGAGGGCTATCTGGCCGCCCTCGCGACTCGTCTTCCGGGCCCGCGCCGGGCGCGCGTCGCGGTGCTCGACGAGCTTCGCGACGGTTTGACGGAAGCCGCTGCCCGCCATGCCGAGAGTGGCAGTCCGCCCAGAGTGGCCGCCGAGGCCGCTGTCGGCGAGTTCGGCACGGTTGACCAGGTCGCAGCCGCCTTCGCCGGGGAGTTGGTCACCCAACAGGCCCGCCACGTCGTCACGGCGCTGGTCGTCACCGGCCCGCTGGTGGGCGTGTGGTGGTTGCTTCTGCTCGCGCCGACGTCACCGGCAGGCATTCCGGTGCTGCCGTTGATCGGTGCCGCAGTGCTCATAGGACTGTTGGTGCTGGCCACCACTGGCAGTTTGAGCCGCTGGTTGCCGTCCGCTGCACCTCGTCGCGCCTTGACTGGTGCCACAGCGGTCGTGGTGGGCTGCATGGCTGGCGACCTCGGCATGCTCACCGCTCTGGCCATCGGCTTCGATGCCAAGCTCAGCGCCTTGGCCATCGTGGCCGTACTGGCGAGCCTGATTCGACTCAGTTGCAGCGTTTATCTGCTGCACGCGTGTGTCAGCGCGCGGCAGGCACTTAGTGGTGACGACCGAGTTTCACCGCGGAGATCGGCAGGATGACCGCGCGTGCGGGGATCAACGCCAGGTTGCTCGATGACCCGGCGGGCGTGGGGGCTCCACCGGCACGGTGAGGAATTACTGGACCTACACCGCGGCAGTGCGCTGTTCGCCACTCACGCTCGCGAGCAAGGCGGCCAACCTGTCGGTTGTCTCCGGACGCACTCGGTAGTACACCCACGTTCCCCGACGCTCGGAATCGACCAGGCCTGCCTGCCGGAGCAGCTTGAGGTGATGGGAGATCGTCGGCTGGGAAAGTTTGAACGCCGGCGTGAGCTCGCAGACGCAGACCTCGCCGCTGGGGCGCGAGGCGATCAACGACAGCAGTCGCAGACGCACAGGATCGCCGATTGCCTTGAACATCGCTGCCAGCTCGACTGCCTGGACCTCGGCGAGCGGCTCCTCGGAGAGGGGCTCGCAACAACCGCCCTCTTGCTTCGACATACTTCAATATTGACTGTTCTTCGGCCGAGGTGCAACATGACATAGACAGACTTCAATACAACCTGGAGGTAGGGCACTCATGAGCGAGCAGACCGAGCTGCGGGAAACGGTTCGCGCCAGCTATGCGGCAGCGGCGACTGCTGTGTCCCAAGGGGGAGGTGGGTGCTGCGGCCCGGAGGCGATGGAGATCGACGAGAACTTCGGCGCCACGCTCTACGCCGCGGCCGATCGCGACCAGCTGCCCGCCGAGGCGGTCGCCGCCTCACTCGGCTGCGGCAACCCCACCGCAGTCGCCGAGCTCCGCGAAGGGGAGCGGGTGCTGGACCTGGGCTCTGGGGGCGGCATCGACGTCCTGCTCTCCGCCCGCCGCGTGGGCGCCACCGGCAAGGCCTACGGCCTGGACATGACCGACGAGATGCTCGCGCTGGCTCTGTCGAACGCGGAGAAGGCCGGCGCCACCAACGTCGAGTTCCTCAAGGGGAACATCGAGGCTATCCCGCTGCCCGGCAACATCATCGACGTCGTGATCTCCAACTGCGTCATCAACCTCTCCGTGGACAAGCCCGCCGTGTTCGCCGAGACCTTCCGCGTCCTACGCCCCGGCGGCCGCATCGGCATCTCCGACGTCGTCGCCGACGACCACCTCGCGCCCGCCGAGCGAGCCGAGCGGGGCTCCTACGTCGGCTGCATCGCCGGGGCCCTCACCTTCACCGAGTACCGCGAGGGCCTGGAAGCCGCCGGGTTCACCAACATCGAGATCACCCCGACGTACGAGGCAGTCGACGGCATGTACGGGACCATCGTTCGCGCGGTGAAGCCACTCGACATCGAACCCGTTACCGCAGTGGCTCCGGCGCAAGGCGAACATTCGTGCTGTGGTGTCAGCGCCTGCTGCACTTCTGGCGAGCAGTCCGTCGACCCCGGCGTCACCGTCGCGGAGGCCAAGACCGCGTCAGGCTGCGGCTGCCAGAACTAGAGGTGGCCGGGAGCGGTGCTCGGTTTTGCAGAACTGGAGCGAGGAGATCACCGAGTTCTGAGGTTCGTTCGAGAACTTCGTCCACGGTGAACACCAGCTCCTCGGCTCGCCGACAACCGCGAACCTCATCCCACGTGACCGGCGTGGCCACGGTCGGCTCGTCCCGGCCACGTAGCGAGTAGGGCGAGATGGTGGTCTTGGCGGGACTGTTCTGGCTCCAGTCGATGAACACCCTGCCTTCGCGCCGTGACTTCGCCATGTTGGTCGTCACCTGCTGCGGCGCTTCTCGCTCGAAAGCCACTGCGGCAGCTTTCGCGTAGACCGAGGGAGCCTGCGCGCTGGTCACCTCGACACCGGCGTAGATCTGCATGCCTTTCGAGCCCGACGTGGCTGCGACCGGAATGAGTCCATCGGCGACGAGGACGTCGTGCAGGCGCTCGGCCACACGGCAGCAGTCGACGATCGTGGTACCGGGTCCGGGATCGAGGTCGAACACAAGCCGGTTCGGCAAGTCTCGGACCCCATCCGTCACGGTCCATTGAGGAACGTGCAGTTCGAGTGCCGCGAGATTGGCTGCCCACACGAGGGCAGCGAGTTCGTGAAGCAGCGGGTAGTGAACGATCTCGTTGGCATCCGTGCTCCGGCGCGACCCGCCGCCCCGCAAAGGCACGGTCGGCAGCCAGCCAGGTGCGCTGGCGTCGGTGTTCTTCTGGAAGAACTTCTGCCCATGAACGCCGTTCGGGAAGCGCACGAACGTGACAGGTCTGTCCGCCAGATGTGGCAGCAGGACGGGTGCGATTCGGCTGTAGTAGGCGATGACCTCGCTCTTGGTCGTGCCGTCTGGATAGAGAGGCTTGTCCAAGTTGGACAAGGCGAGCGTGCGGCCACCGGCGTTGACCGTCACGCGGCTGCCGATCTTGATCGGCTCTGGAGCAGGCGGAGGGCCGGGGCGGCCGGGTCGTGGCGCGGTCACTTCCGAAGGGGTGCGGTCCGCGCGCAGGCCGCGCCACGCGGTGTGCCGCAGCCGGCCCTCGTCGCCGCGGGTGAACTGCCGGAACCGGACTTCGCCGACGAGGACCGGGTCGACCCATCGGGCGCGTACGAGGTCCTCACGTGGAGGTGGGCTCGCGAACGGATGACCCGAGCGCTCCAGTGGCTGGAGGCGGTCGCGCAGGTGGTCGCGGTCTTGCCGGGTGAAGCCGGTGCCGACGTCACCGATGTAGATCAGCTCGCCGGTGTCCGGGTCGTGCGCGCCGAGCAGGAGACCCCCGACGGTGCCGGTGAAGCCGCTCTGGCCTGGCCGCCACCCGCACACGATGACCTCGCGCGTCTGCACAAGCGGGTGTTTGCACCAGAAGTCGGGGCGCTTGCCTGGGAGGTAGGGGGAGTCGAGCCGTTTCGCCACGAGTCCTTCGTGCCCTTCCGCGGCGACGCGATCGAGGAGCCGCTGCGGGGTCAGGCGGTCGGCGGTGAGGTCGTCGGTGGTGTACGACGGCACGACGGTGATCCGGAACGGGTCGGGCATTGGGAGCTCGGCGAGCTGGTGTCGTCGCTGTTCGTACGGCTGGTCGAGGAGGAGTTGGTCGTCGAGCTGCAGGAGGTCGAATGCCAGGAAGCGGATCGGCACGTCTTCGAAGGGGTCGGTGCGTTTGGCGGTGCGGTGCTTCTGAAAGCGGCCTCGGCGTTGCTGCAGGAGACCGAAGTCGATCTGACCGGTCTCGTTGTAGACCACGACCTCACCGTCGAGCACCGCGGCGCGCCCTCGCAGCGCCGCGGTGAGCACGCCGGTCAACTCGGCGAACTCGACGGTGAGGTCGAGACCGTTGCGACTGGTCAGCACTGTCGTTCCGTCGGCGGCGATCCGCATCGCGACGCGGTAGCCGTCCAGTTTGTACTCGTACGCCCATTGCGGCCCTTCGCGCAGGCGGCCGCCGTCGGGCTTGGCCAGCATCGGGTCGATCCAGGCGGGAACGGAGTCGTGTGCCACGGCGACCTCCGATCCTGGCGTGTTGCCTGCTCACCAGGAATCTGAAGGTAGCCCGAACGGCCTAGTTTCGCCCGTCAACGTCGCTTGGGTCGCTCGCGCAAGCGCAGCACGTCAAACGGCACCAGTTGGTCGACCAGGTACACCTTCTGCGCGCGGCCGTCGGCATAGCCGATCTCGTAGTTGACGACACCGAACCAGTCGCCGTCGATGCTCGGGAAGCGGCCGTGAAGCCTGCCGGGGACCTCGCCGGTCATGTCCAGGCCGGTCTCGATCACGTGTCGCGGTGCGTCCGCGACACGGGCGAACAGGCGATCCAGCTGAACTCCGACGCTGGTGAGTACGGCTCTCCGGCCGTGGACAGTGTCGCCCTCCCACGCGGTGTACGGACTGTGGAGCGTCATGTCCACCTGCCCGCCGTCAATGCTCGGTTCGCGCGGTGGAGTACGAGTTCGAAGTAGCGCTCCTGGGACAGCTCGGCGCTGTCGGGAGCGGGCGCCGTGGCCGCCAGCCGCCATACGTCGTCGGCGCCGTTGGTCGCGCACGCGAGGCAGCTGATGTGAGCCTCACCGTTTCGCACGACCGCTCGGAACTGGGCGTGGCCGAGCGTGTGCCGCCCGAGCTTGCACCTCGCCGGCAAGAGGGCCACCGGTCGTCCGGTCGAGTCGTACCTGTAGGTGAGCGTGCCGTCCATTTGGGACGGTTCGAGAAGCTGCCGATCCATGACGCGAGAACCTATCACTGCATTCGCACATATGTTCGATCGGATGCGTGTAGCGCTTTGAAGTCCGTCCTATCGGGTCACGACCTGGCGAACAGAGTTGCGGAGGGATTGCTGGCTGCCAGGGGATGTTCTTCGTTCGTGAGCGCGGCGAGTGCGGTGGCGACTTCTTCGATGGTGGCTCGGACGTAGGTGGTCGTGGTGCCGGCGTCGCCCTTGCCGAAGTGTCCGGCGAACGCCCGCGCGACGGCGTAGCCGAAGTGCCGCTCGACCCACGTCAGCGTGGTGTAGCGGATCCAGTGGGTGCTCACTTGCTGCGTGGCGACCCACGGCAGGTGTTTGCCGAGCCGCTGCCACAGGTAGTCGTACCGACGCCTCGTGATCGGGTCTCCGTTGCGGTAGCGGAGAAGTTGTTCGTTGCCGACGGCGCCACGCTGTTCGCAGAGAAGAAGGAGGTGCCTCATCAGCGTTGGCGAGACCGGTTGCCAGCGCACGGTGCCGCCCTTCTCGAAGAGCCTGACCAGACATTGCTCGGGGTCCAGGTCGCAGCGCCGGAGCGCGAGTGCGCCGCCGCGACGTGCGGCGGTCTCGGTGTGGAAGCGGAGCAGGACGAGGTCGAGTTCGGGGTCGTTGCCGGTCGAGCCGGCGACTTCGTTTATCTCGCGGAGCCGGTTGTCGGGAAGCGCTCGTCGCGTGTTTGCGAGTCGGCGTGGTTTGGCAACGCGTCGTGCCGGGTTGTCGCTCTCGGACATCAGACGGTCCGCGATCGCGTGCTGGTAGAGGCAGCGGGCTGCGGCGATGAGGTGCTCCGCGGCCGAGCGGCCGCCTCGGGAGTTCTTGCGGACTACAGCGTCCACCTTGGCTCGCTCGGCGAGTTGCTTGATGTCCAGCGGTGTCGGCTCGTCTAGCGGCCGGTCTCCCCACTCGTCGACGATGCGGTTCCAGTACGTCTCGTACACGCGCAGCGTGCCGGCGGGCACGGCCTTGGCTACGCTCTCGACGTACTCGCGGATGGTCGGCATCGAGGTCGGTACTGGTTGGTCGAGCAGCTGTTCCGGCCGGACCCCGAGGCGGTTGAGCAGAACTCGCACTGCCTCGAGGTCGATGTCGTTCACGACGACTCTCCGCGAACGAACACGGCGAGCGCCTCGTCGAGCACCGAGGCCGTGCAGACGACCAGGAGGCCACAGGCCGTAGAGGTCGTGAGCAGAAGGCCGTCGCCCGCGCGCAGCTGACATCGGTGCCTGATCGCCGCCGGTAGCCGGACATGGCCGAGCTTTGTCACCGTCGCGGTGCCGGGAGACCGCCCGAGCACGATGACCTGGTCGTCGAGCAACGTCGGTTTCAACGAGGTGCCCGGCGGCCAGTTGAGCAGGTGGACCAACGACCTGTCGCCGAGACGTCCGCGACTGTCGATGGTCGTGAACGCGTAGCGCGAGGAACTCCGTTGGACTTGCTCGGGAGGCCGGGCGACCGGGAGCCCGGCGATCCGCGGCGAACGCATGACGCGACCGGCGGGGTCTGCCGCCAGCCTCTCGGCCAGAGCTTCGACGAGGTTCATGCCGCACGTCCTCGGGTTGACGCGTGCACGACTTCGTGGAAGTCATCGAGCAGCATCGTGACGGCGTGGGCGGCCTGCTGTAGGACAGCCCCGTTGCCGAGGATGCGCAGGTGGTCGACTCGAAGCAGCGGAACGTCGGTGACCCAACCAGATGGAAGACCCATGAGGTGCTCGACGAACGCGGGCGACAGCACCGGGCCGCCGTGCGTGCCAGGGACGGTCGGGTGTGGTGTGGCGCGACCTGTTGAGTGTTCCCATCGGGCTACGACGTCGGAGTAGACGCACCAGCTCGTGGGCGAGAGCGGGGGAGTACTGGACGAACTGCCTTGGATGACAGCGTCGACTTGCGCTTGGAGCGCGGTGCTCGCCGACCCGCTACAAGCGTCGCGTTGACGACGTCGTGCAGGCTCACCTGGCGGCCGAGGGCACGGCGTCGAGCGGGATCCGCGGGCCCGCGGTTGTCGCCGTCGCGCGCTTGCGGTGTCGGAAACAGTGGGCCACGCGAGCAGGAACACGCGTTCGCGGCGGTGTGGCGCGCCGACGTCGGAGGCGCGAACGCTGCGCCAGACCGCGTCATACCCTGCCTCGGCCAGGTCTCCGAGAACGCGGTGGAGTCCGCCGTTCCTCCAGCGGAGCGCGGCGACGTTCTCCACGATGATGAACTGCGGTCGTAGTACGCGAATGCACGCCACGACATCGATCCACACTCCACTGCGCGTTCCCTTCTCGATGCCCTTGCGTTGTCCAGCGGCGGAGATCTCCTGACAGGGGAAGCCGACCGCGAGGACGTCGATTCGGTCGACTCCGGTCCAATCGACGAGGCGCAGGTCGCCGAGGTTCGGCACGCCGGGCATGCGGGCGGTGAGGATTTCTCGGACCTCTGGGTCGTGGTCGGCGCACCACGCGATGCGCCCGCCACCGAAAGCTGCGAGCACGCCGAGGTCCAAGCCGCCGTAGCCGGTGCAGAGCGAACCCAGCACCGGTCCGGGGCTGGACCTGACGGACAGGTCGTGTGCAACGCGTGCCTTCATGCGGCACGCGCTTCGGCTGCCACTGAGCGGGACGGACGAAGTGGTGTGCGGAAGACGAGCACGTCTTCGTGTGCGATGAGGTGGAGAGGGAGCCCCGCCTCGCGCTGTTTGCGGAGGAAGTCGCGTTGGAAGAACGAACCGCGGGCGACGAAGTCGTGCTCGGCGACCCGTGCGAGCAGAGCGACGCATCGTTCCACCGGAATGAGGCCGGCGTTGCGTCCACAGGTGAGGATCTGCGAGGGCAGGTCGATGAGCTCGGCGTGCTCGCGCCACGGGCGGACCGTGATGGCGATGTGCCCGCCGGGACGCATGAACTCGGTGAGCGCGGTGAGGATGCGGGTGAAGCCGCTAAGCAGTCGGTGGTGACCGATGTTGGCGAGGTTGCCGCGGTCGAGCGTGCTGCCGTACTGGTGGAAGTACTTTTGAATGCCTTCGCCTGGCGCCACGGCGACCCGGCCGTGCGTTGAAGGCCCGTACGGCGGTGAGGTCACGACGAGCGCGGCTTGGCCGCGCAGCTCGTTGGGCAGCAAGGTGGACAGCTGACGGGCGTCGCCGTGGAAGACCTGGCCGTCGTGGTCGACGCCTTGCTCGGCCGCGAGAGCGAGGTTGTTGCCGGCGACGGTGACCCAGTGCGGCTCGTACTCGATGCCCACGGCGCGCCGTCCGAGGTGGACGGCCTCGACGAGCGTTGTGCCGATGCCGCACATCGGGTCCAGCACGAGGTCGCCGGGCTTTGTGTAGTGCGCGATGGCGTAGCGCGCGACGTCGGGCAGCATCTTCGCGGGATGCGCGGTCGACTCGCGGGTGTAGCGGTTCTTCCGCTGGGTAGAGGGCGAGGTCTGAGCCGTCGACCAGACGGACACCGGGAGTTCGCTGTTCATCGGATGACCCCCGCTTCGATGACGGCGTTGGCGAGCGGCCGAGCGGCGTGGTCGTGCGGCTGGGCGAACACCAGCACGTCCGAGTGGATGCGGCGATGCGGCGCGGGAAGACCGCGCACCGCGGCGCGGTGTCGCGCACGACGTAGGTCCTCCGCGTCGTGGTCGTTGAGGTCCACTTGGAACCGGCCGCTGTGGATCGGGGCGTGCACGGCGACGATGTGCTGGAGATAGAGGAGATCGGCGTACTGGGCGCTGGTGACGAGCTGGCCGGTGCGGTCGACGAGTTCACCGCTGACCGCGT
Organism: Lentzea sokolovensis; assembly: GCF_033949975.1. Lineage (NCBI taxonomy): Bacteria > Bacillati > Actinomycetota > Actinomycetes > Pseudonocardiales > Pseudonocardiaceae > Lentzea > Lentzea sokolovensis. The sequence continues at coordinate 11,767 of NZ_JAXAVU010000016.1, forward strand.
CGTTGTAGGTCAACACGACGAGGACGCCGCCTACTCGGAGCAGTCGTGCCGCAGTGAGCACGACCTGGTCCGCCAACTCTGCGATCGCCTGGTGAGGCGGCGTGCTGGTGACTACCAGATCGGCGGTCGCGGACGGCTCTCGCTCCACATCGGACTCAGAGTTCGCCCGACGGCCGAGATCGTTCACGGCTTCGACCGCTGGCTTGGTGGAGTTGGAGCTGGTCGGCCAAGGCAGTACGACGACTCGGTCGCGCGGGCGGCTGAACGCGCGGACCACCTGCTGAATCAGGCGTACCGGCCAGTCCTCGTCCAGCGGAACTTGTGCAGGGCCGCAAGCCCACACGGTCGCCGGCGTTGGGCTTGTCGTGGATGGGGACGAGCGCCTCGCAGGCCGGGCCGGACTGACCCTGCTGACGTTGGGCGCTGTCGGATACGGCCTGCGGTTGCCGTCAGCGCGGGCGCTGCCAGGTGCTGAGGGCGGTCGTGCTCCAGGACGGCGTGCCGTCCTGTCGGTACCAGGGGAATCGCCGAGTCGCGTCACGGATCCTCCAGATTCGGGGGGTCGCCTGATTGGCAGGCGGTGATTGACACCCCTGAACTCCGAATGCGGATCCTGTTCGGGACGTGCGAATTCTTTTTGGGCTCCAGACGGCGTGAAGGGCGCTAACCGATCGAGTACCGGACAAGTACCGAGGTGCTAATCCGCTGGTAGCGGAGGTGTGAGCAGCTGTTAACTCGTTCGCTCGCCCGTGCCCGCCATGGCAGGCGTGAATGCAGTTGGTAAGAGCCAGGTCATTGCTGGGTCAGAGTTTGGTGATGGTCGGCGTGGCGTCCTGACGGAGCTGGATTTCCACTTCGTCAGGAGTTCCGATGCTTCCCAGAAACTGCCCTGGCATCACTGCCGACTCGATGCCGCTCGACGTCGTCCGCTCTGCTTTCGCGTGGCTCGTCGCCGGCCCTCATCCGGTGTCTGTCGACGGGAGCCTGTTCGACGGGTTCCCTGATCGCCGGGTTCGGGTGGACGAAGTCCGTGACCTGTTGCTGCGCCGGACATGCCCACAGAGCGTCCGCGATGCCGTGTGGACTCACCTCGTCCGGCTCGCTCGGACCGAAGGTTCAACGTGGACGGTCGCCTGCGCAGGGATCGCTTTGCCAGCGCTACTCAACGTCGCGTCGAAGCTGACGGCTCGGTTCGCCGACGATCCGAGCGACATCCACAGTTCGGTGCTCACCGGCTTTCTCGCCGAACTCGCCACGATCGACCTCAGTCGTCCGCGCGTAATGGTGCGGCTGCGTTGGGCCGCCTATCGCGCCGGACACGCAGCTCTCCGAGAAGCACTGGACACGCCAGCTCCGTCGGCCAGCGCGATTGCTTCGGCATCTCCAGTTGCGCCGTTGGGACATCCGGACTTCGTCCTCGCCCGTGCTGTCGAAGCCGGGGCGATCTCGCGCAGCGAAGCCGACCTGATCGGACTGACCCGGCTGGAGAAGGTGCCGTTGGCCGCAGTCGCCGACCAGCGCGGCGCGAGCTACGAGGCCACGAAGAAAGCTCGCCAGCGCGCTGAACGTCGCCTCGCCCTCTACCTGCGCGACGACATCGGCGCGGTGTCCCCGAACGCTTCCGGATCCGGAGTTCAGGGGTGCGAGAGGCAGCCGATCGCCTCCACGCACACCAGTTCGCCCGACGTGCCCGCGCCGCCGTCGAGCACGACTCCGGAGGTGCCGCGATGCGCTTGATTCGTTCGTTCCGCCACAGCAGCCGGGTTCTTCTTCTCACCGAGTTGGTCGTCGTCGTGCTGCTGATCGCTACGTCGACCGCCTCTGCACAACCTGTATACGTAGTAGCGCTCGCGTCCACGTTGGACGAAGTCCTCAACAACATCCGCAACTGGATCATCGGCATCGCCGCCGCCATCGCCACCGTGTGCTTCTCGATCGGCGGGCTGCGGCTCCTCATCAACGGGTCGGAACCCGGTGAGGTCGACAAGGCGAAGGCATCGTTCAAAGCCGGTGGCGTCGGGTTCGCCATCGCCATGCTCGCGCCGTTGCTCGTCGCGATTCTCAAGACTTTGGTCGGAGAACGGTGATGAACACCGCCTCCACAGCCACTCGTCCTTCGACGACCAAGCGGCGGATCGCGTGGGCGGTGTTCGGTGCGCTCGCCGCGATTCTCAGCGTCGGAGTCACCTCGGCTGCCGCGGAACCGCAACCGCCCAACCCGACCACGACGACAACCAGTCCGCCGACGACTTCTGCACCACCTCCCTCGACACCGCCCGTTCCCAGGTCGGACGAGTGCGGGATCACCGACGTCGGTGCGTGCGTGTCGGAAGGCATCACGAGTTTCTTCTCGGCGCTGGTGGTGGGCGCGCTCAACCCGCTGCTGAAGACGGTCGGCGAGACCTTGCTGGCGACGCCTCGCCTGGACCAGGTCCCTCGCATCGCCGAGTTGTGGGAGTCGTCCCGCGGAATCGCGGTCGCGAGCTACGCCCTGCTCATCACGGTGGCCGGATTGATCCTGATGACGTACGAGACGTTGCAGACGCGCACCACCATCCGCGAGACCGCGCCCCGCATCGTCATCGGGTTCCTGGCCGCGAACCTGTCGTTGCTTCTCGCGGGACGAGCTGTCGAGTTCGCGAACGCGCTGTCGTACGCACTCGTCGCCGGCGGAGTGGACCCGGACGCCGCCGCCAAGCAACTCGCCGGGATGTTCGCGAACACCGTGACGAGCGCGGCAACCGGCGGCAGCATCTTCAACCTGCTCGTCAGCCTCGGCATCATCGTGCTGCTCCTGGCGTTGCTCGGCACCTATGCCGTGCGAGTTGCGGTGACCGCCTTGCTTCTCGCCGGCGCACCCCTCTGTCTCATCCTGCACGGCCTGCAGCAGACAGATGGGATCGCACGATGGTGGTGGCGTGCGTTCGGCGGCGTGCTCGCGATCCAGATCGGACAGTCACTCGTTCTCATCGTCGGGTTGCGCGTCCTGCTGTCCGACGGGGGCTTCAGCATCTTCGGCCCCAACCCGGACAACGTTCTGAACCTCATCGTCGCCGGTGCTCTGTTGTGGATCCTGGTCAAGATCCCGAGCTGGGTCATGCAACGTGTTCAGCTCGGCGGCGGTCGCACCTTCCTCGGCTCGTTGATCCGCGGCTTCATCGCCTACAAGACCTTCGGTCTGATCCGCGGGGGCATGGCAGGTTCGACACGGGCAGCTGGCGCCCGTGCGGCTCGCCCACCTGCTGGACCGCCTGACCCGTACTCGAACGTCAAGGCGACCGCGTCTGGCCAATTCATGCTGCCGTTGTCCGGGCTGAGGCGACGCCCCAAGGCCGCTCCGGTGCCTGCAGCGCCTCAGGCGGGCGGAGTACGGAAACCCCAGGGCCGACAACTCGCCCTTCCGTTCGAAAAGGGGTGGCCGACGGATCGGCCAGTGCTGACCCGCAGCGGCCAGTATCGGCTCCCCATCGACGTTCCTCGGGTGGCTCCGAGCAGTCCTGCGGCCGCAAGTCCGGCGACCGTGCCCCGACGTGATCCGGGCAAGCAGCTCGAGATCCCGTTCGACCCATATCGAGGCATTCGGCCGACGCGTCGCGGTCAGTACGCACTACCGCTCGATGTCGCGCGCGTTCCGAAGCCGCCAGCAGCGCCAGCACCGCCTGCGCCCAAGCAGCCCCGGCGAACTGCTGGCCGAGTGCATCAACCGGAACTTCCCTTCGACCCGTTCGCCGGGACACGACCGCAACGTGATGGTCAGTACGCGTTGCCGCTCGAAGGGGTGGCCCGCGTTGCGCCTCCGCCGCCTCCGAAACCGTCGTCGTCTCCGCGCCGAGCGCGCTCGCGTCAGCTGCGGCTTCCGCTCGACCCGCCTGCCCGCGCACCGCGAAGCGCGAAGCCGACTACCGGTGGTGCGTCATGACGCGACCCGTGCGAATTCCTGCTGACGTCGACCGGCCCGATCGCATCCTGTTCGGCCTCACCGGACGACAGCTCACCATCCTCACCACGACCGGGGTGACGCTCTACGTCGCGTGGGCGGTCACCCAGCGATTTGTCCCGCTGCCAGCGTTCCTGGTTCTCGCGCTCCCGATCGCGACGGTCTCGGTCGTGCTCGCTCTTGGCCAGCGTGACGGAGTGTCGCTGGACCGCCTGCTTTGGTCCGCACTCCGGCAGCACTTGACGCCACGAAGGCATGTCGCGGCACCAGAAGACGCCTCGTCCACACCGGACTGGATCACGGCCAGCGTGGATTCCGGCGCCGAGCACGAGCTCGCGTCGTCTCCGTTGCGTTTGCCGGTGGAGGACGTGACAGTGACCGGCGTTGTGGACCTCGGAATGGACGGCCTGGCGCTCGTCGCCGTGGCCAGCACCGTCAACTTCGCTCTCCGAACGCCGATGGAACAGCAGGCCATCGTCTCGAGCTTCGGCAGGTACCTGCACTCGCTCACCGGGCCCGTTCAGGTGCTGGTCCGCGCACACCGGCTCGATCTCTCCGAACAGATCGCCGAACTCCGCGACACCGCTGGCGGGCTTCCGCACCCAGCACTGGAGCGGGCGGCGCGCGAGCACGCGGACTTCCTCGAACACCTGGGTGCCGGAACCGAACTGTTGCGTCGACAGGTTCTCCTGGTGCTGCGCGAGCCGTTCGGCATCGCCCAGGAGACCAAGGGCGCATTGCCGATGCTCCGCCGTCGCGGAGGTGGGCAGGTGGGTGAGGGGCCTCGACGCGCTGCCGAAGCGCAGTTGGTCCGGCGGCTGAACGACGCGATCGAACTCTTCACGAGCGCTGGCGTCGTCATCACGCCGCTGGATGCGGGACAAGCGACCGCAGTACTCGCGGCGGCGTGCAACCCCGACACCCTCCTGCCGCCTTCTGCCGGACTCGCCAACGCGAGCGAGGTCATCACGACCGCGTCCGACTACGACTGGGAGCAGGCGCCATGATCAACGCGATCGTTCCGGACGCCATCTCTGTGGGCACTCGGCACCTGGAGCTTGGCGACGAATGGGTGGCGAGCTTCGCCATCACGGGCTTCCCGCGTGAGGTCTACCCGGGCTGGCTCTCACCGCTGCTGAACTACCCCGGCCGGTTGGACGTCTCGCTGCACATCGACCCCGTCGACCCGGCCACGTCGGCGGCCCGGCTGAAGAAGCAACTCGCGCGACTGGAGTCCGGGCGCCGGCACGACGCCGAGCACGGTCGGCTCCCAGATCCGCAAGCCGACATCGCGACCGCGGACGCGCACGATCTGTCCGACCGCGTCGCCCGTGGGGAGGGCAAGCTTTATCGGGTCGGCCTGTACCTCACCATTCACGCCGCCGGTGAGCGGGAACTGGCGGACGAAGTCGCCGCGCTCCGGTCGTTGTGCGCGAGTTTGCTGCTCGATGCCAAACACACGACGTACCGAAGCCTGCAGGGCTGGGTGTCCACGCTGCCGTTGGGCATGGACCTGATCGGGATGCGTCGCACCTTCGACACGAGTGCGCTGAGCGCAGCCTTCCCGTTCACCTCGCCGGACCTGCCGGCGCCCGACCCGACGAGCGTCGCAGCGCCGTCCGGGGTGCTCTACGGCTACAACATCGGCTCCCAAGGGCTGGTCCACTGGGATCGCTTCGGCGCCGGGATGCACAACCACAACTCCGTGATCCTCGGCCGGTCCGGCGCGGGGAAGTCCTACTTGGTCAAGCTCGAACTGCTCAGGTCGCTCTACCGCGGTGTCGAGGTCGCGGTCATCGACCCCGAGGACGAGTACCTCCGGCTCGCCGCGGCGGTCGGTGGTGTGCAGGTCCGGCTCGGTGCGGACGACGTGCGCCTCAACCCGTTCGACCTGCCGGTTCACATCCGCGCTGACGGCCGCCGTTCTGCGCCGCGCGATGCGCTCCAGCGGCGTGCTCTGTTCCTGCACACCGTGATCGCAGTCCTCATCGGACGCGAGCTCGACGGGACAGAACGAGCGGTTCTCGATCAGGCGATCGCTGCGGCGTACGAGTCGGTCGGTATCACCGCCGACGCTCGAACATGGTCTCGGCCAGTCCCCACCTTGCGAACGCTGCGCGAGGTGCTCGACGACTACGGCGACAAGACGGCAACCGATCTCGCCGCCCAACTCCGTCCCTACGTCGATGGCGCCTTCAGCAAGCTCTTCGACGGCCAGACCACCACGCACCCCGAAGGTCATCTGATTGTGTTCAGCCTCCGTGACCTCCCGGACGAGCTGAAGAGCGTCGGAACGGTCCTGACGCTGGACACGGTGTGGCGGCGCATCACCAACCCGGCGATCCGCCGGCGACGCCTCGTCGTGGTGGACGAGGCGTGGTGGCTCATCAAAGAGCCAGCAGGGGCGGCCTTCCTGTTCAAGACCTCGAAGGTCGGCAGGAAGAACAACGCGGGCCTCACCGTGATCACTCAGGACGCAGTGGACGTTCTCGGCAACGACATCGGCCAAGCGGTGGTTGCGAACGCCGAAACGCAGATCCTGCTGCGGCAGGCACCGCAGGCGATCGAGAAGCTCGCCCACCTCTTCCATCTCTCGGAGGGCGAGCAGGAGTTCCTGCTGTCCGCTGAACGGGGCCAAGGGCTGCTGTCCACCGGAACACAGCGCGTCGCGTTCCAGGGCATCGCGTCTCCGGCCGAGCACGAGTTGATCACCACCAACCCGGCGGAGCTCACTGACGAGCTCGAAGGCGCCGAGGCGGCGTACGTCGACATCGACGACATCGAGGCGGCGTGATGACGAGCAGCTGGATTGACGACTATCTGACCGATCCGGGCGCGGGGGTTGGCGACTTCATCTCCAACGCGCAGGACTGGGTGATCGCATCCGGCCCCGTCGTGGGACCCGTTGCAGTGGTAGGCGCTGTTGTAGGGCTGGCCGCACGCCGGTTCTGGCGCCGCCGCTGTCACACGCACCTCACGGCTGAGGCGCGGATGGTCACCGTCCGGGTGCCACCGCAGCCCGATCCGACCGGCGGTACTGCGCTCTGGTCGCACCTCGTAGGGCTTCTGCGCCCAGCCTGGCACCGATTGCTCACCGGTCAGCCGCACCTGGCCTTCGAGTTCACGTTCTCCCAAGCAGGTGTGGGCATCCGGTTGTGGGTGCCCGGCGCGATTCCGCCGGGTCTCGTGGAACGGGCTGTCGAGGCCGCATGGCCCGGCGCCCATACAAGCACCACGCCAGCCGAAGCACCTCTTCCGCTCGCCGGCCCAGGTGAGCAACTGCTGGTAGCTGGGGGAGAGCTGCGCCTCGCCCGTGCAGAGGCGCTACCCCTGCGCATCGACTTCGCCGCAGATCCGCTTCGCGGACTGCTCGGGGCGCCGGTAGGGCTAGGACACAACGAACACGCGTGCGTGCAGGTCCTCGCCCGTCCGGCCACCGGCCGCCGCCTTGCACGAGCACGACGCGGCAGCCGGAGCAGCACCAACCTCGCCGGGCATTTGCTCGACATGCTCACGCCGTCGTTGAGAGCCTCACGTCGAGGTTCCGGCACCCGAACCAGCCACATCAGCCCTGAGTACAGGCTCGAGATGTCGGCTCAGGGCCGTGCGTCCGTGAACAAGCAGCGCAGCAGCCAGTTCGAAACCGTGGTTCGGTACGGCGTTTCGACGCTGCTCGGCGCCGATGCCACCGACACCGACGTGCGCCTGGCGCGAGCTGCGATTCGCGGACGAGCTCATGCCTTGGCGACGACGTTCGCCACCTACACCGAGCACAACCACTTCGCCCGCAGGCGGCTGCGTAGGCCGGCCGTCGCTCTCGCCGAACGCCGACTCGGACGAGGAGATCTGCTTTCGGTTCCGGAACTCGCCGCCATTGCGCACTTGCCGACCGATGACACCCTTCCTGGTGTTCAACGTGCTGGCGCCCGTGCAATCGCTCCACCACCCGGAATCCCTGCAACCGGCCACGACGTCAAGCCGCTCGGGCGCACTGACAGCGGTCACAGCAGGCCGGTTGGTCTCCGGGTGGCGGACGCCAGGCACCACATGCACGTCATCGGCGCCACCGGCTCCGGCAAGTCCACTCTGCTGGCCCAGCTCGTTCTGGCGGACGCCGAAGCGGGACGTGCCGCAGTCGTGATCGACCCGAAGGGCGACCTGGTCACCGACCTCTTGTCCCGGTTGCCCGCCGCAGCCGCGGACAGGGTGGTCCTCTTCGACGCGGACTCCCGGAACCGGCCGCCGTGCCTCAACCCGCTCGACGGTGGCGACCCGGACCTCGCCGTCGACAACCTCGTCTCGATCTTCCGCCGCGTGTACTCCGCGTTCTGGGGACCACGTACTGACGACGTCATGCGAGCCGCCTGCCTCACGCTCCGGATGACGGACGGCGTCGCGACGCTGGCCGACGTCCCGAAACTGCTCTCCGACCCTGCCTACCGAGCCCGGACCACCGCCGGAATCACGGATCCGGTGCTCCGCGGCTTCTGGACCTGGTACGACGATCTCAGCGACGCCAGCCGATCCCAGGTCATCGCGCCCCTGATGAACAAGCTCCGAGCCTTCCTGCTGCGCAGATTCGTCCGCGACACCGTCGCCGCTGGCCGATCCACTGTGGACATGAAGGAAGTCCTGGACAACGGAGGAATCTGTCTCGTCCGCATCCCCAAGGGCTCGCTCGGCGACGAGACCGCAAGGCTCATCGGCTCGATCGTGGTCGCCAACGTATGGCAGGTCGCCACGGCCCGCGCCCGCACGCCGCAGCGCGACAGACACGACGCGACCCTCATGCTCGACGAGTTCCACAACTTCCTGAACTTGCCGTACGCGGTCGACGACATGCTCCCCGAAGCGCGGGCTCTGCGGCTGTCACTGGTGCTCGCCCACCAGAACAACTCGCAGCTTCCACGTGAGATGCAGGAAAGCATCTCGGCAAACGCTCGCAACAAGTTCTTCTTCAACGTCAGCCCCGAGGACGCACACCACCTCGCCCGGCACACCACGCCGCGGATCTCTCCTCACGATCTGTCGCACTACGACGCCTTCCACGCCGCGGTCCGCCTGGTCGTGCACGGCGCAGAGACCGAGCCGTTCACCGTGGTCACCGAGCCGCTTCCGCCTGCCGTACCAGGACGAAGCCGACTCCTCCGGTCCGCTGCGCGCAACAACCAGCGAGTCCAGCCGAAGGCCGTCCACACACGACCCGATGGCGATGAGCCCGCGTCGCGTCGGACAGCAGATCCGCGACGTGGCAACACGTCCAGTTGACCAGGGAGTACGCATGCTCGTCGCACCCACGCCGCAACGACACCACCGCGCGCCCAAGTCGACTCGACCGGCACCTCGCGTCGCGAACTCCGCCGGACACCAAGCGGTGCTAGCGACCAGGCTCACTCCCCGAGACCGGTGGATCATCAACATGCTCTGGGAACACCGCGTGCTCACCTCCGAGCTGATCACGTCGGCGGCGTTCCCGTCGTACCGCTCCGGACGACAACGCCTGCGGGAGCTGTACCTCTGGGGCGTCGTCGACCGCTTCCAGCCGTTCACGCCGATCGGGAGCGCGCCCATGCACTACGTCCTCGCGCCTGCCGGCGCCGCAGCTTTGGCCTCGCAGCACGGCCTCGAGGTGAAGGACCTCGGCTATCGCCATGACCGGGCCGTCGGCATCGCCCACAGCCTGCGGCTCGCCCACACGGTCGGCGTGAACGAGTGGTTCGTCGGCCTCGTCGCGGACGCCCAACGCAGTGGAGCGTTCACCATCGACGCGTGGTGGTCCGAGGTTCGGTGCACGAGGCTCTTCGGCGACCTCACCCGGCCGGACGGTTATGGGCTACTCGGCCACGGGGGTTCACACGCCGAGTTCTTCCTGGAGTTCGATCTCGGCACCGAACCATTGACGAAGGTCGTCGCGAAGCTCGTGGGCTACAGCGCTCTCGCCGACAGCACCGGTATCTCGACCCCGCTGCTGTTCTGGTTTCCAACGGCACGACGAGAAGCCAACGCTCGCAGGCAACTCCTTGTGGCTTGGCGCGGACTCGACAATCCAGACGCCTTGCCGGTTGTCACCGCGGCCGCCAACCTCCTCACACCTGACGACCAACCGAGCCCAGCGAGTGCGGTCTGGCTGCCGCTCAACACGCACTCGTCGAACCGCGTGCGTCTTCGCGAGGTGCTGCCAGCCTGCCCGCGCCCCGCTGAGCCGGCGAACGACTCGGTGGTGGTGCTGCCTCCGCCAGACCCGATGCCGCCTCCGGCGTCGGGACCGGGCGCCGGTGTCCGATGATGGCCAAGCTCGGCGCCGCAGTTGGCACGGTGTTGCTCGTCGCCGTTCTGGCAGCAGCAGGTGTCGTCAACGCGGTGTCCGCCCTGTTCGGTTCTTCAACGTCCGGGCACGTGAACTGTGCCAAGCCGATCGAGGACGTACCGCCGACGTATTGCGGGCTCTACGTTGCCGCAGTACGTGTTTGTCCGGGCCTCGACTGGAGCATTCTCGCGGCCATCGGCAAGATCGAAACTGACCACGGGCGCCTCGACGCTCCGGGTGTGACCAGCGGCGAGAACTTCGCGGGCGCCGGGGGGCCGATGCAGTTCCTCGAGCCGACCTTCGCAGGCGTGCTCGGACGTCACGCGCTTCCGCCAGGCGGTGCCACCCCGCCCTCGCGCTACAACCCGCACGATGCTGTGCACGCGGCAGCCTTCTACCTGTGTGATTCGGGGGCTCCTCAAGACCTGTACAAGGCGATCTTCGCGTACAACCACGCCGATTGGTACGTGCGTGACGTGCTTGAGCAAGCGCGAAAGTACGCCGAATCAGCCAACCTCGGCACCGGGAACTGCGCCGAGATCCGGTCGGCCACGCCCGCAGCTCGCATCGCCATCGAGTTCGCGTGCGCGCAGCTGGGCCTGCCCTACATCTGGGGTGGAGACGGCGAGGCGGAAGGCGGGTTCGACTGCAGCGGACTCACCAGGGCGGCGTACGACGCTGCTGGCGTCGAGTTGCCCCGCACAGCGCACACCCAACACGACGCCGGGCCGCAGGTACCGGCTGGAGAACCGCTCCTGCCGGGCGATCTGGTGTTCTACGGGACGTCGCGGGACGTCCACCACGTTGGTCTGTACATCGGCGCAGGGCAGATGATTCACGCGCCCACCTTCGGGCAGGTCGTGAAGATCGGCCCGTACCGCTGGACCGGAGACGACTACTACGGGGCAACGCGGCCGCACCGCGCTGTGTCTACATGAGACAGAGCTTCTTCTAGTAGCCGCTTGACTTCTCGTGTTGAAGGAAGCGTTCATAGTCCTGTAGCCGATTCAAGCGGTAGCGCGCCGCAGGCTAAATGCAAGCCCTGGCCAGGGCATGACCCGCGTAACCACGTCCCAGAAGCGGAGACCGTCATGCCCAGCAAGAACCGAACCAAGACGACAACCAAGATCGAAAGGGACAGCGATGTCGCAGCGCCTGAAACGGCTGCTGACAAACTGCGGGCGGCGCTGGTCGCCGCGCCGGGTTCTACGGCCGTTGACTTGGCGGCCAGCATCGGGATCAACAAATCCACCGCCGGAAAGATTCTGGCGCGCTGGGAGGCAAATGGGACCGCAATACGCACGGCGCGCGGGGTGGTCGACGGCCGACGCGCTGGTGATCTGTGGTCGGCTGTCGCCACTGACGTGGTGGAGCCGGAAGTGGTTGCGGAACCTGAGTTGGCCGAAGCCGTAGTTCCTGCGCGTGAGCCGTTCGACCCGCTGCCGGAAGGGCGGCTGAAGTCCGGTGCGCTGAGGGCGCTGACGGAGGACTACCTCCGCATGCATCCGGGTGAGGAGTTCGGACCGACACACATCGGGAGGGCCCTTGGCCGTTCTCAGGGCGCGGTGAACAACGCGCTGGAGAAGTTGACGTCGGCTGGAACCGTGGTCAAGACGCAAGAGGCGCCGAAGCGGTTCGCGATCGCGCCCACCGCCACGGAATAAGTAGAACGTTCTGAGCTGATGCCGTTGCCGGGCCTAAGGGTTCGGCAACGGCTTGCTTTGGTGCTTGAGGGAAGCGAGCAAACCCCCGGGAGAAGAAGGCCGACCGGCGACTCCGCGTCGTCGGTCGGGTGAAGCTAAGGGCTGGAACCTAGTTCAGTGATGGATCACCACCTGCGGCCTGGCACTTGCCGTCGCAGGGGACGTCGCATTCGCTGGTGAGCAACGGGCAGTCGTACCGATGTGCCTTGGTGAGCAGCACGCTGCCGTCCCTCCGGTCGATAGCGCGGAACGGGCCGCCGTTGGCCTTCGCCCACCGCACGTCATCGGGAGTGACCAGGTGTTCGCCCGTGCTGCCGTAGGCCATGGCCAACAGCGCGCCGACGACATCCAGGACGTGCTCGGGGATGGAGATCGACTTGACGAGGATCGCCGTGACGCGCTGCATCAAACCGTCCGCGAGGGGCTCGAGCTCGGCTTTGACGTTGATGTGCTTGAACGGCGTCGCCGTCCGGTCGAACCAGTCGTCCGGGTGGTGCATGACGAGAGGCGTCCAGGTCATGTCAACGCTGAGGACCTCGGCCGCGGCGAAGCACGGCTCCACCTCGATCTGCCGATGGACTCGCACTCGGACCGTGTGCGGACCGAGGTGCACGATCCGCAACAGCGTGTAGTAGCCCTCGGTCGCACTGAGGCTCTCATCGACCACGGTATGAGGGAATGGCGTGTTCATAGCGGCCTTTCGTTGGAATGTTGAGCGAACAATGTCTAAGGGGCACGGTTGGGAAATCAGTCGTCTTCCCTTGCGCGCGTGGGCTTTACGCGCAGCAAGGCAGCGGCAGTTTTCGAAAGTTCGCGGGTAGCCACGTCCGGGTCGCAACCCACCTTCGGAAGGCGTGCCCTGACGGCGCCGGGGGACCGTTGCATGTGCTCGGCGAGATCGTTGATGCGTCCCACCGCATCTCGGACACCCGGTTGCAGCCAGGCTTGCCGTAGTTCGTCGTCCAGGGCTTGCGTCCAAGGAAGGGTGGCGTTCGCGTAGCGGACCGGCCGGACCTGCATCCGCGTGTGCGCGGAGAGGACGCGGGTGAGGAGCTTGCCGATCGTGCTGCCGCCCTGGACCGGGAGACGAAGGCGCCCGTCGGCGACGACCTCGCCAGACTCCGTCGTTCCGAGCAGGTCGAGCACCAGCGAATCTTCGGACTCCACGGTTGCGGAGAGTCTGTAGTCGATGTTGCCGAGCTTGATCTCGTTGTGGAATGTGGATGTCATGTCGCGCCTCCTTGAGGTTGGGTCTTTCCCGGTCAGGCCGGCGAGTCCGCGTTCTTCATCAGCAGGAAGACCGCGTCGCCGTCGTACGTGAGCTCGACGGGCTCGTCGCCGAACGTGAGGTGTTCGCCGTCCGCTGCGACGGCTCGCCAACCTGACTGGCGGATCTGGTCCGTGCAGTAGTAGCTCCCGACGAGGACGCCGTTGCGGGTGACGGTTCCGTAGAGGACCTGTTGGGCGTCGGCCGGATCGGCGACGACGGAGGTCACCTCGAAGTCGTTCTCGCGGAAGCGACGGACGACGGTCTCCGTGTGAGAGGGCATCGCAAGGTCTCCTTCGTGCGTATAGACGGTCATGATCAGTTGGGAAGTGCTAGCGCGCAGCTCGCCCGATGTAGCAACGAGTCCTGCGCCTCGTCGACGAGAACCAGGCCGGTGTCCGGGTCGAGGTAGTCGCCGAGGTCAGCGAGGCACGCGATGCGCACGACGGGCACCTCGGCATCGCAGCCGGGGCACTGGTCCAGGACGAACCAGCTCTCGCCGGGACTGGTGAAGTCGGTCAGGAGTCGCCACCGTTGAGCGGTTTCGGGGTCTGTGACCGTGATCAGGTCGCCGGGCACTTTGCCGTTGCGTGTGCGGTACTGGCGGTCGGGGTCGTCCGTGACGGTGACGCTGTCGGCGGGCAACTGCAGCGCAGCCGCAACAGTTCGTGCGACGCGGGCACGGCGCGCCCACCGACTCCACTGTTCTTGTGAGTCGTGGCGGCGGCGGAACTCACTGGTGCGCGTGGCACGCAGGGCTCGCGCAGCGCCAACAGCCCTGTCCACAAGGCCGAGCGTTGGATCTTTCACGGTTGTGTTATCTCTGCTGTGCAAGGGAAAGCACCTCCAACGGGCGGTTGAACTCGGTTAGCGGACGGCCGCCCTCAGTGCGCTGGTCGCGGCACGGCCGATCGCGGTAGCGGTGGCGGTGGGGTCGGCGAGTTGGTGCACGGTCACGCCGTTGAAAGGGGTGTCCCAAGGGTTTGAGGTCAGCCACAGCACCGCGCAGCCGGACGCGCGCAGCCGATCAACGCGCTTTTGCCCGGCGGTGCGTTCGTCGCCGTTGAAGTGCCCGTCGGACACGATCACCAGCAGTCGCGCGGCACCGGGGCGTGAGAGGCCGAGCGCACCGTCTAGGGAATCGACTGCGAGGGCAACGCTTTCCCAGTCATCGTCAGCGTCGAACTCGGTCACTTCGGCGGGCACTTTGCCGGGGTGGGTGATGGGCCGGACGTGCACGCCGAAGATCACGGCGGCTGTTTCGGCGGGCACGGTGGCGTGCCGTCCAGCGTGGGCGAGAATCCACGCAGTCGACGCGACAGGGCCACGAAGGTGGCTCATCGATCCCGACACGTCGCACGCGATTCCCAGCCGTAGCGGCGGTGTGGGCACGGTCAGGCGTGCCGTGCGGGTGAACGGTTCGGCTGTCGGCACGGCACCTGCCGCTCGTTGAGCGTCGGCGGCGAGTACTCCGCGCATCCGAAGTCGTCCGGGCGGAATCGGGGAAGTCGACTTCACCGCGACTCGTTCGCGTGTGCCAGCGGTCGACAGCGCCCGTGCCAGCGTTCGGGCGGCGGTGCGTTCGGCGGTGGTCGGTTTGCGGGTGCGTGCGATGGTCGTTGATCCGTAGCCGGAACGGGGGTGGCTGCCGGAGAACACGGACCGCGCGATTGCCTCAGCTGCGTCGGTAGCCGCCTTTTCGGCCGCCTTCGCTGCAGCCGCCACAACGGCCGGATCTTCTGGCGGGGCTTCGTCCGCCACCGCGCGTGCCACCTTGGCCAGTGTCCGGCCGATCGCTTCGGCGAGGGGCGATGGCGGTGACGACTCGCCCGGCTTGCCGGGCTCACCAGGTTCAGGCGATTCGCTGTCAGAGTCGGTCCCGACGGTCTTGCACCAGCGCTTCGCGAGATCGATCATCGTGTCGGCGTCATCGTCGGCCGTGGTGAGAGCTTCCTGCCACAGAGCACGGAGTTCGTTCAGCGTGTCGAGTCCGAGAACGTCCTCGACGACGTCGGCGACCGGTGCGGTTTCAGCGGCGGTGAGGATGCCACCGTCGACTCGGGCCAGAACCAGGGCAGCGGCACGGGCGGCGTCCGCCTTAGCCATCGTTGGGGTTCCAGCGAAGTCGGCGAGAACCAGGTTCGTCGCTGATGCGCGCAACCAGTGTCGGTCGTCTGGACGGCGACGAACGTGTGCCGATTCCATCCGGGACTCTTCCAGCACCATCGCGGCGTCCGCGACAGCGGGTGGGACGTCGTCGGGTAGTTCCCACACACTGTGCTTCGCGTGTGCGCACTCGTGGGTCAGCAGTCCCCACGTGACGGGGTAACGCGCACGGTCGGAAAGGTTCGCCGGATCAACGGTCGCAGGGTCCACTCCCAGGTGGTCACCGTCGACTTCGATCAATGCGCGGTTGGGGTAGAAACACGCCGGGGCACCGCCACCCGCACCAGGCGCGATGGTGACCAACAGGTCTTCCCGGTCGGCGATCACCGGCACTTCGTCCGCCAGTGCGGCGGACAGCGTCAGCCATTCTGGGCGTGCGGGGAAGATGGCGGCACCCGTTGCGTCCGGGTCAGCTACCAGGTGGGTGGTCATGGCGGTGTCCTTTCCGGATGGTCCGCGCTAGATGCGGGTGCCGAGTGCCAGCGGTTTGACCGTCGTGCCGAACGCGTCTCGGACAGCGCTGGCAACCGTGGTGCGGTCTTCCTCGGGTGCGATGCCGACCAGGTTTCCGGCGGCGGCTTCGGCGCCGAGTACGCCCGCGATCTTCTGGAAAGCGATCAGCTCACGCAGTTGCGGTGCCCATCCGATTTCGCCCTTGGCTTGGCGGGTGGCGAGATTGCGCGCGACTTTGACGGCCCGCTTATCGATCTTGAGGTTCGCGGCGAGGTCGTAGTCGGTGGACACGTGGATTTGGGCTGAGAACCGGGATGACAGGGCGTCGCTGAGAATTGCGCCGTGCACCCCGGGGTTGTGTCCGGCGACCACGTAGAACCCGTCAGCGGCGTCAACGACCTCACCGCCGTTCGCCTTGACCACGATCTGACGGCGGCCGTCCATCGCGGGGTAGACCACTGCAAGCACGGTGGGCGGAATCAGCGTGGCGTCATCGATGAACAGCGGCACACCCGCGCGCATTGCCCGTACCAACGGGCCGTGCACGAACACGTAGCGCCCGTCATCGGTCTGCGTGTACTCACCGACGAAGTCGGCAACCGTGGTGTCGCCGTCACCCTGAACCGTGAGCAGGTCAGGGAATGCGGCTTCGACCACCGACGTCTTTCCCGTCCCGGGCGGGCCGTACAGCAGTGCGGCGACTCCTGCTTCGCGCAACCGGTGCAGCGCGGTCACGTCCGGCATGCCGGACAACAACCGGGGGTGGTACGTCAGGCCGTTCGGGCGCGTCACCGGTCCCGTGACAACAGTCGTTGCGGCGGGTTTCGGGGTAGGCGCGGCGGGTCCGGGAACGGCTGTGGTTGCTGATGATTTCGCGCGGGGTGGGCGCGGGGTGGGTACCGGGGCGGGAGTGATCGCGGCTGCTGCGACAACGGCGGTGGTCGCGGTGGCGCGGTAGGTCAGCGGCGCGGCCGACACGACTTCAGCGGCACCGCATTCCGCGAGTACTTTCAACGCGTTGCCCACCGCGCCTGATGATCGACCGCCGAGTTTGGCGGCGACGACGCGCGGGGTCATGCCCGTGCCGGGATCGTCTGCCAGCACGCGCGCAACCATGGCGCGAAGTTCGCCGTTGCGCAGGCGGGTTGCCGATCCTGTCGCGGGGGCACTGGTCGGGGTCGTGGCGGGCGTGGTCATCGCGGTTCCCTTTCGGTCCGGTTGCAGGGGTCAGGCGGCCGCGATGGGCGACTCGTCGTTGGGCGTGTTCTGGTGCGTTTCTGCGGCGATGTCAGCCGATTCCGGGGTGTGTTCGTGTTCGACCCATCCACAGCAGCAGTACGCGGTAACGGTGCCGTCAATTTCGGTGATGGTGTCGGCGTAACACATGATGGACCCCGTTCGGCAGACATGGCTTGCGCCAGGTGTGGTATTCGGTGTGGTTTCCGGTTTCCCGGTGTGATTCAAATATAACTCCGCTGCACATCAATTGCCAGTGCATTTTTGGGGGTTTTTCAAGACTCTTTTGAGGAAAATTGAAGCATTAGCGCAATGGGTGGCAATTGAATTCAATTGCATTTGCGGTTGTGTTCTGGCTGGAGTGCTGCGGGTTCGAGGCGCCGGCCAAGGCCCAGGTCCGGCTTTGGGCTGGTTGAACAGGTCGGGGGAGGTTGGCATGGAGCAGAGGCGAGGCTGGGTCGTCAGGTCTGTGCAGGTGGTAAGTGGACCGAAGGCCCGCCGCCGCGCCGTTTTGACCTCCCGCTTGCGGTCAAGCGAGTCTGGGACATCAGGTGATCCCGCTGTGGTCGTCCTGTCACGCGTGGAGTGCGTGCTGGGCGGATCAGGTCTGGAGGTGACCTCCAGGTGTACCTATGGCTGAACCCCGGAATGATTCCCCTCTGGTAGTTGATTTGGTTGATCATGACAAAATGCACGGTAACATCGAGTCTGCTGTGAATGAAATTCCAGGAAAAGGTTCTTTTGTTGTGGCGGAGATTCTTTTCGGGGGAATGCGGCGTTCATGATGCTGGGAGTTGGTCTTTGGCGTGGTGCCGCGGGAGGTTGGCTGCAAGCCAGCTCGCTTCTGGTGACGGCTTGTCATCGATCTCTGCGAGCTTGCTGGCGAGCAGAGCAAGAGTGCGCGGGATGGCCTCAAGCCGGCCGAGGCGCCCCTGAAGCCGCATGATGTCCCGGTACAGGAGCTCGTTGTGCGGATCGAAGGTTCGTGCGCGTTCCAGCAGTTCGAGCGTCTGTTCGGGATCGACATCGCGCAACGCGTGCGCGAGTGCAGCAGCCGCGTCGATGACGTCGCGCCGCACGGCCTCGCGCACCGGTTCCAGCCATTCGCTCTCGATCCCCTCCGCGAGCGGACCGGTGTAGAGGTTGACGACCTCGCGGTATGTGTCGAGGCGCCCTTGTGCGGTGCTTGCCGAGCGGCGGGCCGTGATCGCGCGATCCAGGTGCCAGTAGTCGACCTCGACGAGGTCCGGGTTGAGGCGGTAGCGGCCTCCTCCGACGATCGCGATGTCGGTGATCGCTCCTCCGGTCGCCTTCGTGATCGCATTGCGCAGCCGGGAGAGCGCTGTGTTGAGGGCGTTGCTCGACTTGTCCGACGTGTTCGCCGGCCACAGGGCGTTCACAAGCGCTTCGCGGCTTGTGCCGTCGGCGTGCACGGCGAGGAAGACGACGAGTTCGCGTAGCCGCGGCTGAATGGTGGCGGCGATGTCGTGCTCGGAGTCAGGCCAGCGCAGGGCGGGTACGCCGAGCAGCCGGAGTTGTAGCCGTGGACGGTCAGTGGCCACGACGTCCGCACTGATCTCGAGCGCGGCGTCGGCAGCTGCGGGTTGTGGACGGGGTTCAGCGTCCCTGAACAACGCGAGCAGGTCGCGTGCATCGTCGTCGTCGAGGCGGAAGAGCTTGATGCCCGCGAGTTCCTGGCCAGGTCCAGGACTTGCTGAGGAGATAGTGCCGTCAGCGCTGATGTAGAGCGTGATGCCGCGCGTCCACTGTCCGAGGAAGACGCCGACGAGCTGCCGCGAGGACTCCTGTGCAAGCGTGACTTCGAGGTGCCGCCGGCTTTGGTGGTCAAGGTGAGCCACGAGCACGGCCGGAGGTGCTTGCTCGGCGAGCTGTTGACAGCTGGAGACGATCCGCAACGCGGACGGTGGCTCACCGACTGCGGCTTCGCCAAGGAGCGACGCCAAATCCTCAGCGGTGATCGCGACGGTCGTGCGGGTCAAGGCAGTCACGACGAGAGCACGCGCTGCCGCAACGGCGCCGGGGCCAACCAGGCCGAGTCCGCCGCATGCCGCAAGGTCGAGTGCGACTTCCCGTTCGTTCCTGACACCGAGCGGCGTTGCGTCGTCCGCCGGAGTTGATGGGTGCTCGCTGTCCTCGGACCGGTGGTGAGCGAGCTGCAGCTCGTAGACCACGGGCGCGACGCGGAGATCGTCACGCAGCCCGCTGCCGGGCTTGTACCTGACGCGGTGTCGCCGTCTCGCCACGACGAGGGCGGCGCTGACGGCAGCGGCCAATGCAGCGCTGACGAACGCCGTGGCCCTTCCGGACGGTGCGGAGTCGGGCTGCGGAAGCTGGTCCTCGTGCCGAGGCAATTCGGGTGCAGGCGTTGGCGGGGCCGCCGATTCGACCGGGGGAGTGGACACGGGTGGAGGAGGCGGTGCTGACGGGATGAGCAGCTTCTCCCCAGGGAACACGCGGTGCGGGTCCGTGAGAGATTGGCCGTTGGGTTGCGGCTTGCCGCGGTTGAGCTCGAAGACCTCGGGCCAGCGGGCACCGTCGCCAAGCGCGCGTTCGGCCACCGCCCACATCGAGTCGCAGTTGCCCGTGACCGGATCGGGTGCTCGCACGGTTTCGACCACGGCTACCGGACTGGATGAGGCCAGCTGGAGGCCGTCGCCGGCAGCACCTGCCGCACGGTTGCCGAGCACCGACAAGACGATCGTGCCGACCAAGACCGCCGCTGGCGACCGAACCGCGGCCACGTCTGGCCACCGCACGCCGCGTAAGACGTCGGCGGCGCGAAGCCCGATGTCCAGGACGAACGCGGCCCAGAGCAACCAGCAGAGGCATGCGAGTCCGTCGATCAGGAAGGAAGGCGACATCGGCTGCGTGAGCACGGCGGACAGCACAGCCCAGCTGGGCACCTCGTCTGGTAGCGGCCAGCCCACGTAGTGACGCAGCCCGAGCGGCAACCCGACCAACACGGCGAGCAGTACCGCTGACGCAACCAGCGCGCGCAGCAAGCTGCCGAGGCGCCTGAAGACGCCACTGCGGCCGGCGTTCGAGTTCATCGCTCTGAGGCGGGCCCAGGCGCCTGTGGGGCGACCTCTGTGCCCGACGGGGATTCGTTCACGCCAGGGTTGCGTTGATCGTTGGAGGTCCCAGGCTTGGGCGGTCGCGTGTTCGCCCGCCTCTTCCGGCCTCGCTTCGGCTTGCTGGCGGCCGTCCACTTCGTGAGTTCGTCAGCCGGCACATCGGTGAACGAAGCGAGTTCCGGAAGGCTCATCACGTCCTCGGCCTCGGTGATCAGCTCACCGAGCTTGACGTCGATCTCGTTCAGCTCAGCCGCCAGAACGGTGCGTCGGTGCGCGAGCTCACCGACGAGCTGTGCGGTGGCCAGCCGGCGATTGCTCCTCTCGGCGTCAGCGAGTTCGACCCGCCTGCGGATCTCGTCCGTGGTGGCCATGGTGTTCCCCTTTCGAGCGTCTTCACGGGCTTGGTGCGACACCGCGGTGGGGACTCGCGTGGCCGATTGCCTGGACGGAGATGCTGGAAATCCCGACGAGGCCGAGTAGCTGCGTGCGTTGGTAGGTGGTGACGACGACCGTGACGGTGTTGCCGGAGACGGTGACCTTGCCGTCGACACCAGCTGCGGAGAGATGTGCTTCGGCTCTGCTCGCCGCCTGGTCCGGCGCGAGCGTGAGCCGGTTGTCGAGGCGGTAGGCACTTAGGTCGATCGCTTGAGCTCCTGCTCGCGCCGCTGCCTCTGCAACCCCCGCGGCTTGGACCTTCGTGGCGAGTGCGAGGCCGCCGTCGAGGACGAGGCCGGCGAGAGCTAGGAGGCTGGTGGTGAGGGCGACGAGGAACGCGGTCATGAGCTGCTCCGGTCGGAACGCCAGGCGTCAACCACCTCTGATGCGGTGGAGGACAGGTGCTTCCGGGCCGATACGCCGAGCAGCGCCGCGTCGCCGAGATCGACCGTGCACGAGACCGTTACGGTCACCGCTGCTCCTGGCCGGACATCGCCGAGGACTTCGACGTTCACGCCCTGACAACTGACCCCGGAATCGGCGAGCGCCCTGGTTGCGACAGCTGTGGCAGCGGCACCAGCTCGTGTGGTCGTGTTCTCGATGCTCGCGGCGCGCGCCGCCTGGTGTGCGACGTCGTTGAGCCGAAGCCGCGCATCGACACCGCGGTGCACCACGACCGCAACGAACACCAAGGCCATCACCAAGACGGGAACCCACAGCGCGACCTCTGCCGCTGCGGATCCGCGTTGATCGCGCCACCAGGACATGCTGGTCACCGCCCCGGCTCGACGAGACGCTCGACAGGACCTGCGGCCTCGGCGTGCACCGGAAGGCTCAGGAATGGGACGACCTGCTTCGCGGTGCCCGAGATCCGCACGAAGGCCGTCTCAGAACCCCGTTCGCAGTCGACGTTCGTGTCGCGCAGAGGTCCGCCTCCGAGATCAGCGAGCACGTTCCGCGCACTAGCGGCGCCGTCGGCTGGCGATCCACCGTGTGCACGAACGGCTGCAAGCCCGTGCGAGGCCGCAGCTTGCGCGATGTGCGTTGCGTGAGACCACATGGCGAACTGCACGACCAGGAAGAAGGCCAGGAACGTCACTGGCAGCATGATCACGACCTGCGCTGAGGCACTTCCGCGGTCGTTGGGGAGCTGAAGTCGGTGCATCGGACGGCTCCGCTCACAAGGAGATTTTGGAGGCGGCACCGACGAACAAGGACGAGAGAAGCGCGGCCACCGCCAATGCCGCGGCGATGAGCGCGGCGATGGTCACCACCGTTTCGCCCACATACCCGCGATCGTCTCGCCGCAGGCTCTCGAACGCGGCACGGACGTTGCAGAACACGAGGTAGATCATGATCACTCCTAGAGTCCGTTGAGGACTGAAATCAGGGCCGGATATCCGATGAACAGGAGAAAGCCGAGCATCAGCAAGACAAGTGGAAGGCTCATCCGCTCGGTTGCAGCACGCGCTTCACCTTCGGAATCGGTGATCTCTCTGGTGCGCAAGGCGGCCGCTTTGGAAGCCAGGCTGGAACGGATCTTGGCGCCGTCGGTGCCGGCGAGCCCTACGGCAGCTGCAAGATCCGACAGCTGACGCAGCTCTAGATCCTCGCCGAGACGTTCGAGCGCGTCCCACGGAGTCGCACGCGTCACCTGAGCGGTCACGAGTGCTTGCCGCAGCTGGTGAAATGCCCAGCCGGCGCCGACCTCGGCCGCGTCGGACAGCGCCGAGTCCACTCCCGCTCCACCTGCGAGCAGGATGCGTACGAGGTTGAGGTAGGCGCTCAGCGCGTGTCGGAAGGCGGACCGGCGGCGTTGAGCTGCCTCGCGCACCCTGAAGTCCGGCACTAGGAATCCGGCCGCACCGGAAGCGATGATCGCGACCGCGGAAGTCATCCACGGCAATCCGGCATCGCTGACGACCAGTGCGAGGCTGGCGCAGGACGCCAACGCGGCACCTGCCAAGCCACCAAGCACCTTCGACACCAGGTGACGTTCGACATCGCCGCCCGTGACGTTCAGGTCAGCTCGCAGGCGCGCGCTCGGAAGCCCGAACGAGCCGACAACGTAGGCGATCCTGTGCTTGACCCTCCACACCGGACTCGTGCCGGTTGGAGGACTCGCAGGTGCGGAAAGCGTCGCGAGCACCTCGTGCAGGGAGGGTTTCGGAGGTACCAGCCACACCGCGAAGGCCCACAGCCCTGCACCTAGGCATGCTCCCCACAACAACGGCATGATCATCGCCGCACCTCCGCAACGAGGAGTCGGTCGGGTTCCCGCAGGCGGGCGATTCGGGCGAGCCAGGCGAACGCCAGACCGAACAGCGCGCCCACGACGGTGAGAACGAGCTGTCCTTGAAAGCTGTCGAACGGGTCGAGGTATGCGCGGTTGAGTGCGATCAGGCCGCCGGCGAACGCGATCGTCGTGATCACGATGACCCGGACGCTCGTGCGGGTCTGTCGTCGGCTCGCCTCGATCCGCATTCGCATGGACGCCTGCTCGCGCGCCTCCGTCGCCAGCTCGCCCAGCAGCTCGGCGAGATGACGTGCCTGGTGCTCGCTGGACAGCACGAGTGCGGCGATCACCAGGTCCGCGGTCGGGTCGTGCAGTTCGTCGCCGAGGCGTCGCAACGCGACCCCCAGGCGTTCACCGCCGCGCAACTGGGCGGCGAGCGACACCACCTCAGGCCGGATGGCTTCGGGCGCTCGGGTCGCAGTTGCCAGCACGGCGTGCTCCAGCCCGGATGCGGCGACCAAGGTGTCGCGCAGCATTTCGGTCCAACTCGCGATCGCTTCGATGCGGTCGAGCCCGGCACGCTGCTCGGTACCCGTCCGCAGGACACGAGGCAACAACGCGGCGCCGAGTCCGGCCAGGACCGCCGCCGCGATCCAGCCTGTGATCACGCCGACCAGAAGAGCGACCACCACGCCGATGCAGAGCCGCACCATGAAGAAGTGGTCAGGAACCGTCCACCGTCGAGGTTGCGCGGAGGTGCCGCGAATGCCGAGCGCGATCAGCCACACACCCGTGGCGCATCCAGCCGCGAGCAGGGCCAGCAACGCGGAACTCATGATCCCCACCGATCCACGAGTTCACGGTCGTAGCCCGCCGCGATGAGTTCGTCGAGCGTGCGCGATCGGAGCGGGGCCGCGGGAACCGCTCGGAGATCAGGGCCTGGCCGCCAAACCTCGTTGCTGATGATCTGGCGCCCGTCGGCGTCCACGACTTCCCGCACCGAGGACACGACACGATGACAACGATCCGGCGAAAGGTCCAGGTGAACGACGAAGTGCAGTGCTGAGGCGACCAGGAGGTTGGTGGCCTCCAGCGTCAGCCGCTCGGGTCCTTGAACGGCATAAGCGCCCAGCTTGGTGAACGCACCCGCGCTCGAACTCGCGTGCAGCGTGCCCATCGATCCGTCGTTGCCCATCGACATGGCGTTGGTCAGCGGAATGACTTCAGGACCGCGCACCTCACCGACGATCACGCGGTCGGGCTGCATGCGCAGTGACTGCCACACCAGGTCGGACAACGTGATCGCACCGACTCCCTCCAGGTTGGGCTCGCGCGCCTGCAACGCGACCACGTCCGCGTGCGCAGGGTCCTGGTCGAGGCCGAGCTCGAACACGTCCTCGATGGTGATCAGGCGCTCGTGCGCCGGGATCGCGGAGGCGAGCGCCCGGAGCAAGGTCGTCTTGCCGATCGTCGTGCCTCCGGTGACGAGCACGTTCTTCCTCGCCCTGACCAAGGCCGCGAGGAACGACTCCATCCCCGGTCCGATGGTGTCGTTGTCACGAAGCTCGCCCAGGTTCACCCGTTGGAGGCGGTGCCTGCGGATGGAGACGGACGGACGGGCCGTCACCGTCATCACGGCCGAGACGCGTTCGCCGGACGGCAGGGCGAAGTTCACGATGGGGGAGGCGTTGTCGAAGCGGCGCTCCTCGATGCCGCTGCGCGCAGCCAGCGTGCGGATCAGGTGGACGAGATCGTCGTCGGAGTCGACGATCGGTGGCAGCATTTCGCGCGTGCCGTCGGCGCGTTTGACGAACACCTGGTCCGCGCCGTTCACGTTGATGTTCTCGATGCTGGTGTCGGCGAGCAGCGGGTCCAACCTGCCGGCGCCGAACAACTCGGCCAGGACCTCGGCGACCGCGCGCCGTTCCACGTCGGCGTCGAACAGCTCGAGGCCGGCCTGGAGCCGCTTCCGTGCGATCGACTCGACGGAGTCGCGCAGAAGCGCCTCGGCCAGCTGACGGCGCTGCAGCGGTCCGAGCGGTGGGCGCTCCGCAGTCCCGTCCGCCCGCAGTCGGGCACTGAGCTGGTCGGTGACGTCGTTCCGGAGCCGTTCGCGCAGACTTCGAACGTCGCTCATCGGCCTCGGAAACGGCAGGTCCGTGACCCCGCTCAGCGGGGTCACGGCGGTCATCGGGAACTCCGCTGCGGCGTCATGTCCTGCTGAGCCGTGCGCAGGAGCTGTCCAGCGAGCCCTTCTGCGTGGCGGCTCAACGCCGAGTCGAAGCCGCGCTGATGCCACAGAGCCTGCGCGCCCTTGGCGTCGTCCGGGATGCCGGCGAGCACCGGCAGGCCCAACGCCTCCGTGACCTGTGCCAATGGATAGCCATTGCCCACGAGCACGAGGCCGAGCCGGTGTGACCACGTCTGCACCTGGGCTCGCCTTGCCGCTACGTGCGCCAACGAGTCGTCGTGAGGCCGGGCCACGACAACGACCGCGTCGGCGGACCTCAGCAGGCCCAGCATCTTCGGGTCCGGATCGACTCGGCCGACGTCGATGATGAGCGGAGCGCCGAGTGTCCGAAAGGGACCGAACTGCGAGGCCGCCAACGCTCCGAGTGCTGCCCGCGACTGCGCGGGATCAGACGGCGCGGGCACGATCCGCAGACCGCTCGCCAGGGCGTGTGAGTGCTGGGCCAGCAGCTCGGTGCCGGCGTTGCCACGTGCAGCAGCGGCGAGGCCGACGAGGCCGGGAGAGCTCGGCAGGCGAAGCCGCGCTGCGACGTCCCCGCCGGCCGAATCTGCCTCGACCACGATCGGGCGGACCGGCTCTGGCCAGCGGGTGCCGAGTGCGACAGCGAGCGTGCTGGCACCGGGAGAACCCTTGAGGGAACAAGTGATGACCATCATCAACGACCTCCGACCATCAGCACGGCGATCTTGTCCGCGGGCGTCGAGGAGAGTGCTCGCGCATCGAGTTCAGGCAGGTCCACCGAGACGACGGGCGTCTGGTCCGTCCTGTCGACTGCGACGACCACGGCACGCCAGGAACTCGTTGAACTGCCTTCGTTCGCTGCGGAGGCCAGTACGAGCACGTTCGACCCGGCGGACAACTCGGGAGGGAACTGCCCCGGTTTGAGCCCGAGGGCTGCGATCGCTCGACCGTCGCCAGGCAGCCGCGGCGGTCCGAGCACATCATCGGTCAGGAGAACCCCGACCGGCAGCGAGTACGCGACCGGCCTGCCGACCACGCTTGAAGCGGCAGACGTGGGAACGACCTTCATGGCACCGTCCACGGCGAGACTCACCCCGACGAGGTCCTGCTGCAGGATCACGTGGCCGACATCGACCGGTCGCGCCAGCGCGATGACCTCCTGACGGTCACCGAGCTGTTGTGCCGCAACAACCCCGCCAGCTGCACATGCCACCACCAGCACAGCGCCGAGAATCAGGTGAGGGAGACTTCGTCGCTTGCGACCAGGCATCCGGGGCGGCACCATGTTGGCCGGCTTAGAATTGAGAGCCTGCTGCGTTTTCATCTTGGCCTCCTGAAGGCATGGGGGTACCGCGACGTGACACCTGATTTGGCGGCACGCTCGGGCATTTCTGGGATCAGCGGGAGTTGAGAGCCTGGCTCTCGGCGACGCGCAAATTCGTCGACGTTGTCGTCGTCAGGCCTGGGAAGACGCCGCTCTGTCCGGCACCGGACCACCGCACGTTCCACTGGACCGTCGCCGTGGCGGTGTAGACCTCGCCGGGCATCCCGTTGGAGGCGCGCCGGTAGGTGTGACCGCAGTCGGGTGAGGCGGCTTTCGGGTCATGGCCCGTGGTGAACGGCGAGCCTGGACCGGAGCACGTCACGGTGGTGCCGTCGCCCGTGGACCACGACGCGGTGACGGGCTCAGCGACAGCGGTGACGGTGATCCCGGGGACCGAGGCACTCGCAGAGGTCGTTCGCCAGCCTTCGCGCAGCCACAACCACGTCGGCAGGTGCACCAACTGCTCACCGGCCGGGTTCACTGCGATCGTGGGCGTGGGCAACCGGAGTCGGCTCTTGGCCATCATCGCGACCTGCTCCGGGGTGATCGACGGCTCGGCCTGCTGCCCGGCAGGTATCCAGACCGGCGGTCGGTTCGCGGTGGCCTTGCCGTCGGCCGAACACAACAGGCGAAACCATCCACCCGGCCCTTCGGGCTGGGGAACAGCAGGGTCGCCCTGATCGACCGGGACGTACCTGCACTCGAACGAATCCGAGGTCTCGTCTTGGGTGGTCGTGCCGGAGACGTTTGGACGTCCTTGAGCCTGGGACACCTCCGCGATGAGTTCGCAGCCCGGACCAGGTGTCGTCGAGCAGTCGACCGAGCCCCAGCCAGGGTCACCTCGGGCCGACGAGACCGTGGCCACAAGTCCGGCCAAGGTGATCGCCGCGGCGAAAGCCACACGCGTCAGCATGAGCCGACTCCCTGGACCGCGAACCGGGTCACCCGCCAGCTACCGTCGGGTTGGGCTTTGACCTCGGCGAGGATGGAGCGTCGACCGCCGCCTTGACCATCGGCGGGTTCGTTCGTTCCCCTGCGGTACTTCAACCACGCGCTGTCGTCACCACAGTCCCTGATCTTCACGACCGTCACCACACCATCGGCACGGTCCACATTGGTCACCTGAGGATCGCTCTTCGGAGAACCCTTGGTGATCAGCCCTTTCCGATCGTCCTCGGCGAGGCTGTTCTTGATGACGATGAGCGCGTCGCCGGTGGCGTGCTTGGCGAGCCCAGGCGCGTCCGAGTTCGACGTTTCGCCGGCTGCTGCCATCTCACGCCACATTGCCAGATAGGTGTCGATCGCCCTGCGTTCAGGCGGATCGGGCAACGGGGCGAAGCTCGTGCCAGTCGAGGTCGAGGTGTTCTGGGGTGGGGGTGAGCTGTTGCTTCCCGTGCTGCAGGACGTCACGGCGACAACGCCGAGGATCGTGGCGATTCGTGCGGTGATGATCATCGAGGCCTCCAGGTGGTCGGTGGGGGCGAGGTGGGCGCCGGGGGAGCAACGACGCCCACCTCGATCGAAGCGCCCGGCTTCGCGGTGATGTCCGGGCGGAGGTATTGGTTGAAGGACAGGAGGACGATCAGCACGAAGGTCGCGGTGGCGCGGTGCAGCGCACGTTGCGCCTCGTAGACGATCACGGGGTTCTCGTCCCTGAACGGCAGGCACATCACGCGCCGCCGTTCAGATCAGCAAGATCGCGCCTACTGCGCCGGCGATCAGAAATGGCCCGAGCGCCAGCGGGTCGCCGCGGCGGGTAGCGCGGCAGGCACGTAGAACGCGCATGCTGACGGCCGCGACTACGAACGCGGTCATGAGTCCTATGAACAGCTGCCGCCAGCCGAACCAGCCCAGGACGAACGCGATCGGGGCCAGGAGCACGACGTCGCCGAAGCCAAGGCCCTGGCGTGAGCCGACGTAGATCGCCAGGCCGGCGGTGGTCACCACGGCCGCTGCCAGACCTGCACGAAGCAGCGAGTCGAAGTCGAACCGCAGCAGCGCCAGGAGTGCCAGCTGGACAGCACTGCCGGCGAGCAGCGCGCCGCTGATCTGATGCGGTAGACGATGCGCGACTGTGTCGATCATGGCGAGAAGAAGTCCGACGATCACGAACCACGAGAGTGTGCTGGCCTCGTCCCTCGCCTGGGTGGCGATCCAGCACAACGCGGCGCAGAGGAAGCCACTCGCGGCCGCCAAGGGCATCCAGCCGCACCTCGCCATGGCGCTCCACGAGAGCTGCTCGTCGTGCGTCACGGAGCGGGCGAAGGTCATTACCAACGGCCCGGCGAGAAGGCCGAGAAGTCCGTACGTCGTCCAGTGCGGCACAGCAGCTCCCTCCGCGTGGAGGTCCTCCAAGTTGATTCGATCTGATCAACGAAAGTTGTCGTTCGACTGGGTGGTCTCCCACGCCTGACTGCCCGGAAGCCGAGGCGAAGTGCGGCTGGATCGTCATACGCTCACCTCCTGGACCTGGGGGTTGCACTGTTCGTAGTCGGGGGACTGCATTCAGTGTTGGCAGGATGGAAGGCAGTTGGCCAGGGGAGGGGCGTCTCCAGATGAACAGCAGACGGCAGCAGACGGGTGTCGAAACGAGCGAGATGACCTTCGGGCAGCTGCTCCATGTGCTCCGGGAGGACCGCAAGCTCTCGCTGAAGGACTTGGCGGCTGGAGCGAACGTCAGCAAGGGCTACCTCAGCAACCTCGAACACGACATCCGCAGTCCTTCCACGGAGATCGCGGAGGCAATCGACCGTGCTCTCGAGGCTGGGGGTGAGCTGGTAGAACTCGCGGTACCGAGGCCGCGCGCCAGAGCTACTCGCGAACGCATCCGCCCAGCTCAGCTGCCAGCTGCGTTGCGCTCCTTCGTTCCGCGCCAGGAGGCGCTCAGGCAGGCGTCAGCCGCGTTGGACGCACACGAGGGCCTGATCGCATTCGACGGCCCGCCGGGCGTGGGCAAGACCGCGTTCACGGTGCACTGGGCTCACACGATCGCTCCGCACTTCCCGGACGGAGTGCTGTTCACAGACCTGCGCGGCTTTGCCGCTGACTCGCCGGAAGATCCTGCCGTGGTGCTCGGCCGGTTCCTGCGGGCGTTGGGCGCCTCGCCCCAGGACATCCCGAGTGACCTGGACGGCCGCGTCGCGCTGTACCGGACGTTGCTGGAGGCGACCCGCACGCTCGTGGTGCTGGACAACGCGGTCGACGCCGATCAGATTCGGCCGCTGTTGCCCAGTTCGCCGCGGTCGTTGGCGCTGGTGACCAGCCGAAACAGGCTTTCAGGGGCGGTCGTCCACGACGGTGCCGTGCGCATCACTCTGCGTCCGATGAGTTCGGACGAGGCGCTTGACCTGATGAGATCGGTCCTGGGCGCGAGGGTGGACGGTGACCTCGCCGCCGCACGGGTCATCGCTGACCGAGCTGGTCGTCTGCCGCTCGCGCTGCGCATCGCCGGCGAGCGCGCGAACCTGCTGCCGA
Organism: Lentzea sokolovensis; assembly: GCF_033949975.1. Lineage (NCBI taxonomy): Bacteria > Bacillati > Actinomycetota > Actinomycetes > Pseudonocardiales > Pseudonocardiaceae > Lentzea > Lentzea sokolovensis. The sequence goes on from NZ_JAXAVU010000016.1 coordinate 41,612, forward strand.
CCGTCCCACTTCGCACTCTGGCCGACGAGTTGACCCGGCGCCAGCCGCTCGACGTGCTGACCGCGGACGAGACGTTGGCTGTGAGGACGGTGTTGTCGTGGTCGCACGACGCGCTTCCGGACTCCATAGCAGCCACGTTCAGGCAGCTTGGCCTCCATCCCGGTGGCCCGATCAGGATCGAGGCCGCAGCCGCGCTCATCGGGCTGTCACCCCTGCAAGCGCAGGGGCATCTGTCCGCCCTCGCCACCGTGCACCTCGTGGAGCAGACCGCGCAGGACAAGTTCGTCATGCACGATCTCGTGCAGGCGTACGCCCTCGAGCGAGTCCGCGAGCTTGGTGGCGAAGAGGCCAACCGCGCGGCTGTGTCGCGTTTGGTCGACCTCTACCTGAACACCGGAGCGGCGGCGATCCGGATGCTGTGGCCGTCGCGGCCGCGGAGGCCGCTCGACGTGCCGCGGGCCGACATGACGACGCTGACGTTCCACCAGCCCGCCGACGCGGTCCGATGGTTCGAGGACGAGCTCCAGCTCCTCGTCCGCCTGGTCCGGTGCGGCACTCGCTGGAACGTCACCTCGGCTGCCTATCTGCCTGTGGTGGTGAACGAGATGTTGTTCCACCGTCGCGCCTGGTCGTGGTGGGTTCCTGCTTTGCGGGACGCGCTGGAGATGGCCCGGCAGGGTGGCCACCGCGACGCCGAGGCGTGGGCACTGGAGACGCTTGGCGACGCAGGCATCGACGAGCTTAAGGCGGGGTCGTCGGCCGGTTTGTACCGCCAAGCGATGCAGATCAGGACCGAGCTGGGCGATCTCAACGGTCTTGCCGCGTGCCACGTGGGTCTCGGCCGAGCTTGCTACCAGCTCAACGATCTCGACGCCGCGATCGCGCACCTTGAGACTGCACGCCGGCTGAGCACGGAGGCCCATGACCAGTGGGAGTACGCGGTGGCCTCTGCGCATCTGGCATCCGTGCTGGCAGCTTCAGGTGATGCCGGTGGGGCGCGATCTCTGCTCACGGACGTACAGACGATCTTCGACGAGGCCGAGGACCTGATGTCCTCGGGGTGCACCTCGACCTTGCTGGCAGGTCTGGCCGAGTCGAATGGCGAGTACGAAGTCGCTCTTCGCCACCTGCAGAAAGCGCTGTGCACCTTCAGCAAGGTCGCCGACGTCTGGAGTCAGGCCCACATCCACAGGCGCGTCGGCGACCTGCACGCCGACCGCGGCAACCTCCACGGCGCCCACAAGTCGTGGTCCGCCGCCGCCGACCTGCTCAGCGGCAACATCGAACCGACCGCAGCGGGGCTGCGGAGACAGTTGATCGAGAGCCTCAAGGAGGACGTCTAGTGCACCAGGCGCTCAGCACCATGCCCGCGCTCACCGGAAGTCTGGACACCGATGAGAACGCGCTCGCGTGGGCCGCGCACGACTACGGCGACACCGTTCACGACCATCCGGCAGCCGTTCTGCGGCCCGCCAACGCGGCCGACATCAGCGCGGTGATCAAGCATGCCGGTGAGCACGACCTCGTCGTCGTTCCCCGCGGCCAAGGCCACTCCACGAGCGGCCAGGCCCAAGCGCCTGGCGGAGTCGTCATCGACATGACGGCCCTCTCCGCGATCCACGAGGTCGGACCTGACCAGGTCGTGGTCGACGCAGGCGCGAAGTGGAGCGACGTGCTGCGCGCGACCCTGCCGCACGGGCTCACGCCGCCAGTGCTCACCGACTACCTCGAACTGACCGTCGGAGGAACCCTGTCTGTCGGCGGCTTGGGCGGGGCCAGCCACCACCACGGCGCTCAAACGGACAACGTGCTCTCGCTCGACGTCGTCACCCCTGCCGGCGACGTCGTGACGTGCTCACCGAGTTCGAACCGCGGCCTGTTCGACGCGGTACGCGCAGGCCGCGGGCGCAACGGCGTCATCACCCGCGCGACCCTGCGCCTCGTTCAAGCTCCGGAAACCGTTGCCTGGCAGAAACTCCACTACGACACGATCGGCCAGCTCGTCGCTGATCAACGCCAGTTGGTGACCACTGGAACCTTCGACTATGTAGAGGGGCAGCTCAAGCTCCGAGAAGGCCAGCACGTAGCCGAACTTGAGGCTGTCACATTCATCGGTACCGGCACGGGGAAAGGCGATCTTGGAGGCTTGTCCTTCCGGGAAGCCGAAACCCAGGCCGTGACCTACTGGGACTTCATCGATCGGCTCGCGCCCGGAGAACCTGTCCTGCGCGAAGCTGGGCTCTGGGAGTCACCGCACCCGTGGTGCAACCTGCTCGTTCCAAGCGCTTCGGTGGAGGACCTGCTTCACCATGCCGATCGCGAGCTCGGCGCGGATCTCTACAGTGACTTCGGCCTCGTTCTCGCCTACCCGTTGCGCACGGACAGGATCACCACACCTCTGCTGCGTCTGCCGGACGACGACCTGGTGTTCCTGGTCGCGGCTCTGAGGTATGCACCATCCGCGTCGCCGGAGGTCGTCACCGCGATGCACGAGGCCAACGATCGATTGGTCAGCAAGACTCTCGCCGCTCGCGGAACCCTTTACCTCGACCCGCTGTAAGGCGGCGTCTTCCGTCTGCTCTGCAGGGGCAGACGGAAGACGCCTTCCGAATCTGTTGTGGACACCCGAAAACTGAAGTGCACCAACGACTTCAGGAGAAGGGTAGAAACAACGATGAACGGACGACTCGCTCGCGCTGCCTCAACGGTGGGCGTGCTGCTCGCAACCACGGCGATGGGCTTGATCGACGCACCTTCCGGCTCAGCGGCGCGGATCATGCCGCCGCGCTGCGGCTTTTACGAGGTGTCGCCTCCGGTGGGAGAGCTCACTGGTCGGTACGTGCACTGCGCGGACAGCTTCATCCTCATCAAGTTCCACTGGTCCACGGGCAGCACCGGGACGACGTGCGTGCCGCCGTGGTGGCAGATTCCGTTCTACAGGGACGGACAACACAAGGTCGTCAACGCCTACTACGTCACCACGCCGCCGAACCTCACCGGGCCGCCCCACGACCGCAGGTGTTCGACAGGACAACCACGCGCGTGATCGAGAAGCTCCAGATCACCTAGGCGTCGCGGCCTTCGAGCGCTGCGCCTTCGTCCGCGCGAGTTCCCGAACGCGACGTACCGCGAACTGGTGAGTGAGCACCGCGCGGAACGTCGGTTCGGCGACTCGCAACGCCAACACCTGTTTGTCGGGCCTCGAGTGACAGGCGGCCCGGACGATCAGCTCGTCAGCGTCGACCTTGTAGATGTGAGCCAGCTCGGCGAGCGTGATCAGGGTTGGCAGAGCGTGCCCATTCTCGAACGCTGACAGCTCGGTGTTCGAGAGGGCCGACGCTTTCTCGGCGACCTCGGCCTGACTCGATTCGGAGGCAATACGTGCGTCTCGCAGTGCTTTGCCTAGTGCGACGGCGTACGGCTGCTGGGTGGAGAAGTCGCCCAAGGCGCGGTCGATGTCGAGTCCGCGTTCCGCCACCAGTTCCCGGAGGTCGGCGTCGTCTGCTTGCTGGAGGAGTGCACGTGCTCGGTCGACGCGTTCAGTGGACAGCCAGAAGTGATCCTCGGCAGGCACGACGTCCAGATCGGTGCGCCGACCGAGCACGCGTGCCTTTGTGAACCGGCGCAGTTGGTTGAGCAGGTCGACGTCAGCGAGGCACGCCAACTCCGCGAGACGAGCGACGTTGTGTTCGACGGTCACACGTTCGAGGAAAGCCACCAGGACGATGCCGCCTTTGCGGGTCCAGGAGAGGCGTTTGTCCTTGGAGACCCGTTCGGTGATCTTCATCGGCGGGCAGTCCTGAGGTTTGCACCCTGAGCGGTCAACGTGTCGATGACGAGATCAAGCACGTCGATCGGGCTGCTGGTGTCTGACGCCGTGGAAGCTCCAGGACGACGCGAAGGCAAGGGCCTGGCGTCTTGGCCCCTTCGCGGCCACGGCAGGATGCCTTCGGATTCTCGCCACGCCAGATCGCACTCGTTGCACGTCGGCCAGTAGCGCGCTTCGTTGGGCCACCTGTCGGGACCGGCCGTCACCTCGATGCCGCAGAGGGTGTAGCCGACGTCGTTGACGCCTAGTTCCTGGGGTATCGCGTGGCGGCCATCGTCATGGGGCTGCCATTTGTAACTTCGAACCATGCCCGATCACTTCCCGTGAACGTCTGCGCGAGCAGCGCGCCTGATGTCAGCTGTGATCCACGGAAATCGACATAACTGTGGAGAACCAGGGCAGGTATCCAGCCACAACCCAGCAGGAATCAGTCATCTAGCGCTCCTGCCTGCGTTAACGCCGGGATAACCCGACCGGGTGAAAATGAAGTTCTCTTGGTGGAACGGTTGTTCGGCAGGTGTTCCGAGCTAGCCTGTGCAGGCACAATGCGCCGAATTCGCGTCAGGGGAGACCGATGGCGAAGCCGAGGAAAGGGCTGGCCGCCCGCCGCAGGGCCATGGGGTATTCACAGGAGAGCCTGGCCGAGCTCCTGCGAGTCACTCCCGGAACCGTCGGTCGCTGGGAGCAGGGCAAGTCCACCCCGGAGGCCTGGCTGCAGCCGCGGCTCGCGAAGGTACTGGCTGTGTCCGTTCAGGAACTGATCGACCTCCTGAATCCGCGCGCTGACGAGCGTCTCGAAGTGCGGTCGATCGGCAGTCGATCAGACCAGCCTCGACATGATCCTCGTGGAGCCGTCCAGATCAGACACAGCCTCGACAGCGTGCACGGCGTCGTACCGCTTGTGCGGCGGGCACTCGATGCTTTCGACCTTCCTGATGACGGGCCCACGCGTCCGCTCGTCGAGATCGCTGCAGACGTCGCCCGCGTTAATGAGCACCGTCTTGAGGCCAGGTACGGCGCACTTGCGGAAGTTCTGCCAGACCTTCTCGCAGAGCTGGCGCGGGCAGCTCAAGTCGCCAAGGAAGGCCAGCAGGAGCAACAGGTCGCGTTGCTTCGTGCTCTTGCACTTCGCGCTGCAGACGGGATCGCCTTCAAATTCGGATACCTCGATCTCTCAGGCCGCATCATCGACCTGATACGGCAGTCGGCGGCTCAGGCGAATGACCCGCTGCTCGTGGCAGCGGCCGAGTACGTCCGCACGGAGACGTTCTTCGCCAGCGGCGACCTCGGTGCTGCCGGTCGAGCGCTCGTCAAAGCTGCCAGTGAGTCGGCCTTGTCCAATCTCGACGATCAGCACGTTGCTGCTGCCTATGGATCCCTCCACATGCGAGCAGCAGTGGTGGCCGGTCGAATCGGGGACCCTCGCACGGCCAAGGATCATCTGCGTGAAGCCAACGAGGCGGCCAAGAGAGTCTCTGAAGGTGTCTACCGCGGCACTGCCTTTGGCCCGCAGTCGATTCGCATCCACGAACTTGCGGTGGCCACTGAGCTGCGCGACCCGATCGGCATCGAGCGGGCAGCAACATGGCATCCGTCGGCGGAATTGCCTGCGGAGCGCCGTTCGCACTACTACATCGAGCTGGGTAGCGCGCAACACGATTTGGGCCACCACGAGGAGGCCTATGTCTGCATCGAGATGGCGCGTGACGCGGCTCCTCAACACACGCGAGAACATCCGCAAGTCAAAGGAACTCTCGCTTCGCTTCTCCAGCATCGCCCCGGAAACAACAGGGTGGTCGAGCTCGCCGCTTGGGCTGGAGCACGGGCGATCTGACGTATCGGCAGCGATTCTAGCCCGCGAGCAGCGCAGGAAGCTCGTCCAGTGAGCTGATGACCCAATCGGCATCCCGCTTCACCAACGGGTCGTCAGCCCACAGGTATCCCCAAGGACCACGCCGGATCAGCGCCGTGCGCAGCCCCGCAGCCTTCGCAGCAACGACGTCGTTGTCCCGATGGTCTCCCACGTACACGATCTGCTCGGCATGAACTGCAGCAGCTTCGACGACGCGCTCGAAGAACGTCTCTGAGGGCTTGGCAACGCCCCATTCCCCAGACGTCGACACGAAGTCGGTCGGCAGGGCAAGGGCTCGGAGCAACTCGGCCGCGCGGGCAGTCTGGTTGCCGGCAACCCCAACCCGTAGTCCAAGGCCCTGCAGTGCCGCGAGGCTTGACCGGACATCGGGATAGAGGTCCTGCTCCTCAATCCGCTCACCTAGCCCGGCGTCCTCGCGCAACAGCCGCTCGTGCGCGACGTTGAAGCCTGGGCGAAAGTACTGGAAGGTCTCCGCATTGTCTCTTCCAGAGACGGTCACCGCGCCCAGAACGGTCGAGAACGTGTGCCGCGGTACGCCGATCCAATCGGCCCACGCGCCCCACTCGCGCGAATCGTCCAACAGCGTTTCGCCGACATCGAAGACGACAGCAGTGACCATGCACCCACTCTTACGCCATCGAGGTGCGCAGGGCGAGCGCTCCGCTCAGTTGAGTTGACGTCCGGCGGCCCACGCCGAAGCGCTCGTGTGAACCGCGTGGTGGTGGCGCGAACACCCGATCGGGTCATCCCTGCATGACCACGGCATTTCTGCAGGCGAGAGCTAGTAGTTGCGGGATTGGTGCTGGGTCGCTGCGCGATTGGTGAGCTGGTCTGACCTGTGCTGGAGCAGTTGGCTGGTTGTGCCTGGCGCAACAGATCCCAGCTACTGCAAGGAATTCCCATGCCGCAGAGATGTTCCACGGCTCGTGGCCGCGAGTTCGGTGAAGGCGTGCGGTCGGCCATCAAGGCCTCTGGCATGCCCGCGCGCCGGGTCGCTGAGCTCGTGGGCTGGCAGGAGGCGAAGCTGTCGGACTTCCTGAATGGCAAGATCGGCTGCACCGAGACAGAACTTGCCCTTCTGCTGGGGGTCTGTCGTACGCCGGTTGATGAACGTGACCACCTGGTGGCACTGCGGCCTGCGACCCACGTCAAGGGTTGGTGGCAGAAGCACAGCTTGAGTGCGTCTGAACGGCATCGCACGCTCGTCCAGAACCTCAAGTCGGCGAAGAACCTGACTACGTGGCACCCGCACGGGCTCCCGGTGTACCTGCAGTCGGTGGACTACATGCGGGCGGCCATCGCTGCGTCTCCGAACCTGCCTGACGAGGAAGTGGATCGATGCCTCAAGGTGGGACAGGAGTTGCAGGATCTGCTCGTCGGCCGCGGCTTGCAGTGCACCTTCTACGTCCACGAGCAGACGCTGCATCTGCCGGTCGGCGGTCATGACGTCCACGTCAGCCAGGTACATCACCTGCTGCTGATGGGTGTTCGTACGAACATCACGATCAAGATCGTGCCGACGGCGGTCGGTGCTCACGCGGGCATGAACGAGGCCTTCACCCGGCTGACCTTCCGAGCGCACGAGCCGCTGATCTTCCTGGAGCACGAATATTCGATGCTCATCGAAGAAGACAGCGGAGCTGTTGAGGCCTACCAACAGGTCATTCGTGCACTCGACCGAGCAAGCCTGGACGCGGAGCAGTCGAAAGCGATGCTGTGCCGCCTTGGAGAGAGTCTCTCCGCCGCCGACTCCACGGGACGTGATGGGTTGCCGACGGCGGTGTTTGTCGACGCGTCCCTTTAGGAAGCGCGAGTTGTAGAACGGGGACTGTCTGTCCATCACGTGATGCACAGACAGTCCCCGTCTTTGTCCGCTGCCAATTACGCGGCGAGTGGGTGGTGCTCTCCGGTGAGCGCGGCCAGTGCTGTGGCGACTTCCTCAAGGGTCGCGCGGACGTAGGTCGTGGTGCTGCCCGCGTCGCTGTTGGTGTCGTTGTGTCCGGCGAAGGCGCGGGCGACGGCGTAGCCGAAGTGGCGTTCGACCCACGTGAGCGTGGTGTATCGGATCCAGTGCGTGCTGACCCCCTGCTTCGCGGCCCATGGCAGGCCTTCGCCGACGCGGACCCAGAGGCGGTCGTAGCGGTGGTAGGTGATCGGGCGGCCGTCCAGGTAGCGGAAGAGGCGTCCGTTCATCGGTGCGCCGCGTTGTTCGACGTGCTGGAGCAGGTGCCACATCAGCGTGGGGGAGACCGGTTGCCAGCGCGACGACTCGCCCTTTTCGCGGAGATAGACGAGGCAGTTCTCTTCGTCGAGGTCTTTGGGGCGTAGTGCGAGGGCGCCGCCGCGGCGTGCGGCGGTCTCGGTGTGGAACCGGATGATCAGTGAGTCGAGTTGTGGGTCGTTGCCTCCGCCGGCGACGACGTCGTTGAGTTGGTCCATCTGTTTGCCGGAGAGCGCCCGCCGGTTGCTGGGCTGGCGTCGGGGCTTGGGAACCTTGGCGGCCGGGTTGGAGCGTTCGTCGACGAGTTCGTCGTTGACGGCGTGGCGGTAGAGGCAGCGCAACGCGGCGATCAGGTGCTCGGCGGCGGAGTTGCCGTTGCGGGTGTTACGGCGCACGGTCAGGTTCGCCTTGACGTGCTGGACCAGCCGCTGGATGTCGGTGGGCGTGCGGTCGCTTAGCGAGATGTCCGCCCACTGGTCGAGCACGCGGTTCCAATACGGGCTGTAGGCGCGGCGAGTGCCGTCGCTCACGGCCGCCGCCACGACCGGGATGTACTCGCCGAAGGTGGGAGCCGGCGGCTTCACCGAGTTGAGCAGGTCCTCGGCGGTCACTCCCATCCGATCGAGCACCAGGCGCGCGGCGTCGAGCTCAGCCTGGGTCGGTGCACCGGTCACAGGTCCTCACCGCCTTGCAGGGCGGGCAGCACCAGCTGGTCTAGCGCGATGGGTGGGAACACCGTGACCGTCTGGCGGTCGAGGTGGGCGACGAGAAGGACTCGGTCGGCGGACCTCAGGCGTGCTGCTCGACGGGCGTCGGCTGGTAGCCGGACGTGTCCCTGTTTGGTGAGTTTGAAGACGCCGTGCGGGTCGGCGGCGACGGCCAACAGGCCGTCGTGTTCGCGGATGTTCAGCCGGGTTGCGGCGGTCCAGTTCAGTGCGGCGGTCATGTGGCGGTCTGCGACCCGGCCGCGGTCGTCGAGCGTGGCGACGCTGTACAGGATGTTGCTCAGCCGTTGCGGCGGTGATACCGGAACGGCGATAAGCGGGAGGGGCTGACCGGCAATGCGGGCAGATGCGCCCCTTGTGTTTCCCGGCGCTGTGTCAGGAACGATGGGGCGGATGAAGGAAATGGTCATCGAACGCCACCTGGAAGTAGCGCCGAAACGCAAAACAGGTGCTCAAGCGTACTTGAGCACCTGCCACGTAGACGTGGCACACGTGCCACTTTTTCGTGTCCGAGGACGAAGTCGCACACTATTCACCCACGTAGCCCTTCCCGGCCCGGAGTGAGTGACCTGGCCCCTCTTGATCTGCGAGAGCTGTCCCACGACGGTTACGTGGGACAGCTCTCGCACAGCGTACGAAGCCCTTCTGCCAGCTGATATCCAGATGCTGGACAACGGGACAGTGAGCAGCGATGCTGTCCCGGCTGTGGATCCTGAGTGCGGTCCGGGTCTCCGCGCGGCTTGCAGTGGGACGGGACAGGCTTGATCTACGGATGTGGGACGGCGACAACGAATCCCTGTCTTCGCATCGGCGTTCCGGATATCGCGCCGGTGCTTGCTGGGACGCCGCCCGCGTGCAGTCTGTCTCGCAATTAGAGCCCAAACGACTGCAGGTTAACCCTTGAGCCGAGTTTCTTCTTCCATCGTTTGAATGTGGCGCGATCGTCAACATATAAAGTCAAGTCCTGATTCTTCAGGGGAGAAAGGTCGACATCGCGCATGCAACTTCGTAGATATAGCGTCTTCAGATTCGGGCAATCGGCGAGAGGGGCTAGATCGTGAACCATCGGGCAAGCTAAGTCAATTGTATTGAGTTCCGGCAAGTGATTGAGCGGTCGAATATCGGCCAGCTTGCTGCTGTCGATATGGACTTGTTCCAAGTTGCTGATCCCTGTAATCCCGCTGAGCTCGTCGAGCCAATGGGCGTCCATAAGACGCAGGTTTTTTAATTCGGGTCTCGCGGAAGCGATTCCGCGGAGTCCCGTAGGAGGAGGAATCGAACCAAGGATGTCCAACTCGTCCAATCCAGGTAGGTCAGCCAGCATTTTCCAAAAGCCTGGTTTCGCAGGCGTTGCAATTCGTAAAGATTGAAGCGCCGGCAGGTTAAGGAGTACGGAGAAGCTCTGCACTCGATCGCAGTCGTAGAGCCAAAGTTCTTTGAGCCGAGACAAGGTCTCAAGATGCTCAAGGTTGTCAAACCCTTTGGGATGACTAATTACTAATGACTCTAGCATTCTTAGGTGACGCAGCGGCTCCAAGTCCGTGATCGGCGCCTTTGACCAAATGACTACGCGAGTTAAAGAGTCGGCATGTGTGACCAAGGCAGAAATGTCTTCGATTTCACCGTGAAACCAGACACTGGATATAGGGGGAAGGTTTTCTAGATCTCGATTGAGATCCTCAACTTCGTGCAATGAGAGATAGTCGACCCTGTTGAAAAGTGAAAGATTGCGAACCGCCTGAAGTTGCGAACGGTTCCTAATCCAGATTCTACTAAAGAACTCGGGCATCCGACTGAGTACGATCTCTGCGTACTCTTTAGGATTGAAATACCCGCATAAATCGAATAGTTCCTGACGGATGATCATACGTTGGTCGGCTGCATACGAACCTAATATTTGGATAGCCTGTGGACCGCCGACAAGTGCAACGCTTCTGGCTAGTGCTCGACTTGCCGTATCGCTATAGCTGTGCAGGTTACGCGGGGCGTTGTGAATCAGTGCAGGACCAGCAGATGCAAGCGACTGAGCCTCGTTGATTCGACGAGGAGGGATAGTTTTAGAAAGTCCGTATTCGATTCGATTCCGGAGATCTCCAGTTATGGACCCGATCGTCTCAAGGCAAGCGGCTGCGAGGAGTCGAAGCGATCGGGAATGTCTCGGTTCAGTATCAGCTCGGTCCAAAATTCCGTCGAGTAGATTCTGCCTTGTTGGGTGATTACCGTGTCCGGCTGCCATGATTATGGTTTCGCGCCAGGTGTCCAGGTGTGCATATCCTACGAGTAGCCCGACGTCGCCTTGCTCCGCAGTCTCGCGCGCAGTCAAATACTCTTGAAAAGTTCGATGAACGAAATCAATTCTATCTACCGCTGGCTGTCGAATTATGCCACTGCGTTGCAGAAGGTGATCTAGTATCAGCTCGGGATCGGAGTTGCTTAAAGGCATGGTCGCTAACCGTTCGGATAGCCGTTGAATAGCATCGTCTCGAGTAAGTTGAGTGCGACCATTTATTGACAGCCTCCACGCGAGATGCTGAAGTAGATCAATCTTGTCGCGTGCTCTCAAATCTATGTCTTTATAGCTGGGTACTTTTCGTTCAATGTCGCGTCGCTCAAGCAGCATGTCTAGAGCGGCTGCGTAAACACCCATGCGATCCAAGGGGAGGGCGCTGTGGCGATCGAGATTTAGTGCGCAAAGCATTGCGCACAAAAGGGGACTGGTCGCTATTCCTTGGAGGTGAGGACTAGAGTCTAACTGGGCCTTAATGGATCGCTCATATTCGTGTAAATCAGTCGAATTACATGGCGTGCTCTTGGCTTGCCTTATGGCATTATGCCAATGGCAAATTAGGTTCTGCACCTCGCTAGGGCGCATTCGGTCGATATTTGCCGAGGTGAACTCTTCCGATTTGAGCCATCGCGATGCTGCCGCGTGTGGGCGAGAGGTCACGACTATTCGATTGTTCGGATACACGAATAGGAGATTGCGAATCCAGTCGCGCACTGCTTTGCGGTCCGAAGCGGCCAGCTCGTCCACTCCGTCAATTAGGATTAACGATCTTCCAGTTGAGAGCTGGCGGTGTACCCATCCGGTTGGCATTAGCCCGATAATTGGGTCAGCCACCCCTTCGAGCATACGCTCGGGTGTGGGCAGCGGGTTTCCTGCATAATTTCGCAACTTAACCAAAAATGGGGTAAGCTGATTCCATTCCGACAGTTCAGCTTTAAAAGAGCTCCGTGCCGAATTTACGGCCAGCCACTGAAGGAGTGTTGTTTTCCCTGACCCTGCTTCGCCTCGGATAAGAATGCGGGGTGAGTGACCGAGCGCATGCTCGACCTTAATTCCTGCTTCATGTGCAGCAGCATGGTTAAGTTGTTCAAGTACCGTGTGTTGTGCCGGATCTAGATTTCTTTCTGGTGTCGATTCGGGCGACACGGTGAGACTAATGTAGGCCACGCTGAGCGCGGTATCTGGGCTATAAGTGCGAACGTCAATCCCGAAAAGTTCGATTACGTCCAGGCTGGCGCTTATGTGATTGAGATAACGCTGCATGAAGTCGACGTCATGATCGGTTCCGTCTGGTGCTTCGATTGTCCGCTGGGGAAGTCTCCGGAGAACATGTTCAATCTGAATGCTGAGGGACGATGTTCGGTCAAGTAACTCAACGAGGCTGCGTGGTCCGAATGACGATAGTTGAACCACAAGTTGTGCGTATACAGTGGAGCATTCAGTTACGAGCCTCTCGAAGAACGAATTTGCTGGGCCGCTAAGGCCAATCGCTGTGTGATTTGCTTCGATGCTTGACCGGATATGGCGCGCTAGTTGCACAGGATTAGCATTCGTGGCCATTAGAACTGTATCTGTTAAATTTGCCGATTCGAAGGCATCGGCAACCGCTGAGAGAGTAGCGGCGCGATCGCCTTCGTCGAAATTGGCCCATTCGCCAATAGAAAAAGATTCGAGACGTTGGGCGACTGCGTCTCGAATTGCCTCGACTTCTCGGCGAAATTTGCGCTTCTTGTAGTCGTCGAGAAGTGATACGTTGATGAGGTCGCTCAACGGGCGTGACCGCTCATCGCGCCGTCGACGTTCTGACAGCATCGTACGGACCAGTGGATCCACCAACGCCTTGGCCAGCCGGAGAGCATCAACCATAGAAACCAAGATACCGGTGTATGGGCCTCTGCTGAAGCCCGAATCTGTGATGTCGGCATAGGCCGTCCAGGTGAACTTTGCTATTGGATAACCTAATTGCTTTCGATGCTTGGGGGTGCGATTGTTGCACCTGGCGCCGCTGGCACGGATTTTTGGGCGGTCAGCTCGAGCGTGCTTCTGCGGTCCGTGACTATGCGGACGCTCTCGGTCAGATCGCGAACAGTTCTGGTAGACAGCGCGACGTGGCGCTCGTGGTCGGATATCGGGTTTCGGCAGACTCATATGCGCCTGCTGCCTTGCAGACGGCGGACCAAGTCGGTCTCGTGGTCGGTCTCGTGGCTGCGTGATCGCGCAGCCCTTGTACTAGCACGGGCCCGCCGGGTGGTCGTCTGGAATGTTGGCTGGCTTAGATGCGCGTGGCAGCTTCGGCGATGAGTTCCAACGACTCGTCCTCGTCGAGTGCCAGTATCCGCAACGCGGAGAACCGCTCTGCGACCCGTTCGATCTCGGAGTGGGTCTCCACGTACTCGGAGCGCAGGAACGTTTCCGTGTACACCACGTCGTTGTGCTGTCGGTGCGAGAAGCTCAGCCAAGTGAAGGGACAGTTCATCGTGGGATAGGAGCCAGCCGAGTGCGGTACTACCCGAAGACTCACCTCTGGCAGCTCACTGACCTCCATGAGGTGAAGCATTTGTGCCTTCAGCACGCGCCTGCCGCCTACTACCTGTCGGAGCACGGCTTCCGGGAACACCGCCTCGACGGCGAGGGGGTCGTCGCCGCTTGATCGGGTTGCCCATGTCTCCCTGACGCGCGAGAGCTGCGCGGCTTTGGCCGGGTCGTCCCGCTGTGTGGTTGCTGTGGTGTAGTCGGCGAGTTGGAAGATGGTCGGCACCGTGTCCGTGGCGAACGTCCGCAACCGGGTTGCGTCAGCGATCAGGAGTGGGAAGTCCTCAGCCGGGTCGAAGATGGCCGCTTGAGGCTGCCGGAGCGCTCTCAAGTCCGCGGCGTGCCGCGCCTGCGACATCACGAACTGCCACTCAGGGGTGGGCGCCTTGTAGACGTAGCCCAACGCCATGATGTCGACGACCGCGGAGGGCTGTATCGCGTTCTCCATCATCGACAGCTTGGCGCTGCTGAAGCCGACGCGGTTACCTGCTTCGACGAGACTGAGGTCTCGTTCGTTTCGCCAGCTGGCCAGTTTTCTGCCGACAGCGCGTTCAAGCGCCGTAGCCCGGAAGTCCTTAGGCATGAGGAGATCGACGCCTCACGATCACTTTGCTCGCTCTCATCTTGGTGACGAAGCGCTGGTCGCCTACAGCGGCGGGAAGGGCTCGTCCTCGTCTTCGCGGATCACGTCCTCGGCTTCGTCGGACTCTTGGAGGCGTACGCATCGGCGGGAGATCCACTTCAGCGACTGGTGCTCGTCGAGGCTGATCTCGTCGAGTGCCTGGACGACTGCCTCGTACCCTTCGACCGCGTGTTCCTCTTCGACGAAGAGACTGGAGTTCTCAGTCATCGTCCAGATCAGAGGCTGGTACTTCGGGAACGTGAGCTGCGTGAACGGTCCAGCCACGCCGGCATGCGCACCGGCTGCCGCGGGCACGATCAAGATCCTGATCTTCTTCCAGGCCGCCATGCGCATGAGGTGCTGCAACTGGGCGATGTGCCCTTCGCGCCCACAGACCTGGAGTTCAATCGCGAACTCGTGGGCATAGAACGTGCAGTCGAGACCATTGCGGAGCAGCTCCTGCAACTCGTGCAACGCACGTAGCCGCTCGTCCAGCTCGATCGCCGGCACGATGGCTGAGCCGGCCAACACTCCACGCGCGTAGTCGGTCGTCCGGAGGAGATCCGGGATCGCATGAGGATGCCAGCTGACGATGGACTTGGCCGCGGCAAGGTTGGTGCGGGCTGTATGTGATCGGACCGGTGCGCATTTGCCGTGTGGCTGCCACCAGCCGTTCACCTCGGTAGCAGGGAAGAGGCTGAGTAGGTGCTCGCGCTCGGGCTCGGGGACTCGGCAGGCACCGAGCACCAACACGAGTTCCAGAGTGGTGACCCCTCCCTTGCCGTTCACCATGTCCGAAACCTTGGCCTCTTGCCAGCCCAGTAGGTCGGCGAGCTGCCGAGAGGTCATGCCCGCTTGCGCGATGGCCGCGCGCAGCCTCTCGCCGAACTCACGGCCGCGCGCGGTCGAGTACCTCTTGGGCATGTCCTGATTCCTTGCATTGGTGTGAAGAACTTGATGAGAAGCTCGGTGGCTGCGTGGTCTGCGGCTGGTTGGGCTGTTCGTCCTCGCCGTGGTTGGTGGGCGCTTCGTCGAGTGCCTTCTCGTTGAGCTGGTTGTCGCGTCGCCGTGACAGCAACTCGGAGCGCTGTTCGTTGGTGAGCGACAGCCACGCTTCGCCATACGTCTCGCCTGGGAGGTCGTTCATCCGAGCACTCCGCCTAACGGTGATGTCTTAGGTGCCGACGGTGCGCAGCCGCTCGCTGCCACCAGTCGAAGTGGTCTCCGATGACCCACGTCCACGTCACCCCTGCCACGAGACCGAGCGCGACCGTGACTGCGGCCATGGCGGTTCCCTTCCCTGTGGCACGTGCGTTGGGTGTCCGGTGACGTGTTTGAGGCGGACGCGGAGTCCTCACGTCACCGGACGGTCTGACGGCTGCGGAGCAGGCATGTCAGACTGAAATCAAGATTTCATCAGCGCTCGATCAGCGGTACGGCCTGTGGGTGACCTGGGGCGACCAGCTGCGACCTGGGGAGCTAGGAGGGACGATGCGGACGTTTCGCACCGTGCTTGAGCAGCGGATTTGGGAACGCCGGCTGACGCTGGAGGAGTTTGTCGAGGAAGCCGAGCTGTACGCGCGGGAGCACAGGGAGCCGGGCACGCTTGGGCTTCGGCACCTTCAGCGGCTCGTTGCTGGGCGTCGGTCTGCTGACGAGCCTCTGGGTCAGGTGAAAGCGAGTACCGCCCGGCTGCTGGAGAACATGCTCGGTTCGACGGTCGAGGTGTTGCTGTCTCCGCCGATGGAGGGCAGTCCTGGGGGAAGCTCGGTCGGCGTGTCGGCTCATCCGGGCCTGGCAGGGGCGTTCGAGTGGCTGGATGGTGCGGCTGGCTGGCTGCCAGGTTTGTCCGCGGCAAAGGTGAGTGCTGGGTTGAAGCTCGTTGACGTCGGGGTGCTCCAGGGACAGCGGGCAAGGCGGAATCGGATCAGCCGGCGGCAGACCGCAGACGTGGTGAGGCGGTACTACCGAGTCAACTACACGTTCGGGGTTCTAGGTCGGGGCATGGACGTGCAGACCAGCGTGTTCACGCGGTCCGAATGGAGCGGCCTTGGGATGCCGCTCGATGCTGGCAATGAACGGCTGGCCCTCGTACAGGGAGAAGGGTCGGCACCTGTCTTGAGCGCAGGTTGCGCGGAGGCGGCTGTCCAGCGGCTCGTGATGGCTGCTGCTCTTGGGGTGCGGTTCGCGAACCTGCCGCTGTACCGGTTGGTTGGGATCGACGTCAGTGCACACGGCATCGGTGGGGCTGTCGACGTGGGGAGCTTTGTCGAGTACGCGCTGACGATGGATCTACTCGAAGCGGAGTTGGCGGACGCGGTGGTGAGCGGCTCTAGGGCTCTGAACCCACTGCGGGACAGGTACCTGCCAGACATGGATGCTGTGCTTGATGTTGCCGGGCGCGTCTGTGCGGGTGGGGTTCTGTCGCTGGTGGCGATTGCGCGGCCTGCGGACCCGTTCCGGGGTGCTGCGGATTACGCGTTGATCGTGCAGACGAGGTCAGATCAGGTGGTGAACGCGGCGGGGAAGTTGGCGGTCATTCCGAAGGGCTTTCACCAGCCGCTTACCGATCCTCGGGCTGATGTTCGGATCGGTGCCACACTCCGGCGAGAGCTGGAGGAGGAGTTGTTCGGGCGCGGCGACGTGGACGTGACTTCGGGTGCTGCGCGGGTGGCATCGCCGATGCATCCTGGGCGCTGGTCTGCGCCGATGCGATGGCTGGAGGGCGAAGCCGGCCGGATGCGGATGGAGTGCACCGGGTTTGGGCTGAATCTCGTCAGCGGCAACTACGAGTTCGCGACGCTGGTTGTGATTGAGGATGAGGAGTTCTGGCCGCGGTTCGGTGGGCAGCTTGAGGCGAACTGGGAGGCGTCCGGGCTGACGTTGTACTCAAGCTTGGACGGCGAACTCATCACGGACCTGGTGCAGCAGGAGGCTTGGAGCAACGAAGGGTTGTTCGCGTTGCTCCAAGGGCTCCGGCGGCTGCGTGAGGTCGGTGGCTCGCGGGTGAGTCTGCCGAACTTCGAGTTGTCAGGTCTGTGAGGGCCAGCGGACGGTCATGACGACGGAGTCCGCGAGGGCTTCCCAGGAGTGGTCTACGCCCGGTCCCCACATGATGTAGTCGCCCTGGCGGGTCATGGTCTTGCTGCCGTCGGTGGTGTCTACGCGGAAGTTGCCTTCTACCAACAGAACCAGCGTGGTGCGCTGGTCGTCGGAGGTCCAATCCGGACGCTTGTCACCGGCGGGATGGGTTCCCCACTTCACTTCGACGTCCTTCTGAGAGCGGACGCCGATCGACGGGTCGATGAAGTGTCCGACCAGCCAGCCGCGGGTCTCCGTGCTGTCGTCCGCGGCGTTGCCGGCTTGCCAGTTGGCGGTCACCTGATCTCCCATTCGATCTCTGGCAGGTCTACGCGGGTGCCACCGATTTCGCGGAGGCGGCGTAGGCCCTGCAGAAGGGCGAAGAGCCCTTCGTTGCTCCAAGCTACATCGTTCACGAGTTCGTCCAGGAGCTCCGCGTCGCGGCTGGAGTACTGGTGCAGACGGGACGCTTCCCAGTTGGCTTGGACGTCTCCGCCGTAGTGCGTCCAGAACTCCTCGTCTTCGATGACGATGAGGCTGGCGAACTCGAAGTTGCCGCTCACGAGGTTGAGGCCGAAGCCTGTGCACTCCATGCGCAGACGGTCGGGTTCGGCCAGTAGCCAGCGCATTGGCTCGGAGAGTCGGCTTGGGTGCATGGGGTCTGCGTGGCGCTGTTCACCGACGGTGTTGTCCACGTCGTCTCGGCCGAACAGTTCCTCTTCCATCTCGCGACGGAGGGTCGCGCCTACCCGGGTGTCGGCGCGGAAGTCCGTTAGCGGCTGGTGGAAGCCCTTCGGGATTACGGCCAAGCGGCGGGCCGCGTTGATCACGTGGCCTGAGCGTTCCTGGACGAGCAGGAGATAGTCCGGTTCGCTGCGGAACGCGTCCGCAGGGCGGGCGATGGCTGTGAGCGCGAGGGCTCCGCCTGCGCACATTCGGTCGCCGACGTTCAACGCTGCCGTCAGGTTTGGCATGTATGTGTCGCGGAGGGGGAGTGCGCCGGGGCTCGTCGGCTTGTCGGTGGTTAGCGCGTCGACCAGCTCGCCTTCGAGCAGGTCCATCGTCACCACGTACCCCACGAAGTCCGTCACGCCCACGGTGCCCGCGAGCTGGTGCTTTCGCATATCCACGTCGAGCAGCCGGAACAGCGGCATGTTCACCATGCGGTGTCCCAGGGCCAGCGTTTCGGCCAGCCGTTGCGCGGCGCGGTCTGCGCTCGCCTCGTCCATCGTGATGTTGTCGGCTGGAGTTACGCCGGCGAGCTTCAGCTTGTCGTGCTTGGGGAACAGCGGGCAGTCGAGGTCCAGCCAGTCCGGGTGCGTCAGTACGGTCGTGGAGGCTGCCGAGTTCGTGCCGAACGTTGCTGAGTAGCGGCCATGGCCAGTGGTCGAGGCGCCGTAGTAGTTCGCGAGTGCGCTGGCGGTGTCGCGTTGGTTCACGCGGCCACGGAGGACTCCGCGGTCCTGGAGGGCGTGCAGGTCGAGGGCTGCCAGGCGTGCGGCTACTTCGCGACGGGCGGTGCCGGGGTCCCAGCCTGCGCGTGCGTCTAGCCAGTCGAGGGCGGCGACGATCGTCGCGTCTTCGCTGAGACGGAGTTCCGCGTCCTTGGATGCGCCGTCTGGGAGGTCCAGAGGTCCGCCGTTGATCAGCTCATGGAAACGGTCAGCTGCGTCAGCGGGTGCGTTCGCCAGTGCGGTGTCGAGTTCACGCTGGACGCCTGAGCGTGGCTTGGTGTCTGGCTTCTGGTGCCAGGAGGCCACGGTGCGGACGCCGATGCCTAGGTGTTCGGCGAAGGCCTCGTGAGTCATACGTAGTGCTGCCTGTAGGCAGCGCGCTGATTGGCCGGTCCACTCGTCGTTCACGCTCATGCTCGCGCTACCCCCAGAGCGCAGAACCTGCATTGAACTTGCATTGGACATGCATGGGTTCGGGTGGCTATTCGCGCTGGAATTGGTGCATGGAAATCAGGGCACTCAACCAGCGGAAACGCACTCGGCTACCGGTTCTCGCGGACTTGCTTCGCTACCGACGCGAGGTCCGACTTCAGGTCGTCGAGGCGTTCGGTGATGTCGATCAGGCGCTGTTCGACACTGTCCAAACGCGACCAAAGCGAGTCGCCGGGGTCGGTGATCGGCTCGTCTCGCTCGGGCGGGCGGCGGCCATGCAGCACCGCGTCGAGGTGCATCGGGTGCCAGCCCATGGCGGTAGACAAGGACTCCAGCGTCCGCGGCCCCCGCCGGCGCTCCACTGTGTTGTGTTGGATCTCGCGGACGATCGCCTGGGAGACGTTCGAGCGTTCTGCTAGCTCGCGTTGACGCCAGCCGAGCTCGTTCACGCGCTCGTTGATGGCTCTGGCGACTGCCGCCCAATCCTCCGACACGTATTCCTCCGCGCTCCGCCTCGGCGCTGATATTAGCCGCCTTGCGCTGTTTGGAGACGTGACACGGCGCATTTCGCGCTGTGCGTGATCAAACGCGCCATCATGCGCGCTGAAATCAATCAATTAGAGCTGAAATCGTCAGCTCTCTCTTTGAAGGGCCTATTCCTATGCGTACTTCTGTGTCTTCTGTTCACTCCATCCGCGAGACCGCTTGGGTGCTCGGTATCAGCCAGTCCGCCGTGTTCCGGGCCATCCGGCTCGGGGTGCTCACGGCTGAGCGCCAGTACGGCCGTCTCGTCGTCCCCGGTAGCTCGCTTCGGCGAGTGCTTTCGGAGCCGGGGGTGCTTCGTGACTGATCTGCGGCTGGTCGGGATCGCCTGGTCGCTGGACCACTTGCGATGGGTGCCGACCGATGAGTTGACCGACGTCGTTCAGAGCGACGGGCTGTGCATGTGGGCGTTCACGGGGGAACCACCGTGGGCGGACGAGGAACTGACCGATCGAGAGCTGGCTGAGCGGCAGTGCTCCGGGTGTCCCGTGCGGGACGAGTGCTTGGAGCTGGAGTTGCGCACGGCCGGCGCTGAGACGGTCGGTGTGTGGGGTGCGTTGCCGGAGGACGAGCGGAGCGAGGTGCACCGGCACTGGCTTCAGCGCGGTGAACGGGCCGAGAGGGGGTCGCGTTCATGAACGCCATCAGCGTCACTCCCACTCAGGTGCTGGCTGCGGTCGGTGTCCTCTTGGTTCTGGTGTTGGTCTGGCGGGCTGGTTCTCGTCGGGCGAAGGCGGCGGCGAGTGCGGCGCGGACGAGCGTTCGACTGATGTCACTCGGTGGGCGCGTGGTCGTGAACGCCGTGCTGATCGTGATCGTTCAGTGGGTGGTCGTGACGCACGGCGGGAACGGCTGGCTGTTGTTCGCGGTGCTCGGAGTGCCGGCATTGCTCGCGTCGTACACGCTGACGAAGGCGCTCACAGTGACCACGTACGAGCCTCATCGACGTGGTGGTGATCGGAAGTGAGCGAGCCGATCGAGCGGGTTGCCGTGCAGGTGGACCGGTTGTGCTGGACCGGGATTCTGCTGGGGCTCGCGTTCACGATGACCAACGTTCAGCAGTTCGCTGCGGCCGGTGCGGCGGTGTGGTCGCTGGCCTGGTTCGCGGCGTGGCTGTTGGACCCGATGGTGTCGCTGGTGCTGCTGGCGATCCTCCGTGCCGAGCAGGTGACTGCTCGGCACGGGGTGCGGCTTGGTGGATGGGTGCGGGCTGCGAAGTGGTTCACGCTCGGGGCTACGTACGTCATGAACACCTGGAGTGCGTTCGTGGCCGGGTCCGCGGCGCTCGTGGTGTTGCACTCGGTGCCGCCGCTCGTTGTGTTCGTCGCTGCTGAGGCCGTGACGGAGTTGCGGGACAAGCTTGGGACCGCTGCGGGTGCCACGGTGGAGGCCGTGGCACCCGCTCCGCGGACGTCGTTCGCGGAGTACCTGGCGGTGGCTCGCAAGGCTCGGAAGTCGAGCGCCAAGGTCTCGCCAGCATGGGTGCGTGAGGTCACGGGGTGCTCGCGCGGGCTGTCCTCGAAGCTGGCGGCCGCGCTGAACGGGGACCAGCCATGAGCGGCGAGCTGGTGCCTGCAGAGCAGATCATGGAAGGAGAACTGGTCGACGAGCGTGCGGCGCTCGTCCGGCGGATCGAGACCACCTGGCGCTACTCGCATGTGGTGCCTCCGGCGCTGAAGTCTCGCGAGGCGTTGAAGCTCGCCGCGAAGGATGCGCTTGCTTGGGTGCTTCGGACTCCGCTCCGGTGTGCGAGTGCTGTCGGTCGTGGCCTGGTGGTTGCGGCGCGTGGCTGGCGGAACTGGGTTCGGGTGCGGGACTACCGCGACGCTGCCGAGCAGTCGGAGAAGCTGGCGGACAAGTTCGTTGAGATCCGCGCGTTGACGTTGTTCCGATGGAAGGTCACCGGAACCGTGCTGCTCGCTGGCGGTGCGGTGATCACGGTGGCTTGGGTGCTCTACGGCGACTTGGTGTTGTGGAGCGTTGGAGGCGTCGGAGCGGCCGTGCTGGCGATCGTCGGACGGGCGAAGGACGGCTCACCAGGACGGAAGTCCGTGCTCGCCGGACCACGCACGCTGACGTGGACGATGGACTCTCAGGTGCTGGTCGACGCGTTCCGGGACGCCAAGCTGATCGGGAAGGACGAGTCGCTGCGGTTGGTCGAGCGCGCATCTCGGCAAGGTGCCGGCTGGGCGATCACGGTGGACCTGCCTGCCACGCGCAAGGCGGCCGACGTCGTGAAGCACCGGGAGGACCTGGCGTCGGCGCTGGCGGTGGACGAGATTCAGCTGAGTGTTGAGCGCGTGCGCGGCAATGGCGGTCATGCCGGACGCGTGGCGATGTGGGTTGCCGATGAGGATCCGTACGCCTCACCGCCGATCGGAACGCCGCTGCTCGCGGTCGAGCGTTGGGATGCGTGGCGCCCGGTGCCGTTCGGGACCGATGCTCGTGGACGGCGGATCGACCTGCCGTTGGTGTGGACGTCGGTGTTGATCGGCGCGATTCCCAGGCAGGGCAAGACGATGGCCGAACGGTTGGCTGCGGCGGGGCTCATCCTCGATCCGTACGCGCGGCTGTACGTCGCCGACTTCAAGAACGGGAAGGACTGGCAGGCCGCAGAGCAGGTCGCGCACCGGTTCATGGCTGGCGACGACAGCGAACACGTGTTGGCGTTCCTGGACTGGCTCGTGGAGTTGGTCGCGGACGTTCAGCGGCGGTATCGGCGGATGCAGGACCTGGACGACGTGACGTGTCCCGAGTCGAAGGTGACTCCGGCGATGTCGCGTGATCCGTCGCTGGACATGCCGATCACGGCGTTGATTGTCGACGAGGTCCACATTGCACTGGAGGATCGCACTCCTGTTGTGGTGCAAGGGAAGAAGCTCACGGCAGGGGAGCAGATCGGCGAGCTGTTGACGTGGCTCGCGAAGAAGGCCCCGGCGGCTGGACTGGTGCTGGTGCTCGCTACGCAGCGGCCGGACAGCAACACGATTCCGTCGAAGCTGCGGGCGGTGCTCGGGTCGCGGTTCGCGTTGCGGGTCATGGACTGGCGGGACAGCAACATCGTGCTCGGGGAGCAGATGAACACCCGCGGGTACGACAGCAGCCGGTTGCTTCCGTCGCACAAGGGAGTCGGCATTCTGCGGCCGGACGGAGAGACACAGGCTGGGGCAGATGTGCTCGCGTTGACTGTGCGGACGTTCTACATGCCCAACGAGGACTGGCGGACGATCTGCGAACGAGGCCGTGCGCTCCGAGAGGTCGAAGGCACGTTGACCGGTCAGGCTGCCGGATGTGACGCGCCGTTGCTCCATCGCGCGGAGGTCGTGCAAGAGATCGGTGGGCCGAGTCGCGACGAGATCGAGCTGCCGGAGCCGTTGGCTGCGGTCGTGGAGTACCTCGGTGACGGGCTGGACGAGCGGGAGTTCGTGCCCACGGCCGAACTGGTGGAAGCGCTGGACGTCGAGCCGACAACGTTCGGCAAGGACATGGGCGACCTTGGTTGCCGACCCACGCGGCAGTACGTCCAGGAGGAAGAGGGCACGCGCCGTGTTAGGGGATATCTGACGGCGGACATCCGAGCTGCGATTGTTGAAATCGGCTCGTTCGGCCTGCCGGACGTGGACCAGCTATGACCGGCGATGATCTGGACCGCAGAGAGCTGAAGGTCAACCTTCCTGTGGAGCTACCTGTTCTCACCAGGCGAGTAAGCCGCATACTGCTAGACATCCTGTTCGAGCTGAGCGAAGCGGAGGGCCTGAACGGTCCTCCGGGAGGGAGGTGCGATGACTGTTGAAATCAGCCGGGACCCGTGGGCGACACTCGATGACCTGTGGGGCATCGAGGTCAGTGAAGTCGTGGATGACGGCATCGGTCCGGTAGCGGGCTACGGCCGGTGCTCGACTGAGGACAACCAGGACCCCGAGACGTCGCGCGGCTGGCAGTTCGGCAACGCGGACAAGTTCGTCGGGCCGTTGGGCGGCCGGATCGTTGAGGAGTTCTTCGACATCGGCAAGTCGCGGTCCGTGCCATGGGAGCGGCGTGACGAGGCTTCGCGGTTGCTGGCAGCGCTGAAGAACCCGCACCGTGGTTGGAACGCCGTTGTAGTGGGGGAGGGGACGAGGTGCTGGTTCGGCAACCAGTTCTCGTTGATCGCTCCGCGGTTCGAGGCGTACGGGGTTGACCTGTGGGTTCCGGAGTTGGGCGGGAAGTACAACCCCCGGAACCCGTCGCACAAGATGCTGATGAGCGTGCTCGGTGGCATGAGCGAGTCCGAGCGTCAGCACGTGCAGGCTCGTGTCCGGGCCGCGATGGACACGCAGGTGCTCAACGAGGGACGGCACCAGGGCGGACGAGCGCCGTACGGGTACGTCACGGTCGACGGCGGGCTACATCCGAATCCGCGCAAGTCGGCAGAGGGTTACCGGTTGCGGGTACTCGTGATCGACGACGATTCCGCGTGGGTCGTGCAGCGGATCTTCTCCGAGTACTTGAGCGGCAAGGGCGACCGGGCCATTGCCAACGGACTCAACCACGACCGGATTGCGTGTCCGTCCGCGCGACGTCCGGACCAGAACCGGCATCGGCCAGGTGACGGCTGGCAGGGCAGCACGGTGCGAGCGATCCTGGAGAACCCCCGTTACACCGGCTATGCGTTCTTCGGCCGCTCCACGAAGTACGAGACGCTGCTCGATCCTGATGACGTGTCGGCTGGTCATGTGGTGCGGTTCCGGAAGGCCAGTCCGGATCGAGTCGTTCGGTCGCGTAATCCGGCGCATCCGAAGATCGTGGAGATCGAGGACTTCACGACTGCTCAGCTTCTGCGGAAGTCGAAGGGCAATCTGCGGACCGCGCGAAAGACAGAGCGTGCTGGGCGCGCGGTGAAGCACCGCTACCTGTTCCGCGGTCGTATCCGGTGTGACATCTGTGGGCGGAAGATGGAGGGCAGCCCGCGTAAGAAAGCGATGTATTACCGCTGTCCGGCGCGCACCTTGACTCCGGGATCTCCTGTGCTCGCTTCGCATCCTGGCGCGGTCTATTTGAGAGAGGACGCTCTTCAGGACGCGGTGAACGGCTGGCTGGGACATGTCTTCGATCGGAAAAACCGCGACCGGACCGTTGCGGCGCTGATGGATTCGCAAGAGCCGGTCATTGAGATCGGTCGCGACGCAGCAAAGCGGCGGCTCGCTGAAGCCGAGGCCAAGCTGACCAGATTTCAGAACGCGATCATGGCCGGCGTGGACCCTGCGGCGTTGGTCGAGGTGATCAACGAGGCACAGGCCGAACGGCTCGCGTCACGGGCAGCCCTGGACAACGTCCCAGCACCAGTGGAGGTGGACATCGCCGAGATCTACGCGGCGATCGACTTGATAGGAGACGTCAGCGCGGCGCTACGAGGTCACGCACCGACGAGGCTGGAGGAGTTGTACGAGGCGATCGACCTGCAAGTTCGGTACAAGCAAAACCCCCACGAAGCTGATGTTTCCATCAACCCCGTGGGGGTGAATAACGCTCGTGTCCGAGGGGGGACTTGAACCCCCACCCCCTTTCGGGGACTAGCACCTCAAGCTAGCGCGTCTGCCATTCCGCCACCCGGACGTATTTAGTTCTGCCTCGGCTCGCGCCGTGGTGTGTCCATAGGTTACATGATCGTCGGTGCACGCCAAAATCGGGGCCTGGTGGGTGTGTTTGTGCTGGTTGGGGCTTGATCGGTGGTGGTGTCGGTGGGTGGGGTTAGGGTCGGGGTGTGCGTGAGGTGACTGGGTGGTTGCTTGAGTCCGACCCTGCGTTGCGGTGGCAGGTTCAGCGGGATTTGGTGGGGGCGCCGGAGGAGGTTTGGCGCGCTACGCGGGCGCTTGTGGGGGGTGAGGGGTTTGGGGCACGGTTGCTTGCCGCGCAGGGGAGCGATGGCATGTGGGCTGGTGGGGCCTTCTTTCCCGCTGGGTTTGACGGGAAGGAGGAGGGGCAGCCGTGGACTGCCACCACCTGGTCGTTGACCTCGTTGCGGGAGTGGGGGGTTGATGCCGCGGTGCTTGAGGGGACCGCTGAGCTGCTTGCGGCTGGGTGTCGGTGGGAGTACCAGGGGCTGCCCTATTGGGGTGGGGAGGTCGACTGCTGCATCAACTCGTGGACGTTGGCCAACGGGGTGTGGCTTGGGGTTGATGTTCGGGGGATCGCCGACTGGTTTGTCGAGCATCAGCTTGAGGACGGTGGGTGGAACTGCGAGTGGGTTGAGGGGTCCACGCGGTCGTCGTTTCACTCGACGCTCAACTCGTTGAAAGGGTTGCTGGCCCACGAGGTGGCTACTGGGGGGACGGTGGAGACCCGAGCGGCTCGGGTGCGGGGTGAGGAGTATTTGCTTGCTCGGCGGCTTTGCCGGCGGTTGTCCACTCAGGAGGTTGTGGGGGAGTGGGTTGGGCGGTTCAGGTCGCCGTTTCGGTGGGGGTACAGCGTGTTGAACGCGATGGACTACTTCCGGGAGGCCGGTCGGAAGGATCCTCGGATGGCTGAGGCCGTCGAGATGATCAGGACGGCCCGGCAGGCGGACGGGACCTGGTTGCAGGGTGGGCGGCATCCTGGGCGGGTGTGGTTCGAGGTTGATGTTGACGAAGGTGAGCCGTCTAAGTGGCTCACGTTTTACGCGCTTCGGGTGTTGAAGTGGTGGGAGAGTTAGATCCAGCCCTTGGCCCTGGCGAAGCGGGCTGCCTCGTGGCGGTTCGAGGCTCCGGTTTTGCCCACGGCTGAGGAGAGGTAGTTGCGGACCGTGCCTGGGGACAGGGAGGCGCGGCGGGCTATTTCCTCGATCGGAGCGCCTTCGAGGGCCAGTTCCAGGACGTCTGCTTCGCGTGGGGTCAGGGGGCTGTCGCCGGCGCTGATTGCTTCGGCTGCCAGGGACGGGTCGACGTAGCGGCCTCCTGTGTGGACGGTTCTGACCACTGTGGCCAGGACGTCCGAGGAGACGGTTTTCGGGAGGAAGCCCCTCACGCCTGCGGCCAGTGCGCGTTTGAGGTGGCCTGGGCGGCCGTGGCTGGTGACGATCATCGTGGAGCACGTGGGGAGTTCTGTGGCCAGGGACTGGGCTACGGAGACGCCGTCGAGGTCTGGCATTTGCAGGTCGATCACGGCCACGTCTGGGCGGACCACTCGGGCGGTGGCCAGGGCTTCGGCGCCGGTCGCGGCTTGAGCGACTACTTCTAGGTCGTCTTCCAGGGACAGCAAGGCGGCCATGGCGCCGCGGATGAGGTGCTCGTCGTCGGCGAGGAGGATGCGGATCACGGGAGCTCCACGGTGAGGACGAAGCGGTTGGGGGCTTCCGGGGCCGCTGTCACGGTGCCGCCGAGGGCTGCTATGCGTTCGTGGAGGCCGGTCAGGCCGCTGCCGAAGCGGAACGTCTTCAGGGAGACGCCGTCGTTGGACATGGTGAGTACCTTGCCGCGCAACGTGATCGTGCACGTGTGGGCCTCGCTGTGGCGCAGGACGTTGGTGACGCCTTCGCGGACTGCCCAGCCCAGGGCGCCGGCCGGTTCGCCGTCGAACGTCACGTCGCCGATCACGCGGCAGTCGATGCCCGCCGAGGCCAGGAGTGAGCGGGCTCCTGCCAGTTCCACGGAGAGGTCGGCGGTGCGGTAGCCGCTGACCACGGCGCGGAGTTCGTCCAGGGAGTCCTGGGCGATCTGGCGGACCTCGAGCATCTCGTCGATGGAGGGCTCGGTGCGGCCGCGGCGGGCCAGCTGGGCCGCGAGGTCGGCCTTCAGGGCCACGGCGGAGAGGTTGCGACCCACGACGTCGTGCAGGTCGCGGGCGAAGCGGAGGCGTTCTTCCGCCACTGCCAGGTTCGCGCGGACCTCGCGGGAGCGGTCCAGTTCCCAGACGATGCGCAGCATCCACAGCGTCGAGCGGAACGCGGCCACCAGGAACTGCAGCATGATGGTCATGAAGAACGCGTTGCCCGGCGGTGCGACGAGGTACATCCAGGCGCCGCCCGCCGCGGCCACCAGCACGAGGGTGCGCGGGCGGGCCACGGCGGACAGGGTCGTGATCATCAGGACCAGGAAGATGATCGCGATGCCGTCGCTGGGACTGTCGTTCTTGCCGGGCAACGGATCCGGGTAGGTGAGTTCGGCCACGGCCAGCGCGGTGCAGGTGGCGACGGCGTAGATCGTCAGCAGGCGGCGTGGGTAGGCGGCCTTGCGGAGGTGGTGCTCGATGCCGAGGTGGACGAGCCGGACGCCCATGGCCACGTGGGCCAGCACCGCCGTCACGAGCACGATGAGGGCGACGGTGCTGATCTCCGCGGTCAGGCTGATGAGCAGCAGCGGCGGCAGGAACACGTAGCTCAGGTAGAACGTGTAGCGCACGAAGAGGTCGAACCGCGCCGCGCTGCCACGGGACCGCCACCAGCCGAGCAAGTTCACCTCCGGGGATCCCACCTGAACCACCGCTGCACAGCGTAGGTCCCCAGGGCGATCCACACCGCCAGGACGATCACCGGCTTGAGCACGGGTCCGTCCGACCAGCCGGCGCGCAGCAGTTCGAGCACCGGCGTCAGCGGCAGGTACCTGAGCACCGCGGCGAGGCCTTCGGGCAACGCCGAGAGCGGGAACATCAGGCCGGAGCCGAACAGGCACGCCATCAGGATCGGCAGCGACGTCACCTGCGCCATCTCGACGGTCCGGGTGAACGCCGAGGACACCGCGGCGAGCACCGTGAAGACCGCGACTCCGCCGAGCACACCGAGCAGCAGGAACCACGGTCGTGACGGGAGCTCGACGCCGGTGATCACCCCAACGACGACGCAATACAGCACCATCTGCCCCAGCGCCACCACGACGGACGGCAGGGACGCGCCGACCAGGATCTCCGGGTCGGTCAGCTCGCCGACGCGCAGCCGCTTGAGCACCAGCTCCTCGCGCCGGGCGACGAACGTGGTGACGAGGTTGTAGTACACCGCCATCAGCAGCGCGAACCCGATCAACCCGACGACCAGCGGCACGCCGTCCGCGTCCACCGAGATCAGCACCGGCACCAGCAACAACGGCAGCAGCAGCGAGTTGAACAGCGCGGTCCGGTTGCGCCAGAACAACTTCAGCTCGGCCTGTCCCACAGCCACGGCCCTCATGCCGCCTCCTCCGCGATCGCCAGGAACGCCTCTTCGAGCGACGCCGACCGGGCGTCCAAACCGGACAGTTCCACGTTGTTCTGGTGAGCCCACGCCAGGAGCTCGTGCAGGGTCGACTGCAGTTCGTTCGTCCGCACGGTCACCCGGCCCGACGACTCCACGTCGGCCACGACAGGCAGCGGGACACCGGCCGGCGGCACGAACGAGATGCGCGACGGGTACGCGTCCACGACCTCGGACACGGTTCCCTGCGCCACGATCCGGCCGCGGTGCATGATCGCCAGCCGATCGGCCAACGCCTGCGCCTCCTCCAGATAATGCGTGGTCAGCAGCACGGTCACACCCTCGCGCAGCAGCGAGCGAATCAGCTCCCACGTGTTGCGCCGGCTTTCCGGGTCGAGTCCGGTGGTCGGCTCGTCGAGGAACAACACCTCCGGCTTGCCCAGCAACGCGAGCGCCAGGTCCAGCCGCCGCCGCTCCCCGCCGGACAGCTGCTTCACCCGCACCGACGCCCGATGCGCCAGGTCGACGAGCGTCAACGCCTCGTCCACCGGCCGCGGCGATGTCAGGGTCCCCGCCCACATCTTCGCGGCCTCGGTCACCGTGAGGTCCGGCGGGAAACCGCCTTCCTGCAGCATCACGCCCATCCGCGGCCGCACGGCGGCCCGTTCGCCGAACGGGTCGTGGCCGAGCACGCGCACGGACCCCTCCGCCGGACGTGAGAGCCCCTCCACCACCTCCACGGTCGAGGTCTTTCCCGCACCGTTCGTGCCGAGCAGGGCGAACATCTCGCCCCGCTCCACGTCAAAGGAAACGCCCCGCACAGCCTCGAACCCTCCGCTGTACCGGCGAGTCAGCCCCCGCACCTCGATCGCTGTCATGAACCAACGATCTCGGGAAACACGGGCAACCGGCAGTGCCGTCCCACATCAGTTCCCCATGACAGATGTCATGCGCGGAGCACGAGCGCGTCCACCACCACGGACGCCGGTTCGGACAGATTCAGCCACGCGACGACGATGCGCTGACGCTCCAAAGAGCGCACTCGGACGACCTGCACGCCGTGCGGGACCAACGTGGCCAACGGCTCGGGCAACGTCGTGATGCCCGCACCGGACGCCACGAGCTGAAGCTTCGCCAGCCAGTCCCGCGCGACATGGGTGACGGTCACCCGTTCGTCCAGCCCGGGCCAGACGCCGAAACCGGGCGGGCCCGCGATCCACGCCCAGCCGCGCAGGTCGGCCACTTCGATGAAGTCCTTGTGCGCCAGCGGATGCGTCGACGGCACGGCCAGCAGCAACTCGCGTTCGTCCAGCACCTTGGTCCGCAACGCCGGCGTCTCGTCGTCCAGCGGAGGGAACGGCGGCTCGGACGCCAGCACCGCGACGTCGACCGTGCGGGCTCGCAGGGCGCGGACCAACGACGCGGTGGTGCCGTCGCGCGTGGTCACCGTCAACGCCGGATGGCTGCGCCGCAACGATGCCAGCGCGGACGGGACCAGCGTGCCGCCCGCGCTGGTGAACCACCCGAGCCGGACCGTGCCCGCGGTGGCCGGCAGCCCGGACAGCTCACGGCTGGCCGCGTCGAGCTGCGCGAGAACCAGCCCCGCGTGCCGCAGCAGCACGTGCCCGGTGTCGGTCAGCTGCACGCCGTCGCGCTGCCGGTCGAGCAACGGCGCGCGCACGACCCGTTCCAGCGCGGCGATCTGCCGGGACACCGCCGACTGCGTGTAGCCCAGCGCGACGGCCGCGGCGCTCAGCGAGCCCCGCTCGGCCACCTCCTGGAACACCCGCAACGCCACCAGCGGAACCGCAGTGAGGTCCATGAACCAGAGGTATACGGACTACGGGTGGTATCGCCCCTGAATCTCGGTGATCTCGCCGTCGCCGTTGAACGTCAGCCGGGGCGCGTACGGCGTATCGCCCTTCGCCAGGAACTCCGCGCGCGTGCACTCGATCGCGCCCAACCCGTTCCACGTCAGTGTGAAGCCCTGCGGCTCTCCGCACCCGAACGGCGTGCGGATGACCACGTCGTCGGCGAGCCGCGACACCCGCGTCTCACCGGGCAGTTCGTGAACCATGGTGTTGTTCTCCTCGGCTCGCCGGAACTCGCCGTCGACCCACTGCACCGTGCCGTCCGGGTTGATCGCGGTGATCACCGCGACGTCCGTGGTGTCGGGCAACGCCCACCAGATCGCGCCCGCCCCGACCGGAATCGCGGCCAACGCCGCCCAGATCCACCGCTTCACGACGTGTTCGACGCCGCACGCCGTCCCGAGGTTGCGCAAGGGAGTTGCCGTGATCAGATCAAGGTCGTAATCTTACGGTCGTGCCAAAACGCGCGGATCCCGTCGAACGGCGTCAGCAGGTGGTCGCCGCCCTCTACCGGGTGGTCGACGCCGAGGGGCTGGACGCCGCGAGCCTGCCCAGGATCGCCAGGGAACTCAACGCCACCACCGGCCTGCTGCAGAAGTACTTCCGCAGCAAGGACGAGCTGCTGCTGTTCGCGCAGGACCAGCTCGTGGAGGAGCTCACCGCACGCGTGCAGGAGGTCCTGAACCAGGAGGGGAGCCTTCAGGGCCGCCTGCACAACGCCCTGTGCGCCATCGGGCTCGTGGACGACGCGGCACGCGCACGGGTGTGGCTGGCGTTCGCGGCTCGTGCGGCGGCGAATCCCGTGCTGCTGCAACGGCACGTGGAGGGCGCACAGGCGATCAGGGATCTGTGTCGGCACGTGCTGGAGGTCGCGGGCCTGGACGGCGGGGAGGCCGTCGGGCTCGCGGCACTGGTCGACGGGGTGACGGCGCAACGAGCGCTCGAACCGGACGTGATGACGGAGGAGGTGGCGCGGCAGGTGATCGCGCGCCACCTCGAACGACTGTGGGGGAGTACGTGACACTGGGACTGGTTGCGGCGCTAGCGGGACTGGCGCTGCTCGACTCGACGAGCATCGGGACGTTGTTCATCCCGATCTGGCTGATGCTCACGCCGGGACGGCTGAAGCTGAGCAGGTTCGGCGTCTATCTCGGCACGATCACCGTCTTCTACTTCGCCGTCGGGATCGTGATCGTGCTGGGCGCCTCGCAGTTGGCCGGCCACCTCGACAACGAGGTGGCTCTCTGGATCCAGCTGGTGATCGGAGTGTTCCTGTTCGCGATCAGCTTCCGCTTCGACAGCAAGAAGAAGCCGAACACAAGCAGGTGGCAGAACCGCCTCAACGCCAACGGGTCCGCGGTGGCGCTCGCCGGTGTCGCGGTGCTGGCGGGCGTGGTCGAGCTCGCGACGATGCTGCCGTACCTGGGCGCGATCGGGATGATGAGCGCCGCCGACCTGCGACCCGCTCAGATCGGGCTGCTGCTCGCCGGATACTGCCTGGTCATGATCGTGCCGGCGCTCCTGCTGCTCGGCGGGCGGCTCGCGCTGCGGGCGAGGATCGAGCCGTTCCTCACGAGGATCAGCGACTGGTTCGCCGCTAAAGGGGCGAGCGCCACGGGCTGGATTCTCGGCATCGCCGGGTTCCTGGTCGCGCGCGATGCCGTCGCCCGGCTGTTCCTCATGTGAACCATTTGGTCCAGTTGGCTGAACGACCCGGTTTCGTTTTCCTCCTACACTCGCCAGGATGACTGGGCCGGCCGATCCGAGAAGATCGGTCCCGCGCGAACTGGCGCCGTTGCTCCGAATGGAAGTGGCGCCCGTCGCGGTGGGCATTTTCGAGGCGATCGAGAAATCCATTCCGGAATACAGCAGGTTCCGGGAGAACGTGGTCGACGGAATCCGGCAGGCGCTGGTGAAGTTCGTCGACCGCATCGCCTCGCCGGATTCCGAGCCCGATCCGCACGACGACATCCACCGCAAGCTCGGCGCGTGGGAGTTCAAGTCCGGCCGCAGCCTCGACAGCCTTCAGGCCGCCTACCGGATCGGCGCGCGGGTGGCGTGGCGGCACATCTGCGGGTTCGCCGAGCGGCGGGAGCTGTCGCTGCGACTGATGTCGGTGTTGGGCGAGGCGATGATCGCCCACGTCGACGAGCTGGTCAGCCTGTCGGTCGAGGGGTACGCCGCCGCGCAGGCGAGTGCGGCGGGCACGCTGGAACGCAAGCGGCGCAAGCTGATGGAGCTGCTCGTCGGCGATCCCGCGACCAACTGGCAGGCCGTGCTCGACGCGGCCAGGGCGGCGTCCTGGCCGATGCCCGACCGGCTCGTGGCCGTCGCGCTGGAGCCGTCCGCCGCGCCCGCGGACGACCTGCCGGCCGACGTCCTGGTCAACTTCGAGGACGCCACGCCGTACCTGCTGGTGCCGAATCCGGCCGCGGTACCGCGCTGGCTGCGCGGAGCCCTGCCGGGGTGGCGGGCCGCGGTCGGCCTGCCGGTGGCGCCGCAGGAGACGCGCAGGTCACTGGCCTGCGCACGCCGGGTGCTCGCCCTCGCCCGCGAGAAGGTGCTGCCCGACAAGCCCGTGCTGGACTGCGCCGACCACATCGTCGAACTGACCGTGCTCGCGGACGAGTTCCTGGCCAGGCAGCTCGCGGAACGGGCGCTGGCTCCGCTGGCCCCGCTCACCGACCTGCAACGCACCAAGCTCGCCGAGACGCTGCTGGTGTGGCTGTCGGCACGGGGTGGCGCGCCGGAGGTCGCCGCACGGCTGAAGGTGCACCCGCAGACCGTGCGGTACCGCGTGAACCAATTGGACGAACTGTTCGGCGACCGAATGCACGACGCCGAGGAACGGTTCACGCTCGAGCTCGCCCTGCGTGCGC
Source organism: Lentzea sokolovensis (assembly GCF_033949975.1). NCBI lineage: Bacteria > Bacillati > Actinomycetota > Actinomycetes > Pseudonocardiales > Pseudonocardiaceae > Lentzea > Lentzea sokolovensis. The sequence goes on from NZ_JAXAVU010000016.1 coordinate 75,079, forward strand.
ACTATTTGTTGCTGCGCGACTGACAAACAACGGGAAGTCATTTCGTACGCGAGTGACAAAAGACGATTTTCGCTTGCCTTGTCGAATCAAAGCTGGCTACTTTACTGGCGAGTAAAGCAACACCGCCTTTCTGCAGTTCAATGACGTACTCAGGAGGTCCCTGCAGATGAAGACCGGACTTTTCGCGCGCGCCGCCGCCGTCGTTCTGGTTGCCGGAGCGCTGAGCGTGGCGACGGCCGGCACCAGTTCCGCCGCGACCGCCTCTCTGAACATCACCTACGTGTGCGAGTTCTCGATCACCGGCACCCATGACGTCCCGACCGTGGTCACGTCGCCCAACGTGCCGGACTCCGCCGCCGTCGGTGTGCCGACCGCGGTCGCCGACACGACGGTGGCCGCCACCGTGTCGGACGACATCCGCAACACCCTGTGGTGGATCGGAGGCCGATCTGTCGACGGCACGATGACCACGAACGTAGTGGTGGACAACGCGGGCACGGTCCAGAACCTCACGGCGACGTCGACGATCCCGAGCACCCAGGTTCCCTCGTCGGGCACGTTCCAGGTCGTGGCCACGGGCACGCTGCCGTCGCTGACACTGGCCAACGCCGGCACGACGACGATCTCCCTGGGCACCGCGACGCTCGCGCTGACGCCGCGTTACGCCAACGGTGACCCGACGTGGATCGGTACCGTCAACTCGCCTTGCACGGTCAAGGCCGGTCAGGCCACGAAGTTCCACGAGTTCACGGTGGCGTGACGCTCATCCCGTGATGGGATGAGCGCATGGAGTTGCAGCAGCTGGTGGACCGCATCGCATCCGAGGTCACGCCAGGTGGCGCCGTAGCCGACTACATCCCGGCACTGGCCAGGATCGACCCGCACGCCTTCGGCCTCGCCGTCGCCACCCTGGACGGCGAGGTCTTCGGCGCGGGGGACTACGACCGGCCGTTCTCGATCCAGAGCATCTCCAAGGTGTTCATGCTCGCTCTGGCCCTCGCCGAGAACGACGACGTGTGGACCCGAGTCGGCCGCGAGCCGTCCGGGTCGCCGTTCAACTCGCTGGTCCAGCTGGAGACCGAGCAGGGCATCCCGCGCAACCCGTTCATCAACGCGGGCGCCGTCGTCGTCACCGACCACCTCGGCCTCGGCGCCGCCGACCGGCTGCTCGGCTTCCTGCGGCAGGAGAGCGGCAACCCGGCGATCGACGTCGACCCCGAGGTCGCCAAGTCCGAGCTGGACCACGGCGACCGCAATCGCGCCCTCGCGCACTTCATGGCCTCCTACGGCAACATGCGCAACCCCGTCGACATGGTGGTGCACGAGTACGTGCGGCAGTGCTCGATCGCGATGAGCTGCGCTGATCTTGCCCGCGCCACCCTCTTCCTCGCCCGCCACGGCGTCCGCAACAACGGCACCCGGCTGCTCGGCGTCAGCGGTGCGAAACGCGTCAACGCCGTCATGCTCACGTGCGGTACCTACGACGCCGCCGGCCAGTTCGCCTACCGCGTCGGCCTGCCCGGCAAGAGCGGCGTCGGCGGCGGGATCATCGCCGTGGTCCCCGGGAAATGCGCGATCTGTGTCTGGAGCCCAGGATTGGACGCACGCGGCAACTCTCTCGCGGGCGTGGACGCCTTGGACCGATTCACCACGTCCACGGGCTGGTCAGTGTTCTGACTGATGGCCAGGAGGAAACGGGTGGTAGGAAGACGGGGTGAGCACAACGGGGAACGCACTGGCACTGGCGGAGGACGAGGTCGTCACCCTCGTCAGTGAGCTGATCAGGATCGACACCACGAACACGGGTGATCCCGCGACGGTCGTGGGGGAGCGCAAGGCCGCCGAGTGGGTGGCCGAGAAGCTGTCCGAGGTCGGCTACGAGACGACCTACGTGGAGTCCGGGGCCCAAGGCCGCGGCAACGTCGTCGCGCGCCTGCAGGGCGCGGATCCCAGCCGTGGCGCGCTTCTGGTCCACGGCCACCTCGACGTCGTGCCCGCCGACGCCTCCGAGTGGTCGGTGCACCCGTTCTCCGGGGCCGTGCAGGACGGGTACGTGTGGGGCCGCGGCGCCGTCGACATGAAGGACATGGTCGGCATGACGCTGGCCCTGGCCCGGCACTTCAAGCGCAACGACATCGTGCCGCCGCGCGACATCGTGTTCGCGTTCCTCGCCGACGAGGAGGCAGGCGGCCTGTTCGGCGCGAAGTGGCTGGTGGAGAACCGGCCCGAGCTGTTCGAGGGCGTCACCGAGGCGATCAGCGAGGTCGGCGGCTTCTCGATCACGCTCAAGGACGACGTCCGCGCGTACCTCGTCGAGACGGCCGAGAAGGGCATCCGCTGGCTCAAGCTGCGGGTCAAGGGCACCGCCGGGCACGGCAGCATGATCCACCGCGACAACGCGGTCGCGAAGCTCGCCGCCGCCGTCACCAAGCTCGACCAGCACCAGTGGCCGCTGATCATCCGCCCGTCCGTGCGCGAGTTCCTCGACGGCGTCACCGAGATCACCGGCCTGGAGTTCCCCGACGACGACATCGAGGGCTCGATCGGCAAGCTCGGCGCGCTGTCGCGGATGATCGGCGCGACGCTGCGCGACACCGCGAACCCGACCATGCTCTCCGCCGGGTACAAGGCGAACGTCATCCCGTCGACCGCCGAGGCCACTGTGGACTGCCGGATCCTGCCGGGCCGCGAGGAGGCGTTCGACCGCGAGCTCGCCGAACTGCTCGGCCCGGACGTGGAACGCGAGTGGGTCGGCCTGCCGCCGGTCGAGACGACGTTCGACGGCGCCCTGGTGGACGCCATGACGGCGTCGCTGCTCGCCGAGGACCCCGGCGCCCGCGTGCTGCCGTACATGCTCTCCGGCGGCACCGACGCCAAGTCGTTCCAGACCCTCGGCATCCGCAACTTCGGCTTCTCGCCGCTGAAGCTGCCCGCCGACCTCGACTTCTCCGGGCTCTTCCACGGCGTGGACGAGCGCGTGCCGGTGGACGCCCTGAAGTTCGGCGTCCGGGTTCTCGACCGATTCCTGCGCAACAGCTGAGGAGTGGTGTCGTGTCCACTGTGGACTTGACCGGTCAGGTCGCGCTGGTGACCGGCGGAGCGCGAGGCATCGGCTCCGCCGTCGTGCACCGGCTCGCGAAGCTCGGCGCGCGGGTGGCGGTGCTCGACCTCGACGCCGCCGGCGCGCACCGGGTCGCGTCCGCGGTGGGCGGGATCGCCATCGCCGGTGACGTCGCCGATCCCGCGACCATGCCCGCGGTCGTGGAGCAGATCGAGAAGGAGTTCGGCCGCCTCGACGTCGTGCTCCTCAACGCCGGGATCGGGGGCGGGCAGACCGGAGTGGACGACGCACTGGACGTCGACCGCTACCGCAAGCTGGTCGGCGTCAACGTCGACCACGTCGTGTACGGGCTCTGCGCCGCGGTCCCGGCGTTGCGGCGGCAGGGCGGCGGCAGGATCGTGATCACGGCGTCGCTGGCCGGGCTGACGGCGATGCCCGCCGATCCGCTGTACACGCTGACCAAGCACGCGGTCGTCGGGTACGCGCGGGCGGCGGGCAAAGCGTTGGCCGGGGACAACATCACGGTCTCCGCGCTGTGCCCCGGGTTCGTCGACACGTTGTTGCTGGGCGCGGCGAAGGAGGAGTTCAACTCCGTCGCGTTCCCGCTGCTGACGCCGTCCGACGTCGCCGAGGCGCTGCAGACCGTGCTGGCACAAGGGGAGCCGGGGGAGGCCTGGACCATCCAGCCCGGCGGGAGGGTGACGGCCTACGACTTCCGCGGCGTGCCGGGCGTCGGCGGCGGGAAGATGCCGCCCGAAGTGGTGCTCGGCCGCATTTAGGGCGTGTCCTGGAACCGGGTTGTCTCGTTAGGACGAACAGACGACACGGCGAAAGGACAGCGCATGGTGCGGCTGGAGGACGGGACCGAGCTCAACGTGATGCGCGCGGGGGATCCCGAGGCACCCGTGACGGTCGTGCTCGCACACGGCTACGCGCTCGACCACCGCAGCTGGCACAAGGTGGTGGAGTTGCTGAGCCAGGACTTCCAGGTCATCGCCTACGACCACCGCGGCCACGGCAAGTCCGGCGGCGCGTCCAAGGAGACCGCCACGATCGATCAGCTCGGGGAGGACCTGGGCGAGCTGATCGAACGCGCGGTGCCGCAGGGCCACGTCGTGATCGCCGGGCATTCGATGGGCGGCATGGCGGCGCTCGCGATGGCCGAACGCCGGCCGCGGCTGTTCCGCCAGCGGGTGCTGGGCAACGTGTTCGTGTCCACGGCGGCGAGCGGCATGTCCGAGACGGCGCTCGCGTGGCCCAAGGCGGTCGGCAAGCTCGTGCGGGAGCTGGAACGGGCGTTCGGGCCGATCGTGCGGGCGGTGCGGGAGAAGATCGAGCCGACCAAGACCGCCGGGCTGCGCTGGTGGCTGTTCGGCGACCAGCCGGCGCCCGAGGACGTGGACCTGACCGCGGACATGGTGTGGGGACACTGGCCGGAGACCATCGCGTTGTTCCGGCCCGCCGTGGACCGCTACGACCGCGAGGCCGGGCTCATGGTGGCGAAGGAGAAGGCCGTGGTCGCCGTCGTGGGCGACGAGGACCGGCTGGTGCCCGAGTCGGACGCCGTGAAGTTCGGGGGAACATCGGTCGTGCTGGCCGACGCCGGACATATGCTTCCGCTGGAACGACCGGCGGAGCTCGCGAACCTGATCCGCGAGGTGGCCGCGAAGGCATAGCTGGGGGGCTGGTGCTGCAGTACCTCGAACCGCGCACGGACGTGCCGGCGAAGGACGACTGGTCCACCGGTCTGATCCTGCAGGACCTGCGCTGGGGCGCCACGACGCTGGGCGGCATCGCCGTCGTGACGGGCGCCTTCGGCGTGGGCTGCCTGTTCCTGGCCACGGCCCCCGGCAACGTCGGCGCGATGGTCGTGCTGTTCCTGGTCACGTTCCTGTTCGGGCTGGGCCCGCTGATGTACCGGTCGGAGACCAGGGCACTGCGGCGCGGCCTGCTGGAGCAGCCGTGGCGGCGGGTCCCGGCGACGGTCGCGGAGAAGCAGCACGACGACGTGCACGACCGCCTGCTGCTCGGGGACGGCACGGTGCTGCAGGGCTGGTTCCAGGACCTGCCGGACATGGTGCTGGAACGGCAGGAGGTCTTCGTCTGCGGTCCCGACGCGTCCGGCAGGGCGGTCGTCCGGGCCGCCGGGTTCGCCAAGATGGAGAACGCCAAGGCAGGCAAGAAGACCGACACCGAGACCCACCCGGCACGGGAGCGCGTCGAACGACCGCTGGGCAGGCCGCTCGACGACGCGGCCACCATGAAGGCCTACAAGGGCATGCGGTGGGGCGTGCGGTCATGGCTGTGGTCGGCCGTGCCCGCGGGACTCGGGGGAGTGCTGGTCCTGCTCAGTCTGGTCCCGCTCGCGCCGGCCGGGCTGGTCGTCGGCGGTCTGATGACGGCACTGGGCCTGCTGGGCGTCCCGACGGCGATCGAGATCAGCCGCTGGTACCGCGACGCCGTGAAGGCCGTCGAGAACTCGGCGCAGTGGACACCCGTGGCGATCACGCTGTTCCCGTGGAAGCCCAACCAGAACGTCGCCGGCCTCGCACAGATGCCGGGCGGACTCGCGCTGGTCCAGTTCGTGATCCCGGACCTGAACGTGGTGGCGAACATCGCCGACACCGGCGTCATGTGGATCGCCGGGACGCACGGCGACGTGATCGCGGTGGGCGTGCCGAGGGTGCCGGTGCTGACGTTCGCCGCGGTCCAGCCGGATCGGGACACTCCCAAGGAGGACCCGATCCCCTGGATCCAGCGGTTCCACCAACCGGACTTCAGCGGCCTGCCGCGCTAGACCTGCGCCTTCCCGGCGGACGGCCGAAGAGCCGGACGTGCTCGTCGACCAGCCAGTCCTTGAGCGGCGCCCACTCCGGGTGGTGGTTGAGCACCAGCAGGCGGTGCATCCACCAGTTCGGGTCGTCGTGGCGGGGGAACGCGGCGAGCCACGCGGCCCGCCCCTCCGCCGTCAGTCCCCAGAGATGCGCCAGCTGGCCCTCGGCGTCCGAGTCGAGCCGGGCGGTGACCCGGCCGTCCTCGGTGTGCCATTCCGCGCGGAGTTCGCGCAGGACGGCGAGGGCGCGCTCGTCACCTTCCTCGGCGGTGACGACCACTGTGTGCAGGCCCTGCGCCGCGGCTTGCGCGAGCAGGGCACGGGCGGACGTTTCGTCGTGCGGCAGTGCGCTGTGAGCGACCCCGACTTCGTGCGGCACGAGCTCCATGACCCAGAATCTGATCACATCTACAACCAGTTCGGTGCATTTTATTGATTCAGTGTTGACTGAAGGCTCACCTTCCCGCAGTGGGTCGCCTCGGTTGCGCGAGCATTGTTGTAAGGCACGACCGCATCGACACCACACAACGTTTTCGCACTACAAATGCGGTCGAGAGGAAAGGTGAGTGGTGGTGCTCAGCAGAGAGGTCTCGGCTCCACGCCGGGGAAGTAGTGCTCCCAGTTCTGACTGGACAGGTGCGCCGTCGTAGTGGTGCACACGCGGGTCGCGGTCGCCTCGACGTCGAGGTCCCAGACGTGGACGACGCGGTCCGCGCCGGCGGTCGCGAGAGTGCGGTTGTCCGGCGCGAACGCCACACCCCAGACCCGTTCCGTGTGACCGTGAAGCACTGCCCGGACCTGGGGGTTTCGGGGATCGCTCACGTCCCACACGCGGACCACGTCGTCGGTCGTGCCGGCCGCGACGAGGGTGCCGTCGGGGGAGACGGCCAGGCGCTGCAACGGGCCGCCGTCGTTGGGCAGGGACGCGAGCTTGCGCGGCTGTGCGGGATCGCTGATGTCGTACAGCGCGCCGCTCGCGCCCTGGTTCGCGAACGCCATGACGTTGCCGTGGATCACGACGGTGAACACCTCGTCCCGGCCCGCCTGCCCGCCGCGGCGGATGGGGTCCGGGTTGCCGTCGGTCTTGAGCGCCGGGTACGCACGCGGCTTGGCGGGATCGCTGACGTCCCAGAGCTGGAGCTCCCGGCTGCCGCTCGCGACCACCAGCGTGCGGTCGTCCTGGGAGAGTTCGACCTGCCAGACGGTGTCGGTCTTGGGGACGCTGAATCCCCCTGTCCTGACCGGAGCGGCCGGGTCGGAGACGTTCCAGAGGCCGATCACGCCGTCGTCCTCGGCGACGACGAGCATCTTGCCGTCGTGGCTGAACGTGGCGCCGACGATCGGGACGTTCCAGGTGATCGCCTTGGTCAGCAGGCGCGGCCTGGCCGGGTCGCCGACGTCCCACAGCGCGGCGGTGGTCGTGGACGACGTGAACAGGACGTTGCCGGTGGGGCTGATGTCGAGCGTCATCGTCTCGTCGTCGGGGGCGAACACGGGCAGTGTGGAGATCTCCTCGGCGTGCCGGTCGTCCGGCCGCCACAGCTTGATGGCGCCGTCCTCGGCGACGGTCGCGAAGTACCGTCCCTGCTTGTCGTAGTCGAGCTTCCACACGGTGTGCTTGTGCCGCGGGTAGTTCAGGTTGGCCAGGTCGAGCACCCTGACCTCGGCCTCCGTGGTGGCGGTGACCATCCTGCGCGAGTCGGAGCTGAAGGTCACCGACCCCAAGGCGTCCGTGTGTCCGCCCAGGACCGCGGCGATCCGGACGTTCTGGCGGTCCGTGACGTTCCACAGCCGCATCGTCTTGTCGCCGCCGCCGCTGGCGAGGAACCTGCCGTCGGGGGAGAACGCGACCGCGTGGACCGAGAAGGAGTGTCCGCTCGCGACGCTGAGCAGCGCGGGAGCGCGCTGGTCGGTGACGTCCCACAGGCGCACGTCGCCGTTGTCGGCACCGGTGGCGATCGTCCGGCCGTCGGGGGAGAAGCTGACGCCGTCGACCGCGTAGTCGCCGGGGGTGGCGTCGATGACGGACAGCTGGCTGCCGGTCGCCAGTTCCCAGAGCTTGACCGTGCCGTCCCACGACGCCGAGGCGACGGTGGTGCCGTCACGGTTCAGCGAAACGGCGTGCACGTTCTCGTCGTGGGCCTGGATGGTGCGCATGAGCGTGGCGGGGCCCGAGATGTCCCAGAGCCTGATGGTCTTGTCCTGGCCGCTGCTGACGAGCGAGCGGCCGTCCGGGGTGAACTGCACGGCCTGCACCTGACCCTCGTGGCCGGACACGCGGGCCTTCTCGACGGGTCTGCGCGGGTCGGTGACGTCGAACAGGCGGATGAGACCGTCCCAGCCCGCGGCGGCGATCGTCTTGCTGTCCGTGCTGAACGCCATGCCGTGCGTGGCGTTGCCGCCGGCGTGGACGCGGCCGAGCTCGCTGGGGTGGAAGGGGTCGGTGAAGTCCCAGATGATCATCGTCCGGTCGTCGGCCGCGGTGGCCAGGATCTTGCCGTCCGGGCTGAACACGGCGAACGACGCCGTTTCCTGGTGACCTCGCACGACGGTGACCTGGGGTGCGGCGAAGGTGCTGAGCAGGGCGTCGCGGGCCGCGGGCAGCCCGGTGAGGCGGTAGGCGGCCAGGCGCAGCTGGCTCGCGAGGCTCGGGTCGCGGTCCTGCAGGCTGTTGGCCTCGGCGATGGCCTTCTGGGCGAGTGCGATGGTGCGCTGTTCGGTGGTCTGTCGTTGGGCGCGCACGGCGAACACGGTCGACGCGGTGGCCAGGAGCAGCAGCGCGGCGAGCAAGGCGACCACGCGGCGCAGGTTGGTGGTGCGGCGCTTCTCGGTGGCGAGGCCGTGTTCGACCGCGGCTTTGCTGGCGTCGAGGAACGCCTGCTCCTCGGCGTTGAGGGCGCCGGGTTCGCGCTGGGACCAGTCGGAGGCCTGGGTGAGCGGTACGCCCCGGTAGAGCGATCCGGGGTCGCGGCCGTGTGCCTCCCAGTCGGCGGCCGCGGCGGTGAGCCTGCGGTGCACGCGCAGGTCGTCGCGTGTTTCGGCGATCCAGTCGCGCAGCCGCGGCCAGCTGCGGATGACGGCCTCGTGGCTGATCTCGACGCTGTCGTCGTGGACGGTGAGGATGCGTGCCGCCGCGAGGTGTTCGACGACGTCGTCCGCCGCGAGTTCGGAGCGTTTGACGTGACGTTTGGTGTCCTCGGTGCCTTCACCCGGGGTGATCAGGCGCAGGAAGACCTGACGTGCCTGGACGCGCTGTCGCTCGCCGAGCCCGGTGTAGGCGTTCTCGGCGGTGTTCGCGATGGCGCGGGCGATGCCGCCGCTCTCGTGGTAGCTGGTGAGCGTGAGGGTGTTGCCGCGCTTGCGCTGCCACGTTTCGAGCAGCGCGTGGCTGACGTGGGGCAGGACGCCGGGTTCGCCGGTGGCGTCGGCGATGAGGCGGGCGACCAGTCCCGTTTCGAGCGCGCAGCCGACCTCGACGGCCGGCTGGGTGATGGCCTTGCGCAGTTCGTCGGTGGTCATCGGGCCGACCAGGACCTGGGCGTCCTCGACGGCGCTGACGAGGCCGGGGTAGCGGGCGCAGTGGCCGTAGAAGTCGGCGCGCAGCCCGATGACGGTCTGACCGACACGGCGGGTGAGCGCGGCGATGAACTCGTCGCGGTGGGGGAGCGCGAAGATCTCCTCGAACTGGTCGACGACCAGCAGACCGTCGGTCTCGGGAAGTGTCTCGTGGGTGCCCGGGGTGATCAGCTCACCTGGCAGGCGGGCCAGGAGACCTGCTCTGAGCAGCGATGACTTGCCTGAGCCGGATGCGCCGATGACCAGCACGGTGGTGTGGTGCTCGAGCTTGCCCAGCAGTTTGCCGACGAGTCGTTCCCTGCCGAAGAAGCGGTCGGCGTCGTCCTCGGTGAACGCCTTGAGGCCGACGTAGGGGGAGTCGGCTTCGGGGGAGTGCTGTTCGGTCTCGCCGATCTCGCGCCAGCGCCGTTCCCAGATCTCCTCGTCGCCGCCGCAGGCCCGGACGAACGCGAGGGTGACGGCGAGACTCGGCAGGCGCTGGCCGCGGGCGGCGTCGGCGAGGGTGCTGGCGGAGTAGTGGCTGAGCTTGCCGAGCTCGCGGTAGCCGGGGGAGCCGGCCTTCTCGCGGAGCCGGCGCAGGTCGAACGCGAACTGTTCGACTGGCCCGGCGAACGGGTCGAGCGGTTTCTCCGGGCGGGGCATGGCGGAGATTCTTCCATCGGCTCGAATATCGTCATTCTCTATAGCTTCAGTGTTGACTGAAGTAGATCATCAGGCGGTGCTCACCCTCGCCTGACAGGTACAGCGTCTCGAACACCAGCAGGTGAGGGCCCCAGCGTTCGGTGCCGGTGGTCGGTGGCAGGGACGACGCGGTGTCGTAGCGGTCGGTGAAGGCGGCGCCCGCGGTGATGGAGAGCTCGAACGCGAGCGCTGCCGCCGCGTGGTCGCCCAGGTCGGCGGCGGCTCTGAGGGCGGCGGCCCGGTCGTTCGCGACCTGGTCCCAGTCGGGGTAGTGGGTCTTCGACTCGGGCCTGAAGGCGAAGCGGACGAGGTTCTGCTCGTCGTCCAGGCCGGAGATCTCGCGGAATCCTGCGGTGCTCGCCAGGACGTCGCCGGCGGGGGACAGGACGGCGGCCGCGGTGGGTTCGAGGGCGTCGAGGGTGGCCCGCACGGTCGTCCGCAGCGGTGGTGGCGGGGGAGGGGAGCAGGTCGTGTCGGCCTTGATCAGGCGGTACAGGTGGACGCGCTCGTCGGCGGTCATGGCCAGCGCGTCGGCGAGGGCGGCCAGGACCTGGCCGGAGGGGGAGCGGTCGGTGCCGCGTTCGAGGCGGGTGAGGTACTCGACGCTGATGCGGGCGCGGTCGGCGAGTTCGCCGCGGCGCAGTCCTGGGGTGCGGCGGCGTTCGGTGCTCGGGGGAGTGGTGGCTTCGCGGCGGGCGCGCAGGAAGCGGCCCAGTGCGTTGTCGGCCATGACGGCGGAGCTTAGAGGGGCCCTGAGCCGGTCTCCCTGCGTTCGTCGTCCGCGGTGATGCTGTGGATCATGCGATATCGACTGTTCGGCCGGACCGGCCTGCGGGTCTCGGAGTTGTTGCTGGGCACGATGACGTTGCGTTCCGAGGACGTGGCGCGGCGGGTGATCGACGTCTACGCCGACGCGGGCGGCAACTTCCTGGACACCGCTTCGGCGTACGGGGAGAGCGAGGAGGTGCTCGGCGCGGTGCTGGGGCGGCGGGACCGGTTCGTGGTGGCGACGAAGTACACGTTGTCGCGGGACGCGGGGGATCCGAACGCGGGCGGGAACCACCGCAAGAACCTGGTGCTGTCGCTGGAGCAGTCGTTGCGGCGGTTGCGCACGGACTACGTGGACGTGTTGTGGGTGCATCTGTGGGACCGGCACACGCCGGTCGAGGAGACGATGCGGGCGCTGGACGACGTGGTGCGGGCGGGGAAGGTGCTCTACGTCGGGGTGTCGGACGCGCCGGCGTGGTTCGTGGCGCGGGCGAACACGCTGGCGGAGTGGCGGGACTGGACGGCCTTCTCGGGGTTGCAGGTGCCGTACAACCTGCTGCGGCGCGATGTGGAGCGGGAGTTGCTGCCGATGGCCTCTGCGCTGGGGCTGAGCGTGGCGGCGTGGGCGCCGTTGGCGGCGGGGAAGTTGTCCGGCGGTGCGCAACGCTCTGGGGTGCTGACCGAACGGGAGCAGCGCGCGGCGTGGGCCGTGCGGTCCGTGGCGGAGGAGTTGGGCGCGACGCCGGCTCAGGTGGCGTTGGCGTGGGTGCGTGCGTCCGGGGCGCTGCCGCTGGTGGGCGCGCGGACTGCGGAGCAGGTGCTGGACTGCCTGGGCGAGGTGGTGCTGCCGCCGGAAGCGGTCGCGCGCCTGGAGGCGTCGGCCCCGTTCGAGCGGGGCTTTCCGGCGGACTTCCTCGCGGAGTGCGAGGCGGGTGCGTTCGGCTCTGCCGTCGTGGTCAGGTGATGAGGCCTGGCAGCAACGCGGGCTGGCGCTTGCGGCGCAGCCACATCTTGCGGGAGCCGTCGCTGTAGAGCAGCGTGCGGGACAGTTCCCAGCCGGCGAACTCGGCCTGGATGGCCAGCTGCGTGGTCGCGGTGCGGCGGGAGATGCCGGGCGGCAGACGCAGCGGCCGGTATTCCCAGTCTCCGTCGATCACCCCTTCGTTCATGGTGCGATCACCTGTATCCCTCCGTTGTCGCCGGACGTCACGGTGACGCGTCCGGATTCCTGGTCGACGCTGACGGTGTTGGGCTGACGCACGGTGGGGAACCGGTACTTCTCGGATGGTTCTCCCGCGGCGACGTTGAGGCCGACGACCTCGTTGCGGTCGGTGAGCGTGATCCACGCGATGTCGCGCTTGCCGTCGTAGGCGATGCCGTAGGGCGTTCCGGGCATGGGGTAGCGCTGGCGCATGATCAGCGGGTTGATCGAGAACGCGATGAACTCCCCGCCGCGGGTGTCGACCACGAGCAGGCGGCCGAAGCGGTCCGGGACGCCGTTGGTGGCGCCGTCGCCCGCCCGCAGGCCCGCGCCCCTGGTCTCGGCGCCCTTGTCGTCGGTGGTCATCTCGAAGACCGCGCTGCGCAGCCGGTCGAGTTCGACGTCACGCCCGTTGACCTGGAACTTCAGCGTGGTGCCTGTCTCGGTGAACGTGCCGCCGGGCGTGATCTCGCCGGGCGGGGTGGCGTTCTGGGCGGGGGAGTGGGCCGGCTTGGCGGCTTCGAGGGTCTCCGCGACCTGCAGGGGATCCTGTGACCCTTCGCTCTGGCCGCACGCTGCCAGCGTGGCGGTGGTCAGGAGCAGAGCAGCGAGCCGGCGCAAGATCGGTTCCCTTCGCGGAAGTCGTCCTCTCCAGCATCCCTGACGGGCGGTCATAGGTCACGCAAGGGGTGGGGTGAAACCCGTTCGGCGGTTCGGTCTGGCAGTAATCTCTATTGCTTCAGTGTGGACCAAAATCAATGTTCAACGGTTCACCAGTCCCGGACCGAGTCCGGACCACAGACAAGCTGATGAAAGAAGGGGTCAGGGCATGGGGCGTTCGGGATAGCCGAGTTCGATCGCGCTGACGTCGTCCAGTGCGGCCCTGATCGCCGGCGGCAGGGTGAGCTCTTCGGCTTCGAGTGAGGCGATGAGCTGGTTCGTGTCGCGGGCGCCGACCACGGGGGAGATCACGCCGGGCCGGTCGCGGACCCAGGCCAGGGCGACGCACAGCGCGGAGGTGCCGAGGCCTTCGGCGGCGGTGGAGACGGCCTGCACGATCCGGGCGGCGCGTTCGTTGCGGTGCTGCTCGACGTAGCCCGCGAAGTGCGCGGACGCGCCGCGGGAGTCCGGTGGCGTGCCGTTGCGGTACTTGCCGGTGAGGACTCCGCGGCCGAGGGGGGCCCACGGCAGGAGGCCGAGTCCGTGGTGCCGGGCGGCGGGGGCGACTTCGCGTTCGATGCCGCGTTCGAGCAGGGAGTACTCGACCTGGGTGGAGATCAGGGGGAACGTGGTGGGGGTGAGGGCGGCGGTGGCGAGTTGCCAGCCGCTGTAGTTGGAGATGCCGGCGTAGCGGACTTTGCCGGAGGAGATGGCGTGGTCGAGGGCGGAGAGTGATTCCTCGATGGGGACGCCGGCGTCCCAGGCGTGGAGTTGCCAGAGGTCGATGTGGTCGACGCCGATGCGGCGCAGGGAGCCGTCGAGGGCGGACAGGAGTGCGCCGCGGGAGGCGCCTCCGCCGAAGGGGCCTTCGGTGCGGCGGGCGACGGCTTTGGTGGCGAGGACGAGTTCGTCGCGGGGGACGACTTCGTCGAGGAGGGTGCCGAGGAGGCGTTCGGCTTCGCCTTCTGAGTAGACGTCGGCGGTGTCGACGAGGGTGCCGCCGGCGTCGGCGAAGGCCATGAGCTGGGTGGCGGCCTCGTCCGCGTCGGTGTCGCGGCCCCACGTCATCGTGCCCAGTGCGGTCCTGGAGACGCGGAGGCCGCTGCGGCCGAGGTATCGCTGTTCCACGTGCGCGATGCTAAGGGGTGATCATCGGCTGAGCCTGGCAATCGGTGTTACTGACCGGTAGGGTCTCGCCGTGTGAAGCTCGGACTGAACCTCGGATATTGGGGCGCCGGCAACGACGCCGCGAACCTTGAGCTGGCCAAAGAGGCCGACCGACTCGGTTTTTCGGTGGTGTGGGCCGCGGAGGCCTACGGATCCGACGCGCCGACGGTGCTCGCGTGGGTGGCCGCGCAGACCGAACGCATCGACGTCGGTAGCGCGATCTTCCAGATTCCGGCGCGGACGCCGGCGATGGCCGCGATGACCGGGGCCACTTTGGACACGTTGTCCGGTGGGCGGTTCCGGATGGGTCTTGGTGTGTCGGGTCCGCAGGTGTCGGAGGGCTGGCACGGTGTGCGGTTCGACAAGCCGTTGGCGCGCACGCGTGAGTACGTGGAGATCGTGAAGAAGGCGCTGTCTCGGGAGAAGCTGCGTTATGAGGGTGAGCACTACACGCTCCCGCTTCCTGACGGTCCCGGTAAGGCGCTGCAGCTGACCGTCCACCCGGTGCGGGAGAAGATTCCGATCTACCTGGCTGCGGTCGGCCCGAAGAACCTGGAGCTGACGGGCGAGATCGCGGACGGGTGGCTGGCGATCTTCTTCTCGCCGGAGTACTCGGCGGAGTCGCTGGCGTCGGTGAAGGCCGGGCGGGAGAAGGCCGGGCTGACGATGGACGGTTTCGACGTCGTTCCGACCGTTCCTCTGATCGTCGGTGAGGACTGGAAGGCGTGTGCGGACCCGGTTCGGGCGTACACGGCGTTGTACGTGGGCGGTATGGGTTCGCGGAAGCAGAACTTCTACAACAACCTGATGGTGCGCATGGGTTTCCCGGCTCAGGCCGAGGAGATCCAGGAGAAGTACCTGTCGCGTGACTACGCGGGGGCGATGGCGGCGATTCCGCTGGAGTTCCTGGACGCGACGTCGTTGCTGGGCCCGAAGGAGCGCATAGCAGACAAGATGAAGGCGCTCGCTGCCGCGGGGGTCACCACGCTGTCCGTTTCGCCGATGCTGCAAGATCTGGAGCAGGGGATCGCGGGTCTTCGGACCGCGGCCGAGGCTTTGGATCTGGCAGGAGTGGGTAGTTGAGCTGGTTGCAGGCTCTGGTCCTCGGACTGGTCCAAGGACTGACGGAATTCCTGCCGATTTCCAGCAGTGCGCACCTGCGCATCACGTCGACGCTGTTCTTCGGCAACGACGCGGGCGCTTCGTTCACCGCGGTGATCCAGTTGGGTACCGAGGTGGCGGTGCTGATCTACTTCGCCAAGGACATCGGGCGCTTCATCAGCGCCTGGTTCCGCGGCCTCTTCTCCGCGGAGGCGCGCAAGGAGAAGGACTACCGGCTCGCCTGGTACGTGATCATCGGTTCCGTGCCGATCTCTGTTCTCGGTTACCTGCTCAAGGACGAGATCCGGACGTCGGCGCGGAACCTGTGGATCACGGCGACGATGCTGGTGGTGTTCGGTCTGCTGCTGGGGCTGGCGGATCACATGGCCAAGCAGCAGCGGGACGAGTTGCGGATGAAGGACGCGATCGGGATGGGGCTGGCGCAGGCGCTGGCGCTCATCCCGGGCGTTTCTCGTTCGGGTGGCACGTTGACGGCGGGTTTGTTCCTGGGGCTGACGCGCGAGGCGGCGGCGCGGTACTCGTTCCTGCTGGCGATTCCGGCGGTGTTCGGGGCGGGGTTGTTCTCCATTCCGGACGTTCTGGAGCGTTCGGGTGAGGGCGTGCAGGCGTCGGTTCCGCAGATGATCGTGGCGACGTTGATCGCGTTCGTGGTGGGGTACGCGACGATCGCGTGGTTGTTGAAGTACGTGTCGAAGCATTCGTACTCGGCTTTCGTCTGGTACCGGTTGATGCTGGGGCTCGTGCTGATGGGGCTGCTGTCGATGGGGTTGCTGCAGCCGATCTAAGGTGGGTGCCGTGGCTACGGTGATCCTGCTTCGACACGCTCGTTCGACCGCCAACGGTTCCGGTGTGCTCGCCGGGCGTTCGCTGGGTGTGGGTTTGGACGAGCGCGGGCAGGCTCAGGCCGCGGCGTTGGTCGGCCGGTTGAAGGACGTTCCGGTGAGTGCGGTGGTGTCGTCTCCTTTGCAGCGGTGCGAGGAGACGCTGGCGCCGTTGCTGGCGGACCGCTCTCTGGAGGCGGTGGCGGAGCCGGATCTGTCCGAAGTGGATTACGGGGCGTGGACCGGTAAGGCGTTGAAGGATCTGCTGAACGAGCCGCTGTGGGCGGTGGTGCAGCAGCATCCGTCCGCCGCGGTGTTTCCCGAGGGTGAGGGGCTCGCGCACGTTCAGGCTCGCGCTGTCGCGGCTGTGCGTGCGCATGATGCGCGGATCACCGAGGAGCATGGTCCTGGTGCGGTGTGGGTGTTGTGCTCGCACGGTGATGTGATCAAGTCGATTCTCGCGGACGCTCTGGGTGTGCACCTGGACGGGTTTCAGCGGATCGTGGTGGATCCGTGTTCGATCTCGGTGGTGCAGTACACGACGACGCGGCCGTTCGTGTTGCGGACCAACGACAACGGTGGCGACCTGAAGGGTGTGGTGCCCGTGGCGCCGCCGCAGGAGGAGCCGTCGTCGGACGCTACCGTGGGTGGCGCGACCGGGACCTGAGGTAGCGCTGTTCGGGTGCGCTCAGGGTGAGTTTGGCGGCCTTCTCGTACTCCAGTCGTGCCTGGTCGTGTTCTCCTTGCAGGTCAAGGAGATGCGCTCGTACGGCGTGCACCCGGTAGTGGTCGAGGTCCAGTGTGGACAGTTCGTCGAGCGCTTTGTGCGGGCCGTGGACCATGGCGACGGCGACGATGCGATTGAGTGAGACCATCGGGCCGGGTGCGGTGACGGTGAGCAGGTCGTAGAGGCCGAGGATTTCGTGCCAGTCGGTGTCGTCGGCGGTTTTGGCGTCGGCGTGGACGGCCGCGATGGCCGCCTGCAGCTGGTAGGGGCCGATCTGTGCGGTCCTGAGCGCGGTGCTGATCAGGTCGGTGCCTTCGGCGATGGCTGTGGTGTCCCACTGGGTGCGGTCCTGTTCCGCGAGCGGGATCAGGGTGCCGTGGGTGTTGGTGCGGGCGGGGCGGCGTGCGTCGGTGAGCAGCATCAGGGCGAGCAGGCCGGTGAGTTCGCCGTCGTCGGGCCTTCTGCGGTGGAGTTGCCTGGTCAGGCGGAGTGCCTCGGCGGTGAGGTCGACGCGGACGAGGTCGTCGCCGGAGCTGGCGGTGGAGCCTTCGGTGAAGATCAGGTAGAGCACGTGCAGGACGGCGGTGAGGTCCTGGGGTGGCCGGAACTTCGCTCCCGACTGTTTGATCTTCTGTTTGGCGCGGCTGATGCGCTGCGCGACCGTCGCCTCGGGCACCAGAAACGCGCGTGCGATCTCCGCCGTCGTGAGACCACCGACGGCGCGCAGCGTCAGGGCGATCTGCGAGGCCGTGGTGAGTGACTCGTGGCAGCACAGCGCGAGGAGCGTGAGCGTGTCGTCCTGGGCGGGCACCGGGTCCGGTGGTGCGGGCGTTAGGGCGACGACCTTGTCCTCGCGCTGACGGCGTGCGGTGTCGGAGCGGTACTGCTCGATCCACCGTCTCGAGGCGGCGGTGATGAGCCAGCCCTTGGGGTTGTCGGGGATGCCGTCGGCCGGCCATTGCTGGGCGGCGCCGAGCAGTGCTTCCTGCACGGCGTCCTCGCAGACGTCGAACTGGCCGTGGCGGCGCACGAGGACGCCGAGGACCTGCGGCGCCAGTGTGCGCAGCAGGCCCTCCACCTCAGGGTTCACATGCCGTCCAGCATGGAGGGGTCCCAGACGGGCCGGATCTCGATGCCGTCGTTGTGGGCGTCGGGCAGGGTGGCGGCGTGGGCGATGACCTGCTCGATGTCGTCCGCTTCGACGAGGTAGAAGCCGGCGAGGTACTCCTTGGCCTCGGCGAACGGTCCGTCGGTGACGACGACCTCGCCGTTTCGGATGCTCACGCCCTTGCCGGTCTCCGGTCCGGGGAGGCCTTCGCTGACGATGAGCTCGCCGGAGGCACGGAGTTTGTCGGACAGGTCGTAGTGGTCCTGGCCGAACTTCATCTGCTGCTCTTCGGTGAGCTTGTCCCACGCGGCCCGGGACTGGGGGTTGCTGTAGATCAGGATCAGGTACTTCACGTGCGGCCTCCCGGCTCGTGGCTGGCTGGCGGAAAAATCTTCTCACCGCCATGTCGAGACCGCGGGCTGTGTCTCGACACCGGTGTGTCAGCCACTTTCGACGGAGGAGTTCGAGATGACTCACACGCTGGTGCAGGACGAGGTCGTGATCCTCGCGGTGTTCACCGAGCAGGAGGAGGGCATGCGGCTGCGTGATCCCGCGCGGATCGTGGCGCGGTATGCGCAGGACGCGGTGACGTGCACGTTGGCGCCGCCGTTGCGCAACACGGGTCTGGACGCTCGTGATCCGGAGGCGTTGGCGGGGTGGATGGCCGGGTTCAGCGGGCCGATCACGCTCGAGCACCGGGATTTGCAGGTCGCGGTGGCCGGTGACGTGGCGTTCGTGCACGGGCTGGCGCGGATGGCGGCGGTGCCGGTCGGTTACCCGGAGGGGTTCTCGATGTGGATGCGCACGACCGTGGGGTTGCGGCGCCGCGACGGGCGGTGGCTGGTGACGCACGAGCACCAGTCGGTGCCGTTCCACATGGACGGTTCGTTCCTGGCGGCGACCGATCTGGAGCCCTGAGCAGCGCGGACACGACCTTGCCGAGGCCCGGACCGTGCAGGGGGTCGGTCCGGACCTCGGCGCTTCTTGCGGAGTGGTCTGCTACTTGACGTTCACCGCGGCCCAGGCCCGGTTGACCGCCGCGTACTCGGGCGACGAGGCGCCGTAGAGGTCGGCGGTGGCCGCGAGGGTGCCGGTGCGGGCGGCGGCGTACTTGGTGCTGGAGGTGAACTTGGTGGTCAGCGCGCGGTACCAGATCTTCTCGGCCTTGTCGCGGCCGATGCCGGTGACGGGCTGGCCGTCGGTGGTGGGGGAGTCGTAGGCGACGCCGTTGATGGTCTTCTGGCCGCTGCCCTCGGAGAGCAGGTAGAAGAAGTGGTTGGCGATGCCCGAGGAGTAGTGCACGTCGACGTTGCCCGCGGTGGAGGACCAGTAGTCGAGGCTCTTGCCGTCCTTGGAGGGCTTGTCCATGTAGCGCAGCGGCTTGCCGTCACCGCGGATGTTGATCTTCTCGCCGATCAGGTAGTCGCCGGCGTCGGTGGTGTTGGCGGCGTAGAACTCCGTGGTGGAGCCGAAGATGTCGCTGGTGGCCTCGTTGAGGCCGCCGGACTCACCGGAGTAGACCAGGCCCGCGGTCGAGGCGGTGACGCCGTGCGACATCTCGTGGGCGGCGACGTCGATCGAGGTCAGCGGGTTGCGGTTCTGGGCGCCGTCGCCGTAGGTCATGCAGAAGCAGGAGTCCGACCAGAAGGCGTTGCTGTAGTTGTTGCCGTAGTGGACCTTGCTCAGCGCGCCCTGGCCGTTGTTCTTGATGCCGCTGCGGCCGTGGACGTTCTTGTAGTAGTCCCAGGTCTTCGCGGCACCGAAGGCGGCGTCGACGCCCGCGGTGGCCTTGTCGGTGTAGGTGCCGTTGCCCCACTTGTTGTCGGCGTCGGTGAACAGGGTGCCGGTGCCCGTGCCGTTGTTGAGGTTGTTGACGGCCTGGTTGCCGCGGGCCGGGTCCTTGAGCTGGAACGTGGAGCCGGACTGGGTGGTGTTGAGGGCGACGGTGCCGGTGTAGGTGGACTGGCCGGTGCCCTCGGCGTGGTGCACGCCGTCGTAGGTCAGCAGCGTCTGGCCGGTCTTGGCGTCGGTGAAGGTGTGCAGTTCGCTGGGCGTCTGGTCTTCCTTGACGCTGTGCGTGACCGTCTCCCACGCGAGCACGGGGGCGTGGTCGAGGGCGAACACGACCAGCGTGCCGCCGGCGGCCGCGGTGGCGGGCGCAGAGGTGTCGAGGCCTGCGAGGGTGGCCTCCGACGCCTTGGTCACGCCCGTGACCTGGCCGGACTTCTGGGCGACGACGAGGTCGCCGCCGATGACCTTCAGACCGTTGAGGGTGCGGTCGAAGCGGAGGTGGTGCGTGCCGTCGGCGTCGCGCACGACGTCACGGGGCACGAGCTGCTCGCCGCCGGCCAGGCCGAGGGCGGAGGAGATCGTCCCCGCCTGCTCGGCCGCGGCGTGCAGAGCTTCCTGTTGTGTGAGGCTCCTCGGCTGCGGTGCAGCGTTGGCTCCCAGCGTGCCCGTGGCGGCCAGAGCCGCCCCGGCCACCAGGGCGGTGGTGATGCCCAGGGTTTTGCGCTTCATGAACGCTCCTTGTTCCGGTGCAGGGAGTGATCGCTCCGGCGTTACAGGGGTGCCGGGTCGATCACCGTGGAACATCCCGGCCGTCGTCGATGACCGGGCGTGGTGATCGTATTGCTCTCAGTGCATACGACCAGCCGCTCCCAGAATGCGAGATCGGTTCATGAATTGAGCTGATGCGCTGGTCAGGACACCGGTTTTTGTCCGAATGGCGGGACAAAAGAGCAGCTCAAACGGCGTGGAAACACGACGGAAACTTCCCGGTACGACCCAGCCGCTGGGCTAACTCGCTGCTCCGATTGGTGCAGCCCTACCGGAGGGGATCTTGTTTACAGTTAACTACGCAGCGTGAGACCTGGGTCACAAACTCACAGGCCGAGGCGGGTCACGGCGTTGTCCTCGAGCGGGTTCGCCGTGCGGATGTAGCGGTGCACCGTCCGCGGATTGGTCCACCGGCCCTGCCGCATGATCTCCCGGTCGCTCGCCCCGCCCAGCGCCGCCTGCGTCGCGAACCCCGCCCGCAGCGAATGCCCGCCGAACAACGCCGGATCCAGCCCCGCCCGCACCGCGTACCGCTTCACCAGCTCGGCCACCGCACGCCCCGACATCGCCTTGTCCGCGATGCCGCCGTGCCGGTTGATGATCGGGAACACCGCACCCCGGCGCCCGCCGGCCTGGTAGCCGTGGCAGCGGTGCAGACCTGTCTCGGTGATCTCGCGGCCGTCGAGCACGTCGGCCCAGTCCGCGAACGCGCACACCGGGCACGTCGGCCGCCTGCTGCCGCGCGGCAGCACCACCGACTGCTGGTGCTTGCCCGTCTGGTCGGTCTTCGTCGTGCCCAGCCGGATCAGCAGCAACGGCTCGTGCGTGCGCGGATCCACGTCCACCGTGACGTCCTCGAACTCGATCCGCGCCAGCTCACTGCGCCGCAACGCGCCCGCGAAGCCCACCAGCAGCAGCAACGCGTCCCGCGCGCGCGCCGGGCCGTCCTGGGGCCGTTCTTCCAGCAGCGCTTCGAGCGTCTCCAGCAACACCGGCCGTTTCCGCCGTGGCTGTGTTTTGCGGGTGCGCCGGATACCGCGCAACGTCAGCCGCACCACGTCACTGCGTGTGGGACTGGGCAGCCCGTTCGCCGCGTGCACGGCCGCGATCGCCGCCGACTTGCGCTCCAGCGTCGAGGCGCCGAACGCCGGTGACCCGTCCGGTTTCACCGTGTCCGCCGCGACCGCCAGGTAGACCGCCACGTCCAGCGGGTCCGCGGGCAACGCCTGGCGGCCCTCCGCCTGACACCAGCCGGCCCACGCGATCCAGTCCGACCGGTAGGCGCGCACCGTGTTCGGAGACTGCGCGCTGCGCAGATAGCCGCTCAGCGAGGCCGCCTGCTCGTCGTCGAACCGTTCGCGCACCCTCACGAGCGCGTCGGCGTCGATCAGCACCGAGTGCGACACCCTGACCAGCGCGTGCTGGACGGGTTCGGGCAGGCTCACACCCGCGATGGTAGTCCTCTGATCAACTCCGCGACCTCGCGCGGCGCGAAGTCCAGCCCACTGATCCCGACGCTCACCTCGAAGGCGCACCGGCGCGGATCCGGATTCGACCGCGCGTACAGGAACAGCTTGATCCCCGTCTCCTCCAGCAGGTTCTGCGCCGCCCGTTGCGCGTCGCGGCGTGACATCGGCAGGTGGACGTGGAACAGGGGAGTGGCGGGCACGTCCGGGATGGTGTGCGCGAACCCGTCGGCGTTGATCGCCTCGGCCACGGCCCGCGCGTGGTCGCGGAACTCCGCCATCCTCGGCAGGTTCTCGTCCATGCCCATCAACGCGATCGCCGCCAGCGGCCACGCGTCCGCGATCGCCCCGCCCATCCGGCGCCGCCACACCCCCGCGTGCCCGATCGTCTCGGCGTCCCCGGCCAGCACCGCGCCCCGCACGCCTTCGAGTCCTTTGTAGAGCGACACGTACACCGTGTCGAACAACGCGCCGATCTCCGCGAACGTGGCGTCGTACCCGGTCTGCGCCTCCCACAACCGCGCACCGTCGCAGTGCGCGGCCGCGCCCGTCTGCCTCGCCCACGCCGTCTGCGCCGCCAGATCACCGAACGCGGGCAACACGCCGCCGATGTCGCGTTGCGGCAGCTCGAACACCACTGCTGCGAGCGGTTCGTGCACCGCTGCCAGATCATCGAGACCGAACAGCTCGTTGCGGTCACCCACGGGGTGAAACCGCAGGCCGTGCAGCGCGTTGTAGCCCTGGTTCTCCCACACGTGCAGATGCGTCTGCGGATGACCCGCGAACGCCCGCCAGCCCGAACGGTCCGCGTGCACCCGCAACGCCACCTGCTGCGCCATCGTCCCCGACGGGAAGAACAACGCCTGCGGCTTGCCCAGCAGCTCCGCGACCCGGTGCTCCAACTCGCGCACCGGATCCTCCGGCCGCGTGTCCGCCGTGACGCGCTCGGCCAGGCGGCGCACGAGCTCGAACGGCGACTTGCGCGGACCGCTGTGCTGCGACAGCGAACGACGGATCTCCATGACCCGACATTACCTATTGCAAGTTACTGGCAACAGACTCCGTTCGCCGTGATCAGGCCGCCACGCTCAAGCGTGCGTCCAGCTCGGCCTCGTCCGCCACGAACCACAACTGACGGCCCCGGTTCGACTCGTGGACGAAGTCCCGCAACGCCGTGCTCGCCGCCACCTGCTCGGTGATGTCCCCGACCACCACGACCTTGAACCCGTACTGCTGGAACTTCTGCACCACCGCGCCCGCCACCCGTGTGCGCAACACGAGGAAGTCCGGTGACAACCGCGCCACCGGCAACACCAGCCACTGCACGTCCTGCCCCCACAACGTGCCGATCAGGTCCACAGCGGACTGCTCGTCGGTGATCGCGGGACCGTCCGCGGCGCACATCAGCACCGTCGCGCCGTGGCGCGTCTGCACAACATCAGGCATGGCACCGGAACCTAGTCGCGGCCCGCGTCCGATGTCGCGCCGAATATCGCGGGCGACCGGTGATCACCACTTGCTAGGGTCACCGCACGCGATCGGCCCGAGGAGGTGAGTCCCATCAACGCGGTCAACCCAGATGGGCGTTCCCTCCCCCTTGCGGCCTGACGCCGTCCGCGCGTCGCCACGGGAACGCTCCAGCAGCCCTCCCGAAAGGCCCGACAGCCATGCGCTTCACCTCCGAAACCACGTCCGCCGACGGCACCACCGCACGCGACTTCGTCCACGACGGCGTCCCCGGCGTGCTCTGGACCCCCGCCGGCACCCCCAGCGGCCTCGTGCTCAGCGCACACGGCGGCGGACAGCACAAACGAGCCCCCGGCATCACCGCCCGCGCGGCACGGTGCGCCGCCGCCGGACTCGCCGTCGTCACCCTCGACGCGCCCGGCCACGGCGACCGGCCCCGCACCACCGACGATGAGCGGTTCGCCACCGAGATCCGCTCCCGCATCACCTCAGGACACGACGCCGGCGCACTCGTCGCCGAGTACAACGCCCTGCAAGCAGCACGGGCGATCCCGGAATGGCGGTCCGTGCTCGACGCCCTGCCCGCCACCGGCGAGTCCGTCGGGTTCTGGGGCGTGTCCATGGGCGCCGCCATCGGCATCCCGCTCGCCGCCGCCGAACCCCGCGTCCGCACGGCCGTGTTCGGACTCATCGGCGCCACCGAACCCCTGACGGAAGCGGCGGCGAGGATCACCGCGTCCGTGCGGTTCCTGCTGCAGTGGGACGACCAGCTCATCGCCCGCGACGCCGGCCTCGCGCTGTTCGACGCCTTCGCCACCCGCCAGAAGTCCCTGCACGCCAACCCCGGAGGCCACGGCGAAGTCCCCGAGCACGAACTCGCCGGCGCGGTCACGCTCCTCGCCGGATAAATCCCGGGCGCCCGCGGACGGGTCTGGGTAGCGTCGCACCACATGCGTGATCTCGCGACGTTGCCCAAGGCCCACCTGCACGTGCACCTGGAAAGCACCGTGCGCCCGGACACCCTCGCCGAACTCGCCGAGCGCCACGGCGTCGACGTGCCCGCCGTGCAGGCCGGATCGTTCGACGGCTTCACGCAGTTCGCCGCCCACAACGGGGCAGTACGGGACTGCCTGCGGCGAGCCGAGGACTTCCACCGGATCGCGTACGAGTTCTGCGCCGAGGAAGCAGCGCAGGGGACCCGGTACGCCGAGGTCACGTTCACCGCGGCAGCGCACGGAGAACGCCTCGGTGATCCGGACATGCCGCTCGAAGCGGTGTTGTCCGGGCTCGCCGCAGGACAGGCCGCCCACGGCATCGAATGCCGTGTGATCGTGGACCACCCCAGAAAGCGGTCAGTCGCGCGGTTTCAGGACTCGCTCCGTCTCGCGACCACGCACCCGCGGGTCGTCGCGATCGGGATGGCCGGAGCGGAAGACCACCCGCTCACCCCGTTCACCGCCGTGTTCCGCGCCGCGCGCGAAGCCGGGATCGGGCTCGTGCACCACGCCGGGGAGTGCTGCGGAGCGGCGAGCGTCGCCGAAGCCGTCACCGTAGGACTCGCCGACCGGATCGGCCACGGGTTCCGCGCACTCGACGACCCGGACGTCGTCGCGCTGCTGCGGGACCGCGCCATACCGCTCGAAGCCTGCCCGTCGTCCAACGTCGCACTGGGACTGGTCGACTCGCTCTCCTCTCATCCGCTGCCACTGCTCATCGACGCCGGCCTGACCGTCACGCTCAGCACCGACATCCCCGCATCCACCGGCACCACGCTCACCGACGAATACCGGCTGCTGCGCGAGCACCTCGGCTTCGACGACGACGCTCTCGCGCGCATCGCCACCAACGCCGTCGACGCCTCCTTCGCCCCCGCGGACACGAAGACCGCGCTGCGTCAGGACATCGCCGCCTGGCGAGCAGGCTCGAAACACACCAGCCCGTGGCGCGACGCCAGCAACGCCACCAGATCCAGCACCTGACGCTGCCCCGGCCACACCACGTGCACGATCACCGCGTCCACCCCCACCGTCAGCGCCTCCTCCCACGACACGGGGGAGGAGGGATCAGGCGAGGTCCGCCGCAACTCCCGCACGAACGCCGCCACCGCGGGCTCGAACGCGCCCAGCGGCGAGGACCGCAACTCCGCATACCGGGCCGCCGCCTCCGCGAAGGACGCCGGACCAGGAGCCCGCCACACCACCACGTCGACCGGCACCTCGACCGGCACGGCCATCACGCCACCTTCCCGAACAACGCACCCAACCGCGGGATCCGCGCGGAGATCTCCGCCGGATCAGCGAAATCCCACTGCTCACCTGCCGGATCCGGCGACACCAGCAGCCCACGTGAGGCCACCACCGCCTCCAGATCACCGTCGAACGCCTCGGCCGCCACGTAGTCGAGACCCTCCCAGTCCGGCCAGTCCTCATCCGCCCACGCGTGCACGCCGCCACGCGACGCCAGCAACCGCACGTGCGGCAGATCGGCCAGCGCGTCCGGCGACGAGGCCACCGCCTCGAACACCGCCCGGCCCTGACCCACCAGCCACGCCTGGAAGTAGAAGAACCCGTCGTCCGAGCACAACCCGCCGCAGATCACGTCCGCCGCGTGCCAGTGCGCCCACGTGTCCACCCGGCGACGCACCTCGTCCAGGCGCACCGCGAACTCCACCACCTCGCCGGCAGGCAACGCTGCCAGCGCGGCCGTGAGCCGCTCCAGCCGATCGTCCTGGTCCGAGGCCCCCGCAGCGGAGGACTCCACCAGGCCCCAGAACGCGTTGAGGTCCATGCCCGAAACGCTAGCGAGGGGGTCTGACAATTTTTGAAGCCCCGACATCAGGCCAGGTCAGAAGCCCTGCGAGGTCATACGGGTAGGACGGAGCGACCAGGGGAGCGGCATCACGGACGGCATGGAGGGACCGGCAGACCCCAGGGGCTATCGAGCCACTTTCCCGAACAACGCCCACAGCCGCGGAATCCGGCGCGCGATGTCCACCGGATCCTCCATCTCCACGTCCTCACCGCCCGGCGACACGTCGAACGCCCGCGCCTGCCCGCGCGAGGCCAGCAGGTCGTCCAGGTCTCCGGCGTACACGGCCTCGAACGCCGCGTCCGGCACCCGGTACAGCACCTCCCACTCCGGCCAGTCCTCGTCGGACCAGCCGTCCACGGGCCCCAGCGCCGCCAGCCGCGCCACCGCGGGCAGATCGGCCAGCGCGTCCGGCGACGCCGCCACCGACTCGAACACCGACCGCCCCTGGCCGATCAGCCACGCCTGGAAGTAGAAGAACCCGTCACCGGAACACAGCCCGGAACAGATCAGCGTGGCCGCCTGCCAGTGCGCCCACGTGTCCACCCGGACGCGCTGCTCGTCGAGCCGCACCGCGAAGTCGGCGATCTCACCCGCCGGCAGCAAAGCCAGCCGCCCGGACAGCCACTCCCGCCGTTGTTCCAGGTCAGCGGTAGCGGCAACGGCGTGATCGACCAGCTTCCAGAAGCCCCCTGCGTCCATGCGGCAACGCTAGCGGCGGGGTCTGACAGTTATTGACGCGAGCGAATCGGAGCTCCCCACTATCCTTGACACCAAATGGACACCCCGCACGCTGAACTGCACAAACGCCTGCCCGAGCTCATGCCGCGTGATCAACGCCGACTCGCCAGGCGCCTCGACGGCGCACGCAAGGTCAAGGACCCGCTGGCGCGCCGCAAGATCACCGAGGAGATCGCCGCCCAGATCGACGAGGCCGCGCTCAAGGTCGCGCTGCGCCGGGAGTCCGTTCCCAAGATCACCTATCCCGCCGAGCTACCGGTCAGCCAGCACAAGGACGAGATCAAAGAGCTGATCGCGCACCACCAGGTCGTGATCGTCGCGGGCGAGACCGGATCCGGTAAGACCACGCAGCTGCCCAAGATCTGCCTGGA
The DNA here is from genome assembly GCF_033949975.1 of Lentzea sokolovensis. Taxonomy (NCBI): domain Bacteria; kingdom Bacillati; phylum Actinomycetota; class Actinomycetes; order Pseudonocardiales; family Pseudonocardiaceae; genus Lentzea; species Lentzea sokolovensis. Next base: position 102,216 of record NZ_JAXAVU010000016.1, read on the forward strand.
ACTGGGGCGCGGTGTCATCGGCCAGATCGGCCACACCCAGCCGAGAAGGATCGCCGCCCGCACCGTCGCCGAACGCGTCGCCGAGGAGCTCGGCACCAAGCTCGGCGACACCATCGGCTACAAGGTCCGCTTCACCGACCAGTCCGGCGACGACACGCTGGTCAAGCTCATGACCGACGGCATCCTGCTCGCCGAGATCCAGACCGACAGGACGCTGAGCAGGTACGACACGATCATCATCGACGAGGCCCACGAACGCAGCCTCAACGTCGACTTCCTGCTCGGCTACCTCAAACAGCTCCTGCCGCAGCGCCCCGACCTCAAGGTCGTCATCACCTCGGCGACCATCGACCCGCAACGCTTCAGCGCGCACTTCGAGAACGCCCCGGTCATCGAGGTCTCCGGCCGCACCTACCCCGTCGAGACCCGCTACCGGCCGCTGGAGGAGGACGACGACCAGACCCAGGGCATCCTCAACGCCGTCCGCGAACTGCAGGCCGAAGGCCCCGGCGACGTCCTGGTGTTCCTGTCCGGCGAACGCGAGATCCGCGACACCGCCGAAGCCCTCAAAGCCGAAGACCTCCGCAACACCGAGATCCTCCCGCTCTACGCCCGCCTGTCCGTGGGCGAGCAGCACCGCGTGTTCCAACGCCACACCGGCCGCCGCGTCGTGCTCGCCACCAACGTGGCCGAGACCAGCCTCACCGTGCCCGGCATCAAGTACGTCGTCGACCCCGGCAACGCCCGCATCTCCCGCTACAGCCACCGCCTCAAGGTCCAGCGCCTGCCGATCGAACCCATCAGCCAGGCGTCGGCCAACCAGCGCAAGGGCCGCTGCGGCCGCGTCAGCGAAGGCATCTGCATCCGCCTGTACTCCGAAGAGGACTTCGAGGCCCGCCCCGAGTTCACCGACGCGGAGATCCTGCGCACCAACCTCGCCAGCGTCATCCTGCAGATGACCAACATCGGCCTCGGCGACGTCGCCGCGTTCCCGTTCATCGACCCGCCCGACTCCCGCAACATCAACGACGGCATCGGCCTGCTGCAGGAGCTCGGCGCCATCAACGCCGCCGAGAAGAAGCTCACCCCGACCGGCCGCAAACTCGCCGCCCTGCCCGTCGACCCCCGCCTGGGCCGCATGGTCCTGGAGGCCGACACCACCGGCTGCCTCAAAGAGGTCATGATCATCGCCGCGGCACTGTCCATCCAGGACCCGCGCGAACGGCCCGCGGACCAGCAGGAAGCCGCCACCCAGCAACACGCGAGGTTCGTTGACAAGGAATCCGACTTCACGACGTTCCTCAACCTGTGGGAGTACCTCAAGGAGCAGCAGAAGGAACTGAGCGGCAACCAGTTCCGCAAGCGCTGCAAGGCCGAGTTCCTCAACTACCTGCGCGTGCGCGAGTGGCAGGACATCTACCTGCAACTGCGCCAGGTCGCCAAGCAGATCGGCATGCACGTCAACGACCAGCCCGGCGACCCGCGCAACATCCACATCGCGCTGCTGTCCGGACTGCTCAGCCACATCGGCGTCAAGGACATCCTCAAAAAGCAGGCACCAGGCGAGAAACGACGTCCGCTCACGGAGTTCCTCGGCGCCCGCAACGCCAAGTTCGCGATCTTCCCCGGCTCCGCGCTGGCCAAGAAACCACCGCAGTGGGTGATGGCCGCCGAACTCGTCGAGACCAGCCGCCTGTGGGGCCGCATCGTCGCCAGGATCGAACCCGAATGGGCCGAACGCCTCGGCGAGCACGTGGTCAAACGCCAGTACTCCGAACCGCACTGGGAGACCAAACGCGGATCGGTCGTCGCGCTGGAGAAGGTCACGCTGTACGGGGTGCCGATCGTCGCCGGCCGCAAGGTCAACTACGGCCGCATCGACCCCGAACTCTCGCGTGAGCTGTTCATCCGCCACGCGCTCGTGCAAGGGGAGTGGACCACGCACCACCGGTTCTTCCACACCAACCGCGCGATGCTCGACGAAGTCGGCGAACTGGAGAACCGCGCACGGCGCCGCGACATCGTCGTGGACGAGGAGACGCTGTACGAGTTCTACGACAAGCGCGTCGCCCCGGAGGTCGTGTCCGCGCGGCACTTCGACTCGTGGTGGAAGAAGCAGAAGGACAAGAACCTGCTGACCTTCACCAAGGACATGCTCGTCAACGAGCGTGCCGACGTCACCCCCGACGCCTACCCCGACCAGTGGCGCCAGGGCGAGCTCACGCTGCCCTTGAGCTACCACTTCGAGCCGGGCACCAAGAACGACGGCGTCACCGTCCAGCTGCCGCTGCCCGCGCTCACCGCCCTGGACGACGACGCGTTCTCCTGGCAGATCCCCGGCCTGCGACACGACCTCGTCGTCGCGCTCATCCGGTCGCTGCCCAAGCCGATCCGCCGCAACTTCGTGCCCGTCCCCGACGTCGCCACCGCCGTCCTCGCGCGCATCAACCCCAAGGACACCAGCCTGCTCAGCGGCGTCGAACGGGAACTGCGGGCGTTGACCGGCGTGACCGTGCAGCGCGAGGACTGGCAGTTCGACGCCGTCCCCGACCACCTCAAGCTCACCTTCCAGGTCGTCGACGACCAGAACCGCACCCTCGCCGAAGGCAAGGACATCGCGGCACTGAAGGAGAAACTGCGCGACGAGGTCCGCGAATCACTGAGCCAGGCCGCCGGCCACCTCGAACGCACCGGCCTGACCACGTGGGACTTCGACGCCCTGCCGCAGACCATCGAGCAACGGCAGTCCGGCATCACCGTCACCGCCTACCCGTCGCTGCTCGACCAGGGCGAGACCGTCGCGATCAAGGTCCTCGACACCCCCGGCCGGCAGGCCTACGCCCACCGCCGCGGCGTGCGCAGACTCCTGCTGCTCGGCGTCAACTCGCCCGTCAAACACCTGCAGCGCCACCTCGACAACGCCGCCAAACTCGCGCTGACCCGCAACCCCCACGGCAGCGTCGCCGCGCTGCTGTCGGACTGCATCATGGCCGCCGTCGACCGGCTCATGGGCGACCCCGCGTGGAACGCCAAGTCCTATGCGGCGCAACTGAAGAAGGTCCAGGCCGCGCTCAACGACACCACGTGGGTCGTCGTGCAGGAGGTCCGCAAGGTCCTCGAAGCCGCCCACCAGGCCGAACTGGCACTGACCGGACTCAAGGGCGCCCCGGACTCGGCCGCCGACATCCGCGCACACCTCAACTCGCTGGTGTACAAGGGATTCGTCACCCACACCGGCTACGACCGGCTGCCCGACCTCGTCCGTTATCTGAAGGGCATCGCGCGGCGCATCGAGAAACTGCCCGAGAACCCGCGGCGCGACCTCGACTGGACCGACAAGATCCACCAGGTCCACGCCGAATACCGGGAACTGCGCGCGCAGACCCCGGCCGACGAACCCGCGCCCGAACTCGACGAGATCCGCTGGATGATCGAGGAACTGCGCCTGTCCTACTTCGCCCAGACCATCCCCACCCGCTACAGCGTCAGCGACAAACGCATCTACAAAGCACTCGACGCCGTGCCCTTGTAGACCTCGCTACCGTGGAACATGCACTTTCCTGGGGATTCCACGTGGCAGGTGTCCAGCCGCAGCGGTAACACCTTCGCCCTCTACACCCGCGACGCACTCGGCATCAGCACACCCACCGCCGACTCGATCCCACGCCTGACCCCGCCGGTCCCGCGCATGCACGACGTGTACGTGCCGGAGACCTTCGGGGCGGCGTGGGATCGGTGGTGGACGCAGTCCTACGACCACGGCGGCGGAGGCCGCCCGCCCGTCGGCCTGCCCGAACAGATGCGCGCCGCCTACAGCCAGTGGACACCGAACCCGACCTCGCCCAGGCAGAGCAGGGCGCGCGACGACGCCAGAGCGGGCTTCCAGGTCGTGCTCAAGGAGATCGTCGACCAGCTCACCGGCGAACTCGGCCACCCACCCGTCTTCGACGTCCAGCTCGTCCAGATCCCCGTGGAGGGCCAGTTCTGGCGCCGCGTCGACAAGCGCACCGCGCTGGTGTCCGACGAGCTGCATGCCTCCCGCAACGTCCTCGCGCCGCTGGAGTCAGTGCTGCGCGAGCTCGCCCAGTAGCGCCTCACCCGTGCGGTACAGCTGCACCAGCAACGGCCGCAGCAGCATCCCGGCCGGCGTCAGCTCGTACGACGTCCGCACCGGGAAACCGGGGGAGCGGGAGCACGACACCAAGCCCTGCGCCACCAGCGAGTCCAGTCGTTCGGTCAGCACCTTCGCGCTCAACGACGGCAACCCCTCCCGCAACTGCGAGAACGACCGCGGCCCGTGCATCAGATCCCGCAGCACCAAGGTCGCCCACCGGCCGCTGATCGCAGCGAGCGCGATCTCGACCGGGCAGTCCTGCGACGGCCGGTTCCAGGTCACCGTTTGGTGACCCACAGAAGCGAACGCGACGCTGTCGGCATGTCCATCCACCCCGCCAGTGTCGCCCACGAGTTCGCCGCCGCGTTCAACTCCCGGAACGCGGACGCCGTCGACACCGTCTACGAACCGAGCGGCCTGTTCGTCCCCGAACCCGGCCGCACCGTCACCGGAGCCGCCCGGCGCGCCGCCAACCAGCGGTTCCTCGACCTCGGCCTGCCCATCGACGTCCGGCCACGCCACGTCTACGAACACGACGGCATCGCGCTGCTCATCGTCGACTGGACCATCGGCGACGTGCACGGCACCGCCACCGACGTCGCTCGCCGGGGCGAGGACGGCCGGTGGCGGTACGTGATCGACAACCCCTTCGGCACGGCCTAGGCCTCGGGCGGCTCCATGGCCCCGGTCATGATCGCCACCGCGTCCGACATCGAGATGGACTTCGGATCCACCACCGCCTTGCGCCGGCCCAGGCGCTGGATGTGGATGCGGTCGGCCACCTCGAACACGTGTGGCATGTTGTGGCTGATCAGGATCACCGGCAGGCCTCGGTCGCGGACCTGCAGGATCAGGTCCAGCACCGCACGGGACTCCCGCACACCCAGCGCCGCCGTCGGCTCGTCCATGATCACGACGCGGCTGCCGAACGCCGCCGCCCGCGCCACCGCCACAGCCTGACGCTGCCCGCCCGAGAGAGTCTCCACGGCCTGGCCGGGGTTCTGGATCGTCATGATCCCCAGCGCGTCGAGCTGACGACGGGCCTCGTCGCGCATGCCGGTGCGGTCGAGCATCCGGAACACCGAGCCGAGCACGCCCTTGCGGCGCAGTTCACGGCCCAGGAACAGGTTCGCCGCGATGTCGAGCGACGGCGACACGGCCAGCGACTGGTGCACCGTCTCGATGCCGGCCTTGCGCGCGTCCAGCGGTGTCGAGAACGACACGGGGGAGCCGTCGAGGAACACCTCTCCCTCATCCGGCACCACCGCGCCGGACAGCGCTTTGATCAGCGACGACTTGCCCGCGCCGTTGTCGCCGATCACCGCGAGGATCTCGCCCGGCAGCAGCTCCAGGTCCGAACCCGCCAGCGCCGTCACCCTGCCGTACCGCTTGACCAGGCCCGTTGCCTGCAGGATCGGGGTGGTCATGCCTTCACCTTCCTGATCCACTGGTCCAGCGACACCGCCACGATGATCAGCACACCGACCGCCATCGTCTGCCACAGCACGTCCACCCCGGCCAAAGCCAGGCCGTTGCGGAACACGCCGACGATCAACGCGCCGATCAGCGACCCCACCACCGCGCCGCGGCCACCGAACAGCGACGTCCCGCCGATCACCACCGCCGTGATGGAGTCCAGGTTGTCGGTCTGCCCCGCCTGCGGTGAAGCCGAGGCGATCCGGCCGATCAACGTCCACGCCGCCACCGCGTAGATCAACCCCGCCGTCGCGTACACGGAGAGCAGCACCCGAGCCGTGCGGATGCCCGACAGGCGCGAGGCCTCCAGGTCGTCACCGGTCGAGTAGACGTGCCGGCCCCACGCGGTGTTCTTCAAAACGAACGCCATCGCCGCCACCAGCAGCACCAGCATGATCGAGCCGTAGGTGATGCGCGTGCCGCCGACGGTGAACGTCTGCCCGGTGAACAGCAGCAACGACGGCATGTCCGAGCCCCGGATCGTGGCACTGCCCGAATACCAGAGGTTCAACGCGAAGAACACGTTCAACGTGCCCAGCGTGACGATGAACGGCGGCAGCTTCAGCCGCGTCACCAGCAGGCCGTTGAGCAACCCGCACACCGTGCCCACCAGGAACCCGAGCAGCAACGCCGGCAAGCCCGGCAGGCCGGTCTCCGACGCCACCTTCGCCATCACGATCGAGGTCAGCACCATGATCGCCCCGCACGACAGGTCGATGCCGGCGGTCAGGATCACGATCGTCTGTCCCACCGCGAGCGTGCCCACCACCGCGACCTGCTGCAGGATCAGCGAGATGTTGCCCGGCGTCAGGAACCGGTCCGACAGCAACGCGAACACGATCACCGACGCCAGCAGCACCACCGCCGGTCCGATCGTGGCCTGCGCGTGCAGCAGGTGCTGCACGCGCGTCAGCACGGAACGATCCCGTTCCTCCACCACCGCGGTCATCGCTTAGCCCCAGCAGTTCTGCAGGCCGAACGCCGAGTCCTTGGACTCCACGCCGTCCGCGGGCTGGTCGGTGATCAACGTGACGCCCGTGTCGGTGTTCTGCGGCTTCGAGCCGTCCTTCGCGAACTTCGACACCGCCTCCACCCCGAGCTGCGCCATCTTCAGCGGGTACTGCTGCGAGGTCGCCCCGATCACGCCGGACTTGACGTTGTTCACGCCCGGACAGCCGCCGTCGACCGACACGATCACGACGTCCTTCTCCTTGCCCGCCGCCTTCAACGCCTCGTAGGCACCGGCCGCCGCGGGCTCGTTGATCGTGTAGACCAGGTTGACGCCGGGGTCCTTCTGCAGCAGGTTCTCCATCGCCGTGCGGCCACCGGACGGGTCGCCGTTGGTCACGTCGTGGCCCACGATCCGCGGATCGGACTCGTCACCGATGCGGGCCTTGTCCTTCACGTCGACGCCGAAGCCCTCCAGGAAACCCTGGTCGCGCTGCACGTCCACCGACACCTGGTTCGGGTTGAGGTCCAGCAACGCGATCTTGGCCTGCTTGCCCTCCTTCGCGAACTTCGACTTCGCCCACTGCCCGATCAGCAACCCGGCCTTGTAGTTGTCGGTCGCGAACGTCGCGTCCGCGGCACTGGCCGGCTCCAGCGGCGTGTCCAGCGCGATCACCAGCAGCCCCGCCGCCCGCGCCTTGTCCACCGACGGCACGATCGCCTTCGAGTCGCTCGGCGTGATCAGGATGCCCTTCGCGCCCGACGCGATCAGGTTCTCGATCGCGTCGACCTGCGTCTGGTTGTCGCCGTCCTGCTTGCCCGCGAACGACTGCACCGTCGCGCCCGCCGACGAGGCCGCCTGCTGCGCGCCCTCCTTCATCTTCACGAAGAACGGGTTCGTGTCCGTCTTCGTCACCAGGCCGACCAGCGTCGTGCCACCGCCAGAGGACCCACCACCTCCGCACGCGGTGACCAAGGTGAGCAACGCCGCCGCGGTGATCCCGGCACTTCTACGCATGGCAACTCCTACGTCAACGTTGACGTAACCGCCCGTCCGAAGTCTCTCGGATCATGAATAGGAGAGCGGCTACGCGAGCTGTGCAACGGGTATACCGTTGCGTCATCGTTGACGCAAGAGGCGTAGGAAGTGAGCGTGGCGGAACATGGGCCAAAGCGGCGAGAGACGTGAACCCACGATGCGCGACGTCGCCGCCCTGGCGAAGGTCAGCATCAAGACCGTGTCCCGCGTGATCAACGGCCTGCCCGGCGCCGGCGCCGAGGTCGTCGACCGCGTCCGCGAGGCGGCCCGCACCCTGGGCTATCGCCCGAACCTGACCGCCAGCAGCCTGCGCCGCTCCGACCGGCGCAGCGCCACCATCGGCGTGCTGTTCGAAGACCTCTCCAACCCCTTCGACGCCGCCCTGCTGCGCGCCGTCGAGGACCGCGCCCGCCACGCCGGGGTCCTCGTGCTCGCCGGCAGCAGCGAGGACGACCACACCCTGCAACGCGAACTGCTCGTGTCACTGTCCACGCGCCGTGTCGACGGCGTCGTCGTCATGGCGGTGGGCGGGCATCAGGACGCCCTGCAACAGGAACGCGACCGCGGCACCCCGATGGTGCTCGTGGACCGGCCCCCCACCTTCGGCGGCACCGACTGCGTCACCACCACCAACCGCGACAGCTCCCGCGACGCCGTCCTTCACCTGGCCGGCCTGGGCCACCGCGACATCGCGTTTCTCGGCGACCGGCGCACCCTGTGGACCAGCCAGGAGCGCTACACCGGCTACCTCGAAGGCCTCGCCCAGGCGGGCCTGACCCTGCGGGACGAGCTCGTGCGCACCGACCTGCACGGAGCCGACCTCGCCGAAGCCGCCACCGGGGCGCTGTTCGACCTCGACAGGCCGCCCACCGCGTTGTTCACCGCCCAGAACCTCGTCACCGTCGGCGCCATGCGGCTGCTGCGCGCCCGCGACCTGCACCGCCGCGTCGCGCTCATCGGGTTCGACGACTTCCCGCTCGCCGACATGCTCGACCCCGGCATCACCGTCGTGCGCCAGGACGTGCCCGGCATCGGCCGCAAGGCCGCCGAGCTCATCTTCGCCCGCATCGACGGCGACACCTCACCGCCCGTGCACGCCGTCGTCCCCGCCGCGCTCGTGCGCCGCGGGTCCGGCGAGATCGCGCCGATCAGCTGACCGACAGCACCGCGTCGATCACCTGCGGCCCCGACACCAGCACCTCGTCGTTGTGGTCCGCACCGTCGACCTCGACGAGCTTCGCGCGTGCCGCCGTCGCCACCTCACGGCTCTGCGCGGGCGGCACCACCGAGTCCTTCGTGCCCAGCAGCACCACGGTCGGAACGTCCAGCCCGGACACCCGTTCCGTCACGGGGAACTTGTCCTGCAACAACGCCTTCACCGGCAGCCACGGGTAGTGGTGCGACCCGACCGCCGCGAGCGAGGTGAACGGCGAGCGCAGCACCATGCCCTTGGGCGCGCGGAACGTCGCGAGCTCCGCCGCCACGGCCGCGCCCAGCGACTCGCCGAAGTAGACGACCGGCCCGTCGATCAGGTCCAGCGCCGCCCGCGCGTCGAACGTCAGGCCCTCCTCCGTCGGCTTGCCGGGGTTGTCGCCGTAGCCGCGGTAGTCGAACAACAGCACCGACAGCCCGCGCGAGGTCAGTTCCCGCGCCAGCGACACCCGCCCCGTCCGGTTGCCGCCGTTGCCCGGGAACACGATCACCGTGGCGGTCGCGTCGGGCAGTTCGAAGTGCCAGCCGTCGAGCAGCAGACCGTCCGCCGTCACCAGCCGGACGTCGCGCCCACCGGGCAGCACCTCGTCGGCCGCGGGCACCGGGCCGGGGGAGGGGAAGTACACGAGCTTGCGCTGGAAGGTGAAGACCACGGCGACGATGGTGACAACCACCGCCGCCGCGATCAACACCGCCCTCCTCATGACGTCATTTCAGCAGCGTTTGCCCATCGTGGCGAAGTGCGCGCACTCCGGGTCGTCGTAGAGGTGCCCCTGCGCCTGCGTGCACACGTTCAACGTGCCCGACGATCACGCGACAGAAAAGAATCTCACGCACCGAACGGTGCCCAGCTCCGGTCAGCCAGCGGCGAATCACTCAAAGGTGTGGACTTCGGCACCGGCGAACAACGACGCGCCATCGAGGCCGGTCAGGTCCGCGCGGACCTGACCGGTGAGGACGTGTTCACCCTGATGAACGCCGCGGCGTGGACTGGGAACCACGGCACCGCGGGTCAGGCCGACCAGCTCGCCGGCCTGACCGTGCGGGGCTTCAGTCCGCCGGCGCGAACGGCACCAGCACCACGGTGATGTTGTCGTGGCCGCCCGCGTCCAGGGCGACCTTCACGAACTCCTCCGGCCCGCACGGCAGCAGCGGCTGCAGGTCCTCGGGCTCCGGCCGGTAGTTGTGCAGGCCGTCCGAGCACAGCAGGAACACGCCCGGCGAGGTCGGCTTGAGCGTCACGACCTGCGGTTCCACCCGGCCCGCGTCCGCGCCGATCCACCGCGACAGCACGTGCGCGCGACGGTCCGTGCGCGCCTGCTCCTCGGTCAGCACACCTTCGGCGACCAGCTGCGCCGCCCACGTGTCGTCCGTGGTGAGCTGCTTGGAGCCCTCATCCGACAGCCAGTAGGCGCGCGAGTCGCCGACCCAGCCGATCGTCACCGAGTTCTCCGTGACCAGCGCGGAGACGAACGTGCACGACGGCGCGACACCCCGGCCGCCCGCCTCCATCGGCTCCAGCTCGACCAGTTGCTCCACCGCGGAGCACGACGCGGCGACGGCGTCGACCATGGCCTGCTCGGGGTCCGCGGTGTCGATCAGGGCGTTGAGCAGCACGTCCACCGCGGCGTCCGCGGCGGCCTGCGAGGCCTGCTCGGCGCGTTCGGAGGAGGCCACACCGTCGCAGACGACGGCGGCGACACCCTTGCCCGCGACGTGACCGAACGCCATCGAGTCCTCGTTGCGCGCCCGCCGCTTGCCCCGGTCCGACACACCGGACACCGCGCCCAGCGCGTACTCGACCCGATCGCGCGCCGAGGGCTGGTGACGGCCGCACTGGGTGCAGTAGTCCTCGTCGTCGATGTCGGGCGACCCGCACAGGATGCACGAGGCCTGCGCGGGACCGGTCGGTCCGCCCAGCGGCGTGCGGCGGACCAGCAGGTTGCGTCCGCACGCCTCGCAGAACCGGTCCTCCGCCGCGACGGGCGCGAAGCACTCCGGGCACTTCAGGGTGTCCATCAAACCAACGTCCTAGGCCTTACCGCGTTCGCGCGGTCCACCAATGCGATCCGTTCCTCCGGCGTGGCCGCGAACCGGGCCAGCGTGCGATAGCGCGCCTCTAGACCCAGCCGAAGCTCGTGTTCGGAGAGTGCACAGTCCAGCACCTTGCCCTCGGCGGCCTGATTGCGGGTCACGTAGTCGTAGGCCGCCTCCAGCACCTCGGCCGACAGCTGCGTGTGCGAATGGACGTCGATGTCCAAGGCGTGCAACCGTTCCCCGGCCGCGACGAGGTCCTCCGCGCCGCAGTCACCGAGCTGCGCGCGCACCGCCGCGATCTGCGCCGCCAGATGTTGCGACGACGTGTCCGGCACCGACAACAGCACCTCGACCGCCCGAGCGCGTTCCCCGCACGCCAGCAGCACCCGCCCCAGCCCGAACGCCGCTGACACGTACGAGTGATCCGTGCTCCACACCAGCTCGTACCAGCCCGCCGCCGCCTTCAGCTCCCCGGTGGCCTCCGCGCACACGCCCAGCGCCAGCTTCGGGGCCGCCTCGCCCGGCACCGCCGAGCACACCGCGTCGAAGAACCCCAGCGCGTCGGAGGCCCGCCCGTCCGTGAGCGCCGCGAGGCCCCGGTACCAGTCCGGGCGCCAGTCCTCGGCCGGGTCGAGCTCCGGCTCGTCGAACATCGACGGCGCCGTGAGCGACTCCAGCTCCCGCATCGCCGCCTCGGTGTCGCCGGACTCGATGAGCACCCGCACGATCCGCAGCCGCACCTCCACCGTGAACTCCGGCGCCTTGCGCAGCCCCGCCGGATCCGACGTCGTCGCCGTCGCGAGCCAGGAGGCGGCGGCGTCGGAGGTGCTCACGCTCGGTGCCGGCAACGCCAGCGCCACCTCGGCGAGATCCAGCGAGCCCTCCACGCCGAACCGGCGGCGTTCCGGCGTGAACTGCCGCGACAGGCCCGGCCGCGGCACGCCGTCCTCGATCGCCAGCACCTCGCGCAGCACGCCCGTGAGCTGCTCGGCCATGTCCTCGGCCGAGCAGAACCGCAGCTCCGGGTTCGGGTTCGTGGCGCGCAGCAGCAGTCGGTGGAACGACTCGAACCGGCCCAGCAGCGGTTCCTCGTCGACCGTGGGCAGCCGGTCCTTGCAGCGGCCGCGGAAGTCGAACGGGAAGCTCATCACCGCCAAAGCGCGCCCGACCGTGTAGATGTCGGAGAACACCGACGGGCCGATCGTGCCGATCTCGGGCGCCTGGTAGCCGATCGTGCCGTAGATGGGGGAGTGGTGGTCGTCGATGCGCCGCACCGCCCCGAGGTCGATCAGCTTGAGCTGCTCCTCGGTGTGGATCATGTTGTCCGGCTTGAAGTCGCAGTACAGCAGCCCCACGCCGTGCAGGTAGCCGACCGCGGGCAGGATCTCCAGCACGTAGGCGATGGCCTGCGCCAGCGGCAGTGCCTCGTCCCCGCGGCCCTCCCGGCGCCGGCGCGTGATCATGTCCTTGATGGACTCGCCGCCGACGTACTCCATCACGATGTACTCGACGCGCTTGTCGCTGTCGCGGCTCTCGTGCCGGATGAAGTTGTGGATCTTCACGATGTTCGGGTGCTCGACCTCGGCCAGGAACCGGCGTTCGGCCAGCGCCGCCGCCATCGCGTCCGCGTCGCCCGAGTCGAGCAGGCCCTTGAGCACCACCCACCGGTCGCTCACCGCGTGGTCGAGCGCCAGGTAGAGCCAGCCCAGGCCGCCGTGCGCCAGGCAGCCCAGCACCTCGTACTGGTCGTGCAGCACCTCACCGGGCGCGAGCTTGGGCGTGAACGAGTAGGCGTGCCCGCACTGCGGGCAGAACCCCTCCACCCGGCCCTGCTTGCCGTCCTTGCGCCGCCCGACCTTCTTGCCGCACTTCGAGCAGAACCGCTTCGCCTCCGGCACCTCCGGCTGCTCCAGCACGGCGGTCTTCGGATCCCGGTACGGCACCCGCGGCACCTCGACCAGCCCGGCACCCAGCCGGCCGCGGCTCATCGACCGCGCGCTGCCCCGCCGCGTGCGGCCCGAGTTCGACCGCGACACCTCCTGCGACGACGACCAGGGCGCGGTCCCCGGCGCCGTCGACGGCCCTGTCTCGGGCAGCTCAAGCTCGTCACTCATCCCGGCCCCCTAGTCCCGATAACGCGCGACGGGCGGCGTTGGTGCCGGACCCAGCGGCGTCAGCCACCGCCGGTAGATCCCGCCCCACGTGCCGTCGGCGCGCATCCGTTCCAGCACGCCGTTGACGAACCGGACCAGGTCCTCCTGCCCCTTCGGCACGCCCACGCCGTACGACTCGTCGGTGAACCGCGACCCCACGACCTCGGTGTACGGGTCCTGCGCGGCCAGTCCCGCGAGGATCGTGTCGTCGGTCGAGATCGCGTCGGCCTGCCCCTGCTGCAGCATCACCAGGCAGTCCGTCCAGTTCGGCACGCTCACCGTCGTCTTCGCCCGGTTCACCACGTTGCCCAGCGACGTCGACCCCGACGCCACGCACACCCGCTTGTCCGCCAGGCCCTCCACGCCGGTGATGCCGGAGTTGCGGCGCACCAGCACCCGCTGCCCCGCCTGGTAGTAGACCTGCGAGAAGTCCACGTCCTTGAGCCGGTCGCAGGTGATCGTCATCGTGCGCACCACGACGTCGACCGCGCCGCTCTGCAGCATCGGGATCCGCTCGGCCGCCGTGACGACCTTGAACTGGACCTTCTTCTCGTCACCGAACACGGCCTTCGCGATCTGCCGCGCCACGTCGACGTCGAAACCCTCGATCTCGCCGGTGAACGAGTTGCGGAACCCCATCAGGTACGAGTTCTGGTCCACCCCGGCGATCAACCGGCCGCGCTGCGCGATCTTCGCCATCGTCGACCCGGACGGCATCTGCCCGGCCGCGGGCAACGCGCCCGGCCGCAGGCTCGCCGTCGCGTCACACGACGGCGGCGGGTTCGCCGAACTGCTCGGCGCCGCGGAGACCGTGCTCGCGTTCGCCGGTTGCGGTGCCGCGGCGCTGCGCGGCACGACCTCGCTCGGCGGCGGACCCGCCGAGCACGCTCCGAGCAGCATCAGCGCCGCCAACGCCAGTCGCCTCACCTGTACTCCTTGAGCCGCTGCCACAACCCCATCGCCGACCCCGCCGCGCCGATCAGCGCGAGCACCAGCACCCCGACCGCCGTACCCGCCAGCGACGCCCGCGCCACCGCCACCTCGTCGCTGAAGTCCTGCCGCGCCTCCCCGATCGCACGCACCAGGGACTGGTCCAGCGAGTCGAAGTACGGGTTGCCGATCAGCGCCACCGCGTCGCTGTACTGCCCGGCGTCGTCGGCCTCGCGGATGCGCTGGTGGACCTGCTGCCACTGCCGGAACTGCCGCATCGCCTCGTCGACCGCCTCGGTGCCGCCCAGGCGCGCGGCCTGGTCGAGCAGCCCTTCGAGCCGTTCGGAGACCTCGACGAAGTTCTTCTCGTAGGTCTGGCCCGCACCCCGCGCGACCAGCGTCAGCGTCTCCTCGCCCCGCGCGGTCAGGGTCGCGATCCGCGCCTGCGCCAGCACGTCGACCTTCTGCGAGGCCGCCCGCGAGTCCGACACGTTGTTCATGACCAGCACCGACACCGTCGTCACCCACAGCAGCGACACCACCGCCGCGCCCGTGGCCACCAGCAGGCCGACGTTGAGCAGCCGGTTCGTCCGGCGGGTCAGATACCGCTGGGTCAGCACGAGCGCGATCACGAACGCCAGCGCCACCCCGACCGAGCCCCAGGGGAAGTTCGCCTCGTCCTGCGCGCGCGACACCCGGTCCGTCTCCGCCCGGTACAGCTCCTGCGCCGCCGGCAGCAGCTGCGTGCGCATCAGCCCCGACGCCTCACGCAGATACGCCGCGCCCACGGGGAAACCCTGCCGGTTGTTCGTGCGCGCTGTCTCGATGAGTCCGGTGTAGACCGGCAGCTGCGCCGCCAGCGTCGCCGTCAGGTCGGGGGAGGAGGCCGTCGCCACCGACAGCGCCGCCTGTGCCTGCGCGATGTCCTTCTCGTAGCGTTCCCGCAGCTGGGAAGGCTCCAGCCCGCCAGACAGGAACGCGCTCGCCGCCGTCGCGTCCGCGTCCTGCAACGCCCGGTAGACCTCCTGCGCCGCGTGCGCGAGAGGCTCGGACCTGGTCGTCAGGTCCTCCAGCGCCCGCTCCTGGCGGTTCACGCTCCACGTCGACAGCCAGCCGCTCGCCAGGCTCGCCACCACCAGCACCACGACGATCAGGCTCAGGCGTCCCGGAGTCGACCGCGCCAGACCGGTGAAGCGGCGCACCAGCGCCTGCCGGGGCTGCGAGTCGATCACCACGAGCGGGCCTCCCAGCGGTGAAGTTGATCGGCGTGGCGTAACTGTAGGCACCCAAGTGACACCGTGTGGGAATTAACGACGCATCCCGCAAGGTGTCACTCAGCAGTTACAGCCGACGCGACTCGATCAGTCGATTGACGCCGTCGAGGATCATCTCCAGCCCGAACTCGAACGAGTGCTCCGGGCTGAACGCGCTCTGGTGCGCCTCGCCCACGGCGCCACCCACGCGTGCCGCCACCGGGAAGCGGGCCGGGTCGAACACCGTCATCAGGACCGGCGCCGCCGCGTCCCACCACTGCTGATCGGTCAGCCCCGTCTCCTTCTCGGTCACCGCCGCCGCCGTCAGGCCGCGCGCCGAGTTCTGCACGTGCCCGAGCACGAGGTTGAGCACCGAGTCCATCTCCACGTCCGACAGACCCACGCCCTCCAGGCCGCGCAGCTCGAAGTCGTACTTCGCCGCCACCTGCGGGCCCAGCACCGTGCGGGACGGCGCGACCTGCAACAACCACGGATGGCGTCGGTACAGCGCCAGGTTCTCCCGCGCCACGTACGCGAGGTGCTCCCGCCAGCCCTCGGCCGCCTCACGTCCGGTCGCGGCCTGCACGGTGTCGACCATGACGTCGATCAGCTCGCCCTTGCCCGGCACGTAGGTGTAGAGCGACATCGTCCCCACGCCCAGCGACTCGGCCACACGCCGCATCGACAGCGCCTTGAGCCCGTCCGCGTCGGCCAGCGAGATGCCCGCCTGCACGATCCGGTCCACGCTCAGGTCCGGCTTGCCCTTGCGCGACACGCGTTCCTGCGTGCGCCACAGCAACGCCAGCGTCCTCGCGGGGTCACCGCTGCCCGTGTGTTCGATCACGAACGCGACCCTACCGTACCGTATGGTGTACGGTACAGAGTATGTTCGTGCCTGCCGACCCGCCCAGATTCGGCCAGCTCCACGGAAAACCCCTGCTCGAAGCCCTGCCGGACGTGCTGCACGACGACGGTTACTGGGGAGTGGCCGCCGCGACCGCGCTGACCCTGGTGGCCCGCGGCCGGATCGTGCCCGGCGTGACGGCCGGGGGCCACGACACCTGGCGCGTCGGGCCGCTCGACCACGCCGACGAGCTGCACCTGCGCCAGCTCGCCGCACACGGCGACTACGACGAACTCCGCGGGTTTCTCGACGCCGTCGCCGACACGCTGCCCCGCACCGGCGAAGGACCGTTCGCCGGCACCGAACCGCACGACGTCCCCGAGCTCAAGACGTGGGCCGACGAGCAGATCAAGATCTCGCTGCGCATCGAGACCTCCGACGACCTGCGGTTCCGCGCGATCGTGCAGGTCCGCGCCATCACCGACCCCTACCCGCAGGACGTGCGGGGCTCCGGCCGCGAGCTCGACGCCATCAGGGCGATGGCCCGCGTCGACTGGCCGCCGCTGCAACGCCTGCTCGACCAGGCCGACCTCACCGACGGCGAGATCACCGAACTCCTCGGCACCGACATCGAGGTCCACTGGCCCCGCGACCTCGCCATGACCCTGTCCGCCAAGGCCGTCATCGGCGAGGCCGGCGGCCGGTTCGAGGCGGGCGACCTGCTCACGTTCGACTGGCGGCTCGCGCTCGGCGGCGAGGAGCTCACCGAGGCCGAGATGGACGTGATCGCCGAGGCGTCCCGGCCGATCGTGAAACTGCGCGACCAGTGGGTCCTGGTCGACCCGAAGCTCAAGAAGAAGGCCCGCCAGCAGCTCAAGCCGATCACCGCTGCTCAGGCCGTCACCGCCGCCCTCACCGGCGTGGCGATCATCGACGGCGAGCACGTCGAGGTCGCCCCGCACAGCCTCACCACGGCCATCGCGACAGTGCCGGAGTTCCCCCAGCCCGCGGCCTTGCGGGCACAGCTGCGCGACTACCAGTTGCACGGCCTGCGCTGGCTCGCCCACATGACCGGCCTCGGACTGGGCGCGTGTCTCGCCGACGACATGGGCCTCGGCAAGACCATCACGCTCATCGCACTGCACCTGCACCGCGACCACGAACTCCCGACGCTGGTCGTCTGCCCGGCGTCGTTGCTCGGCAACTGGGAACGCGAGATCCACCGGTTCGCACCAGGAGTGTCCGTCACCCGCTACCACGGTCCACAGCGGACGCTCGCCACTGGCGGCGTCGTCCTCACCACCTACGGCACCATGCGGCTGGACGCCGAGGCGCTGAGCGAGCACGAGTGGGGCATGGTCGTCGCCGACGAGGCCCAGCACGTCAAGAACCCGCACTCCGGCACCGCCAAGGCACTGCGCTCGATCCCCGCGGCGGCACGCGTCGCGTTGTCCGGCACGCCCGTCGAGAACTCGCTGTCCGAGCTCTGGGCCGTCCTGGACTGGACGACCCCGGGCCTGCTCGGCACGCACCGCGCGTTCCGGACCCGCTGGCCCGAACCCGACGACACCCTCGCCAAGGTCGTGCGGCCGTTCCTGCTGCGCCGCCGCAAGTCCGACCCCGGCGTCGCCCCCGAACTGCCCGCCAAGACCGAGACCGACCGGTACGTCTCGCTGAGCGTGGAGCAGGCGGCGCTGTACGAAGCGCTCACCAGGGAGACCCTCGACCAGATCGCTTCGAGCGACGGCATGGCCCGGCGCGGTCTTGTGCTGAAACTCCTGACCGGACTCAAGCAGATCTGCAACCACCCGTCGCACTACCTCGGCCACACCACTCCACAGGGCGCCTCCGGCAAGCTCGACCTGCTCGACGAACTGCTGGACACGATCGTCGCCGAGGACGGCTCGGCGCTGATCTTCACCCAGTACGTCGGCATGGCCCGGCTGCTGCAACAGCACATCAAGCAACCCACCCTGTTCCTGCACGGCGGCACCCCCGTGCCCCAGCGCGAACAGATGGTCGACGACTTCCAGAACGGCCGCGCGCCCGTCTTCCTGCTGTCGTTGAAGGCCGCGGGCACCGGCCTCAACCTCACCCGCGCCGACCACGTCATCCACTTCGACCGCTGGTGGAACCCCGCCGTCGAGGACCAGGCCACCGACCGCGCCTACCGCATCGGCCAGACCAGACCCGTCCAGGTGCACAAGCTCGTCACCGAAGGCACCGTGGAGGAACGCATCGCCGCACTCCTGCAGGACAAACGCGACCTCGCCGACGCCGTCCTGCACGGGGGAGAGTCCGCGTTCACCGAACTCACCGACGCCGAACTCGCCGAACTCGTCCAGCTCAGGAGCGCCCAGTGACCGCCCGCGGATTCGCCGCGTTCCCCAAGGTGAAACGCCGCGTCGCCACCACGTGGTGGGGCAAGGCCTGGGTGAAGGCCCTCGAGGACACCGCGCTCAACACCACCCTGATCCGCCTCGGCCGCCGCTACGCCCACGCCGGCGTCGTCGGCCCCATCACCGTCAGCCCCGGCCGCCTGCACGCCCAGGTGCACGACGACGACACCGTCTACAGCACCACCGTCCGCGTCCCGGCGTTGTCCGAAGTCCAATGGGGACGGTTCCTCGACCGCGTCGCCGAACACTCCGGCCACATCGCCGCCCTGCTGGACAACGACATGCCCCGCGACCTCGTCCTCGCCGCCGAAGAGTCCGGTGTGGACCTGCTGCCCGGCATCGGCGACCTCGAACCCGACTGCGACTGCGACAGCTGGGAACTCACGTGCCGCCACGCCGCCGCGCTCGCGTTCCAGGTCGGCTGGCTGCTCGACGCCGACCCGTTCGTGCTCCTGCTGCTCAAGGGAAAACCGGAACAGGAACTCCTCGACGCCCTCCGCGAGCGCGTCGCCGGCCCCGTCGGTACCAGAACACCTGTGGTGGTTTCCGTCGAAACGGCAGGTCAACTGCCTGCTCGTCCTTCGGTTCATGCCACCACACCTGTGGTGCTCGCGGTCGAACCGCCACCCGGCTTCGAGGCCGCGGAACTCGTGGCACTGATGGAGATCGCCGCGTCCAGGGCACGCGCGCTGCTGGGTTCGTGCACTCTCGAAGGGTGATCACCGAGAAGCAGAAGATGACGACCGGCCTGCTGTACAAGGACTCCGACCCCGAACTGGTCGCGGAACGCCTCGCCGCGCAGCAGTTGGTGGACGAGTTCAACGCCACCCGCTCCGGTGCGGTTATCTCTCGGCTCTTCGGCTCCATCGGCGAGGGCTCGTGGGTCATGCCGCGGTTCCAGTGCGACTACGGCTACCAGATCCACATGGGCTCCAACAGCTTCCTCAACTACGACGCCATCCTGATGGACTGCGCCACCATCACCATCGGCGACGACGTCTCCATCGGCCCCCGCGTCCAGTTGCTGACCGCCCTGCACCCCGTCGAGGACCACGAGGCCCGCCGACAGCGCTTCGAGTCCGCCGCGCCGATCACCATCGGCGACAACGTGTGGCTCGGCGGCGGAGTCATCGTCTGCGCGGGTGTCACGATCGGCTCTGACGCCGTCATCGGAGCCGGTAGCGTCGTCACGCGCGACATCCCGCCGCGCGTGCTCGCCGTCGGCAATCCCTGCAAGGTGATCCGTGAGCTATGACAAGCGCACCACCGAGCCGTTGGTCCTGCTCGGCCTGACCGTCGCCGCCCTGATCGCCTCGGGTATCGGCCCGTACGACCGCGCGACCTGGTACCTCGAAGTGGCACCCGTCGTGATCGGTGGGGGTGTGCTGATCGCGACCTACCGGCGCTTCCCGTTGACGCCGCTGCTGTACCGGCTGATCTTCCTGCACGCGCTGGTCCTGATCCTGGGCGGCCACTACACCTACGCGCGGGTGCCGGTGGGGTTCTGGGTGCAGGACCTGCTCGACCTGGCGCGCAACCACTACGACCGGTTCGCTCACTTCGTGCAGGGGTTCGTGCCGGCCGTGCTCGCCCGCGAGATCCTGATGCGCCGGACTCCGCTTCGGCCCGGTGGGTGGTTGTTCTTCCTCGTCGTGTGCGTGTGTCTGGCGTTCAGCGCTACCTATGAACTGGGGGAGTGGCTGGCGGCGGTTCTGGGTGGGGCGGCGGCGGATGAGTTCCTCGGGACCCAGGGCGATGTGTGGGACACGCAGTGGGACATGTTCATGGCCCTGCTGGGGGCGTTGACCGCGCAGTTGGCGTTGGGGCGGGTGCACGACCGGGAGCTCGCTCGTGTCCTTTGAGCAGGCCATCGCGCACGTCGCCGCGCGTTCGGCCGGCGGACTGATGCCGCGCGACCTGCGTGTGACGCTCAACTTCCACCCCGGTCGCGGCGTACTGGCGAAGCTCGCGCGGGAGGGCGTCTACCGCTCCCAGTTCGAGACCGGCACCAGCAACGGCGGTCTCACCGCCCACCCCGGCGGCGCCCGCTGGGACTGGGAGAGCCGCCTGTTCGGCGGCGCCTACGACCACGCGAATCCCGCCGACCGGCCGAAGTACGGCGCGCTCGACCATCGCGGGCTGGAACACGGCGCCGCGCCGCGGTTCGGCTCCGCCCACCTGCGCCTCAAGGAACACGTGCTCGACCGCACGACGTTCTGCTACCCGGACAGCGTCTTCGACCCGGTCCACTTCGGCACCGCGCAACGCTTCGCCCTGATCGAACGCGCCGACGCCGACGACCGCGACCCCCTCGACGACTACGTCGAGGCCCACGTCCACGGCCCCGTCACGCTCGACGACGTCGAAGCGGTGGTCCTGGACCCGACCTTCCCCGACGTGGACCTGCCCTGCCCGGTGGAACGGCACTCCGGGTTCCGGCTGTCCACACAGGACCTCCTGCGCCACTCGGACTACCGCACACCCGAGTCCGTCGCGTTAGGACTCG
Organism: Lentzea sokolovensis; assembly: GCF_033949975.1. Classification (NCBI taxonomy): domain Bacteria; kingdom Bacillati; phylum Actinomycetota; class Actinomycetes; order Pseudonocardiales; family Pseudonocardiaceae; genus Lentzea; species Lentzea sokolovensis. The sequence goes on from NZ_JAXAVU010000016.1 coordinate 123,127, forward strand.
CGATCGCGCGGGACGGGGTCATCACCCCGGACCTCCTGGAGGCCGTCGAGGCGCCACCGCAGGTCGTGAAGCACCTGTGGCACCACCTCGCGAGGTTTGGTCACCCCAGGTAGATCGACGCCAGCGCCCGCACCGACTCCGTGACCTGCTCCCGCAGCTCCGCCGGTTCCAGCACCTCGACCTCGCCGCCCATCCGCAGCAACATCCCGGTCGCGTGGCCGAGAGACTCGATCGGGATCGTCACCCGCACGCCCTCACCGTCGTCCACAGCGGACTCCTCGGCCGCCCGCGCCACCACCGGCAGCACGTTCGACGAGAACGACTCCCAGCCCCGCGCCGACAGCCTGATGACCGCCGAACCCGTGTACTGCCGCGATTGGAACTCCTCCAACGAGGCCGTCCAGTGCGCCGCCAGGTCGAACGCCTCCGGGCGTTCGAACGTCTCCTCCAGCACGGCGGCCGCCTGGATCTGCGACACCCGGTACGTGGAGATCCGCGTGCTGCCCTGCGCGACCAGGTACCAGCGACCGGCCTTCAGCACGAGACCCAACGGCCGCAGCACGCGCGTGACGTCCTCCGGCGCACGCCACCGCCGATAACTGACCTCCAGCAGCCGCTCGCGCCACACCGCGTCCGCCACCAGCCCCAGGAACGGCGAGCGCTCCGGGTCGTAGTACCAGGCGGGCGCGTCGAGGTGGAAGCGCGTCGCCATGTGGGAGGCCCGGTCGCGCATCGACGACGGCAACGCCGCCATCAACTTGAGCTGCGCCGCCGACACCGCGTCCCCGAGCCCCAGATCCGCCGCCGCACCCGGCAGCCCGGCCAGGAACAGCGACTCCGCCTCCTGCGCGGTCAGCCCGGTCAGCCGCGTGCGGTAGCCGTCGAGCAGCTGGTAGCCGCCGGACGGGCCCGCGTCGCCGTACAGCGGCACCCCGGCCGCGTGCAGCGACTCCACGTCGCGGTAGATCGTGCGGACCGACACCTCCAGCTCGTCGGCCAGCGCCTGCGCCGTCATCCGGCCCTTGGCCTGCAGAAGGAGCAGTACGGACACCAACCGGCTCGCACGCACGCGGATACACTGACACACCCTGTCAGTGATGGCGTTCGCGGTTGCTCACCTGCAGCTGTAGATCGAGGTGCACGGCGCCGGCTCGGCGGTGTTCTCCATGACGATCAGCGCGATGAACAGGGCAGCACCGACGGTCGGGACGATGACCAGCATCCACATCAGGATCCGGCGGATCGAGTGCAGCAGGATCACAGCCTCGGTCGTCGCCTGCACACCCGCCTCCTCGGTCGTCGCCGCGGCGCGAATGCGCCGCAGCGAGTCCGCTGGATACGAGCCCGTCCAGTCCGGGCCTGTACCGGGTCCGGACTCCTTCTGCACCTGCAGCCCGAACGCGCCGGCCATTGGATCGGTCTTCGGCTCATCGGACACGGTGCCACCTCTCGCCTGCGCTCAACGGCCTACGCGTGCGGCCGAATGCACGGACTGTCGCAGTGCTGGCCGACCGCGTTACCCGCCCAAAATCACTGACACACCCTGTCAGGGTTAGCTCATACGTTCGACCCATGGCTTTCTACGAGAAGGAGCTGGCGGTCAGGGAACCGCTGGTCGTCGCGGGCAGACACGTCAAGCGCTACGAGGTGGTCACCCCCGGACTGGAGATCACCGACGACATCCGCGCGGCCGCCTACGCGTTCCTGCCCAAGATCTACCCGGACTTCGACGACCCGACCCCGCCCGCCACGGTCACCGTCCTGCACCGCAGCTCCGCCGGCATGTACCTCAACGCCTACAACTGGGTCTGGGACAACGTCCTGCACTGCCGCACCGCCGTGTCCGGCGACCAGCCGTTCCTCGGCTCGACCGACCCGGACCTCACGCGCTTCACCGTCATCCCGAAGGACCTCATCGGCTGCGTCTGGGAGCTTCCGCCGCTCGCCCACGAACGCACCGCGTGGGTGCGGCACGTGCTGGAACCGGACGTCCCTGACTTCGAGGGCTACCTCGCCGACGTGATGGCCGAGGGCCTGGTGGGCCGATGAGGCAGGACTGGCAGGGGGCGCCTTCCCGCTGAAAACGGGTGGACGGCGGCGTTAGGTTCGCAGGCATGACCACTCCGGAATCCGTCGTGCGTGCGTTGGCCGAACCCACGAGGCTGCGGGCGTTCGCCGCCGTCGTCCTCGGCGCGGGCACGCTGGCCGACATCGCCGCCGCCTCCGGGCTGAAGGCCAAGGACGCCGGCACCGCGCTGACCAAGCTCCGCGAGGCCGGGCTGGTCGAGGGGGAACCGGCCCGGCCAGCCGATCTCAAGCCGCTCGCGGCGACGCTCACCGAGTCGATGCCCGCGGACGGGCTCGCTCCGTTCATCAGGGGCGACAAGCTCGTCTCGCTGCCCGTCGCGCACGAACGCCGCCGCAAGATCCTCGAACACGTCGCCTCGCACGCCTTCACCGCGCGGACCTACTACGAGGAGAAGGAGATCAACGAGCGGCTGAAAGCCTGGTGCGACGGGGGAGAACTCGACCACGTGACCATCCGCCGCTACCTGGTCGACTTCGGCCTGCTGGAGCGCGGCGGCGGCATGTACCAGGCTCAGCCTCTACCGATGTAGGGCATCGCGGTCGCCATCACGGTCATGAACTGCACGTTGGCGTTGAGCGGCAACTGAGCCTGGTACAGGACGGCATCGGCCACGTGCTGCACGTCGAACGTCGGCTCAGGTTTGACCTCGAAGTTCGCCTGCAGCACGCCGGCGCCCATCCGCTCGGTCATCTCCGTCGCCGCGTTGCCGATGTCGATCTGCCCGCACGCGATGCCGTAAGCGCGGCCCTCCAGCGACAACGACTTGGTCAGCCCGGTCATCGCGTGCTTGGTCGCGTTGTACGCCACCGCGTGCGGGCGCGGCACCGACGCCGAGATCGAGCCGTTGTTGATGATCCGGCCGCCGCCGTGGGTCTTCATCACCCTGAACGCCTCACGTGCGCACAGGAAAGCGCCCGTCAGGTTCACCCCGACGACCTTCTCCCACGCACTCAACGAGAACTCCTCGATCGGCGTCGCGCGGACGTTCATCCCGGCGTTGTTGAACAACACGTCCACCCGGCCGAAGCGCGCGACCACCGCCTCGAACAACGCGACGACCGAGTCCTCCTGCGACACATCCGCCGGCACGACGAGAGCGGAACCGGGAAAGCCCTCTCCGGTCTCGATCAACGCGTCCTCGCGCCTGCCTGCCAGAGCGACCTGGAATCCCGCCGCCAGCAGGGTTCGCGCCGCCGCGCGCCCCACCCCGGAACCCGCTCCCGTCACGACCGCGACTGCCATCGGTGATCTCCCCTCGATCCAGCGATTGCCCGAAGTGTCCCCTGTGGAGTACTTACAGGTGTGGAGTGTGAAGAGGACACCTGCCTGCTGTGCGCAGGGTCCGGAACGATGTCGTGGCAACAACCCGTTCCCGGTCCGGAAGGCCTTGTGCTGCACGAGATGTCGCACCCGTGCCCGCGCGGGTGCTCCGGCTGGTGGAAGCTTCCGCACGGGGAAAGCAGAGGCATCGTCACAGGCAATGTCGCACGCGCCAACGAGATTCCGGCCGGACCGTCCACGCAGGCTTGATCACCGAGCGTGAACGGTGGGGGTCACCCATTATTGCCGGGAGGGTCCCTGCTTGGCGGCTGCCCCCACTCGGAGTAGAAGCGGACACTGTTCTTCTGTGAAGGAGTGCAGCCGTTGCCTTGGTTCTGGACTCAACGAGGACCGGACCGCATGCCGGGTCTGCGGGGGCTTGGGACAGGTCCCCGACAGATAGGTGTCGCTGAGCCCTATTTCTTCGTCATCAAGGTCGGGCCGAGGATCCGGCGGGCCAACCGCCGGGTCAGCGACTTGGACTGACGATCCTGCGCCGCGGTGGTCGCCGCCGGTGTGGCGGCCGGTGCGGGGGCCGGTGCGGGGGCCGGTGGAGTGACCGCCGCGGGAGCGGGTGTCACCGGAGCGGGCGTCACCGGGGGAACTCCGGGAATCGTCGCCGCGTCCTGCACGGGGATCGTGATCTTCGCGAACACCTGGGTCTCCGCCTCGACATTGCCGGGCTGCTTCTGCTCGATCGGCACGGCGAAGATCTTGCCATCGGTGTCGTTCAGGCCTCGAATGAGGGGCGGCTCCCCAGCCTCGGGTGACGCGCGTCACGCAGCACACTGGGCCGTGACGGCCCCAGGCGGAGTGTGATGACTGAGACGACCGAGCGCGCGAACGTCGGGCCGCCCGACACGCGCCTCTGGGAGCAGATCGCGAAAGGCGACCACGCCGCGTTCACCGAGCTCTTCGAACGCCACGCCGAAGCGGTCTGGAACTACGCCTACCGGCTGACGGCCTCCTGGTCGCAGGCCGAGGACCTGCTCTCCGCGACGTTCCTGACCGCGTGGCGCAAACGCGGCGACGCCCAGCTGGTGCGCGACTCCGCGCTGCCGTGGCTCTACACGGTGACCGCGAACCGGGCCCGCACCGAGTGGCGGGCCTCGCGCAGAGCTCTGCGGCTGGTCACGAAGCTGACGCCGCAGGACGAACGCGACCACGCCGACGACGTCGCCGCCCGCACCGACGCCCAACGCCGCCTCGCCGCAGTGGTGGCCGCCATCGCGAAACTGCCGGCCTCCGACCGCGAGATCGCCCAGCTCTGCCTGCTGGGCGACATGTCCACCGCCGACGCCGCCGCGCTCCTCGGCATCACCGAGTCGAGCGTCCGCGCCCGCGTCTCCCGCACCCGCGCCCGGCTGCGCGACCTGACCCCCGAGGACACCCCGTGATCGACCAGCTGCCCGAACACCGCGCGCTGCCCGACGACGTCCGCATGCGCGCCCGTCAGCGTCTCTCCGAAGGCATGAGCCCCGCCGCCCGCAACGGCAGGCCGATCCTGATCGCCGCCGGCGTGAGCATGCTCGCCGCGGGCGCGGTCTTCGCCGGCCAGACACTTCTCGGCAGCTCAGCCGACGTCGCCGAACCGCCCGTGCAGCACAACGGCGAGTTCGTCGGCAAGGACCGCGGGATCGTCAACCACGTCGAACGCGACAAGGTCGACCCCGACGTGCTGGCCCGCTGCGCCGCGGCGGCCACGGCCCACACACCCGTCGCCGAATGGACGCCGATGGCGACCAGCCACAAGAACGGCACGGTGCTCACCGCGTTCCGCACGGCGGCCGGCGTCTTCTTCTGCGCGAACACCGCGACCACGACGACGATCTCCGCGCCGAACCCCGCCGTGCCCGAGGGCCGGCGCCAGGTGGAGATCCTCTTCACCACGCCGACCGGCGCCATGGCGGGCATCGTCTCGTCCGACGTGAAGTTCCTGAGCCTGTCCCAGATCGCCGACTCGGGCCAGAACAACACGATGCCCGCCCTCGTGGACGGCCTGTTCCTCGCGCCCAGCGGCTTCCAGAAGGCGGAGAACGGCACGAAAGCACTGGTCAACGGCGAGGAGTTCGCCGTGCGGGGCGTACCGAAGCCCACCGCGTCCGTCCTGGACCGCCCGCAGCCGCCCGCCGCCCGCGACACCCCCGAGGCCAAGCGGTTCGGCGCGTGTCTGAAGGACAGGGCTGTCCCGGACCCCGGCCAGTTCGCGCACGGGCTCACGGCCAAGGTCAGCGCCACCGACACGATGATCACCGGCCGGTTCGGCGACCTGCTGTTCTACTGCCGTGACGCCGACCACGACCCGACGCCCGGCATGGTGTTCGACCTGGACGACCTGACCGAGTACCGCGGCCAGACCATCGCGGGGATGACGGCGTTCTACGACTTCAAGCCGTACAAGGTGAACGAACAGGGGGAGTACTACGACGGCGGCAGCAGCAACGCCGCGGCCATCGGCCTGGTCCTCGACCCTCGGGTCGCCTCGATCACCTACACCAGCCCCGGCGCGGCCGACGTGCCCGCGACGCTGGGCAACGGCACGTTCGTGCTGGCCGCGAAGCTGCTCGACCGTCATCCGGAGGCGCGCGTGGTCGTGCGGGACGCCGGCGGGAACGTGCTGGAGACGATCACGCCGCAGAACCCGTCGTAGACAAGTTGGTTAGCATGGCGAAGTGACTGTGCAGGCGGCTCCGGCCGGGTACAAGTGGATCGCGCTGTCCAACACCACGCTGGGCATGCTCATCGCCACGATCAACTCCTCCATCGTGCTGATCGCGTTGCCCGACATCTTCAAGGGCATCGCGATCAACCCGCTCGACCCGGCCAACACCGGCTACCTGCTGTGGATGATCATGGGATTCCTGGTCGTCACGGCGGTGCTGGTGGTCAGCTTCGGGCGGCTGGGGGACATGTACGGCCGGGCCCGCATGTACAACCTGGGGTTCGCGATCTTCACGTTCTCCTCGGTGATGCTCGCGATCACCTGGTTCGGCGGTGACGCCGCCGCGCTGTGGCTGATCGGCTGGCGGATCGTGCAGGGAGTCGGCGGGGCGTTCCTGATGGCGAACTCCTCCGCGATCCTGGCCGACGCCTTCCCGGTCACCCAGCGCGGCATGGCCCTGGGCATCAACGGCGTGGCGGCGATCGCGGGGTCGTTCCTCGGTCTCGTGGTCGGTGGCCTGCTGGCCCCGGTCAACTGGAACCTGATCTTCATCGTGTCCGTGCCGTTCGGCCTGTTCGGCACGGTCTGGGCCTACCTGAAGCTGCACGACACCGGCGAACGCCGCCACGCCGAGATGGACTGGTGGGGCAACATCACCTTCGGCGTCGGCCTGATCGTCCTGCTGGTCGGGATCACCTACGGCATCCAGCCGCACGGCACCTCCCAGACCGGCTGGACCAGCCCGTTCGTGCTGACGTGCCTCATCGGCGGGCTCGCGGTGCTGGCGGCGTTCGTCGTGATCGAGCACCGCGTGCCCAACCCTCTGTTCGACCTGCACCTGTTCCGGCTGCCGTCGTTCACCTGGGGCAACATCGCGAACTTCGCCTCGGCGCTCGGGCGCGGCGGGCTGCAGTTCATCCTGATCATCTGGCTGCAGGGCATCTGGCTGCCGCTGCACGGCTACTCCTACGAGGAGACGCCGCTGTGGGCGGGCATCTACATGCTGCCGATGACCGTCGGGTTCCTGCTCGCCGCGCCCACCGCCGGCATCCTGTCCGACCGCCTGGGCAGCAGGGCGCTCGCGTTCGCCGGCAACGTGCTGACCGCGGTGACGTTCGCGCTGCTCATCGCCCTGCCCGTCGACTTCCCGTACTGGGAGTTCGCGCTGATCCTGGTGTTCACCGGCATCGGCATGGGCATGTTCTCCTCGCCCAACCGCGCCGAGGTCATGAACTCGTTGCCCGCCAACGCCCGCGGCTCGGGCAGCGGCATGATGACCACCTTCCAGAACACCGCGATGGTGCTGTCGATCGGGTTCTTCTTCAGCCTGATCATCGTCGGGTTCTCCCAGTCACTGCCGGCGGCGATGCGCACCGGACTGGTCGAGCACGGCGTCGCTCCGGCCGCCGCGGCCCAGGTCGCGGCGCTGCCCGCGGTGGCCGTGCTGTTCGCGGCGTTCCTCGGCTACAACCCGATCCAGCAACTGCTCGGCGACCAGCTCGCGACGCTGCCACCGGACCAGGCCGCGTTCCTCACCGGGCGCGGGTTCTTCCCGAGCCTGATCTCCGGGCCGTTCGCCCAGGGCCTCGCGATCGCGTTCGGCTTCGCCATCGTCCTGTGCCTGCTGGCCGCGTTCGCCTCGCTGAAGTGCGGCACGATCTCCGCGTGGAAACGGAACGACTGACGCTGCGCCCGCTCGCCGAGTCCGATGTGGACTCGTTGCTCGCGCTGCACGCCGACCCCGAGGTCATGCGGTACCTCGACCCGGCCCCGGTCGAGAACTACCTCGGCGACGGCTTCCTCGCGGCCCGAGAGAAGGACAGCGGCCGGTTCGTCGGCTGGTTCGAGTTCAAGGGAACCGACGAGGTCGAGCTCGGCTACCGGCTGCACCGCGAGTTCTGGGGCCTCGGCTACGCCACCGAGGGCGGGAAGGCCCTGATCGAACGCGGGTTCACCACGGGCGGAGTGCGGCGCGTGGTCGCCACCACGATGTTCGTCAACGCCGGATCGCGGCGCGTGATGGAGAGGTGCGGGCTGCGGCACGTCCGCACGTTCCACGTCGACTTCCCCGATCCGTTGCCCGGCGCGGAATACGGAGAGGTCGAGTACGCGCTGACAAAAGAAGAGTGGCAACGAGTTCAGGGGGAAGGCCATGTGGCAGACGGAATTGCTTGATTTGGACGCGTACTTCGCGCGCACGGGGACCTCGGCGTCGAGTTCGCTCGCGGAGTTGCATGAAGCGCATGTGCGCGCCATTCCGTTCGAGAACATCGACGTGTTGCTCGGCCATGTGCCGTCACTCGACCTCGGCGACATCCAGGACAAGATGGTCCGGCGCCGTCGCGGCGGCTACTGCTTCGAGCACCAGCTGCTGTTCACGGCCGTGCTGGAGCGCCTCGGGTACACCGTCAACAGGCAGATGAGCCGCGTGAAGACCGGGCCGCGCACGCACTTCATGTCCATCGTCGACGACCAGCTGATCGACGTCGGGTTCGGCGCCGGAATGCTGCACCCGATGCCGCTGGTCGACGGTGCGATCGTGGACCAGGCCGGATGGCCGCACCGGCTGCGGCGCGAGGACAACCGCTGGGTGCTGGAGAAGCAGACCGCGGACGGCTGGGAACGGCAGCACGCGTTCGAGACCGACGTCGAACAGCTGCCCGTCGACTACATGGCCTCCAACTACTACGTCGCCACGCACGAGCGGTCGCCGTTCAGCCGCCAGCTCGTCGTCATGCGTCTCGAACCGGGCCTGAGCCGCCGGCTGGTCGGAATGACGCTCACGGTCGAGCACGCCGGTGAGAAACCTGAGAATTCTCAGGTGGACGACCTCGGAAAAACACTGGAATCGCTGGACATCACGCTTACCGACAGGGAGCTGAGTCACATCAGCTCAACTCTGGGAACAACCGAGGGCCCGCGTTCGTAATACCGGGTGTAGGGATCGCAATTCGGAGGTGTTGGAAATGACCACCGCGACTCCGTTCGCCACGGGAGCAAATTCCACGGGCGTCAACGCACTGCCCACTCCGCCCACCGGCTGGCCCATTGGTTCCTACGGGACCTACGAAGAGGCCCAGCGGGCCGTGGACCACCTGGCGGACAACGACTTCCCGGTCGCGGACGTCACCATCGTCGGCGTCGAGCCGATGATCGTCGAACGCGTGACCGGCCGCCTGACCTGGGGCCGCGTCCTCGGCGCGGGCGCCGCGTCGGGTGCCTGGTTCGGTCTGTTCGTCGGCCTGCTGCTCGGTTTCTTCTCGACCGGCGGCGCCCTCGCCCCGATCATCGCGGGTCTCGTCTTCGGTACGGTCTTCGGCCTCGCGAGCGCGGCCGTCCGCTACAAGGCGACCGGCGGACGTCGTGACTTCGCCTCGGTCACCCAGCTCGTGGGCGGCCGCTACGACGTGCTCAGCGCCCCGCGCAGCGCCGAGCGCGGCAAGGAAATGCTGACGACGCTGGCCTGGCGTTCGTGACCACCCGCCTGGCAGCCTGACACTCGTTCCCACCACGAGGAAACGCCGTTCCGATCTTCGGGGCGGCGTTTCCGCTTTACTGGCGGCATGTCCACCCCGGGGGAGTTCCGCTGGCCGCACTGGTGGAGAGCCGCGCTGCTCGTCGCCGCCGTGATCGTGGGGACGTTCCCGTGGACCCAGGCGCCGTCGGGCCTGTTCGGGGTGGTGCCGATCCTGATCTGGTGCTTCCTGGCCCGGTCACGCGAGGCCGGGGTGACCGTCGGGCTGATCCTGCTGGCCGTGCTGGTGTGGTTCGTGGTGCCGCGCGGACTCGGGTGGTCCGGATCGCTGGTGCCCTCGGAGGTCGAGGTGTACTGGCTCTACCCGGTCATCGCGGCGATCGTGTGCCTGCCGGCCCTGCGGCGCGTGTCGACCGGTGTCCTCGGGCTGGTGACGATGGTCCTGGCGGGATTCCTGGCCACGGCGGTCGTCCTGCTCGGTCAGCTGGAGGCCAAACCCGGCGACGAGGGCGTGCTGCCCGCGCCGTCCGGGCTGCGGGTCGCCGAAGGCAGTGGCTACTGCGGTTCCGGCAACTGCTCGCGTGAGGTGATCGCGACAGGGGACCGCGCTCCTGAGGTGATGCGCGAGCACCTGGAGTCCCGTGGGTTCACGGCTCGGACGCCGGCGCGGATGTGCCGGGCCACCGGGCTCGTGTTCACGCACGAGGTGTGCGCGGAGTCGAAGAAGATCTCCTCCGACACGGTCGAGGTCACCTGGTACGTCAACTAGCGCTCTGCCGCGCGGCGGCCGCGGCGACGGTTGCCAGCTCCTCGTTCGAGAAGCCGGCACGGCTCAGCACCGCCAGGGACTTGTTCGTCGCCAGCGTGCACAACGCCAGCTCCGCCGCCTCCTGCTCATCGGCCCCCGCCGCGAGCAACGCCTGCTCCAGCATCGCCCGCACGCCGTCGATCATGGCGCGGACCGCCGCCTGGCCCTCCGCGTCGAGGGCAGGGAACTGCGTTGCCGACACCGTGAGCAGGCAGCCGTCCGGGACCGCCGGGTCGGCGATGCGGTTCAGGGTGACCTGCAGGTAGGCGGCCACGACGGCGCTCGGACTCGGGTGCGAGCCGGACAGCGCCTGGTCGTACAGCGGGTGGTAGGTCTGCGCGTACCGTTCGAGGCTTTTCCGGAAGAGGGCGCTCTTGTCGCCGAAGGTGCTGTAGAGCGAGCTCCGGCCCAGTCCCGTGCCCTCGGTGAGGCGGTCGATCGAGGCCTCGGAATAGCCCCAGCGCCAGAAGACGTGCATCGCGCGTCGTAGCGCCTCGTCCACGTCGAACTGCTTGCGGCCCACCATGGTTCATCAGCCTACACATCTTGCACCGATCGTTCCAATATGCGTAGGGTCGCCGCCATGACAAGTTGTATCGATCGTTCCATGTTGAGCTCGCTGCGGCTGCCCGACGGGTTCACCGACGTCTTCGTCAGCCGGTTCGTGCAGCTGGACGGGCTGCGGTTGCACGCGGTCACCGGTGGGGACGGTCCGCCGCTGCTGCTGGTCGGCGGGTGGCCGCAGACCTGGTACGCCTGGCGGGAAGTGATGCCGGCGCTCGCCCGCGAGCACACCGTCGTCGCCGTCGACTCGCGCGGGGCCGGGCTCTCCGGCAAGCCCGACGACGGGTACGACGCTGGCACGCTGGCCGCCGATCTGGTCGCGCTGATGGCCGCGCTCGGGCACGACCGGTTCGACGTGGTCGGCCATGACATCGGCATGTGGACCGGATACGCCCTCGCCGCGGACCACCCCGAGCGGGTCGGCAGGCTCGTCGTCGTCGACGCCGTCATCCCCGGTCTCACACCGATTCCGTCGGTCTTCAGCCCGGCCGCGGTCAACCAGCGGCTCTGGCACTTCGGTTTCAACCGGCTCACCGACCTCAACGAGGAGCTGGTCCGGGGGCGGGAGCATCTCTTCTTCGGCCACCAGTTCGCCACCAAGGCCGCCACGCCGATCCCCGCGTACGCCGTCGACGTCTACGTCGACGCGATCGTCGCGGATCCTCGCGGGCTGCGGGCGAGCTTCGCGTACTACCGGGCGCTCGACGAGACGATCGCGCAGAACGAGCAGCGGAAGGAGACCCGCCTGACGCTGCCTGTGCTCGCCGTCGGCGGCGCCCGGTACAGCGGTGCGTTGGTCGCCGACACGATGCGGCTGGCGGCCGACGACGTCACCGGGGTGGTCATCGACGATTGCGGCCATTACGTGGCCGAGGAGCAGCCGGCGCGGTTCATCGAGATCCTGCGGGACTTCCTCGGCGGACGGAGCGCCAGCGAGCTGCCGGCGCGGTGAGCGGCGACCTCGTCGGGTAAACCGGACTCATTTCCGTAGGGCGTACGGTATTGTTTCCGTATGGCCTACGGAAATGAGGTGGACGGATGGCCGCCGAACGCAGCGGCGGGGGAGACCCGGCCAGGACGCTCGCACTGCTCTGGCGCACACCGGCGGAGCCGAAGCCGGTCGGCAGGAAGCCCAAGGTGAGCGTCGACCAGATCGTCACCGCGGCGATCGCGGTGGCCGACCGCGAGGGGCTCGGCGCGATGTCGATGGCCCGCGTCGCGCAGGAACTGACCGTCGGCACGATGTCGCTCTACACGCACGTGCCCGGCAAGGGCGAGTTGATCGACCTCATGGCCGACGCGGTGTTGCAGGAGCGCGACCTCACGGCAGAGGGCACGTGGCGTGAGCGCGTCAAGCACTACGCCGACCGCACGCGTGCGGTCTACCAGGCGCACCCGTGGATGCGGGACGTGTCGATGGTGCGGCCGCCGCTCGGGCCGGGGCTGATGGACGGCCAGGAGTTCGTGCTGGCCGCGCTCGCCGACTCCGGACTGGAACCGCGGCAGGTCACCGTCGCGCACGTCGCGGTCGAGGGATTCGTGCACGGCGCGGCGGCGTCCGAAGTGGACGATCAGCAGCTGGCCGCGGTGACGGGCGAGTCCGGTGACTCGTGGTGGGGCGCACGGCAGGTGTTCTGGGACGACTACTTCGACGTCGAGCGGTACCCGGCGATGACGGCGCTGTGGAACGCCGGCGCCTACGACACCGAGGGCACGCTCGCGGACAACATGCGCAGCTCGTTCGACTACGGGCTCGACAAACTGCTCGACGGCATCGAAGGGGGCATGCGATGACGACACTGGTGACCGGCGCGACGGGCAACGTCGGCCGATTGGTGGTGCGAGGACTCACCGGTCCGGTGCGGGCGATCACCCGCGACCCGGCCAAGGCGGACTTCCCCGCTCACGTCGACGTGGTGAAGGCCGATCTCGACGACCCGGACAGCATCCCGTTCGACGGCGTGGAGAAGCTCTACCTGTTCGTGCACCCACCGACCGCACAGGAAGTGGTCGACCGCGCGGTGCGAGCGGGCGTGCGCAGGATCGTGACGTTGTCCTCGGGCGCGGTGACCTATGGCTACGACACCAGCCACCACCTGCCGGTCGAGCAGGCCGTGGAGGCGTCCGGCGTCGAGTGGACGCACCTGCGGCCGGGAGAGTTCGCGGCCAACAAGATCGACCTCTGGGGTCCGTCGATCCGTGCCGACGGCACGATCGTGCACCCCGAACCGGACGGGTTCGGCCAGCCCATCCACGAGGCCGACATCGCCGACGCCGCGATCAGGGTGCTGCAGGAGGACGGTCACGCGGGCAGGGCCTACGACCTGTCCGGGCCGCCGCAACTGACCCAGCGGGACATGGCCCGCGACATCGGCGCCGCGATCGGCCGGGAACTGACGTTCCAGGACGTCACCGCCGACGAGGCGCTCGCCTACTACGTGAGCGTCGGCTGGCCCGAGGAGATCGCCCGCTACGTCCTCGGCCTGGGCGGCTACGAGGGTGGCGAGGCCGACGACTTCTCCGACTACGAGTTCGTGGTGTCGCCGGACTACGAGAAGCTCACCGGCAAGCCGTACCGGACCTTCGCGCAGTGGGCGCGCGATCACGCGGCCGACTTCCGCGGCTGATCATCGCGTCGATTCCGGGCCTCCTCGTTCGACGTACCGGTAGACGGCGAACGAGGAGGCCCGGTGCGGTTCATGGTGTTCGTCAGGAGCCCGAGACCGTTGGTGGCACAGCACGGGGACGCGCTCGTGCGGGCGGGCGTTCTGCTCGACGCCGGGGATCTGGTGCCCGGCGCGTTCGGGGTGTCGGGGTACTGGCTGATCGACGTCCGCGACCAGGAGGAAGCGGTCGAACGGATCCGGCGCATCCACCTTCCTGCGTGCGTCGTGGAAATACGTCAGGTGGCTGTGGTCTGATGCCCCCATGGGGGCTACCTCGGTACATCGCACCATCGACGCGGTCTGGCGGATGGAGTCGGCGAAGGTCATCGCCGCGCTGGCCCGGTACACCCGCGACGTCGGCCTCGCCGAGGAGATGGCCCAGGACGCGCTGGTCGCGGCCCTGGAACAGTGGCCGGCGGAAGGCGTGCCGCGCAACCCCGGCGCCTGGCTGACCACGACGGCGAAGCGGCGGGCGATCGACCAGATCCGCCGCCGCGAGAACTTCAACCGCAAGGTCGAGGAGATCGGCCGCGACGTCCAGGAGGCCACACCCGATGCCGGCGAGGGCATCGAGGACGAGATCGGCGACGACCTCCTGAGCCTCATGTTCACCGCCTGCCACCCGGTTTTGGGCACCGAGGCACGGGTCGCGCTCACGCTGAAGATGCTGGGCGGCCTCAAGACCGAGGAGATCGCCCGCGCGTTCCTGGTCAGCGACGCGACCGTCGCCCAGCGCATCGTGCGCGCCAAGAAGGCCCTGGCCGACGCCGGAGTGCCGTTCGAGGTCCCCGAAGGCCCCGAACTCGCCACCAGGCTCGCGTCGGTGCTCGAAGTCATCTACCTGATCTTCAACGAGGGCTACTCCGCCACCCAGGGCGACGACTGGCTGCGTCCCGAACTCTGCGCCGAGGCGTTGCGGCTCGGCCGTGTGCTCGCCGAACTCGCGCCCAAGGAGGCCGAGGTCCACGGCCTGGTCGCGCTGATGGAGATCCAGGCCTCCCGCACCAAGGCCCGCACCGGCCCCGGCGGCGAACCGGTGCTGCTGCTCGAACAGGACCGCGGCCGCTGGGACTGGCTGCTCATCGGCCGCGGCCTCAAAGCCCTCGAACGCGCCGAAGCACTCAACCAACCGCCCGGCCCCTACTACGTACAAGCCGCTCTCGCCGCGTGTCACGGCCGTGCGCGCAAGGCCGAGGACACCGACTGGCAGCGCATCGCCACCCTCTACCAGGTGCTCGCGGGAATCTCGCCGTCCCCGATCGTCGAACTCAACCGCGCGGTGGCGTTGTCGATGGCGTTCGGGCCCGCCGCGGGTCTCGCTCTGGTCGACGAGATCGCGGGTGAGAAGGCGTTGCAGGGCTACCACCTGCTGCCCAGCGTGCGCGGCGACTTCCTGGCGAAGCTCGGGCGCACCGCGGAGGCGAAGGCGGAGTTCGAGAAGGCCGCGTCGCTGACCCGCAACGAACGCGAGCGGACGTTGTTGCTCGAACGCGCCGCCGCCTGCTAGCCGTGTCGTCGGAGGTGAGCAGGGCGGTGCGCGCGTTGCATCGCCGCGCGGGGTGGGCCTGCGACGCCGCGTCGGAGGCCGGTGTGCCGGGCCGATTTCGCGTGTGGGAGCAGGCAGGGGCGATGGCCGTGCTGGCCACGGATCCCGCGCTGGGATTTCTCTCGACGGTGTCGGGCGAGACGGTGCCCGCCGCGATCGACCTGGTCGACTCAGCAGACTGGCGAGGCGTCAAGCCGACGCTGGTGGTGCCGGCCGAACCGGCAGTCGCGGCGGAGAACGCGCTGGTGACGGCGGGGTTCGCACGCATGGCCGACCGTCTGCTGGCGGTCAACCGGCTGACCGTCCGGCCCAGGCCCGAGGAAGGTGCCGGCCTCGACGTGGTCGCAGCGGGGGCGGCCGACGCGTTCGTGGAGGTGTTGCTGGCCGGATACGAGGTCGGCGGGACGGTCGCCGCGTTCATCCGGGCCGAACATCGGCTGCCGATGATGCGGCGGTTTCTGGCCGTGGCGGGAGGAACGCCGATCGCCGCTGCCGCCATGACGATCCACGGCGATGTCGCCGTGCTGGGCGGCGCCTCGACCTTGCCCGCGTACCGGGGCCGGGGCGCGCAGTCGCTGTTGTTGCGCCACCGCCTCCGTGTGGCCGCCGACGCGGGTTGCGTGCTGGCAGTGGCAACGGCTCGTCCCGAGTCGGTGAGCGCCGCGAATCTGCAGCGAGCGGGATTTCGTCTGGAGCGACGCGCGGCGTGGGCGAGGTCCTGATTCGGCGTCAGCTCAGCGCCAGCTTCGCGCCGAGCGCCGCGAACGACGCCGCGAAGAACCGGCGCAGCCACACCATCACCCGCGGCCGGGCCAGCACCCGGTCGCGCATCGACGCCGCGAACACCCCGTAGACGGCGAAGACCACGAACGTCAGCGCCATGAACACCGCGCTGAGCGTGACCATCTGCCCGAAGCCGGTCGCGAACTGCGGCAGGAACGCCACGAAGAAGATCGTCAGCTTCGGGTTGAGCAGGTTGATCAGCACCGCCGACACCACGACCTTGCGGGCTGACGCCGGTGCCACCGCGGTGTCCACGACGAGATCGCTCTTGTCCCGCAACGTCGCCCACGCCAGGTAGACCAGGTACGCGACACCGAGGTACTTCACGATCTCGAACGCCAGCGCGCTCGCGTGCAGCAGCGCCGCCAGCCCGGTGACCGTGGCCAGCACGTGCGGCACGATCCCCAGCGTGCAGCCGAACGCGGCGACCACGCTCGCCTTGCGGCCGTGCGCGAGACCGGCGGACAGCGTGTACAGCACACCGGTGCCGGGCGTGGCGACCGCGATCAACGTCGTGATCAGGAATGCGAGGCTCATGCCCGTGAACTCTGCCGCCAAAGCGGTCCAGGCAGGAGAGCCAAAAACCTACCGCGAAGTTGGACCACTTTCGGTGTAGAGGATCGGTCGTGGGCTCCGTCCCAGGGGCATGAGCATCAAGAGCATGCACCACGTGGGAATGACCGTCAGCGATCTCGCGGCCGCCGTCGCGTTCTTCGAGGCGCTCGGCATGGAGCTGGAGGGCGAGGCGCACATGGAGGGCGAGTTCGTCGACGGCGTCATCGGGCTCGACGGCTCCAACAGCGACATCGCCATGCTGAAGACCCCGGACGACCAGTACCGGATCGAGTTCAGCCAGTTCCAGACCCCTGAGAGCATCGACGGCAGCTCGCACGCGCCGATCAACGCCCTCGGGTTGCGGCACATCGCGTTCGTCATCGACGACCTGGACGCCACCCTCGCCCGCCTGAAGCCGCACGGCGCCGAACTGGTCAGGAACGTCGAGACGTACGAGAACGTGCTCCGGACCTGCTACGTCCGCGGCCCCGAGGGGATCCTCGTCGAGCTGTGCCAGTACTTCAGTTGAGCGCCCGCGCGTACGCCGTGGGGGAGACGCCCACGGTCTGCGTGAAGTCCCGGACGAGGTGGGCCTGGTCGCTGTACCCGAGGTCAGCGGCCAGATGCGCCCACTCCACGTCCGACTCGGCCCGTTCCAGCGCCTCGTGGATGCGGTACCGCAGGATGACCCACTTGGGGCTCACCCCTACGTAGTCCGCGAACAGCCGTTGCATCGTGCGCACCGCGACACCGCAGTCCCGCGCGAAGTCCGCGACCCGCCGAATCTCCCGGTCGTCCCGGATCCGTTGCACCAGCTCCATCGCCAGCGTCGCCTGCGGATCGGGCACCGGCCCCAGACCCAGCAGGAACGCGTCGAGCGCGGCCACCCGTTCGTCCTCGTCCTCCACGTCCAGCACCAGCGACGACGGAGCGTCGAGCCGCACGTGCCGCCCGGTCCACTCCGACACCGGCTCGGCACGGAACGGCCGGAACCCTCCCGGCCGGAACTGCACGCCCGCCACCCGGATCCGACCGTCCAGCACGCGGCTGAACAGCCCCAGTCCCACGCCGGCGATCTCCGGCTGGGCGAAGCCGCGCTCGAAGACGACGTTCACCGACGGATGCGGCACGACGTGCGAGGTGTACGGCGCGTCCAGCTGACCGTCGATCAGCCAGTAGTGCTCCAGGTACGGCTGCAACTCGGCACACGGCATGCGGCGGCGAAACCGCACGCGGGCGAAAAGCTCGCGGGCGTCGATGATCCCCCGAGTGTCCCGGCGCGGCCCCTGCACAGCGCAGATCCTAGTGGCGTGGCTCAGAACGTTGCCGGCGTATTCGTGGTCAGACGGGTGCGTCGCGGCACCCTGCTGAGCGCGGATTCGCCGCCGACGTTCTGAGTCACGCCACTAGGTTGGCGCGTTTCTTCAAGAGCGGCGAGACGCACGAAAATAGGCTCGGAACCATGAAGCTCAGCGTTCTGCTCGATCGAGCCCGCGACCACGCACTGCCCGTCATCGCGAACATCACCGACGACGACCTGACCAAGCCCACCCCGTGCGCCGACTACGACGTCCGCGCCCTGCTCGACCACCTGCTGCACGTCGTCGTGGAGTTCCAGAAACTCGCCGCGAAGCAGGACGCCGACTTCAGCCACACGCCGTCCTACCCGGACTGGCGCGAGCAGTACCCCGCCGAGTCCGCGAAGCTCGTCGAGGCCTGGGGGCAACCCGGCGCGACCGAGGGCATCGCCGGCAACATGCAGATGCCCGCGCAGACCGTCGGCGGCCTGGTGCTGCTCGACCTCACCATCCACGTCTCCGACCTCGCCCAGGCCACCGGCCAGCGCTTCGAGCCCGACCCCGAGGTGTTCACCGAGGTCGAAGGCCTGGTGAAGCAGATGGGCCCGATGGCCATCGAGATGAACGTGTTCAAGGCACCCGTCGAGGCACCGGCGGACGCGTCACCGTTCGAGCAGCTCCTGTCCACCACCGGCCGTGACCCGCGCTGGAGTGCTTGACTGGTCGCATGCTGACGATCGGGATGCTGGGCGGAATGAGCTGGGAGAGCAGCGCGGAGTACTACCGGCTGGCGAACGTACTCGTACGCGAACGGCTCGGCGGCCTGCACTCCGCGAAGGTCGTGCTGCACTCCGTCGACTTCGCCGAGATCGAACGCATGCAGGTCGACGGCCGCTGGGACGACGCGGGCAAGGCTCTCGCCGAAGCCGCCGCACAGGTGCAGGCCGGCGGCGCCGACTTCCTGCTGATCTGCACCAACACCATGCACAAGGTGTTCGACCAGGTCCAGGCCGCCGTCGACATCCCGGTGGTTCACCTCGGCGACACGACGGCACAGGCCATCCGGCAGGCCGGCTTCAGCACGGTCGGCCTGCTCGGCACCGGCTTCACCATGGACCAGCCGTTCTACCGCGAACGCCTGGAGTCCCACGGCCTGACGGTCCTGGTGCCCTCGGCCGAGGACCAGGCGATCGTGCACCGGATCATCTACGACGAGCTGTGCCTCGGCATCGTCCGCGAGCAGTCCCGGCGCG
Source organism: Lentzea sokolovensis (assembly GCF_033949975.1). Lineage (NCBI taxonomy): Bacteria > Bacillati > Actinomycetota > Actinomycetes > Pseudonocardiales > Pseudonocardiaceae > Lentzea > Lentzea sokolovensis. The sequence goes on from NZ_JAXAVU010000016.1 coordinate 142,146, forward strand.
CCTATCAAGACGTGATCGCGCGGTTCGAAGGGGCGGAGGGCGTCATCCTCGGCTGCACCGAGATCGAACTGCTGCTCTCCCAGGCTGACGTGCCGGTTCCGGTGTTCCCGACCACCCGCCTGCACGTCGAGGCGGCCGTCGAACGGGCAATCCAGGCAAATCTGTGAACATGTGATGCGGACCACCCAGCAACGCCGCAACCGTGCGGAGTGTCTTAGTCACTGAGGGCTATTCCCTCCTCGGTGAACTAAGGGGAGTTCGCTTGAAACGATCACATCTCGCTGCCGGACTGACGGCTGTCGTGGTTGCTGCCACGGCAGCCGTTCCTGTTTCGGCGGCGCCACAGGAACAAGAGGTACGCGCCGACGGGCTGACCACCAAGGTCACCCTCATCACCGGTGACGAGATCACCGTCTCCAACGGCAAGGTCCACGCCCGAGCGGCGCAGGGCAGGGAGACCGTCGGGTTCCGCAGCTTCAAGGACCCGCGCGGCGACCTGCACGTCGTCCCGCTCGACGCCCAGCACAGGCTCAACACGGGCGAACTGGACGCACGGCTGTTCGACGTCTCGCTGCTGGCCAGATCCGGCTACGACGACGCGGCCGGCAAGACGCTTCCGCTGATCGTGCAGGGGCAGGGGATCAGCGCGGCGAACGCCGAGTCGTTGCCGAGCATCGACGCTCGGGCGATCACGGTGGAGAAGAACGGCTCGTTCTGGGCCGGTGCCCGGGCGGCGGGCACCGGCAGGATCTGGCTCGACGGCAAGGTCACCGCGTCACTGGACCGCAGCGCCGCGCAGGTCGGCGCGCCCCAGGCGTGGGAGAAGGGCTTCACCGGCAAGGACGTCACCGTCGCGATCCTCGACACCGGCGTCGACGAGACCCACCCGGACCTCGCGGGCGCGGTCGTGGAGTCGAAGAACTTCAGCGACAGCGACAGCACCGACGACCGCCTCGGCCACGGCACGCACGTCGCGTCGACCGTCACGGGCGACGGCAAGTACAAGGGCATCGCGCCCGACGCGAAGCTCGTCAACGGCAAGGTGCTCGGCGACTACGGCGGCGGCCGGGAGAGCGACATCATCGCCGGCATGGAGTGGGCCGCGACCAAGGCCAAGGTCGTCAACATGAGCCTCGGCAGCTCGTGGCCCGACGAGGGCACCGATCCGATGTCGCTGGCGCTCAACCGCATCACCGAGCAGACCGGCGCGTTGTTCGTCGTCGCCGCCGGCAACTCCGGTGGCCCCATCGGCTCGCCGGGATCCGCCGACGCGGCCCTCACCGTCGGCGCCGTCAACCGCGACGACACGCTGGCCGAGTTCTCCTCGCGCGGCCCGCGCTGGGTGAACAACGCCGTCAAGCCCGACATCACCGCGCCGGGCGTCGACATCGTGGCCGCCAAGGCCAAGAACGGCCAGATCGGCACACCCGTCGGCGAGGGACACGTCTCGATGTCCGGCACGTCGATGGCCACCCCGCACGTGGCGGGCGCCGCGGCGATCCTCGCCTCGAAGAACCCGGCGTGGAAGGCCGAGGACATCAAGGCCGCGCTGATGAACAGCGCCAAGCCCAACCCGCCGCTGACCATCTACGAGCAGGGCGCCGGACGTCTCGACGTCGGCCGTGCCGTGTCCGCCGGGGTCTCCACGAACCACGGCAGCTTCTCGCTGGGCACCGCGCAGTGGCCGCACGACGATGACAAGCCCATCACGCAGAAGCTGACCTACCGCAACAACGGCGCGTCCGACGTGACGGTCGACCTCAGCATCGCCGAGGTGAAGCCCGCCGGGGCCGGCCTGTTCAGCGTCTCGCCGGCGAAGCTGACGATCCCCGCCGGTGGCACGGCCGACGCCACGGTCACCGCCGACACGAAAGCCGCCGTCGCGGACGGCGTCTACGGCGCGGTGGTCCTGTCGTCTGACGGCGCACGGGTGCCGATCGGCGTGGTGAAGGAGGTCGAGAGCTACGACGTGAAGCTCACGTTCCTCGACCACAACGGCGCGGCGACGCAGTACTACGACTACCGGTTCGTCAGCCTCGACCAGCCGCAGGCGTACTTCCGCTACGACCCGTCCGGCACGCTCGTGCAGCGCCTGCCCAAGGGCAAGTACTTCCTCGACGGCACGATCAGCACCCGTGACCCCGACCCGACCAAGGGCGGCCTGACCACCACGCTGACCGAACCGGCGCTGGAGGTCACCGGCAACACCGAGATCGTGTTCGACGCACGGCAGGGCACCCAGCCGGTGATCGCGGTCGAGCAGAAGGAGGCCAAGGCCGCGCAGGCGGGTCTCGGGTTCCTGATGCAGGCCAACTGGGGCGCGACCGGCGGCACCTGGTACCTCAACTCGTTCGACTCGATCCGCGTCCGCCCGTCGAAGACGTCGTGGCCGAAGTTCGAGTTCTACGCCGAGAGCGTGCAGGCCAAGCCGGACGCCAACGGCAAGTTCGACGGCAGCCCGTACCAGTACCACGTGCGGATCAGCGAGAAGACCCGCGTGCCGGAGAACCTGCAGCGCTCCGTCAAGGACCGCGAACTGGCCAAGGTCGACTCCATCACGCACGCCCGCGTGCCGGGTTCGATCGGCCAGCGCGACAACGGTGCCTCCGGCCCGCTGCCGTTGCGGCTCAAGGAGTTCTACACGCCGGGCGTCGACTGGTCCGGCGGCCTGACCGAGTTCACGAAGCTCGGCGAGTGGCCCAGTCTCGGCTCGCAGTTCTCGGTCGCACCACGGGTGTTCAAGCTCGGCCGCACCACGACCGAGCACTGGAACAGCGCCGTCTACGGGCCCGGTGTACCGCACGCCCCGGGGACCGTGCGCTTCGCCGGACGCGTCGGCAACCTGCTGCGCCTCGACCTGCCCCTGCACAGCTCGCAGGGCATGTACGGGTACTCCTCGCCGACCACGGGCCGCACCACCATCACGCTGGACGGCAAGGTCATCTCCGACCAGCCGGAGGCCGGGTACGGCAACGTCCCGAACGCGCCGGCGGAGAAGAAGCGCTACACCGTCCACACCGAGGCGACCCGCGACTCGTTGTCGTCGAAGGTGACCGCGGACTGGTCGTTCTACTCGGAGTTCGTCGCCGGCGATCTCTACCAGTCGGTGCCGTTGCTCGCGGTCCGGTTCGCGCCGCAGCTCGACGCGAACAACCGTGCCGGACGCGTCGTCACCGTGCCGATCACGGTGGAGCGCAACGGAACGGGCCCCGTCACGAACATCAAGGACCCCGCGGTGCAGGTGTCCTACGACGAGGGCAAGACCTGGAAGCCGGTGCCGCTGCGCAAGACGCGCGCCGGCTGGCAGATCACGCTGATCCACCCGCACGGCGCCAAGAACGTGTCGTTCAAGGCTCGGGCGGCGGACGCGGGCGGTGACGTCCAGCAGACGATCATCCGCGCGTACGACCTGAAGTGACCGCGTGAGGGGCCGGGTTCGCCCGGCCCCTCACCGCTACTTCTCGTACGGTGCCAGGGTTTCCGCGTCCACGTCGGGCGCGCCCATGATCGGGTGCACCTCGATCGGCTGGTTCAGGACCTTCCCGCCCGGCCCGGGGCACGCCGAGGCCTTGCGGGCGATCTCCAGCAGCCGTTCCCGGCTGTCGACGTCGACCACCCAGTACCCGGCGATGACCTCCTTGGACTCGGCGAACGGCCCGTCGACCACCACCGGTCCGTCGTCGCCGCCGCGCACCACGAACGCCCGCGCCGGGCCGCTCAGTCCCTCGGACTGCAGCAGCTCACCGGAGGCGCGCAGCTCGGCGTCCAGGTCGCGCATGTAGGCGATCATGCGGTGCATGTCCTCGTCGGACCAGGCGGCCAGGCCCTCCCAGTCCTCCTGGCTGCCGCCGTAGCTGACCAGCATGTACTTCACTTCCACTCCCCACCGGTAGCGCGGGCCTTGATCTCCTGCACGGCCCAGCTGTTGCCGTCCGGGTCGTCGAAGAAGATGAACGACCCTCCATCTGCCTCGTTCATCCGCACGATCTCCCCGACCTCGACGCCGCGTTCGACGAGCTGCGCGCGGGCCTTCTCCAGGTCCGACACGACGAGCTGCACGCCCTTCAGCGTCCCCGGCTCACCCTTGACGATGCCCTTGCCCATGACGATCGAGCAGCCGGAGCCGGGCGGGGTGAGCTGCAGGACCCGCGTGTCCTCGTTGAACGTCGTGTCGTGATCGACCTTGAATCCGAGCTGCTCGGAGTAGAACTGCTTCGACCGGTCGAGATCCGACACCGGCACGACGATGACTTCCAGGGTCCAGTCCATGTTCGTTCCTCTCAGCGGCTGCCCTACACGGATCCGTCGAAGTGCTCAGAGACTTTTCGACATGGGGTCCCGGCCCACATACCCGAGCAGCCTGTCCTGCAGCGGAGCGTCCTGCGGCACCTCGATCTCGGCGCCGTAGACCTCGATGCCGGGACCGAACGCGCCGGGCGTGCGGAAGCGTTCCATCAGGTCGGCGGGCACGGCCGTCGCGGTGGCCCAGAGGCGTTCCACGTCGGTCGCGGGGATGGTCTCGTCCTGGCCGGTGGCGCGGGCGAGGTCCCAGCCGTGCAGCACCAGGTCGTCGCTCACGACCTGGTCGACGTGGTCTTCCAGCGTCATCGGGCCCGCGGGCGTGGAGACCTCGCTGCGCGCCCGATCGGAGTCCAGCGCTTCCTGGACCTGGCGGCGGGCCTCGCGGAAGTCCGTGAGCGGGTCTTCGGTGCGTGGGATCGGATGGCCGAGCATCACGCCGTGCATCTCGATGACGTGGTCCACGACCTCAAGGGCCGTCCACTGTGCACACGGCGACTGGTTGATCCACTGGTCCGAGCGCACGTTCGCGACCTTCGCCTCGAACGCCTCCGCACGAGCCCTGTACCTGCCCAAAATCGATGTCCCGGGGATCATGGCCTCACTCCTCGACTGCGCCGCCGATCTCGCGCAGGTGTTCGCGGAACGTGCGTCCGCTCGCCAGGTACTCGCTGAACCGCAGCTGGCTGCGCAGGGACTCACCCTGCCGCACGCGGTTCGCCTGCGCTCGTTCGACGTCCCGGATGCCGCGCGCCTTCGCGATGAGCGCCTCCGCGTCCGAGGCCGGCACGAACAGCACGCCGTCGTCGTCACCGAACACGATGTCGTCGGACGTGACGGTCCACTGGTCGATCTCGGCCGTCGACAGAGCCTCGGGCGCACGGTCGCGCAGGCTCAACGGGCCCGTCGGGTTCGCACCGAGGCTGAACACCGGCAGCCCGATCGCGCGAATGTCCTGCGTGTCGCGATGCAGTCCCCAGATGACCACTCCCGCGAGCCCGGCCTGCTGCGCCTCGAGGACGATCAGGTCGCCCACGCAGGCCTCGTCGGCGCGGCCGTCGTTGTCGACGACCAGCACGTCGCCGGGCTCGCTGCGCTCGATCGCCTCCAGGAAGATGTCGACGCTGCCCGCGTGCCGGGCGGGCAGCACGCGGCCGCAGGTCCTGGAGCCGGGGATGACCGGCGTCAGGGAGACGGTGCGGACCGGGATGTTGGCCCGGATGCAGGCGTCGGCCAGATGTGCGGTGGTGAGATCCAGTTCGGCAAGATCCATGGGCGCATTCTTACGCCGAGACCTTCTCCTCGGCGGAATCGGTGCGAAGAACGTTCGCCGAGACCGCCGCGACCAGGCACAACGCCACCGGCAACAGGAACGCGATGTTGAGCGGCACGACGTGGGTGAGCCAGCCGATCACCGCTGGTCCGGCCAGCACACCGAGGTAGCCGAGCCCGGCCACGCGCGAGACGTTGGCTCCCGCCGCGCCGGGTTCCGCGTGTCCGGCGGCGCTGAAGAGCTGCGGGACCGTGCCCGACAGGCCGATGCCGGCGATCGCCCAGCCCACCAGCGCGAGCCAGATCCACGGCGAGAGCGCCGCGGTCGCGATGCCCGCCGCGCCGATCACCGAGCCCCAGCGCAGCACCGCGACCGGGCCGACCTTCGCGGTGATCCGGTCGGCGAGCAACCGTCCGACGGTCATCGTCGTGGCGAACGCGCCGTAGGCCAGGGCCGCGATCTGCGGCGGGGCGTCGAGGACGTCCTGCAGGTGCAGCACGCTCCAGTCGTTGGCCGCGCCCTCGCTCAGCATCACCAGCAGGGCGAGCACCGCCATGATCCAGATCCGGCGCGGCACCTTGCGCTTGCCGGTCTGCGCGGCGGCGTGCTGCTCCTCCTTCTCGTCGAGCAGCAGCCTCGCGGTCACCAGGCTGACGACGACGCCGAGCACGGCGGCGGCACCGAGGGTCGTGGCGGGGGAGAGTTCCCAGCTCAGCGTCCGTGCGCCGGTCAACGCGGCGGCGACACCGCCAAGGGACCACGTCGCGTGGAACGCCGACATGACCGGGCGCTTGTAGTGCCGTTCCACCACCACGGCGTGCGCGTTCATGCTGACGTCGATCAGGCCGTTGCCGAGGCCGAAGATGAGCAGCGCCGCACCGAGCGTCCACTGGTTGACGGCCACACCGGGCAGGAAGGCCGTGACGCTGCAGAACACGCCTGCGGCGGGCACGACCAGTTTCACGCCCACGCGGTCGGTGAACTTGCCACCGAGTCGCATGCCGATGAACGCGCCCAGACCGAGCAGGAGCAGTAACCGGCCGAGTTCGGCGTGGTTGATGCCCGTGCGGTCCTCGACCGTCGGGATGTGCACGAGCCACAGACCAAGCAGGAACCCGTTGAGCCCGAAGTACGTGAAGGTGGCCACCCGCGCGGCCCTGAGAGCGTTCACATGCACAAGCTAACGAACGGATCGCCTGTTCGAAAGATTGAGTTTCGAACATCACTCGTGTTCAATCACGGCTGTGTCCCGACTGAAGCAGATCACCGAGGCGGTCCGCGACGCCGGCTCCCTCGGGGTGGCGGACCTGGCGACGATGACCGGCGCCTCCGAGATGACCATCCGCCGCGACCTGGAGGTCCTCGCAGCTCAGGGCGTTCTCGAACGCTATCGCGGCGGCGCCAGGAGTCTGTTGCTGCGCGGTGAGGAGCCGCCGTTCGCGCTGCGCTCGGACGAGAACATGGACGCCAAGCGCCGCATCGCCGCCGCCGTGGCCGGTCTGATCGCGGACGGCGAGTCCGTCGTCCTGGACAGCGGCACCACCTGCCTCGAAGTGGCCCGCCTGCTGCACGACCGGCGCCTGACCGTCATGCCGTTGTCGTTGCACGCCGTGAACGCGCTGTCTTCGTCGTCGACGCTCACGCTGCTCGTGCCCGGCGGCCGTCCCCGTCCCGGCGAACTCGCCCTGACCGGCCCGCTGACCTTGGCCTCGCTCCAGGCACTGCGCTTCGACACCGCGGTGATCGGCTGCTGCGGGCTTTCCGCCGAACACGGCATGACCGCCTTCGACCTGGAGGACGCCTCGGTGAAACGAGCCGCCATCACCTCGGCCCGGCGCGTGATCGCCGCCGTCGACGCCTCGAAACTGACCCGCACCGCCCTCGCCCACGTCGCCCCGGTGTCCGCGCTGCACGCCGTGGTCACCGACGCGGACGGCGACGACGGCCTGACCGCCGCGGGCGTCACGGTGGTGACGGCATGATCGTCCTGTTCGACATGTTCGGCGTGATCGCCCGCGACCAGTCGCCCGAGGTCATGGCCACGATGAGCACCGACGCGGACTTCTGGGACGCCTACTGGGCACACCGGCCCGGCTACGACCGCGGCGACTTAACGGCGGAGGAGTACTGGGCGCTCGTCGGCCACCCGCCGCTCGTGGAGAAGGACGTCGCGAGCTGGAGCCGCGTCGACTACGAGATGGTCGCGCTGCTGCACGAACTGCACAACGCGGGTCAGCGCATCGCGTTGCTGTCCAACATCCCCGAGGACCACGCGCGGAACTTCGAACGCACCTACGCATGGCTGGACCTGTTCGAGGTGTGCGCGTTCTCGTGCCGAATCGGGCACGCCAAGCCGGAACGCGCGGCCTTCGAGTGGTGCCGTGACGCGCTGGGCGACGACGACATCCTGTTCGTGGACGACCGGCTGGAGAACGTGCGAGCCGCCGAACTGACCGGGATGCGCGGGCACCACTTCACCGGCATCGATGGATTGCGCGAATTGCTCCGCACGACGCACGTGTAACAAAGATTCATTGGCGACCGAAGTCCGGGCATCGGTACAGCGGGAGGTCGTCCAATGCCCAAGATCAGCAGACGTACGGTTCTGAAGGCCAGTGGTGCCGCGGCCGCGTTGACGGCGGTCGGGGTCAACACCGGCACCGCGCACGCCGCCGCGCCAACGGGTGCGAGCTTCGTGAACATCATCGCGCACTCCGACGACGACCTGCTGTTCATCAACCCGGACATCCAGCCCGCGATCCTGTCCGGGTGTCCGGTGAGGACGATCATTCTCACCGCCGACGAGTTCAACGGCACCGACAACCTCACCCGCGAGCAGCTGTCCGCGGAGCTGCACAAGGGCCAGCGCAACGCCTACGCGTCGCTGGCAGGGGTGGCGAGTCAGTGGACCCGCACCGCGATGGTCGTCGCAGGCAAGACGGTCGAGGTCAACACGCTCGACGGCAAGCCGACCGTGCAGCTGATCTACCTGAACCTGCCCGACGGCGGTGACGATCTGCACGAGGACGCGACCAAGAACCTCTGGACGAACACCTCGTACAGCACCAGCACGATCGTCCCCACCGGCAGCCCGGCCAACCGCGTGCAGACCTACAAGCACGCCGACGTCGTGAACGTCCTGGTCGGACTCCTGCAGCAGTTCCAGGCGACGGTCGTGCGCTGCCAGGACCCGTTCCCCGACGACGTCCGCTACGCCAACGGCATGCCCGACCACCTCGACCACATCCACACGGCGAAGTTCGCGCAGAAGGCCGTGAAGTCCTACATGGGCCCGACCGGACGCCCGTACGCGCTGCTGGTCCGCTACCGCTGCTACAACACCCGCCAGGCGCCGGCGAACGTGCCGAGCACGCTGCGCACCCCGAAAACCGCCGCGTACAACAAGTACAAGGCGCAGGACCCGTTGAGCGGCGACGTGTTCGACGTGAACCTGTCCCGCTCCTACGAACGCTGGCCCGTCGCACCGCAGTGGTCCACGATGGACAGTGCGGGCACCGTCCACGCGTTCATCGTCGCGGGTGACTCGCTGATGTGGTGGCGCCAGCCCAACGGAGGCGCGTGGGTCGGCCCCACCGCGCTTCTGAACGGCTCGTTCGCGCCGGGCGTCGCGGTCGCCATGCGTGGCGACAACCGCCTGCAGCTCGCGGTGCTCGACCTGGACACGGCCGCGATCCGCACGTGCACGCAGACCGCGGCCGGCGCGCAGAGCTTCGGCGCCTGGACCTCGCTCGGCAACCCCAACAACTCCTCGCCCGCCTACCAGACCCCGGTCCTGGCCGTGTCGAACGGCCTGCTGGAACTGTTCGTGGTCAACAGGTCCGGCACGCTCGGCAACAAGTGGCAGGAGGGCACCGGCTTCAACAGCACGTGGGCCACCGCCGTCGGCGGCAACGGCAAGGCGATGTCGCAGCTCTCCGCCATCACCGCACCGGGCGGGCGCATGCACGTCTTCGGCGACGGCAACGGCCGGACGTTCCACTGGTACCAGAACGTCGGCGGCTCCACGATCTACCAGGCCCTGACGACCGGCGCGGAGAGCTCCGCCTCCGTCGGCGTCGCGTTGGACGCGAGCCGGGTCCGGGTCTTCAGCCGCCGCACCAACGACGGTTCCGTCGGCACGCTGCGCGAGCAGACACCGAACGGAACCTGGGAGACGACGCAGAAGAACATCGGCGGCATGGGCGGCCTCGGCCCGATCGCCGCCGTGACCTCCGGCGGACGCACGCTGGCCTTCGCGCGCAACAACGACTACGGCCTGAGCGTCGTGCGTCAGGACGCGGCCGGGAACTTCACGCCGTGGACCGACCTCGGCGGTTACGTCGAAGTCGGTCCATCAGCCGTGGTGGACGCACAGGGACTCGTGCGCGTGTTCATCCTCGGGGCCGACATGCGCCTGCGTTACCGCGTGCAGACGGCGGTCGGCCCGGACGCGCCGTTCGGCGACTGGGTCGTGGCGGGCAGCTAGTCACGTGGCAGGGTCCGGGCCCGCAGGTGGGCCCGCTCTCCCTGCCGGCCCAGCAGGCTCAGGAGTTCGACGGGGTGTTCGTCGGCGTTGCCGAACCAGTGAGGGGTCCGGGTGTCGAACTCCGCCGCCTCACCAGGCCCCAGAACGAGGTCGTTGTCGCCCAGCAGCAGCCGCAGGCGCCCGTCGAGCACGTAGATCCACTCGTAGCCCTCGTGACTGGACCGCTCAGGCTCGGGGGAGCGCGTCCGCGGCGAAAAGATCAGTTTGTAGGCCTGCGGGCTGCCCGCGCGCCGGGCGAGGGGCAGCATCGTCATGCCGTGCCGGGTGACGGGTGCGAGGCGCACGCGGGGGTCACCGGTCGGGGGCGCTCCGATCAGCTCGCCGATGTCCACGCGCAGCACGCGCGCGAGCGGGAGCAGCAGTTCCAGGGTGGGGCGGCGGTGGCCCGACTCCAGGCGGGAGAGCGTGCTCAGGGAGATGCCCGTGGTCTGCGCGAGCGCGGTCAGCGAGAGACCGCGCTGAGTGCGAAGCCCCTTCAGGCGGGGTCCGACTGCCGCCATCGTCGACGAGGTCTCGTCATCCATGCTCCCAACCTTGCCACCGCGGCAAGATTCTTCGCGGATCCGGGCGAACGGCCTGAAGCTGCTGTCAGGCCCACGGCACCACGGAGAAAGAAGCACGAACATGAGCAAGGACCTCGCCCGGCAGACCGCTCTGGTCACCGGCGCCACGGCCGGCATCGGCCGCGCCACCGCACTCGCGCTGGCCGGCCGCGGCGCCGACGTCATCGTGCACGGCCGCGACCGGGAACGTGCCGCCCGCGTCGTCCAGCAGATCGAAGCCCTGGGCGTCCGCGTCCGCTTCGAACCCGCCGACCTGTCCGACCCCACCGAGGTGACCGCGCTGGCCGAACGCGCCGGAGACGTCGACGTCCTGGTCAACAACGCGGGCATCTTCCGCTTCGCCCGCACCTCCGACACCGACCTGGCCACCTTCGACGTCCACATCGCCGTCAACGTCCGCGCCCCCTATCTCCTCGTCCAGGCGCTCGCGCCCGGCATGGTCGAACGCGGCCGCGGAGCGATCGTCAACATCAGCAGCGGCGCCGCCACGACCCCCGGCGCGGGCAGCGGCGTCTACGGCGCCACCAAAGCGGCACTCGAATCCCTCACCCGAGTCTGGGCAGCCGAGTTCGGGCCTTCCGGTGTCCGGGTCAACGCCGTTGCCGCCGGCCCCACCCGCACCGAGGGCACGTCCGGCTTCGGCGAGGCGTTCGAATCCGTCGGACGGTCCGTCGCGCTCCAACGCCTCGCCGACCCCGAGGAGATCGCCGCGGCTGTCGCCTTCATGGCGTCCCCGCAGGCCAGCTACGTCAACGGCACCGTCCTCAGCGCCGTGGGCGGGCTTCCCGCCCACGGCTGACGCGAGGTGCTGCTTCTAGACCAGCGACGACCAGTAGAACCAGAACGCCTGCAACACTCCGGCCGCGATCACCAGGTACCACAGGATCAGCACGACGCTGTGGAACTGGAACTCCGGCCGGATGTTGCGGAGCGTCGTGTACCAGAAGATCGGGATCATGACCGCCCACACGACCATGCAGTACGGGCACAGCGCGCCGATCTCGTACAGCGACTGGAACATCAGCCAGTGCACGAACAGCACGCCGAACGTCACCCCGACCTGCAACCCGATCCACACCCACGACGGCAACGACACCCCGGCGACCAGCAGCACGCCGAGTGTCGCCACCACCGCGAAGCCCGCGACGCCGATCAGCGGGTTGGGGAACCCGAACACCTCGGCCTGCGCGGTCTTCATGATCGAGCCGCAGCTCAGCACCGGGTTGATGCTGCACGTCGGCACGTAGAACGGGTCCTTGAGCAGCGCGATCTTCTCGATCGTGAGCACGAACGACGCGACGAGCCCGACGAACCCGCCGACCGCCAGCACCCAGGCGACGATCCGGTTCACGAACGCACCTTCTCGATGGCTGCCTTGAGGCCGTCGTAGGTGGGCGCGCCGGTGAACTTGGTGCCGTTGATGAAGAACGTCGGCGTGCCGGTCACGCCCGCCTTGCTGCCTTCGGTGCGCTGGGCGAGGACGCGGTCGCGCAGCGCCTGGTCGTCCAGGGCCTTCTCAAAAGCGGCCGCGTCGAGCCCGAGCTCCTGCGCGAACCCGCTGAACACCGCGCGCTGCGACGTCTGCTGCCCGCCCCACTCCTGCTGCGAGTCGAACATCAGCCGGAACATGTCGTCGCGCTTGCCCTGCGCCCCCGCCGCCTCGACCGCGACGGCCGCGAGCTCGGCGTTGCGGTGGCTGGGAATCGGGAAGTGCCGCACGTCGAACGTCACGCGGTCGCCGTACTCGGTCTTCAACCTCTCGACGCCGGGGTAGGCGGCGCGGCACGACGGGCATTCGAGGTCGAGGTACTCGACGACGGTCACCTTGCCGTCGGCGGACTGCGGCGCCGCGGTGGTGTCGTTGCGGCTGAAGAGGAAGAAGCCGGCGACCACGACCGCCACGACGGCGACGATGATCAGGGACAGGCGAGCGTTCTTGGACATGACGAAGAAACCTCCACGAAGGCGTGATGGACCGAACCAGCGAACGGGTTCGGTCTAGGCGCGCAGCACGCAGAGCTGCGCCAGCCGCACTTCCAGCCGACGTGAAGGGGGAGAAAGAACTGAAGGCAGGCGCGCTGTGAGCACCTGGAACGAGCCGGACCGCCGCGCCACGGCGAACCCGATCAGCACGGCGAGCGCCACCACCAGGCACGCGCCCGCGACGAGGATGCCCTCGATCAGCCCGCCGTCATCGGCCTGGGCGGAGTGGACGACCGCGTGCGTGCTCGACGTGGGGCACTGCGCGGTCCAGGCGAACTCCGTCTCGCACGGGGTGCCCTGCATCATCGCGACCCCGGCCACCAGCGCGAGCACGGCGAAAACCCGCGCGAGATACGCGCGGGTTCGCGAGCTGGTGGTGCCGGGCACGTGATCCAGAGTAGCGATTCCCGTCCTAGGCTCGTGCGCATGGGGGAGAAGTTGCACGAATCAGACAGGCTGGTGATCGCCGGAGAGCCGGTGCCGGAGGAGTTGGCACCACTTGACTTCCACGCGGGCGGCAGCATCCCCGGCCTGTTGCGTGCCTTCCTGCCGTTGAACCCCGACGGACGGTCCGAGGTGCGCGCTCTGGTGCGGTCGCTGCCGCAGCGGGAACGCACTGATCCCACCAGCATCACGCACGCGTACGACGCCGAAGGTCCCGGTCCGCTCGTCATGCGCCTGCTGCGCAACCGGAACATGAACCAGGTCGCCGTCGCGAAGTCGGTCTTCATGGTGACCACGGGTCGCCGGTGCTGGGCGGCCTCGACCTACGCGAAGATCGGCCACGGCACCAAGGAGCTCACGCCTGACCTGCTCGGCGACTTCTCCGCGCTGCTCGACGTTCCCGCCACCGACCTCGCGACGCTGACCGGCATCACGCCGGACCCGGCCCCGGCGGACGTCGGCGGCCTCGTCTGGGACCTCCGGCGCCTCACCAGGGACCAGATCGAGCACGTGATCAAGGCCGCCGAAGCCCTGGCCTAGTTCCAGAACGCCAGCCGATGCTCGGCCGCGTAGTCGACCGGCCCGATGGCGCCCGGAGCCAGCGACTGCACGTACTGGCCCTCCGAGAACCGCGGCCACCCCGGCGTTCCGGTGCGGGCGAAGTCCGTCCAGGCCTTGATCATGTGGTCGGACAGGCCGCGGTCCTTGGCGAAGTCCGCCTCGGGGAACAGGTACTCGATGTCGGACGAGTGGTTCGCGCCGTGCAGTTCAGGCGGCATCGACGGGTCTGTGGCCGCGTTGCGATCGGCGAACTCGAACGCGTAGACGGGCGCCTTCTTCGCGTACAGCATGTTCTGGCGGAACGTCGCCCTCGCCCACATGCGGTCCGTCAGCAGTGACGCCCACGCCTGCTTCGGCGACGCGAACGCGCTGACCGGGTATTCGCGCTCGATCTCGGCCGCGCGGTCGGGGAACGCCTCCCGGACGAGCCGCGAGTAGTCCTCGGCGGACATCGGGTCCGGCCGGAACAGGCCGACGAAGCTGTTGTGCTCGTCGCGGGTCGCGCCGGCCAGGATCGGCACGTCGGCGAACTCGCCCGCTTCCAGCGACTCGGCCGGTAGCCGGGGGAGCAGCGAGCCGCCGTAGCCGACGGACTGGAAGACGTTCATGATCTGCGGGTAGTCCAGCAGCTTCTCCACCGGCAGTCGCCGCAGGCACTCGACGTCCGCGCAGCCCAGCTCGCCGCTGATCATCGCGCCGATCTCCTGGATCTCCGGTACCGGCCGCCACGCGAGCGACGGCAACGCCTCCAGGTCCGGGAACCAGGCGCCGCGAGGCACGTCCACGAGCGTGAACGAGCTGTGCATGATCGCCTTGTGGAAAAGCGGCTTCGGCCCGATCAGGTGCGCGCTCACCGCGGTCGCCCCGAAGGACACCCCGAACAGCGTCACGTTGCCCGGATCCCCGCCGAAGCCGGAGATGTTGCGTTGGACCCACTCCAACGCCGCGCGCTGGTCGAGCAGCCCGAACTCACCGGAGTGCTCGAGACCCGGCAGGCCGAAGCCGCCGAACACGCCCATCCGGTAGTTGAACGTCACCACGACGACGTCCCCTTGCCGCGCAAGGCGTTCCGCGTCGAAGAAGTGCCCGGCCCCGATCGCGCCGTCGCCGTGCACCCACACCAGCACCGGCTTGCGGCCGGCCGCCGAAGGCGTCGTGACGTTGGCGAACAGGCAGTCCTCGTCGGTGCTCTTCGTCTCGGAGTAGCTGGACCCGACCTGCGGACACGGACTGCCAGGCTTGAACGCGTCCCGCACCCCGCTCCACTCCGCGGCGCGCACCGGCGGCTCCCAACGCGCCGCACGGGCGTACGGAACCCCCTGGAACCGCAGATGCCCGTCCCGCACCTCACCCCGAACCTGCCCGGTGTCGGTCGTGACGACGTCCGATGGCATGGCTTCCCCCTTCCCACACGCGCTGAGCAGCAGTGATGCGGCAACTAGCAACGTCCCCCGACGCATGGCTAACCCCTTGTCGCTAGGTCGACGACCGCGACCAACTCCCTTTCGCAGACGTCGAGATCGAGTGACCCGGACCGCTGCACGACGCTGTTGCGCAGCGCGAGGACGAACACGGCCATGACGTCCGGGTCGAACGCGCGGAACTCGCCGGCGGCCTGCCCCTGTCGGAGCAGAGTGGCGAGCCCTGCGTGATCGGAGTCGGCGATGCCCCCGTCCGTCACCGCCGCGTGGGCCTTGATCCGCAGGAACGCCACCATGTCCGCGCGGTGCTCGCGCAGAAACGCGATGTTGGCGACCAGGAACGCCCGCAGTTCCTCGCGAGCGCCCGCCTGGTTCATCCGCGTGCTCACGAACCCTTGGAAGCGCTCCAAGATGTCCGCGAACACGACGTCGACGAGCTCCTGCTTGTTCTTGAAGTGGTACGAGATCAGGCCCGTGCTGCTCAGTCCGGCCCGCGCCGCGATCGCCTTGAACGACGTCTCCGCGTAGTCCAGCTCCGCGATCGTGGCGATCGCCGCCGCCACGATCTGCGCTCGCCGGGCCTGCTCGGTCACGGACTTTGCTCGCATGAGCAAAACTTAGCACGGCTGAGCAAAACCGATGGCGATGCTTTCTAGACTGGATCTGTGACCAGGAAGTCCCCGCAGGAGAAGAAGGCGCTGAGTTACGCCAAGGACCACCGCAACAGCTACGGCGAGAACGACAAGAGCTCTCGCAAGAACATCCCCAGGAACAAGCGCAACAACGTCCGTGCGGATCGGCGCCGTGAGCACCTGGTGCTCGCCCAGTCCCAACCCGACGACGTCGAGTCCGAGCTGAAGCGCCGACGCACCAAGAAGGCGTACTGGAGCAAGTGGAGCGACTCGCCGCTCGCCGAGATCGTGGCCCGCGCGCTGCGGCGGCGGGCCCGCGTGGGCATCATCGACTCCGAGCAGGCCGAGGCCAAGATCGCCAAGCTGCCTCGGGCTCGCCGTCGTTGACTATGAAACTCGTGCGTCCCGCAGCACCTCAGTCGAGGTCGGACAGGTCCAGCACGAAGCGGTAGCGGACGTCGCCGCGTTCGAGCCGGTCGAGGGCCTCGGTCACGCGGGCCGACGGGAGGGTCTCGACGTCGGCGACGATGCCGCGGGCGGCGCAGAACTCCAGCATGGCAGTGGTGGCGGGAAGGCCGCCGCTGCCTCCGGAGCTCAGCTTCTTGCGGCCGATGAGCAGGTCCATCGTCTCCACGGTGACGGCGCCGAGGTAGCCGACCTGGCTCAGCGTCCCGTCCACGGCCACCAGCCTGAGATAGGGGGCGAGGTCGTGGGCCACGGGGATGGTGTCGATCAGCACGTCGAACCGGTCGCGCGACGCCGCCGCGCTGTCCGGGTCGGTGGACACGACGACGTCACGGGCACCCAGACGGATCGCGTCGAGTCCGCCCAGGCCGGCCACCGCGACGCGCGTCCCCGGACCGACGCCCAGGGCGCGCAGCGGTTCCCACACGGTGATCCCGGCGCACAGCAGCGGCGCCGCGGCCGCCGGGTCCAGCCCGGACGGCAGGGGATGGACGAACCGGTCGCGGACGACGTACTCGCGGGAGAAACCGCCCAACGTCGTCGTCCCGTCGTGGCGATCGGTGCCGCCGTAGGTGAGCGTGGGGAACTCACGGCAGAAGTTCTCCTGACCCGCCGTGCACATCGTGCACACGCCGCACGAGTCGACGATGTTGCCGACGGCGACGGAATCGCCGACCCGGAACGCCGTCACGTCCGGACCGATCTCGATCACCACGCCGGTGAACTCGTGCCCCGGCACGAGCACGTCCTCGCCGTTGTGCCCGCGCACGGCGTGCAGGTCGGTGTGGCAGACGCCGCAGAAGTCCACCCGTACCGCGATGTCGTCGCGCCGCAGGTCACGCCGCGAGATAGGTACCTCGTGCAACTTGGTGGGTCCGTCGGCCTGCCAGCCGGTGGTGCTGCGCATGACTCTCCCTCAAACAGACTGTTCGGTCTATTTCAAGGTACCCACAGAAGGGCGGCAAAGTAAACCGACTGTTCTGTCGGTACAGTTCGGCCATGTCCGACCAGCAGCTGACCGCCCGTGGCGCGGCCACGCGGCAACGCATCATCGACGTGGCCACCCGCGAGTTCGCCGAGCACGGCATCGCCGGAGCCCGCATCGAACGCGTCGTCGCCGCGGCGCGCACCAACAAGGCCCAGCTCTACGCCTACTTCGGCAACAAGGAAGGGCTGTTCGACGCGATCTTCTTCGGCTCGCTGGAGCGGATCGTCAACGTCGTGCCCATCGACGCCGCCGACCTGGCGGACTGGGCCGTGCGCCTCTACGACGAGTACCTCGAGCGCCCCGACCTCATCCGGCTCGCGACCTGGGCCCGTCTGGAACGACGCCCGGCCGGTTACCTGGTCGCCGACGCCGATCGCATGGACCAGAACAAGCTCCAGGCGATCACCGAGGCGCAGCGGGCAGGGCTGATCCGGGACGGCGATCCGTTCGACCTGATGGCCATGGTCATCGCGATGTCGATGGCGTGGTCGCCGGTCAGCAACGTCTACGCGGCCACGAGCGACGAGCCCGCCGAGACCCACGACCGCCGCCGGGACCTCCTGCGCGACAGCGTCCGCCGAGCCGTCGCGCCGAACTAGGCCACGATCGGCGGCCGGCAGGCCAAAATCAACTTCCATGACCACCAGGCAGCAGCAGCCCCTGCGACCGCTTCGCCGATGGGTGATCGTGGTGTGCGGCGTGCTGGCCGTCGTCGTGACCGCCGCGGTGCTCGTCTGGCTGCTCGCCGAGGCAGGCAGCGACCCCGGCCGCCGCATCGAGGCGATCAAGACCGGCTTCACCGTCGGGCTGGCCGGCGGCGGCAGCATCGTGCTGTTCCTGGCGGTGCGCCGGCAGTGGCACCAGGAGGTCGTCGCCGTCATCACCGCGCGCGACGCCGACGAACGGCGCCTCACCGACCTCTACGTCAAAGCCACCGAGCACCTCGGCTCACCGCTGGCCCAGGTCCGCATCGCCGGCCTCTACGCGCTGGAACGCCTCGCTCAGG
The DNA here is from genome assembly GCF_033949975.1 of Lentzea sokolovensis. Lineage (NCBI taxonomy): Bacteria > Bacillati > Actinomycetota > Actinomycetes > Pseudonocardiales > Pseudonocardiaceae > Lentzea > Lentzea sokolovensis. The sequence goes on from NZ_JAXAVU010000016.1 coordinate 160,327, forward strand.
AGAACCCGCACCAGCGTCAGGTCGTCACCGACGTCATCAGCGCGTACCTGCGCATGCCGTTCGCGGACGGCGACGACGACCTGGAGACCCAGCAGGAACTGCACGTCCGCCGCTCCGCGGGCACGATCCTCACCACCCACCTGCGCGAACCGGAGTTCTGGGGCGTCAAGGTCGACCTCAGCCGCGCGGTGCTCGTCGACTTCAACGCTCGCGGCTGCGTGTTCACCGGCGGCCTCAACTGCGAGAAGGTCGTCTTCCACGGCGTGGCCCGCTTCACCGACGCCCGTTTCGCCGGTGTCGCCAGGTTCGTCGACGCCGACTTCCGCGACACCAGCCGGTTCACCGGCGTGACCTTCGAGGACGACGTCCTGTTCAGCGGAGTCCGCTCTCGCGACTCGCGCTGGTTCCTCGGCGCCAGGCTCACGAACCACAAGGCGGTGCTGGAGATCCCCGGATTCCACGTCGAACCCGACGGCACCATCAAGCCCGACGCACCAGCCCGATGAGGTGATCGACGGCCGCACCCAGGTCAGCGGGCCCGTCGACGGCGATGCCGGAGCCACCGAGCCGCTGCAACGGGGCGATGTCGATGTCCACCCGGTCCCCGACGCTCCACGTCCCCTCCGCCGGCACCCCGAGGCGGTCGAGCACCACCTGGAACGCGCCGGGATCGGGCTTCGGCGTGTCGCGCGAGTCCTCGGAGCTGAACACCTCCGTGAACCCCTCGGTCCCGATGCCGACCTTGCCCAGGATGGCCTCCATGGATCCCCTGGTGTTGTTGGTGAGCAACACGATCGGCACCACCTCGCGCAGCCTGCCGAGCTCCCGGACGACACCGTCGTCGCGGCGCAGTCCGTCCGCGATGGACAGATGCGTCTCGCGGTACTCCAACCACTGCGCGACGTCGAACCCGTTGGCCCGCACGAACGACGTCGTCGACGTACCGGACCAGTTCGTCCGCATCGCCTCCCGCAGTTCGGCCACCTTCGCCTCCGCGTGCGCCTCGGAAGCGCCCTGCAACTCCACGAACATCCGGCCGATCACGGCGAGCACCTGCTCCGCGTACGCCTCCTTCGGATACAGGGTTCCGTCGAGGTCGAACACGACGAGCCGAGGTGCGGATCCAGTGCCGAGAACGTCGATCATGCGCCTACCCAACCACGCCCATGACTTTGGAAGATGTCCAAACAGCATGCTTTCAGGTTGACCTGCGGCGAATGGGTGGAGCCAAACGGAACGCCGCCTCTACCGTCCCTGCATGCCTTTGCGGAGATCAACGGTGCGCGGCCGCGAGTTCGGTGACGCGATCCGGGCGCTGCTTCGGGCGGCCGACCTCACCAACCGGGCCGCCGCCGAATTGCTGGGCTGGCAGGAAGCCAAAGTCTCGGAACTGGTCAACGGCAAGGAAGGCGTGAGCGACGTCGACCTGGCCAAGCTCCTGGGCCTGCTGCGCACGCCGCCCGACGAGTTCGACCACCTGATGGCGCTTCACCACGAGACGCACCAGCGCGATTGGTTGCAGCCCGCCAAGTCAGGCGTCACGGACCGAGCGCGCACACTGCGCGAACACGAGAAGATAGCGACGGGCGTGACCGGCTGGTCGATGAACGTCGTGCACAGTCTGGTGCAGGCGCCTGACTACATGACGCACATCATCAACGCATCGACACGGCTGTCCGTCGACGAACGCCCCGCTGTGATCAGCAATCGGATCGCACGGCAGAACGCTGCTCTCGACGGCGATCGGGCGGTCACGATCTACCTGCACGAGCAGGCGCTTCGGCTGCCAGTCGGAAGCCCAGACGTCATGGCGGACCAACTTCACCATTTGCTTCGTGTGTCAGTCAGGCCTTATCTCACGCTTCGTGTGATTCCCACGGCGTTTGGTCCGCACGCCGGGCTGGCAGGCTCGTTCGACATGCTGACCTTCAAGAAGATCCCGCCGCTCGTCTTCGTGGAGAGTGAGGGCGCTACCGTGTTCCTGGAAGATCAGCCTTCGGTCGGTCTCTACGAAGACGTGTTGAAGTCACTCGGACGGACGGCGTTGGACGAGGCACAAACCCGGAAGCTGGTCACCGACATCATCGGTGGGGAGGCTTGCGGTGACCTGGTGGCGGAAGAGTAGTTACAGCACCCCAGACATGAACTGCGTGGAAGTGGGCTGTGGCGTCGGCATCCGGGACAGCAAGTCCCCGTCCGTCGAACTCCCGCTCACGGCCCACCAGTGGGCACCACTCCTCCGCCTGGTCAGGACTCATCCCACGGCGAGGTGACGGAGTCGTCCCACTCGTCCTCGAAAGCGGGTCGCGGTCGCACCGGCTCCGGCAGCACGGGCGGGTCGAGCAGGGTCGCCGCGACGGCGAGCGTCTGCTCGGCCTCGGCGAGTTCCGCGGGTGACACCGTCTGCATGAGCTGGGGTGCCTCGGCAGCCGCGGTGGCGAACAGGTCGCGGTAGGCGAGGCTTCCCGCTGCCGCGCCCATGGTCATCCGGCCGGACAGCACCTCCTGCGCCATCTCGCTCACCGGCTGGCCCGGCGCCGACCGGACGAGGTGGCGCAGCATCGCCTCCCGCAGCCGTGGCCCGTCGACGTCGCTCACAGCGGTGATCCCGGGGAGAGCAGCATCCTGGGCGGTTTGACGTCGCGCAGGCGGCCGAACTCGACGGCGTGGACCAGGCCGACGATCCCCGCCGCACGGTCCTTGGCCTTGCCCCACAGCGACATGGCCTCGGTGACGAGTTCGAGGATCTGGGTGGCGTAGTAGGCGATGAGCGCGATGGTGGCGCCACGCTGGAAGCCACGGCTCATTCGCAACGACATGGTGGCGCCGAGCCACAGGCCGGCGGCTTCTGCCAGGGAGGCGGCGACCGAGGCGAGTGCCTCGTTGAACTTCTGCGCCGCCTGTACGCCGGCCTCGTAGTGCTCGGTGAGTTTCGCGCAGATCGGGACGAAGCCGCTGACGGAGCGGGCGAGTTCGGAGAGGTACTGCTGGGCCTCGTCGGAGGCGTTGCCGCGCCACACGGAATCGGTTTCGGCGCCCGCGCGGCCGATGTTGGCGCCGATCTGTTCGCAGGCCGCGCCCACCTGCTTCCACACCGTGACGCAGCGGTGGTAGGCGACCCAGTCGCCGCTGAGCCAGCGCACCATCGCCTCGAACGGGTCACTGCCTGCCACCGTGACGCAGACGCCGCGCAGAGCGGCGACCGGGCTGAAGAGGTCTGACGAGGGGTCGTACTTGAAGAGCGGTCCGTCGTCCGCGGGGCGGTCGGGTTGCTTGAAGTGGTCGGACGGTTCGGCGACGTCGCTGAACGCCGGGCCGCGCAGGGCTTTCTCGTAGCGGCTGAAGTCCGGACGTGACATGGACGGGTCAAGGCCGCGGAACAGCTTGTCCAGCCGCTCGCGCGCTGCCTCGTCCTCGCGCATGTAGGTGTCGACGGTCTGGGTGATGGCTTTCGCGACATACCCGCCGCGCACCGAGATCGCCTCCATCGCGCCGCGCACGAGTGCGTAGGCGTGTTCGTGGGAGGCCATCGTGTCGAGCAGGACGCCTTCTTCGGGCAGCGTGAGGTTCGCGTACTTCTCGACGTGGCGTTGCCCTGCCGCGCCGTCGTCACCGGCGCGCTGCAGTTGGTCGGCGAGTTTCCCCAGTGATGCCGGTGATTCCAGAAAGAATGCGGCCACTCACCCAGTGGACCAGTGCGGGACCGGCGGGGCGATCAGGCAGGCGGCGTAACCGGTTCAGCGCACGCCGACGTCGTTCCACGCCTCCCGTACGACGTTCGCCACGTCGTTGCCGAACAACGCCTGCGCGCTCGCGGTGGTGGCCACGGCGGCGTCGGTGAAGTTCGAGTTCACGCGGAGTTTCGTGGCGAGCGCGTCGTACCAGACCTTGCCCGCGCGGTCCCAGGCGTTGCCGCCGAGCCGTGTCGCCGTGAGGTGGAACGCCTTGTTGGGGATGCCGGAGTTGATGTGCACGCCGCCGTTGTCGTTGCGCGGGTTGCCGTCGTCGGGCAGGTCGACGTACGAGCGCATGTGGGCGGGCTGGCGGTCGAGCTGGTGCGCGCGGCCGGGGTCCTTCATCGACCGCAGTGCGACGCCCTGGAGCTGGGTGCCGAGGATGCCCGCGCCGATGAGCCAGTCGGCCTGGTCGGCGGAGTGTCCGAGCGCGTGCTGCTTGACCAGGGAACCGAAGACGTCGGCCATCGACTCGTTGAGAGCGCCGGACTGCTTCCGGTAGCGCAGGCCGGCCGTGTACTGCACGACGCCGTGCGTGATCTCGTGCCCCACGACGGTGATGTCGCGGGCGAGGGCGCCGGGCTGGAAGACCTTGCCGCTGCCGTCGCCGTAGACCATCTGGGTGCCGTCCCAGAAGGCGTTGTCGAAGTCGCGTCCGAAGTGGACGGAGGAGACGAGGTTGAGGCCGTTGCCGTCGACGCTGTGGCGGCCCAGGACGTCGCGGTAGAAGTCGTAGGTCCGGTCGGCGTTGTCGAACGCGTCGTTGACGGCGGTGTCGTCGATGAGACCGTCGCCCTCCTTGCGGCGCAGGACGCCGGGCAGGGTGCGTTCGTCGCCGCCCTGGACGTCGTGCACCGCCTTGAACTCACCGGCCGGGCCGCGCAACTGGGCGGCGTTGAGGTCGAGGAACTGCACGGCCTCGGTGAGCGTGGCGCGCTGGGCGCGCAGCGTGGCGGAGGCGAGCAGGGTTCTGATGGAGTCGCGGATGTCGACGTTGCCGGTTTCCGCGAGTTCGATCTGCAGGTGTGCGGGCAGGATGAAGCAGGTCATGGGCGTGTTCCCCCTCTTTCCGTATCTGGGAAGAGGGAGCGCGCCGCACGGAAATACAGATCAGCCGCGGGCCCACTGCGTGACGACCGCCGTGCCGTCGAGCGCCGTCACCCGGATGCGGACCAGGCCCGGCGGCACCTCGGTCACCATGAACCAGCCGTCGGTGATCGGCACCGCCCGGCGCGATCGGGGCGTCTCCACCACCGCCTCGCCCGCGGCGCCGGTGACGAACCCGCGCACGACGTCGTCGATGATCTCCAGGCTGACCGTGACCCGGTCGGACTCGAACGCGAGCGACAACGGCCCGTCGCCGCGCACCAGTGCCTCGGACTCGACCAGCTCGGCGAGTTCGGCGTCGAGCGTCCGCAACGCCAGGGCGGCGCTGCCGTCGCGCAGCACGCCCGCGGGGACCGGGTCGAACTCGTCGGCGGCGGCGCGCAGGACGTCGAGGAAGTCGTCGTCGTTCATGACCGGCCCTCCAGCAGCTCGTTGCCCCTGACCAGCACTTTCAAGCGTCCCAGGCAGCGCTGGCGGATCGGCCCGATGCTGCCGACCGGCATGTCCAGCGCCAGCGCGACCTCGGTGTACGCGGGTGGCGGCGAGGCCATCAACACCCGCAGCAGGCGCCGGCAGCGGTCGGGCAGCTGCTCGAAGACCTGCCAGAGCGCGGCGTTGCGTTCACCGGCGAGCAGGGCGTGGTCGACGTCCGGCGCGGGGTCGGGGGAGTCGGCGATCTCCTCGGCAGGTTCGGGCAGGCGCCCGGCGCGTCGCAGCAGCTGCAGGCACTCGTGCCGCGCCGTCGTGGAGAGCCACCCGGCGAGCCGTTCGGGCTCGGCGATGCGGTCGAGGTGTTCGACGAGCTTGATCCACGTGCACTGCACCGCGTCCGCCGCGTCGGCGTCGCCCAGCCGGTAGCTGCGAGCGATCGACCACAACAGGCCGCTGAACTGCCTGACCAGGGCGTCCCACGCCGTCTGGTCACCACGCCCGGCCGCGGCCAGCGACGCCGATATGTCCATGCGGACATGATGCTCCTCAAGGCCGCTCAGATTCGTCGTTCGAATCCGTTCGTCGTGTTTCGCGAAATTGCCGCCCGTGAGCGCCATCACAGGTGCATGCTGTGTCCACCAGCTCAACCCGAGGACTGATGACCATGACGAGTGCGACCGCGGGCTCCCGCCACAACTGGGACTCCGACCTGGAGCGCTACCGAACGAGGGCGGTCCAGGTGCTCGACACGCACCTGCCCGCGACGACCGGCTGCACCGAATGCGGCGACCCGTGGCCCTGTGCCCGCGCCTGCAGTGCGGAGCTCGTCCTCGAACTCTGACACCTACGAGTTCACTCGATCGAGGAACGCGCGGACCCCGGACACCATCCGTTCGACCTGTTCGTCGACCGTGATCGACTCCTTGAACCGCGAGCCGGGCCCCGCGCTTTTCTTCCCGCGCAGGTACAACGAACACCGCAGGTCGGCGCACACGTAGACGCCGACCGTGTTGCCCAGTTGCCCGGACTTGCCGGCCTTGCGCGCGGACATCAGCGACACGCCGTCACCGGAATGCGTGGTCAGGCACCACGAGCACATCGTCTTGCGAGCCCGCCCGGCCTGCTGCGCCCGCCGCAGCGCGATGCCGGTGAGCCGCCCGTCCAGCTCGATCACCAGATACGAGCGGTCGGGCGCGGCCGGGTCGGTCCACCCCAGAAAGTCCAGGTCGTCCCACGGCCGTTCGCCCAAATCCTTGGGTACGTGCATGCGCTTCGCCTCGCCCTTGGTGGAATTGACGAAGGACGCGCGTATGTCGTGTTCGGTCAGCGGCTTCATAGCAGGGACGCTAGGCTTACCTAGAGGTCCTAGGCAAATTATTAAGGACCCTAGGAAGGGTGACGGATGGCACGTGCGGGGCTCACGGCCGACCGCCTCACGCAGGCGGCGGCGGACCTGGCGGACGAGGTCGGCTTCGAGAACGTGACGGTGTCCGCCCTGGCCCGCCACTTCGGCGTGAAGGACGCCTCGCTCTACTCGCACATCCGCAACGCCCAGGACCTGCGCGTCCGCCTGGCCGTCCTGGCGCTGGCCGAACTCGCCGACCAGGTGGCCGAGTCGATCGCGGGTCGTTCGGGCAAGGACGCCCTGGTCGCGTTCGCCAACGCCTACCGCCGCTACGCCCACGAGCACCCCGGCCGCTACTCGGCGACGCAGATGGCGCTCGACCCGGACACGGCGGCGACCAGCGCGGCCGGCAAGCACTCCGAGATGACCCGCGCGATCCTGCGGGGCTACGACCTGTGGGAACCCGACCAGACCGATGCCATCCGGCTGCTGCACAGCACGTTCCACGGGTACGTGTCGCTGGAACGCGCCGGGGCGTTCCACAGCCATCCGCGCGGGGTCGAGGCGTCGTGGCTGCGCGCGCTGGACGCGCTGGATTCGTTGCTCAGGGCGTGGCCGCCGGGCTAACCTCACGCCCATGATCGACAGAATCGAGTCCCGCGTCCGCGCATGAGCGGATCCCTGTACGAGCACGCGCTCGCACTGCACCGTGAGTTCCCCGGCGAACCGCTGCCCAGAGACGGGTACCCGTTCCCGGACGAGGACTTCTACCGGGCCACCACCCAACGCATCCGCAGGCGAACCCGCGACCAGCGCAAGATCGGTGTGGACGTCGCATCGGCGCTGGACGAGCACTTCTCGACGAACTCCTCACCCGCGGAGCTCGCCGGCACGCTGGCAGACCTGCACGTCCCGATCCACCACAACGACCACATCGCCGCCGCGGCACTGCGCGCCGACCGATCGCAGGCACGGCGGACCGGCCGGTGGCTCGTGCGGCACAGCGGCAACCGGCGTGCCGCCGCTGTCGGACTGGCCCTGCTCGCGGCCGACTACGACGAACGAGACATCCCGCTGATCCAGACGATCGGGCTGCTCTCGGACCACTTCGGCCCGCTCGCCGCCGACGCTCTGGCTCGCCGCCAAGGCGGCATCGAGGCGTTGACCTGGCTGGGCGACCGGATCTCCGGCTGGGGCCGGGTCTACGTCGTCGAGACGTTGTGCAGGACCGGCGGCGCTCGTGAGTGGCTGCTTCGCCGCGCGTGCGACGGGGATTTCCTCAACGCCTACTTCGCGGCCCAGGTCGCCACCGCCTCCCATCTGCTCCTGGCCATCAGCGCGGACGACGCCGACGAGGAGATCATCGACCACACCGGGCGACTGCTGGGCATCCTGACCTGGTGCGAAGGGATGGGCTCCGACCTGTGGCACTACCCGCCCGCCGTGGCACTGGTCGAGGCCTACACCCGGCACGTCACCCGACTACCTACCACCGAGGCTCGCCTGCACCACCGCACTCAGCTCGCCGAGGCCCTGCGGAAGGTTCCGCTGACAGGTCTCGACACTTCAGCTGTGGTCAGCGCACTGCTTGGATGAACTCCATGCGAGCCCTGCTGCTCTCCCTGCTGCTGACCATCTCCGTCGCGACGCCCGCCCACGCCACCAGCGGGTTCGTCGTGCTGCGCGACGTCGACCCCACAATCCAGCACGACATCCGCTACTACACCGCGCACAACTTCGTCGGCACCCGAATCGACGGCTACCGCGCGCCCCTGTGCATCCTCACGAAGCAGGCCGCGAAGGCGTTGCGGACCGTGCAGCGCGGGATGCTCAAACAGGGCTACACGCTCAAGGTCTACGACTGCTACCGCCCGCAACGCGCCGTCGACCACTTCGTGCGGTGGGCGCGCGACCTCGCCGACCAGCGGATGAAGCCCGAGTTCTACCCGCGCGTCGACAAGACGCGGTTGTTCGAGGACGGCTACATCGCCGAGAAGTCAGGCCACAGCCGCGGGTCGACGCTCGACCTGACCATCGTCAAGCTGCCTGCACGGCACCAGCGCCCGTACGTGCCCGGCGAGCGGCTGGTGGACTGCGCGGCGCCCAACCGGTTCCCCGACAACACCGTCGACATGGCCACCGGCTACGACTGCTTCGACACGCTCTCGCACACCGACGACCCGCGCGTGACCGGGCAGGCGCGCGAGAACCGGCAACTGCTCAAGTCGGCGATGGTCAGCGCCGGGTTCCGCAACCTGGCCGAGGAGTGGTGGCACTTCACGCTCAACGACGAGCCGTTCCCGGACACCTACTTCAACTTCCCCGTGGCGCGCTGAACGTTCGGCGCAGGTCACTCACCCACGCGTTCGGGTTCTCCCACGGGATGAAGTGGCCGCCGTGCTCGTGGGCGTTCACGTTGACGTGGTTGAAGTAGCCGGCCAGCGGTCCGGATTTGAACGCCTGAACGCGTTCGGCGGCGGTGTGGATGCCGGGCGGGTTCTCGTAGGTGACGAAGGTGAGTCCGGTCGGGGCCTGCACGACCGGCTTGCGGTCGTGCGACGGCGTCCACGGGTAGCGGTTGGCGTTGGCGTAGTAGCGCATCGACGTGGCGATGGAGTTGTTCGCCCAGAAGATCGTGGCGTGGGTGAGCAGGTCGTCCTTGGTGAAGACCGACTCGACGTCGCCGCCGTTGTCGCTCCACGAGGTCCAGCGTTCCAGCAGCCAGGCGAGCAGGCCCGCCGGTGAGTCGCTCAGGCCGTGGGCGAGGGTGGCGCCGTCGAGCATGTGCGCGGTGAGGTGGGGTGCCCAGCGGTGGTCGAGTTCGATGGTGCGGGCGCGGGCGGCCGGATCGTCGGGCAGCGGGCGGTTTCGGGCGAAGTCCCAGGCGCGGTCACCGCTGAAGAAGTCCAGTGGCAGGCCTGAGCCGATGTGGATGCCGTACAGCGAGTCGGCGTACTTGTGGCCGAGCTGGCTGGAGATGATCCCGCCGATGTCGCAGCCGCCGGCCGCGTACTTCTCGTGGCCGAGGATCTCGGTCATCAGGGCGTGCCAGAGGTCGGCGACCTTCCAGAAGTTGACGTCCGGGAAGCCGGTGAGCGGGCCGGGGAAACCGAAGCCCGGCAGCGACGGCACGATGACGTCGAAGTCGTCGGCGAGCGGGTCGATCACCTTCGACCAGTGCCAGAACGTCCACGGCCAGCCGTGGGTGAGGATCAGCGGGATCGGTCGCGGGCTGCGGCTGGGCTTGCGCATGAAGTGGATCGGGACGCCCGCTACCGTCACCTCGTGGTGCTCGTAGGTGTTGATGGCGGCCTCGGCCTTGCGCCAGTCGAACCCGTCACGCCAGTGGTCGACGAGTTCGCGCAGGTAGCTCGCCGGGACGCCGTAGGACCAGTCCTCGTTGCCCTCGTCCAGCGGTGAACGGGTCAGCGCCAGACGGGCTCGCAGGTCGTCGAGGACCTCGTCGGACACGTGGATCGGCGTGGGTTCCAGTGGGAAGAGCACGCTTCGACGATAGTGATCACACGTGTCCGACCGAGTCCTAGGAGTGCGCCGCCCCGATGGGCGGAAGGTCCCTGGTCGTGTCGGCGACCTGGGTGAACTTCGCCGTCAGGGGAGACAGCAGCGACGAGGTCATGGCCTTGTCGGCCAGGCGGCGCAGGGCCAGCCCGAGCCGGGTGCGGGGGTAGGCGATCGGCACGATCCAGCGCGGGAGGTTCTGGACGTCGTCGACGAGCGGCCGCATCCACTTCTCGTAGGCCGCGAGCCCTTCCTCGAACCGGTCTCCCGAGGTGGACAGGCACGCTGCCAGCACGTATCCGCTCACGAGCGCGAGCGAGGCGCCACCGCCACCCATCGGGGTCACGCACCAGGCAGCGTCACCGGCGAGGCACACCCTCCCGCGGTGCCACACCGGCATGCGGATCTGGGTGAGGTGGTCGACGTAGACGTCGGCGGAGGTGTCGAACCCGTCGAGCACACGCCGCGCCTCCCAGCCCGCGTCGGCGAAGTGGTGCCGGAACTCGGCCAGTGCGTCCGCGCGATCGAGCCGGGTGACGTCAGCGGCTCGGGCGTGGGCGAGCATGGCGCGGGTGGTGCCGTGGTTGTCGGGGCGCAGGTGGACCTGACGCCCTCCCGTGGTGGTGTACCAGCGCCACCGGCTGTCGTCGGAGGCCGTGCGGGGGATCGTGCCGAAGACCATGGAGATGCCGAGGTCGCGGCGGTCGACCAGGTCTCCGAAGAGCCGGTCGCGGGTGGCCGAGCGGACTCCTTCGGCGAGGACCAGCAGGTCAGCGCTCAGAACGCGTCCCGAGGCGGTGGTGACGGTCACCGCGTCGGTGTCGTCGGCGACCTCGGTGATGATGTCGCCGTAGGTGATCTCGACCCCTTCCGGCAGGTGCTCCAGGATCGTGCGGGCGAAGTCGCCGCGAAGGACCTCGAACTCGGCGGTCGCGCCGTCCGGGCCGTTCGAGGGAAGCTCGGCGAGCACCCGGCCGTCCGTGTCGACGAAGACCGTGCCCGTCTCGGTGGTGTTCTGCTCCTTCACGGCCTCGGCCAGCCCCATCCGGGCGAGCACCTCGCGTCCGACGCCGCGGACGTCGACGTTCTGCCCGCCGTCGCGGAACGCCTCGGCGCGTTCCAGCACGGTCACCTGCCATCCTGTGCGCCGCAGCCAGTACGCGGCCGAGAGGCCCGCGATGCTCGCACCGGAGATCACCGCGTGTCGTGCAGCCATCTAGAACTCCCCTGTCAGTAGCTTTGTCACAAAGCTACTTTGGAGCGAAGGCGTGTGCATGACAGAGAGCGACCCGCTGACCGCGGACTGGACGCCGGCGCAGATCGAGGTGATGCACCGCCTGCGCGACTGGGTGATCGACTTCGGCGAGCTCAACCAGCACCTCGCCACCTGGATGCGACTGCCGGGAGCCGATGCCAACGCGCTGAGCCAGATCGTCTGGGCGGCCGAGACGGGCACCCCGCTCTCCCCGGTGCAGTTGTCCCGGCAGATCGGCATGACGACGGGCGCGACCACCATCTTGCTGAACCGGCTCGAAGCCGCGGGCCACGTCCACCGCACGCGAGAGAGCACCGACCGCCGCCGCGTCACTCTCCGCCCCACGCCAGCTGCTCGGCAGCGCGCCCGTGAGTTCCTCGGCCTGGCCGGCACCGAGATCGCGAACGTCCTCCACACGACGCCGCCGGCTGAACTCCGCACCGTCGCGACGTTCCTGGCGAGGATGTCCGCGGCCGCGGACGAGGCGAACGAGCGTCTTGGCCGGAGCAGCTGAAACGTCCGCTACAGACGTGGCCGGGTCAGCAGTCGCGACAGCACGATCGCGCTCTCGGTTCGGTCCACGGGTGCTGTCGAACGCACGCGCTGGATGGCCTGTTCCAGGTGCGGGATGTCCCTGGCGAGCATGTAGAGCATCGCGTCGGCAGCTCCGGAGACGGTGCACGCCTCGATGACCTCGGGAATGTCGTGCAACGCCTTGGTCAGTTCGGCCGGGGTGGGGTTGCCCTTGCAGTAGACCTCCACGAACGCCTCGGTGTGCCAGGCCATCGCCTGCGGATCCACCAGCGCGCTGAAGCCGCGGATCGCACCGGTGGAAACCAGGCGGTCGAGCCGTCTCTTGGCGGCGGACGGCGACAGGCCGGCCTCCTTGCCGATCTCGGCGTAGGTGGCGCGGGCGTCGCGCAGCACGCACCGGATGATCGCTTCGTCGATGTCGTCCATGCGCAAAGAATTGCCACAGAGCCCCGTTCTTTGCAAAGGATGCACCGCCGAACGCCGCTTCTGACGATTGTTTGCGCAGGTGAGCGACCCTAACCTCCGGCCTGTGACCATCAACGATGTCGAGGCGGCCGCACTGGCGGCGGTGGACGAGGCGGCGATCGGCCAACTCCTGCTGGACCTCCTCGCGGTGCCGAGCGTGACGGGCAGTGCCGCGGAATCCGAGTTGCAGCACGTGCTGGCCGGGCACCTGGAACGGCTGGACCTGGACGTCGACCTGTGGTCGATGAACCTGCCCGAACTGCGCGCGCACGCCGACTTCCCCGGCGGCGAAGCACCCCGCACGGAGGCGTGGGGCCTGGTCGGCGGCACCAGGAAGAACGACGGTCCGACGCTGATCCTGCAAGGACACGTCGACGTCGTCCCGCCCGGCGACCTGGCTCAGTGGGACGGAGATCCGTTCCGCCCACGGGTGATCGGCGACGTCGTGCACGGCCGCGGCGCGTGCGACATGAAAGCGGGCGTGGTGGCGATCCTCGCCGCGGTGTCCGCGATCCGGGCGACTTCATTGCGCGGCCAGGTCGCCGTGCACTTCGTGGTCAGCGAGGAAGACGGTGGGCTCGGAGCGTTCGGCACGCTCCAGCGCGGCCACACCGGCGACGCCTGCATCATCACCGAACCGACCGGCGGAGCGCTGATGGTCGCCAACGGCGGCGCGCTCACGTTCCGCATCGAGGTGCCCGGCCAGGCCACCCACGGCAGCACCCGGTACGCCGGGGTCAGCGCCCTCGACGCCTACCTGCCGATCCACGCCGCGCTCGCCCGGCTGGAGGCGCGCCGCAACGTGGACGTCGATCCGCTCATGTCGGCCTATCCGATCCCGTACCCGCTGTCTGTCGGCACGGTGCAGGCAGGCGACTGGGCGAGCAGCGTGCCGGATCTGCTGGTCGCCGAGGGGCGGCTGGGCGTGGCGCTGGGGGAGGACCCCGCCCAGGCCCGCGCCGAACTCGAGGCGTGCGTGGCCGAGGCTTGTGCCGAGGACTCGTGGTTGCGGGCGCACCCTGCCGTGGTGACGTGGCCCGGTGGGCAGTTCGCCAGCGGCCGATTGCCGGTGGGGCATCCGCTCGCCGGCCTGGTCGGTGACGCGCACGCCGACGTCAGCGGGAATTCACGCCCTGCTGAAAAGGGGGCTCCGTACGGCAGCGATCTGCGGTTGTACGCGGGGGCGGGGGTGCCCACTTTGCAGTACGGCCCTGGCGACGTCCGTCTGGCCCACGGTCCCCAGGAGCAGGTTTTTCTGAGCGAGGTCGTCACCGTCGCCCGTGCCCTGGTTCTCGCGACCCTGCGGACGGTCGGCTCTCGCTGACGGAATCCTGGCCGCCGATAATGTTCACTTATCGGCGGCCAGGATTTTCGTGCCCAATTGAGTAGCGTTGCGTTGAATAACGTAACTGCACACGTAATTCTGCTACGATATCGCCGTGGAGACGAGCTGCAACTTCCCCGGCTGTGACCGCCCCGTTTTCCGAGGTGGCGGGCCCGGCAGGCCCTCGGAGTACTGCGACCTGCCGGAGCACACGCGCTGGAGGGCGTGGAGGGAGCGGCAGCGGCTGGCGGAAACCACCGAGCAAAACCTGGAGGTCGTCACCGTGACGAATCTCCCCAGGGTCTCCGGTACCGCCAAGATCAGGGCTGAAGAGCTTCTCGACCGGTTCCGGGTGCTGTCGGAGCAGATGACGCAGACCCTCGGCCGGGCCGTCGGCGAGCTGAACGCCATGGCGGACCCGAGCGTCGCCGAGAGTCAGATCCAGGCCGCCGAAGCCGAGGCCGCGCGACGGGTCGCGGAGGCGCAGTCCGAGTTGGCATCCGCCGAACGTCGCCGGCACGACGCCGAGAAGGCGCGCAAGGTGGCCGAGGAGACCACCGAGCAGGCGGTGCGGGCGGCGGAGGAAGCCGACGACGCCGTGGACACGGCCGTGACGGAACGAGACGAGGCGCGGGAGGCCGCGCGGGCTGCCGGTGAGCGCGCCGAGGCCGAGATCGCCGAGGTCCGGGTGCAGGCGGCGGCCTTGATCGAGGAGATCCGGGGCGAGGCGGAGCAGGCCAAGGCCGATGCGGTGAAGCACGCCGAGCAGGCTCGGCGGCAGGCCGCCAAGGAGATCGAACAGGCACGCGCCGAAGCCCAGGCCGACATCGCGCGGGCCCGTGCCGAGGCGCAGGCCGAGATCGATCGGGCTCGTGCGGAAGCGCGGACGGTGGCCGAGCGAGCCCAGGCGGAGGTGACGGCAGCCGAGCAGGTTCACAGAGACTCGGCGGCCCAGGTGGAGAAGGCGCGCGTCGAGGCCGCGGAGACGGTCAGCCGGGCCGCCAAGGCTCGTGACCAGGCGGTGGTGCGCGCGGAACGGGCCGAGCAGGCCGCGGCGGACGCCCGCACGGAGCTGGAGCGGTCACGTGCGGAGTTCGAGACGCGGTTCGCGCAGGTCAGGCAGGAGAGTGCGGATCAGGTGGCGGCGGTGCGGCAGACGCTCGCCGTGGTGGAGGACGCGCGCGCTCAGACGTTGACGCGGGCCGAACGGGCGGAGCGTCAGCTGGACGAGGCGGCGGAGGAGCTTCGGGCGGCGCGGCGGGCGAAGACCTCGTCCTGAGAGGCGGCCATCTCGCGGAGTGCGGACTTGCGTTCGCGCTGGGTGAGGCGGTCCAGGTAGAGCCTGCCGTGCAGGTGGTCGGTCTCGTGTTGCAGGCAGCGGGCGAAGTAGCCCCTGCCTTCGACGACGATCGGGTTGCCGTCCTGGTCCTGGCCGCGCACGACGGCGCGGTCGGGGCGGGCGACCACGCGGTACGGGCCCGGTACGGACAGGCAGCCTTCGGGTTCTTCGAGCAGCGTGCGCTGGTCGGCGGGGAGGTCGTCCAGCACGGGGTTGAGGACGTGGCCGGTGTGGTGGGTGCCCCATTCGTCGCGCATGTCCCACACGAACAGCTGCAGGTCGACGCCGACCTGGTTCGCGGCGATGGCGGCGCCCTCGGCGACGTGGTTGGTGGCGAACATGTCCTCGATCAGCCGGGCGAGCTCGGGCGTGCCGAACTCGGTGGCCTCGCGGCAGCGGCGGGTCAGGATCTCTTCGCCGACGACGGTGATGCGGCGCGGTGCGCCTCGGTGGATCTCGGACATGCTTTGCAAAGTAGCAGTCTTTGCAAAGTTATCGGTAGGGTGCGTTCATGTCTCGACGGCCGCTTCCGGACCATCCCGTGCGCATCGCGTTGCTGGATCTGCTCGCCGAGCACGGCACGCTGACCTCCACCCAGGCCGCCGCGCGGCTCGGGCAGAGCTCGGGGCTGTGCTCGTTCCACCTGCGTCGGCTCGCCGAGCTCGGGTTGATCGAGGAGGCGCCGCACCAGGGTGGCAAGGCGCGGCCGTGGCAGTTGCGGTGGGAGACCGAGGACGAGCCGGCGCCGGAGGAGTCGTTCAGTGCGCTCATCCACGTGACGCCGCAGGAGATGGCGGAGATCGGCGCGTCGATCCGGCGGTTGCTGTTCCGCTACCGCGACCGGGGCACGCGCCCGGCGGACGCGGTGGCCGTCACCGCGGAGGTCCGGCTGCTCAACGGCGACCCAGTAGGCTGATCCGGCGATGGAAGAACTGAAAGGCGACTGCGCCAACTGCTTCGGGTTGTGCTGCGTCGCGTTGCCGTTCGCGAAGTCCGCGGACTTCGCGGCCACCAAGGACGCGGGCACGCCGTGCCGGAACCTGCTGGCCGATCACCGGTGCGGCATCCACGACCAGTTGCGGCCCAAGGGGTACGCCGGCTGCACGGTCTACGACTGCTTCGGTGCGGGTCAGCGGGTGTCGCAGACGGTGTTCGGCGGCGTCGACTGGCGCATCGCTGAACGAGAGAAGATGTTCGCGGTGTTCCCCGTGGTCCGGCAGTTGCACGAACTGCTCTGGTACCTCGCCGAGGCCGGCCGCCTCGACCCGCACGACGACTTGGCCGCCGCGTTCGCCGAGGTCGAACGGCACGCCGTCGGCGCACCGGACGACGTCCTGGTGCTCGACGTGGCGGAGATCCGGGCGAAGGTGAACGTCCTGCTGCTGCGCACCAGCGAACGGCTGCGCTCCAGCGCGAAGTCGTACCGGGGCGCGGACCTGATCGGCGCGCGGCTGCGGAACAAGAACCTGGGCAGCGCGGACTTCCGCGGCGCGTACCTGATCGGCGCGGACCTGACGAACTCCGACCTGTCGCGGGCGGACATGATCGGCGCCGACCTGCGGGGCGCGGACCTGTCGGGTGCGGACCTGAGCACCTGCCTGTTCCTGACCCAGCCGCAGGTCAACGCCGCGCGCGGCAACGCGAGGACGAAGCTGCCGGACGCGCTGACCCGGCCTTCGCACTGGTCGGCGGAGCCCGCCCGGCGCCGCTGACTGCCGGGGCGGTGTCAGCGCCCGCTGCGACTGTGCCGTTCACGACGGCATTGCTGATCTCGACAGCGACCTGACCAGCGCGAACAGTTTGACTGAAATTTCAGTCAGGGTTACCGTGGGGGTATGAACAGGCGCAACTTCGTGCAGTCGGCCGCGGCGACCATCAGCGGTCTGCTCGCCGGCTGCGCGGGCGAGACCGGCGGTGCCACCACGAGCGAGAAGCCGTGGGTGATGCCCGAGGAGGGGCAGCCGCATCGGCGGACGTGGATGGCGTTCGCGGCCAGTGAGCGGATCTGGGGCCGGGACCTGCTGCCCCAGGTGCGTCGTGACCAGGCCACGATCGCGACGACGATCGCCCGGTTCGAGCCGGTGTCGATGCTGGTGCGCGCCGAGGACCTCGACCTCGCCCGGTCGTTGCTGCCGGGGGTCGAGCTGGTGACCTCGGAACTGGACGACCTGTGGATGCGTGACACCGGTCCGGTGTTCGTGCGCGGCGGCGGCGCGGTCGACTTCAACTTCAACGGCTGGGGCGGCAAGCAGGAGCACCGCCGTGACGCGAGGGTCGCGGGATTCGTCGCTGGTCAGGCCGGTGCGCAGCGGGTGCGCACGGATCTGGTGCTGGAGGGCGGCGCGCTGGAGGTCGACGGTGAGGGCACGGCGATCATCACGGAGAGCTGCGTGCTCAACGGCAACCGCAACCGGGGCTGGACGAAGTCCGACGTCGAGCAGGAGCTCGCACACCTGCTCGGGATCAGGAAGGTGATCTGGCTGCCGGGCATCGCCGGGCGGGACATCACCGACGGCCACACGGACTTCTACGCGCGCTTCGCCGGTCCCGGTGTGGTGGTGGCGGGGCTGGACAACGACCCCGAGTCGTTCGACCACGACGTGACGCGCCGCCACCTGGAGATCCTGCGCGCCGCGACCGACGCCGCGGGCAGGCCGCTGCGGGTCGAGGTGCTGGAGGGTCCGGAGACGGTGCGGGTGCGCGACGAGGACTTCGCGGCCGGGTACGTCAACTTCTACGTCTGCAACGGCGCGGTGGTCGGGCCGGAGTTCGGTGACCGGCGGGCGGACGCGGCGGCGAAGGCGACGCTGGAGCGGCTGTTCCCCGGACGTGCGGTGGTGCAGATCAACATCGACGGCATCGCGTCGGGCGGTGGTGGCATCCACTGCACCACGCAGCAGGAACCCCGTTAGGAAGGACATCGTCTTGTCGGAGCGCAGGATCGGGATGCTCGAGGCCGCGGTGCGGGTGATCGCGCAGGACGGCGTGCGCGGGTTGCGCGTCGAGAAGCTCGCGGCCGAGGCCGGGGTGTCCACGGCGTTGATCTACTACCACTTCAAGGACCGTGCCGGGATTCTGCGGGCGGCGCTGGAGCACGTGAACGACCGGGCGCGGTCCTACACCGGCGGCGCGGAGTCCGGTGATCCGCGCACCCAGGTCGAGCGGATGCTCCTGGACGAGCTGCAGGACGACGCGCACGTGCGGGAGACGAGCGTCGCGTGGGGTGAGCTGCGGGCCAGCGCGGCGTTCCACGAGGAGCTGCGCGCGACGTTGCGCACGGCCACCGAGGCGTGGAACTCCGACGTCGAAACCCTGCTGCGCCAAGCGAATCCCGGCCTCGACGCGGCGGCGGCCGCCGAACGGCTCACCGCGCTCGTCGAGGGTCTGAGCGAGCGCTGGCACAGCGGCTCGCTGACCCTGGACCGCGCGCGGGAACTGCTGACCGGCGCGATCGCCCGTGAGCTGGACTAGACCGACAGACGCTGCTGGGCGACGGCGCGCGCGAAGCCCTCGACGTTGTCGATCATGATGTTGTGACCGGTGTTCGGCACGGAGACGAGCTGGACACCGGACGCGGCGAGCTCGCGGCCACCGCTGGGCGGCGCGTCCTCCGGGTGCAGGAAGACACGCGGGATCTCCAGCTCCAGCAACAACTTCCGCATCGTCGGCGAGGTGCCGCGCACGAGGTCGACCGCGCTGCGGTAGAGGGCCTCGCGACCGGCCATGCGCATGGTGGCCGCCCAGTGCGGGCCCACGTCGCGCAGCACGCGGTCGAAGCCGTGGCTCAGGAAGTCCGCTTCCCCGTAGGCGGCGATGCCCCGGCTGCCGGGCGCGCCGAGCGACGGGGTGTGCGGGTCGATGTGGGGGTCGACGAGCACGAGCGAGCGCACCATCTCGGGGTGACGCGCGGCGAGCACGATGGCGACGGCGCCGCCCATGCTGTGGCCGATGATCTCGCTGCGGCGCAGCCCGATCTTGGCCAGTGCCACGGCGAGGGCGTCGGCGTGGCCCTCCAGCGAGTAGGCGAAGCCGCTGGGCCGGTCGCTGATGCCGAACCCGAGCAGGTCCATCATCAGGCTGCGGCGCCCGGCCAGCAGCGGGTGCGCGACGGCTTCGGCGTAGTACGGAGCCGACGAGGCGCCCAGTCCGTGCAGGTAGACGCGTGCGGGCGAGGCGCCCGGCACTTCGACCCAGCGGATCCGGACCCCAGGTCTGATCTCGACGGCGCGCATGTCTCTCCCGGCGGTTAATCGGTGTCCGGACCCTACCCCGCGCTCAGCCGAGCCAAGAGCGGTTTCGAGAGTCCGTTCTCATCTAGTCAACGAGCCGCGCGGACACCACTGCGAGCAGCAGCGTCACGGCGATGAAAACGAAGGTGTAGCCGAATCCTATGGCGGCGTGCAGGGGGCGTGATCGCGCTCCCTCGCACAGCTGCAACTGCCAGTACCCCGCACCGAGGCCCAAGGCCAGCCAGGGCAGGACGATCAACGCGGTCGCCGGCCCGTTCAGCAGGCCGCTGACCGCGAACGGCGTGACGACGGTGAGCAGGCCGGTGCCGATGGCCATCGCCCACGGTCGTTCGGCGGGTTCACCGGAGACGCGTCCGGCCGCGGCCGAGATCACTGCCGCGAGAACGAGAGCGGCGGCCAGGACGGCGAGCGGCCAGGCGGGGTGCTCGCCGGTGACCGGGACGAGGGCGACCGCGATCAGCAGTACGACGGCGATGGGTGTCAGCGGGAGCACCCATGCGCGGCGAAGGGCCATCGCGTGATGTTCGTCCACCTGAACGCCGGCCGACAGCGACCGAACGGCGGCTTTTGACGCCGCCGGGCGCATCGGCGACCCCGTTGGCCGGCAAGGGTTGCGGTGTGGAGCGTCTAGTCGATCCCCAGGGCCGCGCACGCGGCCGTCACGGTCGCCGCGCGCAGTTCGTCGACGGGGGTGTCGGGGAACTGCATGGTGCAGTCCTGCATGCCGCCGAACGCCAGCACCGCCCTGGTCTGCTGTTCGAGCGTCGCGTCCGGGCCGAACACGAGGCAGGTGAGGCGGGCGCGCCAGGACAGCACGACGTCGATCAGGCCGAGCTCCGCGAGCGTGGTCAGCTCGGTGAGCAGCAGCATCATGTCCTTGCGGTGGCGGTGGTGGAAGTCGAAGAAGCCCTCGACCAGTTCCAGCGGCTCTACCTCGGCGCGTTCCTCCATGCGTGCGAGGAATCCCTCGCCGTCGTCGAGCAGCGGGGTGACGATGCTGCGGATGAGCTCTTCGCGTGAGGCGAAGTGGTAGTAGAGCGCGGGTTTGGTGATGCCGAGGCGGTCGGCGATCTCCTGCAGGCTGGTCTGCTGCACGCCCTGGGAGGCGAACAGCTCGCGCGCGGTCTGCAGGATCCGCTGCTTGGTGTCGGACTTGGCCACGCGCCGAATCTTACTTAACGATCGGTAAGTCACGGGTGTAGGCTCGCGGCAGTTCACTTACCGACCGTTAAGTAAGGGGGTGTGACGTGCGAGTTCTCGTTTCCGGGGCCAGCGTCGCCGGTCCGGTGCTGGCCTACTGGCTCACGCGGTACGGGCACGAGGTGACGGTGGTCGAGCGGTCGCCGGTGCTGCGCAAGACCGGCGGGCACGCGGTCGATCTGTTCAAGCCGGCGATGGACATCTCCGAACGCATGGGTGTGCTGCCGCGCGTCGAGGCGCTGGCGACCGGGACCACGCGGCTGACGTACCTGCGGGAAGGCACGCGCAAGCCGATCAGCGCCGACGTGACGAAGCTGTTCGCGGCCGCGTCGGACCGGCACGTGGAGGTCATGCGCGACGACCTGAGCGAGATCTACTACGACGCCACGCGCGCGGACGTCGAGTACGTGTTCGGCGACTCGATCACGTCCATCGGTGACGAGGTGAGCTTCGAGGCCGGTGCGCCGCGGCGGTTCGACCTGGTCATCGGGGCGGACGGGCTGCACTCGAACGTGCGGCGGCTCGTGTTCGGTGAGGTCGACAAGACGTTCGTGGGCGCGTATCTGGCCGTGTCGTCCGTGCCGAAGGACTTGGGCGTGCCGGGTGAGATGACCGGGCACATCGGGCCTGGGCGCACGGCGGCGGTGTACGGCGCACGGCACCTGGACGACGCACGCGCGGTGTTCCTGTTCCGCTCGCCCGAGCTCACCTACCACCACCGGGACGTGGCACGGCAGAAGCAACTGCTGCGCGAGGCGTTCACGTCGCTGCATCCCGAGGTCGACTCGTGGCTGGAGCACCTGGACGGCGACGGGGCGTTCTACTTCGACTCGATCACCCAGCTGCGCGAGGACACGTGGTCACGCGGACGGGTGGCGCTGGTCGGCGACGCGGCCTACTGCCCCGGCCCGGCGATCGGCGGCAGCACGAGCCTCGCGGTGCTGGGCGCGTACGTGCTGGCGGGCGAACTCTCGGCGGGTTCGGACCACGAGGCGGCGTTCGCGCGGTACGAGCACGAGATGCGCGACATCGTGCATCGCAGCAGGGCGTTCGCGCTCGGTGTGGCGAAGACGCTGATCCCGTCCACCCGGCTGGGTGTGTCGGCGCTCGTGCGAGGCGCGCAGCTGCTGACGTCGTTGCCGTCGTGGGTGGTGCGGCCGCTGGCGAAGCTGAACTCGAAGGGCGTGCGGATGCACGACTCGATGCGCGTGAAGGACTACGGGCGTCAGGGCGCCGGCGTACCGGCGCCCTGACTCACCGAACTAGAACTGCAGGCTCCACTTGTCGAGGAACCCGGTGTCCTGGTTGGCGTTGTCGTTGACCCGCAGCTGCCAGGTGCCGTTGGCGACCTCGCTGGAGGCGTTGACGGTGTAGGTGGTGTTGATGTTGTCCGTGCCGCCGCCCGCGCGGTTGTGCAGGACGTAGACGGTGCCGTCCGGCGCCACCAGGTCCACCTTCAGGTCACCCTGGTAGGTGTGCTTGATGTCCACCGCGACCTTGAGGGTCGACGGCGCGTTGCCGGTCACCTCGGCCACCGTGATCGGGGAGTTGATCGTGGTGTTGTCCCTGATCTGGAAGTCCGCGGCGTTCTCGAAGAACTTGCCCGGGTTGGGCGGGGTGACGCCGCAGTACTGCGCTTCCTTGCCGATGGCCTCGTACGGGCAGTCGGCGCGTTCCAGCAGCTGCAGCACGGCCTCCTTGTTGCGGGCGGTCTGCGCCGGGATCACCTCGTCGGGCGGGTAGAAGCCGCCACCGCCGGCGCTGCCGGGGTACATCTCGAAGGTGTAGGCGAAGATGCCCTGCGTGCCCCACAGCCAGTCGGGGATCGACCCGTCGGTGATGTACAGGTCGCTGGACTGCTCGGGCGTGTAGTTGTTGCTGGCCGCCATCTGCTGGCCGATGGTGGCGAACGTGTCGCGCTGGTCCTGGGTCAGGCCCGGTGCGACGTCGTCGTAGGTCCAGCCCCACGGCCACAGGATGAGCTCGCTGTAGGTGTGGAAGTCGATGGACGCGCCGATCTGCTGCTTGCCACCGACGTTGCGGCCGCGCACGAAGTCGGCCACGACCTTGACCTCGGGCGCGGACTCCGCGCTCGGCCCGCGGTAGGTGTCGGAACCGGTGCTGCCGCTGGAACCGCCGCAGCAGCCCCACTTGTAGCCCCAGTTGCGGTTGAGGTCGGTGCCGACGTTGGCCGAACCGGCGTTGGGCTGCCGGTTCTTGCGCCAGGACCGGTAGCTGCCGGTCGCGATGTCGTACTCGCCGCCGTCGGGGTTGACGTCCGGGATGATCCAGATCTCGCGGGTGTCCACGAGGCCCTTGATGCGCGCGTCGGACGCGTACTGGGTCGTGAACTGGTTGATCAGATACAGCGCCATCTCGACGGTGAGGTGCTCACGGGCGTGCTGGTGGTGCGTGAACAGCACCTCCGGCTCGTTCTCGTCGACGCCGACGTTGTCGCTGATCTTGAGGGCGACGATGTCGCGGTTCTCGTAGGACTTGCCGATGACCTGCTTGCTGATCAGGTTCGGGTACGCCGCGACGGCGTTGTTGATCTCCGTCGTCATCTCGGCGTAGTTGTGGTAGTTCGAGTCCGCCGCGGGGAAGTCGAACGGGCCGACGGCCGAGTTCGCCTCCATCCGCTTGGGCAGCTCGGTGACCTCGAACCCTTGCGCCTTGAGGTTCTTGACCTCGCGCGCGGTCGCGGTGATCACGACGATGCCGTGCTCCTCGACCGAGTCGATCGCGGCGCCGGACTTCGCGAGCTTGGAGCGCTGTTCAGCGGTGCGGACGTCGCTGACCTGGTAGTTCGTCGTCGTTTCCTGAGCGCCGGGGGCCGCGCCGGTGGGCACGCCTCCCATGGCGAACACGACGCTCGCGGCGACGGTGACCCCGATCAGGGGTCTGAGATGGCTCTTTCGCATGCAGGGCAACCCTTTCGTACCACGGCAGGGACATGGCTCCGCAATGTGTAGTGCGTGTGAAGGCACGCTGTCATCCCGCCATCCGTATGGCGTTACATGGTGGGATGACGCGCTACGACGCAGTGGAGGCCGGCTCATACCGGGTGGCACGCGAGATTTCGATCGAGGGGTTGTCGTCGTGGCGGGACGCGGTCGCACCGTACTTCGTGCCGGGACGCACGGTGCTGGACCTGGGGGCCGGGACGGGGTTGTTCGTGCGGGCGTTCACGGAGTGGTTCCCGGACGTGTCCGTGGTCGCGGTGGAACCGTCCGCCGACATGCGCTCGGCGTCGGGTCTGCCGATGCTCACCGGGGACGCGTGCGCGATTCCGGTGCCGGACGCGTCGGTGGACGTGGTGTGGATGTCGACGGTCGTGCATCACGTCCGCGATCTGGCCGCGGCCGGGGTGGAGTTGCGGCGGGTGCTGCGTCCGGGCGGTGTGGTGGTGCTGCGTTCGCTGTTCCGGGAACGGCACGGCGGGATCGGCCTGTTCCGGTTCTTCCCCGAGGCGGTGCGGGCGCTGTCCGGGTTCCCGACGGTCACCGAGGTGGCGGACGGCATGGGGTTCGCGGTGCGGCGGCTGGAGGCGGTCCCGCAGGTGACGGCGGTGTCGTTGGCGGACAAGGCGTCGACGTTGCGGCAGGAGGCGGACACACTGCTGCGGTCGCTGTCGGCCGAGGAGTTCGAACGAGGCCGGAAGCGGTTGCTGACCGCGGCCGCGGTCGAAACGGGGCCCGTCGTGGATCACCTGGATCTACTGGTGCTCAGAACTGTCGGTGCCGTCTGAGACGCTGCTCGGTGTGGACGAAAAGGCACTGCTGCACCGGTATCTGACCGCAGCGCGCAACGCGTTGCTGTGGAAACTCGAGGGCCTGTCGGAGTACGACGCGCGGCGGCCGTTGACGCCGACGGGCACGAACCTGCTGGGGCTGGTGAAGCACGCGGCCGGGGTGGAGCTCAACTACTTCGGGCGCGTGTTCGACCGGCCGTTCCCCGATCCGCCGCTCTGGTCGACGGCGGACGCCCTGCCGGCGTCGGACATGTTCGCCGACGTCGGCGAGTCACGGGAGTCGGTCGTCGCCTTCTACGGGCGGGTGCGGGAGTTCGCCGACGCGACGATCGCCGCGCTGCCGCTGGACGCGCCGGGCCGGGTGTCGTGGTGGTCGGAGGGCCGGCGTGAGGTGACGTTGCGGCAGGTCCTGGTGCAGGTGTCGATCGAGCTGCACCGGCACGCCGGGCACGCGGACGTGGTGCGGGAGCTGATCGACGGCGCGACGGGCATGCAGGACGGCAACACGAACATGCCGTCGGTGCCCGCCGGGTGGTGGGACGGGCACCGCGCCCGGCTGGAGGAAATCGCCGCCACCGCGGACCGGGTTCTGCCAGGGTGACGGGCATGGCCTCTGATCCGAAAGCCGACCTGCACCGCTATCTGAAGGTCGCCCGCGAGGCGTTGCTGTGGAAGCTCGACGGCCTGTCCGAGTACGACGTGCGCCGCCCGTTGACGCCGACGGGCACGAACCTGCTGGGCCTGGTCAAGCACCTGGCCGGGGTCGAGGCGGGCTACTTCGGCGACTGCCTGGGCCGGCCGTTCCCCGAGAAGCTGCCGTTCGACGTCGACGCTGACCCGAACTCGGACATGTTCGCCACCGCGGAGGAGTCGCGTGAGGACGTGCTGGCGTTGTTCGCGCGGGCCACGGCCTTCGCCGACACCAGCATCGAGGAGCTGCCGCTGGACGCGCCCGGTGTGGTGCCGTGGTGGCCGGAGGAGCGCAAGTACGTGACGCTGCACCTGCTGCTCATCCACGAGATCGCCGAGGTGAACCGGCACGCCGGGCACGCGGACATCCTGCGCGAGGGACTCGACGGGGTCGCCGGGCTGCGCGCGAACAACTCGAACCTGCCGCAGCAGGACTGGCAAGCCCACTGGGACCGTGTGGAGCTGGAAGCGCGGAAGGCCTCGGGCCAGGCGTGATCGTGTGCCGGGGACACACCCCCCAGGAGCGTCCCCGGCACACGATCAGCCGGGCGTGGTCAGTGGAACTCGGCCTGCTGGTGGGCGGAGAAGTACTTGCGGACGTCGGCCACGTAGAGGTCGGGCACCTCGCTGGCCGGGAAGTGGCCGACGCGGTCGCACTCCGTCCAGTGCTCGGCCTCGTGAGCGGGGTCGAGCAGCGAGCGGATGCCGTTCCGGGCCGAGGTTCTCCCCGCGGTCCCGGCGGCGCTGGTGGAGGCGACGGGCGAGTCGTCGTGCCGGTTGACAGCCGGGGCGGACACGGTGGAGATGCTGGCCGTGTACCTGGGCGTGCTGGGGTGCGGGTTCTCCGTCGACGGGCCGCCGGAGCTCGTTCACCACCTGGGAAAGGTGGCTGACAGGTTCCGCGAGGCGATCGATACTGCTTCGCATGGGTAAGGAATACGAGCGGATCGAGCCGCGGCTGCAGGAGTTCATCGAGAACCAGAAGGTGTTCTTCGTGGCGAGTGCTCCGCTGGCGGGTGACGGGCACGTCAACCTCTCGCCCAAGGGCCGGCAGGGGACGTTGCGGATCCTCGACGACCGCACGGTGGCCTACCTCGACTTCGGTGGCAGCCATGCCGAGACGATCGCGCATCTGCGGGAGAACGGCCGCGTCACGCTGATGTGGTGCGCGTTCGAGGGGCCGCCGAACATCGTGCGCGTGCACGGCCGGGGTGAGCCGGTGTTCCGCGACGACCCGCGCTTCGCCGAGCTGGTGGCCGGGTTCGGGGAGGCGGACGGGCCGGCGCTGCGGGCGGTGATCGTGGTGACGGCGGAGCTGATCAGCGACACCTGCGGGTTCGCGGTGCCGTTCATGGACTACCGCTCGGAGCGGGACCTGCACGCGGACTACTTCGGCCGCAAGAGCGACGAGGAGTTCCGCGAGTACACGAACAAGAAGCCCTACAACAACGCGAGCATCGACGGCCTGCCCGCCATGGAGCTGCCGCTGCCACCCCGCTAGAAAAAATCTTGGGCGGGGATGTCGAGAACGTCGTCGCGGCTCCGTCCCCGGGGCATGACGACGATGACGCAGAGCGAGATCACCGAGGTGCTGAACCGGCCGTACAGCAAGGAGCTGCTGCACCGCGACATGCTGCGGATGGCGTACGTGGCCAAGGACGGCACGCCGCGCGCGGTTCCGATCGCGCACACCTGGAACGGCGAGCACATCGTGCTGTGCACCTCGACGAACGCGCCGAAGCTGCACGCGTTGTGGGCGAACCCGGTGGTGGCGCTGACGATCGACACCGAGGTGCACCCGCCGAAGATCCTGCTGATCCGCGGCACGGTCGAGCTGGACGAGGTCGAGGGCATCCCGGAGGAGTACCTGCAGATGAACGGCAGCTACGACATGTCGCCGGAGCAGCGGGTGGAGTGGGAGCGCGAGGTGCGGTCGCTCTACGACGGCATGGTGCGGATCGTGGTGACGCCGACGTGGGCGAAGCTGATCGACTTCGAGACGACGCTGCCCAGCGCGGTGCAGGAGCTCGTCGAGCGGCGGTCAGCTCGACAGGAATCGGTCTAGGACGCGTGCACCGAACTCCAGGCCCGCGACGGGGACGCGTTCGTCGACGCCGTGCGCCATCGCGCGGTAGTCGAAGCCCACGGGCAGTTGCAGTGGCGAGAAGCCGTAGCAGTGGATGCCGAGCCGGCTGAACGCCTTGGCGTCGGTGCCGCCGCCCAGGCAGTACGGCACGACGGCCGCGGCGGGGTCCTCGTCGCGCAGGGCGTCGGCCATGGCGGTGAACCACGGCGTGTCGACGGGTGCCTCGACGGGCGGCTGGTCCTCGAGGACCTCGCGGGTCACGCCGGGGGAGAGCAGCGAGTCGATGGTGGCGGCGAGTTCGTCGACGGTGCCGGGCAGCGTGCGGACGTCGAGCTGCGCGGTGGCGGTGCCGGGGATGACGTTGACCTTGTAGCCGGCCTGCAGCATCGTCGGCGTGGCCGAGCAGCGCACGGTGTTCTCGGCCAGCTTCGCGGCCGGGCCGAGGCGGGTGAGGGTGCCGTCGACGTCGTCCAGGTCCACCTCCACCCCCAGCGCCTTGCCTGCGCCCACGAGGAACGCCTCGACGGTCGGCGTGAGCCGCACGGGGTGTTCGAACGCCGCGATCCGCGCCAGTGACGTGACCAGCGCGGTCACCGCGTTCTGGTCGTTGCGCCGCGACCCGTGCCCGGCTCGGCCGGTGGCGGTGAGCTTCATGTGCGACGTGCCGCGCTCGGCGGTGCCGATCGGGTACAGCCGCACCCCGTCGACGTCGTAGGAGAACGCGCCGGACTCGCTGATCGCCGCCTCGACACCCGCGAAGTGAGCGGCGTGGTGCTCCACGAGCCAATGCGCCCCGTAGGCGCCCTGGGCCTCCTCGTCGGCGACGAACGCCAGCACGACGTCACGGCGCGGACGGCGCCCTTCTTCGTGCCAGCGGTGGATCACGGCCAGCGTCATGGCGGCCATGTCCTTCATGTCCACGGCGCCCCGGCCGTGGACGAACCCGTCGCGGATCTCTCCGGCGAACGGGTCGAAGCTCCACTCGGCGGGATCGGCGGGCACGACGTCGAGGTGCGACTGGACCAGCACGGCGGGCAGCGACGGATCGGTGCCGGGGATGCGCGCGAGGACGTTGGTGCGCCGCGGGGCCGGTTCGAGCAGCGTCGGCCGCACGCCGCTGTCCTGCAGCAGCGCCGCGACGTGCTCGGCGGCCTCCCGCTCGCCGGCGGAATCACCGCCACCGCGGTTGGTGGTGTCGAAGCGGATCAGCTGTGCGCACACCTGCGCGACGTCCAGCGGCATGAATGCCACCGTATCCGGACGCCCAGCGTGGAATTGTTGCAGCCCTGTGCCGATCGATGGGGGGACGCCGGTGCACCTGCAGATGGCCCTGGAGGGGCTCGCGCTCAACCCGGCGCTGCCCGAGGGCATGATCCGCCGCCTGATCGCCCACCGGCAGGGACCGGACGCGGTCGGGAAGCGGCCGGACCTCACCGCCGGACTGATCGACGAGATGATCGCCGCGGACCGGCCCCGGCTGCTGCGCTCGCTGGCGCTCAACGACCGTCTGCCCGGCTCGGTCCGGCTTCGGCTGGCACACCACCCCAACGCCTCCGTGCGGGCCAGTGTCGCGATGGGCTGCGATCAGGGCGCCCCGCGCGAGGTGTTCGAGTTGCTGCTGGCCGACCCCGAGCCGACGACCCGCGCGTACCTCGCGGAGAACGCCGCCATGCCGGACGACCTGCGGGCACGTCTCGCGACCGACCCGAGCGACGAGGTCAGGGGGGCGCTGGCCCGCTACTGGCCCGCCGCACCCGAGCACGTGCGGCGCGCCTTGCTGACCGACCCGCACGACGAGGTCCGTGAGGCGGCGTGCCCGGCCCACCACGCCGGTCTGCCGCACCCGGCGCCACCGCCCGACCTGATCCCCGCCCTGCTCGCCGATCCGGTCACCAGGGCCGGGGTGGTCCGGCACCTCGCCCTCGACGAGCAGACGGCGCGCCGGCTCTCCCAGGACCCCGACGCGGACGTGCGGGTGGAGCTGGCCAAGCACCCGCGGTTGCCGTCCGAGCTGCGCGACGCGCTCGGCACGGATCCGAACGCATGGGTCAGGCTCGCGGTCTTCGGGCGGGAGGACACCCCCGCACCGCTGCGCTCAGCCCTGCACGCACAGCTCCTGGCCGGGCCCCACTCGCTGGGCTTCGCCGGCGAGGACGGAGCGCGGATCGAACGGATGCTGGTGCTCGGCGAGCTGCGGATGCTGCGCCTTCCCTGGGTGTGCGCCGACCCGTTGCCGCACGTCGACTCCCCGTATCCCTGCTTTCGCGTCTCGGCGGCCTCCAGCGGGCAGCCACTGCCCCCGGAGGTGGTCGCCCGGCTGCTCGCCGACGACGAGTACGACGTCCGCTCGACGATGGCCCGGCGTGCCCCGCACCTGGTGGACGTGGTGACGGCGGAGCGCCTCGACCGCGAGTTCAGTCCTTCGAGCGCGAAGTACACCCCGTGGCGGCCGGCGGACGAGCTGATGTTCCCCGCGGAGGTGTTGCGCCGGTTCGCCACCGACCCCGACCCGCGGATGCGGTGCCTGGCGCCGCGCGACCCGGATCTGCCCGTCGGGATCGCCGCCCGGTTGGCCGCCGATCCCGACGCCGAGGTGCGGCACGCGGTCGCCGGCCACCGCAACCTGCCCGTGGAGGCGCTGGTCGCGTTGCTCGACGACGGGGACGAGCGGACCGTGCACGCGGCGGCGTCCTCACCGCGGCTGCCCGAGGCGCGAATGGAACGGCTGCTCGCTCTCGCCGGCCTGTGATCAGCCGTAGACGTCCTCGATCGCGGCCCCGGCGATGTGGGTGACGACCTTGAACGCCTTCATCGCCTCGGTCATGGAGACCGCGTCGAACCCGACGCGGCGCACCCCGATCAGGTCCACTGTCGGTACGACGGCGGCGGCCTCGGCCAGGTGCGAGGCGTCGAACTCGACCTCGATGCGGTGCGGCGCCACGACAGCGTCCGAACGCCCGGCCGAGGCCATCGCGGCGGTGGCGGCTTCTGTGATCTGTGAAGAAGTCACCGCCGGTGGCAGGCACACGGCCGCGTACCGCGACACGCACTCCTTGACCGCCACCGTCCGCGCCCCGGCCGCGTAGGACGCGGCGTCCTCACACGTCAGGTCGTCACCGGTCACGAGCAGCACGGGAACGCCGTACTCGGCGGCCAATGCGGCGTTGAGGCGCCCTTCGGAGGCGAGGACGCCGTCGAGCCACACGCCGGTGATGGAGTTCTCCATGTAGGTGTGGGCGAGCACGCCCCGTGAGCCCGCACCCGTGTGGTAGCCGAGAAGAACCACTCCGTCCACATCGGAGTCGATACCTTGCATCATCGACAGCGGCTTGTGCCGGCCGGTGAGCATTCGCGCCTGGTCGTGGAGGTCTTCGAGCAGGAGGTTGCGTTGCGAGGAATGCGCCTCGTTGACGATCACCTGCTGTGCCCCGCCCGCGACCAGGCCGCTGACGCAGGCGTTGACGTCCGCTGTGAACAGGCGCCGGAACCGTTGCCATTGCTCAGTACCGGGGATGACGTCCCCGGTCCAGGTGACTCCGGTGGCGCCTTCCATGTCCGCCGAGATCATGATCCGCACATCTCGGTAAGTTAGCGGTGGGCTGCTGGGGAAGAGGGGTTTTCGTGCGGGTGAAGTTGTGCGCGTTGCTTGTCATGGCAACGACATTGGGGTTGGCGGCACCTCCGGTGACGGCACAGGCGCCGGTCATTCTGAAGGTCGCGATCGTGCAGCAGATCGACTCGATGAACCCGTTCCTCGCGGTGTTCCAGTCGAGCACCGAGATCGGCCGGTTGATGTACGACTACCTGACCGCGTACACCGCGGCGGATCAGACGGTGACCGACGGGCTGGCGAACAACTGGACGCGCTCGCCAGACAAGCTCACCTGGAACTTCACGATTCCCGAGGGCAAGAAGTGGTCCGACGGCATGCCGATCACCGCGCACGACGTCGCGTTCACGTACAACCTGATGCTGACCGACCCGGTCGCCAGGACCGCGAACGGCAGCTTCGTCAGCAACTTCCAGCACGTCTCCGCGGCCAACGACCGCACCGTCGTCATCCACACCAAGACGCCACAGGTGACGATGCTCGCGCTGGACGTCCCGATCGTGCCCAAGCACGTGTGGGAGAAGGTCGGCAGCATCAAGGACTACGCCAACGACCAGATGCCGGTCGTGGGCTCCGGCCCGTTCGTGCTCACCGAGCACGTGCCGGGGCAGTTCATCAAGCTCAAGGCCAACAAGAACTACTGGCGCGGCGCGGCGAAGTTCGACGAGCTGCACTTCGTGTACTTCCAGAACTCCGACGCCGCGGTGCAGGCGCTGGGCAAGGGCGAGGTCGACCTGGTCAACCGGATGGCGCCGGCCCAGTTCGACTCGCTGCAGGGCAAGGCGGGCGTGACCCGCAACAAGGCGCAGGGCCGCCGCTTCACCGAGTTGATGATCAACCCCGGTGCGCAGACCCGCACCGGTGAGCCGATCGGCGACGGCAACCCGGCGCTCAAGGACGTGCGGGTGCGGCGGGCGATCGCGCAGGCCATCGACCTCGACGCCCTCGTGCAGCGGGTGAACCTCGGATATGCGGAGAAGGGCGCGGGTCTGGTGCCGCCGGTGTTCGGCAAGTGGCACTGGCAGCCCAGCGAATCCGAGCTGCGCAAGTTCGACCCGGCCGCGGCCAACGCGGCACTGGACGCAGCCGGTTTCCCGCGCAAGGCCGACGGCACCCGCTTCCCGCTCAGGCTCATCGGGCGCGCGGGGCGGGCGTACGACGAGCAGGCCAGCGAGTACCTCAAGCGGTCGATGAGCGACATCGGCATCCCGCTGGACGTGCGGCTGGTGTCGGACAACCAGCTCAACGAGGCGACCACCGCCGCCACCTACGACCTGGCGTTCTCGGGCTGGGCGACGAACATCGACCCGGACTTCATCCTGAGCCTGCACACCTGCGGGCAACGGCCGGGCGCGGACGGCAAGGGCGGCACGACCGACGCCTACTTCTGCGACGAGACCTACGACAAGCTCTACGCCGAGCAGCTCTCGGAGTTCGACGAGGCCGAGCGCGTCGCGATCGTCAAGGAGATGCAGGCCCGCTTCTACGACCAGGTGCCCGCGGTGGTGCTGGCGTACGAGAACGCGCTGGAGGGCTACCGGTCCGATCACTTCGCGAAGTTCACGACGCAGCCCGCGCAGGGCGGCGTGATCATGGCGCAGAACGGCATGTGGGGCTACTACGGCGCCGAACCCGCGCAGCGGGCCGTGCAGGCCCAGGGCAGCCGGTGGGTCGGGCTGGCGCTGGGAGGTGCGCTGATCGCCGTGCTGGTGGCGGCGGTGGTCGTGATGGCGCGGCGGCGCAACGCCACGGCGGGGGAGCGCGAGTAGGTGCGTCTGGCCGGTCGGTTCGGTGGTGCCGCGCTCAGCCTGATGATGGTGGCGGTGCTGGGTTTCTTCCTGTTCCGGGTGGTGCCCGGCGACCCCGTGGTCTCGATGACGCGCGGCCGTCCGACCACGGCGGCGATGCAGGCCGAACTGCGCGCGCAGTTCGGCCTGGACCGTCCGTTGCACGAGCAGTTCTGGAACTACCTCACCTCGCTGCTGCACGGTGATCTGGGGACGTCGTTCACGTTCCGCAGGCCTGTCGCGGACGTGATCCTCGAGCGCCTCGGTCCGACGTTGCTGCTGGTCGGCACGGCGACCGTGATCGCGGTGGGGCTGGGGCTGTGGCTCGGGGTGCGGGCGGCGTGGCGTCGTGACTCGGGCTTCGACCGGGTCACGACGGGGGCGTCGCTGACGTTGTGGGCGGTGCCGACGTTCTGGCTCGGCATGCTGCTGATGATGGTGACGGGGGATCTGTTCCCGTCGCGGGGCATGCGTGACACCGACACGGCGCCGGACTTCGTGTCGCAGGCGCTCGACGTCGGTCATCACCTGGTGCTGCCGTCGATCACGCTGGTCGCGGTGGTGTGCGCGGAGTACATGCTGGTCATGCGGTCGTCGTTGCTGGAGGAGATGCACGCCCCCTACCTGACGACGGCGCGCGCGAAGGGCCTGCGGGACGACCTGGTGCGGCGCCGTCATGCCGTGCCGAACGCGGTGCTTCCGGCGATCACGCTGGTGTTCCTGCGGTTCGGGCTGGTGGTGGCCGGGGCGATCACGACGGAGACGGTGTTCTCCTGGCCCGGCCTGGGGTTGTTGTTCTACGACGCGCTGACCGGGCCGGACTACCTGCTGTTGCAGGGGTTGCTGGTGGTGACGGCGAGCGCGGTCGTGGTGATGAACCTGCTCGCGGACCTGCTGCACGGGGTCCTGGATCCACGGGTGAAGGTCGTATGAGGAAAGTCGACTCGGGGTTCCTGGCGCAGCGCGCCGGGGTGGCCGGTGCGGCGGTGCTGGCCGTGGCCGCGCTGATCGCCCTGCTCGCGCCGTTGCTGATTCCCGCCGACGCCCTCGACGTCACCCGTGTGACGGACGGCGCGTGGCAGCCACCGGGTGCCGGGCACTGGCTGGGCACCGACCACACGGGACGCTCGGTGGCGTTGCTGATGGCGCAGGGCACGGGGACGTCGTTGTTCGTCGGGCTGACGGCGGCGGTGCTCGCGGTCGGCATCGGCACGCTCGCCGGCATCGTGAGCGGTCACTTCGGCGGACTGCTGGCGGGGGCGTTGCTGCGGGTCACGGACTTCTTCCTGGTGCTGCCTGCGCTGGTGCTGGCGATCGCGTTGTCGACGGTGCTGCCGCGTGGGCTGGGCACGATCATCCTGGCGATCGGGCTGACGAGCTGGCCGGCGACGGCACGGATGGTGCGGGCGCAGACGCTGACGATCGAGGCCCGTCCGTTCGTGGAACGCGCACGAGCCCTGGGCGGCGGCCACACGCACGTGATCGGACGGCACGTGCTGCCGTCGGTGGTGCCGTTGGTGCTGGTCAACGCGACGCTGGCGGTGGCGTCGGCGATCGTGGCGGAGTCGACGCTGGCGTTTCTGGGGCTGGGTGATCCGACGCGGATCTCGTGGGGCGCGATGCTGCACCAGGCGCAGTTGCACGGGGCGGTGCCGCAGCGGGCGTGGTGGTTCCTGCTGCCGCCGGGTCTCGCGATCGTGGTGGTGGTGCTGGCGTTCACGCTCGTCGGGCGCGCCCTTGAAGCCGTCGTGACGCCGAAGAGGTGAACCCCTTGCTGGAGTTGAAGAACCTCACCGTCCACTACGGACCGAAATGCGTCGTCAACGACGTGAACCTCGCTCTTGCGCCCGGTCAGACGCTCGGGCTCGCGGGTGAGTCGGGGTCGGGCAAGTCGACGGTGGCGATGTCGGTGCTGCGGCTGCTGCCCAGGGCGGCGAGCGTGACCGGCGAGATCCTGCTCGACGGCGACGACGTGGCGACGATGTCGTGGGGCCGGTTGCGGGCGGTGCGGTGGGCGGCGGCGTCGATCGTGTTCCAGGGCGCGATGCACTCGCTCAACCCGGTGCAGCGCGTCGGTGACCAGATCGCCGAGCCGATGCGCCTGCACGGCGTCGACGGCAGCGTTCTAGATCTGCTGGAGCAGGTCGAACTGCCCCGGGAGAAGGCGCGGGCGTATCCGCACGAGCTCTCGGGCGGGCAGAAGCAGCGGGTCATGATCGCGATGGCGCTGGCGTGCGGACCACGCCTGGTCGTCGCGGACGAGCCGACCACCGCGCTCGACGTCGTGGTGCAGGCCCAGGTGCTGGCATTGATGACACGGCTGGTCCGCGAGCAGGACCTCGGGTTGCTGATGATCAGCCACGACCTGTCGGTGCTGGCGCAGACGTGCGACGACCTCGCGGTGATGCATCGCGGAGAGCTGGTCGAACGCGGCCGCACCCGTGAGGTGATCGCGAACCCGCGGCACCCGCACACCGCGGCGTTGACGGCGGCGTTCCCGGTGATCGGTGACCCGGCGCACCGCTGGGCCGAGCCCGCTCCGGCGCCGCAGCCGTTGCTGCAGGTGCGGGATCTGGTCGTGGATTACGGCCGGACGCGCGCGGTCGACGGGGTGAACCTGACGATCGGGCGGGGCGAGATCGTGGCGCTGGTCGGGCAGTCCGGATCAGGCAAAACGACACTGGCTCGTACCATAATGGGGCTGCGAAAGCCGTCCTCCGGTCGGGTGATCTTCGACGGCGTCGAGGTGGGTCGGACGGGCAAGGCGCTCAAGGCCTTCCGCCGCCAGGTCCAGCTCGTGCTTCAAGATCCTTCCAGCGCCCTCAACCCCCGCCACAGGATCTTCGACGCGGTGGCGGAGGGACTGCGCGTGCACGGCATTCCCGGCGATGAGGAATCCCTGGTCACGGCCGCTGTGGAACGGGCTGAGCTACGTCCGGCGAGCCTGTATCTGGAGTCGCTGCCGCACGAGCTGTCCGGGGGGCAGCAGCAGCGCGCGGTGATCGCCGGCGCGCTGGTGCTGGAGCCCCGTCTGCTGGTGGCCGACGAGCCCGTCGCGTCCCTGGACGCCTCGGTGCGCGGGGAGATAGTGGCGCTGCTGCTCCGGTTGCGCCGGGAACTGGGCCTTGCTTCATTGATCATCACGCACGACCTAGGGCTGGCGTGGCAGATCGCCGACCGGGTCGCGGTGATGCATCAGGGGACAATCGTGGAACAAGGCTCGGTCGAAGAAGTCCTGCTCACCCCGTCTCACGACTACACGCGTGCGTTGCTGCGCGCGGTGCCGCAGGTCTGAGAGTGATCCCGATCGAACACGCCCGGTATCGGGCCTCGCTGACGCCTGCCGAGATCGGGCGGGGCGGGGCCGACGGCTGGGTGGACGTCGACGAGGTGCCGGTGCTGGCGCGGCTGGCGTGGCACGACCTGGGCTGCCCGCCCGGTGTGCTGGGCGAGCTCGCGCAGGCCAGCGAACGCGAGCACGTGCGGGAGCTGTGCCGGATCCTGGCCTCGACCTCGCGTGCCGACACCGCCGCGGTGTGGCGCTACCTGGCCGCGGACTGGGCACGCACCGGCGAGCGTTCCGACGGCCGGCAGCGGTTCCTGCTGGACCGGGCGATGCGCGGTGAGGGCGTGAACTGGCACGACTACACCGCGCTGATGGGCATCGGCCGCCCCGAGGAGGTCGACGCGGCGTTCGACCGCGGCGAGGACATGGTCGGCGTGGCGGTGATCGGCCTGGCGATGTCGTATCCGGACCCGTTGGTCGCCTTACGCCGTGTCGCTCGCGCGTTGGACCACAACCGCATCGAGGTGCGCCGGCAGGGCGCGACGGCGCTGGCGCACGTGGCCCGGATCCACGGGGTGGTGTCGCGGGAGTGCCTGGAGGTGCTGCGCCGGCATCCGGACGAGGTGGCCGAGGACGACCTGTGGACGTTCATCGAGCATCGCCGGCTGCCTGCGTGGTTGTGGTGGCGGCGGCTCAGGGCGCGGCCAGGGCGGCGAGTTCCGCGCGGACGGCGGTCTCGGTTACGAGGTTGCGCTGCCCCACGGCCCGGCGCAGCGCCTCCTCGAAGTGCCGGCGGGCCTTGCCCCGGTCGCCTTCGGCCTTCGCGACGCGGCCGCGTTGCACGGCGATGTGGCAGCGCATCTGGTCCGGGCCGTACCAGCCGCCGGGGCAGCGTTCCCAGGCCTGGTCGCACTCCAGGTAGGCGGTCGCGTAGTCGCCGGTGACGCGGGCGAGCTCGGCCAGGCCGAGGTGGGCGCCCGCCTGCACCACGAGCGCTCCGGCACGCCGGGACAGCGACAGGGCCAGGACGAAATCGGCTCGGGCGCCGTCGAGGTCGCCGGTCATCAGGGTGGCCTGGGCACGGGCGATGACGGCTTCGGCGGTGTCCTCGGTGGCGCCGAGCTCGTCGAGCAGGCCGCGGCCGCGTTCGATGTGGATCAGGGCGTGCGCGGCGTCGCCCTGGTCGAGGGCGATCTCGCCGAGCTGGTTGAACGCGAGCGCCGCGCCCCACCGGTCACCGACCCGCGTGAACGCCGCCGCGGCTCGGTGCAGCAGCTCGGCACCCGTCGCCGGGTCACCTCCCATGCGGGCCACGAGACCGTCGCCGACCAGCGCGAGGGCCGCGCTCCACGGGTCCTGGCCGAGCAGCCGGTTGCGGCGGTGCCACACCTGCGAGTCGTCCTCGGGCGCGCCCAGCGCCATGCCCCACATCATGGTCATGATCGGGTAGCGCGGCGGGTCGAGGAGCCTGTCCATCAGCGCGTCGGCCTGGCGGATGCGGGCGCTCTGGTCACCGGTCGCGACCGGCCACGCGATCAGCAGGCACAGCGCGTACTCCTGTTCACGGCCGTGCGGCGGGGTTTCGCCGCACGCGTGCAGCACGGCGTCGGCCTGCTGTGCGGCCTCGGTGCGCAGGCCGCGGAACCAGTAGTAGGTGGCGAGCGCGGCGACGAGTTCCAGTGCGAGCCCGAGGTCGTGGGCGGTGGCCCAGGTGACGGCGGCGACGAGGTTGTCGTGGTCGGCGGCGAGGCGGGCCAGCCACTGGATCTGGTCGTGGGAGCGCAGGTGCGGTTCGGCCTGCTGGGTGCGGTCGAGGAACCACCGCGCGTGCTCGCGGCGGAGATCGGGTGCGTGGGTGGCGCAGAACGCGCGGATGGTGTCGAGCATGCGGTAGCGGTCGTCGGTGACCTCGACGAGTGACTTGTCCACCAACGAGGTCAGAGTGTCTACATCGGACTGGCACACGGCGGTGACGGTGTCGAGGGCGGCGCCGCCGCTGAACACGGTGAAGCGGGCGGCGAGGTCGCGTTCGGCGTCGGTGAGCAGGTCCCAGCTCCACTCGACGACGGCGTGCAGCGTGCGGTGGCGGGGCGCGGCGGTGCGGCTGCCCTTGGACAGCAACCGGAACCGGTCGTCGAGCCGGGCCGCGATCTCGGTGAGGGGCAGGGACCGGACGCGGGCGGCGGCGAGTTCGATGGCGAGCGCGATGCCGTCCAGCCGCCGGCACACCTCGGCGATGACGGCCGGGTCGGCGTGGAATCCCGGCTTCACCGCCCGGGCCCGGTCGAGGAACAGGCGGGTGGCGGCGTCGTCGTCCAGTGCGGTGACCGGGCTCAGGGTCTCGCCGGTGATGCCGAGCGGTTCCCGGCTGGTCGCGAGCACCCGCACGTCCGGGCAGGTGGTGAGGATGCCGCCGAGCACGCGGGCGGCGTCGTCGACGACGTGTTCGCAGTTGTCCACGACCAGCACGACGTCCCGCGCCGCCAGCGCCGCGTGCAGCCGGTCCTCGACGCTGAGCGGCCCGGCCGACAGGAGTCCGGCCTCGCGGATCCCGAGACCGTCGAGCACCGCGCGGGCGACGTCGGCGGTGGCGCTGAGGTCGACGAACGCCACCTCGCCGGGTTCGCGATGCGCCACCTCGACCGCGAGCCGCGTCTTCCCGGTTCCGCCGGGGCCGATCAGCGTGACCAGCCGGTTGTCGCGCAACCACTTCGACACGCGCCGCAGGTCCTCGTCCCGGCCGACGAAGCTGGTCAGCTGCGCGGGCACACCGCGGTGCGGCGCCTGGGCCCGCAGCACCTCCAGGTGTGCGGACGCGAGCACGGGGGAGGGATCGACACCCAGTTCGTCGGCCAGCAGTGCCCGGCCCTGCGTGAACACGTCCAGGGCCTCGGTCTGGCGGCCGTCGCGGTGCAGCGACCGCATCAACGCCGCCCGCACGTCCTCGCGCAACGGATGCTCCGCCACCAGGTCGCGAAGCTGCTCGCTGGTCCCGCCGGACAGCGCGCAGCGGATGAGCACCTCGGTCAGCCGCTGCCTCGCCTCCGGCACGAACGGCGCGTCGACGTCGGCCAGCGCCGGTCCGCGCCACAACGCCAGCGCGTCGGCCACCCGGCCGGCTTCCAGCAGCTCGACGCACCGCAGGTGATCCACCACGGACGGCTCCGCGACGAGCCGGTAGCCGGCCGGGTGGTGCTCGATCACCAGCCCCGGCACGGCCCGGCGCAGCCGCGAGACCTGCGACTGCAGCGCGTTGGCCGCACCGGCGGGCGGCTCGGCGTACAAGCCGCCGATCAGCTGGTCGTGTCCCACGATCCGCCCAGCGTCGAGCACGAGCATCGCCAGCAGGGCGCGCTGCCGTGGCGCCGCGACCTCCACGCCGTCGACCAGCACCGGACCGAGCACCCCGAACTTCACCTGGCTGATTCTTCCCGAGTCACAAGATCCACGAGACCGGAACCGGCCTTGGTCCGAATAGGTCGACTATCAATGCATCCCGGTGACACCCCGTATCAGCTCCGCCACGTGCGGTCTCCTTCCGTTCGGTCGGGGACGAACCAATCGAGCGGAGAACCATGAGACCCAGCATCACGGTCGGCGCCGCACTAGCGGCCACCGTGGCACTCGCCCTGCCTGCGCACGCAGCCACCGGCAACCTGCCCGGCGGCACGAGCATCGGCGTGACCATCACCGGCCCGGCGAACAACGCCGTGGTCGTACCCGGCCCGGTCACCGTGACCGGCAAGGCGTCGATCGGCACCGGCGCCGCGGTCGTCGACACCGCCCTGACCTACGTGCTCGACGTGTCCGGTTCCACCGGCGGCACCGTGACCGCGGGCTGCGGCGGCGACCAGAACGGCGACGGCAACCCCGCGACGATCCTGGACTGCGAGATCGCCGCCGCCCGGTCCCTCAACGCCAAGGCCGCGGTCCCCAACACCGTCGTCGGCAGCGTCGGCGCCGCCGTGTTCGGCTCGGACAGCGCGACCGTCGACGTCAGCCCGGCGCCAGGTGACCAGAAGGTCGCCGCGCCCAATGCCGACGCCAACGGCAACGGCACCACCGACATCTCCGAAGCCCTGGGCAGCGCGCACATCGGCAACGTGCAGCTCTTCACCCCGCACAGCTTCGCCTCCGGTACCAACTACACCGCGGGCCTGACCGCCGGCCTCGCCTCGGCCACCGCCGCTCCGCAGCAGCGCAAGCTGATGATCTTCCTGTCCGACGGTGCCGGCTCCGGTGCCGTCGACGCCCAGCTGCAACAGGCGGTGAACGCCGGCATCAAGATCTTCACCTTCGCCGTGTCCAACGGCGTCGCCTGCGGCCAGGCGAGCGCCCCGAACTCGTTGCGCAAGATCGCCGAGACCACCGGCGGCACCTGCACCGAGGTCCCGGACGTCTCCCAGCTGCCCGACGTCGTACCCGGCGTCATCGCCTCCAAGCTCACCCAGCTGACGCTGAAGGTCGACGGCGGCGCGGACCTCCCGATCACCTCGATCACGCCGGGTCTGCCGCAGGACGGGCCCGCGACGGTCGACTACTCGGTCGACACCCCGGCGCTGGCCGCGGGCACGCACGAGCTGTGCGTCACCGCCCGCGGCACTGATGGCGGCGGAGCCGGTGGCGTGACCGAGTGCGTCACCGTCAAGGTCAACGCCCCGCCCGTCGTCAAGCCCGGCGGCCCGTACGCCGGCCAGGAAGGCACCGACGTCAGCCTCGCGGGCCTGGTGACCGACCCCGACGGCCCGTCACTGACCACGGCGTGGACCGCGGCCCCGCAGTCCGGCGTGGACGCGGGCGCGACCTGCTCGTTCGGCAACGCCGCCGCCCAGACCACGACGGTCAAGTGCACCGATGACGGCGTGTGGCAGCTGACGCTGACCGGCAACGACGGCCTCAACCCGCCCGTCGCCGTGTCCACCACGCTGACGCTGACCAACGTCGCCCCGCAGGTCACCCTGAACGCCGACAAGACGCTCGTCACCCGCGGCACCACCGTGAACTTCTCCGCGCCGCTCACCGACATCGCCACCAACGACAAGCACACCTGCACCCTGGACTTCGACGACGGCAGCCCGGTCGTCAACGGCACCGTCGCCCAGGGAGCCGGTAGCGGCACCTGCACCGCCTCGCGCACGTTCACCGCACTGGGCGCGCACAACGTCCTGGTCAAGGTGACCGACGACGACGGCGCCTCGGCCACCGCCGTCGTGAAGGTCGTGGTCTACCTGCGCGGCGAGGCGTGGGCACTCAACGCGACCGGCCTGATCACCGTCGCCAAGACACCGCACGCCCAGTGCCCGCCCAACGAGGACAAGACCGTCGCCTCGGTCAACGTCCTGGGCCTGGCGTCGGTCAACGCCCTGCACGCCGACTGCACCCTCGACGCGAACACCGGCCGCACCGTCGCGTCGGCACGGGTGGAGGGAGCCTCACTGCTGGGTGGGGCGATCACGCTCAACGCCATCGAGGCCAAGTGCGTGAGTGACGCCAGCGGCGTCGCCGGCTCGTCGAAGGTCGGCACGCTCAACGGCCAGCCCATCGGCACCGGCCCCGCCACCATCGGCATCCCCGGCGTCGCGACCGTGCACCTCAACGAGACCGCGACCGGACCGAACGGCCAGCTGATCCAGAACGCCGTCCGGGTCCGCACGCTGCTCGGCCAGGAGATCATCCTGTCGGCCTGCCGCCTGGGCTGACCTCGCTGGGCTGACGCTCCTGCGGCGTCAGCCCAGTTCGTGCCCCGTGGTGGCGTCGACGTGGGCCGGGACCTCGTCGTGCCGGTCGCCCACGGTCAGCGTTCCGGTGGGCTCGAACAGCAGGATCCGCGCACCATCGGGAGACGACGGCTTGTGGAACGTGCCCCGCGGCACGGTGAACACCGAGCCCTGAGGCAGCACGACCGTGCGCTCGCCCCCGGCCTCACGCAGCCCGATGAACAGCTCACCGTCCAGAACGAGGAAGAACTCGTCGGTGTCGTCGTGAACGTGCCAGACGTGCTCGCCACGCACCTTCGTGACGCGCACGTCGTAGTCGTTCACGCGGCTCACGATGCGAGGGCTCCACAGGGCGTCGAAGGAGGCCAGAGCCTTGTCCAGGGCGATGGGTTCGTTCATGTCGTTGAGCCTCGCCCCTGTCACGACCACGGCGTGAGTGCTAGGAATCGCACATGCCGCAAGAATCCTCGCACCGCGTCGTCGTCATCGTGGACGAGAACTCCAACCCCTTCGAACTCGGCTGCGCCACCGAGGTCTTCGGCCTGCACCGCCCCGAGATCGGCGGCCACCTCTACGACTTCCGCCTCTGCTCACCACAACCGCACACGGCGATGCGCGACGGCTTCTTCACCCTCACCGGCGTCACGGACCTCGGCGCCACGGACACCGCCGACACCCTCATCGTCCCCAACCGCCCCAACGTCGAGGTACCCCGACGCCCGGAGGTCCTCGACGCCATCCGCCGGGCCCACGCCCGCGGCGCCCGCCTCGTCGGCTTCTGCAGCGGCGCCTTCACCCTCGCCGAAGCAGGAGTCCTCGACGGCCGCCGCGCCACCGCCCACTGGCAGTGGGCCGACGACTTCCGCACCCGCTTCCCGGCCGTGCACCTCGAACCCGACGTCCTGTTCGTCGACGACGGCGACATCCTCACCTCCGCCGGCAGCGCCGCCGCCCTCGACCTCGGCCTGCACCTCGTACGCCGCGACCACGGCGCCGAGATCGCCAACTCCGTCAGCCGCCGCCTCGTCTTCGCCGCCCACCGCGACGGCGGCCAACGCCAGTTCGTCGAACGCCCGGTACCCGACCTGCCCGACGAGTCACTCGCCCCCGTCCTCGCGTGGGCCCAGCACCACCTCGACACCCCGCTCACCGTCACCTCGCTGGCCGCCCGCGCCGCCGTCAGCCCAGCCACGTTGCACCGCCGGTTCCAAGCCCAGCTCGGCACCACACCGCTGGCATGGCTCACCGGAGAACGCGTCACCCTCGCGCGCCGGCTCATCGAACTGGGGGAGCGGCGCTTCGACGTCGTCGCCCGCCGCACAGGCCTGGGCACCGCGGCCAACCTGCGCGCCCTGATGCGCCGCGAAACCGGCCTCACGCCGTCGGACTACCGGCGCCGCTTCAGCTCAGCGCCCGCAGAATGATCCGCTCGACCACCCGCGTCTTCGCGTCCGCGTAGTCCTGCACCCGCTTCCAGGTCCGGCCCGCCAACTCCCGCTTCGTGCGCTCGTACTCCTCCCGATCCTCCGGGTAAGCGCGCAGCCTGTCCCGGAAGGCCAGCATCCGATCGAGCTCCTCACACCTGGGGGAGTAGACGTGCAGGTTCACCTTCGGCTCCGTGCCCTTGAGCAACCGGTGCTCGTGCCAGACCCGTTCCCGCAGCCGCAGGGAGTAGCCCGCCGCCACCAACGCCGGCACGTAGGCGTCCTCATCGGCCGAATCCGGCACGATCAGCAGGATGTCGATCAACGGCTTCGCCGCCAGCCCCGGCACCGACGTCGACCCCACGTGCTCCAGCCTGACGATCCTCTCGCCCAGCGCAGCCCGGATCTTCGCCTCCTCGACGGCGAACCACCGCGGCCAGACCGGGTTGTAGTCCTCCAGCACCACCGGCGCGTTGTGCGGCAGCGTCTCCGTCACGAACTCCACCTCGCCCGGCTCCACCGGACGCGCCAGATAAGCACGTTCGAGAATGTCCAGCACGACCTCGGTCTTCGCGGCCGCGTAGTCCTGCACCCGCTCCCACTCCCGCCCGGCCAGCGCCCGCTTCGCCGACGCGTACAACTCGCGGTCCTCAGCGTCGTCGCGCAACCAGTCGCGGAACAGCAGATGCCGCCGCACCTGAGCACACCCGCGCGGGAACACGTGCAGATTGATGTTCGTGTCCGGACCCTTGAGGATCCGGTGGTCGTGCCAGTCGTCCTCCCGCACCGTCACCCGATACCCCGCGGCCTCCAACGCCGGCACGTACGCCGCCTCGTCCAGCGGGTCGTCCACCACCAGCATCAGGTCGATCACCGGCTTGGCGCACAACCCCGGCACCGACGTCGACCCCACGTGCTCCAGCTCGGCATCCGGCAGAACGGCGAGAACCCGCGACCGCTCCCGTTCATAAAGACCAGGCCAGGCGACGTCGTACTCGGCAAGCTCGATGTTCACGGCAAACCCCCACATAGGCAGTCGGCCAGAATATCAACTCCCGAACAGGTCACCCGCCGACTCGACCCGCGCCAGCACCTCGTCCGCGGTGAACACCAGGTCCTCCACGACCTCGCAGTCCTCGACCTCGTCCCACGTGATCGGCGTCGACACCGCCGGCCGCTCCCGGGCCCGCAACGAGTACGGCACGATCGTCGTCTTCGCCGGGTTGTTCTGCGACCAGTCGATGAACACCTTCCCAGGCCGCTGCGCCTTCGCCATCGTCGACACGATCAGCTTCGGATGCTCCTGCGCCAACCGCTGCGCCACCGCCTTCGCGTACTCCGACGTGTCCTTCGCCGGCGCGTACGCGTACACCTGCATGCCCTTGTTGCCCGACGTCTTCGCCCACGAGTCCACACCGTCGTCGTCCAGCACCATCCGCACCTGCTCCGCGACCCGGCAACACTCCACGATCGTCGCCGGAGCACCCGGATCCAGGTCGAACACCAGCAGATCAGGATCCCGCTTGCCCCCGCGCGGCCCCACCGTCCACTGCGGCACGTGCAACTCCAGCGCCGCCAGGTTCGCCAGCCACACCAGCGTCGCCAGCTCGTCCACCATCACGTAGTTGACGGTCTCGTTGCCCTTCGAACTACCCGGCGACTCCAGCCGCATCGTCCGCACCCACTCCGGACGGTGCTCCGGCGCGTTCTTCTCGAAGAACCACTTCCCGTCCACCCCGTTGGGGTAGCGCTTCAACGTCACCGGACGGTCCTTGAGATGAGGGAGCAGCACCGGCGCGATCCGGGTGTAGTAATCGATCACCTCACCCTTGGTGAACCCGAACTCCGGATACAACAACTTGTCCAGGTTCGTCAGCTTCAACACCCGATCCTCGACCCGCACAGTCGCGTCACTGCTGGTCAACCCGACGCACCTCCTCCGGCGCCTTGTCCGGCCGCAACCCGCGCCACGCCGGAAACCGCATCCGCCCGTCC
The DNA here is from genome assembly GCF_033949975.1 of Lentzea sokolovensis. NCBI lineage: Bacteria > Bacillati > Actinomycetota > Actinomycetes > Pseudonocardiales > Pseudonocardiaceae > Lentzea > Lentzea sokolovensis. The sequence continues at coordinate 205,177 of NZ_JAXAVU010000016.1, forward strand.
GGCGTCCACTGCCGGAACACCACCTCCGCCACCAACTCCGGCTCCACCCACAACGCACCCTTCGCCCGTTCCCGCGGCATCTCCGTCACGAACGGCGAACCCTTGCGCGCCAACGCCTTCAACCGCGGCGTCAACACCGCCAACTCGGCATCGTTGAACCCGGTCCCCACCGAACCCGCGAACGCCAGCCCGCCGTCCTGGGGGATACCCAGCAACAGCGCCCCCACCACACCCGCACGCTTGCCCTCACCCATCCGCCAGCCGCCGATCACCACCTCCTGCGCCAACAGGTCCGTGATCTTGCGCCACACCGGGCTGCGCATCCCCGGCTGATAGACCGAATCCAGCCGCTTCGCGACCACGCCCTCCAGACCCTGCTCACGGCTCGCCGCCAGCACCGAGGCACCGTCCTCGTCGTAGGACGGGGGAGTCAGCCAGTTCGGGCCCTTCAGCTCCAGACCCCTGAGCAGCTCACGCCGCTGCCGGAACGGAAGCTGCATCGTGGAGCTGCCATCCAGGTGCAGCAGATCGAACAGCAGCAACGTCGCCGGATACTGCCTCGCCGCCCGGCGCGCGGCCTCCGACTTCGTCACGTGCATCCGGTTCTGCAACGCGCTGAAACTCGGCCTGCCGTTCTGCAACGCGACGATCTCCCCGTCGAGCAACGCCTCCGTCGACCCCAGCTGCTCACCCACACCCTGCAGCTCCGGATAGGCGACCGTGATGTCGTTGCCCAACCGCGACCACGCCTGCACGCGACCACCCTCGACCCTCAGGATCGCCCGGACGCCGTCCCACTTGAACTCATAGGCCCAAAGATCATCATCATCCTGGGGGAGAGGCCCCGGAACAGCGAGCATCGGCTTCAGCTGCTCCGGCAAGGTCTGCCAGTCCGGACGCGCCGCGGCGTGCCGGCGCTTCATCATCCAGTTCTTCTCGTCCTTGCCCGACCGGAAGAACACGAACTGACCCTGCACACGACGACCGTGCAGAACGACGTCCACCTCACGGTCCGACCACTTCACCGTCTCATAGCGGCCGCGATCCCAGATGACCATCTCGCCGCCGCCGTACTCACCCTTCGGAATCTCCCCGGAGAACTGCGCGTACTCCAACGGATGGTCCTCGGTGTGCACGGCCAGACGCACCACATCAGTCGTGGACGGCAAACCCTTCGGCACCGCCCACGACACCAGAACACCATCACGCTCCAACCGCACATCCCAATGCAGGCTGCTCGCGTGATGCTCCTGAATCACGAACGTGTCGTTGTCGCCCCTCGGCAACTCATCCGCGCTCGGAACGGGCTCCGGCGTCCTGGCCGGATCCCTCTTGCGCCGGTACTCGTCGAGCCCGGCCATCTACGCCGACGAAGCCTTCTTCTTCGGCGGAGCCTTCTTCTCGCTCTTCCGCCCGGCCTTCGCCTTCTCCACACTGCGCTCCAGCGCCGTCATCAAATCGATGACATCGCCCTTCTCCTCGGCCTCCGGCTGCTCGGGCAACTCCGCACCCTCCGCCTTCGCCGCGATCACCTTCTCCAGCGCGTCCCGATAATCGTCGGTGAACGTGTCCGGATCGAAGTCACCCGCCATCGACTCCACCAGCGACGTCGCCATCTTCAACTCCTGCGGCCGCACCTCCACGTCCTGGTCCAGGAAGTCGAACTCCGCCTTGCGGATCTCGTCCGGCCACAACATCGTGTGCATCACCAGCACGTCATCACGCGCCCGGATCGTCGCCAGCGTCTCCTTCTGCCGGATCGTGATCTTCACGACCGCCAGCTGACCCGTCTTGACGAGAGCGTCCCGCAGCAACACGTACGGCCGCGCCGCCGCCTTGTCCGGCTCCAGGTAGTACGTCTTCTGGAAGTAGATCGGATCGATCTCCTCCGCCGGCACGAACTCCAGCACGTCGATCGACTTGTCGGTCTTCACCGGCAACTTGTCGAAGTCCTCGTTCTCCATGATCACCATCCGGCCGTCGTCCAACTCATAGCCCTTGGTGATCTCCGAATACTCGACCTCTTCACCGCACACCGAACAGACGCGCTTGTACTTGATGCGCCCGCCGTCCTCCCGGTGCACCTGGTTGAAACGGAAGTCGTGCTCCTCGACAGCCGTGTAGAGGCGCACGGCGATCGTCACCAACCCGAAGGAGATGGCCCCACGCCACACGGATCTCATTCTCATTGGGTACCCCTGAAATGCGGTTTTCGCACTATCAGATCACCCACTTGGCCTAACGATCCGGCAACTGAGCGACCCCCGGCCCACGCGTCACAACCGAGAGTCCCGCATCCCACTGGAACACCGCTAGATGTCCTTGAGCGCCCGATACGTCCTGTTGCTCGCCACCGCAGCCCGTCGCTCGCGCGCCGTCGCCTCGATGTAGTTCTGACTCGTCGCCAAACTCGCATGCCCCAGCAGCGCCATGATCTCGCTCGCGTTCGCCCCGTCCTCGGCCAGCCGCGTCGCGAACGTGTGCCGCAGAGCGTGCAGACTCGCCCCCGTCGGCACCCGGTCGTTCAGCCCCGCCCACCGGAAACACGACTTGACCAGGTACTCCAGCCCACCCCGCCCGATCGGCTCACCGTGCCTGTCCCTGAGCAGCGCCGACTCACGATCAAAACGCCCCTGAGGGAAACGCTGCTTACAACTCTTCAGGTACGCCTCCACGATGCGTTCCATCGGAGGCTCGATGGGAACGGACCTGTCGCGGTTGCCCTTGCCCTTCACGTGCAGCCGCTGATCACCCTCCCGCCCGACCACGCTCGCCAACGTCAACGTGCGCATCTCCGCGCTCCGGAGCCCGGCGACCAGCCCCAGCGCGATGACCAGCACGTCCCGCTCAGGCCACGGATCACGCCCCTTGCGCGCACCCTCCGCCGCGGCCGTGAGCAACTGCTCGGGGGTGTCCTCACCCCGCAGGGGCTTGGGCACGAGCGGAGGCGTCTTGGGACGGGCGATTGCGCCCATCGGGTTGCCGGCGATGAGGTCCTCGGCCACGCAGAACGTCAGGAACTGATTCCACGTGGACCAGGCCCGCAGCACGGAGCTCTTGGCGTGGGTGTCCGCGAACAACCCGAAAGCCTGACGGAGGTTCGCCCCGGTGAGCTGGCCCATCGTGAGTTCCTCGACGGGGGAGAGGAGGGTCTCGGCCAGGAGTGTGTTCACGCCGGAGAGATCCCGCTGGTAGGCGGCCGTCGTGTGCGGCGAGTCCTTGCGAGTCCGGCGGGCGAGGAAGAAGGCGTCCTGGGCGGCGAGCACGTGCATATGGATCTTGTACCGCACACCACCGACAATTCCGCGCACTGTGCTGGATAATGGCGATTATGCATGAAATCTCCGTTTCGCCGGGATTCGACGTGGCGGAGGAAGCCGCTGGACCAGGTGGCGTCACTTGTCGGGGATCGCGAACGTAATGGCACCCCGCCACGTACGTCTCACTGACGACACGTCGGTGTCGACCGCGCTCCGACATCGCCGTGGATCTGATGTTGTGGCGTCTGCAAGCGCAGCCGACCTGCCCGTTGGCTGTGGCTTGCAGACGCGCCAACACGGGCGTTTCAGCCCCTTCTGGGACGATCTTCGCAGGTCGCCGTTTTGCCGATAATCTACATTATGTCAAGTAACGTGGATTCGGCCCTGGTGGCGGGACTCTCCTGGGCCGGGTTTCCTGAGCCGTCGGCGCTGCTGGCGTCCGCGACCGTCACGTCGGTGTCCGTGGCGGGCTGTCCTCATGAACTTCTGGCGTGGGGTCGTTTTCACGACCGCCGCGGCTGGCTCTGTCAGCCGCCTTCTCGTGTCGCCGGCTCTCCGGCGTTCCTGGAACGCCTCTGGGCGGTGTTCGGCGGGATCGTTGAGCCGTTCGCTGGTCCGTCGACGCTGTAGCTGAACCAGAACGAGGTGTTGACGGTGTCGGCGTCGCGGACGTCGTTCGCTGATGTCGTCGGCCAGCACGACTGGCTGTGGACGGACGAGATGCCGCCCCTTCCGGGCGAGGAGTTGCTTCCTTTCGTCACCGTGGCGATAGAGGCCAACGGGAACCTGACGGCGGCGCACGTCGAGACAGGCCGTCTTGTGCTGTTCGCGCCCGACCATTCGTTTCGACGGCGTCACACCGCTGGCGAAGTGTCCGCCGTACTCCCTGTACTCGTTCGACGCGATGCCGGACGTCGTTTCGTGGGTCGAGGCGTGCGCGGCGGAGTGGCGTCTGCCGTGAGGTCTCCCCTGCCATGCTTCGCGTCATGTCTGACTGGGATCGGCTCCTCGACGAACACAAGCGCTTCTACGACCCCGATGTCGTCGTCGGTGAGCCCTCGTCGTGGACACGCGGCCCTCTAGCGGAGTTTCCCCAACTGTCGGCGCTGCTGGCGTCCGCGACCGTGACTCCGGTGTCCGCGGCGGGCCGTTCGTACGAACTGCTGGCGTGGGGTCCTGCTGAAGCGCGTCGCGGCTGGTTGTGCGATCCGCCGTTGCGGAAGGCCGACGCTCCCGCGTTCCTGGAGCGGCTCTGGGCGGTGTTCGGCGGCATCGTCGAGCGTTTCGGTGATCCGTCGGAGTTGACGCTCAACCTGACCGAGGTGCTGACGGTGGGGGCGACGACGAGTGAGTCGATCGTGGAGGCCCTTCCGCATTACGGCTGGGCGTGGGAGGACGAAGGGCTGACGGTTCCGGTCGAAGAGATGCGGCCTTACGTCACTGTGGCGATAGAGGCGAATGCGAACCTGACGGCGGCGCATCGTGAGACGGGTCATCTGGTGTGGTTCGCACCGGATCATGCGGCTGATGGCGTCACGCCGTTGCCTGGGTGTCCTGAATACTCGTTGTACACCTACGACGCGATGCCGGATGTCTGGTCGTGGGTGGAGTCGATCGCGCGTGACTGGCAGGCTGCGCGTTCATGATCGATGAGTTCGCGAAGAAGTACCTGCACGACGATTTGCGTGAGTTGCGCGAGGTGTTGGTGTGGAAGCTCGACGGGTTGGCCGAGGCGGATGTGCGGCGGCCGTTGGTGGGGTCGGGGACGAATCTGCTGGGTTTGGTGAAGCATCTGACGTTGGCGGAGTCGCGGTACTTCGGTGAGGTGTTCGGGCGGCCGTTTCCTGAGCCGATGCCTCGGTGGGACGACTTGGCGGCGCGTGGGTCGGACATGCGGGCGGACGAGTCGGAGTCGCGTGAGGACATCGTCGAGCGTTATCGGCGTGCGTGCGCGCACTCGGATGCGACGATCTCCGCGCTTGCGGTGGACTCCCCTGGTCATGTGCCGTGGTGGCCGCGTCCGGACGTGATGTTGTTCAACGTGTTGGTGCACGTGACGACGGAGACCGCGCGGCATGCGGGGCACGCTGACATCTTGCGGGAGCAGATCGACGGCGCGACCGGTGAGGGGCGTTGAGGCAGACTCCCCCGCATGCGTTTTGCGATCTACGTGCCTTGTTATGGCGAGACCTATGGCGATCCGGCGGTGCTGTGTTCGTTGGCCGTTGAGGCCGAGGCGGCCGGCTGGGACGGGTTCTTCATGTGGGATCACCTGGTGGCGGAGCCGTTGGTGGCTGATCCGTGGGTGACGTTGGGTGCGGTGGCGGCGCGGACGTCGCGGATCACGTTGGGGCCGATGATCACGCCTGTCCCCCGGCGTCGTCCGTGGAAGCTGGCGGTGGAGGCGTCGACCTTGCAGCGGTTGTCGGGTGGGCGGCTGGTGCTCGGGGTGGGGATGGGTGTGCCTCGGGATTACACGTCGTTCGGTGAGGCGTCGGACGCGCGGTCGCGTGCGGCGCGGTTGACCGAGGGTGTGGAGTTGGTGCAGGAGTTGCTCTCGGGTGAGCCGGTGGAGCATCGGGGTGGCGTGTTCGAGGCGTCCGGGGTGCGGTTCGCTCCGGTGGACGTGCCGGTGTGGACGTCGGGGATCTGGCCGCGGAAGGTGCCGTTCCTGGCGGCGGCGCGGGCGTCGGGGTTGTTTCCGATCATTCAGGACGGGTCGGTTGGGTTCGCGGTGGCGTCTCCTGCGCAGGCGGCGTCGATGAAGGCGGAGTTCGTGGCCGCGGGTGGGCCTGCGGACGGGGATTTGGCGATCTGGGGTGGTGGGGCGCGGCCGTCGGTGGCGCAGGTGTCGGAGTTCGCGGACGCTGGTGCGACGTGGTTGTTGCTGGACGGGTGGAAGGCGTCGCTTTCGGAGCTGCGTTCGCACATTTCCGCTGGTCCGCCGCGTTAGAACGATCTTGTCGGGGGTGCTTGCCACACTGAGGGGCATGGATTACGCGATCTATGTTCCTTCGTTCGGTTCGTCGCTGGGTGATCCTTCGGTGCTGGTGTCGCTTGCTGTGGAGGCTGAGGAGGCGGGGTGGGACGGGTTCTTCCTGTGGGATCACGTGGTGGTGCCGGAGGAGCCTGTTGTGGCTGATGTGTGGGTGACGTTGGGTGCGGTGGCGGCGCGGACGTCGAGGCTTCGGCTGGGGCCTTTGGTGACGTCGCTGGGGCGTCGGCGGCCGTGGAAGGTGGCGTTGGAGGCGTCGACTTTGCAGCGGTTGTCGGGTGGGCGGCTGGTGCTCGGGGTGGGTGCGGGTGTGCCGCAGGACTACTCCCCCTTCGGCGAGCGTGCGTCGCGTGCTGGGGCGATGTCGGAGGGCGTCGAGTTGCTGCGGGCGTTGTTGTCCGGCGCCGAGGTCGAGCACCGCGGTGCGTTGTTCGAGGTGTCCGGGGTGCGGTTCGCGCCGGTGGAGGTGCCGATCTGGGTCGGCGGGAACTGGCCGCGTTCGACGCCGTTCCGTGCGGCGGAGCACGCGGCGGGCGTGGTGCCGGCGACGTTCGGCCCTGACGGTCTGGTGGTGCTCTCCCCCGAGGACGCCGCTCGTGTGAAGGCGGACTTCGTGGCGTCGGGCGGGCCTGACGACGGTGATGTCGTGATGTGGGGTGGCGGCGTGTTGCCGGAGGAGGTGAAGGAGTACGAGGCCGCGGGTGTGACGTGGATGCTGACCGACGGTAGCGCGCGGGAGCTGGATGAGCTGCGGGCGTTCGTGGCGGCCGGTCCGCCGCGGTCAGGCGTGTAGGCCTCGGAGCAGGGTTTCGAGGTAGCGGCGTGCGGTGGTGAGCCGGTCGGCCGGGCTCGCGCTGTGCACGTAGGTGGCGTAGGAGATGCCGCACATGAGCGGGACGAGGTCGTCGTCGTGCACGTCGGGGCGGACGGTTCCGGCGTCGCGGGCGCGGGCGAGCAGTTTGGCTCCGGTGGCGAGGATCTGCGCTTTGAGTTCGGTGGTGCGTGGCAGCACGTCGTGGGTCGTGGCGGCGACCTTGACGAGTGCGGCGTCGGTGACCTGGCCTTCGACGAGCGTGGTGAGGAAGTCGGCGAAGGCTTTCCACGGGTCGTCGTGGGTGAGGGCTTGTTCGCCGTGGCCGGCGAGTGCTTCGAGGCAGGGCGTGGCGACGGTCTCGAGGAGCGCTTCGGTGGTCGGGAAGTGCCGGTAGACCGTGCCGACGCCCAGTCCTGCGCGGCGGGCGACGTCGTTGAGCTGCAGCGGGGTGCCTTCGTCGACGAGTTCTCTGGCGACGGTGACGATGTGCTCCCAGTTGCGGGCGGCGTCTTTCCGCTGCGGCGTCATGCCTCCAGCCTAATTGGATACGCCATCCGGAACGCGGACGAGTGGCGCGTGCCTCTCGCTGAGCCTGCGCACGGCCTGTTGGACGCGTGGGTCCGTGGCTGTGCGGTGGGGTGAGACGGGAACGGCACGGCGCCCGATGACGGTGCCGGAAGGCAGTGTCTTGTCTGTGGCGGCCAGGATCGAGGACCGGGCTGCCATGGCGGCAGGCCCTGAGGTCGCCTTCTCGAACGTGCGGCGGACCAACGGCCACAGCAGTCGCAGTCCTGGTGACACGATCTTGGACGTGCGCATGGTGCCGTCGGTCATGTCGGTGTCCGCACCTCCGGGGTCGGCCGCGAGCACCGCCACCTTCGTCTGCCGCTGGGCGAGGTCGAGGGTGTAGGCGAGGTTCGCGAGCTTGGCGCGCCCGTACCAGTGGAACCCGTAGTAGCCGCCAGGCGGCTCGACCTCGTCGAACACCTTCTTGGCGACCACCACGGAACCAGACGTCACGTTCACCACCCGGCCGGTCAGCACCGGGAGCAGGAGTTCGGTGAGCAGGTAGGGCGAGAGGTGGTTGACCACGAACGACGCTTCGACGCCGTCGAACTCGGCGCGATCGGCGAACATGGCGCCGACGTTGTTGACCAGCACCTCCAGTTCCCCTTCGGCGGCGATCCGCTCGGCGAGCGCGCGCACCGCGTCGAGCGAGGCGAGGTCGGCCTGCAGGAATCTCGCGGGCTCCCCTGCCCTGGCGTTGATCCTCTCGACGGCTTGCGCCCCACGTTCGGCGTTGCGCCCCACAACCGTGACGGCGAATCCTGCCTGAGCGAGCCCCAGTGCCGTCTCCAGCCCGATACCGCCGGTCCCCGCGGTGACCACTGCCTTGCGCGCCATGACACTCCCCAATCCGGATAGCTGATCCGCTTAAGATCGACGCTAGCACACATACGGATGAGCTATCCGTTTCAAGGCGGGCGAGAATGCGGCCGTGGATCTTGGGGTGATCGGCCAGGCTGCAGGCATGTTCGCGGTGACGAACGTCGACGACCTGGTGCTCCTCGCGCTGTTCTTCGCGCGGGCGAAGTCGGCCTGGCGGGTCGTGACGGCCCAGTACCTGGGCTTCACCGCCATCCTCGCGATAGCCGTCATCGGCGCCCTGGGCGCATCCCTGCTCCCCGCCCAGTTCCGCCCGTGGCTGGGCCTGATCCCCCTGGCACTGGGCCTCAAGGCCGCCTGGTCCCTGTGGCGAGGCTCCGACGACGAGGACGAACCGGACGCCGCTCCCGGCATCCTCGCGATGGCCGGCGTGACCCTGGCCAACGGTGGCGACAACATCGGCGTCTACGTGCCGGTCTTCGCCGTGGCGGACTCGCTGTGGGTCTACGTCGCGGTGTTCCTGCTGCTGGTCGGCGTGTGGTGCCTGGCGGGCTGGTTCCTGGCCTCCCGTCAGGTGGTGGCACGAGCCCTGGCCAAGTGGGGCCACATCGCTCTTCCGGTCGTACTGATCGCCATTGGTCTTTTGGTGTTGTTCTCCGGATGAGCCGTCACTTGTCGGGTAGACATTTCGGGTGCGAAAGACCTACAGCTACAACGAGGCCGTCAAGATCCTCGGCGGCAAGGAGCACCCGGTCGTCGCGGCCATGGACAAGGTCCTGGGCGGGTTGCTGCTCCTGGGTTCGTTGGGCATGTGGGAGGTGCTGTCCCTCTTCGACGCCAAGCCGGACTTCCTCCGCCTGAGCAACGAGCTGATCTCCAAGGTCTCCGCGAAGCGCCGGGGCGTGAGTCGCTACACCCGCACGCAGCAGCTGCACGCCGCGCACGCTGTCCTGGTGATGACGGCGTTCTTCGAGGCGTTCGAGGAGCAGCAGGTCCACGTGAAGCTCACCAAGGAGGACCGCGAGCTCGTCGCGAGGTTCAGCCCGTGGGAGCTGGAGCTGCCGCTTCCGTCAGTGGGCCGTTCCTACGACGAGAACCTGGTCGTGGTGGCACGTACCTACGACCAGCTCGCCGGCGACCTGCTCTCCGCGGTGATGAGTCTGGCGTGCTGGGACGGCCTCGACGAGAACGAGCAGGAGCAAGTGACCGAAGCGGTCCAGCACATCACGACATGTGCGCTGGTGCGGTACCAGGAGTTGCTGGGTCAGCTCGCCGCCGAGTTTCCCGAGATCAGGTTCTGGTGCTCGATCGAGGACGGCCGTTCGGTGCGCAAGGCGTTGGCACGGCTGGAGGACGTGCTCAGCGAGACCACGACCGACCTGATGCCCGAGGTGCGGCTCGCCGAGCTGGCAGGTGCCTACCGGGGCGCGTTGCGGCGGTCGTTGGTGAAGTCGACCGAGGTGCCGGACGGCGTGCGGATCCCGAGCCTGTCCGACGCCTATGTAGATCCCCGGTTTCAGGTCGTGACCGACACGGATCGAGCGCTGGCGCCGTCGCTGCTCGCGTGGTGGGACGACGTGCCCGTCCGTGACGATTTCTACGCCTATCTGGCGGGGTATCTGACGTCGCCGGAGGCATTGGCGGCTCCCCTGCTGGTGCTGGGGGATCCGGGTTCGGGCAAGTCGGTGCTGACCGAGATGCTCGCGGCGCGGTTGCCGGCGTCGGACTTCGCCGTGGTGCGGGTGGAGCTGCGCTGCACGCCCTCAGACGCCGATCTCGTGCACCAGATCGAGTGCGGCCTGCACACCCTGCTGCACGAGCCGGTCAGCTGGGCGGACTTCTCCCGCAACACCGGTGGCGCGTTGCCGTTGGTCGTGCTGGACGGCTTCGACGAACTGCTGCAGGCCACCGGGGTGAGCCAGACCCGGTATCTGACGATCATCGCCGAGTTCCAGCAGCGCCTGGAGGACATGGGCAGGCCGACGGTGTTCGTGGTGACGAGCCGGTTGAGCGTGTGTGCGGGCCTGGAGATGCCGTGGCACACGCAGGTGGTGCGGTTGATGCCGTTCTCCGACGGCCAAGTGCGTTCGTGGCTGGAGGTGTGGAACTCGGTCAACCGCCCGCTGCCTGCCGAGACCGTGCTGCGGTATCCGGATCTGGCTTCGCAGCCGTTGTTGTTGCTGATGCTGGCGTTGTACGACGCGGTGGATGATTCGTTCCAGCGCGACCATCTCAGCCTGAGCCGCGGGCAGCTGTACGCACGCCTGCTCGACCTGTTCGCCCGGCGCGAGGTGACCAAGAGCGGCGAGTCACGCTCCCCTGCTGATCTGGACCACGACGTCGAGTTCGAGCTCGACCGGTTGTCGGTGGTGGCGCTCGCGATGTTCAACCGCGGCGTGCAGTGGATCGCCGAGCAGGACGTGACGGCGGACCTCGTCCAGCTGCTCGCTCTCGACTCCCCTGACCGGTTGATCGGAACCCACACACGGCTGTCGGCCGGCGAGACGGTGCTGGGGCGGTTCTTCTTCGTGCAGAAGACGGAGGCCACACGCGCGGACTCCACCACGCTGCGAACCTACGAGTTCCTGCACGCCACCTTCGGCGAGTACCTCGTGGCGCGGTTCGTGTGGAACAGGCTCACCGAACTGCGGGAAGAGGACCGGGCCCGGTCGAAGCGCAAGGCTTCGGCGGACGACACCGAGCTCTACGCCGTGCTGTCCTACATGGCGCTCGTGACGAGCAAACCGGTGCTGGACTTCCTGCGGGAGTTCGCGGCGAAGTCCGACCGGGAAGGTTTGTTCGACCTGGTCTCACGCTTGTTCGCGGCGCGCGACGAGACCAGGAAGCAGCGCGGCGACTACTCGCCGGTGGCATTGCCCGACTCGGTGCGGGACGCGAAGTACTCGCTCAACCTGGCGGTGCTGGCGTTGGTTCTGCGGGACAAGCTCTTCGCCGACGAACTGGGTGTGAGTGTGGACGACTGGCGGCGGTTGATGCTGTTCTGGAAGTCGCGGCTGTCGTCAAGCGAGTGGGCGAACGTGGTGCTGTGGTTCTGGGTCGATCGCGACACCGACCGGCATTTCTCAGTGAACCTGAACAACCGCGGTCGCGAGGTCCACAACGAGTGGCTTCTGATGTCGGAGCCGTACGTGACGTTGGACGACGTCAGCGTGACGCTTCGGGACACTCTGACACCACTGACGTCCCAGTGCGGCATCATCGTGACATCAGCGTTGATCAACTTGATGGCCACCCCGGTCGACAGGTGTGTGCCTGCGCTCATGGAATTATACGAGGCCGAAGGCGACGTGATGTTTTCGCGTGAGCTCTTCAGCAGATTGGGCACAGGCGGCGATGATGTCGAGCTGATGGAACAGTTCTCATATCTGGTCGACAGAGTCCACATCAACGACAAGATGGAAGGCCTCCTGAGGCTGCACGATCTAGGCGTGCACGTGAACGACATCGACCCCGAAACGTTCAGCCTCGTAGGGTTGCTGGAAAGACTCGACCAGAAGATCCTCCAGAAGCTGCGTCCTGATCTGGTCAAGCGGGCCAGGCGGGCGGCGGAGGAGCTGGGCGTTGAGTTGACCTGGTGAGTTCGGCGGCCAGTGCCGTCAGTTCCTGCTCGCTGATGTCGCGCTCCCCCACCCGCCGCAGCAACTCGGAACGCGAGCACACAACGATCGCGCCAGGCCGCCCACCGAGATCGGCAGCGGCCACGATCTCCGCCTCCCCGTTGTGCAGGACCAGGATCGGGTCGGGCGTTTCGGTGTAGAGCAGGTGCTCGATGTCCCGTCCGGTGATGGCCATGGTCAGTCTTGTACGGCGCGGGCGTAGCGGGCCGCAAGAGTGCGAACGTGTGCCACGAGCTCTGGTGGTGAGGTGACTTCGAAGTCGAAGCCGAGCATGCCGATCCACACGGCGAGTGTTTCGACGGTGTCGGAGCCGGTCACGAGCACGCAGGAGGCGTCGTCCACGGCTTCGACGGTGCCGATGGCGGCGTTGATGCGGGCGGCGACGGCGTCGGCCGGGGCGTGGACGAGGACGCGGGCCTGGAAGCGCCAGGCGGCTTGGGTCACGCGGGAGGCGACGTAGGTGGTGGCGTCGAAGTCTCGTGGGGCGAAGCGCGGGCCGTGAGGCGGTTGGGGTGGGGTGATGCGGTCCACGCGGAAGCTGCGCCAGTCCTGTTTGTCGGCGTCCCAGGCGACGAGGTACCAGCGGCGGCCCCAGTTGACGAGGCGGTGGGGTTCCACACGGCGGCGGGTCGCGGTGCCGTCGTGGGCGTTGTAGTCGAAGCGGAGGGTGTCGCTGTCGCGGCAGGCGGCGGCGAGGACTGTCAGCAACTCCGGGTCGAGGGCGGGTGCTGGGGAGTCGCGTGGGACGGATTCGACCTGTTCCAGGGCTGACACGCGGTGGCGCAAACGCGAGGGCAGGACCTGTTCCAGCTTCAGCAACGCGCGCAGGGACACCTCTTCCAGGCCTGTGACGGCGTTGGTGCGCAGGGCGGCCGCGACGGCGACGGCCTCGTTGTCGTCGAGCAGCAGGGGTGGGAGTTCGGCGCCGGCGCCGAGGCGGTAGCCGCCGAACGAGCCCGTGGTGGCGTTGACCGGGTAGCCGAGTTCGCGCAGGCGGTCCACGTCGCGGCGGACGGTGCGGGGGCTGATCCGCAGTTCGTCGGCCAGTTCGCTGCCCTGCCAGTCGCGGCGTGACTGCAGCAGGGCGAGCAGGCGCAGCAGGCGCGCCGATGTTTCCAACATGGACGGACACTTTAGGACAGAGGCTGGCCGCAAGCGTCGTTAGCCTCGGGTTATGACGGAGATCAGGGAATTCCACATCGCGATCGACAACGCCGACATCGACGAGTTGCGGCTTCGTCTGACGCGGACGCGGTGGACCGACCAGGTGCCGGGGGCCGGTTCGCTCTACGGGGACGACGTCGCGGACGTGAAGGAGATGGCGCGGTACTGGGCCGGGGAGTTCGACTGGCGGGCCGTGGAGGCCAGGCTCAACTCCTTCCCGCAGTTCGTCACCGAGATCGACGGCACGAACGTTCACTTCCTGCACGTCACGAGCCCGAACCCGGACGCGTTGCCGGTCATGCTGATCCACGGCTGGCCCGGTTCGGTGCTGGAGTTCGTCGACGTGATCGAGCACCTGCGCGAGGACCACCACCTGGTCATCCCCTCGATCCCCGGCTTCGGGTTCTCCGGGCCCACTACCGACACGGGCTGGCACTCCGGGCGGATCGCGAAGGCGTTCGCGGAGCTGATGGCACGGCTGGGCTACCAGCGCTACGGCGTGCACGGCAACGACGCGGGGGCGATCATCGCGCCTCAGCTCGGGCAGGTCGACCCGGAGCACGTGGCAGGCGTGCACGTGACGCAGATCTTCTCGTTCCCCTCGGGTGATCCTGCCGAGATGGAGGGCCTGACCGAGGACGACCACCGCCGGCTCGGGGTGCTGCAGAACTTCTGGGAGACGATGTCGGGGTACGCGAAGCTGCAGCAGGCGCGGCCGCAGAACGTGGCGTTCGCGCTCGCGGACTCCCCCGTCGGGCAGCTCGCCTGGACGATGCAGCTCATGGGCGAACCGGTCGTCACGAAGGACTTCCTGCTCGCGAACGTGGCGATCTACTGGTTCACCGCGACCGCCGGGTCGAGTGCGCGGCTGTACTTCGAGGACGCCCACCGCGAGGACCAGCCGACCGAACCGACGACGGTGCCGATGGGTGTCGCGATCTTCCCCGACGACTTCCAGACCATCCGCCGCTTCGCCGAGCGCGATCACCGCAACCTGGTGCACTGGTCGGAGTTCGAGCGGGGCGGGCACTACTCCGGGCACGACTCGCCGGAGCTGCTGGCGGGCGACCTGAAGGTGTTCTTCGCCAAGATGTAGCGGTGCCGCAGTGGGTGGAAGCAGGGATCTGGGGACTGGCAGGCGGCGGGGCGCTCGTGGCGGGCGCGCTCGTCGCCTGGTTCCTGCGCGTGCCCGGCGACGTCGTGGCCGTGGTGATGGCGTTCGGCTCGGGCGTGCTGACCGCCGCGGCGGCGTTCGAGCTGATGGACGAGGCGGAGAAGACCGGTGGCCTGCTCGCCACCTCCGCCGGGTTCCTCGGCGGCGCGGTCGGCTACGTGCTGGCGAACCTGCTGCTCGCCCGGTACGGGGCGCGGCACCGCAAGCGCAGCAGCAACCAGCCGACCGAGACCGACCAGGCCGGCAGCGGCACCGCGATCGCCGTGGGCGCGCTGCTCGACGGCATCCCCGAGTCGGTCGTGCTGGGCGTGTCCCTGCTCAGCGGCGGCGGGGTCGGGGTGGCGATGCTCGCGGCCGTGGTCATCTCGAACGTCCCCGAGGGGCTCTCCAGCGTCGCCGGCATGAAGCAGGCCGGGCGCGGACCCGGTTACGTGTTCGGGGTGTGGGGTGCGATCGCGGTCGCGAGCGGGCTGTCCGCGGCGGCGGGCAACCTGCTGCTCGACGGCGCGTCACCGCAGCTCATCGCCGTGATCACGGCCGTCGCGGCGGGAGCGATCCTGGCGATGATCGCGGACACCATGATCCCCGAGGCCTACGAACGCGCCCGTCTCTACACCGGGCTGTGCACCACCGCCGGGTTCCTGACGGCGTTCGTGGTGGAACGGCTCGGCTGACCGGCTGGCGCACCTCACGCGGTCGCGGTAGGAGTTGCTGTCATGGGTGTTCCGCTGGTGGACCTGTCCGGGTGGTTCGACGGCACGCGCCGTGCCGAGGTGGCGGGCCGCGTCGACGCGGCGCTACGTGAGTCGGGGTTCCTGCTGATCACCGGGCACGGCGTCCCGGACGACCTGCGCGCGCGGACCCGAGCGCTGACCCGGGAGTTCTTCGCCTTGCCCACCCCCGGCAAGCAGCCCTACGCGGTGCGCACGGGCGGTCGGGGCTGGTTGCCGCCCGACGAGCAGGCGACCGGGCGCGCCGACGGGGCGATGGCGCCGCCGGACCTGAAGGAGACACTGGCGTTCGGCTCGGACGACCCGGCGGGCGGTGACCCGTTCTTCTTCCGCCCCAACGTCTTCCCCACCCAGGTGCCGGGCCTCCAGGCGGCCGTGACCGAGTACGTGCGGCGGATGCGGGCGCTGTCCGACGAGCTGCTGACGATCTTCGCGGTCGCCCTGGGTGAACCCGAGACTCTGTTCACCCGGCACACCGGCAACGCCTCGTACACGCTCAACGTCAACCACTACCCGCCGCTGAGGCAGGTCGGGCCCGCCGGTCCGGGGCAGTTCCGCATCGGCGAGCACACCGACTTCGGCACCGTCACGATCCTGGACCGCCAGCACGGCGTGGGCGGCCTGCAGGTCCGCACCCTCGACGGGGTGTGGGAGAACGCGCCGTTCGACCCGGCCGCCTTCACCGTGAACATCGGCGACCTGATGGCCCGCTGGACCTCCGACCGGTGGCGTTCCACCCCGCACCGCGTCCTGCCGCCCGACGCCTCCGCGCCCGACGAGGACCTGGTGTCGCTGATCTTCTTCTACAACACTGACCACGACGCGCGGATCGTGTCGCTCGACGGCCGCTACCCCGAGGTGGTGGGCGGCGAGTACCTGCGGGCCAAGCTGCAGGCCATCTCCATCGGACAGAGGACTGTGCGTGGCGATCGGTGAGCTCTACGACCTGGTGATCGACTGCCCGGACCCGCGCGAACTCGCCGGGTTCTACCGGCAGGTGGTCGGCGGCGAGATCGTCGACGCCGATGCCGAGTGGGCCACTCTGGTCATCTCGGACGGCCGCCGGGTGTCGTTTCAGCGCGTCGAGGGCTACGCGCCGCCGCGCTGGCCAGGTCAGGAGCATCCGCAGCAGATGCACCTCGACGTCATCGTCACCGATCTCGACGAGTCCGAACCGCTCGTGCTGGCATTGGGCGCCACGCTGCTCGAAGGCTCGTCGAAGAGCATCGGGTTCCGCATCTACGCCGATCCCGCCGGGCATCCGTTCTGCCTGGTCACCAACTAGGCGCGCCAGACCGTGGCGCTGCGGGTCTCGGTGCTCTCCAGCGTCAACGGCACCGGTACCTCGTAGCGGGCCTGCGCGGTGAACAGGTCGTGCGGCAGGTGCGCGCGGTCCGGATCGCCGAGCAGCACCAGTGCGCCGCGTGCGGCGGCCCTGGTCAGGAACGGCAGCACGAGCGCGGTGATCTCCGCGTCGTAGAACACGTCGCCGGCCAGCACCACGTCGGCGCCGTGGGCGTCGCTGTCGAGCTGGTCACCGCCCAGGGTGCCGACGGTGACGACGTTGGCCACGGCGTTGAGTTCCACCGCCGCCAGCGCCAGGGGGTCGATGTCGTTCGCGGTCACCGACTCCGCTCCGGCCAGGGCCGCGGCGATCGCGACCAGGCCGGAACCCGAGGCCAGGTCGAACACCTTCTTGTCGCGCACCAGCCCCGAGTTGTCGAGCAGGTGCCGCGCCAGGGCCTGGCCGCCCGCCCACGGGAACGCCCAGAACGGCGGCTGGTCGTGGTGCGTGAGCTCCCACAGGTCCATCGCCTCGGCCGCGCTGTGCAGCAGCACCTCGGGCACCAGCGGCACCGGGGCCAGCGTCGTGTTGGCGAGCACGAAGTCGGTGAGCGTGGGCGCGGACATGACGGAGAAGCTTAGGGGCAGCGCGAACACCGACCGCAGAGGCGAAAGGCCACACCTGGGGAGATCACATGCCGCCGGCGACCCGCAGGATCGTGCCCGTCGTGTACGAGGCCTCCTCCGAGAGCAGCCACGCGATGGCGTTCGCGATCTCGTCGGCCTCACCGGGGCGGCCCAGCGGGATGCGGGAGGCGACGCGGTCGGGGCGGTCGGGCTGGCCGGAGAGCCGGTGGATGTCGGTGCGGATCGTGCCGGGCTGCACGCAGTTGACCCGGATCCCCCGCGGCGCGAGCTCCTTGCCCAGGCCGATCGTGAGCGCGTCGACGGCGGCCTTGGTGGCGGCGTAGTGCACGTACTCCCCCGGACTGCCCAGCGTCGCCGCCCCGGAGGACACGTTCACGATCGAGCCGCTCGTCATCCGCCGCGCCGCCTCCCGTGCGACGAAGAACGCGCCGATGACGTTGACGTCGACCACGCGGCGCAGGTCCTCGGTGCGCAACTCGGCCAGCGGGCCGGACGGGGAGGTGATGCCCGCGTTGTTGACCACGCCGGTGATGTCGTCGCCGGCCGCGTCGAACAGGCGCGCCACGTCGTTCTCGTCGGCGGTGTCGGCCTGTACGGCGAGCACACCGAGTTCCTCCTCCAGCGCACGCGCCTCGTCGGCCGCCTGGCGGTAGCTGATCACGACCCGGTGCCCGTCGCGCACGAGCCTGCGCGCGGTCGCGGCACCGATACCCCGGCTTCCCCCGGTGATCACCGTTGTCATGCCACCCACCCTAACCCCGTATACTCGGTGCCGGATATACGGGAGCGGATATGACGTTCAAGCGCACGAACCCCCTGGCTCTCGCGGTGCTGGCGCTGTTGTCGGAGCGGCCCATGCACCCCTACGAGATGGCGCAGACCATGCGGGAACGCCACCAGGAGGAGGTCATCAAGCTCAACTACGGCTCGCTCTACACCGTGGTGGAGTCGCTGACCCGCCACGAGCTGATCACCGCCTCCGCCGTGCAGAAGGCAGGCAACCGGCCCGAACGCACCGTCTACGCCGTCACCGACGCGGGCACGGCCGAACTGCACGACTGGCTGCGCTCACTGATCGCCGAGCCCGCCAAGGAGTACCCCCGCTTCGAGGCCGGGATCTCGATGGTCGGCCTGCTGCCCCCGGCCGACGCACTGCAGGTCGTGAGTCAGCGCGAGGCCGCCGTGACCGAGCAGCTCACCGCGCTGGCCGTGCTGCTGGAGAAGCTGGCGGGCATGGGGCTGCCGCAGCTCGCGTGGATCGAGCTCGACTACCGGATGGCCGTGCTGCGCGCCGAACGCGCCTGGCTGTCCTGGTTCGCCACCGCCACCCGCGAGGGCACCGTCGGCGGGTACGACACCTGGGAGGACAGACACCGATGAGACTGCTCTTCGAAGTGACCGGCATCGTGCACGCGCCGTTGGAGGACGTGCGCGCACGGATGTTCGCCGACGCCGGCGAGTCCGGATCGCATCGGCTCGTGGACCGCGAACAAGGCGTGATCGCCTACTGGGGCGACTGGTGGTACCGCGGCGAGGACTCGCTGCACCCCCATCCCGAGGGCGCGCTGGTGCGGCACCGCGTCTACAACATCGCCAGGCAGGGCAACTGGGCGCCCTACCTGGCGAACAAGCTGTTCCTCGGCTACCGCGCCAAGCTCGAAGCGTCGATGCGCGACCGCGTGCGGCTGCTTGAGGGGTGAAGCCGGCCAGAATCAGAGTTGACCGAAGCGCACGACGGCGACGAACACCGCGAGCGCGCACAGCACGAGGTTGACCGGCACCGTGGCGCCCTCGCCACGCCGGATGTGCGTGATCGCGGCGCCCACCTGCACCAGCGCGAGGCCGATGGCCGCGATCGGGGTGAGGATCGGCGCGATGCCGGTCAGCCACGGCAGCACCAGCCCGATCGCGCCCGCGACCTCGACCGCGCCGATGCCCTTGACCTGCCCCTCGGTGAAATCCCCCGCCCACGACATGCGCGGCTCGGACACCAGGTCCTGTTTGGTCTTGACCAGCTTGGTGAAGCCCGCCATGAGATAGAGGGCCGCCAGCACTCCCGAGACGATCCACACCGCGAGGTTCATGAACGAAAACCTAGACCCCGCTCAGTGGGACGACCACTGATGTTCGAGGTCACACAGATTAAGTAAGGGTGTCCTTAGTCATCACCCGAACGGCCGTATAGAGTGTGCAGATGAGGTGCTCGATTCTCTCCGACTTCGCGGGCGAACCGCTGGCTGGCACGGCCGCGACCGCGACGGCGTGGCTGTGCCTGGAACAGCCGGGCCCGTGGGGCCGCGACGCCCTGCTGGAGAGCCACCTCGACCCCGAACTGGGCGCCGAACTGCAGCGCCGCGCCGCCGGCACCGGTGTGCGCATCCTGCTGATCCGCCGCCCCGGCAAGCACGCCGACACCCACGTCCCCTCGACGCGGCGCCTGTACCTGGCCTCGACGAAGCCCGGCGCCTCCTGGCTGGAACAGGCCGACCTCACCGCCCCCGAGGAAGCCCTCGAACTCGACTTCGAGGCCCTGGGCGCGGGCCGCTCCACCGCCTTCGGCACCCCGGTCGCCGACCCGTTGCTGCTGATCTGCACCAACAGCAAACGCGACGTCTGCTGCGCCCTGTACGGCCGCCCGATCGCCACCGCGCTGAACCTCTGGGAGTGCACCCACACCGGCGGCCACCGCTTCGCCCCCACCGGAGTGCTGCTGCCCACCGGTCACCTGTACGGACGAATCGACCACCAGTTGGCCCACCGCGTCGTCACCGAGGGCATCGTCGCCGACCGCTGCCGGGGCCGCTCCTGCTTCACCCCGCGGGGTCAGGTGGCCGAGGTCGCCGTCCGCGAGCAGATCGGCGAGACCCGCGACGTGCTCACCGTCGTCGCCGAGACCGCCGGCTCCGCGACCGTGCGGCACGACGACGGCCGGGAGTGGCGGGTGGCGCTGACCGAGCAGCCGGTGCCGCCGCGGCCGGCCAGCTGCGGGAAGGCGCCGGACATCGCGATCGCGCTGGTGGCGACGGCGATCGACGAGCTGGTCAAGGTCTGCCGCTAGCGTTGATCGAGTGCCTCGGCTGATCCACCTCAACGGTCCCACCGGCGTCGGCAAGTCCACGCTCGCCGCCCGCTACGCCGCCGCCCACCCGAAGACCCTCAACCTCGACGCCGACGAGATCGTCCGGCTCGTCGGCGGCTGGCGCGAGGACTTCTACGGCGCGGTCGAGCTCGTCCGGCCCCTCGCGCTCACCATGGCCTCCACGCACCTGGCGTCGGGCAACGACGTCGTGATGCCTCAGCTGATCATGCGCCACAGCGAACGCGACAGGTTCGCCGCGGCGGCCACCTCCGCGGGCGCGGACTACCTGGAGTTCGTCCTGCTCACTCCACCCGAGACCGCGATCAGCCGCTACCGGCACCGCGAACACCACATCGACCACGTCGTCGACGCGCTCGGCGGCGTGACCGTCATCGAGCAGAGCCACGCCCGCATCACCGCCTACCTCACCGACAAGACGACGGTCATCGACGCGACAGGCAACGCCGACCAGACCTATGCGACGGTGATCGAAGCGCTGACCGAACAACTAAATTGATCGAATGGGCACCCTGCAGAGCACGCACCCCGTCGACACGAGCCGAAGACGTGTCCTGGGCCGCGTCACGCTGGTCATCGCGCTCGTGAGCGCCGCACTGCTGGCCCTGATGTTCGTCCTCGACCTCGGCGGCGCCCAGTACGGGCTGATCTTCGCCGCCTTCCCCTTCCTCCTGGCCGCCCCGGCCTCGGTGGTGCTGCTGCGCAAGGCGGGCAAACCCGAGGTGATCGAGCTGTACGAGGACGGCATCGCGCACGTCTTCGGCGGCGTGCGGCGGTCCTGGGCGTGGGACGAGGTGAAGGCCATCGACGTCGCCGAACGCGGTGAGTACTCCTACACCGGCTCCGACCTCGACTGCACGGTCCGGTTCGCCGACGGCAACCTGCTGCACTTCAGCGGCCTCACCGAGAACAGCCGCGCGATCGTCGCGGCCCTCGGCACGCACTGCAAGGACGCCACCCGTGAGCCGGTGCGCAAGAAGCACAAGGGCCGTGCGGCCGCGATCCTGGGCACGATCACGCTGGTGGGTGGCGGTGTCGCGACCTGGGCCGTCCTCGCCGTCCCCGAGACGGCCGAAGGCGGCGATCAGTTCGGGCTGGCCATGCTGGCCGTGGCGTGCGCGGTGCCGGCGGTGATCAGCCTGATTCTGCTGATCTCCGTTCTGGTGACCGGCCGCCGTTAGGCACGGTCGCGGAGAACACGCCGATGCCCAGCGCGTACGGGTCGTTGAGGCCGACGGTCTCGAGGGTCTCGCTGGGCAGGGCGAGCAGGGAGATCGCCACGCCCAGGAAGTAGGCGTCGAGCAGGCCCGTGTCGCGGACCGTGGACGGCAGGCCCGCCGCCTGTTGCAGGGCGGCGCCGGCTTCGGCGTTCGCGAGGACCATGCCCGAGAGCGCCTCGCGCACGCCGGGGCGGCGGACGGCCTCCAGGTAGAGCTCGACCATCGCGAGCATCTGCGTCGGGTCGTCGGCGACCGCGCGGCGCAGCAGGGCCGGGTAGAGCTCGGCGACGTCGGTGGCGGTGATGTCGGCCGGGGTGGTCTCGCGCAGGCGTTGCACGGCGGCGCGGTGCAGTGACGTCATGCGGGCGGCGCACGCGGTCAGGATGGACTCGCGGGTCGGGAAGTAGTTCTTGGTGGTGCCGATGGGGACGCCGGCCTCGCGGTCGATCGCGCGGTGGGTCAGGCCCCTGCCGCCTTCCACCGCGAGGATCTGGATCGCGGTGTCGCACAGGAGATCACGACGGCTCACGGTCCGGGACACTAGCAAGATCACCACGGCTGTCGTGAATCGGGGCGAACGTGCTGGTCCCGGCGGTCGCGGTGACCACGCCGCGTTCGACGACGAGGAACAGGCCGCAGACGCAGCGCACGTAGGCGACCGGGCCGTGCGAGGACAGGGCGGAGGCGCAGGGCCAGTGGCAGGCGGGGCAGGTGGCGATCATGAGCCAAGCCTGATGTCATGGTCTAGTGCATTTCAACCCTTACGGCGGGGCGGCCGCCGAGCTCGCCGCGAAGCTGGTCAACGCCGATCCGGCGGATCCCCTGCTCGACGTGCTGAAATCCTCGGACTACAAGCCGCTGGGCTCGCTCGACGCCCGGCAGGAACGTGACGTACGAGACTGGATCGAACGGCTGCGGCAGGTGTTCCGGGAACCGGCGGTGGAGCTGCTCAACGAGCTGCTGGCCCGGTCGTCGACCACGCACTACATCTCCACGCACGACGGACGCGCCCCGCACCTGCACTACGCCCGTGAGGACGCGCCGACCGACGTGCGTCTCAAGGCCTACACGGCGGCGGGCATGGCGGCGTTGTTCTGCGAGGACGCCGGGCGCATCGGCTGGTGCGGCCGTGAGGGCTGCGACACGGTGTTCGTCGACACCAGCCGCAACGGCAAGAGGCGGTTCTGCTCGACCAAGTGCGCGAACCGCGTCGCCGTGGCCAACCACAGGAGTCGTCAGTCGGCGTGAACGCGGTGCCCGAACCGGGTGTTCTCGAACGACGACTCGCCCCCGAACACGGCGTCCACGAAGTCCTCCCGGCCCCGGAACCACGAGCCCGCGAACGACGAGGCGCCCGCGAACCAGGCACGGCGGAACACCGCCCGCCCACCGAACCGCACCCGTGAGCAGTCCAGTTCCGAGCCGAACCGCGAGCAGGTGAAGTCGGCACGGCCGGAGAACCGCACCCCGCGCAGCACGGCCGGTCCGGCGACGTGGATGTGCGACAGCTCGCCGTTGCCGCACACCGTCGAGCCGCGCAGCCCGAGGCCGCGGGCGAACACCGACCGCGTGAGCAGCACGTGCCGGCCGAAGAACGCGCCGCGCGCCTCGAACGCCCCGAGGAACGTCGACTGGTCGAACCGCGCGTCACCGAGGAACCGGGTGCCGTCGAACCGGGCGTCGCGCAGCCGGCACTCCGACAGGTCGAAGTCGACCAGGGTGGTGCGCCGCAGGTCCACGTCGCTGCCCAGCCAGAACCCGGGACCGGGCCGCAGCCGCGCGGCCAGCGACGCCTGCAGCACGCTGCGCCACCGCTGGTCGACCGCGGTGCCCGGCCACGGCAGCTCCCGCAGCGCCTCGCACAGCACGTCCAGCGCGGGCTGCCGGTTCTCGGCACGGCTCTCGCCGTGCTCGACCCAGTCGCGCAGCCCGCCCAGGCGCACGTCGGACTCGGCGGAGAGCAACCGGGCGCGGATGTCCTGCAGCGGCGACGGGCTCACCGGCACCGGGCCGGGTGTCCGGCGACGCCGGCCCCACGTCACCGCCGCCACGGTCAGAACACCGGAGGTCGCTGTGAGCCAGCGCGAGAGAAGGGACATGACTCGATGATGTGACCTGGGTCATCGCCCCGGACAGTGGCGGAGTTCCGTCCACCGTTCAACGCTGTGCCCACCGACGGTGACAGCCGGTAGGCATTCAGCCGGTCACGTTGGTCAGCCGGCGAGCCACGTACTGGTCGCCGCCCAGGCCGTAGCGCAGTACCCGGTAGGTCGTGCCGTGGATGTCGCGCTGCTCGTAGGCGTAGTAGGCGGTTTTGTAGGGGTCCGCCCACTTGTCGAAGATGACCACGTGACGGGTGTTCCCGTCGCCCACGGGATCCACGACGATGTCGCCCCACCGCAGGTCGTTCATCGCGATGCCGGTGGAGAACGGCGCCTTCGCCAGCTCGACGGTGCGCTGGCCGGGCGCACCGATCCTGGCGGCCATCGAGACGTAGCCGGAGCAGTCCTGCCGGTAGCCCTCGGCACCCCAGTACAGGTTCTGGTTGTACGGGACCGGCCCGCCGTTGCTGGCGGTCAGCCACGTCTTCGCACGGTTGATCATCTCCTGGCGGGACACGGACACCGCATGAGCCGGTGCCACCAGCGTGCTCAGTGCGACGAGGACGGCCGCGGCCATCGCGAGGACTCTCATGCGGTGCACTCCCATTCCGTAGATCACCTGTGGGCGCTTAGGGTCGGTTCATGGAGCTGACGGAGCTGTGTTTCGCCGGGGTGGCCAGGCAGGCGCACGCCGTGCGGTCCGGCGAGGTGAACGCGCGCGACCTGGTCGCCGAGCACCTGCGGCGCATCGAGCGGATCGATCCGCGGCTCAACGCGTTCCGGCTGGTCTTCGCCGAGCAGGCCCTGGCGGAGGCCACCCGCGCGGACGAACGCAGGGCCGCGGGCGAGGACCTGCCGCTGCTGGGCGTGCCGATCGCGGTCAAGGAGGACATCGCGCTGCAGGGCCTGCCCACGACCAAGGGCACGAACGCCGCGCGCACCCCGCAACCGGCCGACTCCGCGATCGTCACGCGGCTGCGCGAGGCCGGGGCGGTGATCATCGGCCGCACCCGCATGCCGGAACTGGGCCTGTGGCCCTACACCGAGAGCTCCTGGGCCGGGCCGACGCGCAACCCGTGGTCGCTGACGCACTCGCCCGGTGGTTCCAGCGGGGGTTCGGCCGCGGCGGTGGCGGCGGGACTGGCGGCGGCCGCGATCGGCACCGACGGCGCCGGCTCGATCCGCATCCCCTCCGCGGTCACGGGCCTGTTCGGGCTCAAGCCCCAGCGCGGCCGCGTCTCGCTGTCCCCGGAACCGCAGATGTGGGGCGGTCTCGTCGTGGCGGGCCCGATCACCCGCACAGTGGCGGACTGGGCGTTGGTCGCCGACCAGATCCACGGCGCCATGCCCGGTGACGCGCACGTCGCCCATCCGCCGCGCACGAGCTTCACGCAGGCCGCGCGCACCGATCCGGGGCGGCTGCGGATCGGGGTGTCGCTGCGGCCGTGGGGTCCGGGCATCGCAATCGCCGGCGAGGTCCGCGACGTCGTGCAGGACACCGCCGCGCTGCTCACCGACCTCGGCCACGACGTGGTGCGCCTGGACCCGCCGATGCGCGATGTCACCGCCTCTACGCAGTTCGCCGCCCGCTACCTGCACAACGCCTACCTGGCGCGCATCGGCATGGAGTTGCCCGATCTCGTCGAGGCCCGCACCCGTGCGGTCGGTGAGCTGGGCCGCCGCATCCCGCGTGGCGCCGTGCGCTGGGCGAGCAAGGACGACGCGATGCTCACGGCGTACGCGAACCGGGTGTTCTCCTCGGTGGACGTGCTGCTCACCCCGGCGCTGACCCGTCCGCCGATCCGCGTGGGCGAGTGGGACGGCCGCAACGTCGTCGCGGCGCTGCTCGCGGCGTCGCACTACACGACGTTCCTGCCGCTGTGGAACATCGTGGGCAACCCGGCCGCCTGCGTGCCCGCCGGCCGCACGTCGGCGGGCCTGCCTCTCGCGGTGCAGCTCGTGGGCCGCCAGCACGACGAGTGCACGCTGCTGTCGGTGTCCGCCCAGCTGGAGCGTGCCCGGCCGTGGGCGGACCGGATCCCCTCCGGCCTCGATCATGCGAACTAGGATAGTACGACTACGGACTATCCGAATCGGTATTGGTCAGAATCCGCGCTTGGACAACTCGTCGAGCAGTTCCCGGTCCGCCACGTGCCGCGACTTGATGTGGTCCAGGTAGTCGGCGAACGCGTCGGGCTGCAGGCCGCGTAGTTGTTCGAGCAGCTCGACCACCAGGTCCTGTTCCTCGATGCCGCGCCGGGCGAGCTCCACCTCGACGATGCGCCGGTAGACCTCGACCGCGAGGCGGCTGCCGTCCTGCACGAGGTGGTTCACCAGCTCCGCGCGCAACGGCGGCCACTCGTCGGTGTGCACGACCAGCGCGCGGAGCTTGAGGTAGACGTCGAGGTTCGGGCGGGCGAAGAACGCCTCCCGGCACACCTGCACCGCCCGCTCCGGTGTGCCGCGACGCAGGTGCTCCTCCACGGCGAGGTCGATCAGCCGCAGCGACGCACCTCGTCCACCGACCGCGCGCAGCCCGCGTTCGACCCAGTCCAGGGCCTCCTCGGAGCGGCCGTTGTCCCGCAGCACGGTCGCGACCTGCAGGTAGTGCCAGCCCGAGGACAGGTCCTTGGACAACACGAGCAGCTGCAGGTCGACGTCCTCGGTGTACTCGGCGAGCTCCTCCATGACGCGCAGCAACGCCCAGCGGGTGCGGTCGTAGCGGCCGGTCTCGCCGAACCCGATCACCGCCAGGGGCTCGAACAGCGCCACCGCTCGCTCCCGGTAGCGGGCGAGGCCGTCGTCGTCGAGCGCTTCGGCGTAGGCGGCGAGGCTGACGTCAGGTGCGTCGGGGTGCTGCAACTGCAGGTCGAGCAGCCAGTCGGCCAGCCGCAGCGGGTCGGGCCGCGTCTCGGCGCACGCGCGGGCATGGGTGCTCAGGACGCGATGGGCCAGTTCGGCCAGTTCGACGCGGTGCCGCCTGCTGCCGGCGACACCGTCGGCCAGCTGCGTGACGATCCGCTCGATCAACGCGACCAGCTCAGGCCCGGGGTCGGTCACCAGCAACGACTGCAGCTCGACGGACACGGCGGTGAGAGCCTGCCACTGCACCGGCCAGTCCGCGCCCTCGCCATCGGCCTCGGCGAGCGCGGAGGCCACGGTGACGGGCAGCGAGTCCATCACAACATCATTCACGCGTCACCCGGTCGAGTGCCACCGGTGTCGCCCTAACGATTTAAGGTTCACCCTCAGTGGCGAGGTGTCTGCAGTTCGGCCAGCTTGCGGGTCAGCACCGCACGTTCGCGTTCGTTGCCGCAGAGACGAATGGCCTGCTCCAGCTCGGTGCGAGCCTCCTGCACCCGGCCCAGCCGACGCAGTAACTCTCCGCGCACACCCGGTAGCTGGTGCGAGTCCTTGAACGCGTCGGCGGACGCGAGGGAGTCGACGATCGGCAGGGCCGCGGCGGGTCCCTGGGCCATCGACACGGCGACCGCGCGGTTGAGGTCCACGACCGGGGACGGCGCGAGGCTGCCCAGCCCCTCGTACAAGGCGACGATGCGGCCCCAGTTCGTCTCCTCGACCGAGGACGCCAGCGCGTGGCACTCGGCGATCGCGGCCTGCAGCCCGTAGTAGCCGTACCCGCGACCGGCGTCGGCGGCCTTGGCCAGCGCGGCCCGGCCCCGCGCGATCGCGGAACGGTCCCAGCGGCGCCGGTCCTGTTCCTCCAGCAACACGGTCTCACCGTCAGGACCGCGACGGGCGGGGAACCGGGCGGCGGTCAGTTCCAGCAGGGCCAGCAGGCTGTGGACCTCGGGTTCCTCTGGCATCAGCCGCGACAGGATCCTGGCCAGCCGCTGCGCCTCCCCGGCCAGGTCGAAGCGGATGACCTCGTCACCGGAACTGGCCGACGAGCCCTCGGTGAAGATCAGGTAGACCACGCTCAGGACCTGGGCCAGCCGCGCGGGCCGTTCCCCGACCGGCGGCACCTCGAACGGGACACCGGCGGCACCGAGGGTCTTCTTGGCGCGCGTGATGCGGGCCTGCACGGTCGCCGTGGGCACCAGGAACGCGCGCGCGATCTCGTCGCTGGTCAGACCGCCGATCACGCGCAACGTCAGTGCCACCCCGGACTCGCGCGAGAGCACCGGGTGGCACGAGGTGAACATCAGCGCGAGGGTGTCGTCGTCGATCTGGTCCGGGTCCCACAGCACGTCGTCCGGCGCTGCGCCGGGCTCGGCTCCGGTCAGAGCGCCGCCCTCGGGCAGGTGGTGGGCCATCGCGGCGTACTTCTCGTCACGGGCGCTGCGGCGGCGGAACGCGTCGATCGCGCGGCGCCTGCCGACGGTGAGCAGCCAGCCCGCCGGGTTGTTCGGCACTCCCTCGCGCGGCCAGGTCACCAGCGCTTCGGCCAGTGCCTCCTGCGCGAGGTCCTCGGCCAGCGCGAAGTCGCCGGTGTAGCGGGTGAGCGCACCGATGATCCTCGCGGAGTCGATGCGCCACACCGCGGCTACGGCCTTGCGTCCGGTGGGGTCGCTCATGGCGCCTATGAGATCAGAACCCGCCGGATCAGAGCTGACCGGTGGACTCGCGCCAGGCCCGTTCCTTCTTGATCCACTCGTTGTCCTGCGGGAACTCGTCGATCGTCGGCACGCGGCGGATCTCGGTCTTGAACCCGGCGGCGGTCATCGGGGTGCGCTTGGCCCACTCGATCGCGTCCTCGATGGTGGGGACGTTGATCAGGTAGAAGCCGTTGAACAGCTCCTTGGTCTCCCCGTACGGGCCGTCGGTGACCACGGGCGGTTCGGAGGAGAAGTCGACGACCACGCCTTCCTCGGCGGGAGCGAGGCCCTCGGCGGCGATCAGCACACCGGCCTCGATGAGCTCCTCGTTGAACCTGCCGACGGTCTCGAGCATCTGGTCGAAGTCGATCTCACCGAGGTTGGCCCACGCCTCGTCGGAGGCGACTCGCCAGATCAGCATGAACTTCATGATGTGCTCTCCCAGTGGGTTCGTGCGGGTCCGTTGTGGACCCTTTCACGCCAAGGTCGAACGGGCCGGGCGTTCGATCGACACTCTCCGCGGATTTTCTTGAACTTTTCTGTTTTCGCTGGTCACACAACTGAGCGGCCCACCCCGGTGATCGGGATGGGCCGCTCGGCGTACCGGTTTCGGTCAGACCTGCTCGTCGGGCTGGTGCAGCGACCGGGGCTGCTCGCTCTCGAACTCGGACCCGGCCAGTTCCGGCAGCGGCGCGGAACGGCCGACCGGACGCGGCATGCCGCTGAGCGGACCGGGCACCTCCTGACGCGCCACCGCCTCCGCGGCGGCGACGGCCTCGGCGACCTTCGGGTCGGACTTGAGGTCGAACCAGGCGGCGACCGACTCGTCCTCGTCCTCCGGACGCGACGTCTCACCCTCCTCGGTGGCCGGCGGCTCGTAGCGGAACACGCCGTCGTCACCGGGCGCGCCGAGCATGCGGGCGAACCCTTCGAGGGCCTTGCCGTAGTCGGACGGGATCATCCAGACCTTGTTCGCGTCGCCCTGCGCCATCTGCGGCAGCGTCTGCAGGTACTGATACGCCAGCACCTCCGGCGTGGGCTTGCCCGCCTTGATCGCGGCGAACACCTTCTCGATGGCCTTGGCCTGACCCTGCGCCTGCAGGTAGCGGGCCGCACGCTCACCCTGCGCCCGCAGGATCTGCGACTGCCGCTCACCCTCCGCGGACAGGATCGCGGCCTGCTTGCCACCCTCGGCGGCGAGGATCTGCGACTGCTTCTGGCCTTCCGCGGTCTTGATCGACGACTCGCGCTGGCCCTCGGCGGTGAGGATCATGGCGCGCTTCTCGCGGTCGGCGCGCATCTGCTTCTCCATCGAGTCCTGAATGGAGGGCGGCGGGTCGATGGACTTGAGCTCGACGCGGGCCACGCGCAGGCCCCACCGGCCGGTCGCCTCGTCCAGCACGCCGCGCAGCTGACCGTTGATGTGGTCACGCGAGGTGAGCGTCTCCTCCAGGCTCATTCCACCGACGAGGTTGCGCAGCGTGGTGATGGTGAGCTGCTCGACACCGACGATGTAGTTGGAGATCTCGTAGACCGCGGAGCGCGGCTCGGTGACCTGGAAGTAGACGACGGTGTCGATGGACACCGTGAGGTTGTCCTGGGTGATCACCGGCTGCGGCGGGAACGACACGACCTGCTCGCGCAGGTCGATGCGGGCCCGCACCTTGTCGATGAACGGCACGATGATGTTCAGGCCGGGTGCCGCGGTGTTGCGGTAGCGGCCGAGGCGTTCGATGACGGCGGCCTGCGCCTGCGGGATGACCAGCACCGATTTGACGGCGATGGTCAGCACGAAGATCGCGATTACGGCCACGACCACAGCGGTGATCGGGTCCAACTCGGTTCACACCCTTCTGCGGGCGCTCACACCGCGGCTATCACCACGGCGACGGCGCCCGAGATCTCGACAACGGTGACGGCTTCTCCTGCTTCGACCACGGACCCGTCGAGGGTGCGCGCGCTCCAGGTGTCGCCGCCGATCTTCACCTGCCCGCCGTGCTCGTCCACCTTGGACAACGCGATGGCCCTGCCGCCCAGCAGCGCCTCGTGGTGCATCCTGATCCCCGAGCCGAGCTGCAGCCGCTTCTTGAGCAGCGGCCGGGCCCCGACGATCAGGCCCACCGACGAGGCCGCGAAGACGAGCACGCTCACCAGGTCGGCGGCACCCAGTGCGGACACGCCGGCCGCGGCCAGCGCGGCGGCGCCGAGCATGACCAGCACGAAGTCACCGGAGAGAACCTCGGCGACGACGAGCAGTATCCCGACGATCAGCCAGATCAGCGCGGCCATGAGCCCATACATACACCAACGGGGAGCGCCGGGCTCCGAGATTCACCGTGCTGGGCCCCGGACCGTAACGAAATCGATCAACGGGAGATGATTCGGGCGAGGGAGGCGTGATGGCGAAGTCGGTGAAGTCGCGCAGGGGCCGGTTCGTGTCCGGGCTCGTGCTGGTCGGTGCGCTCGTGGGGCTGGGGATCGTGCTGCAGTCTGCGGCCGAGCAGCGGTCCTGGGCCAGTGCCGAGGCGACGGTGCTGGAGCGGATCAAGTCCGGCAAGAGCGCCTCGGTGAAGATCGAGTACTCGCTGCCCGACGGCTCGAAGCAGGTGCAGACCCTGTCGGAGAACGGGTCCAAGCACGAGCAGGGAACACGAGTGACCGTGCGCTACGACCTGCGCGACGGCCGGGTCGTCGACTCCGCGCTGGCCGACAACGACCAGGTGTTCTGGGTGCTGGGCGTGATGCTGAGCGTCGTGGCGCTCGGCTCGATCGGCATGAACCTCATCGCGTGGACTCGCGGGCGCCGGCCCGAGTGATCAGTCCTGGGGGACGGTGACGAAGTCGATGAGCCGTTCGACGGCGCCGAGCAGGTCGGACTCGATGTCGCGGTAGCTGCTCACGGAGCTCAGGACGCGCTGCCAGCCCTCCCACGTCTCGCCCCAGCCCAGCTGGGTGCAGACGCCGGTCTTCCAGTCGACGCCGCGCGGGATCTGCGGCCAGGCCTTGATCCTGACGGCCGCCGGTTTCACGGCCTGCCAGATGTCGACGTAGGGGTGGCCGGTGACCAGCACGTTGTCGTCACGGATCTGGTCGACGACGCGCTGCTCCTTGGAGTTGGCGACGAGGTGGTCGACCAGGACGCCGAGGCGGCGGTGCGGAGCGGTGCCGAAGTCGTGGATGCGCTGCGGGAGTTCGTCGACGCCGTGCAGGGGTTCCACGACGATGCCCTCGACGCGCAGGTCGTGGCCCCAGACGCGTTCGACGAGCTCGGCGTCGTGCTTGCCCTCGACCCAGATGCGGCTGGCCTTGGCGGTCTGCGCGCGCAGACCCTCGACCTTGACCGAGCCGGACGCGGTGATCTTCGGCTTCGGTGCCCCGGGTACGGGTTTGACGAGGGTGACGGGTTTGCCGTCGACGAGGAAGCCGGCGGGGTTGAGCGCGAACAGCCGGTGCCGGCCGTGGCGGTCCTCCAGGACGACCTGGCCGTACTCGAACCTCACGACGGCCCCGCAGAAGCCGCTGGCGGGGTCCTCGACGACGAGGCCGGGTTCGGCCGCGATCTCGGGGACCTTCTTGCGCTTCGGGGTCGACAGGATGTCGCGGCCGTAGTCGTGGGAACGCACCTGGGAACCCTAACCGTAGAAGGGCTTGAAGGCGGTGAGCCACTCGTGGACGCGGTCGAGGTCGACGTCGGCGCCGTGCAGGTCGTAGCCGCCGTGCACGAAGTCCATCCAGTCGACAGCGGGGTCGCCGACGCAGGCACGCGGGTCGATCGCGACCGGTCCGGCCGAGCCTTGCAGGACGTTGCCGGGGTGCATGTCGCCGTGTAGCAGCACGGGTTTGACGTTGTCCTCGGCGAGTTTGCGGGCGCGGTGGTGTTCGGTGGCGTAGTAGGTGCCGGTGCGGCGGGTGAGCAGGGTTTCGAAGAGGAAGTCGACGCGGGCTTTGAGCGGTGGGAAGCCTTTCGCGCCGGCCTCGTGCAGGTGCGGGACGACCTTGGCGGGGTCTGTCGCCGGGCCGCCGGGCTGGATCCTGCCGAGCAGCAGTGCGCCGCGGGCGGGGTCGGCGTCGAGGAGGTCGACCATCGCGGGCGTGTCGGACCAGGCGGCGAGTGCTCTGGCCTCGTGCACGGCGATGTCGTGGTCCGGGGTGAGCTTGAGGACCGCGCCGGTGCACAGGAACGTGGCGCCGGTGCCGCCGGGCATGTGTTCGACGAGGGTGAGGCCCCAGCGGGCGGTGAGCGTGGCGACGAGGTCGGGCAGCGCGTCGATCCACCCGGTCACGCCGGTGCCGAAACGTCGGATTAGCCGGGCTCTGGCGGCGTCATCGATCACTCAACTCAGATTAGCGAGTTCGCTCCCGATTGGCGGCGGAACTGGTAGTCCGCCAGCGCCGGGCGCCACAGCCCGTTGGCGTCGAAGCACGTCGAGAGCAGCCGCAGATCGGCGCCGTCGCCGGCGATGGCGACCTTGCCGTCGACGACCCACCGGTTGACCGGCAGCAACGGCACGGGCCACCCGGCCACGACGAGCCGGTCGCACACCAGCCGTTGCAGGCGGCCGCCGTCGTTGTCGACGATGACCGCGGGCGTGTCCAGGTCGAGGTCGCGGACGGTGGCGTGCGGGTAGTGCCGGACCCCGATGCCGGTGAGCGTCTCGGCGCCGGGTCCGATCAGGTGAACGGGCCCGAACCGCCGCGCGAGGCACGCGGCCGCCCACGCGCCGAGTTCGGCGGCGCCCACCACGACAATCCGTTCGAAATAGGTCATGTCAACCGGGTCCCGCATTCACAATTCGAATGTTCACGCAGGTCAGAATGCCTCCAGAAGATAGGGGCACGATCATCCGCGCGTCAAACCCGCGGTATCTCAATAGGGATGGATCAATGGGCAAGGAATAGATCGCGGATGGCCGGCACCCGTCAGTAGGTGACGGTGATCGTGCGGTCCGGTCCGTTGACCTCGATCGTGCCGCCCACCGGGATGACGACCTGCGGGTCGGTGTGGCCGAGGTCGACGTCGAACACGATCATCGTGCCGGGCGCGTACTGCGCGAAGGCCTGGAGGACCGCTTCGCGTTGTTCGGCGGTGTGGGTGGCGCGGTCGGTGTCCTGGTCGGTGAAGAACCAGGCCTTGGCGCGCCCGACGAGCACGGCCGGGAAGCGTTCGAGGAGGCCGCGTTCGCCCATGTTGCGCAGGATCCGGTAGACCTCGGTCGCGGACGGCATCTCCTCACTCGTCTCGAAGAACAACACTCGGCCGTCGTAGTGCTCGGGGGCGTTGATCTCGCGGCCGGCCATCATCAGCCACGACAGGATCTCCAGGTTCCCGCCCCACGACCGGGCTTTGACCGTGGTGTGCGGCTGGTGCCAGATCCAGCCGCCGCTGGGTTCGAGCCGCGGTTCCGTCTCGAACGTCGCGGGGTCCTCCCAGGGGCTGTCCTTGTCGCCGTAGGCGGTCGACTCGGTGAGCCGGTACTCCCCCGGTGTGAACAGCGCGGCCCGCAGCGAGTCGGCGGTGGCGGGGTGCATGGCGCCGGGCCGGCCGAACTGGACCATGACGCTGCCGCCGTAGAAGCCGACCATGCCGCGGTTCGTCAGCCACGTCAGCAGGTTGGTGTTGTCGCTGTGGCCGAAGAACGGCTTGGGGTTGGCCTTGATCAGGTCTTCGTCCAGGTGCGGCAGGACGGTGATCTGGTCGTCGCCGCCGATCGTGGCGATGACCGCCTTGATGGACGGGTCGGCGAACGCGGCGTGCAGGTCGTCTGCGCGTTCGCGCGGGGTGGAGCCGAGCTTGCGGGTCGCCGGGTACTCGACCGGGACCAGGCCGAACTCCGTCTTCAGGCGCTGCAGGCCCAGTTCGTGCGGGAGGGGGAACAGGCCCGGCAGGCCCGCGGCCGGGGAGACGATCGCGACGCGGTCACCGGGCTGGGGCTTGGGCGGGTTGATCAACGACATGGTCGCTGAGCGTAGTAACGCGCGGGGGCGGGGGTGCGACCTTTACGGGTGCCTGGCGCCGATCACCGTGGAGATCACACATGACGCACGCCCGTGGTGAGCGTGTCGACGTCGTGGTGCTGACGTCGTCGGAAGCCGTCTACGCCAAGCTGCACGAGTTCTTCGCCGCAACCTGGCCGATCACCGATCCTGACGGCGCTCGCTTCGAGACGGGCATCGTGAGCGGAACCAACGCCCGAGTCGCGATCGGCCGCAGCGGTTCGGGCCCCAGGATGTTCCGGGAACTCGTCACGCGAGCGCACCTCCTGTTCCGGCCGGCGACCGTGTTGGTCGTGGTTCCCGCCACGTCGCTGACAGGTCCTGACGACGGCGTGGTCGTCCCTCTGCGCGTTTACAGCGACCGCCGCTTCTGGGTGTCTCCTCTCCTGCAGCCTGCGCGGGAACTGGCCCGAACCTCGTGGTGGGAACGACTGCCCGGCGACGCCGCGTCGCGGCGAGAGGCCGCCGTCCGCTTCGGTGAAGCGGTCAGCGATTCCACCGACACAAATCTGGGATCACACGCGTCCCCAGGACAGCCAGGCGTGATTGTCAGCGACCACGGCGAGGGCGCCGCGCTCGACATGCCCGCGGCCGAGCCGCGGAGCTTGGTGATCTACGGCATCGTCGCCCCCAACAGCACAGGCTGGATGTCGCCGGGGCTCATCGCCGCGGCCCTGTTCGCGATGACCTTGGCGGTCGATCTCGACTCTTCCAGCGTCGTAGTGCGGCAGCTCAAGACGATGGGGCACGGTGACCGGGTCGCTAGCACCGATCTGCTGGCTCGCCGGGCGTTCGTCGATTCGCTGGCCGAGCTTCTGGCGCACTCGGCTCCGCCTGGCGGCGACCAGGATCTCGCCGGGCCGACGGTGATCGCCATCGAGGGCGCTTGGGGTTCCGGTAAGAGCACGCTCATGGACATGACCCGCGCCCAGCTCGACTCCGCGGGGCTGGTCAAAGCCCAGCAGAGTTCGTGGGCGAAGGTCGTGGCTCGGTGGCGGCAGCGCAAAGTGCGTGCGTGGGACGCCGACCTCATGTTGAGCGGCTGGTTCACTCAGTCGAGGCACAAGGACGTCGCCGCTCCTCGGGTTCTGACGGCCATGTTCAATCCGTGGAGCTACCAGACTGGTGAGCACGTCTGGGCCGGGCTGAACGACTGCATCGTCGGCACGGGTGCGCCGGTGATCGCCACCAACTCAAGTTCGTCGTTGCAGAGGTTCTGGTTCGTGCACAACGTCGAACAGTTGGACCGCAGCCACGTCCAGCGGACGCTGCGCAAGCGGATCATTTCGCCCTTGCTTCGGCTGGGGGTGTTCGCGTTGCCGGTGCCGTTGCTCGCTCAGCTGCTACGGGCCCCAGCGCCGTTCCGCGTGTTCGGGTTCGACGTGGCGCCGGTGGACCTGGCGCTGTGGGTCGTCGGAGTCCTGCTCGGCATCGGACTGGTGCACACCGCCACGCGCTACGTGTGCCGCGCGGCCGACACGTTGTTGCCTGCTGAGTTGTTCGGGCCGTCGGGGGCGATGGGCGCCTACTCGACGGAGGTCGGGACAGACGATCCGTTGCGCGATCCGCATCGGCGGCTCCGCAAGGGCCAGTTGCAGAGTGCGCAGGAGGACGTGCACCGGCTGATTCGCGAGCTCGGTGAGCAGGGCACGCAGCTGGTGGTGTTCATCGACGACCTCGACCGGTGCTCACCCAGGACGACGGCGGACGTGTTCGAGGCGATCAACGGGTTCCTGACCGGGTCGTTCCCGACCATCCGGTTCGTGCTCGGCATCGACGCGGCGGCGACAGCCGCCCACCTCGACGCTGCTTACGCAGCGCTGGTGGTTGCGGACGCGGGGAGGGACTCGGCTGATCCCAGTCCGGGGTGGACGTTCCTGCGCAAGCTCATCCAGCTGCCGCTGCCGCTGCCCCGAGTGGCGCAGATGCAGGTCGAGCCGCTGCTCGCGGGTCTGCTGGGCACGCCGTCGGCTGAGGTGCCCGCCATCCTGCCGGAGGAGTTGGAGCGGTTGACGCCGTTCGTGCCGACTGAGCAGGAGGTGGACATTTCTGAGGCGGAGGTCATCCCCACAGCACCAGCGGTTCTGGTGCTGGAGCACGACGAGCAGGTGCAGGAACGGTTCGTGGAACGGCTTCAAGCCCAGCCGGATCTGTCGGTACGGGAGGCGAAGCGGATCGTCACCGTGTGGATGTTCTACATGCGGGTGCTGGACCGAGTGAGCCCTGAGGAAGGGCCCGCAGCGGTGCGCAAAGCGTGTCACCTGGTGTTGCTGGCGGAGATCGTGGCGCGGTGGCCTGCGTCGCAGCGGAGTCTGCATCGGCGAATCGACGGCGTGCACGGGCTGAAAGCGCTGGCCGAGGCCGTGGACGACAACGTTCAGTGGGAGATCGAAGTGCAGAAGTACGAGCTGACCGGTGACCGGCACAAGTCGTTTCGCAAGGGCGTGCAGAAGATCCTCGAAGACTACGACGGTGCGGAGATCGCGAAGCTCGCCGAGCAGCTGACCTAGAAGGCCGGCCAGGGGATGGCGGGCCAGTCGCCGGACGGTTCGGGGTAGACGCCGGCGGCCAGCAGCTTGTCGGTGCGCTCCCCCACGGCCCGGACCTCGGCGCGCGTGAGGTGGTCGTGCAGCGATTCGCCGAGAGCGCCGTCGAGCTCGGATCTCAGACGGCGCAACGACTCCACGACCTGCTCGGGCAGGGGTTCGCGGGCCCAGCCCCACAGGACGGTGCGGAGTTTGGGTTCGGTGTGCAGGCAGATGCCGTGGTCGACGCCGTAGACGGCGCCGTCGAGGGCGTGCAGGACGTGGCCGCCTTTGCGGTCGGCGTTGTTGACGACGACGTCGAAGGCGGACATCTCGGCGATGCGCGGGTGGTCGGCGTGGACCAGCACCGCCGGGTCGCCGAAGCGGTCGTGGGCGTGGAAGACGGGGATCCAGCCGGGTTTGACGTCGTCGACGCTGATGATGTCGACGAGTTCGTCTTCCTCGCGGGTGTCGACCCAGAGCTGGACCATGCCGCTGCCGAACGGGCCGGGGCGCAGCACGGTGGGCGGCACGACGCCGAAGGACGCGGCGGAGATGAGGTAGGTGGCCACCTCGCGGCCGGCGAGTGTGCCGTCGGGGAAGTCCCAGAGCGGCCGTTCGCCTCGCACGGGTTTGTAGACGCACTGGGCGTCGACGCCGTCCAACGAGATCTTGCAGAACAAGGTGGCGTTGGAGGCGTCGACCAGGCGTCCTTCGACCTCGATGCGGCCGTGTTCGAGCAACTGCAGGGCCGCGGAGGTGTCCACGTCAGTCTTCTTCGGTGCGGCGGTACCCGTTTTGCCGCGGGCAGATGTGGCCGTCCGCGTCGAGCGGTTCGGCGCACAGGGGGCAGGGTTTGCGGCCGGCGTTGATGACGCGGTCGGCGCGTTCGGCGAAGGCGCGGGCGGCCGACGGCGACAGGAAGACCCGCACGGCGTCGGGGCCTTCCTCGGTGTCGTCGAGCACGACGGCCTCGTCGACCTCCTCCTCGGAGATCGCGAGGAGTTCGATCACGACCGCCTTGGACTCGGCGTCCCAGCCGAGGCCCATGGTGCCGACCCGGAACTCCTCCTCGACGGGCACGTCGAGGGGCTGGGTGTCGAGGTCGTCGGGCGGCGCGTCGTCGGGGACGTCGGCGCCGAAGCGGCGGTGCACCTCCTCGAGCAACGAGCCGATGCGTTCGGCGAGGACCTGGACCTGCTGCTTTTCCAGGGCGACGCTGATCAACCTGCTCTGCTCTGAGGCCTGCAGGTAGAAGGTGCGGTCGCCGGGCTGCCCGACGGTTCCTGCGATGAAACGGTCGGGTGCGCGGAATACGTGAATGACACGAGCCATGGCAGATACGACCCTAGGCCACGCGGAGATCGTCGGCAGGTCCTCCCCCACCAAACACTCCGCGTATAGGGTCGGGTTGTGGTGAAGATCGCTTCGTACGGGACCTGGACCTCGCCGATCAGCGCCGGCGACACCTCCAAACCGGGGGGTGGGTTCCAGTGGGCCGACCTGCACGGTGAGCAGGTGTGGTGGGCGGAGAGCCGGGCGGCTCAGGGCGGCAGAGTGGCGCTGGTGCGCGACGGCGTCGAGGTGCTGCCCGCGCCGTGGAACGCCCGCAACCGGGTGCACGAGTACGGCGGACGGCCGTTCGTGGTGCTGGAGGACGACAGGGTGGCGTTCACGCACTGGAACGACCAGCGCGTGTACGTGTTCAACCCCGACGCTCCCGAACCCGCGCCGCTGACGCCCGAGCCGGAACGGCACCACGGGGTGCGCTACTCGGATCTGTCGGCGGGCCCGGACGGCGAGGTGTGGTGCGTGCGGGAGACCGTCACGGGTGAGGCGCGCACCGATGTGCGCCGCGATCTGGTGGCGATCACCCGCTCAGGTGAGATCCGGGTTCTCGGTGCCTCGCACCACTTCATGACCGGCCCGAAGATCAGCCCGGACGGCACGAGGTTCGCGTGGATCGGCTGGGACCACCCGCAGATGCCGTGGGACGGCACCGAACTGTGCGTGGCCGAGGTCGGCTCCTCCGAGCACCAGGTCGTGGCCGGGTCGCGGACCGAAGCGGTGTGCCAGTTCGAGTGGGAGGGCGACTCCCTGCTGGCGCTGACCGACCCGGACGGCTGGTGGAACCTGTTCCGCGTCTCCCCCGACGGCACGCGCAAGAACCTGGCGCCGTGCGAGGAGGAGCTGGGCGGTCCGATGTGGAGGCTGGGCAACCGCTGGTTCGCGACGCTGTCGCCGGGCCGGTACCTGGTGGTGCGCTCGGGGCAGCTGGCGGTGCTCGACGAGCGTTCCGCGACGGTGACCGACGTGCAGACGGATCTGCCGACGTGGGCGTCGGAGCTGTCGGTGCGCGATGGCGTGGTGATCTGCGGTGCGGCGGGGCCGACCTCGGATTACGCCGTGGTGCGTCTGGACCTGTCCAACGGTGAACTCACCTATCTGACCGGCACGGAGACTGTGTCTTCCTCGGAGTCGGCGTATCTGCCGGTGCCGGTGGAGCGGATGTTCGGCGAGATCCCCGCGTACGTGTACGCGCCGTCGAACCCGGACTTCGCCGGGCCCGAGGGGGAACTGCCGCCGTACGTGGTGCACGTGCATGGCGGGCCCACGGGGCGTGCGTTGCCGAAGCTCGACACGGACATCGCGTACTTCACCAGCCGTGGCATCGGTGTGGTGGCGGTGAACTACGGCGGTTCGACGGGCTACGGGCGGGCGTTCCGGGAGCGGCTGCGTGAGCAGTGGGGTGTCGTGGACGTGGAGGACTGCGCGTTCGTGGCCCAGGAGCTCGCGAAGGAGGGCACGGCGGATCCGCAGCGCCTCGGGATCCGGGGTGGTTCGGCGGGTGGCTGGACGTCGGCGGCGTCGCTGACCTCGACCGACGTGTACCGGTGCGGCATGGTGGCGTTCCCGATCCTGGATCTGGCGGGGTGGACGTCGGAGGGCGGCGAGACGCACGACTTCGAGTCGCGGTACGTCGAGGGTCTGGTCGGCACGCTGCCGCAGGCCGCGGACCGCTATCGGGACCGTTCGCCGTCGAACAAGGCGCGGTCGGTGTCGGGTCCGGTGTTGTTGTTGCAGGGCTTGGAGGACGAGATCTGCCCGCCGGAGCAGGCGGACCGGTTCGCCGCGGATCTGGCCGGGTCGGGGATCCCGCACGCGTACATCACGTTCGAGGGTGAGCAGCACGGCTTCCGGATGGCCGAGAACATCAAGACGGCGCTGGAGGCGGAGCTGTCGTTCTACGGGCAGGCGTTCGGGTTCACCCCGCCGGGTGTGCCGGTGCTGGAACTGTCCGAGTGAGTCTGCTGTCCGCCGGGGATCGGGTCGCGCTGGTGTCCCCGGCCGGCCCGGCCCTGGCTTCGAAGATCGACGCGGGCGTGCGGGTGCTGCGGTCGTGGGGCCTGGAGGTCACGGCGCCGGTGGTGGCGCCGTGGTCGTTGCCGTATCTGGCTGGGTCGGACGAGGCGCGGGCCGCCGAGTTCGTGGCGGCGTGGCGTTCGGACGTGGCGGCGGTGTTCTGCGTGCGCGGCGGGTACGGGTGTCTGCGGATGACGGACCTGGTGCCGTGGAAGGACTTGCCGCCGCGGGTGTTCGTGGGTTCGTCGGACGTGACGGTGCTGCACGCCGAGTTGAACGCGGTCGGTCAGCCGACGGTGTTCGGGCCGATGCCGGGCACCGCTGACTTCGTCGGCGATCCGCTGGCCCAGGCACGGCTGCGTGAGCTGCTGTTCGAGGGCACACGGTCGTGGACGACGGGCACGCCCGTGGTGCCGGGTACGGCGCGTGGGGTGCTCACGGGCGGGAACGCGGCGTTGCTGGCGGCGTCGGTGGGCGGGCCGCGCTGGGAGCCGCCCGCGGCGGGGGCGATCGCGTTGCTGGAGGACATCGGGGAGGAGCCGTACCGGCTGGATCGGATCCTGACGCAGTTGCTGCGGGCGGGCTGGTTCGAGCCGGTGTCGGGAATCGTGCTGGGGTCGTGGACGGACTGCGGTGACGTGTCCGCGGTGCTGACCGACCGGTTGTCGGGGCTGGGGGTGCCGATCCTCGGTGAGGCCGGGTTCGGGCACTGCGCGGGGTCGTGGTCGTTGCCGCTGGGTGTGCGGGCGGAGCTCGACGCGGGCGCGGGGACGTTGACGCTGGTCTGAGTGGGGGTCACCCGGTGGGCGGCGGCCGTCCGGGTGACGCCGGGTACGCTTCCGGCCGCCATGAGACCCCAGCCTCAGTGGGCGGCGTTAGACGTCTACGCGTCCAACTCCGACCTCTACGCCGATCCCCGACTGGTGGAACGGGTGGACTACCGGCGTCGCTTCAAGCGGCACCGGCCCCGTACGCCGTCGGTCGTCCTCGCCCCGCACGGCGGCGGTATCGAGGTCGGAACGTCCGAGTTGTGCCTCGCGGTCGCGGGTTTCCACCCCGGTACACGGGTGCCGATCGGTCAGACGCACGACTACTGGATGTTCGAGGGCCTGCGCACGGCCTCGAACGACGAGCTGCACGTGACGTCGTCCAACTGCGACGACCGGGTGGCCCGCACGCTGGTGTCGGGTGCCTCGCACGCGTTGGGCCTGCACGGCTGCACGGCGGCCGCGGCGGGTCTGGAGGACCACGACCGGGCGGTGCTGGTCGGCGGGCGGGACGCGTTGCTGCGCCTGGAGCTGCTGACGCGGCTGCGGCGGGCGGGGTTCCACACGGTCGACGCGGTGGACCACCCGATCCTGGGCGGCTTCGACCGGGCGAACATCGCGAACCGGACCCGTTCGCGGCAGGGCGCACAGCTGGAGCTGACGACTCCGTTGCGCACGGCGATGTTCGAGGAGAACTCGCGGCCCGGCCGGCGGCACACGACGACCGAGGTGTTCTGGGACTTCGTGCACGCCTGCCGTGCGGCTGTGGCGGCACGTGAGGCCCTCAACAACTAGCGTCGAGGCGTGCGTCTTGCAGCGGTCACGGTCGGCACGTCACAGCCTGCGGAGCTCGCCGCGTTCTACGCCCGGCTGCTCGGCACGTCCGTGGGGACGGTCGAGGACGACTGGGCGCAGGTGCGGGTGCCCGGCGGGCTGACGCTGAACTTCGAACGCGAGGAGCGTTTCCGCAGGCCGGTGTGGCCCGCTGTGCAGGGCGGGCAGACGGCGTCGCAGCACCTGGACGTCGAGGTGGACGACCTGGACTCGGCGGTCGAGCACGCGCTGGGGTGCGGGGCGGTGCTCGC
This sequence comes from Lentzea sokolovensis, assembly GCF_033949975.1. NCBI lineage: Bacteria > Bacillati > Actinomycetota > Actinomycetes > Pseudonocardiales > Pseudonocardiaceae > Lentzea > Lentzea sokolovensis. The sequence continues at coordinate 246,983 of NZ_JAXAVU010000016.1, forward strand.
CGCGGTGCAGCCGCAGGAGGACGTGCGGGTGCTCATCGATCCTGACGGGCACCCGTTCTGCCTGTTCCTCTAGACGCGCAGGGCGAGCACGCGGCCGGGCCAGGTGCCGTCACGGGCGGTGAAGGCCGAGACCGAAGTGAAGCCCTGCCGCTCGTAGTAGCCGACGAGGCGGTGGTCGTCGCCGTCGTAGCAGTCGACGCGCAGCAGGCCGATTCCGGCGGTGTGGGCTTCGGCGCGGGCGTGGGCCAGCAGCGCGGCGCCGACTCCGTGGCCGGCATACGCGCGTGCGGTGACCAGCAGGGACACGTAGTGCTCGGGTTCGGGGGCGGGCGGCACGTAGTCGGGTGGCGTGGTCGAGGTGATGATCGTGCCCGCGGGCACGTCGTCGATCACGCCCAGCCACACGGTGCCGGTGGTGGCGAGCCGGGTGATCCGTTCGACGCCGGCCGGGGCAGCGGACCAGTGGTCGGTTCCCCACTGTCCGCTGCGGCCCTGCGAGGCGAGCCAGTCCTGCGCGTCATCGAGCATCTGCATGATCGCCGGTACGTCGGCCGGCCCGCCTCGCGTGACATCCATGCGTCTACAGGTACTTCTTGAGCTCCCGCTTGGCCAGCGACATGCGGTGGACCTCGTCGGGGCCGTCCGCGAGGCGCAGGGTGCGGGTGGCGGCCCAGAGTTCGGCGAGCGGGAAGTCCTGGCTGACGCCGGCGCCGCCGTGGGCCTGGATGGCCTTGTCGAGGACCCATTCGGTCATCGACGGGGTGCCGATCTTGATGGCCTGGATCTCGGTGTGGGCGCCCTTGTTGCCGACGGTGTCCATCAGCCACGCGGTCTTGAGGACCAGGAGCCGGGCCTGTTCGATGCGGACGCGGGATTCGGCGATCCACTCGTGCACGACGCCCTGGGCGGCGATGGGCTTGCCGAACGCGACGCGGGACGAGGCGCGGCGGCACATCAGTTCGAGGGCGCGTTCGGCCATGCCGATCAGACGCATGCAGTGGTGGATGCGACCGGGGCCCAGGCGGGCCTGCGCGATGGCGAAGCCCTCGCCCTCGCCGGAGATGAGGTTCGACGCGGGGACGCGGACGTCGACGAACTCGATCTCGGCGTGGCCGCCGTGGGCGTGGTCGCCGTAGCCGAAGACGTGCATGGCTCGCTTGACGGTGACGCCGGCGGCGTCGCGCGGGACGAGGATCATCGCCTGCTGGCGGTGACGTTCGGCGTCGGGGTTGGTCTTGCCCATGACGATGAAGATCGCGCAGTTCGGGTTCATCGCGCCCGAGGACCACCACTTGCGGCCGTTGATGACGTAGTCGTCGCCGTCGCGTTCGATGCGGGTGGCGATGTTGGTGGCGTCGGAGGAGGCGACCTCGGGTTCGGTCATGCAGAACGCGGAGCGGATCTCGCCGTCGAGCAGGGGCTGCAGCCACTGCTTCTTCTGCTCGTCGGTGCCGAACATGGAGAGCACTTCCATGTTGCCGGTGTCGGGGGCTGCGCAGTTCAGCGCTTCGGGCGCGAGGTGGGGGCTGCGGCCGGTGATCTCGGCGAGCGGCGCGTACTGCAGGTTCGTCAGGCCCGCGCCGTGTTCGGGGTCCGGGAGGAAGAGGTTCCACAGGCCCTGGCGGCGGGCTTCTGCCTTGAGCTCTTCGAGGATCGGCTGGCGTTCCCACGGGTCGGCGGCGTCGTGCAGCTGCTGTTCGAGGACCGCTTCGGCCGGGTAGACGTGTTCGTCCATGAACGCGAGGAGCTTGGTGCGCAGTTCCTCGGTCTTGGCGTCGTAGGCGAAGTCCATTAGAGCTCCTTGTGGGCGGCGGCGAGTCCCTGCCGCACGAGGGGAACGGTGAAGGCGCCGAGCTTTTCGAAGCCGGCGCCGACGGTCTTGCCGCTGGCAAAGCGGAAGTGGATGCCTTCGACGATGACGGCGAGCTTGAAGTAGCCGAAGGCGATGTACCAGCCCAGTCCGGAGGTGTCGGTGCCGGTGCGGGCGGTGTAGCGGGCGACGAGTTCGTCGGCGCTCAGGAACCCGGGAAGGGACGTGACACCGCCGGTGATGGGGTCGTTGTCCGCGCCGAGGCCGGCCCAGTAGACGTAGAGCAGGCCGAGGTCGGCGAGGGGGTCGCCGAGGGTGGCCATCTCCCAGTCCAGGACGGCGCTGATGGCCAGGGGGTCCTGGGTGACCAGGGCGTTGTCGAGGCGGTAGTCGCCGTGGATGATCGCGGCGCGCGGCGAGTCGGGGACGGTGTCGGCGAGCTTGTCGCGCAGTTCGTCGATGCCGGGCAGGTCACGGCTGCGGGAGGCGTCGAGCTGCTTGCCCCACCTCTTGACCTGCCGTGCGAGGAACCCCTCGGGGCGGCCGAAGTCCTCCAGGCCCACGGAGGCGGGGTCGACGGAGTGCAGGTCGGCGAGCACGTCCACGAGTCGTTCCGAGAGCGTGCGCGCCATGTCCGGGGTGATCCACGGGCACTGGGAGCGTTCGCGCAGGGCGGCGCCGGGCATTTCTTCCATGAGGTAGAACGGCGCGCCGATGACGGAGGTGTCCTCGACGAGCTTGTGCGCGCCGGGCACGGGGACGGTGGTGTTCGCGAGCGCGGAGATGACGCGGAACTCGCGGGCCATGTCGTGGGCGGTGGCGAGCACGTGCCCCAGCGGCGGGCGGCGCAGCACCCAGGTCCGCGTGCCGTCGCTGACGCGATAGGTGAGGTTGGAGCGTCCGCCGCGGAACAGCTCGCCGGTCAGCGGGCCCGTGCCCAGGTGTGCGGCCAGTGCCTGCAGGTCGAGGCCGGGAAGGTCGGTCACAGGTTCACTCCGAGGGTGGCGAGGTGGGCGCGGGTGCTCTCAGCGCTCGTGTGGCGCAGCGCGTGCATGCCGACGGACTGGGCGGCCTCGACGTTGATCGGCGCGTCGTCGAAGAACACCGCGCGCCCGGCGGGGACACCGACCCGCTCGAGGGTGTGACGGTAGATGCGCTCGTCGGGTTTGCGCAGGCCGACGCGGCCGCTGATCACGACGGTGTCGAACAGCTCGACGAGCAGGTCCTTCGGGTAGCCCTCGCCCCAGCTGTTGGACAGCAGCGCGGTGTGCAGGCCGGCGGCGCGGGCCTTGCGGACGAGCTCGACCATCGCCGGGTCGGGCGTCGCGCCGCCGAACATGCGTTTGAGCAGCCCGGTCTCGTCGATCCTGGCGCCGGTGGTGGTGATCAGCTCGGCGGCCAGCAGCCGTTCGAACTCGGGCACCGTCAGCTCACCGGTCTCCAGGCGGAACACCGGGTTGTCCGGCAGCGCCTCCCGGCTGAGCCACTCGCGCATGATGCGGCTGTAGACGTCGCGGTCGATGGCTTCGGCGTGCAGCCAGGCGCCGACGAACTCGGGCACGGAGACCGTCAGGACGCCGCCCCAGTCGAAGATCAGCGCGTCGACCAGTGGCTGTTGCGGAAGCGTTGTGTCACCCACGACTCGGAGGGTACCGACCGGTCGGTATGTCGGCAACCGGTGATCGCGGCAGCGACTTTCGGAGGATGGGGCGAGTTCTCTTTATGCGGTTCCCGGGCCCCGCGGACCTCGATACGTTCGAGCCCGAAGGGGGTTCACATGGCCAGGACTGTGACGGTGGCTTTGGCCGCCGCGATGACGCTCGCTCTCACCCAGGTCCCCGCCGCCCAGGCGGACGGCGGAGCGGTGGTCAGGACTGACAAGGGTGCGGTCGCCGGGACGGTGACCAGTACGTATCGCACGTTCGGCAGCATCCCGTTCGCTGCCGCGCCGGTCGGCGAGAACCGGTGGCGGGATCCGCGGCCGGTGACTCCGTGGCAGGGGGTGCGGGACGCGACGACGCCCGCGCCGATGTGCGCACAGGGCGCGGGGCTGGGGCAGCCGCCCTCGCGGACGGAGGACTGCCTCTATCTGAACGTCACCACTCCGGCGGGGAACTCGGCGCGGCCGCGGCCGGTGATGGTGTGGATCCACGGCGGGTCGTTCACCAGCGGCGGTGCGTCGATGTACGACGCGCGGTGGCTGGCGACCAAGAACGACGCCGTGGTCGTGACGGTGAACTACCGGCTCGGGGTGTTCGGGTTCTTCGGCTACCCCGGACTCGCCGGCTCGGGGACGTTCGGGATCGCGGACCAGCAGGCGGCGTTGCGGTGGGTGCAGCGCAACGCCCGTGCGTTCGGCGGTGACGCGCGGAACGTGACGGTGTTCGGGGAGTCGGCGGGCGCGTTGAGCGTGTGCGCGCAGCTGGCGTCACCGCGGGCGGCGGGGTTGTTCGCGAAGGCGATCATCCAGTCCGGGCCGTGCGGGGTCGACGCGCCCTCGCCCACGGAGCCGGGGACGTTCGAGCACCTGTGGAAGCCGCGCGCCGAGGTGGAGCAGTCGGGTGTGGGCACGGTGGGCTGTGCCGACCTCGCGTGCCTGCGGGCGCAGCCGGTCGAGAAGCTGCTGACGGTGCACGACGAGTTCACCTCCCCCGCCTTTGACACGGCGGTGTTGCCGATCGATCCGATCGTCGCCCAACGCACTGGTCGGATGCACCGTGTGCCCACGTTGGTGGGCACGACGCACGACGAGATGACGTTGTTCGTGCCGGAGACCTTCCCTCAGCCCGTGCCTGAAGCGGCGTACGGGACTGCGCTGGGCGCGTTGTTCGGTGCAGACGCGGACGAGGTGGCGGCGCGGTATCCGGTCAACGGCAACGGTGACGCGCGGGACGAGATCGCGCGGCTGCTGACGGACAAGTCGTGGTCGTGCGCGTCGGCGGTGACGCGCACGGAGCTGGATCGGCACGCGCGGGTGTCGGGCTATGAGTTCGCGGACCCGAACGTGCCGGTGTTCTTTCCCGGCCTGCCGCCGTTTCCCGGCGGCTACAAGGCTTTTCACGCTTCCGAGCTGCCGTTGCTGTTCGACTTCGGGGTGGGGCTGACGGCGGGTCAGCGGGAGCTGTCGGACTACATGATCGCGGCGTGGGGCCGATTCGCGCGCACCGGTGATCCGGGCTGGCGGGCCGGGGTGCAGTCGCTGGCCGCGGGGGCGGTCGGGCCTGCGGACTTCTCGAAGGATCACCAGTGCGAGTTCTGGAGGGCGTTGTGAGAACGATGGTGCCGGCGGTCGTGGCCGCCGTGATGGCGTGTGCGGTGATCGTGAGCCCTGCCGCCGCGAACAGTGGTGCGGTGGTGCGCACCGACAAGGGTGCCGTGCGGGGCAAGGTGACCGAGGCGGTGCGGACGTTCGGGAACATCCCCTTCGCCGCCGCGCCGGTCGGCGCGAACCGCTGGAGGGATCCGCAGCCCGCCGCGCGGTGGCAGGGGGTGCGGGACGCGACGACGCCCGCACCGTTCTGCGCGCAGAACTCGCAGCTGGGGCAGCCGTCGTCGGAGACAGAGGACTGCCTCTACCTCAACGTCACGACACCGGCGAAGAACGCGGCACGGCCGCGGCCGGTGATGGTGTGGATCCACGGCGGCGGATTCACGGCCGGGGCGGCGTCGATGTACGACGCGGCGTGGCTGGCGAGCAAGAACGACGCCGTCGTGGTCACCGTGAACTACCGGCTCGGCGTGTTCGGGTTCTTCGGCCATCCGGGACTGCCCGGGTCGGGCGCGTTCGGGCTGGCCGACCAGCAGGCGGCGCTGAAGTGGGTGCAGCGCAACGCCCGCGCGTTCGGCGGCGACGCACGCAACGTCACGGTGTTCGGCGAGTCCGCGGGTGGTCTGAGCGTGTGCGCGCAGCTGGCGTCACCGCGAGCAGCCGGATTGTTCGCCAAGGCGATCATCCAGTCCGGACCGTGCGGGCTGCACCTGCCGGCGTTGACCGCGCCGGGCGAGTTCACCGGCGTGTGGCGTGCTCGGGCCGACACGGAAAAGGCGGGCGTCGGCGTGCTCGGGTGCGCTGACCTCGCGTGCCTGCGGGCGCAGCCGGTCGAGAAGCTGCTCACGGTGCACGACCAGTTCGCCTCGCCGTCCTACGACACGGCGGTGTTGCCGATCGATCCGATCGTCGCGCAACGCACGGGCCGGATGCACCACGTTCCGACGCTGGTGGGGTCCACGCACGACGAGATGACGTTGTTCGCGCCGTTGTTCTGGCCGCAGCCGGTGCCCGAGACGTCCTACCAGGAGCAACTGGTCTGGTTGTTCGGAGCGGGAGACGCGGACGAGGTCGCGGCGCGGTATCCGGTCAACGGCAACGGGGACGCGCGCGACGAGATCGCCGAGCTGCTGACCGACAAGGGATGGGCGTGCCCGTCGCAGACGGCGCGTGGCGAGCTGGGGCGGCGTGCCCGTGTGTCGGGGTACGAATTCGCCGACCCGGACGTGCCGATGATCTTCCCGGGCTTTCCGCCGTTCCCGGAGTACGGGGCGTATCACGGCTCCGAGCTGCTGATGCTGTTCGACATGGGCCAGACTTTGACGCCGCAACAGCGCGAGGTCTCGGACTACATGATCGCGGCGTGGGGCCGGTTCGCGCGCACCGGTGATCCGGGCTGGCGTTCGCAGGTGCAGTCGCTGGCTCCCGGAGCGATCGGCGGCACCGATTTCGCCCTGGATCACCAGTGCGGGTTCTGGTCGTCCATTCTGTAGCTCATGCCCGGTTACCGCGGACTCGCCCGCGATCGCGAGTTCCGCGCCCTGTTCGTGGCGCACGTGGTGTCGGTGGCCGGGGATCAGTTCGCCAGGGTCGCGCTGACGGTGCACGTCTACGACCGCACCGCCAGCGCGGGCCTCACAGCGCTGACCTACGCGTTGACGTTCCTGCCGGACCTGCTCGGCGGGCCTCTGCTCTCGGGGCTCGCCGACCGGTTCGCCCGCAAGAAGGTCATGGTGGCCGCGGATCTCGTGCGCGCGGCCCTGCTGCTGGTGATGGCGGTGCCGGGGCTGCCGCTGTGGGTGCTGGCGGCACTGCTGGTGACGGTGCAGCTCGCGGGCGCGCCACACGGGGCCGCACGGGCGGCGTTGCTGCCCAACATCCTGCCCGACGAACGGTATCCGCTGGCCCAGGCCGTGCTGAACACCGTCACGCAGGCCGCGCAGGTGGCCGGGTTCCTCGGCGGCGGCGTGCTCGTGGCGTCACTGGGGCCGGGGCCGGTGCTGCTCGCGGACGGGGTGACGTTCGCGGTGTCGGCACTGCTGGTGGCGGTGTTCCTGCTCGACCGGCCCGCGCCGCGCCATCCGCACGTGCGGGCGTGGCCGGCCGACCTGCTCGGCGGGGCGCGGCTGGTGTGGGGTGATCGGCGGCTGCGGGCGCTGGTCGCGCTCGCCTGCGTGTCCGGTTTCTACATTCCCGCCGAAGCGCTCGCCGCGCCGCTGGCGTCCCAGCTCGGCGCGGGTCCCGCGGCCGTGGGGGCGATCTTCGGCGTGGTGTCGGCCGGGACCGCGCTGGGCATGGTGGTGCTCGCGCGCGTGCCGTCCGGGCGCGGGCTGCGGTGGATGCCGGTGCTGTCGGTCGTGTCGTGCGCGGTGCTGCTGCCGATGGCGTTGTCTCCTGGGCTGGCGTGGACGTTGGTGCTGCTCGGGCTGTCGGGGGCGGCGAGCGGGTATCAGCTGCTCGCCAACGCGACGTTCGTGCGTTCGGTGCCCGACGCCACGCGCGGGCAGGCGTTCGGCCTGGCCGTCACGGCGTTGCGGGTGTCGCAGGGACTCGGGATCGCGGCGGCCGGGGCGGCGGCGCACTGGTGGCCGGTACCGCACGTCGTCGCGATCATCGCGGGGGTCGGGGTGCTGGCGGCGGCGGGTGCGGCGTGGGAGTGGAAACAGGCCTACGCCCAGGCCGGACAACCACAAACGTCACCGTGACGGTGGAGGGTGCCGGCGAGCACCCTCCTGCGCCACCACGATCTCACAAGGACTCAGACGGTCCAGTCAGTCGACGCGAACGTCCAGTCCGTCGACGCCACGAACGTCCAGTCGGTCGAACCGGAACTGAACGTCCAGTCCGTCGACTTCGCGAAGGTCCAGTCAGTGGAGGTGAAAGTCCAGTCGGTGGACAGCGCGCGGTTCATCATGACCGTCTCCTTGTGGGAATGCGGGGTGTGCAATGAGGGGTGAAAACACGAGGACTGCTCGGGGGTGAGGTCCCCCACATGGAGCCACGACTTCGCGTGACCCGGTAGCTACAGTGGTTTGTTCCTGATGGTTTTCGGTGGGGGTGGCAGCGTGCCTAGGCTCGACCCGCGCCGGTGGAAGTTATGGTCCCTTCCTCCTGTCGTGCTGACCTACGTCGTGACGATTGCCGTGCTCGCGGCACTCGTCACGCTCGCGACCGCACGGCTTACCCCTGTCGAGGTGCGCCACTGGGCCTGGTTCGCGGCCCTCACCGCGGCAGCGCTCATTCACCTGGAAGCGGCGCGCGGAATCGAACGCATCCGCGAAATCTCCTCTGAGGGCGTCCCTCACGCGCAGATGCAATCGGTGTGGCAATTCGCGGGCGTGCTCGTTCTCCCGATGCCACTGGTCGTCCTGATGGTCGTGACCATCTACCTGCACGCGTGGCTGCGGGTGTACGAGCGCCGGGCCGTTCTCTACCGGAAACTGTTCTCCGCGGCCACTGTCGTACTTGGCTGTGCCGCAGCGCAATGGGTCCTGGCCATGTTCTCCGCCTCAACCCCGTCCGAACTGGACGGACCACGCGGCCTCATAGCACTCGTGATCGCGGGATTCCTCTACTGGTTCGTCAACTACGCCCTGGTCGTGGGCGCGATCATCATGACCAACCCCGAGAACCCGCTCAAGACAGCACTCGGCCACGCCTCCGACGTCCTCATCGTCACCGCGTCGGTCGGCCTCGGCTCCGGCATCGCCATCATCGCCACCGCCCGCCCGTGGCTCTCGCCGATCCTGCTGCTCACCGTCCTGGCCCTGCACATGGGCCTGCTGCTGCCGCAGTTCCGCGTCGCCGCCCGCACCGACAGCAAGACCGGCCTGGTCGACGCCACCTTCTGGCACGACGTCGCCGAACGCGAGATCGCCCGAGCCCGCCGCCTGGTCTCCACCGTCGGCATCCTGATACTGGACCTCGACCACTTCAAGCAGATCAACGACACCTACGGCCACCTCGCCGGCGACCGCGTGCTGCGCGCCGTCGCCGACGCCCTCAGACACGCCGTCCGCTCCTACGACCTCGTCGGCCGCTTCGGCGGCGAGGAGTTCGCGGTCCTGCTGCCCGGCGTCGGCACCACCGAGGTCCGCGCCACCGCCGAACGCATCCGCTTCGACATCGCCCGCCTCGAGGTCGAGGTCATCGACCGCCTCGGCAACACCCGCGTCATCACCGGCCTCACCGGCTCGGTGGGCGCCTCGGTGTTCCCCGACACCGCCACCGACCTCAGCCCGCTGCTGCTGGCCGCCGACGAGGCCCTCTACCAGGCCAAGAACAACGGCCGCGACCGCGTCGCCACCGCCGCCGCCCGCTAGGCCGGGCTGACGGCGCTGTGCGGCGAGCACGCCAGAACCGGCGCCGTGCTGGTGACTGTCGTGCCGGCCACCCTCAACGGGATCTACCAGACCTCGCTGTACCGGTTCGCCGCAGAAGGAACGATGTCCGCCGCGCTCGGTGACCTCGACCTTCGTGAGTCCTTCGCGCAAGCCTGAGCCCGGCTCTGGACGAGACCCGCTAGCCCGCCAGGAACTCCCCGATCCGCGACGACACCGTCTCCGGGTCCTCCACCCACGGGTAGTGCCCCACACCCTCGTGCACGAACAACGTCGCGTCCGGGAACAGCCCCGCCAGCTCCGCGCACCGCCGCACCGGCGAGATCGGGTCCACCTCACACGCGTACACCAGCACCGGATGCCCGAAGTCCGCGATGGCCCGCCGCAGCACACCCGGCACGAACGCACCCTCCGCGTTGTAGCCCAGCGCCACCTCGTACTTCCACTGCCCCAGCTCCGCATCCGCGTGAGCCCGGGCCCGCTCGTCCCACCGCGCGTACAGCAACGGCGACGCCGCCACCCGGTTCTGCACCGAGTCGTCACCGGCCGCGTTGCGCTCCAGCGCCGCCGTCGCCGTCTCGAACCACGGCTGACCGGCACGGGTCGCCAGGAACGTGTCCCAGTCGCTCTGCTCCGGCGACAACCCGACGCTGCGCAACGCGGGCGTGAGCAGCACGAGCTTCCCGACACGGTCCGGGTAGTCCGCCGCATACCCCATCGCGATCCCGGCACCCGCCGAGTGACCCAGCACGTCCACCACGTCCAGGCCCAGGTGGCGGCGCAGCATCTCCACGTCCCGCACCAGCATGTCGCGCCGATAGGTGAACGGATCCGCCGGCTCGTCCGACGCCCCCGTGCCCCGGTTGTCCAGCACGACCAGCCGCCGCGACGCGTCCAGCCCGCCGAGCGTCTCCAGATACTCCGACGCCCGCCCGGGACCACCCGCCAGCACCACCAGCGGGACGCCGTCCCCTGCTTCTCGATAGGCGAGTTCCGTGCCGTCGAACGAGGTGAAGCGTGCCATGCTGCACATCATGCCGAAGATCGCCACGGCCGACCTCGTCGACCGGCCGCAGCTGCTCGAGTTCCTCTCCACCCGCCACCACGGCGTCCTCATCACCCACCGCACCAGCACCAGCGGACTGCAGGTCTCCCCCGTCTCCTGCGGCGTCGACACCCAGGGCCGCATCGTCGTCGCGACCTACCCGCAACGCGCCAAGGTCCGCAACGCCCGCCGCAACCCCAACGTCACCATCTGCGTGCTCTCCGAAGACTGGAACGACGCCTACGTCCAGATCGACGGCACCGCCGAAGTCCTCGACCTGCCCGAAGCACTGGAGGACTTCGTCGAGTACTACCGCTGCATCGCGGGCGAACACCCCGACTGGGACGAATACCGCGCCGCCATGCTCCGCCAGGGCAAGTCCCTCATCCGGATCACCATCGACCGCTGGGGCCCCATCGCCACCGGCGGCTTCCCACCAGAACTGGACGCCTGAGCACACCGGCCGTCGCCTAGCTGGACCACGTCCCGCCCCAGCCCGCCGGCTTCTCCAGCAACACACACGAGCCGCCGTGCGGGCCCTCGATCGACGCGATCACCCCGGTCGGCACGGTCGTGGGCTCCAGCAGCACACGACCGTCCAACTCGGACACCTTCGCGCACGCCGCCGCGAGATCGTCCACGGCGAAGTACGTCTGCCACCCCTGCGCACGCGTGGTCGTGAGCCGTCCCGCCACCGAACGCGGATCACCATGACGCGCCGACGTGAACAGCACGAAGTCCTCCGTCGCCGGCCTGGCCTCCCAGCCCAGCGCCCCCGTCCAGAACTCGTCGTCCGGCGCCTCGACCATCAACTCGACCCAACACGGCTCACCATGCCGAGGCGGTGGCGCCCACGGACCATGAAGAACCCGGCCGGAGTCCACAGAGGAATTCCCGACCAGCTCACGCGCCTCGTCACCACCGAAGACCACGCGCCAGCCCCGTTCCCCCGCAACGACCTGAGCGGCAAGCCTGTCCCCCACCCAGCCCGAGAACGACCCACCAGGCTCCGCGATCACCGTCCACCCGAGAACACCGGCGAAGAAATCCACCGACAACTCGGGCTCGGCAACGCTCAACTCAAGACGACGAAGACCACAAGACGACACGGAAATCCCATCGGGCGCGGATCAGGAGCGCGCCCCATCCTCTGCTCCGACCACCTGAGACGACAATGCGCCATTCGGCGGCATGCGCTCCGCACTCACCACGTCACGCAACGGGATCGGCCTGCCGAGGTGGAAACCCTGCCCCACCCGCACACCCAACCGCTTCAAAGCGTCCACCTGCGACGGACGCTCCACCCACTCCGCGACCGCCGACAACCCCAGCCCGTTGGCGATCTGCACGATCCCCGACACCAGCACCGCGTCGGCCTCGCTGGTCTCGATGCCCTTCACGAACTCACCATCGATCTTGATGCCCGTGATCGGCAGGTGCTTCAGATGCACGAACGACCCGAACCCCGAACCGAAGTCGTCCAGCGTGATCCGGCACCCGAAACTGCGCAGCTGCGTCGCCAGCGTCACCGCGGCGTCCAGATTCGTCACCGCCGCCGTCTCCGTGATCTCCAGACCCAGCCTGCCCGGCGCCACCCCCGCCGAACCCAGCTTGTCCAGCACGAAGTTCCCGAAGTCAGGATCCTCCAGAGTCCGCCCCGAGACGTTGACGTTGAACCGCAACCGCGGATCCGGCTGCGCCACGAGGGCGTCGATCGCCGTCGTCAGCACCCACCGGTCCACCTCGAGGATCAGGTTCGACCGCTCCGCCACCGGCAGGAAGTCCGCCGGACCCAGATACGGCTCCTGCTGATCCTCCAGCCGCAACAACAACTCGTGACCGAGCACCTGCCCCGTCGTCAGCTCCACCATCGGCATGCCGTACAGCGCCAGACCGTTACCCGCCAGCGCCGCCCGCAACCGGTCCAGGACACTGACCCGCTTCACCGTGTCCGCGTAGTGGTTCGGCTCGTACACCGTCACCCGGTCCCGGCCCGCCGCCTTCGACGCGTACAACGCCAGATCAGCGTTCGCCAGCACCAGCTCCCACGAATCCCCCGGACCGAACTCCGCCAGCCCCGTGCTCACCGTGATCCGCGCCGGCGTCCCGATCCCCGCCAGCGGAAAACCCGCCACCGCGTCCCGCAACCCATCGGCCACCTCGGACGCGTCCTTCGGCGACGCCCCCGGCAACACCACCGCGAACTCGTCACCACCCAGACGAGCGATCAACCTGTCACCCAAACGGGACTGCAACGCCGACGCCAGCATCCGCATCACCCGGTCACCCACCGCGTGCCCGCGCAGATCGTTGACATCCTTGAAGTTGTCCAGATCCAGCACCAGAAGCGCACCCGAACCGTTGTTCGCCAGCTCCTGCTCCAACGCACGCGTGAGCGCCCTGCGGTTCGGCAGACCCGTCAACGGATCCTGCTCGGCCATCCTCACGAGCTCGTCATGCACCCGCGACGACTGCGTCACGTCGTGCGCCGTACCCAACGCCCGCAACGGAGTCCCGTCATCACCGACGACGACCTCACCGAAGCACTCGAACACCCGCTCCTTGCCGTCCGGCCGCAACATCCGATGCGTGTACGTGAACACCGAACCCGTCTTCAGCGCCGCGTCCAGCGTCTCCTCGATCATCGGCAGATCGTCCGGATGCACCAGCTGCGAATACAGCTCGAAGTCGAACGCCGTCCCCGCCGCGAACCCGAACATCTCCAGCAGAGTGTCCGACCACGTCACCCGATCCTCGCGGATCGACCACTCCCACGTCCCCATTCGCCCCAGAGCCTGAGCCCGGCGCAACGCGTCCGCCTCCTGCGTCACCGTCAACTCACGATCACGCCACGCCGACACGTCCACGACCTCGTACATCAGGTCGTCACCCAGCCGCGAGCACCGCACCTCGAGCCACTTCGGACCCGGCACCAGCACCTCACGAACAGGCGCCGGCACCTCCGGCACCCCCGGAAGCAACGCGGGCAACGACCGGCCGTACGCCTGCTCGACCGGAACCCCCAGCACAGCACCCAACGCGCGGTTGCACCACAACAGGTTCCCGCGCGAGTCCGTCACGGCATAGCCGACACCCGCTCGGTCCAGCACCGTGCGGCAGTAGGAGGTCACGCGCGTCATGATCGTCCGATCACCGGACGTAAGCAACCCGCTACGCCGGTCAGTTCGCTGTTGTGCGAACGGCTATCGCAGCCGCTCCAAACCCTTCGCCGACTCCACCAGCTCCGCGGCCAGCTTCCTCAGCTCGTCGTTCTCGGCCCCGTCCTGCGCCGCCGTCACCACATCCTCCGCGGCGCACCGCAGCTGGAACAACCTGTCCTGCAGATCCGCCAGCTCGGCGGTGCTCAGCACCACCGCGTCCTCCGGCAGACCACCACGCTGCAACGCCGCCCTGCGCTCGTAAGCGCGCTGACGGCACGGCTGCGCGCAGTACCTCCGCGGCCGGCCGATCCTCCCACTCCCCGGCAACCGCCTCCCGCACCACGCACAGTGCCTGGGCTCATCCGCCTCCATGGAGCGCTCCATGGCGCGCGACGGTAGCGAATAGCGGTGTGCGGTCTCCAGCGACGCGCCAGAAAGCCCGACCTTCGTAGGGAACCGGACACTACCCGCATGGTCGTTGGTGCTCGTTTTTGGAGGGGTTTGATCAACTTCCGTCGCTTCGACCGCCGAGAAACCTAGTTTCAGACCACACTGAAACAATAGAGAAAAAGAAGAAAGTGTGTCGCCACCCACCGTCCACCCCCGAGCCACCGCCGGAAGGCACACTCACCTCCCGTGACACATCCCTACCTCGCAGGCCACCGCCCCCGAGCCTTCGCCCACCGCGGCTGGCACGTCGACGACCTCACCGGCATGGAGAACTCGCTGAGCTCCTTCCGCCGGGCCGTGCAGGAGGGCTACCGCTACATCGAGACCGACGTCCACGCCACGTCCGACGGCGTCGTCGTCGTCCACCACGACCACACCCTCGACCGCACCACCGATGCCCACGGCATCGTCTCCGAACTCCCCTGGACCGAGGTCCAGCACGCCCGCGTCGGCGGCCGCGAACCCATCGCCCGCCTCGCCGACGTCCTCGAAGAACTCCCCGACACGTTCTTCAACATCGACGTCAAGTCCGAAAGCGCCGTCGAACCGATCATCGCCCTGCTGCGCAAAGCCAAGTCACTGCACCGCGTCTGCCTCGCGAGCTTCTCCGACAACCGCCTCGCCCGCCTGCGCAAGATCGCCGGACCCGAGCTCCTCACCTCCATGGGACCCCGCTCCGCCGGCGCGCTCTGGGCCGCCGGCCGCATCCCACTGGCAGGACTCGCCGTCCGCGGCCAGGTCGCCCAGGTCCCCGTCAGCCAGGGACGCCTGCACATCGTCGACCGCAAGTTCGTCCAGGCAGCCCACCGCAGGGCACTCGAAGTGCACGTCTGGACCATCGACGACGAAGCAGACATGCGCGCCCTGCTCGACCTCGGCGTCGACGGACTCGTCACCGACAGGCCCGACGTCCTGCGCGAAGTTCTCCGGTCCCGCAACAGCTGGTAACAGCTTGGACAGTCGATCATCGGCCGTGTCGGCGGACAAGTACAGTCCGCCGACATGAAGGTCAAGGGCGACGACGCCGCCGACGCCAACAACGCCGGGCGCCGCAAGAAAGAACAACGCGGCTGGGTCTGGTACGACGTGGCGAACTCCGTGTTCCCCACGTCCGTGATCACCGTCTTCCTCTCGCTGTACCTCACGAGCATCGCGACCAACGCGGCCAAGGCGGACAGCGCGCTCAACGGGGCCAACCCGTGCGCCAACGACAACGCCTTCGACCACTGCGACGTCACGATCCTCGGCCTGCAGTTCCCCTCCGGCTCGCTGTGGGGCTACCTGCTCTCCATCGCCACCGTGGTCCAGGTCCTCGTGCTGCCCGTCATGGGCGCCATCGCCGACCGCACCCAGAACAAGAAGAAGATGCTCGGCTTCTTCGCCTTCACCGGCTCCGCGGCCACCATCGCGCTCGCCACCGTCGAAGGCACCAACTGGAAACTCGGCGTCGTCTTCTTCATCATCGCCAACATCTGCTACGGCGCCAGCGTCGTCGTCTACTACGCCTTCCTGCCCGAGATCGCGACCCCCGACGAACGCGACGCCGTCTCCAGCCGCGGCTGGGCCTTCGGCTACCTCGGCGGCGGCGTCGCCCTCGCCATCCAGCTCGGCATCACACTCTCGGCGGACTCCCTCGGCATCACCTCCGGCGACGCCGCGCGCATCGCGTTCGTCATCTCCGGCATCTGGTGGGCCGCCTTCACGATCATCCCGCTGCGCGCCCTCACCGAGCACCAGCGACCGCACGGCGCCGAGCACGGCGCCTCGGTGATCTCCGCCGGCTTCAAGGAACTCGGCACGACCCTCAGGCAGGCCAAGGCCTTCCCGCTCACGCTCGCGTTCCTCGGCACCTACCTGATCTACACCGACGGCATCGCCACCGTCGCCAACGTCTCCGCCCAGTACGGCAGCGTCGAGCTCAAGTTCGAACAGCAGACGCTGATCACCGTGATCCTCATCGTCCAGTTCGTCGCGTTCGTCGGCGGCGTCCTGCACGGCTTCGTCGCCAAGCGCATCGGCGCCAAGAAGACGATCCTCGGCTCCCTGGTCGTGTGGATCGTCGTGATCACCGCCGCCTTCTTCGTCAAGGCGGGCGACGAGACGTCGTTCTACCTCGTCGCAGCCGGCATCGGCATCGTGCTCGGCGGCACGAACGCCCTGTCTCGCAGCCTGTTCAGCCAGATGGTGCCGCCCGGCCGCGAAGCCCAGTACTTCTCGCTCTACGAGGTCGGCGAACGCTCCACCAGCTGGCTCGGCCCACTGGTCTTCGCCGGCGTCGGCCAGGCCACCGGCAGCCTGCGGCCCGCCATCCTGGCCCTGATCATCTTCTTCGTCGCGGGCTTCGTCCTGCTGATCTTCGTGCCCGTCCGCCGCGCCATCAAGGCCGTCGGCAACAACGAACCCGCACTCGTCTGACGTCCACTCCGGCCAAGGGCGGCGCCGCTTTCCCAGCGGCACCGCCCTTTTTCACACCCGGACCCGCTGCCGCCGCACCGGCGCCACCGCCACCAGGACCAGAAGCAGCGCGAGCCCGGCCGCCGGCACGAACACCTCGCTCCCCGCCACGACCAGGAACACCAACGGCACCAGCTGCAGCAGCGCGAACAACGACAACGCCCGCCCCAGCACGAAGTCACCGCGCACGAACGCGAACACCCGCACGACCACGGTGATCAACCCGACCGACAGCAACCCCACCCCCGCGGCGAACCCGCCCAGCACCCCGAGCAACGCCGCTCCCCCACCCCACCAGAGCAGCCTCCGCGCGGGCGGCGTCGGCGCCTCCCGGTGAAAACCCAGGCACAGACACGCGAACGTCACCAGCGACGGCAACTGGAACACGCTCCACGTCACCGCGTACTCCGGCTGCCCCAGCGACACCACCGACAACACCGCCGGAGCCGCCGCCGCGACCTTCGCCGGCGTCCGCCGCCCGGCCAGCAACGCGGGCAACGCCACCAACGGCCCCAGCTCCAGCAAACGCCACACCGGGAACGGACCAGCGACGCCGACCGCGAGGTTCACGATCGCCGCCGTCGCGTAGAAGACACCGAGCAGCAGCCCGATCATCCCCAGCGCCCGCACGACCTCACCGCGCCACACGACCTTCGCCGGCACGCTCGTGAGCGCCGCCCCCGCCGCGAGATGCGTGCGCACCGACAGCCCGAGGATCGCGCCCGTCTCCCCCCACCCCGGCCAGCTGTGCTCCAGGTCGAGGTCGTCGTCCCGCTCGGCCAGGAAGATCCCGACCATCTCCTCCTCGCGATCCTGCCGATACCACCGGGGCAACACCCTCAGCAGCAGCCGGTAGCGCCGCTCCAGATTGCTCACGCCCGACCCGCCCATGCCTGGAGCCCCCTCCCCCTCAGCACCGCGCTCGCCGCCCGCACGTTCGCGCTCAGCCTCGCGACCTCCGCCTGCAACGCCCGCACACCGGAGTCGGTGAGCTTGTAGTAGCGCCGCAGCCGCCCCTGGTGCACCTCCTCGCGGTCGCGCTCGGCGAGCCCGTCCGCGACCAACCGGTCCAGCACCCCGTACAGCGTGCCGACCCGCAACACCATCCGCCCTTCGGACAGCTGCTCCACCGCCTGCACGATCGCGTAACCGTGCAACGCCTCCTCCGCCAGCGCGGTGAGGACGAGGAACGTCTGCTCGGACATGACCCGACCACTCATGTCGTTGAATATATCGCGGCGCGAGCTATATCGGAAAGCGGAATGACCGTTGGGAGTTGATTTCGGTCAACACTGAAGCAATAGAGGCTGCTGACTGCAGGCTTGGTCGACTCGCGGACGGACTTGCCGTGATCAAATCGCGTGCGCCGAACGCCGGTCCTCTACCGCTCTGCCCGCATCACGGGTTCGCGCGAACAGGGTTCGGCGACGCCTCTCCCGTTGCATCTCAAGCGGCAGACCGCCCGAGATGCCCGCACTCCTCCCCCATGTCGCAGGTCCCTGCCCGCCAGTGCCACACGCCTCCCCCGCCGATGTGCCCTCAGCGGTTCTTCGTCGGCGCGGCGCGGGACCACCCTCCGGAGGTCTCATTTCAGTCAACACTGAAGCTATCGAGTGATCCGAGTCGAGATGAGGTTTGGAAACCTCGAAAAGCGGCTATGCCGTCCAGAAATGGCAGGTCGCACTCGAACGACCCGGGTGTGAGGGAGGGATGGACCGTGGGGATTCCTCATGATCGGGATCCAGGCACTAGGGTGACCCGCCGTGGACGCCCTTCCCGATCCGACAGACGCCCTCTCCGCTGTACCTGTCGCTGGTTCCCGGCGCTCGACGCCGGTGGTGGGGCACCTCAAGTTCTTCTTCGGCCCCATGGACTGCGGCAAGTCGACGCTCGCGTTGCAGATCGACCACAACAACTCGCGTCAGGGCAGGCGAGGCCTGCTGCTGGTGCGGCACGACCGGTCGGGCAAGCCGCAGATCTCCAGTCGCATCGGCATCACGCGCGAGGCCGCGGAGATCCGCGACGACGACCTGCGCGCACTGGTGAGGGCGGAGTGGGCCGAGGGCCGGCGCGTGGACTACCTGATCGTGGACGAGGCGCAGTTCCTCTCCCCCGCCCAGGTCGGGCAGCTGGCGGAGCTCGCGGACGACGTCCAGGTCGACGTGTACTGCTTCGGACTCGCCACGGACTTCCGCGGCGAGATGTTCCCCGGCTCGCAGCGGCTGTTCGAACTGGCCGACGAGCTCAAGGCGATCCAGGTCGAGGTGCTGTGCTGGTGCGGGGTGCCGGGACGGTTCAACGCGCGGGTGCGGGCCGGGCAGGTGATTCGCGCCGGGGACACGGTTCTGGTCGCCGACACGGCTTCGGACACGGAACAGCACCGATCGGGTACAGAGAGCAACAGTGTTACCGAGGCCACGGAAACTACTATCCGTTACCAGGTGCTCTGCAGGCGTCACTTTAGGTTGGGCGACCTAGGCCCTGACGTCGCACAAAGTGGTCAACTTCGGTTGGCGTAGGCGACTACCCACCGGCCCCACTGGGCCATTAGAGTGATGCATGAGCGCAGGAGCTTGATAACGCGTCACGATCCTGTGGCGATCGCATCCATTAGTAGGAAGCCTTCGTTGACGAGTGAAAGACGTCACTGTGGGCGACCATGAGAGCGAACCGGAAACAAACGGAGCAATCCGGGCGTTGCACACGGTGAGCAAGAAGCCTGGGCCCCGGCCCTGAGCCGAGCGAAAGGACACCGCCATGGCCGACCGCGTTTTGCGTGGAAGCCGGCTCGGAGCAGTCAGCTACGAGACCGACCGCAACCACGATCTCGCTCCGCGCCGGGCAGCGCGGTACGCCTGCCCGAAGGGACACGACTTCGAGGTCCCGTTCTCCGACGACGCCGAGTTGCCGCCGACCTGGGAATGCCGTCTCCACGGCACCGAGTCGAAGATCATCGACGGCGTCGAGCCGGAGGTCAAGAAGATCAAGCCGCCGCGCACGCACTGGGACATGCTCCTGGAGCGCCGGTCGATCCCCGAGCTCGAGGAGCTGCTCGACGAGCGGCTCGAAGAGCTTCGCGGACGCCGTACCCGCACGGCCTGATCCAGACCAGCCAGGTCGCAGACGCTTCAAGCCGTCCCGGTCTCCCGCCGGGGCGGCTTTTTGCGTACCGCTTCCGGGCGTCTAGGAGGCTCGTGCGGCCGCTGTGATCAAGTTCCGGCCCCACCACACGCCCACGGCCGCCAGCACGGCCCAGATCGACAGCGCGACGATCGAGCGCGGCGAGCCGAGATCGCTCAGCGCGTCCCCCAGCACGGCGGCGAGCACGGTCGAGGGCACCAGTCCCAGCGCCGTGCCGAGTGCGAAGTCCCGGCCTCTGACCGACGTGACGCCGGCGCCGTAGTTCGCCAGCGTGAACGGCAGGATCGGCAACAATCTGATCACGAGGGTCGCCTCGACTCCCCGGCGCGCGAAGACCCGTTCGAGCACCGTCAGCCGCTCCCCCAGCCAGCCCTTGACCGTGTCGCGGCCGAGCTTGCGGGCGATCGTGAACGCGATCATCGCGCCCGCCGTGAAACCCGCGATCGCCAGCGCGCTCCCCCATCCCACCCCGAACAGCAGCCCCGCCGCCGTGGCGAGGACGGGTTTCGGGAAGAACACCGCCGTGCCGAGCGCGCACACCGCGACGAACACGACCGGAGCCGCGCTCCCCGCGCCGTCCACCAGTGCGCGAAGCCGTGCGCCGTCGGGCAGGTCCACGAGCTGCGCCGTGACCGCCAGCGCGACGACGAGCAGCACCAGGAGGATCAGGCCCGCACGTCGCATCACCCCAACGTACCCGGCAAGCTGAAGCGCATGACCGTGCTGCTCCCCTCCGGCGAGACCGTCCCCGCGCTCGGCATGGGCACCTGGATGATGGCCGAGGATCCCTCCCGGCGCGCTGCCGAGATCGACGCGCTGCGAACCGGCCTGGACCTCGGGCTGAGCCTGGTCGACACGGCCGAGATGTACGGCTCCGGCGCGTCCGAGACGCTCGTGGGCGAGGCTCTGGCCGGTCGGCGCGACGAGGTGTTCCTCGTGTCGAAGGTGCTGCCGTCCCACGCTTCCGCGGCCGGGACCGTGCGCGCGTGTGAAGCTTCACTGCGCCGTCTCGGCACCGACCGGCTCGACCTGTACCTGCTGCACTGGCGCGGCAGCGTGCCGTTCGCCCAGACCCTGGACGGGTTCGCGGCGCTCCTGGACGCGGGCAAGATCCGGCACTGGGGCGTGAGCAACCTCGACCTGGACGACATGCGCGAGCTGACGGCGTTGCCGGGCTTCTGCCAGACCAACCAGATCCTCTACAACCTCACCCGCCGCGGGCCCGAGCACGACCTGCTGCCGTGGCACGTCTCCGCCGGCATCCCGATCATGGCCTACTCCCCCGTCGAACAGGGCAGGCTGCTCGACTCCCCCGCGCTCGCGTCGGTCGCCCGGCGGCACGACGCCACGCCGGCCCAGGTCGCGCTGGCGTGGGTGCTGCGGCAGCCTCAGGTCTGCGCGATCCCCAAAGCCGGTTCGGCCTCGCACGTGCGGGAGAACGCTCGGGCGCTGGAACTCCGTCTCACGCCCGAGGATCTCGCCGATCTCGACCGGGCCTTCCCTCCCCCTGCCGGGCCGACGCCGCTCGCCATGCTTTAGTTCCGGCCGTGAGCTGGACCGACATCGAGACCTGGATCGGCGAGAACTCCCCGGCGCTGTACGCCGTGTTGCTGCCGTCGTCGTCCGCTGTGGACATCGCGGACGCGGAGGAGAGCATCGGCTACGCGCTGCCCGCCGAGCTCGTCGCGTGGTGGCGGCAGTTCGGTGGCATCGGCGAGACCTACGCGCGCTGGGCGCTCGTGCCTCCGATGTGGCAGCCGCACGGCCTCGACAACGCGTTGCGCCTGCGCACGCTGATGATGCAGGCGATCAGCGGCATCGCGTTCCGCACGCTCGGCGAGGAGAAGGACTACGAGGCGGTCGCGTTGCGCGAACCGGCAGGCACGCCGTGCGTGGACATCTGGCTGCCCGCGTGGCTTCCGGTCGCCGCGGACGGGTCCGGGCACGAGCTGTTCGTGGACCTGCGCGGCGGGGATCTGCACGGGTGCGTGATGGAGTGGGACAAGTACAGCGGCGCGGACCGCGATCCGTTGTGGCCCAACGTGACCGCGATGCTCGACGACGCACTGCGCGCGCTGCGCGGCGAGACCGGCCACCGCCTGGTGTTCGAGCGCAACGACTTCCACTGGGAATGAGACGCGCGTCCCACTCTCACCCAGGGCTCACGCCCGGTTCGGTAGCGTGACTCCCCGGTCTTACCAACCAGACACGAGGAAGCGAGGTGAGCGACACATGCCAGGCGACAGCAGCCAGCGCGGGTCACTCCACCTCGCTGAACCCTTCTGGGCACGCTTCAGTTCTGGCGTGTGACGCACACCCCTGCACACAAGGGGAGTCACACGATGCACGTCTTCGACATGACGCTGCGCATTGCCGAGAGCATGGGCCTCGGCGCGTTGATCGGTTTCGAGCGGCAGTACCGCTCGCGCATGGCAGGCCTGCGGACCAACGCCCTCGTGGCGGTGGGCGCCGCGCTGTTCGTTCTGCTGTCCGCACAGGGCTTCGACGGCCAGGGCGACCCCACCCGCGTCGCCGCACAGGTGGTGTCCGGCATCGGGTTCCTCGGCGCGGGCGTGATCCTGCGCGACGGCCTGTCCGTGCGGGGACTCAACACCGCGGCCACGCTGTGGTGCGCGGCCGCGGTGGGGTCGCTGGCGGGCGCCGGCCTGCACGTCGTCGCGGCGGCCGGCACGGTGGCGATCATCGCGGTCAACGTCGGCCTGCGGGAACTGGGCCGGGCCGTCGACCGCAAGGAAGAGGACTAACGCGGCTGGTACGTCAGACAGTTCGCGTGGTGGTCGCCTTCGCCCTGGCCGACCCGCACGCTCTGCGCCGTGCATTCCAGCGAGGCGTTGTGCGTGCAGTCGGTGCGGGAACAGGCACCCACCTGCGCGACGACCTTGTCCAGGCCGCCCTTCGTGCCCAGCGGGATGAACGTGCCGCAGTCGGCGGCGCCGTTGTCACCGCGCACGGTGATCGCGAAGGCGTGGCAGCCGTCGTGGTTGTAGGAGCAGTCGCTCACGGTGCAATCGTGGACGGCGGGCATCGCCGGGTTCTCGAGGGTGGTCATGTCCGCTCCTGCCGTGGTGGGAAAGGTTCGGTGATTCGGACGATGCCACCACGGCAGAAGGCCCGCAATTCGAAAGGAATTAGGCGAGCCTATCCTTTCGGGATTCCGCCGCGCCTATTTCCGTCAGTCGCTCCCACCACGGATGCGTGTCGTGGCCGAGTGCGATCGCGTCGGCCAGCCACCGTCGTTGCTCCCCGCTGAGCTGCGGCAACGCTGCGTCGAAGTCGGCGTCGTCCTTCGGGCGCGGCGAATTCGCCTTGTAGAACAACTGGATCTCCGGCGCCAGGTACGGGATGCCCGCCGGGCTGATGCGGGTGAGCGTGTCGACGGGCCTGCGGACGCGTGGATCGCGCCGGGAAACCCAGTCCTCGCCGGCGGATTCGTCGAGCATCAGCTGGACCCGCCATTGTTCGGACCCGGCCGGACGGCACCAGATGTCGTGCACATCGGCAGGAAGGATCTCTCCGGGTCGCCACGGGCGCAGCGTTCCTGGCGGGTCGGCCGCCCACCACGCCCAGCCCGCGAGTGCGCGTTGCGCCGCGAGCTGATCGCGGCGCAACAGCAGCACGTCGACGTCCGAGTGCGGACGCACCGGGCGGCCGACCGCCAGTTCGATGGCGTGGCCGCCCGCTGTCCACCAGGGAGTCTCGGTGAACAGCCCGGCGACCTCGGCCGGGCTCAGCGGCTCCCACGGAAGCTCCGTCAGGTTCACCCGTGGTCGAGAACGCGCCGCAGGAACCGTTGCGTGCGTTCCTCCCGCGGCTCCGCGATCACCTGCGCGGGCGGCCCGCTCTCCACGATCACGCCGCCGTCCAGGAACAGCACCTGGTCCGCGACCTTCTCGGCGAACCGGATCTCGTGCGTCACGATGACCGTCGTCCACCCCTGCGACGCCAGGTCCTTGATGACCGCCAGCACCTCCCCCACCAGTTCGGGGTCCAGTGCGGACGTCGGCTCGTCGAACAGCACGACGCGCGGCTTCAACGCCAGCGCACGGGCGATGCCGACGCGCTGCTGCTGGCCGCCCGAGAGCTGGTACGGGTACGAGTCGGCCTTCTCCGCGAGTCCCACCTGGTCCAGCAGGACGCGGGCCTCCGCCACCACCTCGTCCACCGGGCGTTTCTGGGCGACGATCGGGCCTTCGGTGAGGTTCTCCAGCACGGTGCGGTGCGGGAACAGGTTGTGCGACTGGAACACCATGCCGCTCTGCGCGCGCAGCCGCCGGCCCTCGGCGCGGCCCGCCTTGCCCGCGGGCAGTGCCGAGAAGTCGACCGACACGTCGTCGATGCGGACGACGCCGGCGTCCGGGGTGTCGAGGACGTTGAGCGAGCGCAGCAGGGTGGTCTTGCCGGAGCCGGACGGTCCCAGCAGGACGGTGGAGGTGCCGCGCGGGGTGGTGAAGTCGATGCCGCGCAGCACGTTCAGGTCGCCGAAGGACTTCTTGAGTCCGGTGACCTCGATGCGGATGTCGGTCATGCGATCACGTACCTGTTCAGCCTGGTCTCCAGTCGTTTCTGCCCGGCGGACAACGCCACGCAGATCACCCAGTAGTAGAGCCCCGCGAACGCGTAGAGGGCGAGGAACTCGTTGCTCTCGGCCGCGGCCAGCTGGGACTCGCGGAACAGCTCGGTCAGCAGCACGACTGAGCCGAGTGACGTGTCCTTGAGCAAGGACAGAAGTGTGTTGGACAGCGGCGGCACGGCGGTCCTGGCCGCCTGAGGTAGCACGATTCGGCGCAGCGTCTGCGCGTAGCCGAAGCCGATCGTGGCCGCCGCCTCGAACTGGCCGCGCGGCACGGACAGGATCGCCGAGCGGATCACTTCGGCCGCGTAGCCCGCGACGTTCAGCGAGAAGGCGACCACGGCGGCGGTGAACGGCGGGAACTTCAGGCCTATCTGCGGCAGGCCGTAGAAGACGATGAACAGCTGCAACAGCAGCGGGGTGCCGCGGATGATCGAGATGAACGCCCGTGCCAGCCCGGACAGGACCTTGTAGGGCGAGATCCGGGCGAGAGCCACCAGCAGCGCCAGTACGAGGCCGATGGCGAACGACAGCGCGGTCAGCGGGATGGTGACCTTGACCAGGCCCACGAACATCGGCCACGCCGTCGAGCGCAGGATGTCCCCCGTGCTGCGCGGGCCGCGGCCCTCCGAGAGGTCGGCGGCGCCACCGTCCGCGACGGACACGTCGGCCTTGAAGTACTTCTGGGAGATGCCGCGCAACGTGCCGTCGGCCTTCAGCGCGTCGATCGCGGTGTTCGCCTGGGTCAGCAGCGCCGAGTCGGCCTGCCGCAGCGCCAGGACCTGCTCGCTGCCCGCCTGGCCGGCGTCGCCCGCGATCTCGACGTCCTTCGAGCCGGTGGTGGCGAGGTAGTCGAGGACGGCGATGTTGTCGTTGACGATCGCGTCGACGCGGCCCTGCTGCAGCAGCGCGGCGGCCTGGGCGAAGCCTTCGACGGCCTCCACGCGGGCGCCGGCGTCGCGGGCCACCTTGGCCCAGTTGCTGGTGCTGGATTGGGCGGTGGTCTTGCCGCTCAGGTCCGCGATGGACTTGATCCGGTCGTCGCCGGTGCGGCGGACGATCACGCCCCGCGAGTAGGTGTAGGTGCTGGACAGGCCGTATTTGGCGGCACGTTCGGGGTTGCGCGACACCTGGTTCGCGATGAGGTCGATCCGGCCGGCGTCGAGCGCGGGGAAGATCGCGTCCCACTGCGTCTCGACGAACTCCAGCCGCCAACCGGCCTTCGCGGCGATCGCCTTGACGACCTCGACGTCGTAGCCGGTCAGCTCCTGGGACTGCGGATCGTGGAACGAGAACGGCGGGTAGGTGCCCTCCGTGCCGACGCGGACCAGCGGTGGTTGCTCTTGTTGCGCGTACGCCGGTGCGGGGACGACGATCAACAGCAGCAGGAGCAGCACCGCGCCCCTGAACACTTGTCGCATCCGGGCAGGGTAGAGCGAACAGGGCGACCGGCGCTGATGATCCACTATGCGGGACGGGGTGTACGGCATGGCAACGGTGACCACCGCCGAAGGACAGCGGGTGTCCTATGTGGACCACGGCGGTGACGGCCCGGCGGTCGTGCTGCTGCACAGCTTCCTGATGGACGCGACGATGTGGGCGCCGCAGGTCGAGGCCCTCGGCGACCGCTACCGCCTGATCGCGATCGACGAGCGCGGCCACGGCGACACGCCCGCCGACGCGCCGTTCGACCACTGGGACGTCGCCCGCGACACGCTCGCCGTGCTCGACGAACTGGGCGTGAACGCCGCTGCGGTCGCGGGCACCAGTCAGGGCGGGTTCGTGGCGCTGCGGATGGCGTTGCTGGCGCCGGAACGGGTCACGGCGCTCGCGCTGCTGGGCACGTCCGGTGAGCCGGAGGACGAGCAGGTCTCCGACGCCTACCAGCAGCTCGCCGAGGTGTGGATCGCGCAGGGACCGGGGTCGGTGATCGAGGCGGTCGCGAAGATCTGCCTGGGCGACTACGACCCGTCCGAGTGGACGCCGAAGTGGAGCGAGGTCGAGCCCGAACGGCTGCGGCTGATCATGAACGCCCTGGTCGGCCGTGAAGGCGTGCTGGACCGGGCCGCGGAGATCGGCGTGCCCGCGCTCGTGCTGCACGGCACCGCGGACCTCGCCTACCCCGTCGCGAAGGCCGAGGCCCTGGTCGCGGCGCTGCCCAAGGCCGAGCCGCTGGTCCTCGTCGAGGGTGGCGCGCACTTCCTGAGCCTCACGCACGCCGCGGACGTGAACCCGCACCTGGAGCGGTTCCTCAGCGCGAACCTCTGACTGCCCAGGCCTTGGCGGTCAGTTCTATCGGGCCTTCCCCGGGCAGACGGGAGCGGAGCAGGTCGCGCACCGCGTCGAGCTGCTCCGGCGGCAGCGTCGCGGCGTAGGCCGGTGCCGCGCCCGTTCCGCCCAGGAACGGTTCCCAGAAGTCCGCGAAGTCGCGGAACACCGTGGGTACGACGATGCCGGTCACCTCGACGTCGCGCAGACCGGCTCCGGTCCACAACGCCCGCAACGGGCCGGCGCCGCTCACGTCGCTGAACCGCAGGCCCTCATCATGCGAGGCCGCGGCGGGATCGACGTCCTTCGCGGCGTCCCAGAACAGCCGCATCATCCGCATACCGCTCGTGTAGTCCCACAGGTACGAGCCGACGTACGACCCGGCGCGGGCGAACTCCGCCACCGCCTGGGCCGCGTCGGGCACGAACGTGAGGACGAGTCCGCTGACCACGACGTCGGCGGTGCGTCCGCCCAGATCGGTGGCGTTGCCGACCTCGAACGTGGCACCGGGGACGCGCTGCCGGGCGCGCTCGAGGAAGCCTTCCGAAGGGTCGATGCCGGTGATCGCGGCCGGTCGGGCGTGTGCCAGCACGGTCTCGGTCAGCGCGCCCGTGCCGCAGCCGACGTCGAGCCACGTCCGGCCGGGCGGCGCGTCCAGCCAGCGCAGGAACTCCACCGCGACGGGCCGGCTCCACCGGCCGACGTACCGCTCGTAGGCGTCACCGAAACCCCACACGCGGTGAAAGTAACCCAGCCGGCCCGACCACACCCCGCGGGAATATCCGGGGGCTGGTCCGGTTAAGCTAGGTGATACGTCAACTAGCGAGGTCGGGTGTGCTGTGAAGATCGCTGTTCTCGGTGCGGGCCACGTCGGTCCCGTCCTCGCGCGTCTGGCCCTGGCCGCGGGCTACGAGGTGGGCATCGCGGGATCCGGTGACCCCGCGCGGATCGAGATGATCACCGAGTTCCTCGCGCCGGGCGCCGTCGCACAGGCCGCCTCCGACGCCGTCGCGGACGCCGACCTCGTCGTGCTGGCGATCCCGTGGCACCGGTTCTCCACGCTCGATCCGCGGATGTTCGCGGGCAAGGTCGTCATCGACTCGATGAACCACTGGCCGCCCGCCGCGGAGCCGTTGGGCACGAGCGAGGACGTGGCCCGGCGACTGGTGGGCGCGCAGGTCGTCAAGACCCTCAACCACGTCGCCTACCAGGACATGGAACCCGCCGGTGGCCGCGCCGTCGGCCTGGCCGGTGACTCGCCGACCGCGCTGGAGGCCGTGGCGGCGTTCCTGGAGCGCATCGGGTTCGACCCGGTGCCGGTGGGGTCCCTGGCCGCGGGACGGCTGCTGGAACCCGGCGGCCCGGTGTTCGGCGTCGCGGCCCGCAGGCAGGAATTCGAGAACTTCATCAAGGAGCAGTCATGACCACGTTCGGACTCGACACGTTCGGCGACGTCACCCACGACGCGTCCGGCACCCCGCTGTCGCACGCCCAGACCATTCGCAACCTGGTCGAGCAGGGCGTGCTGGCCGACCAGGTCGGCCTCGACTTCTTCGGCATCGGCGAGCACCACACCCCGGACATGCCGCTGTCGGCGGCCGACGTGGTGCTGGCCGCGATCGCCGCCCGCACCTCGAAGATCCACCTCGGGTCGGCCGTGACGGTGCTCAGCTCGGACGACCCGGTACGCGTGTACCAGCGGTTCTCGACGCTCAACGCCCTGTCGGACGGCCGCGCGGAGGTCATCCTGGGCCGCGGGTCCAGTGTGGACTCGTTCCCGCTGTTCGGCTACGACCTCGCGGACTACGAGGACCTGTTCGAGGAGAAGACGCACCTGTTCGCCGAGCTGCTCAAGGGCGGCCCGATCACCTGGCAGGGCAAGACGCGGGCGGCGCTGCACGAGCAGGACGTCGTGCCGTTCACCGAGCCGTTCCCGACGTGGATCGGCGTCGGCGGCAGCCCGCAGTCCGTCGTGCGCGCGGCCTCGTACGGGTTCTCGCTGATGCTCGCGATCATCGGCGGCCACCCCGCCCGGTTCGCGCCGTTCTCGGAGCTCTACCTGCACGCGCTGGAGAAGTTCGGCCGCGACCCGTTGCCGATCGGGATCCACTCCCCCGGCCACGTGGCGCCGACCGACGAACAGGCGCGGGAAGAGTTCTGGCCGCACTACCTCGACGTGATCAGCCGGCTCGGCAAGACGCGCGGTTTCTCCACGCCGACGCCGGAGTCGTACGCGCACGAGGTGGGGCCGCACGGCGCGCTGTTCGTCGGGTCACCGGAGACCGTCGCGACGAAGATGGCCGCCACCATGAAGAAGCTGGACGCGAGCCGGTTCGACCTGAAGTACGGGATCGGCGGGCTCTCGCACGAGTCGCTGACGCGGACGATCGAGCTGTACGGGACGAAGGTCGTGCCTCTCGTGCAGGACATGCTCGCTTAGTCCGGTCCAGTGAATCCCTGACGTGCGTGCGCCGTTCGGTAATGCGGTCCACCGGCCGCACGATGCAGCAGACACGTCCGCACGCACGCTTTCGGGAGGATCTCGGGTGTCCCTGTTCGGCAGCAAGGAGAACGCTGAAGTCACCGTGCTGCGCGAGCAGCTCGCCGCAGCGCAGGGCACGATCGCCGAACTGCGCGGATGGGTGGGTCACCTTCGCGGCGCCGAGACACCCTCACTGGAGGGTGAGCTACGTCAGCTGCGGGCCGCCGTGGATCACAAGAAGAACGAGTACATGACGCTAGGCACTTCCCAGCGCCAACTGCAGGCGGAGGTCGACACGTGGCGCTCGCAACTCGTCGAGACGCGTGACCTGGCTCTGCTGCAGGAGGTCGGCGTCTACGAGTACGCCCATCCGCTGGACGACGCGGTGGCGTACAAGGACGCACTAGCCGACCTGAAACTGCGGATCAAGGAGTCCGCCAAAGGCGACGCGGTGTCCTGCCACGTCGACTGGGCCGTCAACGGGTCCGTGAAGGAGGGGCAGAAGCTCGGCAAGGACATGGCGAAGCTGATGCTCCGCGCCTACAACGCCGAGGCGGACAACGCGGTGCGTTCGGTGAAGCCGCACACCCGCGAGACGGTGAAGAAGCGGTTGACGACCACAAAGGACACGATCGGCAAGCTCGGCGTCCTGATGCGCATAACCATTTCTCCTGACTACCACCGGTTGCGGCTGCTCGAGATCGATCTGACCTCGGACCACCTGGTCAAGGTCGAGGCGGAGAAGGAACTGGCCAAGGCCGAGCGTGACCGGTTGCGCGAGGAGGCCAAGGTGATGAAGGAGATCGAACGCGAACGCGCCCGGCTGGCCAAGGAACGGGCTCATTACCTGGCCGCCGTGGTGAAGCTGGAGGCGAACGGCGATCTCGTAGCGCTCACCAAGGCCCAAGAGCAACTGGCATCGGTCGACGCCGCGATCGCCGGCGTCGAGCACCGCGCCGCCAACGTGCGGCTGGGCTACGTGTACGTGATCTCCAACATCGGCGCCTTCGGCCCCGGCGTGGTGAAGATCGGCATGACCCGCAGGCAGGAGCCGATGGACCGGGTCAGGGAACTCGGGGACGCGTCGGTGCCGTTCCGGTTCGACACGCACGCCCTGATCTTCTCCGAAGACGCCGTCGGCCTCGAAACCGCTCTGCACCAGCGGCTGAGCCACAAGCGCGTCAACCTGGTCAACCATCGACGTGAGTTCTTCTACGCCACGCCCGCCGAGGTGAAGGACCTGGTCGTCGAGTTGGAGAACAGCCCCGTCCTTCAGTACGACGACGTCGCAGAAGCCCTGGAGTGGCGCGCGTCCGAGTCGAACAGACAGGCCGCGCCGGGAGAGCTGGCCATGTCGTCGGTCGGCGCTGACGGCGACCTGTCGGACGATGGTGAGTAACGCCATGACGTATCCACCCGCCGCACAGACGCGGCCTGCTGCCTGGCTGCCCGATCCGCTCGACGACGCGCTTGTCCGCTACTGGGACGGGCAGCGCTGGACGTTCCACACGGCCGTCCGCAAGGTCGCCGCCGCACCTGTTCCCCAAGTCGTCTCGCAACCAGTTCAACCAGTGCTGCGGCCGGACATCGCGGCAGCGTTGGAGCGCGTACGGGGTGCGCTCGTGGGGTCGATGAAGGAAATCAACCTGCTGGACGGGCATCTCGGCGCCGAGGAGCGGGTACTGGCACTCACCGGCGCCGTCGGGGAAGGCCGGGGCGTGCTGGTGTGCACGAACCACCGCCTGCTGTTCCTGTTCGTCGGCCTGCTCGGCAAGCAGTTCCTCCAAGTCGGCTGGAACCAGGCCAAGGCGATCGTCTACGACCGCAACTCTCGCATGTTCCTCGTCTACGTCACCAAGCCCACGAAACGGGCGGTTCCGGCGTTCGCGGTGCGCGTCGGCAACCTCTCCGATGCTCAAACGGTGGCGCAGGCCGCCGGAGCCGCATCGGCGGCACCCCGCCTAGACGTCGTCTGACGGCCTGCTCACGGTCACTTCTTGGACGAGGCGATCTCGCACTCCTTGGCGTGCTCCAGGCCGAGTGAGATCGACGCGGCGTCGTTGTTCGGGCCGCCCAGCGCGTAGCTGATGATCTCCGAGCCCGGTTCGTTGAGCACCTCGACGTAGCGGACTCCCTTGCCGCGCAGGCACTGCACGACGCGGTTGGCGAAGTCGACGGCCTCCGGGTTGGAGGTGTCCTTCTCCCACGGGGGCAGCGGCGTCTTCGACTCGCACGCCTGGAGCGCCTTGTCGAGCTCCTCCTTGGTGGGCTGCGGACGGCCACTGCCCTCGGCCGCGCGTCCCTTCTTGTCCAGACCGAAGCCCGCCAGGCACTGGTCGTACGGCACCTGGAGGGCTTCGAGGTCTTCCGGGGTCATGTCGAGGCGTTCACGGGGCCGTTGCTCCTGGGCGGCCGACGTCGCGGCCGCGCTGCTGGGCGGCGTCGAGATCGAGGCGACCTGGGGCTGAGCCTCGGGCTTGCCGCACGCCGCCAGCACCAGCAGCAGGGCCAGGGTGGCCTTCTTCATCGCGGGATTTCCTTTCGTCACGCGGCGAGCGCCTGCGTCGGGGTGAGCCGGGCGGCGCGGATGGAGGGGTAGAGGCCGGCTGCGGCGCCCACGACGAACGCGGCGAGCACGCCTGTGGCCAGGACTTCGAGGGGGATGACGAGCGGCCAGCGGTGCAGGGTCGCGTAGCCCGCGACCCCGAGTGCTCCCAAGGCGGTGCCGGCCAGTCCGCCCAGACCGGAGAGCAGGACGGCTTCGGTGAGGAACTGAGCGCGGATGTGGCCGCGGGTGGCGCCGAGCGCACGGCGCAGGCCGATCTCGCTGCGGCGTTCGAGCACCGAGATCACCATCGTGTTCGCCACGCCGACGCCGCCGACCAGCAGCGCGACGCCCGCGAGCCCCAGGAACAGCGCGCTGTAGGAGTTCTGCGTGGCACGTTTGGCCGCCAGCGCGTCGGAGGGGCGGCTCACCTGCACCAGGCCGGGGATCTCGCCGTGGAGCGTGGCTGGCAGGATCGCGCGAACGTCCTCAATGGACTCCTCGCGGGCCTTGACGTAGACGACGGTGGGGTGGCCGTCGAACCCCAGCTGCGTGCGGGCGGCGTCCCAGCCGACGAGCACCGAGCGTTCGATGTCGGGTGCGAGCGGCATGGGGCCCAGTACCCCCGTCACGGTGAACCACTTCTCCCCCACGAACACCGCCGGGTGTTCGCCCACGTCCGGGATGCCGAGCCGCTGGGCGGCGACGTTGCCGAGCACGACGCTCGGGAAGTCCGGCCGTGGCAGGAAGTCCCCGCTCTGGACGTGGCCGTTCACGGTGTCCAGCAGGTTCGGGGTGGCGGCGAGCACCGTGATGTCGGAGCTGTGGCCGGGGTCGAGCAGGTCGTTGCGGCGGACTCGGGTGTGGGTGTTGGCGACGGCCGCGGCGTCCGTCACCGGGCCGATGCGCTGGACCATCGCCACCGAGGACTCCGGGAACAGCACCGGGTCGTCCTGGCGCGGGGCGGGCTGGGCGCGCAGGAGGTTGGTGCCGAGGGCGGTCAGCTCGTCGAGCAGGGCCTGCTGGCTGGAGGCCGGGATGCCGGTGACGACCACGACGGTGGCGATGCTCAGGGCGATGCCGAGTGCGGACAGGGCGGCTCGCAGGCGGCGGGTGCGCATGCCGAGCGAGCCGAGGGACAGGAGGTCGACGGGTGAGAGACGGGTCATGACTCGACCCTCGAAAATTGAACGGTGGCCCGGTCACCGGTGTCCGCCATGATCCGCCCGTCCCGCAGTTCCACTCGGCGTGGCAACGAGGCGGCGATGTCCCGGTCGTGCGTGATCAGCGCGATGGTCGTGCCCTGCCCGTTCAGCTCCCGCAGCAGTTCCAGCACCGCGAGTCCGTTCGCGGTGTCCAGGGCTCCGGTCGGCTCGTCGGCCAGGACCAGGGCCGGGTTGTTCACCACGGCGCGGGCGATGGCGACGCGCTGGCGTTCGCCGCCGGAGAGCTCGGACGGCCGGTGGTCGGTGCGGTGCCCGAGGCCGACGCGGTTCAGCGCCTGCACGGCGAGCGGGCGGCGGTCCTTGCGGCGCACGCCCGCGTAGAGGAGGCCGGTGGCCACGTTCTCCGTGGCCGTCAGGGCGTCGGAGAGGTGGAACTGCTGGAACACGAACCCCAGCCGGCTCGCGCGCAACGCGGACAGGCGGCGATCCGGGAGGCGGGAGACGTCCTGGCCGTCGATCTCCACGGTGCCGGACGAGGGCAGGTCCAGGGTGCCGACGAGGTGCAGCAGGGTGGACTTGCCGGAGCCGGACGGGCCCACGATCGCGAGCAGCTCACCTGCTTCGACCTGCAGCGACACGTCGTCGAGAGCCGTCACGCCGCCGGGGTGGCGCTTGGTCACCGAGCGCAGGGCGAGGACCGGGGTCATTGGGCGGTCACCACTTCCAGGCCGTCGGTGACGCCGTCGCCGGAGATCTCGACCTTGTCCTGCGAGTACAGGCCGGTTTGGACGGCCTTCAAACCGCCGGAGGGCAGCTGGATCGCATAGCCGCCCTCTTTCAGCGCCACGAGGGCCGCCAGCGGCACGATCAGCACGCCGGTGCGGCTTTCGGTCGTGACCGTGAGGCGGACGGGGGCGGTGTCCAGGTCCTCGACGTCCGCCGGGTTGTCGGGGGTGACCACGACGTCGGCTTTCGGGCCGCCACCGTTGTCGGCGGGGGCGGCCACCTGCGTCACCGAGGTGACCTTGGCGGGAACGGCGCGGTTGTCCGGGCGCACGATCGTGACCGGCAGGTCCGTCTTCAGCACGCCCGCCTCGGAGACCGCCAGCTGCAACGACACCAGGCGGGTGGTGGGCGTGAGGTCGAAGAGTTCCTCCGCGGCGGGCTCGCCGAGCTGGGCCTTCACGGTGCCGACGCGCATCGGGCGGTCCAGGACCAGGACGCGGCCGGGCGCCAGGACGCCGGTCTGGTCGACACCGAGCGCCTTCTGCCACTTCTTCAGGGCTTCGACCACGCGCGGGGTGAGTTCGGCCTTGGTCGCGTCCTTGGGACGGGTGCCGACCGAGTGGCCGAGCGCGGCGAGGTTGTCCATCACCACCGCCACGTCCGAGCCCTTGAGGCCGGGGGTGTCCAGGGCGCGGAACAACGGGGTGGCGCCGAAGAACACGACGACGGGCTGGTCGTCGACGCGGTAGAGCTCCTTGCCCAGTTCGGTGGCCTGGCCGGTCACCGGGAGCTTCGTGACGGTGCCCGTGGTGCCCTTGACCGGGCGGGCGGCGCCGAAGCCGAGCTGGGCCTGGAGCGTGCGGGTGTTCGTGAGGTCTCCCTTTCGCACGGTCGTGGTCTTCACCGCTGGTGGAGGGGCCGCCGCGGGCTCTGATGGCCGGGCCCGCACCACCAGCACCACGGCGATGACGACCACGACGAGCACCGTGGCCGCGATGACTGTCCTGCGCATGCCGTGGATCTTCGGAGGCACTTGTGAGGATCCTGTGTGAAACCGGTGATCGCCGTGAGGGCGTCCCTATGATCGGCCGGGTGAGCGCTCTCATCCTGGTCGCGGAGGACGACGAGAACCAGGCCGAGCTGGTGCGCCGGTACCTGGAGCAGGACCATCATCGCGTGCTCGTCGTCCACGACGGACGGGACGCGCTCGACGTGGCCCGCGATCGGCAGCCCGCGCTGGTGGTGCTCGACGTGATGCTGCCGGGACTGGGCGGGCTGGACGTGTGCCGGGCGTTGCGGGCCGGTTCGGACGTGCTGGTGCTGATGCTGACGGCGCGGTCCACTGAGGACGATCTGCTGCACGGGCTCGGGATCGGCGCGGACGACTACATGACCAAGCCGTTCAGCCCGCGCGAACTGGTGGCGCGCGTGCGGACGTTGCTGCGGCGGGTACCCGCGGAGAAGCCGGAGCCGGTGCTGGAGGTCGGGCCGATCGTGGTCGACCAGCTGCGGCACGAGGTGCGGGTGCGCGGCGGGCTGGTCGAGTGCACGCCGGGCGAGTTCGAGCTGCTGGAGGTGCTGGCGTCCGAAGTGGACAGGGTGTTCAGCCGTGAGCAGCTGCTGGAACGGATGCACGGCATCGACAGCTTCCTGACCACGCGCACGATCGACACGCACGTGAAGAACCTGCGCCGCAAGATCGAGACGGACCCACGCGTGCCCGCTCACCTCGTCACCGTCTACGGCATCGGTTACAAGCTCACGGCCGGACGCGCTGATGCGCCGTAGCGTCTTCACGCGGCTGCTCGTGGTCGTGGTGTTGATCGCGGTCTGCTCGATCGCCGCGACGGCGTGGCTGGCGACGCAGCTGACCCAGGCGTCGATCGCCCGTGAGCAGGGCCGTGAGCTCGCCTCGGACAACAGGATCTACACGACGTTGCTCGCCTACGCGGCCGAGCACCGCGACTGGTCCGAAGTGGACGGCTACGTCGAGACGCTGATGACCGAGCACCCCGGCCGTCGTCTCGTGCTGGTCACCAAGGACGGCCGCACGGTCGCGGATCGCGGCGGGGACGGCGGCGAACTGCCGGCCAGGGCCGCGGCCGTGGTGGATCCGCTCGCGGTCGACCCGGTGCTGGTGCCAGGCGCGCCCGCGGACCGGATCGACAAGCGCGTGCTCGGGCCGTTCCGCACGCCGATCGACTTCCGCGACCGCGAGGACCGCACCGGGTCGCTGTTCTGCCTGCGGCTGGTCAAGAAGCAACAGGCGCGCCTGGACTGCCGGGAGCGGGACCTGCCGTTCGACACCGCGGCGGACTTCTCCGCGTTGCTGGAACTGGAGGACCTGGTCGACGCGTGCCTGGCGCGCAGGTCGCTGCCGCCGGTAGAGCTCGATCCCGACTTCACGCCGGCGCTGAAGCAGTCCACGGGCGTGCCGCCGCCGGACGAGCCCGCCGTCGCCGCCTGCGTGGCCGCCTCCCGCAAAGAGCAGCTCGCGCCGTACGTGGCGGCGCCGGTCCTGCTGTACCTGACGAACCCCACGGGCACGCCGACCACCGCGATCACGTTGTCGGGCAACGGCCGGCAGGTCGTGGGGGCCGCGGCGGCGGTGCTGCTGGCGGCCATCGGGGTGGCGGCGTTCGCGGGGGCGCGGATCACCCGGCCGTTGCGAGCGTTGACCGCGGCCGCCCAGCACATGTCCGGTGGGAGCGAGATCCCGCCGGTGCCGGTGCGCGGGCAGGACGAGATCGCGGGGCTGACCAGGGCGTTCAACACGATGGCCGCGACCAGGGCGCAGGTCGAGCAGGCGCGCAAGGCGATGGTCAGCGACGTCGCGCACGAGCTGCGGACGCCGTTGAGCAACATCCGGGGCTGGCTGGAGGCGGCCGAGGACGGGGTGAGCGACCTCGATCCGGCGCTGATCACGTTGCTGCTCAAGGAGGCGCTGGTCCTGCAGCACGTCGTGGACGACCTGCAGGATCTCGCCGTGGCCGACGTGGGCTCGCTGCGCCTGACGCTCGAACGGGTGAACGTCGCGAGCGCGTTGGAGCAGGTCCGAGCTGGGCACGACGTTCGTGCCACGCAGGCAGGCGTCACGCTGGCGGTGTCCGCGGACCCCTCGCTGACCGTGCGGGCCGATGCCCTGCGGTTGCGGCAGATCCTCGACAACCTCGTCGCGAACGCGCTGCGCTACGTGCCCGCCGGTGGCTCGGTGGCGGTCGAGGCAGCAGCGGAGAACGGCGGGGTCGTGTTCACCGTGACCGACACCGGTTCGGGCATCTCCGAGGACGATCTGCCGCACGTGTTCGACCGGTTCTGGCGCGCGGACAAGTCGCGCAGCCGCACCACGGGCGGCAGCGGGCTGGGCCTCGCGATCGTCCGCAAGCTCGTCGAGGCGCACGGCGGTACGGTTGATGTGACCAGCACGACAGGTGTCGGAACCACGTTCCGCGTCCGATTGCCGGAACTCAGCTGATACACCCAGCGTTAGTTCGCTGGAGAGGAAACCGGTGATTGTTCCCATGCCCACGAGCGCGCCCCGTCGCACGGGCTCGTTCGTACTGACCGAAGACGTGACCGTCCGGGTGACCGGGCAGGCGCGCACCGCGGCCGCGATGCTGCGCGAGCACATCTTCCGGGAGACCGGCTACCTGCTGGCGGAGTCGCCCGACGGCATGCTGATGGTGTCGCACGACCCGGCGATGCGCGGACTCGGCCCGGAGGGGTACGCGCTGCTGGTCAGCAACGACGCGGTGATGCTGCGCGCGGGCACCCAGGCAGGGCTGCGGCACGGCGTGCAGTCGTTCCGGCAGCTGATGACCCGGGACGCGACGGTCCGCGCGGCCGATCTGCGTGACTCCCCCGCGTTCGCGTGGCGCGGTGTGTCGAGCGCGCTGCTGCCGCCCGCCGAGATGCGCAAGGCCATCGACCGGATGGCCGCCTACAAGCTCAACGTCCTGCACGTCTTTCCCGAAGGCGATCCGGACGCGCTGCGCGAACTCGTCGAGTACGGCCGCGATCACGGCATCATCGTCGTGCCGGAACTGAGTCCGGCGACGATCGAGTTGTTGGAGCTGTTCCCCAGCCGCTGGGTGCACATCGGTACGGCCAAGCTGACGACCAAGTTCGCCGGTTTGCTGGAACGCCACGGCAAACTGCCGGTGCGCTGGCACGACGGCAGCACGGACGTTCTCGGCCCGCACGGCAAGCTCGCCGAAGGCGACGACGGGCTGCGTGCCGTCGCGACGGCGGGCTGGGTCGGCGGTCTGCGCACGACGTCCGCCGTGGCGCCCGCCTGGTAGCCGTTCACAGCGGTGGTGTGACCGCAGGTCAGATGAGGCCCGCGGTTCACATGTTTATCTTTGACCCGCCGGTGTCCTGGGTGCTCGGAAGTCGTGTGGCAGGAGAATTCCGCTGCACCAGGCCTTGTGATCACATCCGTGAACATGTCCATTGGCTGTTGTCCCACCACGATCATCTGGTTCGGCGCTGTGAGCGCGTGCGATCGTGGTCGCTGTGCGGGCCTCTTCGAAGTTCCGGCAGATCCATCCGTTCCGGCTGCTGCTCATCGACGACGACCGGGAGCTGGTGGAGCTGCTCGCCGCGGTGCTGCGCGGCGAGGGATATGACGTCGACGTCGCGTTCGACGGGCAGCGCGGACTGCATCTCGCGCTCACCCGGCCCTACGACGTGGTGGTGATCGACCGCGCCCTGCCGGTGCTCGACGGCCTGGACCTGTTGTCCCGGTTGCGTTCCCGGTCCGTGCGGACGCAGGCGCTGATGCTCACCGCGATGGGTTCGGTGCACGACCGGATCGACGGCCTCGACGCGGGCGCGGACGACTACCTGACGAAACCGTTCGACCTGCGCGAGCTGACCGCGCGGCTGCGGGCGCTGTGCCGGCGAGCCGCGGAACTGGCCGCGGTGCTGCGCATCGGCGCCGGCCGCCTGGAGCTCGAACAACACCAGGTCGTGCTGCCCGACGGCGAGAAAGTACCGCTCACCACCAGGGAGTTCGCGCTGCTGCGGGTGCTCGCCACGCATCCCGAGACCGTGCACACGCGGGCGGCGTTGCGGCGCACGGTGTTCTGCGACGCACCCTCCCAGTCCATTGTGGACACCTACGTGCACTACCTGCGTTCGAAGGTAGGACGTTCGGTCGTGCAGACGGTTCAGGGCATCGGGTACCGGTTGGGGGCGCTGTGAGGTCGTCGTGGGCCGAGACGGAACGCGCGGAGGTCCGGCACGCGCGGCTGCGGGTCAGCGTGCTGGTGGGTCTGGCGATCACGCTGATGATCGCGTTCGTCGGCGCGATCGCGTACGTCGTGATGGTGCACGCGCAGGAAACCCAGGTGTCGCGCGAACTGCGCTACAACGCCCAGTACGGCGTGCCGGGCGTCGCACCCCGGTGCGCGTGGGTGTTCGTGCTGGAGGACGGCGTGCTGCACCTCGGTCCGCTGGAGGTGCCGAGCGGGTTCCCGCTGCGCTCTGACATCGATGCCGTGCACGCGTCCGGCACGTCCGTTTCCCGTGACGTGACCGCCAACGACACCGAGTACATGGTGCTCACCTCTCCCGGCGCGAACGGCACGACGGTGCAGTCGGTGTTCGACCTGCGCTACCAGCTCTCCGACCGCTCACACCTGGTGCAGGCACTGGCGATCGCGCTGGTGGCCGGTCTGCTGGTGGCGGCGCTGATCGGCCTGGGCGTCAGCCGCCGCACCGTGGGCCCGTGGGCGGAGGCGCTGGCGAGACAACGCCGGTTCGTCACCGACGCGAGCCACGAACTGCGCACCCCGATCGCCCGCGCCTACCTGCGCGCCCAGCTCCTCGCGGCCGCCGCCGACCTGCCCGATGACCAGCGCACCAACCTCGACGCGCTGGCCAGGTCGATCCGCGGCCTCGCCGACGTCGTGGACGACCTGCTCGCGTCCGCGCAGCTTCACCAGCGGCTCGACGGCAGACCCGTCGACCTGGCCGACGTCGCGGAGGCCGCGGTGGTCGGCGAGACCGAACGGGCCGCCGAACGGCGGATCACGTTGTCGCTGGACCATCCCGGGCATCCGGTGGTGGTCAGCGGGATCGAGACCGGGCTGCGGCGGGCCGTCGACGAGCTGCTGGCCAACGCCGTCCGGCACACGCCGGAGGGTGGGCGGATCGCGGTGCGCGTGGGGGTGGTCGCCGGGCAGGTGGAGCTGGTGGTGGAGGACAACGGTGAGGGGTTCGAACCGGGCGAGGCGTCCCGGTTGTTCGACCGGTTCCACCGAGGGGTCGGCGAGGGGCGGTTCGGGCTGGGGCTGTCACTGGTGCGGGAGATCGTGACCGGGCACGGCGGGACGGTGGAGGCGGTGGGGCGGCCTGGGACGGGTGCCCGGTTCACGTTGCGGATTCCGGTGTCGCAGCGGGAGGCGATGGCGGTGCGGGAGCGGATCACCACCGCCTGACTGCGAGTCCGGCCACGTGGTGGCGACGGGGCGGCTGGTGGCTCCTGCCGGCCGGCAGCAGGCGAGAGCCACCACCCCGTCACCGCCGACCGCGCCCTCTCACCACTCCCCCGCGACCACCACCTCTGCCGCGACCCGGACGTCCACGTCCAGCGGCCGGTCCGGATCGATCGGATCGATGGCCTCGGCGAGCGCGTCGAGCAAGGCTGCGCACCGGGGCGCGGTCGGGCGGCGGCCTCCCACGTGCACGGCTTGGCGCAGGCCCAGCGCAAGTGAGCCGCACAGCAGTCGCAGCAGCTCCGCGAGGTCGTAGGCGCGCAGAGCGGCTTGGGTGCCGAACGGCACCACGTCCTGGTTGTGCAGGTTGGTGGGCAGGCTCTGGGTGCTGGCGGGCAGGACTCCGCGCCGGATCTCCGCGATGAACGCGGTCGTGGCCAGTTGGACGCCCTGCAAGCCGTGCTGCTGACCGGGACCGGCGGCGAGCATGGGCGGCAGGCCGGTGTTGCGGGCCGGGTCGACGAGGAGGTCGAGCTGGCGTTCGGCCAGGTTGCCCAGGGAGGCGGTGACCATGGCCAGGACGTCGGCGGCGAAGGCGGCGGGCTGGCCGAAGAAGTTGCCGCCGTGGGCGACCAGGTCGTCGCCCGGGAAGAACAACGGGTTGTCGCTGACGCCGCCGAGATCCGCCGACACGACGCCGTCCACGTAACGCAGGGCGTCTTCGGCGGCGCCGAGGAGTTGGGGTGAGCAGCGGATGCTGTACGGCTCCTGCAACGCGCGCAGGCCCGTGGGTGTGGTGCCGTCCAGCGTGGAGCGCATCCACGACGCCACCGTCACCGCGCCGGTGTGGCCGAAGGCGGAGATCAGGCGCGGGTCGGTGAAGCCGGGGTCGGCGCCGAGGACGTCCACCAGCAGACAGGTCAGGTCGGCCAGGGCCCGGTGGGAGGAGCGGACCGACGACTGGGCCAGTGCCAGGGCGGCGGTGGTGACGGAGGTGCCGTTGACCAGGGCCAGCGCGTCGCGGCCGTCCAGTTCCAACGCCGTCAGGCCGGCCGAGGCCAGGGCTTCGGCGGCGGGCAGGCGGACGCCGTCCAGGTACGCGTGGCCGCGGCCGCGGAGAGCTTGAGCGGCGTAGGCGAGCGGAATGAGGTCTCCGCTGGCACCGACGGAGCCGTAGCGCGGGATGGCCGGGACGAACGTCGTCGCGAACATCTCGGACAGACCCGAGACGACGTGCGCGGACACGCCCGACAGACCCTGGGCCAGCGACCACGTCCGCACGAGCAGCGCGGCCCTGGCGATGTCCAGGGGCAGGTCGGGGCCTTGGCCCGCGCCCAGGTGTGCGAGGGTGTTGTCGCACTGGTCGGCCTCCGAGGAACGGCCCGCGAAGCCCACCAGGGCGCCGAAGCCGGTCTTGGCGCCGTACACCGGGCGTTCGTCGTCGGCCAGCACCGTGCGCAGGTAGGCGCGGCCGCGGTCCACCCGGTCGCGGACGTCGGTTCCGACGAGCACGTCCAGTGGCGCGGACGAGCGCAGCAGGTGCGCTGGAGTCAGGGGCGAACCCAGGTCCACGGACGTGTCTGAAGCGGTCGCGGTCACCGCACGGACGGTAGGCAGCCGATCTCAGAAAGTTCTGAGATCGCGTGGGTAGCTTCCCCGTCCATGGCTCACGACTACCTGATCATCGGCGCGGGACCGGCCGGTTTGCAGCTCGCCGCACTGCTCGAGCGGGACGGTCGCGACTACGCGGTCCTCGAACGCGGCAGCGGGGCCGGCACGTTCTTCACCCGGTACCCGCGGCACCGCAAGCTCATCTCCATCAACAAGGTCCACACCGGGTTCACCGACCCGGAACAGCGGATGCGGATGGACTGGAACTCGCTGTTGCTCGACGACCCCGAGCTGTTGTTCACCCGCTACACGCCCCGGTACTTCCCGGACGCCGACGACATCGTCCGCTACCTCCAGGACTGCGCCACCGGGCTCAACGTGCACTACGACATCGATGTCACGCGCATCTCCCGCGACGACAACGGGTTCACCGTCGCCGGCCACAGTGGACAGACGTGGCACGCGAAGAACCTCGTGATGGCCACCGGGGTCTCCCAGCTGCACGTGCCGCCGATCCCGGGCATCGAGCACGCCGAGCGCTACGACACCTTCGACACGGACCCCGAGTCGTTCACCGACCAGCGGGTGCTCGTGATCGGCAAGGGCAACTCGGGCTTCGAGACCGCCGACGCGCTGGTCGAGACCGCGGCCGTCATCCACGTCGCCGGGCCGCACTCGGTGAAGCTGGCGTGGCAGACGCACTACGTCGGGCACCTGCGGGCGGTGAACAACAACTTCCTCGACACCTACCAGCTCAAGAGCGAGAACGCGGTCATCGACGGCTCCATCGAACGCATCGAGCCCAGGCCGGAAGGCGGGTTCCGGATCCAGTTCCGGTACGCGCGCACGGTCGAGAAGGTGCGGGAACTGGAGTACGACCGGATCATCGCGTGCACCG
The DNA here is from genome assembly GCF_033949975.1 of Lentzea sokolovensis. Classification (NCBI taxonomy): domain Bacteria; kingdom Bacillati; phylum Actinomycetota; class Actinomycetes; order Pseudonocardiales; family Pseudonocardiaceae; genus Lentzea; species Lentzea sokolovensis. The sequence continues at coordinate 289,379 of NZ_JAXAVU010000016.1, forward strand.
GGTTCCGGTTCGACGCCTCGGTCTTCGCCGACGACTGCCGGCCGGCGCTGATCATCAAGGACCGGTTCCCGCAGCTGACGTCGGCGTTCGAGTCGACGACCGTGCCGGGCCTGTACTTCGCGGGCACGATCACGCAGTCGCGTGACTTCAAGAAGTCGACCAGCGGGTTCATCCACGGCTTCCGCTACGGCGCCCGCGCGCTGCACCGCGTCCTGAGCGCCCGCAACCACGGCACCCCCTGGCAGGGCACGGATCTGGAGCTCTCGCCGGAGGCCATCAGCGACGCGGTCATCGCCAGGGTGAACACGTCTTCCTGTCTGTGGCAGCAGTTCGCGGTCATGGGCGACGTCGTCACGGTCGACGACACCACCGCGCGGTACACCGAGGAGGTGCCGGTGGCGTACGTGGCGGACGGTGGCCTGGGACCGGCCGAGCACCGGTTCGTCGCGACGCTGGAGTACGGGCCCGACCACGACACCGTGGACCCGTTCGACATCACCATCCCGCGCGTCGCCGAGAACGACCCCGTCAACGCGGCCGACGCGAGCTACCTGCACCCGGTTGTCCGCTACTACCGGCACGGCGTGCTCGCCGCGACCCACCACCTGGCCGAGAACCTCGAGAACCACTGGGACATGCCGGAGGTGCACCAGCAGCCGCTGGTGGTGTTCGTGAAGGAATGCCTTGCCGGCGCGTGACGAGCCGTTCCCGCGCGCCGTGCTCGACGTGCTCGGAGCCGCCGCGGACCGGCCGGTGTTCGAGCACGGCACCCGCGTGGTGACCGGTTCCGAGATGCTCGACCTGATCGCACGGATCGCGACCGGGTTGCGCGCCGGCGGGATCGGGCCCGGTGACGGGCTCGCGCTGCTGCTCGGGGTGAACGCGGAGGCGTTCGCGACGATCCTCGCGGGCCACGTGGTCGGCGCGCGGGTGGTCGGCGTGCGGCCAGGTCTGACGGAGGCCCAGGTCGAGCACCTGCTCGGTCTCGACATCAAGCTGGTCGTGCGCGACACCGACGATCTCGCCGGGCATCCCGCCGAACCGCCGCACTGCGACGGCCGGCCCAGCGACATCGCCCGCCTCATCCACACCAGCGGCAGCACCGGCGCTCCCAAGGCGTGCGCGCAGACCTACGCGTCGATGACCAACGCGTGGACCGCCCGGCCCGACGCCTGGCCTCCCGCGATCCGGGACCTCGCGACGAGACTGGGCCGCTACCTCGTGTTCGGATCGCTGTCGAGCCAGGTGATGTTCGAGTACGCGGTGCTGACCCTGACCGCCGGAGGCACGATCGTCGTCGCCGGCGACCCGGCCGACGCGATCACCCGCCTGAAGGCCACCGCACGCGTGATCACCGTGCCGGGACTGGCGAAGCTCGTCGCGGCGCAGAAACGCGACCCCGCCGACCTGTCGTCGTTGAAAGCGCTGCTGGTGTCTGGCTCTCCCTTGACTCCCGAACGGCATCGCGACGCCCTGGACACCCTGGGGCCGGTGCTGTTCCACGGCTACGGCCAGACCGAGACCGGCATGATCTCGATGGCCACGCCGGCAGATCCTCCTGGCACGGTGGGAAAACCGCCGGTGGACGTCGAGGTCCGCGACGGCGAGCTCTTCGTCCGCACGCCGGGACAGGCCTGCGGCTACTGGGGCGACGCCGGGGAGTCGGCCGAGGTGTTCGTGGACGGCTGGGTCCGCACGCGCGATCTCGGCCGGTTCGACGCCTTCGGCTACCTGCGCCTGACCGGCCGGGTGCGCGACGTCGTGATCGTCAACGCCAACCTGCACCACATCGGCCCGATCGAGCAGGTGATCGCCCTGCATCCGGACGTCGCGGAGGCCTACGTCGTCGCGGTGCCGGACGACGAGACCGGCGAGGCCGTGCACGCCTTCGTGGTCCCGAAAGCCGATCGTGCCCCCGAACTCGACGAGCTGCGCGAGCTCGTGACCGATCGGCTGGGCGCGGCCTGCGCTCCCGTGACGGTCACCGCGATCTCAGAACCTCCTGTCGCTCCCAGCGGCAAGCCCGACAAGCGTCAGTTAGCCAAACAGATCAACTCCGCGTGAAGGAGAACGTCGTGTCCAGCGAGGTTTCGACCGAGTATCTCGTGATCGGCGCCGGTCCGGCGGGGCTGCAGGCGTCCTACCTGCTCAAACAGGCCGGACGCGAGCACCTGGTGCTGGAAGCCGGTGAGGCGGCGGGGACGTTCTTCACCCGTTTCCCCCGGCACCGGCAGCTGATCTCCATCAACAAGGTCTACACGGGCTGGGACGACCCGGAGCTGAACCTGCGCGTCGACTGGAACTCGTTGCTGTCCGACGATCCCGCGCTGCTGTTCACCGGCTACACCCCGCGCTACTTCCCCCACGCCGACGACATGGTCCGCTACCTCGGCGACTTCGCGGTCAAGAACGACCTGCCCGTCCGCTACGACACCAGGGCCGTGTCGGTGAATCGGCCGGACGACTTCGTGGTGCGCGACCAGCACGGCGGCACGTACCGGGCGAAGCGGATCATCGTCGCGACCGGCGTCTCGCAGCAGTACGTGCCGGACATCGACGGCGTCGAGCACGCCGAGCACTACTACGACGTCTCCGTGGAGCCGCAGGAGTTCGCGAACAAGAAGGTGCTGATCATCGGGCGCGGCAACTCCGCGTTCGAGACCGCCGACGCCTTGGTCGAGACGGCGTCGGTCATCCACGTCGCCGGGCCCGGTTCGCTGAAACTGGCGTGGCAGACGCACTTCGTCGGCCACCTGCGGGCGGTGAACAACAACTTCCTCGACACCTACCAGCTCAAGTCGCAGAACGCCGTGCTGGACGGCCACATCGCGGGCATCCGCCGCGACGGCGACGACTACCTGGTGAAGGTCAGCTTCCAGCGGGTCAACGAGGTGATCAAGGAGATCCGCTACGACCGGGTGATCCTCGCGACGGGGTTCCGGTTCGACGCCTCGATCTTCGCGCCGGAGTGCCGCCCGCAGCTCACGATCAAGTCGCGGTTCCCGGACCAGACGGCCGCGTGGGAGTCGGTGAACGTGCCTGACCTGTTCTTCGCGGGCACGATCACGCAGGCCAGAGATTTCAAGAAGTCGACCAGCGGGTTCATCCACGGCTTCCGCTACGGCGTGCGCGCGCTGCACCGGATCGTGGAACAGCGCTACCACGGCGTGGACTGGCCCAGCCGTTCCGTCGCTCCCGAGGACGTCACCGAGGCGATCATCGAGCGGGTCAACCGGACTTCCGCGCTGTGGCAGCTGTTCGCGTTCATGGCGGACGCGGTGCTGACGTTGCGCGACGGCACGGTCCGCTACGTCGAGGAGGTGCCGGTCGCACACCTGCACGAAGCGGTGGAACGCGGCGAGTTCGGCGACGTCGAGTCGTACCTGACGGTCACGCTGGAGTACGGCGCGGACCACGACAAGATCAACCCGTTCGACATCACCGCCGGCCGCAACTCGCAGGACGACACCAGCGGGCTCGATGGCCGCTACCTTCACCCGGTCGTGCGGCGGTTCCGCTCCGGCGAGCTGCTCGACGAGCACCACATCACCGAGAACCTCGAGAACGAGTGGGACAGCGAGACCGTCCACAAGGCACCGTTGCGGGAGTACCTGCGGTGAACCCGGTGCTCGCGGAACTGCACGACAAGGCACGCGCGGTGCTCGACCCCGTCCACTACGACTTCTTCGCGGGCGGGGTCGGGGACGAGGTCGTGCTCGCGGAGAACGAGGCCGCGTTCGGGCGCCTCGCCCTGCTGCCCAGGGTGTTGCGGGGCAAGGAGATCAGCACCGATTTCCCGCTGATGATCTCGCCGACCGCGTTCCACCGGCTCGCCCATCCCGACGGCGAACTGGCGACGGCGCGTGCGCTGTCCGGGACGACGCTGGTGTCGAGCATGGCCTCGACCGTGCCGATCGCCGACGTCGTGGCGGCCGCGACCGGGCCGGTCTGGTTCCAGCTGTACGTGCAGCCCGACATGGACGTCACGGAAGTGCTGGTGCGGCGGGCGGAACGGGCGGGGTGCGCGGCGTTGGTCGTGACGGTCGACTCCCCCGTGTTCGGACGGCACCGGCGCGACATCGCGCACGGCTTCCACGACCTGCCCGCCGGGCTGACAGCGGAGAACATGCGTGATCTGGCAGGAGAGGCTCTGCGGAACATCGAGATGTCGACGGCGATCTCGTGGAGGCACGTCGACCGGATCCGGGAGATGACCGCACTTCCGTTGTGGGTCAAGGGGGTTCTGCACCCGAAGGACGCCGTGATCGCGCTGGGGCACGGAGTGGCGGGAATCGTCGTGTCCAACCACGGCGGCCGTCAGCTCGACCTCGTGCCGGCGGCGCTCGACGCGTTGCCCGCCGTGGTCGACGCGGTGGCCGGGCGGGTGCCGGTCGTGCTCGACGGCGGTGTCCGCGGCGGAGGGGACATCGCGCTGGCACTGGCACTGGGCGCGTCGGCGGCCGGAATCGGCAGGCCCGTGCTGTGGGGGCTGGCGGCGGACGGCGAGCAGGGCGTGCGGCGCGTGCTCGACGTCCTGCGCGACGAGTTCCTGCACGTCCTGGCGCTGTGCGGCGGAGAACTGACCCGTGACATGGTCGTCGTCCGAGGGGTGGCCGGATGCTGAACTGGTTGCCCGCACGGGTGGTCGCGTTGCGCGCCAAGGTGTTCGAGAAGGTCAACGGGGACAACGCCATCACGTTCCCGAACGCCCAGGTCGGCCCCGACCGCTTCCAGGAGCTCTACAGCCACCCCGCCGTGAACGGCCGCAGCCGGGGCGCCGGACTGTCGGACCTGTTCTGGTACTGGCTCTCCCCCGGCCCCGAGGTGCACCAGGAGCACCTGGAAGCGGGGCCGCGCTACGACGACGTGGCCCGCGCGACCCGCACCTTCCTCGCCGGCCCGAGCGACGCGCTGTCCGCGACGGCGACGCGCTGCACGGCGAAGGTGCTGGACGAGGTGCTCGGCGGCCGCGTCACCGCCGTGCGGTTGCGCGACCTGATGATGCCGGTGTGGGCCGAGTACTTCTACGAGCTGGTGTTCGCCGAACCGTGTCCCCGCCTCGCGCGTGACCTGATCGTCGGACACGCCACCGACGTCGTGGACTCGTTGAAGTGCACCAGCTTGCGCCATCCCGCCCGCCGCGACCGCCTCACCCGCTACCTCAAGGTGCGACTCGCGGACGTCCGGCATCCGCTGCCCGAGACGTTGTCCGAGGCCGAACAGGTGCACTACCTGCAGGGCACCTACTTCAACACCGCCGTCGTGCAGATGGCGGAGGCGATGGCGCACCTGCTGCTCGCGCTGGCACAACATCCCGAAGCGGCAGAACGAATCGACGACGACAGGTACTTCGCCCACGTGCTCGACGAGACCTTCCGCCTCTACCCGTTGTTCGGCATCGCCCACCGCATCACGACCGCGGACATCGAACTGGACGAGCACACGTCGTTCCCGGCGGGTTCGGTGCTGTGCTTCAACTATCCCGCCTACCACGCCACCGGCTACGAGAACCCGCACGACTTCGACCCCGGCCGCTGGGAGAACACCGCCGCACGCGACGAGCACCACATCCCGTTCGGCATCGCCGCCAACCGCCCCTGCCCGGCCTGGCGGCTCTCCCCCATCGCGATGCGCGCGGCAGCTCGGGAAGTGCTGCGCCGCGTCTCGCTGCACTCCTCGGTGACGCACACCCGGTCGTTGCCCAGCCGAGGACCGTGCCTGCTCGTCCGCGACGGCGCGACGCCACGACGGCGCTTGGCGCTCATGCGCGTGCGCGACCGTTGGGAGGACGTCTGGCGCAGCGTCGTCCAACTCGTGCTCGGCACCGCGATGGTGCTGCACGCCCACCGGCTCCGGCCGGCCGGGCGCTATTTCGACACGCACGACACGCAGGGTTGCCCGGTCCGGCACTGACCACAGGAGATGCCCGGTGAACCAGATCCACTTCGCGTTGCAGGTCTTCGCCGCGCTGGCGCTCGTGCTCGCCGCGACCACGCTGTGCGGGCGGCTCGCCATGCTGATCAAACAACCCAGGGTCGTCGGCGAGATGGTCGCCGGCGTGCTGCTGGGCCCCGCGCTGTTCGGCGCCATCGCGCCCGGCGTGCAGGCCCAGATCTTCCCCGCCGACGTCAAGAGCACCCTGTACGTGCTCAGCACGATCGGGCTCACGTTCTACATGTTCCTCGTCGGGTCCTCTTTGGACCACGGTCTGACCACGGGTGCCAACGCGCGCAAGGCATCGATCCTCGCCGTGTCCGGCATCGTGCCCACGTTCCTGCTCGGCGCGGGCGCGGCGGTCCTCTTCTTCGACTCGCTGAGCCCCGAGGGTTCGAAGCTGTGGGTGTTCATGCTGTTCGTGGGCGGCGCCCTGTCGATCACCGCCTTCCCCATGCTCGCCAGGATCCTGCAGGAACGCGGCATCGCGAACACCCCGATCGGCGGTCTCACCCTGGTCGCCGCCGCGATCGACGACGCGGTGGCGTGGGGCTTCCTCGCCCTGATCATCGCGGTCGGCACGTCCGGCAGCCCGTCCGGCGCGCTGCGCACGATCCTGGGCGCGGCGATCTTCGCGGGCCTCATGCTCACGCTGGGCCGCAAGTGGCTCGCCAAGCTCGGGGAACGCGCCGAACGCGACGGCAAGCTCAGCCGCGACATGGTGGCCGTGATCCTGCTGATCGTGCTGCTGGCGGGCTGGTTCACCGACCTCATCGGCGTGTTCTCGGTGTTCGGCGGGTTCATCACCGGCCTCGCGATGCCCAAGTCGAAGGTCGTGCGCCAGGAGCTCGAAACCAAACTCTCCGACCTCAACTCGATCCTGCTGCTGCCGGTGTTCTTCGCGTTCAGCGGCCTCAACACCCGGCTGGACGGCTTCGGCTCCGGTGGCGCGCTGTGGTTCCCGCTCGCGGTGATCATGCTGGCCGCGTTCGCCGGCAAGTACCTGGGGTGCGGCCTGGTGGTGCGCGCCCAGGGCTACTCGTGGCGCTACGCCTCCGCGGTCGGCGGCCTGATGAACGCCCGCGGCCTGATGATCCTGATCTTCATCAACATCGGCCTCGCCTACGACCTGGTGACACCCGAGATGTTCGCGATCCTCGTCGCCGTCGCGATCGTCACCACCGCCGCGGCCATGCCGATCTACCGCGCGTCCCTGCCCGACCACCTGGAGGCACAGGCCGACGTCAAGACCCCCGCACCAGTTCGGTGAGCCGCGCGACGACGGCGGCCGGGGCCGGCAGGTCCGCGATCTCGGCCGCCGTCGTCGCGGCGACCTCCCGGGCGGCCGGGTCGTCGAGCAGATGGCCCGCCGCGGCGGTGATCGCGTCGGCGGTGATCTCCTCGCCCACGAGCTTCGCCCCCGCACCGGTCTCGGCGAGCACGTCGGCGTTCACGAACTGATCGGCACCCTGCGGCAGCACCAGTTGCGGCAGCCCCGCCGCGAGCGCGCCGAGGACCGTGCCCGTTCCTCCGTGGTGCACCACGAGATCGGCCTGCTGGAGCACCTTCGCCTGCGGCACGAACCCAGCGACGCGCACGTTCGCCGGCACGTCGCCCAGGAGCGCGGGATCGCCGGGCCCGACCGCCACCAGAACGGTGACCGGCAGCCGGGCGAGACCGTCGATCGCCTGCCGCAACACCGCCGTCGCACCGAACGACACCGTGCCGAGTGTCAGGTACACCAACGGTTTCGTCGTGACGATCTGCGGCATCGGCACGTCGAGATCGAACGCCGTCGGCCGCTGCCGCAGCACCGTGGGCAGCGCCGCGACCACCGAATCGCGGACGGAGTCCGGCCACAGGTCGATCGCCACGTCCCCCATCATCAGGTCGGCGGGCGCGGCGCCGTCCCACATCCACGCCATCTCCTCCGCCGCCATCGCCTGGATCGCGGGCGGCATGGACCGGCCGATCACGTGCGAGACGAACGGGATCCCGGCGTCACGAGCGGCCTTCGCGGCACCGGTGTCGCTCTGCTCGTAGACCACCAGATCCGGCTTGATCCGAGGCAGGAGTCCGCCGAGATCCTTGACGGTCGCCCGTGGCAGCACGTCCGCGAACATCGTGATCAGCAGCCGCGGCACCTCCGCGTCGCCGTGCCGCCTGCGAGCCTCGGTCTCGGCCTCCCCGATCGAGATGCCCGACGCGTGCGCCTCGAAACCCAGCTCCCGCGCCTTCTCCACGAAACTCGGACCGATCGCGAACACGACCTCGTGACCGGCCTGCTGGGCCGCGCGGGCGAGCGGGACCAGCGGGAACAGGTGGCCGTAGGCGGGACGGCACGAGAAGAGGATGCGCACTCCGTCCAGCCTAGTGATCTTTCAGTGCTGGAAGCACCGGTAGACGGATTCGAGGCTGTAGCCGGCCAGGTCCGTCGTGGAACGCGTTCACCCGTCGACACGCCGGCAGTCGTGGTCGTCCGCGTCCCAGCAGTCGCTCGGAGTGCAGTCCGACGCGGAGTTGATCTCGTCGAACGCCTCCACGGCCCGCCTGTACCGCGGGTCGGTCGGCTGCTGGGCGCCGAACGACAGGGTCCGCCCGTCACCGACGTCGCTCACCGACACCCGGCGCCCGGCCGAGCTCCGCTTTCGCGCACACACAACGGGTCTCACACTACGCCGGCGCGGCGACGGCCTGCGTCGCCGTCACCCCGGCACACCAGAATCATTGCAGCACAAAGAGAACTCGCTAATCGCACGAATCCCCCTGCGACGACAACTCGTCGAGTTGTCGTCGCACGCGGGTGGCGTAGTCGCGGCGGCCCTGTTCCTGGTACATCTGCAGGGCTTCCTGCCACGCGGCACGGGCGCGACGGTGGTGGCCGAGGACGGCGAGTGGACGGCCTACTTGGGCGAGGACGTCGGCCATGAGGTACACGTTGCCCGTGTCGCGGTGCAGCGTGATGGCCGCGTAGTAGTCGCGGACCGCCCGGTGATGATGGCCGGTGTGATGACCGATGTAGCCCATGGCGGTGAGGGTCGAGGCCTCGCCGTCGCGGATGCCGTGCTCGCGGCACTGGCGGAGCGCGATCTCGCAGTCTTCGGAGGCCCGGTCGTAGTCGCCGGCAAAAGCGGCGTAGCTGGCGGCGAGGCACCGTGACAAGGCTTCCTCGACAGGGTTGTCGAGCAAGCGATGGACGTCCAGGGCGAGCGTGGCGTGGTGCAACGCCTTGGAGGTGTCTCCCGCATGTGACCACGTCCACGCGAGTCCCCGGTGATTCCGTCCCTGGTTGAGAAGGTCGTCGTGGTGTTCTGCCAGGACGAGGGCCTGGTTCAGGTGCTCGACCGCCTCGTCGTACCGCCCGACATCCGCATAGGCCATGCCCATCAGCCGATGGAGGAGCATGTGGACTGCGGGGGTGTCGAGGTGACTGCCGGCCGCCAATGCGGCCCGCATCACGGCGAGTTGGTCGTGGCTGTGTCCCCGCCTGTTCTGAAACGTGGTCAAGGTCCAAGCCATCTGCCACACAGCGGCGTACCACCGGCGGGTGGTGGCGACGTGCTGGGCTGCCAGCAGGTTGGGGTACTCGGCGTCGAACCAGTCGAAGGCCGCTCGGGTGTCGGGCAGCACCTGGGGTCGAGTACCAGGTGCGGGCGTGCCCAGGTGGACCGCTGGGCGGTGGGGATCCAGAACCCGTTCGCCGGTGTAGGAGGTGTGGAGGTAGAAGTCGACCACTCGCCTCAGCGGCACTTCCCGCACCTCGTCGGGCAACTGGCAGGCGGTGTCGGCGGCGTAGGCGCGGACCAGGTCGTGCATCGCGTATCGGCCGTGCAGCCGTCGTTCAAGCAGGGATGCCTCCTCCAATGCCGACAGCGCTTTGCGTGCGCGGACCTCGGGCAGGCCGGCAAGGGCGGCCACGGCGTGCAGCGTGGTGTCGGGGCCGGGGGCGATGCCCAGCAGGCCGAACACGGTGCGGTTTTCGTCGGTGAGCTGACGCAGCGAATAGGACAGGATGGTGGGCAGGCTGGCGTCGGGGCTGTCGGAGTCCAGGGCGTCCAGACCTAGTTCGCGCAGATCTTCGACGATTTCGTGCACGAGGTCAGGGCTGCTGCGGATGCGGGCGGCGACCAGGCCGAGCGCGAGTGGGAATCCGCCGCACAGGCCGCTCAGCTCGGTGACCGCTTGCTTCGCGACGGCGGCGCGGGTGCCGCCCAGTGAATCGTCGAGCAGGGTGCGGGCTTCGGCGTGGGTGAGCACGTCGAGGTGGACGGGGTGGGCGCCGTGGCGGGTGAGGAGGGCGGGGAGCCGGTGGCGGCTGGTGATCAGGACGGTGCACGAGTCGCCGCCGGGCAGTAATGGGACGACCTGGTCGGGGGTGGCGGCGTTGTCCAGCAGGAGCAGCATCCGCTTACCGGCGGTGTGGGTGCGGTAGAGCGCGGCGCGGGCGTCGGGGTCCTGGGGTTGGTGGTCGCGGTCGACGCCGAGGGCGGCGAGGAAATCCGCCAGCACGTCGGCCGCCTGCTTGGGTTCGCCGGGGCTGAAGCCGCGCAGATCCACCCAGAGTTGTCCGTCGGGAAAGCGATGCAGGTTGCGGTGCGCCCAGGCCAGAGCGAGCCAGGTTTTGCCGATTCCGCCGATCGCGGAGATCACCGCTGTCGCGCCCCGCCCGCCTTGGGCCGAGGAGCCGCCGGCGCTGGTGGTGAGGGCGCGGTCCAGTTGGGTCAGTGCGGTCACCCGTCCGGTGAACAGCCCTGGCACGGCCGGCAACTGCAGGGGCACCACCGATGGCTTGTTCACCTCTGCCGTGGTCGTGGACAGGGCCGGGTCGGCAGCCAGGATCCGCCGGTGCAGGTCTTGCAGCACAGTGCCCGGATCTATGCCCAGATCCCCGACCAGCCGCTCCCGCAGCCGCCGGTGGTGCTCCAGCGCGTCGGTCGCACGACCGGCGCGGTACAAGGCGAGCATGTACTGGCCCGCTACCCGCTCGTCCAACGGGTTGTCGGCGACGCGCGCAGACAACCCCGCCACCAGGTCCTCGCCGTGTCCCAGCCGCAACAGAGCGTCGACGAGGTCGTGCTCGGCGTTCAGGCGCTGCTGGTGCAGCCGATCGCGTTCGGCAGCGGACCAGTCGCCATCGAGTCCGGTCAACGCCTCCCCGCGCCACAAGCCGAGTGCTTCCTCCAGCAGCGTCACGATCTGCCGGTCATCACGGGCACGGGCACGGGCACACAGGTCGTGAAACAGGTGAAGATCCACCGCAGACTGCCCCACCTCCAGCGCATAACCACCAGCCTTGCGAACGAGGTGTGCCGCATCCATCACGGCCAGCGCCTGACGCAGACGGGACAGGTAGTTCACCAGCGTCGCCCGAGCCCGCAGCGGCGAGTGATCACCCCAGACCCGTTCGGCGAGGACGTCCACCGAGACCACTCGGCCGACGTCCACCGCCAACGCCGCCAGCACACACCGCTGCCGCGCTGGACCCAGATCAATCCCGCGGCCGTCGACGAGCACGGCCACTTCCCCCAACAGCCGGACCTCCACCACCTTGCCGCTACCCCCTAGCGCGATACCTCCCGCGTAGGCATGGATACCGGGGCTGACCAGCGACTGTGGGATTTTGAGGCGCATTCACACGTTCAGCGGCACACAGTTCCCAGCGTGGCGGAGAGCAACGAAGGCCAGGCCACCACACCACAGGGGGGAGCTTGTGAATCGCTCGGAACGTGCCCACGCCTTCGCCGGCCGCAGAGGAGTCGACCTCCTGGTGGCGATGACGGCCACCGGTTTCCCTGCCTGTTGTTCTCTGTCGCGTCACCTCAAGCACCGAGCATTTTGCAGAGTTTATTCAGTGGTTCAACTGGGAGGAAGAATGAAACTTCTGACATCCGCGCTGGCGTTGGCCGCGTCAGCTTTGTTGGTCTTCACGGGTGCCGGGTCGGCCGGCGCCGACGAAGCCTTGGATCTCAGCGAAGTGCCAGCGGGAGCCCTGGCGGTCAAGGACAATTCCGGCAACGTTGTCGAGCTGGTCGACGTCGAGCCGAATTACGTGGCAGTTGACGACGTGTCGATCAGAAGCGGAAAGTCATGCACTTCGGTGTACAACTGCGTCGAGGTACTCGGCTCAGGGCTTCGCGTCGATAGCTTCAAGGGGCGAACCGCGATGTCATACCCCGAAGAGTCGAAGAAGTACCACTTCGAGATGTGGATCGGCACCAGCTGGCACAAAAACACTCCCGACAAGACGTGGGATGGCACTATCTGGCCAGGCTACGTCGACTCCGGCTGGGTCACCGCCAATCACACGGCGCCGCGATCCGTGGGCGCCTGCTCCAGGCTCTGGCTGAAGCGTCAAGCACAGTGGGTCTCCTACTACCCGCCCGCCTGCCTGCTGCTCACCCGCTAGCACAATGCTCGACCCGAGGCGCCCCGAGGAACGTCCCGACCGCCTCGGGTCGAGCAGCAATACTTCGCGATGCAGGTCAAGCGACATAGCTGCTCGAGTCGCGGTGGGTCACAACCCGAGCCGAGCCGGATGGCGAAGACGGCCGTCCCTCGATTCACAACGTGGCGCCTCCACATTCGCCGGAAGATCCGAACGGGTTTCGACCATGGACCGACGTCATCCCTGCGTCTTCTCTCGCTGATCTTGGTCATTCGCCAATGCCTCGGTGCGCCAGCCGAGAAGAATCGCGTGCAGGGCCTGTTCGGCCAGGCGTCGGGCGCGATCGTTGCCGACATTGCCGAGGTGGCCGAGAGAGGCGATGCCGTGCATCGTGCCCCAGAGGGTCTCGCAGGCCTCGTCGAGATCGGCCAGGACCACGTCGTGCCTGGCAGACCAGGTGGTGAGCAGCTCTTTGAGGGCGTCGATGGCCGGCTGTACGACGCGCCCGCGCTCGTCCGCATCGATCGCCGGGGCGTTCATGACCTGGTAGAGGTGGGGGTGCTCGCCGGCAAACCGCACGTACTCCGACGCGATGCGCCTCATGCGCAGGTCCACATCGGACTCCTGGAAGGCGTGGAGGACCTCGGCCAGCATCAGGCGGTGGCCGTACCCGACCAGTTCCAGGACAAGCGCTTCTTTGTTGGCGAAGTGCTGGTAGACGACGGGTGCGGAGTATTCGACATCGCCGGCGATGCGCCGGATCGTCAGAGCCGCAGGGCCTTCGGTCTCGAGCACGTGCAGCGCCGCCTCGATGATCCGCTCGTGGGTGTTCGCCCGCTCGCGGGCCCGCCTCGTGCTGATTGACATGGTCCGTCACTTCGACTCGATGGTGTCCTCGAACACTAGCCACCGCCCTTGACCACGCTGACGGCGTGCGTCATGGTTAACAACGTTAGGAAATCTAACGTCGTTAACCAGCGAGGGGTTGATCATGATTCACCACGTCTGCCGCGCCACGATGAAGGCCACCGCGACGCCAGATCAGATCTCGGCGGCATTGGAGGGCTGGCGCAACCAGGGCAGGTCGAACCCCGCCATCAAGTCGTTCATCGTCGGGCGCGACCACGGTGGCGACTACACCTACAGCGCGGTGTTCGTCGTGGAGGACCTCGACGGCCTCTTCGCCTACCTGACGCACCCGACCACCTACCAGACCGACCACCTGGGACTGACCCTGGTGGATCGGATGGAGATCTTCGACGTCAGCGACGACGAGGACCCGGACCTCAACAGCAAGATTCAGGAACTGCATCGGCGCCGCAACGAGCTCAACCCGCAGATCGCCGACATGCTCGCCGACGTGCCCAGCTACACCGGCTCCGGCGTGGATCACTGACCGAGACTCTGGAACGGAGAGAACCGTCATGGTCCAACACGTCGTCATCGGCGCCGGATCCATCGGCAGCAACGTCGCTCGTCTGCTCGTCGAGCGCGGCCACAACGTCCGCATCATCACCCGCAGCGGTTCGGGGCCCGAGCACCCGTTGATCGACCGGGTCGCTGCGGACGCGTCCGACCCGTCCAGTCTGACCGAACTTTCCCGCGGCGCCGAGGCTGTTCACCACTGTGCCAACCCACCCTCCTACACGGAGTGGGAACGTCTGCTGCCGCCTTTGCAGACAGCAGCCATCGCCGCCGCCAAGGCGAACGACGCCGTCCTCGCCCTGACGGGCAGCATGTACGCCTACGGCCCGCAGCCCGGTGGCCTGATGACCGAACGCACCCCCATGGCCGCGGCCGGACGCAAAGGCAGGCTGCGCAAACGAATGTGGGAACAGGCCCTCGCCGCGGGCATCCGCACGGTGGAGGTGCGCGGCTCCGACTACATCGGCAAGGGCGCCAACGGCATCTACTCCTTGCTCATCGAGCCGGCCCTGACGAAGGGCAAAGCGGCCTGGATCACCGGCCATCTGGACATGCCGCACACCTTCACGGTCAACACCGACATGGCACAGGCACTGGTCACGCTTGCGTCGGAAGAACGGGCGTGGGGCAGGGCCTGGCACGTGCCGTCCCCGCCTGCCATCACGATCCGCGAGCTCGCCGGTCGCTACGCCACCGCGGCGGGCCGATCACCGATCAAACTGATCCAACTACCGCGCTTCGCAATGCGCGCAACCGGACTGGTCGTGCCGATCGCCCGCGAGATGGCGGAGATGGACTACCAGTGGTACGAGCCGTTCCGCATGGACGCGACGGAGACGGCCGACACCTTCGGCCTGACCGCTACCGACCTCGACACCGCCGTCCGCGACGAGGTCAGCTGAAACTCCTGTCGCCACAACGGCCATGGTGCCGCGACGATCGCTTCCACTTGAAGGGCTGGACAATCCTGCGGAAGCTCATCCAGCTACCGCTGCCGTTGCCGCGGGTCCTGCAGACACACGTCGAGCCGTTGCTCGCGGGTCTGCTCGGCACGCGGACACCATCGGTTCGCACCTCGCGTAAAGAGGCGCGGCATCGCGACCTGACAGCCGAGAGGAGCATGGCTCCGGACGCGTGCTCGCCTCGACGTGTCCAAAACGGACCTGTGCGACTCGGTTGACGATTACCCTCGGCCGAGTGGAGAAAGTGCGGGCGGTCGTCTCGGGCCGCGGCCTGGAACTGTGGCTGTGCGGGATCGCGCTGGCGTTCTCGACCTACACCGCGATCACGTTCGGGCAGTTCCAGGAGTACGAGCACGCAGGCGAGATGTTCGGCACCTTCGGCGTCCTGATCATCGTGACGGCGATCTTCGTGCGGGCCGGGGGCGCGGCCGCGCTGCTCGAGGACCGACACCCGAAGCCGCTGTTCATCTGGTTCCTGCCCGCGGCCGTGACGATCACCATGCTTCCGGTGATCATCGCGGGTGGCCTGGACCCCGAGATGAACATCTTCCTCTCGCTGTTCCTCTTCCTGCTGCTCGCCTACACGTGCCTGCTCCTGGCGGTGCTGGTCGCACTGCTGCTGGTGTGGCCGCTGGAACTGCTGGGCCGCGGCCTGCTGCGGGTCGTCACCGGCAAACCCGACGGCGGCCCGCTCATCCTGTGGGGCTCGTCGGGCGTACTGCTCACCCTGCTCAGCGTTCTCCCGGTGATCGCGCTCGACGACCTGCCGTCCGGCCGGGGCGCGGCAGCGGCGGTCTTCGAGGCCGTGCTCGGCATCGAAGGCAGCTACACGGTCACCTCGCCGACGACGCTGTGGATCGTCCGGGCCGCCGCCGTCGTGTTCGCGGCCCTCATCCTCGCCGCAGCACGACGGGGTCGCAGCCCCGAGGAGCTCTTGGAACCCCGCCGCGCAGCGAGTTAGACACCACTCCCCTGCCGGGCGCTGATTTCGACAGGCCCGTACACCGAGTCGTCGCTCAGCCCGTTCTTCTCAAAGAGGAAATCTCCGGCGGGGTGCGCAAGCACGTGCCGGACTTCTTGCTGATCACCGACACCGGGCAGATCCGTGTCGTCAGGTGCTGGTTGCCGGGTTTGAGTTCGTGGTGGCGTGGAAGTTGAGTTTTGCGGCGCTGTCTCGCCAGGCGAAGGTGATCGGGATGAGCAGGATCAGGTAGAACGCCGCGGGAACGGCGACCCAGCCGCTGAGGTGGTGTGCGGCCTTGGTCAGCATGAGGACTGTGTAGGCGAGGGGGATGATGCCTGCCCCGCCGTAGGCGATGAGCATGGCGAAGCGATGGGGTGTGCCCGCGGTGTGGATGTTGGTGGTGCGTTCGGTGGCGGTTGCGCCGATGTGGGAGGGGTCGAGGGGGTGGCTCTGGTCGGGGTCGGTCGCGGCGAGGAGAGCGTGTTCGAGGGTGAGGATCGAGCGGGCTCGGACGGCTGCGAGAGTGAGCAGCTGGGAGTGGAAGGCGGCGGTGCACAGCAGCGGGAACGGCAAGAGGCTCATCGCCCAGCCGAGGAGATCGAGTTTGTCGTAGAAGGCGATCGTGCCGATGAGGTAGGTCGTGGCGACGCCGATCGTCGCGAGGCTCACGGTCAGGGTGGTGGCTCGGTCGGCTCGTTCTGATTGGTAGATGGTGGTGAGTACGTGGAGCCGGTCCGGCATGGCTGCTGCTCCTGCCTGATCTGTGCGACTCACTGACTGTGGCTTCGGGTTCACGCGAGTGGTCATCCGAGCGGTACGGGATGCTCAACCTTCGGGGGCCGGTCGACCGTGAACGTGATTGCCGCGACTCCAGTCGACAATCTCAACACCGAGCGATCAGCGCAATCGACTAGCGGCATGACTACATCGGCAACCCACTCACCGCGCGGTTGTGGGGTCAACGAGGGTCGAACTACTTGCGGTCACCAACGGCCATCGCCGCCGCCTCTTCCGCCATCGAGGCGTTCGCCGAACACCGGCCACACCATGGAGTCGCTCTGCCTTCTCACGTGGGCAGCAGCGCCGTGGCACACGACTGATCACACCTGACGACGTCCGGGAAGTCACGACATGTCCAGTGCGCCAACCCATCTCGCCACGGGAGTTCCTCCAGAAATCCTGGTGGTCGCATTCGGTCCGAGTTGTCGGCAAGACCGGTCGTGCCGGCACGTGACGGCGTCGGAACGGGGAGTTCGCTCGCCCGCATGACGCGCGTCCCGGCCGAGCACCCGGCGACGCCGGTCGATCTCCGGTCCGCGAAATAGGCAACTCGTGCCGATGCGGCCCGGCCGGGAGCGGGTTGATGATCAAGCCGCGGACCGCAGCCCCTCGCCGTGCCGGGCGACGTGACGGCTTTGTGCGTTCGCTGCCGACCTTTTCGCACAGGGAGTTGGGATCACGCATGTCCACTGCAGTCGTGTCACGGACCGCCGGCCGGCGCTGGTGGTGGTTCCTGTGGGGACTTCTCGCGCTGCTCGCCCTCGCCACCGCGGCGGTCTTCGTGCCGCCGTATCTGGTCGGGGGCACGACCGTGCCGGGCCTCGACCGGACGACGCCGGGTTACTACACGAGCCTCGTGATCCACGCCGTGCCCGCGGGCATCGCGC
Source organism: Lentzea sokolovensis (assembly GCF_033949975.1). Classification (NCBI taxonomy): domain Bacteria; kingdom Bacillati; phylum Actinomycetota; class Actinomycetes; order Pseudonocardiales; family Pseudonocardiaceae; genus Lentzea; species Lentzea sokolovensis. Next base: position 306,716 of record NZ_JAXAVU010000016.1, read on the forward strand.
TGGTCACCGGGCCGTGGCAGTTCGTGCCGAAGCTGCGGGCCCGTTGTCCCCGGCTGCACCGGGTGACGGGCCGCGTCTACCTGATCTCGGTCGTCGCCGCCTCGCTCGCCGCCGTGTACTCGTCCGCGGTCACGAAGAGCGGGTTCGCGTTGCAGGCGGCCTTCTTCGTGCTGATCGTGGCATGGCTCTACACGGCCGCGAAGGCGTACACCGCGATCCGGCGACGTGAGATCCAGATGCACCGGATCTGGATGATCCGCAACTACACGCTAACGTTCGCCGCGGTGACGTTGCGGCTCTACCAGTTGCCGCTCCTCGCTTTGATGAACTCGGTGACGTGGCTGGAGTACCGCGAGGTGTACACCACGAGCGCGTGGCTGTCCCTGGTCGGCAACGTGCTCGTGGCCGAGTACTTCATCGTCCACCGCTTCCTGCGGAGGCCGCGACCGTCAGAATGAGCGGCGTGGTGATGATCGGCCGGGACCGGGAGGAGCGTCGTGTCGGCGAGCTCGTCGATCAGGCGCGCTCGGGCCGTGGCGGCGCGCTGGTGCTCAGCGGGGAGGCGGGCATCGGCAAGAGCGCGTTGCTCGCGCACGCGGAGCGCGCGGCGTCCGGCTTCCGGGTGCTCCGGGCGGCCGGGTCGGAGTTCGAGCAGGAGCTGCCGTACTCGGCTCTGCACCAGCTGTGCGTGCCGGTCCTCGGTCGCCTCGCCTCCCTGCCCCGGCCGCGTCGGGAAGCGCTGCGGATCGCGTTCGGACTGGCCATCGGGACACCGCAGCCCTTCCAGGTCGGCCTTGCCGTCCTCGACCTTCTCGCCGCGGTGGGACGACCGGTCCTGTGCGTGGTCGACGACGTCCAGTGGCTCGACTCGGCGTCTTCGCAGGCGATGGCGTTCCTCGCCCGGCGTGCCGGGGCGGACTCCGTCGCCGTGCTGCTCGCGCTCCGGTCACCGTCCACTGTGGACGCGCTGGGCGCGCTGCCGCGGCTGCACCTCGGTGGACTGGCGGACCGGGACTCCCAGGCGCTGCTGGCCGCACGCCATCCGTTCCCCCTCGACGACCGGGTCCGCGACCGGCTCGTCGCCGAGGCGAACGGCAACCCGCTCGCGTTGCTCGAACTGCCGCTCGCGGGCGGCTTCGCCCTGCCGGCCCCGGTTCCGTCCCGGGTCGAGGAGGGGTTCCGGACCCGGTTCGCCGCGCTCCCGGAGGACGCCCGGCTGCTGCTGACCATCGCAAGCGCGGACCCCACCGGTGATCCCGGTCTGCTGTGGCCGGCCGCCGAGGCGCTGGGGGTCGGCGCGGCCGTAGCGGACACCGCGGGGCTCGCCGAGTTCGGCGCGCGCATCCGCTTCTGCCACCCGCTGGCGCGCTCCGCGGTCTACCGGGCCGCGTCCGACAGCGCACGCCGCGCGGTGCACGGGGTGCTGGCCGACGCCACCGACGCGCTGACGGCACCCGACAGGCGGGCGTGGCACCGCGCGCAGGCCTGCGCCGGTCCGGACGACGCTGTCGCGGCCGACCTCGAACAGGCCGCGACGCGCGCCCGGTCGCGGGGAGGCGTCGCGGCGGCGGCCGCGTTCCTCGACCAGGCGGTCGCGCTGTCGCTGGACGGGCGCCGCCGAGCCGGAATCACGCTGGCGGCGGTCGAGGCCTGCCTGGAGGCGGGGTCCGTCGACCGGGCGGCGGACCTCCTCTCCACCGTCGACATGGCCGCGCAGGACGAGCCCGGCCGCGCTCGCGCCGACCTGCTGCGGGCGCGGATCGCGTTCTCCCGTCCCGGCGACGAAAGCGGTCCTGTGTGGACGGTGAGCGCGGCTCGGCGGCTGGCGGCGCGGTCGCCCGGCCTCGCGAGGGAGTGCTTCCTCGACGCCATCGAGACGAGCTTCGTCGTCGGGCGCGCCGGTGGCGTTGTCGAGGAGGTCCTGACCGCGGCACGTGCCCTGGCACCACCACCGGCCGCACCGGACCTCCTCGAAGCTCTGATCACGTGGTCCTCGGACGGCTACCGCGCGGCGCTTCCGATGTTGCGGGACGTGCTGCACTCCGAGGGCGGCCCGTTGTGGAGCCGGCGTCCCGCGCTGGCGTCGATGATCAGCACGGACCTGTGGGACCTCGGCACCCAGTTCGCCATCGCCGAGTGGCTGCTGAAGGCGGGCCGCGAGTCGGGGTCGCCGTTGCTGCTCAGGCTCGCCTTCGCGCAGAAGGCCACCGGGGCCGTGCTGTGCGGGGACGTGGCCGGGGCGCTCGCCGCGACCGCCGAGGAGGAGGCCGTCGCCGACGCGGTCGGCGAACCCCCGTTGCGGCACCACCGGCTCCTGCTGGCGGCGATGAGCGGCCACCGCGACGAGACCCTGGACCTCTTGCGGGGCTTCGGCGGAACCGGTCACGTGGCGAGCCTGCACTGGAGCGCCGCCCTGCTGCACAACGGCCTGGGAGACCACGAGGCCGCTCTGACCGCAGCCCGCGCGGCGACCGGGCACGGCGACCTCTTCCTCACCGGGGTGGCCCTGCCCGAGCTCGTCGAAGCGGCGGTCCGGCAAGGGGAGCCGGCGGAGGCCGCGACCGCACTGGCGGCGTTGAGCGACCGCACCGAAGCCGCCGGCACCGACCTCGGCCGAGGGGTCACGGCGTACGCCCGGGGTCTGGTCACGGGCGCCGAGGACGACTACCGGGAAGCCGTCGAGTCCCTTCAGGACAGTCCCCTGCTGCCGTACCGCGGCCGCGCGCACCTGCTCTACGGCCAGTGGCTGCGCCGAGCGGGCCGCGGCACCGAGTCCCTGCGGGAGCTGCGGATCGCCCACGACCTGCTGACGGAGTCGGGAGCGGGCGCCTTCGCCGGACGCGCCGCCGAGGAGCTGCGCGCCGCCGGGCAGGAGATCGGCCGGCCTCCGCCGGTCCACGAGACCCTGACGCGCCAACAGCTGGCCGTCGCCCGGCTGGTCGCCTCCGGCGCGACGTCGAACGAGGTCGCCGCTCAGCTGTTCATCAGCAAGCGCACGGTCGACGCGCACCTGCGCGCGATCTTCCCCAAGCTCGGAGTGACCTCGCGGCGGCAGCTCAGGGACCACCCCGGTCTCCGGTCGTGAGCACTGACGGTCAAGCCATGCACGCAATGCATGGCAGAGGTGCGAAACCATCGCTGGTGCACATGGCAGCGCGTTCCTAGCGTGGAACCCATGTCCACATGGTTCATCACAGGAGCGTCCAGGGGCATCGGCCGTGAACTCGTCGAGCATTTGCTCCGGCGCGGGCACCGCGTCGCAGCGACGGTCCGCGACCCTCGCAGGCTCGACGACCTCGCGGAGCGGTACGGCGAACGGTTGTGGCGCCACGCTCTCGACGTCACCGACACCGCCGGAGTGGAGCAGGTGCTCGGGAAGGCGTTCGCCGATCTCGGTCGTGTCGACGTGGTGGTGTCGAACGCGGGCAGCGGGGTGTTCGGCGCGGCCGAGGACCTGAGCGACCAGCAGGTCGAAGAGTCGATCGCCACCAACCTGACCGCGTCGATCCAGGTCGCGCGCCGGGCCGTGCCGTTGTTGCGGGAGCAGGGCGGTGGGGTGCTGGTGCAGATGTCGAGCATGGGCGGGCAGATCACGTTCCCCGGTTTCGCGATCTACCACGCCACCAAGTGGGGTGTGGAGGGCTACTTCGAGGCGCTCGCCGCTGAGATCGCGCCGTTCGGCATCAGCACCGTGCTGGTGGAGCCCGGGATGGTCCGCACGGGGTTCTTCGACGCCGCCCAGCGCGTGCCGGTCAGCGAGCCCTACCGCGGCGGTCCTGCCGACACGCCACCGCCGCCGGTCGCCTCGATGCCCGGTAGCCGGTCCGGGGTCGCGAACGCGATCATCGAGGCCGCGCTGTCCGACGCCCCGCCGTTGCGGCTGCTGCTCAATTCCGACGCCTACGAGCTGGTGACGACCGCGGTGCGCGAACGGCTCGCGGCGTTCGAGGCGCGGAAGGAGTCCGCGCACGCCGCGGACCACGAGGCCTGACGCGATACTGGCCGCATGTCGGAGATGACCTTGGCCGGGCTGCGCGTCGTCGTCGAGGTCGCGCGGCGCGGCTCGTTCACCGCGGCAGCCGACGCGCTCGGGTACACGCAGTCCGCGGTCTCCCGGCAGGTCGGCGCGATGGAGGCGGCAGTGGGCAGCCCGCTGTTCGAGCGGTGGGCGCGCGGGGTCCGTCCGACGGCGGCGTGCGAGGCGTTCCTCAAGCACGCGCGGCAGGTCGTCTCGCACCTGGAGGCCGCCGAGCTGGAGATCGCGGGGCTGCGCGACCGGATCGCGGGCCGGCTGGCGGTGGGTGCCTACCCGACGGCCGCCGCGGGTGTCCTGCCGCGGGCGATGGCTCAGCTGAAGGAGGAGCACCCCGCGCTGACCGTGCGGCTCGGTGAGGCGGGCAGCCCGGCGTTGCTGCGCCGGCTGCGGGCGGGACGGATCGAGGTCGCGGTGATCGCGATCGGCGACGGCCTGCCCGACTACGACCTCGCGGGGCTGCGGACGGACTCCGTGCCCATCGGGCGGGGACTCGGTGTCGCCGTGGCGGACGCCCACCCGTTCGCCACGCAGGCCGAGGTCGACGTGCGCGACCTCGCCGGCCAGGTCTGGGTCGTGGGCGTGGGCGGCGAGGGCGACCGCAGTTCGGTGCGTGGCCGACCCTGCCCTCGCCGCACGTCGGGTACGAGGCCAGGACCTGGCAGACGCGGCTCGGCCTCGTCGCCGCAGGACTCGGCGTGTCCGTCCTGCCCGGACTGGCCGCGGACGTCATCCCGCGCGGTGTCACCTGGGTGCCGGTCCGCGACGACGGACTCGCCGAACGGCGCCGGACCGTCGTCGTCACCGAGGAGGAGCGCTCCCCCGCCGCCGAGGCGTTCGTACGGGCGTTGCGCCCAGGTCGTCCGGGCGGTGCGTGAGCTCCACAGCGTCAGAAGGAGCACCGAGAGCGCTCGCCGACCGGGAATTCGACATGTCCGAAGTCATGGCGATCGGTCCGTTCCGCGACATCGCCAACCAAGTGCGCCCGTGGTGCGAGGACTACCCCGGCCTCATCGCCGGCACGGTGCACGCGTCGCAGGGAAAGCAGGCTGACCGGCCGGGCGCCCGCCGGTGGGCGGCGAGCAAACCCAACCTGCTCAACGTCGCGGTCAGCCGGGCCAAGCACCGCCTGCACGTCACCGGTGCGCGACGGCGAAGTCGTCGAAGCCCGCGGCGGTGTTGAAGACGCGCACACCGTTGGCACCACTGGAGAAGCTGGTGTCGGTCACGGAGATCTTCGGCGTGGCCATGTCCCCGACGTACACCTTGATCGCCGAGCCGATCGCCTCCACCCGCAGGTGGTGCCGGGTGTTCGGCCTGACCGTCACGGCGGCTGACGCGAGCTGCGTCCAGTTGTTGTCGGCCTTGCCGAGCACGACCCGTCCACTGCCGGTGATCCCGGCGTAGTAGCCGCGGTAGGCGTCCGTCCCGGTGGTCGCCTGCGTCGCGCGGAACACGACCCCGCTGTCGCCGGCGGCGGACTTCGGGATGATGTCGGCGTCCTGCACGAAGTTCGAGAAGTTCGTGTCCAGCAACGACTTCCCGCCGAACGAGGTGCCGGTCTCGTACCGGCCCCCGGTCGCTGTCCAGGTGCCGCCGTGCGTGGTCCAGCCGACGGCGTTGTTGTCGTCGAAGTTGTCCTTGACGCGCATGGTCACCGGTTGGATGGTGCCGTCGGCGTTGAAGGTCATCCGGTCGTAGGCGACCTGCCGGTCGTTGGCGCCCGAGCGGCTCAGCGGGCGCCGGTGGTAGACGATGTACCAGATGTCCGTGCCGGGCACGTTGATCACCGAGTTGTGGCCGGAACCCCTTGCCACGGCGGCGTCCTGGCTCAGCACGCGGCTGATCTTGGTGAACGGTCCGGTGGGGGAATCGGAGATCGCGTACGACACCGCGTAGTTCGGTCCGGTCCAGCCGTCCTCGGACCACATGAAGTAGTACTTGCCGTTTCGCTTGAACATCTGCGAACCCTCGGTGAAGTTCGCCGGGGTGATCTCCTGGTACGTGCTGCCGTCGGCGAACTGGCCGAGGCTGGTCATGTCCGCGTTGAGCTTGACCACGTTGGCGTGCCCCCAGCCGCCGTAGTACATGTACGCCTGGCCGTCGGTGTCGATGAACACGTCCTGGTCGATGGGCTGCGCTCCGTTGACGAACTGGCTGATCAACGGCTTGCCGATCGCGTCCCGGTACGGGCCTTCCGGCCGGTCGGCGACCGCGACGCCGATGCCACCCAGTTCGGAGTTGCTCTGGATGTCGTTCGCTCCGAAGTACAGGTAGTACTTGCCGTTGCGCTGCACGGGAGCGGGCGCCCAGACGGCTCGGCGTGCCCAGGAGACGTTCGCGGTGGTGAGGACGTTGGGGTGCTTGGTCCAGTTGACAAGGTCGGTCGAGGAGAAGGCGTCGAGGTACGTCTGCTGGTCGTACGGTCGCGACGACGTGGGGAAGACCCAGTACTTGTTGCCGTAGACCGCGACGTCCGGGTCGGCGTACCACCCGTCCACGAACGGGTTGCCGGCCTCCGCTGTGGAGAAGTCGGGCACGACGGCCGCGGACGAGGCCACGGCGGGCACGCTGCCGAGCAGGGAGACGGCGAAGGCCGCCACGACGATCTTTGACGTCACGTCTCATCCAATCCGCAGGGTTACAACGTTGTAAAAACCGTGCGCATTGATCCAAACACTCTCCGTGCACGGCTGTCCAGATCTGGAGGAGGACCGCGGTGGTCAGGCCTCGGGACACGCCGCAGGTCGGTGCGGACCAGAAGCGGCTCAACCAGACTGATGGTCTTCGACGCGGCCGACCTGTCGGCGGGCCAGGATCTGCACCCCTCCCCTGCTTCCACGGCCATCGACGACCGTGCCGCTATGACGCTGGCTGTCATACGTGGTCGGCAAGCCTTGCCCGCCTATTCGATCGACCAACTCCGCGGGCGGGTGGTGTGCCACGGTGTCAGCCCCGCGCGCCGGAGAGGTGTGGGCGGAGTGCTTCGCCACCCGGTCACGGGCACGGCGCGGAGTTACCCTTCGCGGGTGGAGCTTGGTGATCGAGATGCCGGGATCGGCCTGGCCGAGCTGCTTGCCGCGTTCTCGCTGGCCACGGACCTGGGGCTGGGGCAACCGATGGAGCACGTGCTCCGTTCGTGGCGGATCGCGGACCGGCTGGCCGAGCGCATGGGGCTGCCAGAGGACCAGCGGCGGTCGCTGTTCTACGTCTCGATGCTCGCCTGGGTCGGCTGTGTCGCGGACTCCCCGGAAGTGGCGGGGTCGTTCGGTGATGACATCGCCTTCCGCGCGGACAGCTACGGGGTCGATCTCGCTGGACTCGAAGGGCTCGGCTTCTTCCTGCGCCGGGCCGGTCGCGGCGGACCTGTGTGGCACCGGCTCCGGGTGGCGACGACGATCCTGACGAGCGGCGGACAGAACGTCGTGCAGGGCATGCAGTCGCATTGCACGACGACCTCGACGCTGGCGGAGCAGCTCGGGCTCGGCCCGGACGTGGTGACGGCGTTGCGGCAGTTCTTCACCCGCTGGGACGGGCGAGGGGTGCCACAGGGGGTCGGCGGCCCGGACATCGCGCCGATCGTCCGTTTGCTGCACCTGGCCGACGTGGTCGAAGTCCGGCATCGGACCAGTGGGATCGACGGTGCGCTCGAAGTCGCCAGAGCACGGCGCGGCCGCCAGTTCGCGCCAGACGTGGTCGACGCGTTCGTCGCGCACGCCCCCGAGGTGCTGTCCGACGCCGGTACCGGGATCGACGCGCTCACAACGGATCCACGGCTGCGGCGCCCGCTGACGGAAGGCGAGCTGGACACAGCGCTGGAAGCGCTGGCCGACTTCACCGACCTGCGCGGCGCCTCACGGGCCGGACATTCCCGTGGCGTCGCGGAGCTCGCCAGCGCGGCGGCCCGGTCGATGGGGCTCCCCGTCGGCGACGTCATCGCCGTCCGGCGCGCGGGCCTGCTGCACGACATCGGGCTGCACGGGGTACCGGCGACGATCCTGAACCAGCCGGGACCGCTGTCGGCCACCGACTGGGAGCGCGTGCGGCTCAGTTCCTATTACACCGAGCGCGTCCTCGCCCGTCCGGCGGCATTGGCCAGGCTGGGCGCGATCGCGGCGACAGCCCACGAGCGCATGGACGGCAACGGTTACCACCGCGGCCTGTCCGGCGCGGCGGTGCCGATGACCGGGCGCCTGCTGGCCGCGGCCTGCGCGTACCGGGCGATGCTCGAACCGCGGGCGCACCGGAAGGCGTTGACGGACAAGCAGGCCGTCAACGCGGTGCGCGAAGCGATCCGGGCCGGCGCGTTGGACGGCGACGCGGCCGAGGCCGTCCTCGCCGCCGCGGGCAACGGCCTCCGGCGGCGCGTGTCGGGTCCGGCCGGGCTCACCCCACGCGAGGTCGAGGTGCTGATCCTGATCTCGCGTGGCGCGCAGACCGGCGAGGTCGCCGACCAGCTGGGGATCTCGCGCAAGACGGCCGGGACGCACATCGAGCGGATCTACACCAAGACCGGGGCGTCATCACGCTCGACCGCGACGCTGTTCGCGCTGCGCAACGGCCTGCTCGACCCGCTCGATCTGTAGGGAGAACGCCCGACGACACGGGACCTTCCCGCTCCTAACGTCTTGTTTCCGACGAAAAGGAGCAGACCATGTCGAACAAAGCAGTCATCAGTCTGTCGACGGGGCTCGAAGACGCGGAGAAGGTGACCGTCGCGTTCCTCGTCGCGATCGGCGCCGCCGAGACCGGACGCGAGACGCTGATGTTCCTGTCCAAAGAGGCGGTGCGCCTCGCACTGACCGGCACCGCCGCGGGCGTCGCATGCGACGGCTGCCCACCGCTGAGAGACCTGTTCCAGCGCTACGAGGCAGCTGGCGGGCGCTACTACGTCTGCCCACTTTGCTTCAACGCCAAGCAACTCGACGCCGACAACCTCATTCCCGGCGCGGAGATCAACGGCACGATCCCGTTGTGGAAGTGGATCGGCGACGAGCCCGCGACCACGTTCAGCTACTGACGACGCTCCCGGCGACCAGCACGTCGGCAGGCCACGGCCGGGACGAACGCTCGGCCCTGCCGGGTTCGTGACGCGTCAGCTGCCGAGGTACGACGAGAACCGCTGGTAGGGCGCGTGGGCGTCGTGTGCGACTTCGCCCTCGGACACGAGCGTTGTTCACCCCCACGGGTTGATGGAGACATCAGCTTCGTGGGGGTTTTGCTCGTACCGGACCGCCGCGCCTGGGCAGGTGGGACTCGTTCCGGTCCCATCGGCATGACCAGGGAATTCCTGGGTTTCCGTGTGTTTGTGGTGTGCGGGCGGGACACCCTCGGCGGCACTCCGGCGGCTGCTGCTGCCGATGAAGGAGGTCGAGTTGAAGCACGAACGCTCAACGAGAACCACGGCCGCGCGGGTGATGACAGCACTCACCGCCATGGCACTGACAGCAGGGTTTCTGGCAGGGGGCGCGCAACCGCAGGCCAACGCCGGCGCGTTCGAGAGTGACGCCTCGGTGTGGCTCATGCAGCAGATGCGCGCGATGCAGCCGGGAACGCTGAACGGTGGCATGTACACGAACAAGAAGGGCTATCACAACACGCGGGCCGCCAACGATCCCAGCAACTACTCGGTCGTGGATGCCGAGGACAAGGGCGGTCCCGCCAACCTGGCCGCGGCCTACGACTGGACTTTCGAAGACGCCCAGAACGGCAGCTTCGGCACCATCGCCAGGTATTCCAACCGGTTGCTGGCATCGGGCAAGGACCCGAACGACCCGCGGCTGGACGGCTGGCGCGAGTTCTTCGGTCAGACGGACAACGACCGGGAGGTCGAGGGGTGGGACTTCCGCTACGACAGGGCGGCGACCTCGGACGACACCCACCTCTGGCACATCCACCTCAGCGAGGACCGCGACAAGGTCACCGGCTACGACAACAAGGTCGCCCTGCTCAGCGTCCTCAAGGGCGAGACGGTCAACCAGTGGCGCAGCACCCAGCTGTTCACGACGACCAGCACCGGCGGTCTCGTGCACACCATGCGCGGGCGCGACGGCTCGTGGACCGGTTTCGCGGACGTCAAAGCGGCCACCGGCGCTGTCGTCACACCAGTCGACACCGCGTCGGCGATGGTCGCCGGCGAGCAGCACGCATTGGTGGCCGGCAACGACGGCGAGCTGTGGCACGCCATCCGGCGGGTCGACGGGCCGTGGACACCGTTCGGCAACGTGGAGGACTTCGCCGGCGAGATCGGCGCGATCACCAGGGTTGCCGCCACGGAGGTCGGCGGTGCCCTGCACGTCGTCGTTCTCGGTGGCGAGAACACCATCCACCACTCCGTCCGTTCGCCCAACGGCTCCTGGACCGCCCTGCACAGCGTGGAACCCTTCGCAGGCGACCTGTCCGGGTACGTGGACGTGGCGGCGGCTGGTTTCCTGAACGGCGAGCTGCAGGTGGCCGTGTCGATGTCGACCGGGGGTCTGCTGCACACGTTGCGCCGCACCGATGGCAACTGGAGTCCCTGGGGTGACGTGGAGGCGTTCGCCGGCAATCCGGGGGCGGCGCAGTCGGTGAGCGCGACCGAGGTCAACGGGATCTTCCACCTGGTGGCCAACTACGGCTTCGCCGGCGTGCGTCACTCCACTCGGCTGCCCAACGGCAACTGGACGCCGCTGTTGAAGATCGACGACTACACGGGCAACAAGACGGGTTTCGTCCTCGACGTCGCCACCACCGGGTTCACCAGCGGTGAGCTCCACGTCGTCGCGCTGGCGGCCGGCGGTTCGGTCTGGCACGCCGCGCGCTACCCGGACGGTCGATGGTCGGCCTGGGGCGACGTGCGGGCTTACGCGGGCAATCCGGGTCTCGCGACCCGGGTCAGCATCGCGGCCGGCTGGCGCTCGTGACCCCGACGCAGATCGCGAACCCCGTCAGGAGGAGACGCGTGTCCGTCCCCCGTTCACGGAAGTACAGGGTCTTCGTCGCGGCGTCCGCGGCGAGCATCGGAATCCTCTCCCCTCTCGCCCACCACCGCACAGGCCGCTGGGAGAACCAGCTCACGACGTCGGGCTCCGGCGGAACGGTCAGGGAAAGGACCTCAGTCATGTCCATCCGACAACGAGTCACCAACTTGGGGAGACTGGCGGCGGTGACAACGGCGGCAGTGGCGGTGGCCGGCGTGGTGATCGCCTCTCCGGCACAGGCGAAACCGTTGCGGGCCGAGTGCTCGCGAGTCACCGACATCGGCCTGACCATCCGCGACGGCAACGTCATCAAGGGTTCGGGAAGCGCCACCCCGTGCGGAAGCGGCTACCTCGTCGTCACCGTGCAAAGACTGCGTGCGCTGGGCCGATAGGAATCCGTGGGCACAGCGGCTTCAGCGAGTCGGGGGCGGCGCTGAGCGCCCTCTTCAACTGCAGCGGATCGGGCTGCTGACGGGGCACCGTTGACCGCTTCAGCCGCGGTACCTGGTGACGGACATGGGTCGTCCGCCACCAGGTACCGCGGCCGTTGTCGCGACGCGAGGCGGCCTGGAATCACGTGAATCCGCTCCGGCCCGACCGAATCTCCGGCAAGGTGAACTCGCCGAACAGCGCGGGGCCGGGGGCGTGATGGTGGAGCTTCGGATGTTGGGGGACGTCGGCGTCTGGATCGGGTCGCGGCGGGTCGAGGTGGGGCACGCCCGGCAGCGTTGTGTCTTCGCGGTGCTGGCGGTGGAGGCCAACCGGGTCGTCACCGTGGACCAGCTGCTGGAACGGGTGTGGCCGCGGGATCTCCCGCTGCGGAGCCGGCAGGTGCTGCAGAACTACCTGTCCCGGCTGCGGCAGGTGCTGTCGCCGGAAGGCATCGGAATCGAGCGCCGCTCCACCGGTTACGTGCTGCTCACCGACCCGGATCTCGTTGACCTGCACCGCTTCCGCGCCCTGGTGACACTCGCCCGTGGTGCGGGTGACGAGCACGCCTTCGCTCTGCTCGGCCAAGCCCTGACCTTGTGGCGGGGTGAGCCGTTCACCGGTCTGGAGACCCCGTGGCTGGCTGCTGTGCGCACCGGCCTGCAGCAGGAACGACTGGCGGCCCAGCTCGACCGTGCCGACGTGGCGTTGCGCTGCGGCAGGCACGCCGAAGTGCTGACCGAGCTCTTCGCGCTGGCGGAACAGGATTCGTTGAACGAACGGGTCGCGGGGCTGCTGGTGCTGGCGCTTCACCAGGCCGGACGTACCGCGGATGCCCTGGCGCACTTCCGGCAGGTCCGCGCGGAACTGGTCGAGCAACTGGGCATCGAGCCCGGCGAAGCCCTGCAGAACCTCCACCGACGCGTTCTCGACGCGGACCCGGTCCTCACCCCGCTGCCGACTCCGATCACGGCCGAGCGACCTGTGCCGAGGCAGCTACCTGCGCCGCCCCAGTGGTTCACCGGCCGCGGCGCCGAACTGGCCCGCTTGGACCAGGCGCTGGAAGTGGTGCCCGGAGCAGGACCGGAACGATCGCGGACGGGGACGGTGGTCGTCTCGGCGATCAGGGGGACCGGCGGAATCGGCAAGACGTGTCTGGCCCTGACGTGGGCGCACCGCCACCTGGACGAGTTCCCCGACGGACAGCTGTTCGTCGATCTGCACGGTTTCAGCCCCACGGAGGAACCGATGACTCCAGCAGCGGCGGTGCGGGGGTTCCTCAGTGCACTCGGCCGCGACGCCGGCCGGATCCCGTCAGAGCTGGACGCCCAGGCCGCGCTGTACCGGACCCTGGTGGCCGGGAGACGGATGCTGGTGGTGCTGGACAACGCCGCCGCCGCCGAGCAGGTCGTCCCGCTGCTGCCGGGGAGCCGTTCGTGCATCGTGCTGATCACCGGCCGCACGAGGCTCGCCTCCCTGATCGACCGGCACGGTGCCCGGCACCTGACGCTGGACGTGCTCAGCCGCGCCGAGGCGCACGCCCTGCTGACCGAACGCGTCGGCGCCGGCCGCGCCGCCGCGGAACCCGAGGCCGTCGATGAGCTGGTCGAGCTCTGCGGGGGCTATCCACTCGCGTTGTCGATCACCGCCCGCAACGCCGCCACCCGGCCCACCATCCCCCTGGCCGAGCTCGCCGCCGAGCTGCGCGAGCTAGGACTGGACGTGCTCAACCACGACACCGATCCCGTGGCCAGCCTGCCCAAGGTCCTCTCGTTGTCCCTGCGCCACCTCACCGGCGAACAGCGCACCGCATTCGCCCTGCTGGGCATCGCCCCCGGCCCCGACACGACCCTGCCCGCCGTCGTTGCTCTCACCGGCTCGTCCAAGGTCGACGCCCGCAGGACGATGGCGGCGTTGGAGGAGGCGTCCCTGGTCGAACGGCGGCCCCATGGCCGGTATGCGATGCACGACCTCGTGCGCGCCTATGCCGCCGCCACGGCCAGAGACCTCGACGAGCCGGTGCGGGACGCGGCACTGCGGCGGGTGGTGGACTTCTACCTGCACACCGCGCTCGCCGCCGATCGACTCCTCAATCCCTTCCGTCCGCCGATCGAGCACGGTCAGCCTGCCGACGGGGTCCGGCCTGACCCGTTGCCCGACAGCTCGGCCGCGTTGGCGTGGCTGGACGACCACCACCCCCATCTGCTGGCGGCCCAGCAGTCGGTCGTCGCTCGTCACGATCACCGCACGGTGTGGCATCTGGCGTGGGCTCTCACGATCTTCCACCAACGGCGTGGGCGCCTCCACGACGACCTGGCCGTGTGGCAAGCGGCGCTCAGAGCCGCCGACCACCTGCCCGACCCGACGTCCCGCATCCACGCACATCGATTCCTCGGCTCGGTGCACACCGAACTGGGGCTCCACGAGCAATCCATCGCTCACCTGCACCAAGCTCTCGCCCTGGCCCAGGCTCAGGACGACCACGTACAGCTGGCTCACACACACCTGACCCTCTCGACGGCCTGGCCGCGGGCGGACGCGGCGCAGGCCCTGGACCACGCTCGCCGCGCCCTCGAGTTCTTCCGCGTCCTCGGCCAACCGGTGTGGGAGGCCGAAGCGCTCAACCTGATGGGCTGGCACGCCGCACATCTGGGTGACCACGCCATGGCGCACGAGCACTGCGAGGCCGCCCTGGTCCTGCTCCGCCGTCACCACGATCCGCACGGTGAGGCCGCCGTCCTGGACACCTTGGCCTACGCCGACCACCGCGCGGGTCACCAGCAGCAGGCCATTCACCACTACGGACAGGCCCTCGCCCTCTACCGCTCTCTCGGCCACAGCTACGAGGTGGCCAACACGCTCGACAACCTGGGCCGTCCTCACGCCGTCCTCGGACAGCGCGAACAGGCTCGCGCGGCATGGCGGGAAGCGCGGGAGCTCTTTCGGGAACAGGGCCGCGACGGCGACGCCGACCGGGTGCGACGACAACTCGACGAACTCGCCGAGGGACCAGAGCCGGTCACGCCGTAGATCAGCCTCGGCAGAATCTCACGGTGCCGTGAAGGCGGGGTAGTCCGTGTAGCCCTCGACGTGACCGCCGTAGTAGGTGGTGCGGTCGCTCTCGGCCAGTGGGTGCCCGTTGGCGAATCGTTCGACCAGGTCCGGGTTGGCGATGAAGGGCGCGCCGAAGGAGACGGCGTCGACGATCCCGTGGTCCAGGACGTCGTTGGCCAGCGTCTGGGTGAAGCCGAGGTTGGCGATGATGTTGCCCTGGTAGTGGGCTCGGAAGCGGGCGAAGTGGCTGAGGCGCTCCTCTGTCGTGCCGGGTGAGCCCACGAGGTGGAGGTAGGCGAGGTCGTTGTCGTTGAGCCTGGTGAGCAGCCGGTCGTAGTCGGCGAGCGTTTCCTCGTCCCCGGTGAACGCGGTTCCGCTGGTCCAGTGCGGAGAGAGCTTCACGCCGACGCGGTCGCTGCCCCACACGTCGCTCACGGCGTCCAGGACGTCCAGCAGGAACCGCGCTCGCTTCTCGCCGCTGCCGCCGTAGGCGTCGGTGCGCTGGTTGAGGCGGGGGTTGAGGAACTGGGGAATCAGGTGCTGGCCCTGGGCGTGGATCTCCAGGCCGTCGAAACCCGCGCGACGGGCGTTCTCCGCGGCTTGGCGGTACGCGCTGATGGTTCCGGCGATCTCGGCGGCGGTGAACGCTCGCGGGGTGACGGTGTCCTTCGGGCCGGCCGGGGTGAACGACTGCTCGCCGGGGTTGACCGCGGACGGCCCCGCGGGCAGGCGGCCGCCCAAGTGGTCGGGGTGGGAGATCGCGCCGAGGTGGCCGAGCTGCGAGATGATCCGCCCACCCGCTCGGTGAACCGCGTCGGTCACCTTCCTCCAGCCGGTGGTCTGTTCCTCGGTGTAGATGCCGGGGACGTCGATGAAGCCGATCGCGTCGGTGTTGACCCAGGTGCCCTCGGTGATGATCACGCCGGCACCCGCGCGTTGCGCGTAGTAGGTGGCGTGCAGGTCGGTGGGGGCCAAGTCCGCGTTGCGGGCGCGGGCCCTGGTCATCGGGGCCATGATCACGCGGTTGGGCAGTTCGAGCGCGCCGAGGCGGACCGGGCGCAGCAGGGGCTGGGCGGTGGAGGTGCGCAGCTGGCTGGTCATCAGGATCTTCCTTGTCGGGAACGACGGTGGGCAGGGGCCCTGTTCAGTCCTGTTTTGAGGACGTGGAGGCCCGAGAGCGGGCCGCCGAGCTGCATGAGGCGTCCGCCCTCGCGCAGCGGGCCGAGGTCGACGGGAGCGAACCCGAAACTCGTGGTCAGCTCGATGACGGTGGTCTTGGCATCGGCGTCGTCACCGGCCAGGAACAGCACCTGGCGTCCGGCGTCATGACGCGGATCGGCGTCGATGTACTGGCCGTGGAGGCTGTTGAACGCCTTCACCACACGGGCACCCGGCAGCAGTGAGGCGACGTGCTCGCTGCCGGTCAGCGGGCCGAGGTCGGCGATCTCGGCGTGCGGGGGCGGGGAGGCGAACTGGTTGGTGGTGTCGATGACGATGCGTCCGCCGAACGGCGGCAGTCCGGCCACCGCGTCCGGCACCTGAGGCCAGCCCACCGCGAGCACGACGAGTTCCGCCGAGGCCGCTTCCTCGCGCGTACCGGCGTCGACGTGGGGTCCGAGTTGTTCGGCGAGTGCGGCCAGCGAGGCGGGGCCGCGGCTGTTGCTCAGCACGACCTGATGGCCCTGGCCCGCCGCGTGCCGGGCGATGGCCTGGGCGACGTTTCCGGCGCCGATGAAACCGATCTTCACTGGAGATGTCCTTCGTCAGGGTCAGGAGGCGGGACTGGTGAGCAGGACGGTTCCGCTCTTGCCGGGGCGGCGGACGTGGTCGACGGCCTCTGCGAAGTCGGCGAGGTCGTAGCGGCCGGCGACCTCGAACAGTTCCGGCGAGGTCTCGGTCAGGCCGAGGGCGAAGGCGACGTCCTCGGCCCGCTCCGCAGGTGTGCGGGTCAGCCATCGGCCCACCGACACGCCTCGCACCGTCAGTTCTCGCGGGGTCAGCGCCAGCGACTCCAGCGGCGTGCTCCCGGAGCCGAGGGCGCCGTAGGAGATCAGCGTGCCGCCGTCGGCCAGCAGCGCGGCCAGTTCGCCGGTGAGTGATCCACCCACCGCGTCGAGGACGACCCGTGCGCCTTGGCCTCCGACCGCGTCCCGCGCCCGAGTGCGCCAGTCCGCGTCGCTGGTCGAGATGGCCGGCAATCCGGGAAAGCGTTGCCGCAGCTTCCGCTCCCCTGCGGCGCTGCGAACCAGGTTGACCAGCGGGAAGCCGTGCCGCAGCGCGGCGGCGCCCACGAGCTTCCCGATCGACGAACCGGCGGCCGTCTGGACGACCGGTCCCGCCTGGCCCTTCTGGGCGTCCTCGACCGCCCGCAACAAGGTGAGCAGCGTGATCGGGTTGACCAGCAGCAGCGCCGCTGTCTCCACACCGATCCGCTCGGGCACGGGCACGACCAGTTCGGCGGGCACCGTGACGAGCTCGCTCCAGGCGCCCGGTACCGGGAAGAACGCCACGCGCTGACCGGACATCAGGCCCGGCACGCCCTCACCGACCGCCTCGACGACTCCCGTCCCCTCCAGACCAGGTACCTGCGGCGTGGCGAACCGCTGCTGCGGCACACCCGGAAAGCCCTCCACTCCAGCCAGGTCGCCGGGGTGGATCGGCCGGGCCAGTACTCGCACCAGCACCTGCCCGCGTGCGGGTGCCGCCGGGGCCGGCCGCTCCCGCAGGCGCAGCACTTGTGCGGCGTGTCCCTGCTGTTGGTAGGTGATGGTGCGCATGGGCTCTCCCCCGTAATGATGACGGTCATCATCGTAAACCCTGTTATGATGAGATCCATCATTGAAATAGTCAAGCGCTGGGGAGCCGGCCATGCCGCGGATCACCAAGGAAGACAAAGTCCGCAACCGGCAGAACATCGTCGACGCCGCCGGCCGGATGTTCCGCTCGCAGGGCATCGACGCGGTCGGCATCGCGGAGCTCATGAAGGAAGCGGGCCTGACCCACGGCGGCTTCTACAACCACTTCGCGTCCAAGAACGACCTGGCGGTGGAGGTGTGCGGTACGTCGTTCGCCGCATCACTCGGGGTCCTGGCACACGAGATCGAGGCTGGTGATGGCGAGACGGGCTCGCCGCTGGAGCGGGTCGTCGCCCGATATCTGTCCACCGCCCACCGGGACGCCGAGGACGGCGGCTGTCCCTCCAGCGCCCTGGTCACCGATGCCGGGCGGCAGAGCGAAGCGGTGCAACACGCGTACGCCGAGGGTGTCGAGGGCTATCTCGCCGGGTTCACCGCCGAATTCGTGCGCGAAGCCGAAGCGAAAGGGCAGACGCCCGACACGGACGAGGCCCGCCGCAGGGCCATCCGCCTGCTCGGCGAGCTGGTCGGATCGATGATGCTCGCCCGTGCGGTGCGCCACGTCCAGCCATCACTGTCCGACGAGATCCTGCGAGCCGGCCGCGACCACGCCCTCGACTGAAGTGACGTGACAGCGCCATCGCTGCCGCACTCACTCATTGCCGACGACTGTCCGCGGAGCACAAGAGCACCGGGATCAGCCTGGGGTACCGGCGGACTTGCGAGGACCAGGACGAACTCAGATGCCAGGGATTGATCGACTGGTCACGGGCGGTGCTTCTTGGCGCGTCGGTCAGAGCCGAAAAATGGGAATCGTGACCGGGCCGAGCGCGGTGGACCGGAAAGGTTGACCGAGCCGACAACACCCAGTTGGAACAGGCTGCCGTTGACGGTGCCGATGTTGATGTTGCGCGCCCTCTTCGCCACGGGACCGAACAGCACCTCGGGCCAGAGAGCGTCGAGCAGGACGGAGAAAGCGCCGCCACCGTCGTAGGCGGCCTTGAGGCCGTTCGCCAGTTCCACCGCGAGGTGGGCCGTGTCGGACTCATTTCCCGCGCGAGCCGCGTCCAGTGCATCGCCCAGGCCGGGCACCGCACGGACCGCTTCCTCCAGCTGCTTCAGAGCTGCGGAATCCAACTTCTCCACGGGACCGACGAGTGCTGCGGCAACGGACAACATCCACATGTCAACCACGGTCAACCCCCAAGAAGTCGGACTACCGCCGAAACCGCACAGCGGCTCGAGACCAGCCCCATCACGCCGGAAGCTGATTCTGACGGAATGCCGCGCGGATGCGAAAGAGGTGCGGCCGGGCTGGTTGGATCACGCCGTGCACTACGACGAGGTGGAGCAGGCCGTCCGCGAACTGGTCGCGGCCGCCGACGACGAGAAGCGCCACCGGTTCGGCGCGGAGACCGTGGTCCGGCTGACCGCGGGCGACGACCTCGCGGACGCGGCGGAGGCCGAGTTCGACGACGACGCCCGGCAGGCGTTCGAGCAGGCTCGCACGGACCCGGCGGGCAGCACGCCGGACCGGCTGCGCGCGTGGCTGGACCTGATCGACAAGGGCACGCTGTCCGACGGCGACATGGACCCGCAGGTGCTGTGGGCACTGGAAGCCTTGGAGCACTGGGCGGGCTTCCTCGCCGACCGCGACCCCGAGTTCGTCGTGCAGCTCGCGATCCGGTCGCTGGAAGCGGTGGACTACGAGGTCTCCGCGCGCTTGGACGACTTCCTCGCGTCCCCGGAGATGACGGCCGAGTTCGACCGGATCGGCAGGCACCTGCGTTAGGCGGGCAGGCCCGAAGGGCGTTCAAGATCCGTTTGCGACGACAGACCCGAACACCTTGCTGAGTTCTGGCACCGCACAGGAACGCGGCGGCTACTGAAGAGCGGGCCCGATCCACCGGCGAACCAGAGCCCGCAACTGGTCGTCGGTGAGCGCCGGCGTCGAGGGATGCTGCAGGAACGACAGGAAGAGCCGCATCAGGATCTCGGCGAGCCCCTGGAGCTCGTCGTCGGTGGCGATCCCGGCGCCGGCCCAGTCCACTGGCACGTCACGGAGGATGCGCGCGCCGAGCGCGAAGGACTCGGCGGAGGTCACCGCGACGGTGAAGAAGTCGGATTCGCCTGCCTGCAGGAGCAAGCCCAGGTACGGCTCCCGCGGGACCTCCAGAACGCCGAACACCACGGACTCCACGGCCACCTCGGCCGGGCTGCCGAACGAGGCGAGGTGTCGTGCCATCCGCGCGGCGAAGTCCTCGACGCCTGCCAGCGCGACGGCGCTGAGGATGTCCGCGAGGCGTGGGAAGTAGCGGTAGACGGTCTGCCGCGTCACGCCCGCCTCGGCGGCGACCACGGACATGCTGGTCTTGGCGAGCCCGACTCGGTCCACACAGGCCATCGCCGCCTTGACGATCCGGCGGCGTGCCTCGTCCTCGGTGCCGGGCGGGTTGCCCTGCCAGCCGTGGTACCCCATGCGCACCATCATCCCTGAGAGCCTTGGCTCAGACGGTGGAAGGTGCTTTCCGGTGCACGCGACGCAGCGCCGCGAGCAACAGACCGGCCCCGATGAAACAGGCGAGCGCGTAGAGCGCGCCTGCGATCGGTGGGCCGTCAGGAAGAGCGCTGATCCAGAACACCGCCATCCCGCCCAGGTAGACGGCTGGGTAGATCCGGACGAAGTCCGACAGCGGTTCACCGGGCCCCGGCGACCTCAGCTGCGACACGACGATCCAGCCACCGGCCAGCCACACCAGGGCCAGCTCGACGCCGAGAACCCAGGCCTGGGCGGTGGCGTTGCCGCTGAAGAGGCTCGACGGAATGCCCGCGATCGCCATGGTCGGTGGCGTGAGGACGCCGGCGAGCAGAACGCGCGGCACCAACGACCGCCCGCGGCGCTCGGCGGTCAGGCGCACGACCAGACAAGTCATGGCCCCCAACGAAACGGACGCGAACAGCAGCATGCTCGTCATCGGCACCGCTGCCAGCGCGGGGTGGTTGACGATGCGGTTGTCCGGGTTCCAGGCCCACCACTTCAGCTGTGGTCCGATGTGGTCGAACACCTCGTAGAACACCTGGCAGGCGAAGGCGACGGCGACCGCCCCCACGAGTGCGCCGCGGCGCCGGAAGATGCCGAGCGACCGCACCAGCTCGTAGGCGAGCTGACTGATCACCGGGTAGAACGCGATGATGTAGAGCGGCAACCTGTCCCACATGAACTGCACGGTGAACTGGTTGTGGGCGAAGATGAAGCCGTAGATCTCGTTGAGTCCGAACCACTCCGGGAAGTACAGCGGTGGTTCGATCACCACGAGGTACACCAGCGACGTCCACCACAGCGCCAGGTTGATCGGATCACCGTGGCGGTAGCGGCGCAACGCGTGCACCAGAGCGAAAACGGCGCCACCGATGATGAGCAGCTCGAGCAGCGGCATCGTCCAGTGCGCGAGATCCCACGGAAACCGCACCGAGACCACGGGTGACACGTCGTGGCAGTCGAAGCCGAGGCCGCGGGCGACGGCTTCCGCCTCCGGCCCGCACACGGCGCTCATCGCGCGGCGACCGTTGCCGCGGCACCGTCCGGCGAGTAGTCCGTGGCCGGCGGCTCCGCCTGCGGATCGAACCCGAAGGGAATCCGCTGCCGTCCCAGCGCCGTCCGGATCCGGTAGCGCACGAGCGCCGCGATCACCCTCGGGTTCCGCATCATCTCGCCGAGCGACTCGTCCATGTTGAACACCTTCGCGAAGTGCTCGTCGACCACCTCGTACTCACGCGCCGCACCGACGATGAGACTGAAAGCCGGGCCGGACATGGCCGCGAGAACGCGACGCCACCACTCCGGCACCTTCTCGGTGCCCACCGCGCACTCGTAGCCCTGGTCCCTCGCCATGGCCAGCGACCAGGGCACGGTGAGCGATTTGCGTTGCGCCACCAGGAACCTGGTGTAGAACTCCGCGTCGAGGCGTTGCGCGCCCGACAGTTGCTCGCGCAGCAACAGTGCCGACGACGCCGCCGAACTGATTCCCTGTGCGTAGAACGGGTTGAACGCGCAGATCGAGTCTCCGACGAACACCAGACCAGGTGTGCTCAAGCGGTCGTAGCGCCGCCACTTGTTGCCCGTCGACCGGGTCAGGTGCACCTCCGAGGTGGGGGAACACCGGTCCATCGCGGCCGCGAACAACGGCGTTCGCACCCGGCGCGCCGACTCGACGAACGCCTCGGTGGTGCGGGGCATGTCGATGCCCCACGAGCCCATGCAGGCGATGACGCGGTTCCCCTCGATGGGAAAGAAGTTCACCAGGAACTCGTGCTCGGCGGGGTGCTCCCCCTTGTCCGGGGTGGGCATGATCACCAGGTGCTGCCACCACCACGACGCCGGTCGCTCGGCCGGTGAGGGCAGCTCGTACCAGCGCGAGGTGTAGGTGACCTTGGCGTCGAGCGTGCGCACCTCGGGCTCGGGCCACCCGGCGGCCACGAGCCATCCGCTGACCGAGGACCCGCGCCCCATCGCGTCCACCACGAGGTCGGCGTCGAGGTGCTCCTCGCCGGCGGACGTGGACAGGCCGACCCCGGTGACCGCCCCGTCCCGCGTGGTGAGGCCGTGCACCGAGACACCCTCGCGAATGGTCGTGTTGGGCAGAACTCGAACCGCGTCGCGCAACACGCGTTCGATGAGGATCCGCGACCCGTAGATCATCGTCATCGCCCCGCGCTTGCGCGCCGACCAGCCCTCCCCGTCGAGGTAGGCGGCGTCCAGGGACGGCATCAGATGCAACCCGCCCGCGGCGATGAGCTCGTCCTCGAATCCGGGGAACAGCGCCCCGATCGCGCGCCGTCCCGAGTTCAGCAGGAAGTGCGGGTGCTTGCTCTGCGGCACGCCACGCCGGTGCTCCGCGGCGGCAGGGAGCTCGTCCCGTTCCAGCACCACCACCTGGTCGAAGTAGGGGGCGAGCGCCCCGGCGGCGCACAGACCAGCGGTGCTGCCACCCAGTACGACGGCGGTTCTGCCCAGCGTCACGCGGACCACCCCTCGTCATTCATACAATCAGGACTCGAATGTATGAATGACGAGGGGTGGCGTCAATCCGGCTTACGGGCTACGGCTCGTCCGCGACCTCGATCCCGGCTCGCCCGATGAAGCGCGGCGAGGAGCAGCCGCTTCGACCGGGTCAGGGCGTCGGCGCACTCCCCCTCCACGTGCCGGATCTCGTTGCGGCTCAACGGGATCATCTCCGCCGTCACCGGGCCGGCACGCTCAGCGGCGATCGTTCAGCGGCGATCGTGACGACCAGGAACAGATGCGCCATCAACCACCAACGTGGTCCAGCGGTGTCACGACGTCGAGTTGTCCGTTCTAGGGTGGGCGGATGAAGGTTCTGTCCATCCAGTCGGTCGTCGCCCACGGCCACGTCGGCAACTCCGCCGCCGTGTTCCCGCTGCAGCGCCTCGGGGTCGAGGTCGTCCCGATCCCCACGGTGAACTTCTCCAACCACACCGGGTACGGCGCGTGGCGCGGTCCGCTGCTGCCGCCGTCGGACGTGGCCGAGATCCTGCTCGGGGTGGAGGAACGAGGGGTGTTCCCGCAGGTCGACGCCGTGTTGTCCGGCTACCAGGGCGGCACGGGCATCGCCGATGTGATCATCGACGCGGTGCGCAGGGTGAAGGCCGCGAACCCGGCGGCGCTCTACGCGTGCGACCCGGTGATGGGCAACGCCAAGTCCGGGTGCTTCGTCGCGCCCGAGATCCCCGTGCTGCTGCGCGACCGGGTCGTGCCGGTGGCCGACATCATCACCCCGAACCAGTTCGAGCTGGGCTTCCTCACCGGCACCGAGCCCGCGAGCGTCGAGGAGACGCTGGCGTCGGCCGACCTCGCCCGCGCGATGGGCCCGTCGACCGTGCTGGTCACGAGCGTCGAGCGGCCCGACCGGGAGGAGGGCACGATCGAGATGCTCGTCGTGGACACCGCCGGGGCGTGGCTCGTGAGCACCCCGCACCTGCCGTTCAAGGCGAACGGGTCCGGCGACGTCACGGCCGCGCTGTTCACCGCCCACTACGTCCAGACCAACGACGCGGCACTGGCGCTGGAGCGCACCGCGTCGAGCGTCTTCGACCTGATCGACCTGACCCACCGCTCCGGTGAGCGCGAGCTGCGGCTGGTGCAGGCCCAGGAGTTCTACGCGACGCCGCGGATGCAGTTCAAGGCCGAGCAGGTGCGCTGAGCCCGAGTCGCCCGCGGTCGCCATCACCACCTGGGCTGCGATCCGCACCCGCTAATCGGCTCTCACGCGTCTGGTGTCGTACGCCCACATCGCGATCTCGACGCGGTTGCGGGCGCCGAGCTTGGTCATCAACGAGGCGACGTGGAACTTGACCGTGCTCAGGCCGACGAAGAGCTCGGTGGCGATCTCGGCGTTGGTCAGGCCCCGTGCCACCAGCCCGAGCACCTCCTCCTCGCGCTCGGTGAGCGGGTCGGCGGGCTGGACCGGCATCACCGGTGCCTGGTCGGCGAAGATCGCCAGCAGCCGGCTGGTGACGTTGGGGGCGATCAGCGCGTCCCCGTTGGCCGCCGCGTGGATGGCCTGCACGAGGAGCGCCGGACCGGCGTCTTTGAGCAGGAAGCCGCGGGCGCCGGCGCGGAGGGCACCGAGCACGTACTCGTCGAGGTCGAAGGTGGTGATCACGACGACCGCCATCGGGTCGGTCACGTCCGGGCCGGCCAGGCGTCGCGTCACCTCGACTCCGTCGAGCCCGGGCATCCGGATGTCGGCGAGGAGGACATCGGGACGCAGGCGGGTCGCCAGGTCGAGCGCTGCGAGCCCGTCCGCTGCCTCCCCCACGACCTCGATGTCGGGGTGCGCGCCGAGGATCATCACCAGGGCGGTCCGGACCAGGTCCTGGTCGTCGGCCACGACGACACGGATGCTCATCCCAACGCCTCCACGGGCAGCACGGCCTCGACCACCCAGCCACCCTCGGGCGCCGGTCCCGCGGAGAACGATCCGCCGAGGAGCTGGGCGCGCTCGGCCATGCCCAGCAGGCCGAACCCGGGCTCCGGGGCCGGCCCCGGCTCGGTCCGTCCGTCGTCGCTGACGCGCAGCCTGACGGCGTCGCCCTCCCGGCGTACGTCGATCCCGACGCGGGTCGCGCTCCGGGCGTGCCGTACGGCGTTGGTCAGCGACTCCTGCGCGAGCCGGTAGAGCGCGGTGTCCACGGGTCGTGCCAGCCGAGTCGACGAACCGTCCAGCGAGACCTCGACGGTGAGTGTCGCGTCGGCGCGTGCCAGAGCGGGCAGGTCCGCCACACCCAGCTGCGGTGAGTAGGCGACGGCTTCCTCCTCCCGCAGCACCCGCACCATGGATCTCATCTCCGCCAGGGTTCGCGACGCTTCAGACTCGATCACGGCCAGGAACTCGGCGGCCTTCTCAGGCTGGATGCCGGCGACCACAGCACCGGCCTGCGCCTGCACAGCGATGGCCGAGACGTGGTGGGCCACTGTGTCGTGCAGCTCGCGCGCCAGCGCCACCCGCTCCTGATTGCGGATCTCGCGCTGCTGGCGATGCCAGAGGTCCGCGCGATAGCGGAACACCGCAGCGAGGGCGACGAACAGGAGCAAGAAGACGCTCCCGCCGAAAACGTCGGCCAGGCCCGTGGAGGAGGCGTACATCCCCAGCGCGACGACGACTGTCACGAACGCCGTCCCCAAGACCATCTCCCGTCCAGAGCCCCACCGCACCAGGGAGTAGAGCAGGATCAGGACGGCCATCGTGGAGTAGAGGCCGAGGTCGCCGGCGTGCGCGGTCAGCTGAAGAACCGAGAGCAGCCCGACCACGCCCCACCCGGCCAGGGCGGCCATCAGGGGGTGGCCCCGCCGCCAGAGCAGGGCAGGCAGCAGCGCCAGAGCGAGCACCGTCACCAGGGGTTGCCACGCCAAGCCCGGCCGAGCGATGCCCTCGACCAAGGTGGCGGCCGCGACCACGCCCACCAGCAGCCAGTCGAGGCGACCGACGGGTGGGGCGTCAGCAGGCCGCGGCTCACGCCAGATGGAGCGCCGGACAGTGACCACGGCTCCAGCCTAGGGATCGGCGTGCCTCGGCGTACCCGCCGAAAGAACAGGACAGAGACCGTGCCATCGGCCAGGCGAACCCGAGCCTCCGGGCCGAGGTGCCCGCCGCCGGGTTCAGCGATCGTGGGCCTGTCGATCCTCACCACAACAACGGAGCCCATGATGAGAACACGTCAATCCACCACCGCCGCACTGGAAGACCCGCGGATCCCGGTGAGAGCCAAGCTCGCCGCGACGTGGACGAGCTTCGTGTTCCTGTACGCCTACGTGGACATTCTCAACTTCTTCACGCCCGGCGTCGTCAAAGACATCCTCGACGGCAAGGTCTTCAAGTTCGACCTCTCCCAGACCTTTTCGACCACAGCGCTGACCCTCGTGGCCATCCCGATCCTCATGGTCGTGCTGTCGATGACGCTGCCCGCCCAGGCGAACCGCATCACCAACCTCACCGTCGCCTCGATCTACGTCCCCGTCACGGCGTTCAACGCGGTGGGCGAGTCCTGGCTGTTCTTCTACGGCCTTGGCGTCGCACTGGAATTGATCCTTCTCGCCCTCGTCGTGCGGTATGCCTGGACCTGGCCCCGCACCACACCGTCGGCGACCGCGAGGACTGGCCCGGACCGTGGAACCGTTCGCGCCCAACAGCAAGCGTGAACCCAAGGGCAGTCGGACCGCTAGGAGAACTTGCGGCGGTAGGTGATCGTGGCGAGGACGTACGCGATGACGAGGATGCCGACGCACCAGGCGAGGGCGATCCAGATGTCGGCGCCGACCGGCTGCTCCGTGTACAGGGCACGAATGGCGTTGACGATGGACGTCACCGGCTGGTTCTCGGCGAAGGCGCGTACCGGGCCGGGCATGGTGTCGGTGGGCACGAAGGCCGAGCTGAGGAACGGCAGGAAGATGAGCGGGTAGGAGAACGCGCTCGCGCCGTCCACGGACTTCGCGGTGAGACCGGGAATGACGGCGAGCCACGTCAACGCCAGGGTGAACAGGATCAGGATGGCGGTGACCGCGAGCCACGCGAGCGGTCCCGCCCCTGAGCGGAAGCCCATGAGCAGAGCGACGAGCACGACGACCACGAGTGAGATCAGGTTGGCGACCAGCGAGGTCAGCACGTGCGCCCACAGCACGGACGACCGCGCGATCGGCATGGACTGGAATCGCTCGAAGATGCCGCTCTGCATGTCCATGAAGAGCCGGAACGCGGTGTAGGCGATGCCGGAGGCGACCGTGATGAGCAGGATGCCGGGCAGCAGGTAGTTCACGTACGAGTCGGATTCGGTTCGGATCGCGCCGCCGAACACGTAGACGAACATCAGCATCATGGCGATCGGCGTGATGACGGTCGTGAGGATGGTGTCCAGGCTTCGCGTGATGTGACTCAGTGACCGTCCCAGAAGGACGATCGTGTCGATGAAGAAGTGCTTGGTCATCGTCGCTCCTCTGTCGACGCCGGGTCCTTGCGGGAACCGACGAGTGCGAGGAAGACGTCCTCGAGGCTCGGTTGTTTCTCGACGTGTTCGAGCTTGGCGGGCGGGAGCAGCTTCTTGAGCTCGGCGAGGGTCCCGTTCACGATGATCCGGCCCTCGTGCAGAATCGCGATCTGGTCGGCGAGTTGTTCGGCCTCGTCCAGGTGCTGCGTCGTGAGCAGGACCGTCGTGCCCTGGCCGGCGAGTTCCCTGACGGCCTGCCACACCTCGAGGCGTCCTTCGGGGTCGAGTCCGGTCGTCGGCTCGTCCAGGAAGATGACCGACGGGTTCCCGACGAGGCTCATCGCGATGTCGAGGCGGCGACGCATGCCGCCCGAGTAGGTCGACACCCGCCGCCCGCCCGCGTCGGTCAGCGAGAATCGGGCCAGCAGATCGTCCGCGATCTTGCCAGGGCCCTTGAGGTGCCGCAGCCGGGCGACGAGCACGAGGTTCTCCCGGCCGCTGAGGATTTCGTCGACGGCGGCGAACTGCCCGGTGAGGCTGATGGACTCACGTACCTTCGCGGCCTGCGTGGTGACGTCGAAGCCGTTGACGCCGGCAGTTCCCGCGTCGGCTTTCAGCAGGGTGGACAGGATCTTCACGACCGTGGTCTTGCCTGCGCCGTTCGAGCCGAGCAGCGCGAAGATGCTGCCCCGCGTCACGTCGAAGTCGACGCCGCGCAGCACGTTCAGCGTCTTGTACGACTTCTCCAGGCCTTGCACGTGTATTGCGGGGTGTGTCGTCATTGGACGCTCCCGAGAGTGGCGGCGAGTTCGCGCACGGCCTGAGCGACGGCTGGGGAGTCGTTGCGGAGGATCTTGCTGTGGTTGCTCGCGACCTTGGCGCTCACCTTGACGTTCGGGTTGGTGGCGAGTACCTGGGCGAGCACCTTCCTGCCCTGTTCCATCTCCCCCGCCTCGCTGCCGAGGCTGTCTCCGGTGGCCATGACGAACCGCATCGGGCGCGTCAGGCGTTCGAGGATCGGCACGCTGTCGGCGGCGATCTGGTTGAGTTCGATGTTGACGTCGGCGTGCTCGTCGGCGCTCATCCGCGCGCCCAGGCCGAACAGGGCGGCGATCGGCAGCAGCAAACGCCACTGGCGGAACATCTTCCGGATCCGCTCCCGGCCGGCCTCACCGGTCAGACCGACCGGAAAGGCGTCCACGGTGACCGCGGCCAGGACGCGGTCCGGGTTCCGGTCGGTCCAGTGCCAGCCGATGATGCCCCCGTAGGACCAGCCGACCAGCAGCGGCTTCTCCACGCCCCTGGCGTCGAGGACGGCGTCCAGGTCTCGCAGGCATGCCTCGAACGAGTAGTCCGCCGATCGCTTGGACTTGCCGCGGGCGCGCTCGTCGTAGGTGATGTGGCGGTAGTCGGGACCGAGGTCTGCGATGACGCGCTTCCAGTGCTTCTGGTCGGCGTAGGCGCCGTTGAGGTAGACCACGGGTCGGCCGGGACCGCCTGTGTCACGCACGTACGGCTCGGTGTCGTCGACCGGGAGCATGCCGGTCCACGCGGGCGAGTTCACGTTTCTCTCCTAAGTAGACGGTGGGTCAGGCCCAGGTGACCGGAAGCTCGTGGACGCCGTAGATGTGCATGTCGGTCCTGAGCTTCACCTCGCCGGCCGGGACAGCCAGCCGAAGCGTCGGGAAGCGGCGCAACAGTCCCTCGAAGCCGGCGCGCATCTCGATGCGGGCCAGCTGCTGGCCGAGGCACTGGTGGATGCCGTGCCCGAAGGCGACCTGACCGCGGACCTTGCGGTGCACGTCCAGAACATCCGGCTTCTCGAACCGTTGCGGGTCGCGGTTGGCGGCCAGCAGCGATACGACGACGGTCGAGCCGGTGGGGATGGTTTCGCCGCCGAGTTCGATGTCCTCCGTGGCGTAGCGGTAGAAGATGTCGGCCACGGACAGGTAGCGCATCAGCTCCTCGACCGCGTCGGGGAGCAGTTGCGGGTTCTCGCGCAGTTCCGCCAGTTCCGCAGGGTGCTCCAGGAGAGCGAACGTCCCCAGCGCCAACATGTTCGCGGTGGTCTCGTGCCCCGCGAGCAGCAGCAGGAAAGCCATCCCGGACAGTTCCTCGATGGTGAGGTCCTCGTCGCGGGCCAAGTCGGACAGGATGTCCTCGCCGGGGTTGGCGCGCTTGCCCATGACCAGTTCGGCGAGGTAGCCGAACATGGCGCCGATAGCGGCCATCTTGTCCTCGAGCGTGATGTCCCGTTCCATGAACTTCGAGGAGTTCGACTGGAAGGTCTCGCGGTCCGCGTAGGGGACGCCGAGCAGCTCGCAGATCACCAGCGACGGCACCGGAAGCGCGAACTCCTTCAACAGGTCGACCGGCGGGGTCAGGCGGGCCAGCTCATCCAGCTGCCGCTCGGTGATCGCGATGATGCCCTCTTCGAGCTGCTTCATCCGCTTGACCGTGAAGGCTCCGGTCAGCTTGCGGCGCAACCGGGTGTGGTCCGGCGGGTCCATGCTGATGAACAGACCCGGTGTCTGCGGGGACGGTTCGGCGGCCCCCGGCATGCCGGGGGTCTCGAACGGCACGTGGATGATGCCGATGTCCTGGCGGTTGCTGAACCTGGTGTCGGCCATGACCTGGCGCACCGCGTCGTACCCGGTGACCAGCCAGCCCTCGTGACCGTCGGGGAACACCATGGGGCTGACGGGCCGGGCCCCGCGCACGGCGGTGATCCGGCTGGGCGGGTCGAACGGGCCCGCGTCACGCTCCATCGGCAGGCCCTGCAGGACAGAAGCCGTGTGGCTCATCGGATTCCCTTCGTGGTGGTTGTCGCCACCACGATCACCGGGAGTCCAGACACGGGACTGTCACGGCGCTGACACGGGCCGTGCCCGTGTCAGCTCGGCACGTCAGGGAGCGAGGGTGACCGCCACCAGGTCACTCCAGCTCGTCTCCGCACCCACCCGAGCCGCCTCGTCGAACGCCGCGTCGCCGAGATGGCTTCGCACTGCCCGCTCGATCCGGTCCACGTCGGGGTGGGAAAGATCCGGTAGTCCGCGCACGGCGGTACTCGCGGCGAGCAGTTGTGCCGCCTGCTCGTGCTGGTCGCGGCGCAGTGCCAGGTCCGCGACCGCCACGAGCACATGCGCGATCGTGGGCGCGTACCCCACTTCAGCCGCCGCCTGGCATGCGCCCGCGAGGAACTCCCCTGCCTCGTCGAGATCGTCGGTGAGGCAGCTGGACAGCGCGTGGGTCGCGGCGCGAATGCTCACCTGGTCCGCTTCGTCGCCCCACACGCTGGTCGCGACGCCGAGCTGCTCGCGCACCGCGTCGACATCGCCGCTCCACCGGGCGAGATCCGCCTTCGCGAGAGCGAGCATGGCCAGCGCGTCCGGCCAGGTGACGCCTTCCGCGCACCGCCCGGCTTCGGCCATGGCGGCCGCGCTCGCGTCCTTGTCGCCCATCAGCCAGTACAGCTGAGCTTGTCGCGCGCGCATCCTGATGACGTCGTCGACGGCACCGATTTCGCTGATGACCACGATCGCCTCTTCGTAGTGCTCGCACGCCTCGGCGAACTCACCACGCGTGGCGATCCGGTCCGCCAGCTCGGTCAGGGCGAACGAGATCCCGAACCGTTCGCCGAGCACCCGGAACTCGACGAGCGCCTCCTCCAGGAACTGATCCGCCTCCGGCCCGCCTTCGCCGACTGCGACCCGCATCTTCCCGAGCTGCAGCCGGCCTATCGCACGCACCCAGGGATCCTCGCTGTCCAGCGCCACTTCCCACGCGGACGGACTCTTGTCAGGCTCCCGCACCATGCGTTCCAGCGAGGCGACCAGGCCCAGCATCGGATGGCGAACCTCAAGGCGCTGGTAGAGCTCGTAAGTCCGGTGGATCCACTCCGCGGCCTGGCGTTCGTCACCCAGCCCGGAACTCACGAACGTCACGACGAGGCCGTACACCCACGCCCGGATCTCGTCGGGCACCTCGCCCGGAGTCTCGGTGGCCGCGAGGATCAGTTCCAGGCCTTCGGACTTGTGCCCGACGAGCCACCAGTACCAGCCGGCGCCCGCCGCCAGCCGCATCGCCGCATGCGCTTCACCGGCCGCGAGCGCACCACGCATCGCAGCACTGATGTTGTCGTGCTCGGCACTCAGTGCGGCGAGCCAGGTGAGCTGCTCGGCGCGCAGCAGGTGCGGCGCCGCTGTTTCGGCGAGCTCGGTGAAGAAGGCGAGGTGCGCCTGCCGAGCCAGCTCCGACTCCCCTGCCTCGGCGAGCCGGTGCGCGGCGTACTCCTTGATCGTGCCGAGCATCCGGTACCGCGGTGCGCCCTCGTCACCGACGACCAGCAGCGACTTCTCGGTCAGCGAGGTGAGCAGGTCCAGAACCTCGTACTCCTCGACGGCCTCATCCGCGCAGACCCGCTCGGCCGCTTCCAGACTCGCTCCGCCGGAGAACACCGCGAGTCTGCGCAGCACCACCCGTTCGGCGTCGGTCAGCAGCTCCCAGCTCCAGTCGACCATCGCGCGCAACGTCCGGTGGCGGGGCAACGCGGTGCGGCTGCCTCCGGTCAGCAGGCGGAACCGATCGTCGAGCCGAGCGGCCAACTGGTCGACGGACATGGTGCGCAACCTGGCCGCGGCCAGTTCGATCGCGAGCGGCATCCCGTCCAGCGCCCGGCAGACGCGCGTCATCGTCGCCACCGTGCCGGCGCCGACCACGAGGTCGGCGCGCACCGCGGCCGCTCGTTCCCGCAACAACTGCACCGCCGCCGGCAGGTCCAGCGGTCCGACCGGCCACAACGCCTCACCGGTGATGCCGAGCGGCTCCCTGCTGGTCGCCAGAATTCGCAGCCGGCGGCACTCCCCCAGCAGCCGATGAGCGAACGCCGCCGCCGACTCGATCACGTGCTCGCAGTTGTCCAGGATCAGCAGCACCTCACGCTCACGGATCGCGGTGATGAGCCGCTCCACCGGCTCCGCGTTCGGCGCGTCCCCGAGCAGCGCGTCCCGGAGGCCGAGTGCGGCGAGCGTCGCCTGGGCCACGTCACCATCCGGACCGATGGGCGCAAGCTCCACGAGCCACGCGCCGTCCGGCATGTCGCCGAGCAGCGTGCGCGCGGTTTCCGTTGCCAGCCTGGTCTTTCCTGAACCGCCGGGGCCGATCAGAGTGGTGAGCCGACGCTCGGCGACGAGACCGCGGACCGCGGTGACGTCCGCGTCCTTGCCGATGTAGCTGGTCAGCTCGGCACGCAGGTTGGTCCTGCGGTTGTCGTCACGCCGGCCGACCTCGCCGCGCAACAGTGCGATGTGCAGCGCGGACAGCTCCGGTGAGGGGTCGACGCCCAGCTCGTCGGCCAGGGCTTCCCTCATGCGCTGGTACGCGAGAAGCGCCTCGCTGTTGCGGCCGGCCGCGACGAGTGCGCGCATCAGCGCGATGACGAGCTTCTCCCGCACGGGATGCGCGGCCACCAGGTCGGTCAGTTCAGCGACCAGCTCCGCACCACGACCCAGCCCGAGCTCCGCGTCGAACCTGTCCTCCACCGTGGTCAGGCGCAGCCCTTCCAGCCGGGTGGCCGCGGCCTCGAACGCAACGCTGTCCTGCAAACCGACGTCCTGCAAGGCCGGGCCACGCCACAACTCGAGAGCGTCACGCAGCCGCTGAACCCGAAGCGGTCCCTCGTCGGCACGAGCACGGGCACCGAGGCGTTCGAACCGCACCGCGTCCACCGCATCGTGCTCCACCGCCAGGCGGTACCCGTCCGTCAGCCCTTCGACCGACAGGTCCGGCAGCGCCTTGCGCAGCCGGGAAACCAAGCGTTGCAAGGCATTGGGCGCGTCGGCAGGTGGGTTCTCGCCCCAGATCCAGTCGACCAGCGTCGCCTTCGGGACCACGCGACCCGGTTGGAGCGCGAGGGCGATCAGCAGCGCACGCAGCCGTGCACCTGGCACGTCCGCGAGAGTGCCATCGTCCGCGCGAACCTCGAACGGTCCCAGAATCCCGATTTGCACCTGCCCGATCCTGCCACGGCTGACTGGCAGTCCCCTGACAGCGGACTCAGCCGGCAGCGCGGTGGACGACGATGTCGTCGAGCCGGGTGCGAGCATGCACCTTGACCTCGGGGTTGTCCTGCGTGAACACCGTGCTGCGCACCAGACCCTTCGTGCTCTTCGCGTCGATCTCGGCTGAGGTGCCCTCACTGACACCGATCTCGATGCCACCGGAGGCGTTCATCGCCTCCACCCGGCCACGCGTGACCCGTCCGATCCGGATGGGACAGCCGGCCGCCTTGGCGACGACGCCGCCGTCGGCCCGGCCGATGTCGAAGCTGCCGTTCGAGCCGCCCAGATCGACGTCGGAGCGGGCGTGGCCGATCCAGACCTTTCCGGTCGTGCCCTGGTACCTGACGACGCCCTCGACCTCGCCGATCCGCACATCGGCCGAGCTGCCCTCGATCACGGCGGACCCCGTGACGTGCCTGACCGCGAGCCCGCCCGTCCCGAGGTTGCCCCGCAGTGCGGCGACGCGGTCGAGCTGGACCTGCCCCGACCCGATGTTGACCTCGCAGTCGCCGAGCACGCCGTCGGCCCGCACCTCCGTCCACGCCGTGTTCAGGATCAGGCCGGATCCGGCGGGCAGTTCGATCGTGATGGCGACGGAGCCGTTCTGGTCACCCGACTTGGTCGTCTTGACCGCCAGCACGCCATCGGCGAAGTCGACCGCGGTCTTCTCGGCGACCTTCACGTCCTTCGAGTTCGCGCTGTTGACGGGCTCGACCCGCACCACCGTGTCTGTCCGTTCACCGGCGGTGATCCGGACGCGGGCTCCCGCGGTGGTCAGCGTGGCGGTGATCGGGTTCGGCGTGGTGAACGTGGGCATGTCGTGTCTCCCGGTGTCGGCTTTCGTGGTTGTGGTGACCACGTTCGCCAACTGGCCGGACACAGGGCTGTCACGGCCCTGACGCCGGTGACGTCACCGATGTCAGGGCCCGTGTCAGCGCAGACCGATGGTGGCGTTCCAGCCGGTGCTTTCCCACCTGCCACGAAGTCGCTCGTTCGCGCCGAAAGCACTCAGAACACGAATGTGCAGTTCACCACGCTGTACTTGCCCGAAACCACGTCGTGCCACTCGCGATTCCACGTGCCGCCCGCCTTGGCACAGACACCCGGCGCCTTCGCCTCTGCGTCGTCCTCACCTGAGATCAGGCCACCGGCGTCGATGTCGAGGACGCGCTCGGTGGATGGCTCGAACACGAACGCGCAGGTCACCATGCTGTACTCGCCCAAGGTCTGACCCGGGGTGAACCACGCCACGTTGAACCTGCCGCCCACCTGCTCGCAGATGGCCGGTCCCTTCGCTTGCGCCTCGTCGTTGCCGAACAGCGGGCCACCGGCGGGAATGGTCAGCAAGCGCGTCGTGGTCTGCACGGCGGAGGACGGCGGGCCGGAGGACGTCGTGACGACAGACGACTTCGAGACGGGCTGCGACGAGACCGTCGGCGAGGAGACAGGCTGCCCCAAGGACCGGACGAGTGGGTACAGGGTGATCGCCAACGCGGTCACGGCCAGCAGGACGAGTGCCGTGACGACCCAGCCACGCCACCCGCCGAGCGCGCGACGCGGGCGCTGAGCCTGGTCTCGCAACAATCGGGTTCGTCGCGGATCGGCCGCCGCGCCGCCGAGGCCAGGCAGCCTCGTGGTGGCGTCAGCGAGGCCGGTCGGGACGGGGTGCCGCGAGGTCGTGAGGGCTGCGCGGGCCGCCATTGCCAGTGCTCCAGCACTCGGATAGCGGTCTTGGGGGTTCTTCGCCAGCGCGCGGATCACGACGTCGTCCAGGCCGGGCGGAAGGTTCGGGCGGAGGGCGCT
The DNA here is from genome assembly GCF_033949975.1 of Lentzea sokolovensis. NCBI lineage: Bacteria > Bacillati > Actinomycetota > Actinomycetes > Pseudonocardiales > Pseudonocardiaceae > Lentzea > Lentzea sokolovensis. The sequence continues at coordinate 341,409 of NZ_JAXAVU010000016.1, forward strand.
CGGCCGTGGCGGCGGGGTTTGGAGGTGGGCGAACATCATCGCCATGTTGTTCTCACACGGGAAAGGGAGCTGTCCGGTGAGCAGTTCGTGGAGCACACAGCCCAGGGAGTAGTTGTCGACGGCCCGCTGGAAGGCGTCCATCGCCGGAACTGGCTGCAGCCGCTCAGGCGCTGTGTACGCGGGGCTGCCGAGCGCGGCATCGCCGGTGCTGGTGTCGAGTGAGTTGTGGACGATGCCGAAGTCGATGAGGTAGGCGAACTCGTCCGCACCCGCCCCGACGACGATGACGTTGGAGGGCTTGACGTCGCGGTGGATCAGGTTCTCGGCGTGCGCAGCATCGAGTGCGGCGCCGATCTGCCCGACGATGTGCACCGCACGGGCAGGGTCCAGTGGCCCTTCTCGACGGAGCAGGGAGCCCAGGTCGACGCCGTCGACCATGCGCATGTCGATGAACAGCCGGCCGTCGATCTCACCGAAGTCGTGGATCGGGATGATGTGCGGCTCACGCAGACGGGCAGCCACTTGGGACTCACGCCGAAACCGGGCCTGATAGCCCATGTCGGAGGCCAGACCGACCGACAGGAGCTTCACAGCGACAATGCGATCCTTGACGGTGTCGTAAGCGCGATAGACCTCGCCCATGCCACCGCGACCCAGTAGCGACTCCAAACGGTACGGACCGAACATTCTCGTCGCCGAAGTAGCACTGCCGGGATCGATCACTTCGCAGATCCTTCGGGGAGTCGCCGTTCGAGGAGCGCAACCGGTCATACCGTACCAGTCGAGTGAATGCCGCCCGCGGGATTGCCACGCCAGGTACTTGGCACGCCGAATGGTTGATTCCGATGGGCGATAGCTACCGTGCCTGACGTGGGCTGCCGACCACAGAGAGTCGCTGGACGGTCCGGCCCCGTCTCGGCCGTCCGCCCCGGACGCGGGCGAGTGCGGAGTTCTGGCATCCCACTGGAGTCAGATGCAGCCCTATACGGGCCCTACTGAGCCTGCCGCGAGGCGACCAATGACTGTGCGTTGACGGCGGACGGAGTCAACATGGCGCTGATCGAGCCGGACTTCCTTGTATCCGCGGGCGTGGGAGCCAGTGCTCAGAGCGAACCTGTTCACAGAGACGGAGAAGGGCTCCCTCCAGGCAGGGACGCAAACCTGGCCCCCGCTTTCGACGCGCGATGTCAAAACCTGTATTGATCAACAATTCGTTCGACGAGGGCTGCGCGACGAGAGACCCGAGCACCTTGACGCCGAGGATTCGCCTGCAATCACAACAGCACCGGGTGGACAAGTCTCTACTTCGTTCGCACCAAGGCAACTCCGCCCACCAGGACGATCTGCCGCCGCGAGACGCCGCCACATGAGTCCGGTCGGGTCCGCAGGCCACCACGACACCTTGCACACGAAGCTCGGTAACGGCTGTCAACACAGTACTCGTCCGTCAGGCTGATCATGAACCTATGCATTTAGCGGTCAAATCAAATGTAAACTTAAGCATGATGACCGGATGAACGCATACTTCGCGCCGCTTGGAATGCATTTCCGCTCTTTTGGGTTCTGCCGAACGAGCCGTCGTCCTGCGTACCGTGTTGGTACGCCGCGCGGTTCGGCGAGCGCGAGGTGATGGTCCTTGTTGCCCCAGCCGCTGCACCACGCCATCGTTGTCGTGGATGTCGGCGAGCGTGCGAATCGGGCGCCACGTCGCGGTCGCCGGACAGTGCGGCTACCTGCCGGACCGGTCGCTCGCACAGGGCGTGACCGAGCAGACCCGGCTCGCCCTGTGGAACCTGGCCGCCGCGCTGCGAGCCGTCGGCGCCAGTGCGGACGACGTGATCGCCGTGCAGGCGTTCCTCACCGACACCGACGACTTCGACGAGTTCAACGCCGTGTACGCGGAGTTCTTCGCCGAGCCGTGCCCGGCCAGGACCACCGTCTACTGCGGACTCCGGCCGGGGTGCTGGTCGAGGTCAGCGCGTGGGCGGTGACCGGTGAGCCGTGATCCGGTGACCTTGGACGACGTCCGCTCCGCCTCCGACCGGCTGCGCGGTGTCGCCCACCGCACGCCCGTCCTGCGGTCCCGCACCCTCGACAGGGCCGCCGGCACCGAGGTGTTCCTGAAATGCGAGAACTTCCAGCGCACAGGCTCGTTCAAGGTGCGTGGCGCCTACAACGCCGCGTCGCGCCTGCGGGTTGCGAAGGGCCTCACGACCTACTCCTCCGGCAACCACGCCCAAGCCGTCGCGCTCACGGCCCGCGAACTCGGTACCACCGCCGTGATCCTCATGCCCGCGGACGCCCCGAAGTCCAAAATGGACGCGGCAGCGGGCTACGGCGCCGAGATCATCACCTACGACCGCTACACCGACGACCGCGAGGCACTCGGGGCCGGCCTGGCCGCCGAACGAGACCTGACCTTCGTCCCGCCCTACGACCACGAGCACGTCATCGCCGGACAGGGAAGCTCCGCACTCGAACTGCTGGAGGACACCGGACCTCTCGGCGCGCTGGTGGTCCCGGTCGGCGGCGGTGGGCTGATCGCGGGCAGTGCCACCGCCGCGACCTCCCTGCACCGCGGAATCCGGGTGATCGGCGTCGAACCCGAGGCCGGGGACGACACCCGGCGCTCTCTCGAAGCCGGACACCGGATCTCCGTCCCCGTGCCCCACACGATCGCCGACGGCCAGGCCGCGACCATCCCGGGTGAGCTGACCTTCGCGATCAACCAGCGCCTGGTCGAAACCGTCGCCCTCGTGACCGACGACGAGATCCGCGAGGCGATGCACTTCGCCCTGACACGACTGAAGATCGTCCTCGAACCCAGTGGCGCCACCGGGTTGGCGGCTCTGCTGTGCGGACGCGTACGACCCACACCGCGCCGGATCGGCGTGATCGCCTCAGGCGGCAACCTGGATCTCTGACGACTGATCGACGCGGATCCCCGGCGATGGATCAGGTCATCGCGTGGGCACTGCCGAGATGCCCGGCCGAGTCGCGCGGCTCGTCGATCCGGCAGTCCCCAGACTCACCAAGACGTCGGTGTGCGCGGCTTGGGCAAGGCAAATGGTCGATGGCGCCGGACCTGGTGTGAGGGAGCGCTTCCGCCAGGTCTGCGATCATGCTGCGCCACGGATCGTCATGAGCATTTTCGCAGTGCGGCAATCGATCGTCGCGAATGAGGAACCTGACCCGCGCGAGCCTCAGCGTGCGAACGCAGGAAGTCCGCCCAGGTGACAGTCATCCGGCACGGCGTCGGATCGAAGCGACAGTGCGCGAACGCCCAGGCCCTCGGTCCACGCTCATACGGGCGTGTCCGGACTGGCCAAGAGCCGGAGCAACGTCACGCGCCAAGGGCACGAGCTAGTGGTGCGTCTCGGAACGTTGGCGAGGTAGGCGAAGCAGGCCGGCACGGCCGCGATCATGCCGGATGATGCGTGGACTCCGGTCGCACCAGAGCCGTGCTCAGCAGCCCCGCTCACGGCATTTCAGCGTGTGGATCGCGTCTCGGGCGAGGTGCTTCATCACGCGGTCCATCGCTTCCCTCAGCGTCGTCACCCCGTTGCCGTTCACGTTCAGAGCCTCCACCTCCACCATGAGCGCCATGTTGCCGGTGACGGCAGCGAGCCGCCCAGGGTTGAAGAAGGCGCCATCGGCTTCGACGTCGCCGACGGGGGTACTGCTCTCGTACGACTTCAACCAGTACGCCGCCCGCGCCTCGCCGGTTCCGTCCTCGTTGTCACCGAAGCGCTGCAAAGAGATCGTCACCTGGCGGAACGCCGGATCACCCAGCACTTCCGGAGCGAACTCGTAGTACTTCTGGATGTTGAGCGGCCGCTCGCCATACGCGCGAAGGCACTCGGTGCGCTCCACCGCCGACGAGTCATAGATCGTCGTCGCCACGGTCGGCTGACTTTTGGGAGGCAATCCGCTGGCGAGCTCGGCGAGTGCCTCCCTCGACAAGAGCTGGCACGAGTCGATCGGTTCAGGACGTGGTTCCGCGGTACTGCAGCTGCTGATCACCATCGCGGCGAGCAGCCACCCCCAGGCTCTGCGCATCCGCCGAAGTTAACAACTCCGCTCGCTCCTGTCCGCGTTTCACACCGGATGATGGTCGGCAACACGCCGACGTCTGCTGGTGGGGTCGCGATCAACCAGGCCTCCGCGAGGGTCCGAACTTGGGCTGCCAGCCCGTTGATCACCGCCTGGCGCGTCCGAGGTGCCGGGTGAATGCCACCGCCAGGTCGGTGCGTGTCACGAGCGCGACTCCTCATCAGGCGGTTGCGAACGTCCACTGTGGATGGTTGTGGGCGAATCGGTCGTCCCGACCGCGTTTCCTCGGCTCGTGGTGTCCGTGACCGCGGTCGGCTCTCCGCCGCGGCCGTGCCAGATGTCGCGCAGCACGACCTGGATGACACCGGCGACCGGGATGGCGAGCAGTGCACCGAGTATTCCCGCCAGTTCGGTCGCCAGAAGCAACGCCACGAGGACGGTCAACGGATTGAGCTTGACCGTCCTGGAGAAGATCACCGGTTGCAGCAGGTGGTTCTCCAACTGCTGGTAGACGATGAAGAAGATGACCACGGTGATGGCCGCCGGCACCGAGTGGATGAGCGCGGCGACGCCGGCGACCACCGCGCCGAGAGTGGCACCGATCAGGGGGATCAGGTCGGCGATCGCGACGAAGATCGCGATCAACTCGGCGAACGGCACACCGAAGACCTTCAGCACGACGTAGGTCAGCACACCGCAGATCGCGCTGATGAGCAGATTGCCGGAGATGTAGCCGGTGACGGTCTTCGCGCAGTCGCCGCCGACGCGGCGAATGCGTTCCGCCCGCCGCGCCGGGAACAACGAGAGCGTCCCCTCGACGACCTTGGGGCCTTCCAACACGGCGAGGTAGGCCAGGACGAAGATGGAGATCGTCGCGACGATTCCGGTGACCGCGCTGCGCAACAGGCCCAGCGCCGGGGTGCCGAGCCCGGTGGCGAACTCCCGGATGCGTTCTTCGTTGTCTCGGGCGAACTCCAGCGCGTTGGTGCGTTCCAGTAGCGTCCCGACCGGCCCTCTCCCGCCACGGGCGTCCGCGATCATGTCCGGCAAGGCCGCCGCCAGTCGGGTGCCCTGCTCCGCCAGCGGTACGGCGAACAGCGTGAGCACACCGCCGAACGCCAGCACGACCACGAGGAACACGATGAGCGTCGCCAGCGAGCGGGGACACCGTCTGACGTGGTGTTGCAACCAGTTCACCGCCGGGTACAACGCGACGGTCAGAACGATGGCGATGAGCATCCACACGAGAACTCGTTGAACGTGCATGACGAACACGACGGACACGACCGTGGCCAGGACCAGCCCGATGGCCGCGAGGATGGTACGCACCGGAACCTTGTAGGCGCGTCGGCTCGGCATCTCGCCCATCACTCCCGTCCCGGTCGTCCTGCGACCGTTTTCGGGAAACGCCGAGGACGGCGTCAGTCTGGTTTCCGACGCACGAAGTGCTCTCAGCACCACCGAACTTACGCTGGTGGTTCGTGCGCCGCTTTTTACGGGCGTCGAGACCTGCCACCCTCATCAGGCAGTCGCCGGCCCAGCCGTGACGTTGCTGTGGGCGTTGTTCGTGCCGGAGACCGCATCCGTGCGGGTTGAGCGGCATGGTGATGGGGTTGGAGATCGCGGACGAGTCGTTGTCGGCACTGATCACGCAGAGGTGCCTGACGCGACGGCCACTCGCGGTGCTGGTCTCGGTAGTGGCGTTGACCGCGGTGATCGAGATCCCGCAGTCGCTCGTCAGGCGCGGTCTGTGCGAGACACAGGACTTGTTCAACAACAGCGCCGGAGCCGTGGTAGCGGCCGGTTACGTGGGCATGACGTGCCCGCCCCAATCGGCAGGAAGCCGGCCTGGCCCTCGTGGAGGCGGGCTACGGCACGCGGAGAACCCCGGTAGAGGAACCGTGCGATGGTCGGATCGACGAAATTCTGCAAGTGGCGAGCCGCCGGTACCGCGCACAAAAGCGAGAGCGTTGGGCAACCACTCGCGACACTCCGGTCGGCCCGGTGCTCGAATTGGCCGGAGATCTCGATGCCGCCACGGCTTCTCTTGCGCCCGAGCCAGCCGAGGCGCTCACGCTGGAGGCGGGACAGCGGGTCGTCCTCGGTCTGAGCGGACTGCGGTTCTGCGACTCCAGCGACATCTCGTGCAGACTGACCTGTGCAGACGTACTCATCGGCACGCACAACGCCGAACGCGGCGATGCGTTCATCGTGCCGACAGGAACTCGGCGACCGGCATCACCTTTCGGCTGACGTGAGCCCCACCGGCGGGCCCGTGCATTTACTACCACAGGATGATTCGCAAGCACCCGAAGGATGAGGTGTCATGGACCGGAATTGGCGAGACTAGAACCGTGCATCGTCATCTGCGCAAGGCCAACTGGTTGTGACCATTCCGCCCAGAGTCCTGGTGGGCAGGCGCTGGCTCGTGCTGGCGATCTTGTGTGCCAGTCTGCTGCTGGTGTCCGTGGACGCCACGGTGCTGCACATGGCCTTACCCGCGTTGGCGGAGGACCTGCGACCCACCGCCACCAGCCAACTGTGGATCATCGCGGTCTATTCGCTGGTCGCAGCACCCCTGCTGCTCGCCTTCGGCACGTTGGGCGATCGCTACGGCCGGCGCCGGATTCTGGTGCTCGGATACGTCGTGTTCGGACTGGCCTCACTCGCCTGCGCGTGGGCACCCAACGTTGCGGTGCTGATCGCTGCGCGGGCCGTGCTCGGCGTCGGCGGCGCGATGATCATGCCGGCCACGCTGTCGCTGTTGCGCCAGGCGTTTCCCGACCGTGCCGAACGCCAGACGGCCATCGGCATCTGGAGTGGAGTGGCCGGTTCGGGGGCGGTGCTCGGGCCACTGCTCGGCGGCTTCCTGGTGGAGACGTTCTCCTGGCACGCCGCGTTCCTGATCAACGTGCCGGTGATGGTCATGGCGATTCCGTTGACCTACTGGCTGATCCCGGAGTCCGCGGACCCGCCGGACGGGCCGTGGGACGTGCTCAGCGCGGTGCTGGCCGGGCTGGGCATCATCGGGGTCGCCTTCGCGATCAAGCAGACCCCGCACGGCGGGACGATGTACGTGGTCGGTCCGGTCGCCGGGCTGCTCGGGTGCCTGTTGCTCGTGGCATTCGTCCGGCGGCAACGAAAACTGGCTGTTCCGCTGCTCGACGTGACGCTGTTCCGCGACCGCGCGTTCAGCGTCGCGGTCGGCAGCGTCCTGCTGGTCATGACCTCGTTGGTGGGTCTGGGTCTGCTGTTCGCCCAGTACCTCCAGCTCGTGCTCGCGCTGCAGCCCATGCCCGCCGCGTTGCGACTGATGTTCGTCATGGTCTCGGCGATCATCGGCAGTCTCGTCGCCGGTCCGTTGTTGCAGCGGTTCGGGAACCGTCTGATGACGATCGCCGGGTTCGCGGTCAGCGCGGTGGCCCTGGCGGTCTGCGCCGCAAGTCTCACGGTGACCGAGAACCTGTGGCTACTCGGACCGGTGCTGGCCGCGACCGGCTTCGGTGTCTCGATCTCGCTCACCGCCGCCTCCGACGCCCTGCTCGCCGCCGCACCGGCCGAGCAGGCGGGCGCGGCAGCCGCTGTGGAGGAGACCGCCTACGAGCTCGGAGCCGGGCTCGGTGTCACGATTCTGGGCAGCGTGGCAACCTTGATCTACTCGGCCGGTCTTCCCGGCGAGGCGGCACAAGCTCGCGACGGTCTCACCGAGGCGACAGCCGCTGCCGCCGGGCTACCGCCCGAATCGGGCTCTCACCTGCTCGAGCTAGCCCGTGCCGCGTTCGTGACAGGCCTGCGAGCCGCGCTGGTGCTCGGCGTCGTCCTGTTCGTCCTCGCCACGATCGCTGCGGCACGTGCGCTGACCACAACGAAGGAATCACACAACGATGACAGAGCTTGATCTCAAGACCAGCACGACACATCCGGCCCAGCCGGATGTCAGCGGCGGCTGGCGCACACCCGACCGCCTGTACCGGCTGATCAGCAGCCCGGTCCTGCGCATGATCCTCGGGTGGGACCTGCCCCGCCACGACCTGCGCGTGATCAACCGCCGCCCCGGCACGATCTGCCTGGAAGTAGGCAGCGGCGGCGGCTTCTACACCACGGCGCTCAAAACCCACCTGGGCGGCGAGAACACCCTGATCGCCCTCGACCCGTCCCCGTCGGCCATGCGATCACTGCGGCACCGGCTGGACGGCGTACCCGGCGCGCGAATGTCCTATGTGGCCGGTGACGGCTGCAAGCTTCCGCTGGCCGACGGCCAGGCCGACACCCTGTTCTACGGCTACAGCCTCGAAGAGATGCCCGACCCGCTGGCAGCCATTCGCGAAGCACACCGGGCACTTCGACCAGGCGGAGAACTCGTCCTGTTCCTCTGGCGCCCCGTGTTCACCCGGCAGCGCCGCCGCCCGGTCGTCGCTCTGCTGGACGAACTCTTCGAACGCCATCGCGCCTCGGCCGGCCCGCAGAACATCCGCCTGACCTACCGAAAGCTCGCCGAGTGACAGCATTGCAGGCGGCCGCGCAGCATGCGGATCGCGTGCGGCGCTGGGGATGGTTCGTCCTCGAACGAAGCGGATCCGCCGAGGTAACCGGCGATCAGGTCAAGGGCGGAGCGGTCCTCGACACCGGTGTTCACGACGCCACTCATGGAGGAACACTTCGACCGAGCCTCGGATCCTGTGCCTCGGCGAGGACCTACCAGCCCCAGCGCGATGCCGGCTGGTCCTGGTGGCGCGGTTGTTGTGGTGCCAGGTCGAGGAAGTGGAACGCGGGCAACGGGCCGGTGCAGATCGCCGTGACGCCGTTGAGCGCGGCGACACCGTCTCGCACGGCCTCGACCTTGCCGAGCGGGACCAGGAACGCGCGGTGTTCCTCGGTGTGCACAGGCGGGTCGAGCACTGCCACCGCGAGAGCAACGGCTGACACCGATGCGAGCATTCCGTCGGCCTGGTTCCGGCGCCAGGCCACGATCTGCCGCGCGATCCGTTCGCCCTGTGCGATCGTGGCGGCGAGATCGGCCCCGCCGCCGGTGAAGCCGCTCTCGTCGTGGACGGCGCGTAGTGCGGTGTCCTCGTCGAACACCAAGCGCACGTGCATCTCCGCCACACCGTCGAGCTGGTTCAGCCGGTTTCGCACCACCGGCACGGACAGCGCGTGCACGGCGGCACGGGCGGCGGTCTCGTCCGCCGCGGTGGTGCCGATGCGCAGCGGCACCACCGGTCCGCCTGGTAGCAGCGCGCACAACCCGGCCAGGTCGTCGACGGCCTCCTGCTCGGTCAGCGCGCGGCCATCGGGATGCTCGCTGACGACGACGGCGATGTCCTCCAGTTCGACGAGCCTGAACGACGAACCGTCCGGCAGCTGATGGGTCGCCCTTACGACGGCGTGCAGGTGCAGGCTCACGGGTGGGTTTGCTCCACCGGTACCTGGGTGACCACCGCGGGGGTGGCCACAGCGGGGACCGCGGCGGCCAGCAGGCCGTAGGTGCCGCCGATGCCCTGTGCGACGGGCGGCGGTGCGACCACTCCGCGCCGGACCGTCTCCAGGCGATGCATCGCCTCCAGGTAACGGATGTAGGTGTCGACGCTGGCGATCACGACCTTGATCTCGATGGCCAGGATCTCGATGCCGATCAGCGACACGCGCACCGACGCGTCGATCACGAGTCCCTTGTCCAGCAGTACGTTCAGCACGTCGGCCAGGCCGCCCGAGTTCTGCGTGGCGGGAGCGGTCACGATGATGTCCTCTCTTCGTGCAGCAGGCTCGCGATGTCGACGGGAAGCCGCACCGCGGAGGTGTCCGGTTCTCCGAGTGCTTCGCGCAACGCCGCGAACTGGCGCTGCAGCGAGACCAGCGCCCGGCCGAGGTTCTCGACCTCCTCGTCGGTGAGGGTGCCGGCGTCCACCCGGCGCAGCGCTTGGCGTTCAAGCAGTTCACACACGATCTCCAGGACCGCCACGACGATCCGGCCGAGCCCCTTGCCCGCGTCCTGCGCACTCACCGGGCGCCGCCGAGGCCGATCAGCAGCAATCGCAGGTCGAGCCGGATCAGCTCGACACCCGCCAGCGTGATGACCACGTCGCCGCGCACGACCGCACCCCGGTGCACTACGCGGTCGAGCAGGTCGACCAGGGTCGTGGTGCTGTGCTCAGGCATCGGCGAACTCCACTGTCGTGAACGAGTACGGCGGCCACGGCCCGGTGATCTCCGCCGACAGCCCCAGTTCCCCGGTCAGCCGGTGGACCTCCGCTTGGAAGTCCTCCTCGCTTCCGGTGTCGACCAGGTACGCCGCTTCGAGGAGCAGATCGCCCGCGAGGTCGCGGCGGGTGCTCTCGGCGGCTCGCCGGGCCAGTTCCTGATGCACGGCAGTGGCGTCGTGCCGGGCGTTCTCGGCGGCGGCCAGCTGTGCACGCCGCCGCAACAGGTAGGCCGTTCCCGACACCTCGTCCAGGTTCACCGGCTCATGCCCGGACGCACGAACCCGCACGCCCCACTCCCGCCGTCCCTCCACCCGGTCCAGCCAGGCCAGCGCCTCCACGTGACGGGCGCCGAGCAGCCGCACGGCGGCGTCGGCACCGTCGAGAACGGTGCCGAACCGCAACGGCAACACCGGTTCGTGCCGGAACACGGTGCGCACCACAGCATCGTGCTCGCGGACCAGCACGGCCAACGGGCTGTCCTCGTCGGGTTCGTCGCACTCGAGCCCGGTGAACCGGTCGAGGTCGACCTCGGCCACGACCAGCGCCAGGCCCCGATGACTGATCAACCAGGGCCCTTCCAGGTCGATCTGCCGTGCCCTCGTGATCGCGTAGGCGTACAGGCCGCGTCTCACGCCCGTTCCTCCCCCAGTGCCCGCTCCAACGCCGCGACGCGGTCGCGCAGGTCGGCGTTCGCCTGGGCCAACTCGTTCTTCTCGATGTCCGATTCCACTGCTTTCGGCGTGAAGAAGGGATCGTTCGTCCACCAGTCCATCCCCATTTCACGCGCTGTCTGCGCGGACGCGATGAATAGCCGGACCCGCAGCGTGAGGAGCTCGATGTCCACCACGCACACGGCAATGTCGCCGACAATCACGACGCCTTTGTCGAGAACCCGTTCCAACGTGTCGGCGAGCGAACTGGATCTGTTGTTCACCTCTCGCAACCGTCCCGTCACATGTCCGTCGTTCCACGGGTGTAGCGCCTGAGCCGCTCGCAGGCGCACAGCTCACCGGCCGGGTCGACGTCGACCCGATAGGTGGCGATGATGCTGGTGGTGGCGGGGATGCGTTCGAGTTCGACGACGTCGACCAGCACCGACCAGCCGCCGTCCGGCAGCGCACGTATCCCCGAAACGGCTTCCGGCGCCCTGCCGATCAGCGCACCGAACTGCTCCGTCGCAGCGCGAATGGCGAATGCCGCACTCAATTTCTCAGGTTTGCCAGATGGATGAGTTTCGCTCGATTCTGCGCCCACTGGAAACATCTTAGGCATACGGGACCGAACGTTACCGGAGTCCCCGACGGGAACAATTGACATATTCACTCAGGCTGTCGAACGAGTCGAATACTGGTCCGGCTGCTCCATTGCACAGCGCCGAAAGGCGCCTCCCGCGCGTCCGTTGGAACGCGGCCGGGGCCGCCTTCGCGAGGAAGGCGGCCCCGGCTCTGTCGTCATGACGCCAGAGGTTTGTCCCCCTGCACGCCCCACGCGACGGTGAACTGGTTGCGCACGAACCACTGCCCGGTCGACGGGCGCCAGACCGCCAGGTCACCCACCCCGTCGCCGTTGTAGTCGCCAGGCACCGGGATGTCGCCCTGCTGACCCCACTGCGTCGAGCTGACGCCGCGCACGTGCCACTCACCGGTCGACGGACGCCACACCGTCAGATCGAACCCGCCGTTCCCGTTGTAGTCGCCCACCACGGGAACGTCACCGCTCTGTCCCCATTGGACGGACACGACGACGCCGAACACGCCGATGTAGTGCCAGGTCCCGGTGGACGGACGCCACACGGCGGCCTGGGCCGCGCCGTCGCCGTCGTAGTCGGCGGGCACCGGGATGTCACCCTGCTGGCCCCATTGCTGGGTGAACTGGTTGCGCACGAACCACTGGCCGGTGGACGGACGCCACACCGCCACGTCGGTGATCTGGTCGCCGTTGTAGTCACCCTGCACCGGCACGTCGCCCTGCTGACCCCACGCGACGGTGAACTGACCGTTCACGAACCACTGACCGGTGGACGGACGCCACACCGCCACGTCGGACACGCCGTCGCCGTTGTAGTCGCCCGGTACCGGGACGTCGCCCTGCTGGCCCCACTGCTGGGTGAACTGGTTGCGCACGAACCACTGGCCCGTCGACGGACGCCACACGGTGGTGTCCGTGCGCTGGTCGTCGTTGTAGTCGCCGTCCGGCCCACCGAAGGTGTAGCGGGAGTTGAGCAACAGGTTCGGCGAGCCCGCGCCCGCGTTCACCACGACGTCCTTGGTGGACTCGACGAACGCCATCTCGAACCAGACGGTGGTCGGCGAGGCGTTCGCGTTGCGCTGCAGGTACAGCGCGGCGACACCGGCCGCGTGCGGCGCGGCCATCGACGTTCCGCTGAGCGATCTGGTGGCGGTGTCGCTGGTGTTCGACAGCGAGGTGATGTCGTCGCCGGGCGCGAAGACGTCCACACAGCTGCCGAAGTTGCTGCCGCCGCTGGTCCAGTTCGTCGGTCGCACGTCGTTGCGGTCGGTGGCACCGACCGTGATCGCGTTCGGCGCGCGGGCCGGCGAAGTCTGGCAGGCGTCGACGTTCGAGTTGCCCGCGGCGACCGCGTACGTGATGCCCGCGGCGATCGAGGCTTCGACTGCCGCGTCCAGCGTCGCGCTGGCGCCGCCGCCGAGGCTCATGTTCGCCACGGCCGGGCGCACGGCGTTCTGGGTCACCCAGTTGACACCGCTGATGACACCGGCGGTGGTGCCCGAACCGAAGCAGTTGAGGACCTTCACCGCCACCAGCCGCACGGACTTCGCGACGCCGTGCGTGGTGCCGCCGATGGTGCCCGCCACGTGGGTGCCGTGGCCATTGCAGTCGGTGTTGTTGTTGTCGCCAGTGGTGTTCGTGCCCCAGCTCGCGCGGCCACCGAAGTCCGTGTGCGTCGTGCGGATGCCGGTGTCGATCACGTACGCGCGCACGTCGCGGGCACCGGAACCGGCGGAGACGTACTGGCCGTTGGACCTTCCGGTGATCTGGTCGAGCCGGTCGAGGCCCCACAACGCCGACGGCGTCGGCTGGGTCGCGTCGGCGGTGATCTCGGCGTCCTGTTCGACGTAGGCGACGCGCGGGTCCGCCGCGATCCGCCTGGCCGTGGTCTCGTCGGCCCCGAGCGCGAACCCCTTGAGCGCGTGCGCCCAGGTCTCCCGCACCTCACCGCCACCGTTCTTGGTGACGATGTCGGTAGCGTCCGCGTTCTCCTTGAGCACCACGATGTATCGGCCCGCGATGGTCTTCGCCCCCGCGCCCACGCGGATCTCGCCCTGTGCCGCCGTCGCGGGTGTGGCCAGCCCCGCGGAAGCGAGCGCCGCTATTGCGAGGGTGAGCACCACCCGTCTTGATGAGTACGACAATTCCGTCCTCCCAACGAAATCGTGGACATGTCCCCCGACGTCCGGCACCGACGATGACTGCGCGGTCCGGGCGGAAGCCAGGGAAACCGCCGGAGTTTCCGGTGAACTTCCGCTACGGTCGGCCCGGTGTCCGCGTTCGCAGAGCTGCTGCGCCGTCACCGGGCCGCCGCCGGGCTGAGCCAGGTGGAGCTCGCGCGGCTCAGCGGGATCAGTGACCGCGCGTTGCGGGACCTGGAGCAGGGCAGGAGGGTTCCGCGAGCGCAGTCGGCGCGGTTGATGGCCACGGCGCTGAAGCTGATCGGCGACGACCTGACCGCGTTCCTCTCCGCGGCACGTCCCTCGGCGCCGTCGGCCCCCTCGGCGCCTGCGGGCACGGACGGCCTGGTCGGGCGGAACGACGAGCTGCGGTCGTTGCTGGACCTGGTGCTGCGGACACGGCACCGGCTCGTCTCGATCACCGGTCCGGCGGGCGCCGGCAAGTCGCGCCTCGCCGCCGAACTGGCCGCGTTGCTCCACGGGCGCACCGATCTGGTGGTGTGCACGCTCGACCTGTCCGCCGTCAGCGACGTGGCGCTGGTCGGTGATCTCGTGGCAGACGCGCTGGGCTGTGGTCCGTCCCGGCTGGCGCCGCCGGACCGGGTGGCCGCGCACCTGCGCGACCGGCGAGTGGTGCTGGTGGTCGACCGGTTCGAGCAACTGGTGGACGCCGCGGCGGAACTCGCCGCGCTGCCGCGCCGTTGCCCCGGCCTGACCGTCGTGGTCACGAGCCAGCGACCGCTGCGGGTGCGCGACGAACACGTGCTCGCGTTGAGCGGCTTGTCGGGTGAGGCGGCGGCAGCGCTGTTCGTGCGACGAGCCGGGCTGGAGTTCGCCGACGACGCGGTGCACGCCATCTGCCAGAAGGTCGAGCATCTGCCGCTGGCGATCGAACTGGCGGCGGGGTGGGTGCGGCTGATGAGCCCGGCGGACCTGGCCACGCGCCTCACGCACCGGTTGCGGTACCTCACCGACGGGCCGCGCGACCTGCCCGCCCGGCACCGTTCGCTGCGTGCGGCGATCGAGGCCACGCTGGACATGGTGACCGCCGAGGCGCGCACCACGTTCCGCTTCCTCGGCGGTTTCCACGGCGGTGTCCGCCTGGAAGACCTCGAAACGCTGCTCGGACAACCGTTGCCGGAGCTGACCGAGCTGGTCGACATCAACCTGGTCCGGCTCACCCCGGACGGCGACACGTCGCGGTACACACTGCCGGACACCGTCGCCGAACTGGCCGCCGAACAGCTCGACTCCCCCGACGCCCGCGCCCGGATCGCCTCGCACTACCTCGACCGGCTCCGCGCCGGTTCGACGTTCGGCGCCTTCGACGCGGCCAACATCCGGGCCGCGGTGCGCTGGGCCGCGGCCGAGGACCCCGCGCGGCTCGACGCGGCCGCGGCGATGGCGCTGACCCGGTTCTACGAGGCCACCGGACGGCTCGGCGAAGGCGCGGAGCTGCTCAGCGCGGTGGGCACGGGCGGGATCCCGCCGTTGCTGATCAGGTCGGGCCAGCTGGCGGCGTTGCGCGGCGACCTGGACGCGGCGAGCGAGTCGGCGGAGCGCGCGCTGGCCGTGGCGGCGGACAACGATCACAGCACGCGCACCGCAGGTCTGAGCCTGCTCGGCATGGTCGCGGTGGAGCGGGGCAACCCGGGCGCCGCCCTGGCGCACCTGCGCCGGGCGCTGGCCGTCGCCCGTCTCTCCGGCGACGACGCGACGCTCGGCCGCGTGCTCAACAACCTCTCGTCGGCGCTGGCCGAGATCGGACGCCCGCAGCAGGCGATCCGTCAACTGGAGGCGGCGCTGGCGGCGAAACGCCGAGCGGGCGCCGGACCGTTCGAACTGGGTCGCACGCTGTTCAACCTCGCGCTGCTGACACTGGACCTAGGTGCCCTGGAGACCACCGTCAGCCGGGCAGCCGAGGCCGTCCGCCTGCTCACCGAGGGCGGCCACACCCTGCTGGCCGCCCTCGCCGAGACCACCGCCGCACTGGCGCTGCTGGACCACGACCCGACGGCGGCCGCCGCCTGCGTGCGTCGCGCCGACCGCCTGCTCGCGGACACCGTGGGGGAGAACGGGAGCGACCGCGTCGAGGCCACCGTCCACCTGCGGGCGAGCGTGGTGCGGCACGCGCTCCGCGACGCGACGGCGTGGCGGGAACTGGCGGAGGCCATGCGGATCTCGCTGAGCCACACGACCCGTGACCGCGACTCGGTCGCGGAGGCCCTGACCCTTCACGCCCGATACCTCTGCACCCGCGATCCCGCGTCTGCCGCCGTGCTGCTGGGATCGGCGGATCGCCTGCGGCGCAAGAAGATCACGCCGTTCGTGGCCGCCGCACGGGATCATGCGCTGGCCGTGCTCGGCGACCGTTGGACCGAACGCCGCGCCCTGGACGACACCGCACTCGTGGCCTTCGCCGACGAACTCGCCGCGCACAGTCCTCGATGAACTGCCTGCGGCTTTCGCCACAAGGAATCTCCCGGCACAGCGCTTGCCCTGGGGCACCGGTGTCCCGCTGTGCCGGCGTCCTGTGCGGGTCAAGGGGTCACGCGGGCTTGACCGCTGCCACGTGCTCGGCCAGCCACGAGCGGAAGGTCTGCAGGCGAGGGTTCAGCGAGCGGACCAGATCCAGGTCGCGCGCACTGACGAAGCCGCGCTCCCCCTCGACGTAGAACTGGAACATGTTGCCCAGTTCGTCGCCCGCGGGCAGTCCGAGCGAGCGGAGCTGGTCGTGCGTGAGCGGCCGGTAGTCGACCGGTTCGCCCAGCGCGTCGGCGAACGCGGCTGCGTACTGCTCGCCGGTCAGGTGCTCCCCCGCGATGCTGACGGTCTTGCCCACGTACTCGTCGCCGGCGGCGAACACCCCGTAGGCGGTCCGGCCGATGTCCTCCGCCGCGATGCCCGCCAGCCTGGCGTCGCCCATCGGCAGCGTGAGCACGAGCCGCCCGTCCTCGCCCCGTCGCGGCCCGGAGCCCTGGGCGAACCCTTCCCAGTAGAAGGTGGTCCGCAGGTAGGTCGTCGGGACGCCCGAGTCGCGGAAGAACGCGTCCGCCTCGGCCTTGGCGTCGAAGTGCGGCACCGTGTAGCGGTCCTGCAGCACCGGCACCCGCTCGTCGAACACCGGGATGACCTCGCGGGTGTCCTCCAGCGTCGACCAGACGACGTGGGCGACGCCAGCCGCCTTCGCGGCCCGCGCTGCCGTCGCGGCCTGCGCCAGTTCGACGTCGGCGGACATGGACTCCCAGAAGTTGGTCACCACGAAGACGCCGTGAGCACCCTCGAACGCGGCTTGGAGCGAGGCCTCGTCCTCCAGAGTCGCCTCCACGACCTCGGCGCCGAGCTCGGCCAGCGCACGAGCCTTCGGCGAACCGGCGTCGCGGGTGATGGCCCGTACGGTGAACGGGCCGTCGGAATCGTCCAGAACCGCCCTGACCAGGCCTCCACCCTGGGCGCCTGTCGAGCCCAGCACCGCGATGATCTTCTCGTTCGTCATTGCCACTCCGCTCCGCAGTGTCGCCGCATCTGCTCGGCAACTTAACTAGTTAAACAGGTAAGTGCCCGAGGAATTCCGGTGCGGAGTGTGAACTGGACCACCGGAACGAGGGTTTGCCCGCGCTTTCACCACAACGGACGGGGAGCATGTATCCGTGGCCCTAGAACGAGGTACGCGGAAGGTTCCGAGCGCTGCGGAGCGAGGACCTGTCAGCCACGCGTTGTTCCGGGTCGTCCGGCTCCACCGGATGCTGGCCGGTCAGCTCCTGCGCGACCTGGGCCTGCACCGCGGCCAGGAGCTGCTCCTCATGCACCTGTGGGACTCGGGCCCGGTGCGCCAGACGGAACTGATAGCCGTGCTGGACTCCGATTCGGCGACCGTCACGAGGATGGTGCAGCGCCTGGAGAAGGCGGGCTTGGTCGAACGGACGCCCGATCCCCTCGACGGAAGGGCCACCCTGGTGTCCTCCACCTCCGCGGGCGACGCCATGCGGACGGAGATCGAGCGGATGTGGCACGACCTGGAGGCCGCCACAGTCGGCGACCTGCCACCGGCCACTCTGGCACCGGTGCTGGACGCACTCGCCACGATCGAGACCAATCTGGCGACCGCGACCGCCAAGTCCGTTTGATCGACGGCCCAGTCCATTGAGGACGTTCCCAGGACCCTCCTGCTTCGCGGATCGATGCCACCGGAGAACCGCGGCATGCTCACCCACGAAGAACGTGCGGCCGCCCATGGTCATGTCCGGATGGAACTCCGCGGCCACGGACCACGACGTCACCGAGACGATTCCCGTCATGGCCATCCGCTGGACGGCCGGCGTGCCGGCAGTCCATGTTGGACACAAATGAGCAGTCGCGGAGCTCTTGCACGACGAAGTGCGGGAGATCATCCCTCTCGCCCCCCGACGGCACCCCAGGCCTGTGGTTCGATTTCCAGGACAAGGAGGCGGTCATCGATTATTTCGGCACGATCTTCACCAATTCCCCCAGGTTGAGATCGTTGACCGAGAGGTGAGTGTCACCGCAGACTGTCGAAATATCTACATTTTCCGGATCTCGTTCGACGACGAGGGCCTCATCACGGAAATTCGAGAGCACGCGAATCCTGTTCCTCGGTGTCCCTGTCGGCTGATCGAGCCGTCAGAACAAGAGAACCTCATCACTGCAGCTCGGCGGGCGAATGCGGGGTTCTGGCACCCCACACGTCAGGAAGTGCCCAGGATGGCGTGCTCGTAGGCGTAGATCACCATGTGCACGCGAGTGCGCAGGCCGAGTTTCGCGAGCACACGCGCCACGTGGGTCTTGACCGTGCCTTCACCGACGGTCAGGGCGCGGGCGATCTCGGCGTTGCTGAGCCCGCGCGCCACGTGCCTCAGCACCTCCAGTTCGCGTGGGGTGAGCAGGTTCAGCCCGGCCGGTGCGGGCCGGGGCGCGATCTGCGCGAACCGGCGGATGGCGCGGCGGGTGACCTGCGGGTCGATCAGCCCTTGTCCCCTCGACGCCGCGCGGACCGCCTCGACGAGCAACGCCGGTTCGCTGTCCTTGAGCACGAAGCCCGCCGCGCCCGCCTGGAGCGCGCCGAACAGGTACTCGTCGACGTCGAACGTGGTCAGCGCGACCACGGCGGGCGCGGGGGTGACCGATTCGGTGATCCGGCGGAGGGCCGCCAGCCCGTCCATCCGCGGCATCCGCAGGTCGAGCACCACCACGTCCAGGCTCATCCACCGGGCCTTTTCGACGGCTTCGGCGCCGTCGACGGCCTCGTCGACCACCTCGATGTCCGGCTCGGCGTCGAGAACCAGGCGCAGTGCCCACCGCGCGGGCTCCTGGTCGTCGGCGACCAGTGTGCGGATCATCGCCGCTCGCCCAGCGGGAGGCGGGCTTCGACGAACCAGCCGCTGGGCCGGTTCGGCTCGATCCGCAGGGTTCCGCCGAGCAGCCGGGTCCGTTCCCGGATGCCGCGCAGCCCGGTGCCGTCGGCTGTCGGGCCGGGCGTGGTGGAACCGTTGTCCGCCACGGTGATCACGACGGCCTCCGGCGTGTGGTGGAGGCGCAGGTCCACCCTGGTCGCATCGGAGTGGCGCAGCGCGTTGGTGAGCGCCTCCTGGGCCAGCCGGTAACCGGCGTGATCGACCAGTGGCGGCACGCCGCCCGGCGCCGGGCCGTCCCTGGTGAGGGTCACGGTGCGGTTCGGGCCGGTCGCGTGGTCCACGAGGGCGTCCAGGTCGGTCAGCGTGGTGCCGTGGGTGGGCAGTGCGGCCAGAACGTCGCGGACCTCGGTGAGCGCGGTGGCCGAGACCTCGGCGATCGTGACCAGCGCCCGGTCGGCGACCGGCGGCAGAGCGCGGGCGACGTGCCGGACGGCGTTGGCCTGCATCCGGATCACGGTGAGATGGTGGCCGACCGCGTCGTGCACCTCGCGGGCGATGCGGGCGTGCTCCTCGGCGATCACGCTGCGGGTCTCTTCCCGGTAGAGGCGTTCAGCGTGGTCGGCGCGGTCGCGGTGCATGCGCAGGGCGTAGCCGACGGCGACCGGCGCGATGCCGAGGAGGAGCAGGTCCGTCCAGGTCGCGGCCGTCGGTGAGTGAACTCCGGCGACGGACAGGACGAGGAACCATCCGACGGCCACGACGAACACCGCCGGCCGCGGACGGCAGTACGCGGCGGAACCGAACGCCGCCATGGCGACCAGGCGCCCGGACCAGTCCGGCACGGCGATGACGATCACGATCGCGGCGGAGGCGAACGCCGTGATCAGCGGGAAACGACGTCGCAGCAACAAAGGAACCGCCACCGCGACCGACGCGGCGACCATGACGACGGGACTGGCGGAACGGTGTTCGACCAGTCCGAGCACCGAAACGACGACCGCGGCCGCACCGGCGAACAACGCGTCGCCTCCGATGGTGCCGCGAAGCCTCGCCGGCCGGCGGTCGTCCATTCCCCAGTTGTACACGGCCAGGTCAGACCGGTGTGCCGCACCGCGCGTCCGGCGCGGGTAGCTCCCCGGCCAGGAAGTAGCGGTGCACGTGGTCGCGGACGCAGGCGTTGCCGTTGAGGTACAGCCCGTGGTCGCCCTCCACGGACAGGTACGTGCCTCCCAACTGGGCGGCGACTCTGCGGCCGTGCTCGGCGGGGGTCAACGGATCGTGTTCGCCGTTCGCCACCAGCACGTTCCGCATCGCGGACAACGCGGCCGGCGGGTTGAGCCCTTCCTCAGGCACACCCGAGCAGTGCCCGGAAACCCGCCACGGGGCCGCCGCCCATCCCAGCCGAGGCGCGACCGCCCGCAACCGGTCCTCCACCCGCTTCACGGCCGGGAAGTCGTCGGGGAAGGGGAAGTCCGCGCAGAACGCCGTCCTCGCGAGACTGACATCGGACGGGCCGGGCCGCGGTGTGATCGCCGTCGTGTCGCCCGCCTCCAGCTGCGCGAGTCCGGTGGCCAACGCGGTCCAGCCCCTGTCGTTGCCGATCCGCGCCGCGGCCCACCTGAGGACCGCGGACACATCCAGGCCGGGCGTGGACAGCACGCGGTCCCACACGGCGATCACGTCCTTGCCGTGCAGTGCGCAGCCGGCGTCGGCCGCGCACCACCGTGCCAACCGGTGGAGGTTGTTCTCCGCCGCGACGGCACCGGCCCGAGCCCACTCGGCCGGGTCGCGCCGGGTGTGGTCCAGCACGCTGTCCAGGTACATCCGCCCGACCCGGTGACCGAACAGCTCCGCGTACAACTGCCCGTACACCGTGCCGTACGAGTTGCCGAAGTAGTTGAGGCGACGCTCACCCAGCGCACGCCGGACGGCGTCCATGTCGTGCGCGACCTGACGAGCGTTGAGACGCCCCCGGTACGCGCCCATCGTCTCCGCGCAGTCCACCGCGAACCGGCCGTTGGCGGCGGCGTACTCGCGATGGGCGGGCTCAGTCACCGGTGAGGACAACGGAGCAGGATTGGGACTCGGACAGGCGACGCCCATGCCACGCGAGTCGAACACCACGACGTCGAACCGCGCCGCGAGGTCCGCGAACTGGTCGCGGTAGCCGGGAAACGCGAAGTTGGGGATGCTCGCCCCCGGGCCACCGGGGTTGAGCAGAAGAACACCGGCCTTCTGCTCCCGAGCCGGGATCTTCAGCAGCGGCACGGCGATCCGGGTGCCGCCGGCCGGACGGGTCCAGTCGGCGGGAACCAGGACTTCACCGCACAGCAGCCCCTCGTGGCACTCCCGCCACGTCAGGCCCTCGGCAGCGGTGGCGGGCCCCGCGCCTCCCGCAAGCACACCGACCGCGGCCAAGAGCGTCATCAGCGCTTTCATGCCCCGATTCGATCACCCGGATCACGTCGGCACGTCTGCCTTTCGACAGACATTCCGGCCGGCTGCCGGTGGCCCGAAGGCGGCCGGCCCAGGATGCACCGCGTCAGGACCGGCCGGCCCACCTCCGCAGCGTCCACCCGGCACCGCCATCAGAGCCGCTAGCCCGGCTTGCGTTCCTCCTGGATCGACTTCACGGCCTCGTCCACCGACTGAGCCACCGGAAGTACCTGGGTCAGTGCGCTGGCCATCAAGGGACGCGCAGCCGCCACCGCGGTGGCCACGATGGCGAAACCCACCTTCTCGTGCTGTGCCCGCCCGTGCAGCTCCAGCAGCATCGACAGCGCGGACGAGCCCATGAAGTCCACGGCCAACTCCACCACCAGGCCGTCCGGTTGCTTGGCCAGGTGCTCGAACAGGGCTGTTCCCACCGCATCCACGCTGATCATGTCGAGTTCGCCGCTGATGGCAACGACAAGCACGCCGTCATGGTCGCTGGTCTGCATGTTGGCCACTGACGCTGTTTCGCCCGAAGTCACTGAATTCCTCACTGGAGATCCCCCGACCGTTGTCTTCTCACCGATGGTACGAACCGCGGCGCCACGCGGCACGATCACCGCGATTCCCAGGCGTGCCGGCGGCACCTCGACGGTCTGGGGCCACCTGGCTGGGAGGTAGACCGACTTCGCCGTCGCTCACGCGGTCGTGACTTGCACCAATCCTGAGGCCATCGCCATCGCGAACCATTTCGACAAGATCCCCGTCATGATTCGACTCCGCAAACCCGCATTCATGTCCGTGAATCAGTCGGGCGGTCGCCGCGAAGTCACGTCGCACACGTGCAATCAACGCGTCCAGTGTTCATAACCGTGAATTTTATTGCCAGTCACGCAACGTTGCGCAATACTCGCTGGGAGCGTTCCCAGCGATGCTGATTCCGGCCGCCAACGCGATCAGCGTCGACGGGAATCCGTCAGACAATCCTGCTCGCAAGGAGGCGACGCAGGAGTCTGCGCACGGACAAACGCGCGACAAAGCGAATCACCGGTGTTTCCGCCGGTATTGCCGCCACCTCCATTTCGAGTGCGCCCACACCCGTCCAACCTTCGAAGACGCAGGAGACGAAATGAAGCGATCAGTCGCATGGCGGATCCCCGCGGTCGTGGCCGCGTTGGCCGTCGCGACCTCGACCAGCGCGGTGCTGGCGATGTCACCGGCATCGGCGGCGGCCGGCGTCGCGACCGGCTACGCGTCCCAGAACGGCGGCACCACCGGCGGCCAGGGCGGGGCGACGGTTCGGGCCACCACGGGAACCCAGATCCACCAGGCCCTGTGCGGCCGGGCGAGCAGCAGCACGCCGATCATCATCGAGGTCTCGGGCACGATCAACCACGGCAACACCGCCAAGGTCTCGGGCAACAGCTGCGACACCGCCGCCGGCCTGATCGAACTCAAGCGGACCAGCAACGTCACCATCATCGGCGTCGGCGGCGGAGCCGTCTTCGACCAGTTGGGCATCCACATCCGCGAGTCCCGCAACATCATCATCCGGAACGTGACCGTCCGGAACGTCAAGAAGTCGGGCTCTCCCACGTCCAACGGCGGCGACGCCATCGGGATGGAGAGCAACGTCCGCAACGTCTGGGTCGACCACGTCAACCTTCTGGCGTCGGGTGGTGAGTCGGAAGGCTACGACGGCCTGTTCGACATGAAGAACGACACCCAGTACGTGACCCTGTCCTACAGCACCCTGCGCAACTCCGGTCGCGGCGGGCTGGTCGGGTCCAGCGAGAGCGACCGCTCGAACGGGTTCATCACCTACCACCACAACCTGTACGAGAACATCGACTCCCGGGCGCCTCTGCTGCGAGGCGGCGTTGCCCACATGTACAACAACCACTACGTGAGCCTCAACGAGTCGGGCATCAACTCGCGGGCCGGCGCCAAGGCCAAGGTGGACAACAACTACTTCAAGAACTCCCGTGACGTCCTCGGCACCTTCTACACCACCGAGGCCGGCTACTGGCAGGTCAGCGGCAACGTCTTCGACAACGTGACGTGGTCCGCCCCGAGCAGCGATCACAAGCCCGCCGGTCCCGACGTCAAGTCCACCACCACCGTCTCCGTGCCCTACGGCTTCACCCTCGACCAGGCCGGCTGCGTGCCGAACGTCGTGAGCCGCACGGCGGGCGCCAACACGGGTCTGAGGGAGTCGGACGGCAGCTGCTAGGGAGGCTTCGACCGCGCGACCGCCGGGTGCGCAACGCTTCCCGCACAGGTTCCGGATCCGAGCCACCCTCTTCCAGGAGGTACCGCGTACCGGGCGGCACCGTGATCGTGAACCGGGAGCCGCCCGCGGCGGACGTTAACCGTGCGACTTCGGCTCGGCGGAACGGGCACGAACGTGGCGCCAACTCCAGGCCAGCAACCCGAGCAGGAAGAGTCCGGACAGGATCAAGCTCGTACCCGTGCTCCATCCGGCCAGAGGCAACCACCGCACGAGGCCCCACACGACGCCCGCCGCGACCAGTGCCAAGCCCGCCGCCGCGGACACAGCGAGGCGCAGCGGCGATGCGACGCTGTCCTCCGCCGCCTTCATGGCGCGGTCGCGAACCGGATCGACGTAGCGCTCCAGTTTCGGGAATTCCGAGGCGAGAGTGATCAGGCCGGCGAGCACGAGCAGCAGCCCCGGGCCTGGCAGCACCAGCAAAGCGATCCCGACGAGGAGCAGCACCACGCCCAGCACGACCACGCCCAGCCGCTTCATCGCAACCTCCTTCGTCACGTCCAGTGTCTCGGGTGCGGCTGACCGCCACATCTCGGACTGCCGGCGACGTTGTCGGTGTGATCGCCCGCTCCAGTCGAATTCATTCGACACTATTCTCCACAAGCTCGAATTTGATCGACCACAAGGACCATTCGAACCCTACCCAAAAGCAATCGTCAAGGCCACGTATGTGAACCGGTTCGCGTATGTGATGCGACGTTGACACGCCGGAAACACAGGTCTTATGGTCCGAATCAGGAAAGTGCTTTCCCAACGTCACCCCGTTACGGAAGCTCTATTCTCGAAAGGACCACCCAAATGCGGACGCACGCCGGGTACGAACGCGCCCTCGCACGGGCCGCGGTGGTGGTGGCCGCGGTGGTCGTGGTGGCCGGGGCACCGCCCGCCACGGCGGCCGGACCCGCCGACGGGTTCGCCGGGGTGACCGCGCTGGGGCAGGGCGGAACCACCGGCGGCGCGGGGGGCGCGGTGGTCACGGCGACGACGACCGCGCAGTTCCTGGACCACATCGCTCGACCAGAACCTCTGGTGGTGCAGGTCCGCGGCACGATCGCGCTGCCCACCGGCACCAGCGACGGGATGCCACCGACGACCTGATCAACGTGCAGATGTTCAGCCACCACATCTGGATCGACCACAACGACTTCTCCAACGGCGATGACGGAGCCGTCGACGTCAAACGCGGATCCGATTTCATCACCGTTTCCTGGAACAGGTTCCACGACCACGACAAGACGTTGTTGCTCGGGCACGACGACGACAACGCGGCACAGGACGCAGGGCGCCTCAGGGTGACCTATCACCACAACTACTTCGACGGTTCCGATCAGCGCAACCCGCGAGTCCGCTTCGGCGAGTCGGTGCACGTCTACAACAACTACTACCGGGACAACAGCTACGGCGTCGCGTCGGCGATGGACGCGGGCGTGGTGCTGGAGGGCAACTACTTCTTCAGCGTCAACAACCCCGGCCGGGTCGACTTCAGCGGCGACCTCGGCCGGATGGTCGCCAGGGACAACGTCCTCGTCGAGTGCAACCACGAGATCGAGGTGCGCGGGTCCGTCGTCGAGCCGCGCACCTACTACGCCTACACACCGCACCGGGCCGTCGAGGTCCCCACCGTCGTGCCCGCCGGTGCGGGTGTCGGCCGAGTCTGAGGAGGACGGGCACATGAGCAGCATCAGCCGACGGGCGCTCCTCGCGGGCGCCGCCGCGACCGCGCTGGCCACGACCACCAAACCCGCGTGGGCGGCCCCGCTCGCCACCGCCGACGGCTTCGCCGGGGTGAACTCACTCGGCCAGAACGGCACCACCGGCGGCGCGGGCGGCCCGGTCGTCACGGTGCGGGACGCGGACGCGTTCCTGGACTACTGCGACCGCAACGAGCCGTACGTCATCCAGGTCGACGGGGTGATGCGGATCAGCAGCAAGCAGGGCGTGCGGTCGAACAAGACGATCATCGGCCTGGGGTCGGCCGCCGAGATCACCGGCGGCGGCCTCGACCTGTACCGCAGGCAGAACGTGATCATCCGCAACCTCCGGTTCACCGGCGCGGACGACGACGCGATCAGCATCCAGCAGTCCTCGCACCACGTCTGGATCGACCACTGCGACCTCAGCGGCGGCGCCGACGGGCTGATCGACATCGTCCGCGGCGCCGACTACATCACCGTCTCGTGGAACCACTTCCACGACCACAGCAAGACCGCGCTGCTGGGCCACTCCGACTCCAACGCGAGCCAGGACACCGGCAAGCTCCGGGTGACGTTCCACCACAACTTCTTCGACGGCACCGCGCAACGACACCCGAGGGTCCGCTTCGGCGAGCCGATCCACGTCTACAACAACTACTTCCGCAACAACACCCTCTACGGCGTCGCGTCGACCGAGAACGCGGGAGTCCTGGTCGAGGCCAACTACTTCGAGAACGTCCCTCACCCGATCTACTCCGGCTACGACGAGAGCGGACCGGGGCGCGTGGTCGAGCGCGGCAACGTCTACGTCCGCTCCGGCGCCCCCGAGACGCTCGGCACCGTGGTGGAGCCGCGCACTTATTACGCCTACACCCCCGACAGCGCCGCCAGCCTGCCCGGCACCGTTCCGGCGGGCGTCGGCGTCGGCCGGAACTGACAGGACGCGGAGGATCACCATGAGCCCCATCAACCGACGACGGCTGCTCGCGGGCGCGGCGCTGACCGCCTTCGCCACCGCGCCGCGCGCCGCGTGGGCCGACCCGGCCGCCGACGCCGTGGCCGACGGCTTCGCGGGCGTGACCGCGCTGGGCCAGAACGGGACCACCGGCGGCGCGGGCGGCCAGGCCGTCACCGTGACGACCGCGGCGGCGCTGCGGGACTACGTCGGGCGCAAGGAGCCCTACGTCATCTCGGTGTCCGGGCGCATCGAGGTCGGCGACATGCTGACCGTCGTCGCGAACAAGACGATCTTCGGGATCGGCTCCACCGCCGAGATCACCGGCGGCGGGCTGCAGCTGGGCTCGACCACCCGTCCCGGCAACAACGTGATCATCCGCAACCTCCGCTTCACCGGCGCCTCGGACGACTCCGTCAGCGTCACCAACTCCGCGCACCACGTGTGGATCGACCACTGCGACCTGTCGCGCGGCTTCGACGGCCTGCTCGACGTCAAGCGGCAGTCCGACTACGTCACGGTGTCGTGGAACCACTTCCACGGCCACAGCAAGGCCGCGCTGCTGGGCCACTCCGACACCTACACCGCCGACCGCGGCAAGCTCCGCGTCACCTACCACCACAACTTCTTCGACCGCACCGACCAGCGGCACCCGCGCGTGCGGTTCGGCGAGCCCGTTCACGTCTACAACAACTACTACCGCGGCAACTCCCTCTACGGCGTCGCGTCCACAGAGGACGCCGGAGTGCTGGTCGAGGCCAACTACTTCGAGAACGTCGCCCACCCGGTCCTGTCCGGCTACGACAAGAGCGGACCGGGCCGCGTCATGGAGCGCGGCAACGTCTACGTCGGCTCCGGTACCCCGCAGACCCTCGGCACCGTCGTCGAACCCCGCACCTACTACGCCTACTCGCTCGACAACGCCGCCGACGTACCAGCGCTCGTCACCGCGGGCGCGGGCGTCGGCCGAGTCCAACGGAGGACCTCATGAGGAGGACAAGCGCTCTCGCGCTCGCCGCGGTGCTCGTCGGCGGAGCCACGTCGGTGGCCACCGCGTCCGCCGCCGAGGCCGCGCCCATCGGGTTCGCCTCGGTGACGGCGCTCGGCCAGAGCGGGACCACCGGCGGCGCGGGAGGCCCGGAGGTCACGGTCTCCACGGCGGCCGACTTCATCGCCGCCATCAAGGCCGAAGGACCGCGCGTGGTCCGCGTGCAGGGCATGATCACGTTGGCGGCGGGCATGTACGACGTCTCCTCGGACAAGACGGTCATCGGCGTCGGCGCGAACTCCGGCATCACCGGCGGCGGGCTGAACATCGGCCTGCCGGTGAGCTCGGTGACCACTCCCCCGGCGAACGCGGTGCACAACGTGATCATCCGCAACCTGGTGTTCCGCAACGCCAACGACGACTCGATCAACGTGCAGATGTTCTCCCACCACGTCTGGATCGACCACAACGACCTGTCGGCGGGCAAGGACGGCCTGATCGACATCAAGCGCGGGTCCAGCTACGTGACCGTGTCGTGGAACCACACCCACCACCACACCAAGAACATGCTGCTGGGCCATGACGACGGCAACGCCGCGCAGGACACCGGGTACCTCAAGGTGACCTACCACCACAACTTCTTCGACCGGACGCCGCAGCGCAACCCGCGCACCCGCTTCGGCAACCCGGTGCACGTGTTCAACAACTACTACGTCGCCAACAGCGACACGGGCGTCGCCTGCCAGAACAAGTCCGGCTGCTGGGTCGAGGGCAACTACTTCGAGAACGTCGAGGAGCCGATGACGAACAGCTACGCGGGCCCGAAGGGCAGCATCGTCGAGCGGGACAACGTCTACGTCAACAGCGGCGAACCGGTGGTGGGTGGCAGCGTGGAGGACCCGCGCGGCTACTACGCCTACGCCCTGGACACGCCGGCGACCGTGAAAGCGCTGGTTACCCAGGGTGCGGGTACCGGCAAGATCTGAGCTCGCGACGTCAGGTCGTCACACGAGCGGGCCGGCGCCGCGCAGGAACTGTTCGACCGCGGTCTCGACGAGTGCGTCGAGCAGTTCCGGTTCGACGATGTTGCCGTTGATGATCGAGGCGATGGTGTACATCAGCTCGATGAGCGCGGCGTTCTCAGTGGCGAAAAACCCGGACGGCACCGACGTGGATCTACGAGTTCCATTGGCAGACCGACTCCCGCCCTCGCCTGCTCGGTGCGCACCAGCCGCGCAACCTCGCGGCGGCCATGCACACCGCCTGGGTTCAGTTCGCCAAGTCCGGCGACCTCGGCCGGCCCCGCTACGAACCCCGCGAGCGGGCAACGATGGTCTTCGACACCCGTTCGGCACTTGTGCTGGATGCGGCGGGCGCGGAACGCCGCGCGTGGCAGAGCCGTGCGCTGCACGGGATGTGACGCGAATCGCGCCACGACCGCCCGATCCTGACACCATGATCTTCTGAACCTACGAACTGAGGACAACGGTGACGGGCACCTACCTGCGTTACGTGGCACTCGGGGACAGCCAGACCGAGGGCATGAACGACGGCGACGAAATCCGCGGGTATCGGGGCTGGGCAGACCGCCTCGCCGAACAACTCACCGCGGTGCAACCGCGGCTGCGGTACGCGAACCTCGCGGTCAGGGGACGCGTCACGAGCGACGTCCGCACAGAGCAGTTGCCCATCGCGCTGAGCCTGCGCCCTGACCTCGTCACCGTGTTGGCGGGGTTGAACGACCTGCTGCGCCCCCGGTTCGACGCCGTCGCCGTGGCCGGACACCTGGAGAGCATGTTCGAGGCGCTGACCGGTGCCGGTGCGCGCGTCGTCGCCTTCACGCTGCCCGACCCGGGGCTCCTGGTGCCTGCCGCGCGTGGGCTCACCAGGCGAACACTGGACTTCAACGCCCGCGTGCGGGAGGCCGCCCACCGGCACGGTGTCACCGTGGTGGACCTTTCGGTGTACCCGATCTGCACGGACCGGCGGTTGTGGAGCGCGGACCGGCTACACCTCAACGCGCTCGGCCACACCCGCCTCGCCGCAGCCGTCGCTCACGCGCTGGACCTGCCGGACGGCGCCGATCTGTGGACCAATCCTCTTGAACCACAACGGAAGCCCTCGACATGGCGGCGCGCTGGAGTCGAACTGCGCTGGGCCGTGAGCTACGTCGGCCCTTGGCTCCTGCGGCGTGCCCTCGGCAAGTCGTCCGGAGACGGGCGCACCGCGAAGCGCCCCACCCTCGCCCCTGCGCGTCGATGGCCAGAGCCCGACCCGGTTCTCTGAAACGTGTCCATGCTGGTCGCCGTCCCGACGACGTTCGCGTCGAGCACGGCGCTCATGTCGGCCGCGGTGCACTCCGGTGCGCCCGTCGCGGAACGCCCGTCGCGATCCGAGAGCGTGGTGATCTTCCCCTGCGGCGACGCTCATCTGGTGATCGGTCTGCTCCTGCCGAACAGGGCGCGGAACAGTCCCCTGTTTCCGCACGCCGAGGCACTTGCCGACATCTGGTGGGACCTCGACCACCAGCTGGTCGGAGGCAAAGGACCGCTGCGGATCGGCGGAGTCGAGCGATGCTCCACCTCGTCGAAACCCGGCCGAGCCGCACGACGCCGCCGCGTCCACATCCCAGTCACCCCAGAACCTGTAGCCCCCAGAACGGCAACAGGTTCTGGCTCACACCCCTGTTCGAGCCGCGGTCAGCGCGGCAGGACGAGCCGGTTGGCGATGTCGTACAGGTCTGCCTGCGGTACCTGCCCGGCGATGGCGACCGGGGCTCCCCCGACCGCGTCGAGGATCCACAACCGGCGGTAGCCGTTCTCGTCGAGGTAGCGCGTCGCGTGGCCCTGCACAGGTTGTCCCGGTGTGTCGGGCGGGCCGCCGACGACAGCGCTGCTGACCAAGATCGACGGCAGGACCGTGCACGTGCCCAGCGAGTAGCTCGTGTTGGTCCCCTGCCCCGCAGGAGACCGGTCCGGGCTCTGTGCGACCTCGAAGGCGCAGATCCGCATTCCGTTGGGCAGGTCGCGCAGGCCGTACGCCGGGGTCACGGTCGTCGTGCCCGGGAATCGGATGTTCTCCGCGATCCGGCGGCCGGTGTCGACGAGTTGCTGTGCGGGCGCTTCGCTGCCGTGCTCGGCGGACACGTGCACGTACATCGAACCGCCGTCGGGGTGCTCCACGTACAGCTCGTAACCACCTGGCCCGGTGGACACCGCACTCTCGACCCCGCGCTGCCCGTTGATCGTCACGGACTTGCCCGGGCCAGACTTGAACATCGCCTCGTCCACCGACACCATCCGGAACTGCTGGACGTCGACCTGCAGGACCTGGCCGTCGGCCGTGACGGTCAGCATGTACTCACCGCCGTACAGGGGCGCGTCCGGGTTGGCCGCGCTGGACCCGATGTTGATTCGCTGCGTCCGGTAGGCGACCGAGCCCGGCGGGAGCCAGCCAAGGGAGTAGGGCATCTGCAGGCCCGCCAAGGCCTGTCCGGTGGCCGCAGGGGTCTGGCTGTCCTGAGGCCCGTTGGCGGTGGCGATGTTCTGGGACTGCTCCGCGGGATCCGGCCGGTTCAGCACCACGGCGGTGGCGGCGCCGAGGGTCAGCACGGTCGCCCCGGCGGCGACCGCGAGCGGCAGGCTCAGCCCGGAGCGCCTGCTGTCGATGCGTTGACGCGCCGCGGCGAGCACCGCATCGCTGTCGGGCGCGTCGTGTTCGCGCGCCGTGAAAGTGTCCTTGATCAGGTTCTCGATGTTCATCACGTCTCCCTGGCCTCTGCCATCTGCTCGATGGCCAAGCCGTTTCGCAGTGCCGCCAATGCCTTGTGGGCGTGTGCCCGGACGGTGGCCTGGGCGCAGCCGAGCAGCCCGGCGATCTCGGAATCGGGCAGCTGCTCGTAGTACCGCAGCACCACCACGGCCCGCTGGCGCTTGGGCAGCCGCGCCAAGCGCTGCCACATGTCCTCGCGCGCGGCGTGGTCCGACGCGAAATCGTCTGCCCGTGCCTCGTCGGGGAGGTCACCAGACGCGATCACACGTGCGGACCAGCTATGTCGCCAGGACAGGTAGCCGTTGGTCACCATCCGCAGCACGTACCGGTCGGGGTGATCCGTGCCGCTGATCCGGGACCAGTGCCGGTACGCCTTGACCAGCACGTCCTGCACCAGATCAGCCGCCTGCTCCCGCTGGCCGGTGAGCATCGTCGCGTACCGCAGCAACCGCGGTAGTTGCGCTCGGGCGAAGTCGTCGTAGTCAGCCATCACTCTTGAAGACTCACGTCGACGGCGAACCGTTTACCGGCTTCCCGAATAAACAGATTGATCCGCTCAACGAGTCATGGAGGCAAGGGGAAACACCAGCCGACGTCACAAGGGGCGATCTGTGCGCAAACGCGGTTTCATCCATGCGACGGTCTTCGCCGTGGTGGCCACCGGTGTGGCCGTCTCACCGGCAGCCGCGCGAGAACCCACACCGGCGCCGGACGAGGCGCCCAGGACGGTCACGTTGATCACCGGCGACAAGGTGACCGTGACCAGGAAGGACGGCTCCTGGGACGCGAAGATCCAGCCGGCCGCCCGGCTCGGGCCGGTGCGGTTCATCAAGTCGGTCAGCGCCCAGGGCGTCACGGTGATCCCATCGGTCGCCGAGCCGCTGATCCGGGCGGGCACACTGGATCGCAAGCTGTTCGACGTGACCGGCCTGATCGACCTGGGCTACGACGACGACCACACGTCTGAGATCCCGCTGCTCGTCGAGTCCCCAGGCGCCCGGACGCTCGGCAAGATCACCCGTGAACTGCCGTCGGTCGAGCTCTCCGCGGTGGCCACGCCGAAGAACAAGGCCGCGGAACTGTTCGACAAGGCAGGTGCGGGCAAGATCTGGCTCAACGGCAAGGTTCATCCATCACTGGATGTGAGCGTGCCGCAGGTCGGCGCGCCGGCCGCCTGGCAGGCCGGGCACACCGGCGCGGGCGCGACCGTCGCGGTCCTCGACACCGGCTACGACCCGAAACACCCCGACCTGGCCGGGATCGTGAAGGGCGAGAAGGACTTCACCGGCGAAGGCATCGTCGACAACGTGGGGCACGGTACGCACGTGGCCTCGACCGTCGCCGGCCGTGGCGCCCAGTACGCCGGCGTCGCCAAGGGCGCGGACCTGCTGATCGGCAAGGTCTGCCAGACAGGCGGCTGCCCGTTCGACGCGATCCTCGCGGGCATGCAGTGGGCCGCGGACAGCGGCGCCAAGGTCGTGAACATGAGTCTGGGTGGCGGGTCCGGCGACGGCGTCAGCAACCCGCTGGAGATCGCGGTCAACCGGCTCTCGGCCGAGAAGGGCACGTTGTTCGTGGTGGCGGCCGGCAACGACGGCCAGAGCAGGCCGGTCGCGAGCCCGGCGTCCGCGGACGCCGCGCTGGCCGTGGCCAGTGTGAGCAAGCAGGACAGGTACAGCAGGTTCTCGCAGCCCGGACCGCGGTTCAAGGACTACGCCGTCAAACCGGACATCGCCGCGCCCGGTGAGGACATCGTGGCCGCACGGGCCGAGGGCACGCTCGCCGACCGCGCTGTCGACGAGCACCACGCGCGGCTGACCGGCACCTCCATGGCGACGCCGCACGTGGCAGGTGCCGCGGCGATCCTGGCCGCGCAGCATCCGGAGTGGACCGGCCGTCAGATCAAGGCCGCGCTGATGGGCAGCGCGACCCCGATCGACGCCACGATCTACCAGCAGGGCGCCGGCCGGCTCGACGTGAGCCGGGCGTCCAGGCAGACGATCATCCCCAGCACGGGGAGCCTGAGCCTCGGTCTCGTGCGGTGGCCGCACAACCAGCCCGCGCTGACCAAGCAGATCACGTACAGCAACACCGGCGGCACACCGGTTTCGCTGCGGCTGAGCACGGACGTCCCGGCGTTCCGCACGAACGTCGACCAGGTCGTGGTGCCCGCCAACGGCGAGGCCACCGTGTCGGTCACCTTCGACCACTCCGCCGCCCAGATCGGTGTCCACGGCGGCAGGCTCGTTGCCAAGAGCGGCGCCGGCGACACGGTGATCCAGACACCGGTCGGCGCGAACAAGGAACCGGAAAGCTACGACCTGACGACGAAGCTGATCGACCAGAACGGCGCCGCACCGGCCGACGGCCTGCTGGCGAGCGCGATGTGGGTCGCGCTGGGCACTGGTCAGGACGATTTCGACCTGGTGGGGAACAACAGCACCGTGCGACTGCCTGCGGGCCGGTACGCCGTGCTGGGCACGATCCAGACCGCGGTGCTCGGTCAGCCCCTGCCGACGAGCACCAGGGTGGCCGACCCGGAGGTCGACCTGCACGAGGACACCGTCGTCACGCTGGACGCCAGGAACAGCAAGAAGATCACCGTGCAGACCGACGAGAAGGACGCCCGCCCGATCTCCTGGACGAACGGCATGGTCATCGACACCGGTGCGCGTGGCGTGGGCTACTACAGCTTTTCGAGCTACAACGACTACACCGCGCCCACCACCAAGCACACCAAGGAATTCCGGTACTTCGACCGGATGAAGCTCGAACGGCCCCAGGTCCGGCTGACGGTCGACAAGCCCGAGTCGTTCGAGGTGCCCGTGGAATGGGTACCGGGCTCGCCGCGGACGACCGACACCCGCGTGCTGTCCGCTGTGGACGTCGGACGTGCCACACCCGGCGAGATCGCCGCGGCCGATCTCCAGGGCAAACTGGCGGTGTTCACCCTGGGCGACGGTGAAGGCCTCGAGTTCAGTCCGCGGGCGCGGGCGATCGCAGAGGCGGGCGCGAACTCCGCACTGTTCCACTTCTCCGGCAGTCCCGTGCGGTTGATGGAGGCACCGCCGCTCCCGTTGACGGCCACGTTCGGCCCCGAGGGCGCTCGGCTGGCGAAGGTGCCGAACGCGTCCGTGACGCTGACCGGCTTGCCCGAGAGCCCGTACCGGTACGAGCTCGTGTTCCCCAGCTATGGGGACATTCCGGCGAACGTGACCTACCGGCCGCGCAACAGCGATCTGGCCACGGTGAAGACGACCTATCGGGCGCCGGTGGACGGCGTGGGTTACGCGTCGATGTTCGCCACCGACGGGAAGTACGACCTGGAGGGCGCGCTGGAGTCGACGCCGACTCCGCTTCCCCGGGAGCGGACCGAGTACTACTCCCCCGCCACTTGGGCGAACACCGTGAGCGTGTCGGCGGGCGGTGCCGCGCAGGGCTACGAGGCCGCCAAGCGGACCTTCAAGCCCGGTGAGAAGGCCACCGTGGACTGGGGAAAGGCCGTGATCGGGCCGGGCGTCACCGGGCCGGTGGGCTTCTTCTCGGCCGAGCCGCACCTGGCGTACCGCGCGGGCGAGAAGATCAACACCCGTCTGCCGCTGTTCTCCGACTCGGCCGGCCACTCCGGGTTCCCCGATTCCGGTGACACCGGCGACACCGTGCTCCACATCGACGGCAAGGAGATCGCCCGCAGCGGTCAACCCGGTAGCGGGCAGTTCACGGTGCCCGCGGGCGCGGCGAACTACCGGCTCACCGCCGAGGCGAGCCGAAGCAACCCGGGATGGCCGCTGTCCACGAAGGTCAGCGCGGAATGGGCCTTCCGGTCCGGGCACACCACTGCCGCCACACCACTGCCACTGCTGTCGATCGGTTTCGACCCCGAACTCGACCTGACGAACCGCGCGCCCCGCAACGCGCTGTTCCCGGTACCGCTGCGCGTCGACCGGCAGCCGGGCACACAGGGCGGCAAGGCCGGGCCGAAGCAGGTCGAGGTCTCCCACAACGACGGGCAGACCTGGCGGCGGGTACCGGTGCTGCACGTGAACGGCACCTGGTTGGCGGTCATCCAGAACCCGGCGTCCGGGTTCGTGTCGCTGCGCGCGAACGCTGCGGACCAGGACGGCAACACGGTGA
Source organism: Lentzea sokolovensis (assembly GCF_033949975.1). NCBI lineage: Bacteria > Bacillati > Actinomycetota > Actinomycetes > Pseudonocardiales > Pseudonocardiaceae > Lentzea > Lentzea sokolovensis. The sequence continues at coordinate 376,727 of NZ_JAXAVU010000016.1, forward strand.
CCCAGACGATCATCAGGGCCTACCAGGTGAACTGACCCGCGGTTTCGGCTGCGCGGCGGTCGTGACCGCCGCGCAGCTCGCGGGGTGTCAAAACGTGATCCGGTGCGCCCGCGCGCTATCCCCTGTCCAGACCGAAGAACTGGACGGCGCGCAACGCCATCCCCGATGCCATCAGGTTGTGCCCGACGTTCTGCAGCGAGTACGCCTCGACCTTGTCGCTGTACCGGCGACGGGTCCAGTTCGGCTGCGGGTGGTCGGTGGACGTCGGAGTGGTCGACAGCCTGTGGACGTTGGTCCACTGGTCGATCTCCTCGCCGAAGTTCGGGTAGCGCAGGACGTCGTCAGCGGTGCCGTGCCAGAGCTGAACGCGCGGCCGTTCGCCGGTGTAGCCGGGGTAGGCCGACCGGGCGATGTCACCCCACTGTTGCGGCGTCCTGAGCACTTGGCCGTTGGCGCACTCGGTGTTCCAGGTGGAGCCGTTGTTCGTCGCGAAGCAGCCGTCCGGCACACCGGCGAACGCCGCGCCGGCGTCGAAGACGTCCGGGTAGTTCGCCACCATGACGTTGGTCATCATGGCTCCGGACGAGATGCCCGTGACGTACACGCGGGCCGGATTTCCCCGGTACTGCCGCAGGGACCAGCGCACCATCGAGATCAGTCCGACCGGGTCGCTGCCGGCGTCACGCCGCAACGCCTGTGGCGACGACACGTCGAAGCACTTCTCGGCGCGGGTCACCGACGGGTAGATCACGACGAACCCGTACTGGTCCGCCAGCCTGGCGAACTCCGTGTTGCGATACATCTCCGGGCCGGAACCGGTGCAGTAGTGCGGGGCCAGCAGGATGCCCGGCCTGGCGGCCACGCGGTCCGGCCGGTACACGTGCATGCGGAGGTTGCTGGGATTCGGCCCGAAGTTCGTCACCTCGACGAGCGCGGCCGCGGAGGCCTGGGGTGTGACGACCAGACCGAGCAGGACTGCGAAAGCCAAAGCCATGCGGAACATGACGCTCCTAACGTCCGACCGTTGCTTCCGACACAGCCAGGAACCCTTGCGCGGTTCCCGGTGCGGAGCTGGTGAGGTCAAGGCGGATGCGGTCGCTGCGCACCGGGGTGAAGGTGATGCTCGCGGGTTGGCCGTCTGGCCACTCGACCTTCGCGTCGCGCACCGGCACGAACGTCCGGCCGTTCCAGTAGGACACCGCGATCGACGCCGGCAGGGCGTGTGACGCGTCGGTGCGGAACGAGGCCTGCACCGAGCCTGCCGGACCGCCCTCGGGAACGGGCAGCGACACCCAGTCCGTCGCGTGCGCCCGGCTCACCGCGGGCAGCAGACCCGTGGCGCGCTTGAGGTAGTAGTTCGACCAGTACGTCGAAGCGTCCCCGTCGAGCATCGCGGCCGGGATCGTGTCGGCGGCACCCGAGTAACTAGCGTCCGCCGCCGGTGCGGGCGCCGGTACCGGCGCGGGATCGGCGGTGTCCCGCACCGGGCCCGGCCTGCCGCCGATCGCCGCGATCAGGGTGGTCGCGGTGCGCAGGCCGGGAGCGCGTGCTGTCACCGTGATCACGGGCGATGTCTGTCCGGATCGGACGATCGCCAGCGCTTTGCCGTTGAACGCGGTGCGCGAGCTCGCCTGGTAGTTCTCCGCGCTCTCCTGCCGGCCGTTGTCCAGCCCCGCGAGGCCACCGCCCCTGACCTGGAACGAGATCAGGTCGTCCGCGTCCGGCACGACCACACCCGCGCGGTCGACGACCTCGGCCGTGACGAACGCGAGCGACCTGTCGTCGGCCTTCGTCACCCTGCGGTCCGGTGTCAGCCTGATCGCGTGCGGCTCGCCCGCGGTGCGGACCTCGTCCCGCGCCACCTCCACGCCACCGCGCTTGGCGACCGCGACGAGCCAGCCGGGCTGGAACGGCACCGACCACGTCAGGTGCAGCTTGCCGGCGCTGCCGTTGGGGCTGGTGTAACTGCCGGGATAGGGGCCGGTGACGACGTTCTTGTCGTCCCCGGTCGCCTCGGTGGTCTCCAGGTACTTCGAGCCGGAGACCGTGGTCTTCTCGTCGAACCTCCGCTCCCCCAACGACTTGCCGTTGAGGTACAGCTCGACGGTGTCCGCGTTGCTGTACGCCCACACCGACACGGGCTCGCCGGGCCGGTGGCCGGTCCAGTCCATCGGCAGCAGGTGCACCATCGGTTCACTGCTCCACTGACTGCGGAACAGGTGGTAGAAGTCCTTCTGGAACCCGGCCGTGTCGACCGCGCCGAAGAACGACGACTTCACCGGGAACACGTTGTAGGGCGTGGGTTCGCCGATGTAGTCGATGCCGGTCCACAGGAACTGGCCGGCGAACCACTTCCGGTCGCGGTCCTTCTTGAGGCCGTACTCGCCGCTGTAGGTCCAGGTCTCCAGGTTGTTGTCGTACGAAGACGTGTTGCGCCTGCCCGGCGTGTGGTTCTCGCCGGTGTTGAGCTGGTCCGGATCCTGGTAGTAGCCGCGGGTCGACGTGGAGGACGACGACTCGGCCTCGAAGAAGAACTTGTCCGGGTAACGGGTGTGCAGCTCGTCGATCGAGGACGCGTTGTTGTAGTTCAGGCCCAGTCCGTCGAGCATCCGCAGGATCTGGTCCTGCGGAGAGCCGATCGCGGGGACACGGCGGTACCGGTCGGAGCCCATGACGATCGGGCGGGTGGTGTCGACGGAGCGCACGTCGTCGATGAGCCGCCGGGCGATCGGCGGGCCCGCGGCCGAGCTCGAGTCGGGGATCTCGTTGCCGATCGACCACATCACCACCGATGGCGAGTTCTTGGCCGCGTGCACCATCTCGCGGAGGTCCGCGCTGCTGTTCGCGTCGAAGAACCGGCCGTAGTCGTACTTCACCTTCGGCGACCGCCAGGTGTCGAACGCCTCGACCTGCAGCAGGATGCCCAGTTCCTCGCACGCCCTGATGAACTGCGGCGAGGGCGGGTTGTGCGAGGTGCGCACGGCGTTCACGCCCATGCTCTTCATGATCCGCAACTGGCGGACGACCGCGTCGGACGAGACCGCCGAGCCGAGCGCGCCGAGGTCGTGGTGGAGGTTGACACCCTTGAGCTTCGTCTCCACACCGTTGAGCGAGAAGCCGTTGTCCGGATCGAACGCGAAGTACCGGATGCCCGTGCGGGTGCTGACGGTGTCCACGACCCTGCCGTGCACCCGGATCTCGCTGTCCACTGTGTACAGGTCCGGCCGGTCGACCGACCACAGGGCCGGTCCGGCGATCCTGATGTCCGTGCTGGTCGTGCTCGGTGCCGCGGCCAGTGCCGCACGAGTCGTTGCCCTGCCGACGATCCGGCCGCGCGGATCCCTGACCGTCGAGACGATCTCCGCCTGGGTGGCGGTCTCGCTGACGGCGGTCGTCGCCACGCGCAGGGTGGCGAACCCGGACTTGATCGTGGTCGCCAGCTCGGGCGTGGTCACCTGCACGCCGTGACGCGTGACGTGCGCGGGCTCGGTCATGACCAGCCGGACGTCGCGGTAGATGCCGCTGCCGGAGTACCAGCGGCTGCTGGGCACCTGGTTGCGGACCTTCACCGCGAGCACGTTCGGTGTGCCGTCGGTGCGTGCGTCGAGGTCGTAGGCGAATCCTGTGTAGCCATAGGGATGGCGGCCGAGCAGTACGCCGTTGAGATACACATCGGAGTCCATGTAGACACCGTCGAATTCGATCGACAGTTTCTTGCCGGCCAATCGAGACGGCAGCGTGAACGCCTTGCGATACCAGCCGAGTCCACCGGGCAGAAAGCCGGTTCCGGCGCCCGTGTGCGGACCTTCCACCGGGTCGAGCCCGATGCTCCAGTCGTGCGGCAGCCGCGTGTCCCGCCACGCCGGGTCGTGCTCGCCGGGTTGCGGCGCGTCGTCACCATTGGTGTTGACCAGCGCGAACTGCCACCCTCCGGTGAAGTCGACAGACCTTCCACCCGGTCGGACCTGCTCGGCCTGTGCCGCCGGAGGGACAGCGCACAGACCGGCCACGACCACGACGCCGAGCACGGGTGCCCAGAACCTGTTCGACCATCGATTCGACCGTCGAATAGCCAAAACCCACCACCCTGTAGCGATTTTCGCGCTCCGGAACGCCATACTTGGCCGACCCAGGAAAGCGCTTACCTGTGCCGCGCGCAAGAGCCGAGAGAAGAGAAGCGATGAATCCGAGAGTGGCGGGTGCCGCCGCCTTGGCCGTCCTCGCGCTGGTGAGCACCGGTGCGGCGGCCCCTGCCTCAGCCGGACCGGCGGTCACGCTGACGGTGGCGGCTGACGGCAGCGCCCAGTACCGGACCGTGCAGGCCGCGATCAACGCGGCGCCGGCCAACAGCTCCGCGCGCACCACCATCACGATCAAGGCGGGCACCTACCGGGAGATCGTGCGGGTGCCGTCGAACAGGACAGCGATCACGTTGCAGGGCCTGGGTTCCACACCCGCGCAGACCGTGCTCGTGTTCAACAACAGCGCGAGCAGCAGCGGCACGTTCAACAGCGCCAGCATGTTCGTCGACGGCCGCGACTTCGCCGCCACGAACCTCACCATTTCCAACGACTACGCCGAGAAACCCGGCACCGAGGGGAACCAGGCGGTGGCGCTGCACCTCAACGCCGACCGCGCCGTGTTCCGCGACGTCCGCCTGCTCGGCGACCAGGACACGTTCCTGGTCAACGAGAAGACCCGCGCCTACATGGCCGACTCGTACGTCGAAGGAACCGTCGACTTCGTCTTCGGTGGCGGCACCATGGTCTTCGAACGCACCACCGTGCACGAGAAGCGCACCACCGGCGGCCCGATCACGGCTGCCAGCACCCCTGCCGCCAGGAAGTACGGCCTGCTCTTCTACCGCTGCACGATCACCGGCGCGACCGGCGACACCACCCAGCTGGGCAGGCCGTGGCGTCCCGACGGCCAGGTCCTCTTCCGCGAGTCCACTCTCACCGCCACGCTCAAGAACTCCCAGCCGTGGATCGACATGAGCGACAACTCGTGGAAGAAGGCCCGGTTCTTCGAGTACCGCAACACCGGCCCCGGCGCCACCCAGAACTCGAACCGGCCCCAGCTGCCGGACTCACTGGCCGGTGACCACACCCCGCAGAAGTACCTCGCGGGCACCGACGGCTGGAACCCGCGGTGAGAGTGTCCTCCTCCGCCCCGGCCCACAAGGGAGACCACCTGTGCACCTGAAACACACGACTTTCGCCGGTGTCCTCGTGGCCGCACTGGCTACCACGGGCACGAGCGCGTCGGCGGCGACCCCCGTCCGCGTCTTCGTCGCCGGAGACTCCACCGCGTCGACCTATGTGTCCGCACTGGCTCCCCGAACCGGATGGGGACAGGCGTTGCCGGTGTTCCTCACCTCCAGCGCCGTGGCGGTGAACGCCGCCCTGTCCGGAGCCAGCTCCAAGAGCTTCGCAGACCAGGGACGCCTCGACAGCGTTCTCGCCCAACTCCGGCGTGGCGACCTTCTCCTGATCTCGTTCGGCCACAACGACGAGAAGAAGGAAGATCCGGCGCGCTACACCGAACCGTCGACGACCTACAAGTCCTATCTCTCGCAGTACATCGACAAGAGCCGGGCCAAGGGTGCCAAGCCGGTCCTGGTCACGTCCGTCGAACGTCGCCGCTTCACCAGTTCGGGCACCATATCCCCGACCCACGGCGCGTACCCGGCGGCGATGCGCCAGCTCGCGGCGGCCAAGGACGTGCCACTGGTCGACCTCACCGCGTCCAGCACGACGCTGTTCAACCGCGCCGGCGCCGAGGGCACGAAGAAGTACTTCCTGCACCTCAAGGCCGGGCAGCATCCCCACTACCCCGACGGCGTCGAGGACAACACGCACTTCCAGGCGACCGGCGCGATCGAGGTCGCCCGGCTGGTCGCCACCGCGCTGCGCGACCGGAGAACCCTGCCGTCCGGCTCGTTCCGGCAGCTCACCACCGCGGTCCCACCCGGCGCGATCGTCTGGCCGAGAACCGCGGCCTGAGAGAGCGTCGGGACGGCCTTCCCGTTGCGGCCGTGGCCGACCTGCCGAGGTCTCTCTTCCACGCCGTCCACATCAGACAACCCTGCCGTCTGGAGACTGTTGTGCGGAAACGTTTTTTGTCACTGGTGGCGCTGGCCGCCCTCCCCTTCATCGTCAACGCCGGTCCTGCCTCGGCGGATCAGGCCGACTGCACCCCCGTCACCGAGTCGTCCACTGCCGCCGCGAGCGTGAAGGTCTGGCTCGCCGGCGATTCGACGATGTCCAACCCGCAGTCCAGCTGCCCCGTGGGCTGGGGCAGCCAGTTCGACCCGCTGTTCACCGGCGACGTCACCGTGGTGAACAGCGCGGTGGCCGGCCGGAGCATCCAGACCTGGCTGTACGAGTCCAACGTGAAGAGCACCAAGGACTCCGCCGGCGAGTGCGTGGTGAGCCCGCGGACGTTCCACCAGCGCTGGCTGACCATGCTGGATCCCACCAGCGGGATGAAGGCCGGCGACTACCTGATGATCCAGTTCGGGATCAACGACGGTGACAGCAACTGCCCTCGCCACGTGGGTTCCGCACGGTACAAGGAACTCCTCGCCCTGATGGCCAAGGCCGCCAAGGACCGAGGCGTCACCCCGATCTTCCTGACGCCCGTCTCGGCGATCAGGTGCAGCGGCAACGCGGCCGTCGGCACCCGCGGCTTCCTCACCGAGACGTCCGACGCGGGCCGGGCCGCCGGCGCGGCCGTCATCGACCTGCACAAGCTGAGCTACACGCTCTACAACACGCTCAAGCTGTGCCCCAACAACGGTGACTACACCGCGGGCCCCGTCGGCGCGTTCTTCTGCAACGACCACACCCACTTCGAGGCGGCCGGGGCCAAGCAGATCGCCGGCGTCGTCGCGAAAGCACTGCGTGACCAACGGATTCCGCTTTCCAGCTACCTCAAGTGAGAAGGGGCGGGTGGTCCGGTCGCCACGGCGGCCGGGCCACCCACCACTCACCGGTTCTCGACGGCGAGAGCGTTTCCGGCGCCCGCAATCGGTTCGCCGGCCGGGAACTGGACCTGCCACGCCGCCGGCGGCGACTCGACCCGAACGTCGATCCGGTTGCCGCTGCGGTGCGTGCGGAACGTGGATCCGGCGACCTCGGTCGTGATCGAGGCACCGTCGTCGAGGTGGTGGATCCGCAACGTGACGCCCTCGGCGTAGTCGTAGTCCGGGCGGTCGTCGACGGCCCCCCACGGCAGGACGGTGTTCGGCCGCACGAGCAACGGCACCGTGAGGAAGTCGCACGACATCGTTGTCCACCTGCCGCCGTCCACCGGTTCGCCGGTGAAGAAGTCGGTCCAGACGCCGTCCGGCACGTAGAACGACACCTCGCCGCCGTCGGAGAACACCGGCGCCACCAGCAGGCTGTCGCCGAGCATGTACTGCCGTTCGAGGTGGGTGCACGCCGGATCGTCCGGGAACTCCAGCGCCATCGCCCGCATCATCGGCGTTCCCTCGGTGGTGGCCTGCAGCGCCGCGTGGTGCAGGTACGGCATCAGCCGTGCCTTGAGCTTCGCGAAGACCCGCAGCACGTCGACGGACTCCTCGTCGAACAGCCACGGCACCCGGTACGACGAGCTGCCGTGCAGGCGGCTGTGCGAGGACAGCAGGCCGAAGGCGATCCACCGCTTGAACAACGCGGCGTCCGGGGTGCCCTCGAAACCGCCGATGTCGTGGCTCCAGTACCCGAACCCGGACAGCCCCAGGGAAAGCCCACCGCGCAGGCTCTCGGCCATGGCCTCGTAGGTCGACTCGCAGTCACCGCCCCAGTGCACCGGGAACTGCTGCGACCCCGCGGTGGCGGCACGGGCGAACACCACGGCCTCGCCGTCACCGCGCCGCTTTCGCAGCACGTCGAAGACCGTCTTGTTGTAGAGGTAGGAGTAGTAGTTGTGCATCCGCTCGGGATCGGATCCGTCGAAGTACGCGACGTCGGTGGGAATCCGCTCGCCGAAGTCGGTCTTGAAGCAGTCCACGCCCTGGTCCAGGAGGGCTTCCAGCTTCGCCGCGTACCACTCGCGGGCGGCAGGGTTGGTGAAGTCGACCAGTGCCATGCCCGGTTGCCACAGATCCCACTGCCACACGTCACCGTTCGGCCGGCGCAACAGATAGCCGCCCTCGAGCCCCTCGGCGAACAGCGGAGACCGTTGTCCCACATAAGGATTGATCCAGACGGAGATCCGCAGGTCCTTGGATTTCAGCCGGTCGAGCATCCCTTCGGGGTCGGGGAACATGCGCGGGTCCCACTCGAAGTCGCACCAGTGGTACTCGCGCATCCAGAAGCAGTCGAAGTGGAACACGCTCAGCGGCAGGTCGCGCTCGATCATGCCGTCGATGAAGCCGGAGACCGTTTTCTCGTCGTACGACGTCGTGAAGGACGTGGACAGCCACAGACCGAACGACCACGACGGAGGCATCGCCGGTCTGCCGGTCAGCGACGTGTACTTGCGCAGGATCTCCTTGGGGCTCGGGCCGTAGATCACGAAGTACTCCAGCGTCTGTCCCTCGACGCTGAACTGCACGCAGGACACCTTCTCCGAGCCGACCTCGAACGACACGTGCCCCGGATCGTTGACGAAGACGCCGTAGCCCGCGTTGGTCAGGTAGAACGGCACGTTCTTGTAGGCCTGCTCACTGCTGGTGCCACCGTCGGCGTTCCAGATGTCCACCACCTGACCGTTGCGGACCAACGGGCCGAAGCGTTCACCGAGGCCGTAGACCACCTCACCGACGCCGAGTCCGAGCCGGTCGCGGACGTAGTGCCTGCCGTCCACGGTCATGAAACCCATGCCCTTGGCGGAACTGGAGGTCAGCACGTTGCCGTCCGCGACGAACTCGACCAGCCAGTCACGGCTCACCCTCACCTCCAGCGCGCCGGCGGTGAGGGACTCCTCGGCGAGGTGCACGCGGGATTGCGTCCCGGCGAGGACGAACTCCGGGCGCCCGGGCCGCCCGCCCTCGAAGTGCGTCAGGCTCACGCCGATCACGTCCGGCATCGGTGAGGAGAACCGCACCGTCGCCACCGGCCCCTGCAACAGGTCGCCCCGGCCGCGGATCGGGCGGGTCGGCGCGTGGACCACCAACTCCCCCGCCGCCCGGGTGATGTCCTGGACCTCGACCGGATGAGCCGCCTGCACACCGTCACGCAGGAGCCAGTACCCGTTGCTGAACTTCATTCGACCGCTTTCATCATTCGAATTCGAATCGAAACGCTTCGATCAACTTTTCTTCGAGAAGGTTAGCGATAACGTTTCCGGTGAGGAACCCCTGAATTCCTTCTCCAAAGGAGATTTCCCTTGTTCTCCACCAGATGGCGACTGGGCGCGGTCGTGGCCATGTCGGCGATGCTCGGCGGCGTGCCGGTGGCGCACGCCGAACCACGGATCCTGGCCTGCGGCGATCGCTCGTTCAACGCCGAGGCCGTGCTGAGCGGCGGCACGTGGACCGCCCGCAACGGTGGCCGGACCGTCTACACCGGAGGCGACATGCGCTCCGCCGTCCAGGCCGCGATCGGCAGCCTCACCGCGGGACGCACCTCGAAGCAATGGGTTCTCGTACGCGGCAACGGTTCGGTCAGCGCGGGCTCGCGGATCTCGTTGCCCAGCTACACGGGCATCGACGTCTGCGGCACGATCGACGTGACCGGCACCGGTTCCGGTGACCAGGCCCCGATCTACTCAAGGGGAACCCGTGACGTCGAGGTGCGCTACCTCAGCCTCACCGGCCGCCCGTTGTACGGGATCTTCATGCGCAACGTCGACAACCTCGTGCTCGGGCAGATCGACATGCGGCTCTCCGGCGGCCTCGGCGTGCGCGTCGACAACCGCGGGAACACCAGCGTGCGCAGCCGGAACATCAGAATGGACAACGTCTTCGTCTCGGGTGCGAGCAGTCACGCCGTCGAGACGTACGGCGTGGACGGTCTCACGATCGGCACCGTGACGGCCCGCGGCGTCGGCGAGTCCGGGTTGCTGCTCAACGACACCATCAACGCCACCGTCGGCACCGTGGACGCCGAGAACGCCGGCGCGGGCACCGGGTACGCGGCGTTCCGGGTCGCCAACCGCAACGGCCGCGTCGGCAACGGCTACCCCACCAACGTCCGGGTCGGGACCGTGCGCGCCCGCGGTGGCGGCCGCGGCGTCTTCTGCGTGTCGGAGAGCGGCGGGCTGAGCATCGACCGGATCGACCTCGCGAACACCGGCAACAACGCCGTCCTGATCGAGAACTGCTACAACGTGACCCTCGCGACGCAGAGCGGCACGGTGAGCGGTGGCGGGGAGATCCGTCTGGCCGCGCGCTCGGAATTCCCGAACAACAGCGACATCACCGTCCAGAACCTGACGGTGACCAACTCGTCGATCCGGGAGAATCCCTGTGGCACCAACACGACGTTCCGCAACATCACGCTGAACAACAGCACGTCCACTGTGTGCCCGTGACGGTCAGCGGGCCAGTTCCGTGAAGGGCGGTCGCGCCCACCTCGCGCCCTGGACGTGGTGGAACAACAGGGCCGTGAGGAAGAGCCGGCCGCCTGGCGGCGGATCGATCATCCTTGCTGGGACGTGAAAGACGGGTAGATCGTGTAGTTGCTGTGGTTCCACGTGTCGGTCGGGAACCCGCCGCCTTCGCCGTAGCGATAGACGCCCGCGTCGGCGCGCACGATGTACGGCGCGTGGAACAGGGTGCCGGTGTAGAAGTCCTCGCTTGCCTGGTAGCCGCCTTCGGGCGTGTAGTACGAAACGACGTAGTCGGTGCCGGGCTGTGCCTGTACCGGAGGGGTGATCGCCGCGGACGTGTAGCTGGATGTCACCGATGGCTCGACGTGCTCGTGCAGCAGCGTGCCGCCTGGTCCCCAGACTCGGATCGTCACCGGGCCCCGGTACGGCCCTCGCCGGAACGTGACACCGTTCAGCCAGCCGGGCCGGTCGACCGCGAACCGCACACCCAGCTCCACCGGAAGCGGGTCGATGTCGTCGTGCGGGAACTCGGACTCGCGGAAGGTGCACGGGCAGCTGATCGGTGCGAGAGAGCCGGGCGTGCCGACGTGGAACGTGCGCGGCGGACTGATGTCGCCGAGTGCGCCGTTGTACCAGCCTCGCATGCGGAAGGTGACGTCGCCGGACCGCATGGGCGTGAACAGGTAGCGCCACGAGCCGTTGCTGGAGAGGTCGGCCTCGGCCCAGGTCACACCGTCATCGAAGGTCAATTCGACGCCGTGGGCCGGGGTCCCCTCCCCGACGTAGGAATACCCGGTGATCAGAACAGGTTCGCCCACTCCGGCACTCGCACCCACCGATGGCGAATAAACCACGTGCCACGGCGGGTTCGAGGCCATCGCCGTCGGCGCGCCGAACACAGCCAGGCTGACCACCGCGAGAACAATCATCCACCTCGACAAGCGACGCATCCGCTCTCCCCCAGGGCCTCGGAACCCAGGCAGCCTTCCTGCCCCTCTTCTCCCGCATCGCCGCACAACGGCTCCGCGCTACGCGCACAACCGATTTCCCGCCAAGCAGCCGCACAACCCGAGACCAGACGGCCCGATCCTGTTACACCGCAAGGCTCCGCAGTTGGTGGCGTGTCACGCAGCCGCAGGTTCGCACTCGTCGATCAACCCCGGCACTGGCCCACGACGTGCAGGGACGAGGCCTGGATCCACGGGAGACCCAGGCCTCGCGGTGATGCGCGCTCAGGAGTGGACGGGGACCTGCTCGTAGATCACCTTCCACTCGTAGGTGCCGGCGAACCCGTTGGCCCACAGGGAGTTCACGCGGGCCGCTTCGGTGGCGTTCGGTGAGGCGACGGTGCACGACGTGCCCGGACCGCCGCCCGACATCAGCTCCGAGCACGGGCCGCTGTAGTGGTCGGGCAGGCCGAGGGCGTGCCCGGTCTCGTGAGCGGTGATACGGGTGACGTAGTACTGCCGCGCCTGCGTGTAATCGATGAAGATGGTGCCGCTGCCGTGGCCGTTGGTGGAAGCGTACGAACCGCGTGGGTCATTGCCCTCGCGGTAGCGCAGGGAGGCCGCGCTGCGGTTCTCCACCAGTTTCACGTTGCTCACCCGCGCGTTCCAGTTCGCCGCGCCCTGCCGGATGGCGCTCGCGAACGTGGGTGCGCTGCTGGTGTCGTAGTAGACGGTGACCGCCGCCGCGGTGATCGGGGCCTCGGCGGCCGACGCCTGGCCGGTCAGGGGTGCGACGACGGTCGTGGCCGCGGCGAGCGCGACGGACAGGACGACTTTCCTGAACATGGGGTTCTCCTCGCTTGCAGGGTGCGAAGAATGGAACCTCGGGGTTCCGCCACCCCAACGTAAGGAAGGTCGTCGCACCCACTCGCCCGCCATTGGCGTGAAGTGGTTCAGCGCTCTTGACGGTTGACGTTGCCTGTTATTCAGACGAATGCGGTGAAAGACGCGGAAACGGGGCGAACGGCCGTCACGGTGCGTCAGACACCCACGGCGATGGCTCAGCCTGTCCTGCTGAGCCATCGGTGCAACGCGACGGCCAGCTCCACCGGTGCGTCGTACTGCACGAGATGCCCGGCGTTCTCGATGATCTCCAGGTCAGCGCCCGGGATGAGATCCGCGAGCCGGCGGCCGCGATCCGGCGGGATCCACGTGTCACGATCGCCCCAGATGACGTGGGTCGGCATGGTGATCGTCGGAAGCAGGTCGTGGAACTCGTCGGTGAACCGTTCGTCGGCCTGGGCGATCTGGCGGTAGAACGCGGCTTGTCCCTCCGCGGCCAGCCACGGCTCGGTCAGCGTCGCCAGCTGCTCGTCGGTGAGGCCGCGGTGGCTGGCTCCGCGGATGTACGCCTCCAGCGCACCGCGGTGCACCGCCGGCGGCAGCGCCGCGAACGTGTCGGCGTTGGCGGCGACCAGCTGGAAGAAATCCGAGCCCCACGGCCGCAACGCGACGACGTCCACCAGCGCGAGCGACCCGTACACGGCCTTGTGCAACAGGTGCGCGCGCAGGGAGACCGCTCCGCCGTAGTCGTGGGCCACGACGTGTGGTTCGCGCAGCTCCCAATGTGCGAGCAGGTCGGCGAACAGTTCACCCTGGACGGCGAGGTCGACCGGATGGCCGGCGTGTTTCGAGGATGCGCCGTATCCGGGCATGTCCCACAGATAGACGGTGAACTCACTGCTCAAGGCGCGCGCGTACGGCTCCCACAAGCGCGACGACCACGGCGTGCCATGACACAACACCACCGCTGGGCCTCGACCGCGAACATCCCAGCAGACGGTACGACCGCGCCAGTGGAACCGCTGAGAGAGAGCCATGATCCCATCAAAGCACTGGCCGCACAGGTCGTCGCGGTGATCAAGGACTGAAGGCAGATGCGTTGTCGTGCGCCCAGTCGGCGAAGGTGCGCGCGGGACGGCCCAGGAGGTCTTCCACGGTGCGGGTTGTGGGGCCGGGACGTTCGCTGTAGTCGGCCAGTGAGCCGAGCAGGCGGGCAGGGACCTCCTCGGGCAGTCCTTGCGCGAGCATGCCCTGCCGCACCTGCTCGGCTGGAAGCTCCTGGAAGGACAGCGGCCGGTCGACGGCGGCGCCGATGAGCCGCACCTTCTCGTACTGGTCCAAGGACTGCGGGCCGGTCAGCGTGTACACCGACTCCGCTGGGGTGTTGCCGCGGAGTGCTTCCACGGCGACCGCGGCGATGTCGGTTTCGTGGATCGGGGAGGTGGCGGCTCGGCCGTACGCGCCGCGCACCACATCCCCCGCTATGACCTGTGGCGCCCATGCCAGCGCGTTGGCGGCGAAGTCGGCCAGGCGCAGGACCGTCCACTTCAGACCAGAGCCGGTGACGAGGTCCTCGGCTGACTTGAACTGGGCGGCGAAGCGGGCTTCCCCTGCCGGGTGCTCCACGGTGACGGCCGACAGCAGCACCACGCGCTGAACGCCTTGTTCGGCGGCCAGCTTCAGCAGCTCGGCGAGGCCGGGGCCGGTGGCCCGCGGGCTGATCTGAATCGCCTCGACTCCTCGCAGCGCCGACTCGATCCACTGTGGACTGAACAGGTCGCCGCCGACGACCTTCGCGTGGCCGGGAAACGGGGACTTGCCGGGGCCGCGGGTGACCGCGGTGACGGCGGTGCCTTCGTGCAGGAGCAGGTTCATCACCTGACGTCCCACGACGCCGTTGGCGCCGGTGATCAGCATCATGACGGTCGTTCCTCCTTGCGGTGGTGGGATGTCACGCGGCGATCGTGAGGGCCTCTTCGGCCGGGACGGCGTGGCGGCGACGGACCGGGGACATCAACGTCGGGTGGGAGATGCTCCAGGCGGCGGCCTTGCAGATCAGTTCCTTGAAGCGGACGGCCATCTTGCCGATGACCGCGGACGGCTTGGGCTCGTCGTCCGGGGTCACCCACTGCAGGATGGCGTCGCGGCGGCCGAGGCTGAAGCACTGGGCGGTGTAGCCGATCTTGTTCGGAGGGATCTGGCGTCCGGTCAGGCGGGCCGCGATGACGTCGGCCGCGAGGTGGGCCGAGGGAACTCCCGAGGCGCAGGACATCCGCAGTGGCGTGCCGCTCGCGCCCGGAGCGAGCGCGGCATCACCGACGGCGTAGACGTCCGGGTGTGACACGGACCGCATCGTGTCGTCGACGACGATCTGTCCCGTCGCGGACACCTGCAAGGTCGTGGCCATGGCGATGGGATGGACGGCGAAGCCGGCCGTCCAGACGGTCACCTGGGCCGGGATCGTGCGGCCGTCGGCGGTGACCACGCCGGTCTGCTCGACGCTCGCGATGTCGGTGTGCTCGTGCACGGTGATGCCGAGCCGGTCGAACGCCTTGCGGAGATGGCCCTGGGCCTTGTCCCCCAGCCAGTCGCCGAGGCCACCGCGGGCGGCGAGTGAGACTTCGAGGTCCGGCCGGGCTTCGGCGATCTCGGTGACGGCTTCGATGCCGGTGAGGCCGCCACCGACGACGAGCACGGTGCCGCCCCCGGCGAGGTCGGCCAGAGAAGCGCGCAACCGCAGCGCGGACTGCTTGCCGGCGATGTCGTGGGCGTGCTCGGCGACGCCGGGTACGCCGCAGGTGCCGGCGGTGCTGCCGAGTGCGTAGACGAGCGTGTCGTAAGCGATCTCGCCAGGACCGTCGGCCTCGACGACGTCAACGGTCTTGCGTTCGGCGTCGACGGCGGTGACCCGCGCCAGCCGCACGTGCACACCCGTGCCCGCGAAGACATCGGTCAGCGAGCGGGGCAACAGGTCCTGGCCCGCCGCGAGCTGGTGCATGCGGATGCGCTCGACGAACTCGGGATCGGCGTTGACGAGGGTGATCTCGGTGCCGGTGGGGTGCAGCCGCTTGGCCAGGCGCCCGGCGGCGTTGGCTCCGGCGTATCCGGCCCCGAGAACGACAATGCGGTGCTTCATGGTGTTGCTCCTGTCCGGTCGGTGTGTGCTCCCTGAACCGGACAGCGGCGCGAAACCTGACAGCAGCGCGGAGTGACCTGCGTCACCAGTTCCCGGTGAGCGGCTCCCCGTGCCCGGACGCGGACCACTGGCGCGTCGCGCGTTCGAGCTTGCCGGGGTTCGCCTGGGCGTGGACCGCCGCGATTCCGTCCGCGGTCACGTCCAGCGAGAACACTCCGGCGACCCGATCACCGACCACCATCACCAGCGCGGGTACGCCGTTGGCGACCGCGGCGAACAGGTCGGGGCGACCACCGATCATCTCCCACTTGGCCTCGCTGGGCTTGAACAGCGTGCGAAGGAACCTCGCCACCCGCAGGGCACCGGTGATCGGCCGAGGCGCCGACAGGACCACGCCGCCACCGTCGCCGGCGCTGATCGCATCGTCGGTCAGCATCCTCACCAGCGACTCGGTCTTGCCGCTGAGTGCCGCGGCGAGGAACTCCTCGACGATCCTGCGAGCCGCCGTCGCGTCGACCTCCACCCTGGGCCGGTCGGCGGTCAGGTGCTGCTTGGCACGCCGGTAGACCTGCTGACAGTTCGACTCGGTGAGGTCGAGCACCTCGGCGATCTCGCCGTGCGAGTATCCGAACGCTTCGCGCAGCACGTACACAACGCGTTCCTTCGCCGAGAGGCGCTCCATCAGCGTGAGCATCGCGATCGAGACCGATTCACGCTGCTCGACGGTGTCGGACGGACCCAGCATCCGGTCCCCGGCGAAGACCGGCTCAGGAAGCCACTGGCCCACATAGGTCTCCCGCCTGGCCCGCGCCGAAGTGAGCCGGTTCAGGCAGATGTTGGTGAGCACCTTCGTCAGCCACGCCTCATGCGTCTCGATGAGCGTCCTGTCGGCGGACTGCCAGCGCAGGAACGTGTCCTGCACCGCGTCCTCGGCATCGTTGGCCGACCCCAGCAGGCGGTAGGCGATTGCCTCCAACCGCGCTCTGGCCGTCTCGAACACCTGGACCTCATGCGCGCCGACCAGCATGATCTCATGTTAACCATCCGGCGTGGTTCGACACCTTCGGTCCCACCAACTTCCGGAATCCCAACTGGCGAGTGCAGGCTCGAAGTCAGCGCTGCTCCTCAACCAGGGACACGATCACCCGAGCACGCTCTCAGTCTGGGCGAGATGCGCTGCCACGCCGCAGTGACGACTTCCTGAGCGGAGCACGGTGGCGGCGACCTGGTGGCCGAGTCTGACCAGCTCGCCTTGGATCCGCCGACATCCCCATCGCGGGTTCTCTCGGGCGAGCCGCAGCACGAGCGTCTTGATCGGTGCCCCAGGTGGGCATCCGTCGACCGGCTCATCGCCCAGATCTACCGCCGGCTGATCGCCCCCGCACGTGAACTCCACATCGGACTCACCCTCGCTGACATCACCAGCCGCGAACTCCGCGGGTCCGCCGCACGCGCGTAGGCACGTCATGCCGGGCGCACGGTTGTTCTCCGGACTGTGCGCCCGCGCCACGAACCGCTCCCGCAACCGCGGCCCGAGTGCGTCAGTGGCGTAGTGGTCAACGCCGTGCCCACCAGGTCGTCCGGCCGTCCAGATCGATGTCCGCGAGGGTCAGGAACTCCGCCGGCCGGCCGAGCACGTCTCCGAAAGCCAACCCGTACAACGAACCCGCGATTCGATCCACGGACCCGACTCCGCGGAGCCGCACGAACCCCCGGAACGTCAGGCGGTAGTCGTCCACCTGCGCTAGGTGATTCACCCGACTGGACGACAAATCGCGGCTAACTGTTTCCCGTCTTGCCGCGACTGCATTGACACGACGGCCGCGCGGCGAACAAGCCGCCCTTGTCCCCTCTTTCCACGTCGGCGGCGAATTGCGTCCCAGGAAAGGCACGATGATGGTGAACGCGTACGACGCTCTCCTGGTCGCGACTCACGAGGTGCCTGCCGCGCCCGCCCGTTTCGCCCTCGTCCTGCAGCCGTCGCAGGATCCCGCCGAACGCACCTCAGCGGTGCTGAATGCCCTGATCGGGCTCGGGGCCACGGTGAAGCCACTGTCCTCACTGGACCCGCGGGTGCTCGTGGTGGAACTGCCCGGCCGGGTGTTCACCGACCCGGCTTCGTCGTTCGAGGCGGCCTATGCGCTCGCCGACCAGTTCGACGTGGAGGCCGCCGAACCCGACCTCCCGACGGATTTCTTCCCTGATTCCACATCGGGGGAAATCAGGTTCGCGGAGGAGTCCGCGGGATTCCCTCCTGGGTGCTGGGTCCCGGAACGGCCGCAGTTGTACGACAATCCGTTGTGGGCGCTCAAGAACATGAATGTGCCCGAGGCCTGGAAGTACTCCCAGGACCACGACAGGCCTGATCGCGGCGACGGAATCATCGTCGCGCAGCCCGACACCGGCGTGACGGCGCACCGGGAGCTGGCAGGCACGCTCACCGTGCCGGGCTACGACGTCCTCGATCGCGACAGCGATCCGACCGACCCGCTCGGACCGGGCGGCAATCCGGGGCACGGCACAGCGACCGCCAGTGTCCTGGTCGCCTCCGAGACGCCGACGGTGACGGGGAGCGCGCCGAAAGCCCGGCACATGCCCATTCGCGCCATCCGCAGCGTGATCCGCGTTTCCCAGGTCTCCGTCGCGGAGGCGATCGACTGGGCCACCGACCACGGTGCCCACGTCATCACGATGAGCCTCGGTGGTCTCTTCTCATTCTCACTGCACCGCGCACTGCGACGGGCGGTCGCGGCCGACGTCGTCGTGCTGGCCGCGGCGGGAAACTGCGTCCGCACGGTGGTGTGGCCGGCGCGGTACGAAGAGTGCGTCGCGGTCGGTGGCGTCAACTGGGAGGACGTGCAGTGGCCCGGCAGTTGCCGGGGTCCGGCGGTGGACGTGTCGGCACCGGCGGAGAACGTGCTGCGCGCGACCGTCCGCAACGGCGACGGCGCACGTGACTTCGGCCAGGGGCAGGGCACGAGCTTCGCGGTGGCGCTCACGGCGGGAGTGGCCGCGCTCTGGCTGGCACACCACGGTCGCGCCAACCTGATCGGTGCTGCGCGAGCGCGTGGCGAGACCTTGCAGGCGATGTTCCTGCGACTGGTCCGCGCGACGGCGCGACGGCCGACCGACTGGAAGTCCTTCGAGATGGGCGCGGGCGTGGTCGACGCCAGAGCGCTGCTCGCTGCCGACTTCGACCTCGGCCGCGACCGGGAGACCCTCTCGCACACGGCGGGCGCGGACGTGACCGTGCGATCGCTGGTCGCCGAGGCGGTGAGCCCCGAGGCCGCAGTGGACGACGAGCTCGACTGGCACCGGTTCGGCCCCGAGCTCTCCTTCGCGATGCTGCGCGAGCAACAGGTGAGCGGCGGCCTCCAGGCCGAGACACCCGCCGCGCCGGCCGACCTCTCCGCGACGCTGGCGAAGGCACTGACAAATCCGAAACTCCTGCGACGGTTCGGGCTCCACACGTCCGAGCCCGAGGTGGGTGTGAAGGGGGAATCATGACCACGAACACCACTTCCGGCAGGGCAGAACGCCTGCGGCAGCTCGTGTGCGTCCGCTCGTATGCCGACAGCAACGGCATAGGACTGGAATCCGTGCCGATGGACGAGGTCGGCACCGGGCCCGGCGCCGTCGACGTCGTGGGGCGGGTGGAGGCCGCGCTCGACGAGGTGCCGTCCTGGGTCGACGATCCGCAGGAGTACCGCCGGGCTCTCAAGGTTCTCTTGCGGGAGACAGAGAAAACGGCCCTGCGCATGGACGCCGGTGCGGAAACGCCCGACGACGACGCCGACGCCGTGGTCCTCGAGGCCGTCGTGCGAGCGGACGGCACGCGTCCTTCACTGTTCGTCCAGGACGATCAGGTGGACGACAAGCTTCCGCTCGTGGGCCAGTGGGCCGCCGACCTGGTCGCCAGCCGCAAGCCGCTGCGTCACGTCATCAAGGCCGTCGGCAGGATCCAGCCGGACAACGCCACCGGCCGCAACTTCTTCGGCACCGGCTGGGTGGTCGACACCGACAAGGGCCTGGTGCTGACCAACCTCCACGTCCTCGAGGCGATGTGGAAGCGGCTCGGACACCTGATGCGGCAGACCAGGACCGGGTTCGAGGTGCTCGGCGGCGCCTACATCGACTTCGCGGCGGAGTCAGGCCGCGACCGGACGAACCGCTGCCGGATCGTCGCGGCGACACCGTCCGGTGTGGACGGCAAGGACTTCGCACGGCTCGACGCGGCGGTGTTGCGCATCGAACCGGAGAACGGCGGCAAGGTCCCCGCCGCCATCCCCGTGTCGGGCAACCCCGACGGGCCTCAGGGTTCGCTGGCCTCGCACTGCGTCGTCGGCTACCCCGGCCCTCCGCCGTACACGTCCGGGACCACCAACGGCGTCGACTGGGCGTGGGTCAACGCGACTCTCTTCGGCAACCGGTACGGCGTCAAGCGGCTCGCACCCGGCAACACGCACCGGCCGCTGGGATCCTTCGCCCCGAAAGATCCTGAGAAGTGGGTGTTCGGCCACGACTGCACGACGCTGGGCGGCAACTCCGGCTCGCCCCTGCTGGCGTGGAAGGAATCCACGCCAGCCGCGTTCGGGCTGCACTTCGCGGGCGCGACGGCGGACACGAACTGCGCGCATGCCATCTCCGCCTGCGCCAAGCAACTCCGGGCGCTCGGCGTCCCGGTCCAGTAACCGGCCACGGAGACCGCACACGATGACGAACCCGCTCCTCGATCAGCGCCGCTACCTCTGGGACCGGGAAGAGGCCCAGCACGTGCACATAGCGCTGTACCAGGGCGTGTCGAAGGCTGATGACATCGACCTCCTCTACAAGATGGTCTCCGCCGACCTCCCGCAGCTCGCACTGGAGGGCCGGACGCCGTATGCCATCTGGAAGGACGCGCTCGAGAACATCGCCGCACACGGCTTGTTGCGTCAGTTGATCGCGCTCCCCCGAGTGCAGGCGATGCCGGCGGCCCGCGACGCGGCGGACGCGATGCTGGCCGCCGACATCGAGATCGGAGCCCGCACGGTTCTGCACGACGGCCAGATCGTGCTCGACCGCGTGCGGCTCGACCGGCTGCTCAGCGATCTCGGGCCCGACCTCTCCCCGACGAAGGTCATCCTGGTGCGCGGCGCGCCGGAGAGTGGGAAGACCCACAGCAGACATCGGTTCGAGCGGATGGCGCGCACGTGGGGTGCCGATCCGGTGTACCTGTTCGACGGCCTGGTGGCCACCGTGGACGACGTGGTGAAGAAGCTCTTCGCCGTGCTGCGAACGGTCGACGACGTGCCCCCTCGGGGAGACTCGACGATGGACGCCTGGTTCCGCGACGTCTGCTTCAAGATGCAGGAGCTCGCCGCGGCGCGTGGCCGTCCACTGTGGATCGCGGTGGACGACCTCGGCGTCGCCGCCGACGGCACTCCCCTGCTGGACCAGGAGATCAGGCGGTTCTTCGACCAGTTCGCGCTCAACCTCGTCGACTCGAGCTTCAGCGCCTGGTTCCGGCTGATGCTGATCCACTACCCGGAGGGCCCCGTGCCGACGAAGTGGGAACAGGACCTGTGGCACGAGGAACGGACCGACGAGGCGGACGTGCGGCAGGAGCACGTCGCCGACCTCATCCGCTCGTGGTCGGCCGCGCGCAGCCGGAAGGTCCTGGAGGAGGAAGTGCTCGAGCTGGCCGGACAGGTGATCGAGACGGCGGAGGCACGACCGCCTGGGAACGGGTGCAGGTTGCGGCACATCAAGAACGCGCTGGAAGCGACGCTCCGCAACCTCGAGGGGAGCCGGCCGTGATCCTCGGAACAGTGGAGTCGGCCCACGAGCTCAGGCCATTCCTCGACGACATGCACGAGGCGGCGCACGGCGTGGTCCAGACGGGCGGGATAGGTTCCAGATGGCGGTCCACGGCATGGCTCATCACGGATTCGCTGGTTGTCATGCCGGATCACGCCACGACAGAAGGGAGCCACGAGGTTCTCTGCTTCTTCGGCGGAACGAACGACAAGACATCATTCCGAGGTCGCTACGTCTACCGCACGTCGTCCTTGCCTGACGCACACCTGATCGCCGTGTTTCGGCTGAATGAACCGCACCCCGGACGAGCGTTGCGACTCGGCACTGGAGAAGCCTCACCGGGACGTCCCGTCGTGTTGCTGCACCATCCTCTGGGTGCTCCGCTCCTGCATTTCGGTTTCGGCCGGGTGCTCGGAGCGCAACCACCGTGGCTGCGCCATGACGTTGACACCCAGGGCGGGTCCGGCGGTGGTCCGGTTCTCGACTTGAACACTCGCACTGTGCTCGGTATGCACACCGGCCGGACTGGGGGCAACGAGAATCCCCAGAACCAGGCCCTCTCGCTCGCCACGATCCTGGAGTTGTTGAGAAATTCGCCAGTGTGGAACGAGATCGCCGAGTACCACGGACTCGCCGACGTGTCCGCCGCCCGGCTGAGCCTCAGCGGCCCGCTGGTCGTGACGCGGGTGGACAACGACCTCGTGCCCGCCGCCATGCGGTGGAGCTTCGACCCTCAGGAACTGCCCGCGTCGGTACGGGATCGGCTGCGTCCGCTGGTGGGAGACCCGGACGCGCCACGCTGGTCCCTGTTGACGCACGAACGCCAGCGCCTGATCAACTCCGCCGGAACGCTGGCCGCGTTGCGCGAGGCACGTGGGCGGTCCGCCGGTGACGAGCACGCCGACCAGCGCACCATCGACCGGATTCTCGCGGGACCGCCCTATTCGCTTGCCGAGGTCGCGGACGAGGACCTGCCCTACTGGCTGCAGGCCGTGCGGTGGTTCGCCGCGGTGGCACCGGATCTGCCCTCCCCCGCCGCCGTTCACCAGGCCCTGGAACGGCGACGGGTGCGCAGCAGGCTCCACGAGATCGCCGGGGTTCGTTTCCGGGGACGGCGCGTCGAGCTGACCATGCTGCGGAACTGGTTCCACGAAACGGATGCCGGGCCGATGGTCGTCACCGGCATCGGCGGCATCGGCAAATCGGCTCTGGTGGCGCGGTTCGCCGAGGAACTGCTCCCGGACACCTTGCTGCTGTGGCTGGACTTCGACCGCGCCGATCTCGCCGCCGACGACGCCCGGTCCGTGCTGGGCTCGCTCAGCGAACAGGCACACACCCAACTCGACGACTTCGAAACGCCCCGCTTCAGCGACAGGTCGTGGCAGCGCGACGCCGATCTGCTGGCCGGCGCCCTCACCGCGGCCATGCCGCCAGACCGGCCGGTCCTGCTCGTGCTGGACGGGTTCGAGGTCGCTCAGTACGCCAGGCGTCATCAGGAGATCTGGCCGGTGCTGGAACGGCTGCGCGGCCACGTGCCCCAGCTGCGGATCCTGGTGAGCGGCCGTGCGCCCGTGCCCAGCCTGATGCTCGCGGGACGGCTCCGCCACACGATTCCCCTGCTCGGTCTGCCTCCCGAGGACGCCCGAAGCTGGCTGGCGGACCGCGGTATCACCGATCCTGCCGTGCTCGACCAGCTCGTGGTGACCTCACGCGGAATTCCGCTGGTGCTCAAACTCGCGATCCGCCTCATCGAGATGGGCGGTGATGTGCTGGATCTGCCCGAGTCGCTCCCCAAAGCGCTCATCGAGGGATACCTCTACCAGCGCATCGTGGATCGCGTGATCGACCCGGCGCTGAGGCCGCTGGTGCGGGACGCGTTGGTGTTGCGGACACTCACGGCGGACGTCGTGCGCGAGGTTCTCGGCGAAGCCCTGCCGCGCGATCTGGATCCGGCCGAGGCCTACTCCCAGCTGTCCAGGGAACTCGGTCTCGTCGAGGACGTCGAGGGGGACGCAGGAACGACGCTGCGCCTGCGGCCGGAGGTGCGCACGGCGACGCTCCGGTTGTTGGAGGCCGACGACCTGGACCGGGTTCGCAAGATCGACCGCAGAGCGGCCGACTGGTATGCGAGCCACGCCTCAGGCGACGCCTCCGCCGCCGAACTGGTCTACCACCTGCTCCGGCTCGGTGATGTGCCTACAGCGCAGCGAGTCTGGACCAGCGGCTGCGCTCCCCTGCTGCGGCATGCCGTCGAGGAGATCCCGGAGAACGAACCCGAGGCCAGGGCTTGGTTGCGGCGACGCACGGATGGCGTGCCCGCGCCGCTGACCGAGTGGGAGAACGACGCGGCGTCGCGGATCTCGGCGGCACTGGCCAGAGACCTCGACCGGGCGGTCCCCGAGATCCTGCGGGAACGCCCCGAGCGCTCGAAGTCCAGTGCGCTGGTCCTCTACGACGCCTGGCTGCGGTGGCGGCAGGGAGACATCGTCACGGCTCGTCGCGTGCTGGCCGAAGCGGGGTTCCCGGACGGGCCGCGCGGCCGTGATCGCGCGATCCTGGGCGCGATGCTGGCCAGGGAGGACGGCGACCGGGAGGCCGCTGACCGGCTGCTCGCCCGCGTCGACTCCCCTGACGTCTGGCCGGACTCCAGAACAGGCCGCAGGAGCGCGCTCGCCGCGCGGGCCGCCAGGGTTCGGCTCACCGTCGACCTCCGGCTGGAACTGGAACTCGCGCACGCCTTGCAGGAGCAGCCAGCCGAGGTGCCCTTGTACATCGGGGAAGTACTGAGGTCAGCGGACGTCGTTTTGCCGTCACTGACGTACCGGTTCATGCCCCTGTTGTGGGCGGAGAGCGTCGGCACGACTTTGACCGCGCCCAAGGACGATTCGGAGGTGCTCGCCTTTGCATCGGCGTTGGAAGAGGTACGTCTCTCACGGCTGCGGGGACCAGGACGGCTCGATCTGCGCCTCGAAGAGGGCCTGTCCGGATGGGGCGCCGCGGATCTCGGTCTGGATCCGGACGACATCTTCCCGCGCTCCGTCGCGGAAGAGCGACACACGCTCGAGATCGGGCTGGACCTGGCGGTGCTGGCCAGGAGGCGGTGGCACCTCGCATCGAGCACGACCTTCATCTCAGACGTGTGCGAACAGGCCCAGTGGTCCTCCAGTCCGCTGAGCCTCGCGGCTGTGGGCACCCTCGCCGCGTGCCGCGGTCTGCCGCTGAGGGTGCGCACGTCGCGCGGAGACTTCGCCGACCTCGACGAGGTGATCAGGTCGTCGAAGATGGCCCGTCTCGTGCAGTTCTCCGCTGAGTCCCGAGATCCCCTGACCGAGGCCGTGCTGAAGCACGAACACGTGTCGAGCGATCCGTTGAGGTCCAAGCCCGGTCGCGGCACGGAAGGCCTTGCGCTGTACCTGCTCGGTCCTGACCCGCTCGACCTGCTCCACCGCCGTGCCCTCGGTCTGCCCCTCACCCCCGCCTGAGTCATCAGGGAGCGATCATGGTCTCCGTCCTCGACGCCTTTCCCTACCCGTTCCACGACCCGGCGGGCCAGCAACTCCACCGCACGTTGATGTCCCTGTACCCGGCCGTCAAGAGTGCCGTGCTGATGGCGGAACGCGCGGGACTCGACACCGGCTTCCTGGACGAACAACAGGCGGTCGCCTTCGTGTGGAAGAACATCCTGCAGATGACCGCCACCCAGGGACTCACCCGCCCGCTGGTCACCGACGTTCTCGGCACGCTGTCGCCGACGAGTCCCGCTCGCCCGTTCCTGGCCGGGCTGCTCGCGGACCGGCCCACCCCGATCTCCAGCGAACGGGTGGGCAGCAACGGCGAGCCGCCCTTCGACGACTCGGTCACCGAACCCGAAGCGCTGCTCTACCAGGACGATCTGACCATGCCGATCGGCCGCGTGCCCGCATTGATCGAGAGTCTGCGGACGCTGGTCGAACTGGCACCCTCGGTCTGCCTGCTCAACGTCACGGCCGGGAACGTCGAGCAGTACGGCACCGGTTTCCGGATCGGTCCGGACCTGCTGCTCACCAACTGGCACGTGCTGCATCGCCGCAACGACGGCGCACGGGCGACGGTCGTCACGGCGGAGTTCGGCTTCGAGGACGACGGTGTGGGCGGCGTGTGCGCCACGACCGCCGTGAAGTGCGACGTGAACGGCATCGAGTCCGACCAGGGCGACGACTGGGCCGTGATCAGGACGACGGGGACCCTCGCCGACAGGTGGCCGGTGGTGCCGCTGTCCTCGGCGGCGACACCCCGGTGCGGCGAGCCGGCGTTCGTGGTGCAGCACCCCCGAGGTCAGCGAAAGCGGCTGGGATTCGTGCGCAACCAGGTCACCTACTGCGACGACCGGCTGGTCCATTACCTCACCGACACCCAGGTCGGTTCCTCGGGTGCGCCCGTCTTCGACGCGTCCGGTCGGCTGATCGCCCTGCACCACGCCGGTGGACGACCGCAGGAGGTGCTGGGCAAGCCGCCCATGCGGAAGAACGAGGGCGTCCGCATCTCGTGCATCACCGATGGTCTCGCGCGACGCGGAGTCGCGGTGCCCTGACCGGCCACCGTCGCGCGGCAGCACGTCGCCTCTCGCCTGCTGCACGACGTGGACTGGACGGCCTGATTCGTCGAGGCGCTCCTGATCGACGATGCCGGTGGCAGGAGTCTCGGTGTGCACGGTCAGTATTCGGGCCCACGCACCAGGGTTCGGGCTGCACGGCGCCCAGGGCCGCGATCCTGCATCAACGCCGACGGGCGGAGCTCTCCCGGACCTGAGGTCTGGGAAAGCTCCGCCCGTGCCGGGTCAGGCGACGGTCAGGAGCACCTGCGCCCGTCGTTCACGCACTTCACGATCTTCGCCATCGTCTCGTCGGAGTTGACGTTGGCGAAGTCGTTGTGGTCGGAGAACGGGTTGTGGTTCTCCTCCGGGAAGGCGTCGAGCTGGTACTGGCCCTTCTGCTGGATGTCGCGGGAGATGTTGTAGGAGATGCTGATCCGCAGCTGCGGGATGGCTTTGAAGCCCTGCGGGCACGCGCCGGTCTGCTTGTCGGCGAACCGGACGTGGTCGCGGTGGTTGGCGCTGTCGGCGTTCTTGCCGTCCCAGCAGCCCGCGAAGTCGTGCACTCGCATGACCTTGCTGCCGTTCGGGCAGATCACGTACTTGTCGGACAGACGGTCCTCGGACCCGCTGCAGGTCCACGTCGCGCGGGCGTTGGCAGGGCCGCGGCTGGTCGGCTTGGCGTCACCGACGACCATCTTCAGGAACTTCGGCATGCCCGTGACCTTGCTGGTCGCGTTGCCCCGGTACTCGATCTTCACCTCGGCCGGCCGGACGATCTTGCCGTTGTTGCCGACGAGCTCGAGGTTCTTGCCGGTGGGAGCGGCCAGGGGCGGCGGGGGCGGCGCGGTGGTGGTCGTGGCACCACCGTTGTTGTTGCCGCCGTTGTTGTTGCCGCCGTTGTTGTTACCGCCGTTGTTCTCGTTGCCGCCTTCGTCGCCCTCGTTGAGACCGCACTTCGCGAGGCGGTCCAGCCCCTGCGGCTTCTCGGCGTTGCGGCCGATCGCGATCGCGATCCGGTCGAGGGTCGCGACCCGCTTGTCCTTCAACGGCCCGAGAATCGCGTTGTCGATGAAGTTCGGTCCGCCCTGACCCTTGGTCTTCACCAAGCGCTGGTTGGCCTCGGCGATCTGCTTGTCCAGCTGGTCGAGGTTGTTGTCCACCTCGTCCAGAGCCTGGTCCGGCACACCCGGCAGCGCCTCGCGCACCGACGGGCACTTGATCGTCGGCGTGGCGGCGTCCTGCTCGGCGCCGTTCTGCTCGGCCTGCTGGAGAACGCCGTCCGCGGCGAACTTGTGCGGCTTCGACGAGTGGTTGCCGCCGCCGTGACCGCCGCCGTGGCCCCACCGCAGGTCGCAGTCGGCGAGCGGCGTCAGGTTCGGCTTGCGCGCGGACCGGCTCAGGGCGTTCGCGATGCGTTCGAGGGTGGCGACCCGCTTGCTGCGCAACGGGCCGAGAACGGTGTTGTTGACGAAGTTCGGGTCGCCGGGGTTCTGGGCGCGCGCCACCCGGTCGTTGGCTTCCCTGAGCTGCTGCGCGAGCTGCTGGAGGTTCTTGATGATCTCGTCGCGCACCCGCTGCGGAACGGCGGGCAGGCGCTGGGCGACGCCAGGACACGCGACCTCGCCCGGGCCGTTCTCCTTGATCTTGTCAGGGTTGGAGCCGACGTCCTGCGGGTTGGCCTTGGTGTTGATGCGCACCACCGGCCAGAAGTAGGACGAGCGGTCACCGTTGCGGCAGGACGTCTCCGCGTCGACCAGGCTCTCGTCGGTCGACTCCGCGCTGATCGACTGGTTGCCCACGAAGTCGTGGACGTGCTGTGCGCCGTGCTTCAGACCCGGCTGGGCAACCGGGTTGTCGGCGCTGAACTTGCCACTCTCGTTCGTGCCGCAGTCGACCCTGAAGACGCCACTGGCGCCGTTCTTGCCGACTTTGGGCTCGACGACGTTCTTGCCCACCTTCTCGATGGCCACGAACGCGCCGAGCGGTGCCGGCTCGCCGTCTTTGGCGGCCAGCGCAACGGTGGCGGTACCCGCTGCGACCACGGCTACCGCCGACAATGATGCGATCAGGCGAAACTTCCGTCTGTCCGTCACGCGGTGGGTCATGCGTACTCCTCGTTCGTGCGGCGCATGAACGGGAGTACGTACAGAACGGTTCATCGGCTCAACCGAATTGTTACCGCCGGACAAGACCGAACGCGGCGACCTCCACAACCGCTCGACCGCGGGGGGCTCGACAACCTGCGATGCCGTGTCGTGGGCGCTCGGTCTCGACCGTCCCGCGTGGGCCCTCGACCTCGGCGCGGCACACACCGCCGCCGGCCTTGTCCGCGTGGCGATCCAGGAACGAGCATGGTGGAGCGGGCTCTACCGTCAAGAGGCCCCTTGCCTCGACTGACTCGCGGACCTGCGGTTTCTAACTTTGTGCCATGACATCAACGGACACCGCCGGCGCACGGGCGCTGGTCCTGCGCCACCCGCTGATCACGTTCTTCACGCTCGCCTACGGCATCAGCTGGCTCGCCTGGACGCCGTACGTCCTGTCGCTGGACGGGCTCGGCGTGCTGCACTTCCGCTACCCGGACTTCCTCGTCGGCAACCAGCTGACGGCGATCATGCCCGGCGCGTACCTCGGGCCGCTGACCGCGGCGTTCACGGTCACCGCGATCACCGAGGGGCGGGAAGGGTTGCGCCGCTGGCGCAAGCGGCTGTTCCAGTTCCGCGCTGACGTGCGGTGGTACGCGTTCGCGTTGCTCGCGGTCCCGATCGCGGTCCTGCTCGGCACGCTGGCGATGGACGGTGCGGAGGAAGCCGTGCGGATGCCGTCGTTGATGGTGCTGGCGGTCTACGTTCCCGCGCTCGTGGTGCAGCTCCTGACCACCGGTCTCGCCGAGGAGCCCGGCTGGCGCGACTTCGCGCTGACCCGTCTGCAGAACCGGCATCACCCGCTGGTGGCGACCCTCGTTCTCAGTGTCCTGTGGGCCGGCTGGCACCTGCCGCTGTTCCTCACCCCGTGGGGCGGGCGTGACACCGGCGCCGAGACCATCGCGTTGTTCTTCGTGGTGGCGCTGGAGATGAGCGTTCTGATCACGCTGGTCTACAACAAGGGACGGCAGAGCGTGCCGTTGGTCATGCTCCTGCACTGTTCCATCAACAACTTCCAGTCTGTCGTGTTCTCCGAGGTCTTCCCGGGAGACGACCCCCGCTGGCTCTGGGGTCCCGCGCTCGGCCTCGGCCTGCTCTCCGCCATCGTGATCGCCGCCACCCGCGGCAAGCTCGGCTACGGCTCCGCTGCACGGCAGACGGTGAGGGCCGACGCATGAACCACGCAACGCGGATGCTCGCCGTGGCCAACAGTTCATCGCCCTTGCCGGTCAAACCCCCAGCTCGTCCTTCTCCCCCAGGCGACGCAACGCGTCGGCGAGCCGTTGCCTGCGGACGCGTTCCGCACGCGACGCGATCCACAGGCAGAGCAGGCCGAGCGGCAGCTCGACGAACAGCGCCTGGGCCCAGGCGAGCGGACGGTCTCGGCGCGGGCTGGACATCGTGTCGAACCAGGCGTCCACGAACAGCAGCGCGCCGGTCACCGCGGCGGGCAGCTGCACGTGGTCGCGCCGCCGCAGGGCCAGCCAGCCGGTGATGACCAGCATCGTCGCGAGCGCGACGTCGAAGACCACCCAGGAGAGCGTGTACTGGCGAAGCGAGGTGGTCAGGAACGCGCCGCAACGCACCTTGGTGTCCGGGCAGCGGCTGGACGCGTTCAGGAAGTCGTTGAACAGCACACCCGCCCAGATCAGCGTGATCACGCCGGCGGCCAGGTAGAACGGGCCTGCCCAGCGCGGCAGCCCAGCGCGTTTCTCCTTTCCTCCCACGCCCTGAAGCCTAGTGAAGCTGATCATCTCCCGCTGTCCGGACGAGGCACGGCCGCGACGTCCACAGGTCGCCGCGGCCGATCCGCCGTCAGACGGGGAAGACGCCGAACGACTGCGCGGCGGTGCCGTTGCAGACGTAGACCTGCAACGCGGCGCCCTCCGTGGACAGCCCGCCCGGCACGTCGAGGCAGTGGCTGCGCGTGCCGGCGACCCTCGACCTGAGAGTCACGAAGTCGGGCAGGTTCCGGCTCGCCTGGAACCGCTGGTTGCTGATGCCCGCACAGGGCCACTGGACGACCGGCGTCCCGTTGTTGTTCCTGCCCAGCACGTCCATGCACTTCAGGGTGACGGCGTTGCGGATCTGGAAGATGTGGTCGTCGTGGTCGACGAAGTCCCAGCGCTGGAACGCGCTGCCGTTGCAGGAGACCTGGACGATCGGCACGCCGTCCGCCGTCGACTCGCCCTGCGGCGCCAGGCACTTGCCGCTGGCCGCGCTCCGGACGGTCACGTCGAAGTGGTCGTCGGCCATGGCCGGAGCGGCGGTGCCGAGCAGACCCACCACGGCGGCGGTCATGGCGAGCGCTGTGGTGGCGATCCGTTTTCTCATCTGAGCAACCTCCCCTGAGCTCAGGCGCCGAACCCGGGCCGCCTGAGGTGGAACACGATGGGTCGTCACGCACCATGGCAATGCCCGTCGACAACCCGTCGACAGTGCGCCGACAACGGACGGACCGTGGATCCTCAGGGAGGTTGACTGCCGCCGGCACTCAGAATCCGATTGTCGACGAGCACGTGGCGACGAGCGGATGACCGTGACGGGGTGTCAGGTATTCCACACCGCGCGTATCATCTGACGCTGGCTTCGACCACCCGACGAGCCAGCTGTGAGGTTTCGTGGGAGACGGCGCGACGGTGCGGCCCACCATCGGCATGATCACGGCAGGCCCGCTCATCGAGCTCGCCGGCGAGCAGTGGCACGGCGTCAGCGACGGCGCGGCCGCCGGTGGTTGCGACCTCGTCTGCTTCGCCGGCACCGAGCTGGCACACCCGGACCGCCACAAACGGCAGGCCAACGCGGTCTACGACCTCATCGCGCCCGGCCGGATCGACGGGCTCGTCATCTGGACGACGCGGATCAGTCAGCAGATCGGTGAGGCCGCGATGCGCGAGTTCGCCGACCGCTACGCGCCCATCCCGATCGTCAGCGTCGAGGCGCACCTGGCGGACTGGCCGACGGTGCTGATGGACAACCGCGCCGGCATGGACCAGGCGGTCAGCCACCTGATCGAGGTGCACGGCCATCGGCGGATCGGCTTCGTGCGCGGTCCGCTGGCGCATGTCGGCGCGCAGGATCGCTACCAGGGCTACGTGGACGCGCTCGTCCGCCACGGCCTGCCGGTCGAGCCGGCGCTCGTGACCGCGCCGGCCCCGTCCTGGGATCCCGCCGCCGCGGCGGACGCGGTCGCCCGGATGCTGGAGGAGGCGGCGGAACCGCCGGACGCCTTCGCGGCGGCCAACGACGAGTTCGCGCTCGGGGTGGTGACCGCGGTGCAGGAGGCGGGCCTGCGCACGCCGGAGGACGTGGCGGTCGTCGGGTACGACAACCACACGTGCATCCGCTCGAACGATCTCGGCTACCAGGCGTCCGCACTGCCGGCTTCGGGCAGCGTGCACCGCAGGGTGAACATCGACGCGGGGACGCCCGCGCTCACCACGGTGCGCGCTCCGTTCCACGAGATGGGGCGCCGGGCCGCCGAACTCGCGTGTGCGCTGGTCCGGGGTGAACCCGCGCCCGCGCTGGAGATCGTTCCCACCGAGCTCGTCGTCCGCCGCTCGTGCGGCTGCATCCCTTCTGGCAACGGGATCTCCGCACCCCCGCACGGTGAGCTCGCCGTACCGGAGCACGACACCGCCGAGGCGGTCGCCGCGAACCTGCGTCAGGGGCTCGGTCCGAAGTCGGCCGTGTTGCCGGACGGCTGGGCCGAACACCTGATCCGCCTGTTCCTGGACGCCGGACGGCCAGAGGGCTTTCTCGGTGTGTTCGCGGAGTACCTGCGCGACAGCGCCCGCGCCGGATGTGCCGCGCAGTCGTGGTGGGCGCCGTTGTTCTACCTGCGCCGGTTCGCTCTCACGCGCGGCGCCGACGAGGGCGCGATCGAGGACCTGTGGCTGCGGGTGCAGCTGATGGTGTCCGACGTGGTCGAGCGAGAGAGGACGTTCGAGTACCTCCTGCACGAACGGCAGGACCAGACCGTGCGCGAGGCGGGCCAGCGGCTGATCGTCTCGCGAGACGTCGCCGAGCTCACCGACGCGCTGGTGGCCGAACTGCCCAGGATGGGAATCCCCGGCTGTCACGTGATGACGTTCGAGTCGACCCGTGAGCTGGCGCGCCCCCTGATCTCGTACGAGAACGGCGAACTCCGGCCGGAGCGCACGGCGCTGACGTTCCGGTCCACCCAACTCACGCCCCACCGGATCGACCGGCCGGCGCCGGGCAACTTCGTGGCCGCCGCGCTCTTCGGGCTCGAGGAGCAGCTGGGGTTCGCGCTGTTCGAGGTGGGCGCGATGCCGGGCTGGGTCTACGAGGCGATCCAGCAGCAGCTCAGCAGTGCGTTGCGCGGCATCAGGATGCTCGAGCGGGAACGGCAGGCCCTCACCGAGGCCGAACAGGCGCGGCGATCGCTGGAACTGGCCCACGCCGAGCTGGAGGACCGGGTGCGGGAGCGCACCGCGGCACTGGTCGACGAGATCGCCGAGCGCGAGCGGCTGGAGGCGCAGCTGCGGCACGCGCAGAAGATGGAGGCGATCGGCCGCCTCACCGGTGGCATCGCACACGACTTCAACAACATCCTGACCGTCATCAACGGCAACAGCGAGGCGTTCCTCCGGCGCTGTTCGCCGGAGGATCCGCGGCGTCCGGAGATCGAGGACATCCGGCACGCCGGTGAGCGCGCGGCGAACCTGACGCACCAGCTGCTCGCCTTCACCCGCCAGCAGGTGCTGAACCCCGATCTGGTGGACCTCAACGCGACGATCACCAAGGTGCGGGCCATGCTGGCGACCCTGATCGGCGAGGACGTGGAGCTGGCGCTGGACCTGCCCGCGCACGTGTCGCCGGTCTGGGCGGACGCAGGCCAGGTCGAGCAGATCCTGTTCAACCTGGCCGCGAACGCCCGTGACGCGATGCCCGGCGGCGGCGTGCTCGGCATCGGCACGGACGACGTCGTCCTCGACGACTGCCACCCCGGCCGCATCGTCGGCGTGCGCCCCGGCGACTACGTGGTGCTCAGCGTGAGCGACACCGGCACCGGCATGGACGAGTCGGTCCAGACGCAGATCTTCGAGCCGTACTTCACGACCAAACCCGTGGGCAAGGGCACCGGACTCGGCCTGGCCACGGTGTTCGGCATCGTGCAGCAGAGCGGCGGCCAGATCGACCTGAAGAGCTCGCCCGGCGCGGGCACGACGGTCTCCGTGTACCTGCCCCGTGCGCAGACACCCGCCGCACCGCTCCCCCGCGCCACGCCCCGGACGTCACCCCACCAGGGCTCGGAAACCATTCTGCTGGTGGAGGACGACAGCCAGGTCCGCGCCGCCGCACGCCACTCGCTGGAGCGGTCCGGGTACGCGGTGATCGAGGCACGCAACGGCCTGCACGCGCTGAAACTCGTCGACACCCACGACGACATCGACCTCATCGTGACCGATGTCGTGATGCCGAAGATGGGCGGACCCGAGCTCGCGGACACGGTGCGGCGGCTCCAGCCTGATCTGCCCGTGCTCTACGTGTCCGGCTGCACGACCGCGGAAGAGCTGGACGACACGGCGGTTCTGCTCGCCAAGCCGTACGCGGAGACCGACCTGCTGGACGTGGTCCGCAGGCTGCTCGATCAAGCAGTCTGATCCCGCCCGGAACCGGTCGAGCGTGTCGCCCCGGCCGTGAGGTCCGTCGCTCGACGATCCTGCGTTGCGACGGCACCATTCGCGCTCGACAGCTACCGCCAGGCGGCCCTGGATCCGCCGCCTCGACCCGAAGTGAAGGCGGGATGACCGGACCGTTCGGCGAAGCGCTGAGGCTCCTCGGCAAGGGGATCACGTGGATCCTCGCAGATTCCTCACGCACGACTTTCGTGACTTACAGCGCGCAGAACCTCGCCAGGAGCTACTCCACCCATCGCGCGCTCAAGAAGCACCGCCGGGAGATCCTGAAGACGGACAAGGTGTCCGCCGCCGCGGAAACAATCAGGGCCACCCTCGACGATCGTCAGGCGGCAGAACTGCGAAGGACCTGGGAGAGCGCGCTGGCGTCGCACTCCACCCCTGTGCCCGACGGGCAGATCACGCTGGTGATCAAGGGAGCGGACGCGGTCTCCCACAACCCCGCCATCGCGCAGATGCTCGACGAGATGCTCCCGGTCGGCAGCCAGGAGCCCGCGAATCGGCGGATCCTGTTCGTCATCGCGCTCTTCTTCGTGTACCTGGCCGCGATGGCCGGCCTCGACACGCGCGACTGGGACCACTACCTCAGCACGGCCGCGTTCCTGGCGCACGCGGTTCTGAGCGCGCGACCCGAGGAGCCGGAAACCCCACCCGAATCCGACGAGTGACCTCGGTATCTTCCTGGCGGGGGTGGTCGCGTGGACTTTCGCGTGCTCGGGCCGTTGCAGGTGTGGACCGAGGAGGGACGGCTCGCGCTGCCGGGCAGCAGGCACCAGCGGGTGCTGGCCGCGCTGCTGCTGACACCGAACGCCGTGGTGACGATCGGCAGACTGGTCGAGGCGACCTGGGACGGCGAACCGCCCGCGACCGCCACGAAGCAGATCCAGAACTGCGTCTCCGCGCTGCGCGACCGCCTCGGCGACACCGGACAGCGGATCATCGTGACCGACGGTCCCGGTTACCGCGTCGCCGTCGGCGACGACGACCTCGATCTGTTGCGCTTCACCAGGATGGTGGCGCAGGCGCGGCAGGCGGCCGACCGCGGTGCGCCGCGCGAGGCCGTGACCCAGATCCGGGCCGCCTTGCGGCTGTGGCGCGGACCGGTGCTCAGCGGGCTGGGCGCGAGTGCGCTGGAGGGCAGGGCGGCTCGGCTGGACGAGCAACGGCTGAACGCCTTCGAGTGCTGCGTCGACTGGCAGCTCGCGCTGGGACAGCACCGGGACGTCGTCGACGAACTGACCGAGGTCGCCACCGAGAATCCGTTGCGAGAGCGGGTGCACGGGCAGTTGATGCTCGCCCTCGACCGCTGCGAGCGGCAGGCCGACGCGCTGCGGGTGTTCGAGAGGTTGCGGACGACCCTGGCCGGGGAACTCGGGCTCGATCCCGGTCAGGAGATCCGGGACCTGCACGAACGCGTGCTGCGCGGCGAGACGAGAACACCTGGCAGACCCACGGACGTCGACGCGTTCACACGGCCCGACGAACTAGACCGGGCGGTGCGCGAGCTGGCGGCGGCGATCGGCAGGCAGTGGACGGCCGAGGTCGAACTGCGGTCGCTGGACCGGCCGCGGCCCGTGCCGCTGAGGTGGTCGAGCACCGAACGCGAGGTGGCGGCCGCGGCCTCGTCGGTGTTGGGTGCGAGGCCCGGCGAGGTGCCCGAACGGCTGATGCTGAGCGGTGACCTCACCGACGTCGTCGAGTCGTTGCGCAAGGTTCCGGCACGTCAGCTCGTGGTGCTCGGCGAGCCGGGCGCGGGCAAGTCGGTGCTGGCGATCCTGCTGACGCTCGGGCTGCTCTCGGACCCCCTGCCGGGAGAGCCGGTGCCGGTGCTGCTGTCGCTGGCGTCGTGGAATCCGCACACCGAACACCTGCACTCGTGGCTGGCCCGCCGGTTGGTCGAGGAGTACCCGGGGCTCGGCAACACCGGCACGTACGGCCGGGACGCGGCGCTGCGGCTCGTGCTCGAGGGGCGGGTCATGCCGGTGCTCGACGGCCTCGACGAGACACCGCCGGGCATGCACAGGGCCGCGATCGACGCCATCGACAGAGCCGTCGCCGGCGGGCGGCCGCTCGTGCTGACCTGCCGGGGCGACGAGTACGAGACGGCAGTGCGGCAGGAGAGGGCGTTCCTGGTCCGCGCCGCCGTGGTGGAGATCGGGCCGGTGCGGGTGCAGGACGCGATCGACTTCCTCACCGCGCGCCGCCGGACCGGCGAGACGCGGTGGCAGCCGGTGGTGCGCGCGCTGCGGCAGGAACCGGACGGAGCGCTCGCACGGGCGTTGCGCACGCCGTTGATGGTCGACCTGGCCGAGACCGCCTACCGTGATCCCGCGACTGATCCCCGTGAACTCTGCGACTCCACGCGGTTCCCCGACCGGGCGGCGGTCGAACGGCACCTGCTCGACGCGTACCTTCCCGCCGTCTACAGCGATCGTCCGGCTCCCCCCGGCGCCGTCACCCCGGCACGCCGCTACGAACTGGACGAGGCACGGCGCTGGCTCGGTTTCCTCGCCCGTCACCTGGACGGCACCCACGACTTCGCCTGGTGGCAGCTCGAACGCGCGGTGCCGGGCGCGATCGCCGGTCTTCTGCTGGGGCTGCCGCCCGCGGTGCTGTTCGCGCTCACCGGCTGGTTGGCGGCAGGTCCCGCGATCGGGGTCGTCTACGGCGTCGCGTTCGGCGCCGCCGGGTTCGTCACGCACCGGGCGATGCGCAGGCCGGGTCCACTGCGGGTGGAGGCGAGGTTCGCGGGTACCGCGGCCGGCTTCGCCCAGCGGTTCGCCGTCGGTGCGGTGATCGGTGTCAGCCTCGGGTTCGGCTGGTCGCTCCCCGTGTGGGTCACGTGCCTGATCTCGGCGGTGTTCGGCCTGGCCGTCGGAGTGCACGTCTGGCTCGACACCCCGCTGGACGCGAACCGCGTCTCCAGCCCTGGCACCGTGCTGCGCGACGACCGCAGGGCGGCGCTCGCCCTGACCGCCTCGTTCGCGACGTCGCTGAGCCTGTTCTTCACACTGGCGCTGCTGCTCACCCCGGACGACCCCACGACCGAGATCCTGAACGGCCGCTTCGACGTGGTCCTGGGTGTGGCGGGCGGGGTGGCCGGGGGTCTGCTGGGCCGGTTGCTCGTCCCCCGTCCCGGCGGTCTCGCCTACGCGGTGGCGGGCGCACTCATCGGTGGACAGGTCTTCGAACCCACGCGGAGCGTCGCGCAGGCGTGCCTCGCGGGTGGGTTGTTCGGTCTCTCGGTGGGGCTGAGCGTGTGGCTGGCCCGGGCCTGCGGGGCACTGGGTCCCGTCGTGGTGTGGCTGGCCGCCCGAGGCCGCGTTCCCTGGCGTTTCCTGACGTTCCTCGACGATGCCCACCGTCGTGGCTTGCTGCGGCAGACCGGTGCGGTCTACCAGTTCCGGCACGTCCGTCTGCAGGAACGCCTCGCCCACGTGCAGGTCAGCGGCGGTGAGGACGGAACGGTGACGGCAGCTGCGTGTCATGGAGACGGGTCGGCAGGGGGTCGGCCAGTCGAAAGGAACTTCTCTGATGCGCAGCTTGAAACGAGCCGGACTCGCTCTGGGGGCCATGGCGTTGATCGCCACCACGACCGCGGGAACGGCCAACGCCGCCCCGTCCTCGTTCGACGTGACGGTGAAGCACAGCTCCGGCGTGATCGTCGGTCACATCACGGGGAACCTGGCTTGGTCGTCCTCCGGGCGGACGGTCACCTTCACGAACCAGACGCTGTCGGTGAAGACGGACGAGTGCGTGAACGTCGGCTACGCCGGCTACCAGGGCAACACGCTGGTGGCTGGCCCAGTCGGCGTGGACTGGGTGTGTGAGAGCGTGGCCATCGCGGACTTCTCCCTGTCGACGTCCGTGGCGGGAGGAATCCACCAGGTCAACATCCAGCTGACCGATTCGGTGCACAAGAACAAGGCCTCCGTCGCCTGCCGCAAGACGGCCTCCGCCTGCCAGCCGTGACAGGTGACGCGCCCGTGGTGCCAGTGCGCCACGGGCGCGTCAGGCCGTCCGGCGAACCAGCGCGACACCGTAGGCGAACAGCCACACGTCCCGCATCGGCCAGCCAGGCCGGCGGTCCAGCGTGGTCGACGACGAACGGCGTGAGCGTCGCGAAGTCGAACAGGGTCAGCCGGTGAGTTCGTCGGCGCCGAGAGCGAAGTTCCGGTGGCCGGCCCCGTTGCCGTCGTGGCCCTGCATTCCGCATCCGGTGAAGGCCGCAGGTAGATGGTGGCGGCCAGGTCGGCGGGCTCGTCGTCCCGCTCGGCGCATCAGCGATTCCGCGACGCCGAGCGTCCGGGAACCGACACCAGTCCGCGTCCGGTGGTCAGGGGCAGGTCGAGTGCGGTGAGCAGGCCGGGTGGTGCGTCGACGACCGCGGGGACGGCGTTGACCAGACGCATGGCGGTGGACGCCACGCCGGCGGTGTTGTGGTCGCCGTCGCCGCCGGTCAGTCGCAGGTCCAGCACGTAGTTGGGTTCGCCGGTGATCTCCACGCGGTAGCAGCCGGTCCCGACCGGCTGCGGCCAGTCCGGCGCGAGGTCCGGGCGCAGTCTGGTGACGTGTTCGAGCACGAGCACCGGTTGGTCCGCGATCATGCCGCTGACGGTGAACCGCAGTGCCGCCATGGTGCCTTCGGCGATCGTGCGGCCCGCGGCCGTGAAGGGGGTCGGCGCCGGGTACCGCTCGTGGTGCTCGACGACCGAGTCCAGCGGGACGTCCAGGGCGGCGGCCAGTTGGCGGACCACGCTGCCCCAGGCGAGCGTGAGCACGCCGGCCTGCAGCAGCAGCGGCGTGTGGTCGGGCGGTGTGCCGAAGCCCATGATGTCGAACAGCACCAGCGGGTTGTCGTAGGTGGAGTAGTCCGTGATCTCCGAGCAGCGGATGAGGTCGATGCGCTGACAGGTGCCGGACAACAGCAGGGGTAGCCAGTCGTTGGCCCAGCCGGGGTCGATTCCGTTGACCCACAGCGAACTTCCGCCCTCGGCCGCGGCCTGGCGAACGGGCTCGATCAGCTCGGGTGGCACGGTGCCCTCCGGGTAGGACAGGAACACCGGACCACTGGCCACCACGTTGATGCCCGCCCGCAGCAGCAGGCACAGGTCGTCGATCGCCTCGTTCAGCCGGTTGTCGGCCATGGCCGTGTAGACGACGCAGTCCGGCTTCGCCGCGACCAGCTGGGCGGCGTCCGTGGTCGCCCGGATCCCGATCGGGTCCACCCCGGCCAGTTCCCCGGCGTCGCGGCCGTCCTTGGCCGGGTTGGACACCCACACGCCCGCCAGTTCCAGAGCGGGGTGGTCGATGATTCCGCGCAACGCCCACCTGCCGACGTTGCCGGTGCTCCACTGCACCACGCGCATCCGAGCCTCCTCAGAGATCAGGCAGGTTGAAGTCGAGGTTGGGCGCGCCGATCCCGCCGTCGACGCGCAGCACTGATCCCGTGGTGTAGCCGGAGGCACGTGACGCCAGGAACAGCACCGCGGCCGCGACCTCGTCGGGGTGTCCCAGCCGGCGCAGCGGCGTCGCCTGTTCCATCGAGGTCCTGATCTTCTCGTCGCGGGCGACCACGTCCAGCGCCGAGGTGTGGACCGAGCCCACGTCGATCGCGTTCACCCTGATCCGCGGCGCGAGGTCCGTGGCGGCCAGGCGCGTGTAGTGGGTCAGGGCCGCCTTCGCGGTGCCGTAGGCGAGGAACCCCCGACCGGCGAGCCGGCCCATGACGGAGGCGATGTTGACCACCGACCCGCCACCTCCGCCGAGCATGAGCGGGACCGCCGCACCGGTCAGCGCGTGCGCGGTGGTGACGTTGAAGTGGAAGGCGTCTTCCAGGAAGTCCGGCGTCGTCGTCAGGAAGGTGTTCGGCATGGTGCCGCCCACGTTGTTCACCACAACGTCCAGCCGCCCGAACCGCTCGGCGGCCGTGTGCGCCAGCGCGACCACGGCGTCCACATCGGACAGATCCGCCGGCACGACGACGGCACGCCTCCCCAGTGCCGAGATCTTGCCCGCGACCTCTGCCAACTGCTCCGCGGTGCGCGCGCTGATCACCACGTCCGCGCCGGCCTCTGCCAGCGCTATCGCCGATGCCGCACCGATGCCGCGGCCCGCGCCGGTCACCACGGCCACCGCGCCGGGCAACCTGAACATGTCCGTCACCACCCGGCCAACTCTTAAGCTCTCGTGCTTAAAAGTCAAGATGTGCGTGTTAACGTAGTGGTGTGGCCAGCGCGGACGCCAGGGAACGGATCATCGTCGCCGCCGAGCGGTTGATCGCCGAGCACGGCCCGGAGGTGCCGTTGCGCGACATCGCGACGGCCGCGGGCCAGCGCAACAACTCGGCCGTCCAGTACCACTTCGGCTCCAGGGACGGACTGATCGACGCCGTCGCCGAGCATCGCATCGCCGACCTCGAGCAGCATCGCCTCGAACTGCTCGCCGAGAGCGAGGCGGCGGGCGTCGCACAGGACGTCCGCGTTCTGGTCTCAGCACTGGTGATGCCGATGCTGACCGTCCCCTACGAACACGGCGCCACCCACTACGCGCGGTTTCTCGAACAGGTCCGCACTCACTCCGCGCTGGCCGCGGACACCAACCTCGACCGAGCCGGGCGGGCCGCGGTCCGGCTGATCATCATTCGCCTCGACCGCGCGCTGCGGGACCTTTCGCCCGCGCTCAGACGCCGTCGGCTGCGCGTCCTCCCCACCGTGTTGTTCGCCCTGCTCGCCGACCGCGAGCGGGCCGTGTGCGCGGGCGACCTGCCGCCGGACGACCCGCACTCGGCCGGTGAACTGGTCGACCTGATCGTCGGCATGCTCACCGCCCCGGTGTCCACCGCCCCATCACCGTCGCGGTGAGGCCTCACCCGGCCGGCCGCAGCACGGGTTTGATCGTCACTCCGGCCAGCACGTCGTCGACGGCCTGCTGGATGTTCTCGAACGCGTAGTGGGTGACCAGCCGGTCGATCGGCAACCTGCCGGCGGCGACGAGGTCGACGAGCG
The DNA here is from genome assembly GCF_033949975.1 of Lentzea sokolovensis. Lineage (NCBI taxonomy): Bacteria > Bacillati > Actinomycetota > Actinomycetes > Pseudonocardiales > Pseudonocardiaceae > Lentzea > Lentzea sokolovensis. The sequence goes on from NZ_JAXAVU010000016.1 coordinate 417,342, forward strand.
CGGGGATCAGCGACTGCGTCTCGGCGTCGCCCATGGTGAGCCCGACGACACGACGTCCTGGCAGCATGAAGTTCACGTCGACGGGCACCTCGGTGCCGAACGGGGGCGCGCCGACGATCACCGCGGTGCCGCGGCTCGCGAGTGCGGAGATCGCCGTGCGCAGCACACCGGCGTTGCCGGTCGTCTCCACGACGCCGTCGACACCGCGGCCGGAGGTGAGCTTCGAGATCGCCTCACCGAGGTCCTGGTGTGTGGTGTCGACGGTGTCGGTGGCGCCGAGTTCGGCGGCCAGCGCCAGCCGGTGCGGCACGCGATCGGCCGCGATGATCCGGGTCGCCGGGGTGAGCAAGGCCGCCATGATCGCCGACAGCCCGACCGCGCCGGCTCCGGTGACGAGCAGGGTGGCGCCGGGACGGGGCGCCAGCACGTTCCAGACCGCGCCCACGCCGGTCATGATTCCGCAGCCGAGCGGGGCGAGCAGGTCGAGCGGCGCGTCGGCGGGGACCTTGACCAGACTGCGCTCGTCGACGACGGCCTGGTGGGCGAAGCTCGACTGGCCGAAGAAGTGGCCGCCGAGCGGGACGCCGTCGCGGGAGATCGGCGACGTCCCGTCGGCTCGTTCGCCGCCGATCAGGTTCGACGGCAGCCAGGTGTCGCAGTAGGCGGGGTGACCGTCGCGGCAGTGCGGGCAGCGGCCGCACGAGCTGTAGCTCAACAGCACCTGGTCGCCCGCGGCGACCTTGGTGACCGAGGAGCCGACGTCCTCGACGATCCCGGCGCCCTCGTGGCCGAGCACGCCCGGCAGGGGGAACGGCAGGTGGCCGGCGGCGACGCCGAGGTCGGTGTGGCAAACGCCCGCGGCGACGACGCGGACGCGGACCTCGTCCGGTCGCAGGTCGTCCAGCGTCACCTCGGAGAGCGCGAACCCGGAACCGGCGGACTCGACGACGGCAGCGGTTGTCGTGGTGGGCATGGAAGTTCTCCCGTGGGATCAGCGAGCGGAACAGGGCTGGGAATCAGGCCAGGGAGATGACGACCGACTTGGTTCGCGTGTAGGACGCGAGTGCCTCCGGGCCGTACTCGCGGCCGTGCCCGGAGTCCTTGACGCCGCCGAACGGGATCGCCGGGTCGAGCATCGCCCAGTCGTTGACCCAGACGATGCCCGCCTGCAGCCGGGCAGCCACCCGGTGCGCGCGGGCGAGGTTCTCGGTCTGCAGCCCGGCGGCGAGGCCGTAGGACGTGCCGTTGGCCAGGGCGACCGCCTCGTCCTCGCTGCCGAACCGCTGCACGGTCAGCACCGGGCCGAAGATCTCCTCCTGCACGACGGGAGAGTCGTCGGGCAGGTCCGCGATCACCGTCGGCTCGAAGAAGAAGCCGTCCCGGTCCACGCGCCGCCCGCCGGTGACGATCCGGCCGCCCTCCGCCCTCGCCAGTGCGACATGGCGTTCCACTTTGGACAGATGTCGTTCGCCTGCCATCGGGCCGATCACGGTCGCCGGGTCGAACGGGTCGCCGAGCGGGACGTGTGGCACGGCGTCGGCGAGCGCGCCCACAACGGTGTCGTACAACGACGACGCGACGAGGAGACGGGGGCCGCCCATGCAGAACTGGCCCGTGTTGAAGACGAACCCCTTGATCACCGCGCCGATCGCCTTCTCGAGGTCGGCGTCCTCGAAGACGATGTGCGCCGCGTTGCCGCCCAGCTCCATCGTCATCGGCTTGAGCCGCGCGCCCGCCACGCTCGCCGCGTGCCTGCCGACCGCGGTGGACCCGGTGAACGCCACCTTGTCCACTCCGGGGTGGCTCACCAGGTGGTCGCCGATCTCCGAGCCGAACCCGGTGACCACGTTGACCACCCCCGCGGGCACACCGGCCTCGGTGAGGATCTCGGCCATCAGCAACGCGCTGAGCGGCGTGTCCTCCGCGGGCTTGTGCACCACCGTGTTGCCGGCCGCGAGCGCGGGCGCGATCTTCGAGCTCGACAGGATCAGCGGGAAGTTGAACGGCGTGATCGCCGCGACCACCCCGATCGGTTCGCGGCGGGTGTAGGCGTGCGCGGGGATGGGGATCTGCCGCGTCGCCCCGTCGATGCTTTGCGCCAGCGCCGCGTAGTACTCGTACTGCTCGGCGGTCGTCTCCACGTCGACCGGTCGGCACAACGAGACCGGCTTGCCGACGTCGAGGCTCTCCGTCGCGACGAGCTCGTCCGCCCTGGCCCGCACGACGTCGGCGACGCGACGCAGGATCCGGGCGCGATGTCTGCCGGGTGTCGCCGCCCAGCCGTCGAACGCGGCGCGCGCCGCGGCGACCGCGTCGTCCACGTCGGACTTCCCCGCCCTGGCGACGGACGTCACGACAGAGCCGGTGGACGGGTCGACCACGTCGAACCGGACGCCGTTCTCAGCCGCGCGCCACTGACCTCCGATGAACAACTTGCCGGGTGCGACGTCGGGGCGGCGCACCGTTGCGGTCGGCCGGTCGTCGACTGCGGTCATGATGGATCTGCCTTCCTGTGCCAGGCTTTGAGTGATCGACGAGAGTGATGGGGAAGGTGAGGCACGTGCGGCCGTCGCTGATGTACGAGGTCAAGCAGGTGGAGCTCGCGGTGCGCGCACTCATGGACGAGGTGCTGCGCCCCGCCGGCGTGACGACCCTGCAGTACACCGCGCTGACGGTGCTGGCCGGCCGCGACGGCCTCACGTCGGCGGAACTGGCGCGCAACTCGTTCGTGACCGCGCAGACGATGACCGACATGGTCGCCGCGCTGGAGCGGCGCGAGCTGATCGCCCGGGAGCAGGACCCCGCGCACGGCAGGAGGTTGCTGATCAGCCTCACCGACAAGGGCAGGGCGTTCCTGGACGAGCACGCCGCCGAGGTCGCGGCGATCGAGGAACGGATGGTGAGCAGGCTCAGCAAGAACGAGCGAACCGCGCTGCACGACCTGCTCAACCGGTGCCGTGCCGCTCTCGCCGGTTCCTAGTGACCGCGCATGGTTCAGCTCCTCGTCGAGCGGCGGTATCAGGGTCTCGAATATCAGGAATCCTGATATAAAGAGCATGCGCCCGCCTTGTTGAACTGTCAAGAAGCTCTTGGGTCTACCTCAGAGGTCCAGCACCAGGCGGGGCGAACGGGACCGGGACACGCAGATCATCATCGCGTCGCCCACCGCCCGTTCCTGGTCGGTGAGCACGGAGTCGCGGTGATCGGGCGTCCCGGCGAGCACGGTCGTCTCGCAGGTGCCGCAGGTGCCTTCCTGACAGGACGACAGCACGGCCACGCCCGCTCGTTCGACGACCTCGAGGACGGACTGTCCGGCCGGCACCCGCAGCACCGCACCGGTCTGCGCCAGCTCGATCTCGAATTCGTGCCGAGGCCCTTGTGTCGCACCGGCTTTCGGTGCGAACCGTTCGACGTGCAGTGCGCCTTCCCGCCAGTCCGCACACTGCTGCTCGACGGCGGTCAGCAGGCCTTCCGGACCGCAGCAGTAGACGGCGGCGTCCTCGTCCGGCTCGCCGAGCACCGCCCGCAGGTCCAGCGGGCCGTGCTCGTCCTCCGGACGGATCTCGACCTGGCCGAGGTGTTCGAGCTCGTCGCGGAACGCCATGGAGGACCGCGTTCTCCCACCGTAGAGCAACCGCCAGTCGCGACCTGTCGCCTCGATCTGGGCGATCATCGGCAGGATCGGGGTGATGCCGATGCCACCGGCGATGAACAGGTAGCGCTTCGCCTCGACGAGCTCGAAGTGGTTGCGCGGCCCTCGCACTTCGATCTGCTGTCCCACGGCGAGAACGTCGTGCACGTGCCGTGAGCCGCCACGCCCGTCTGGTTCACGAAGGACAGCGACCTGCATGATCGAGGCGTCGTCCGGGTCGCCGCACAGCGAGTACTGGCGCACCAGGTCGTCGGCGAGCACGAGGTCGACGTGGGCGCCCGGTGTCCAGCCCGGCAGCGGTTCGCCGTCCGGATGCCGCAGCGTCAGGAGCACCACGCCGTCGGCGATCGCTTCCCTGTTGTCCAGCAGGAGCTTCATGACGTGTGTCCGTTGGGATGATCGAGCAGCCACGTCCACAGCTCGACGGGATCTTCGAACTCGCGCTCGGCGGAGCAGTGGCACACCGCGCGGAGCCGGTCCGTGCCCAGCACCCAGTGGACGCGGAACACGCGGTCGCCGGTGAGCGCGTTCATGCCTTCTCGCACAGGCGCTTGAGCATCCGCCGTGCGGCGAGCCCACCGGTGTCGATGTTGATCGACAGCTCCTGGTAGCCGTCCGGCTCCTTCGCGATGACCTGCTCCAGCACGTTCAACGCCACGACGTCCTGCATGACGACGGTGCGGTTGTTCTCGGCGAGGAACGCGGAGACCTCCTCGTCCCCGAGTGCGAAGTCCCGTGCCACGCACCAGAAGTCGTGCGTCGAGGACTCGGTCTCCGGCGTGATCGCGTACACGACCTCGACGTGGAACGCGTCCGGGTCGGTGCCGTCCGGGTTGGGCACGGAGCCGACCGGCGCGATGCGACTGTGCAGTTTGTACAGGCACGGCGGTGTGTACTCGATGTCCTGCCAGCGCGCGATCCTGCCCTGCAGGCCGGTGGACTTGGAGTAGAAGGGCGGGCATTCCGCGTCGTCCATGTGCCGCGACACGTAGACGATGCCCGCGTCCTCGTCGACCTCGGTCGTGATCGGGGTCGAGGCGACCTCCGGTGTGCCGATGTAACCGCCGTGCAGGTAGGTCTCGTGCGAGAGGTCCAACAGGTTGTCGACGAGCAGCTCGTACCGGGCGTTCAACGGTTCCATGCCGGCGACGGTCGTGTAGTCCGGCGAGACGAGCCACGGCGCGCGCGGGATCCGCGACGCGTCGGCGTTCGCCGGGTCGCCGATGAAGACCCACACGAACGAGTCCTGCTCGACGACGGGATACGGCAGAAGCCGTGCGGTGCGCGGAATGCGCGTCTGGCCGGGCACGGCGACGCATTTGCCGCTCGCGTCGTAGGTGAAGCCGTGGTACCCGCAGACCACCTGGTCGTCGACGAGCCGGGAAGGCTTTTGCGACAACGGGAAACGGCGGTGCACGCAGCGGTCCGGCATGGCCGTCACCGCGCCGTCGCGAGTACGCCAGAACAGGATCGGCTCGCCGCAGATGGTGCGGTTGAACAGGTCGTGCTCGATCTCGGAACCGTAAGCCGCGACGTACCACTGGTCGCGCGGGAAGCCGGTCATCGACGCTCCTCATCCGTGGTGGGAAACCACAGAGTGGCGGAGGCCACAGCCCGTGCCGTAGAGCACTTTCCGGAAAATGGAAGTCGATCCTAATTCGACAGTGCGCGGGAGATCGCCTGGGCGCTGGTGCGCACGAGCGGCGCCAGTGCGTGCGAAGTGGTGCTGCCGTGCCGCACGACCAGCGACACCGCGGCGACGACCTCGCCCTGCCGGTCGCGGATCGGCGCGCCGACCGACAGGGCGTCCATCGTGACCTGGCGGTCGCTGATCGAGAAGCCGTTCGACCGGACGTCGGCGAGCATCCGGCGCACCTGCGCCGGATCGGTGACGGTCTTGGCGGTGTACCGGGCGATCGGTTCGCTGAGCACCTCCTCCTGCACCTCGACGGGGGCGTGCGCGAGCAGGACCAGGCCGACACCGGTGACGGTGAGCGCGAACCGGTCGCCGACGCGGGTGAGCACCGGTACTGAGCCGGAACTCGCGATCCGTTCGACGAAGACGACCTCCGTGCCCTCCCTGACGGCGAGCTGCACGTTCTCCCTGGTGACCCGGGAGAGGTCCTCGAGGAACGGCAACGCGGCCTCGCGCAGCCCCGGGCCACGTGGCGCGAGCGAGCCGAGCTCCCACAGCCGCAGCCCGATCCGGTACAGCCCGTCCGTGCCTCGTTCGACGGCGCCCCAGGCGCAGAGCTCCTGCATCAGCCGGTGCGTGGTCGACAACGGCAGGTCCGCTCGCCGGGCGAGATCGCTCAACGTCAGCTCGCGGCGGTCGGCGTCGAACGCGTCGAGGAGCCGCAACGCACGGCTGATCACCGGCCCGGTGGGGCCCGCGGGCCTGCCTCTTCTCGACACGCTCATCCCGCCATCTTGCCCGGAACCGTCCGGTGGCCACTATGTCCGTTGCGGACGCACGTCACGACAACCGGTCCGTGCGTCCGGGCAGGACGCGTTCAGGTCCACTTCGGACAAGCCGCCGCACGGTCACCGATGTCCCCGAGCACGCGATGTCAGGCGGTCAGCTCACGCCGGGCACGGCCGGCTGCGCGGGGTAGTCGAGACCGGCGGACAGCAGGTCGAACGCCTGCCCGGTCAGTTCGGATTCCGGTGTCTGGTGGCCGGCGGCCCGCCATGCGACGACGGCTGTCGGCACGGCGCACAGCACCACCGAGGCCACCAGGCACGGCCGGGGGTCCACGTCCGGGTCCACCCCCATCCGGGCGCTGATCTGACGCACCACTTCGTCGAACCGGGCGGCGCTCCGCTCGACACGCGCGGCTGTCAGCGCCGGGCTCACCGAGATCAGGTTCTGCAGGCTGTTGTAGCGCGTCTCGGCCTCGTGGACCCGCACGACGTCGACAGCGGCCGTCCGCATCGCGGTCAACACCGGTGTGTCACCGGGCTGCGCGGCGAACGCCTGGAGCACCGCCGTGATCTGGTCATCCGCGAGCGACAGGGCGACGTCCTCCTTCGAGGTGAAGTACCGGAAGAACGTCCGCGACGAGACCTCCACCGCCTCCGCGATCTGGTCGATGGTCGTGGCCTCGAAACCGTTGGCGCAGAACAACACGTGGGCCGCGTTGATCAACGCCTCCCGGGTCCGCTCCTTCTTCCGCTCCCGCAGACCGCGCTTCTCCATGCCGGCCAGCTTACGACAATCACGTCACGTGCCGACTTTTGTCAGTTGACGACACTTGTCAGTGAGTGACAGTATTTCGGCATGCCGAAACCTCCCGCGCCGACGTCGCCCTTCTGGAAGTTGCAACGACAGTTGGCGCGCTTCAACACGTTCCTGTTCCGCAAGACCGGCGGCAAGGTGGGCGGGTCGTTCTTCGGCGGTGCACCCGTGCTCCTGCTCAACCACGTCGGCCGCAAGTCGGGCCAGTCCCGGACCAGCCCGCTGATCTACGTCGACGACTCGCCGCGGCTGGTCGTCATCGCGTCGAAGGGCGGCGTGGACGCGCATCCGGCCTGGTTCCACAACTTGATGGCGATGGCGACCACCGAGGTGGAGCTGCCCGGTGGCGAACGCCGGCAAGTCCGTCCGCGTGTCGCCGAGGGCGCGGAGCGGGCCCGCCTGTGGGAGCGGGCAGTGGCGATCTACAAGCCCTATGCGGCCTACGCGACCTACACAGAGCGCGAGATCCCTGTGGTCGTGCTCGAATCCGCAGACGCCACACCTGCCGAGTAGGCCTGCGGACGCTGGAGCGTGGCGGCGACGTCGCGCATGAGCGACTCGAGATCGCGCTCACCCTCCGGTGTCTGCACGCCGTGCTCCAACGCGCGCGTCATCAACCGCGCCGGCAGGCTTCCGCTCACCAATTCGGCCCACGCGCTGTGTTCCGCCTTCAGACCGTCAGCCAGATCCGTCGGCGGAACCAGCCGCTTCGCGGCGGCGATGAGTTCCGGCGAGAGCGCGGCGATCTTCCGCGCCACCTGGTCGACGATCGTGCCGAGTTCGGCCGCGGGCACGGCGCGGTTGATCCAGCCGTAGGCGGCCGCGGTGTCCGCGTCCACCAGGTCCGCGGTGAGCAGCAGTTCGAGAGCGCGGTTGCGCCCGACCCGTTCGCGCAGGTACTGCGTTCCCCCACCACCGGGAACGATGCCCATCAGCACCTCGGTCTGGCCGAGGCCCGCGGTCTCCCTCGCGGCGAAGGTCAGGTCGGCCGCCGCGACGAACTCGGCGCCTCCCGCACGGGCCTTGCCGGCGAGCTTGACGATCGTGACCTGGGGTTGGTGCCGCAGCAACTCGCCCACCCCCTGGAACAGGTTGGCGTCCGGGTTGCGGTCGGCGATCTCCTGCAACTCGTCCATCTGCTCGAGGATGTGGATGTCGACGTGAGCGAGGAAGAAGTCCGGGTTGGCGCTGGAGAAGACGATGACGCGGACAGAACGGTCGTCGCGCAACGTGCCGAGCAGCTCGTGCAGTTCGCGGATCAAGGTTCCGCCGAGGACGTTGACGGGAGGGTTGTCCAGCGTGATCCACGCGATTCCAGCGTCGATGTCGACGCCGAGTGTCGTGTACGCGTCCAGGTTCACGAGCGCCCCAAGGTTGTCGATGAGCCAGTAGGTTTGCGATGCATACCTACCCTGGTCGACGCGCCGAGAACGATCAATAACGCACTTTCCGAGCACTAAGGATCCCCATGGACACCACCCCGGCCCCCGCCGAGGCTCCGCGGTTCAGCGCCGACTGCCCGAGCCGCCCGATCCTCGACCAGGTAGCCGACAAGTGGTCGATGATGGTGATGGAGGTCCTGGAACAACCGACGCGGTTCAACGAGATCAAGCGGCAGCTCGACGGCGTGACGCAGCGGGTGCTGACCCAGACGCTGCGCCGGCTGGAACGCAACGGCCTGATTCGGCGCCGGGTGCTCGATACCTCCCCGATCGGCGTCGAGTACTCCCTCACACCCCTGGGCGAGTCCTTCCGCGGACCGTTCATCTGCCTGCTGAACTGGACGATCGAGCACAGCGGAGAGGTCGTCGCCGCGCAACACGAGTACGACGAGCGGTCGTCAGCCCGCTGACCCCGGAAAACCCTGGTTCAGAGCCAGTCCGCTTCGATTCCGCGGGCACGCAGCGTCTGCAGCGCCTCCTCGTTGCCCGTGTAGAACAGCGTCATCGACTTCAGGTGGGGAAAGTGCCGCAGGTCGGCGAACTCGTCCACGTCGAACAGTCCGTCCTCGCCGTCCCAGTTCGGCGCGATCTCGAGGTAGATCTCGTTGCCGCCGTCCATCTCGATCTCGGTGATCTTCTCCGCGAGCTCCTCGGGAACCTCGAGCGCCTCGAAGTAGGCCAGTGCCTCGGGCACCGCCGCGACACTCCCGTCGTCGTAGGTGAAGCCCTGCTCGGCGGCATGCGCGCGCAGGTCGAACCTCGGCAGGAGATCCTGGTTGTACATCAGCTCTTGAACGACGGCGAGCTTGAAGTTGGCGTCGGCGAACGGAATCGGCTGGCTCATGCCCGCACCGTATATGCGGTGACACCGCCACTCTCAGAGGGCTCTGAGATCCGGTCGCTAGCGTGAATCGAAGTGTGTTCGCGTCAGTTTCAGGAGGGGTTCGATGAATGTGATTTCTCGGATCGCCAGATCGGTGCTCGTCCTGGCCTCGGTGCTCCTGCTGTCCCTGGTCGGCACGTCCGTCCGCGCGTCGGCGCAGGTGCCGTCGCAGACCCGGACGTGGCATCTGGAGCAGTTCGACAGGACCAGCCGGATGTGCGTCCAGCAGGGTCCCGACGGGAGGACCCACGCCTCCTACTTCATCTTCGTGGTGAGCGGGAAGTGGTCCACCGACCTCAAGTTCGGGATGCGCGACCTGCCTCCCGGCTGGACCGCGACCGAGCACTACCTCCCACCGGGCTCCAACTTCCACCGCCCCGACGGCTCGATCACCGTCAACGGGTTCGTCGGCGTGCAAGGACCCGCGTCGGTGCCGATGGCGACCTACCACGCCCACATCTGGGTGTCGGACGGAACCGTGACCGAAACCCTTCCCACCGACATCATCGTCACCACCGAGTCCTGGGTGGACTGCATGAACCGGCCGTGAATCCCCGGCACCGGACGAGCAGGTCCACCTCAAGATCGATGGTCACTCGGGCGGCCTGCCGGATCCTTCAGGTGAACGGCCGAGGGACTCGTCCACGGGAGTGAGGGGCACCGGCGATGGCCGCTCCGCCGTGGTCGTCAGCTCGATCCGCCGTCCCTCGTCCGCCGATCGGAGCAGGGCGGTCATCGTCTCGAGCACGTGCAGCGCGAGCTCACCGCCGGCACGTGGGGCCCGCTGCGCGCCGGCCGTGACGAGGTCGAGCAGGCCGGTCCCCCGCCCTGCGCCCGTGTAACCCGCGCTGAGGGGAAGGGTTCGCCATCCGGTGCCGCCGAGCGGGAAGAGACGGGTCTCGCCGTCGAAGTGGTTCGGGTCCGGGACCGCGAGCGTGCCGATCTCGCCGTGCACCTCGATCGGCGCGGCGGTGGTGGCCACCCCGTCGAAACTGGTCGTGATGGTGGAGAGCGCGCCGTTGACGTGTTCGAGCACGCCGGAGACGTGGCTGTCGACCTCGACCGGGATTCGATGGCCCGTCCGCGCGCCGGAACCGATGACGCGCTCGGTGCGCAGGCGGCTGGCGGCGCCGAGCACCGTGCGCACCGGGCCGAGCAGGTGGATCAGCGCGGTGATGTAGTACGGCCCCATGTCCAGCAACGGACCGCCACCCGCGGTGTAGTAGAAGTCGGGGTCGGGGTGCCAGCGTTCGTGCCCCGGCGTGATCATCACGGCCGATGCGGAGAGCGGGCGTCCGATGAGCCCGCTGTCGATCGCCGCCCGCGCGGTCTGCGCACCCGTGCCGAGAACGGTGTCCGGCGCGCACCCGACCAGGACACCGGCCGCGGCGGCCCGGTCGATGATCTCCCGGCCCTCCGGGAACGTGACGGCGAGCGGTTTCTCGACGAAGACGTTCTTGCCGGCGTCGATCGCGCGGAGCGAGATCTCGGCATGGGCCGCGGGGACGGTGAGGTTGAGCACCGTGTCGACGTCCGCGCTGCCGAGCAGGTGCTCGACGCTGATTGCCTCGGTGCCCGGGAGCTCGGCCGCGACCGCGGCCGAGCGGGTCGGGTCGAGGTCGGCGACCGCGGTGAGCCGCACCGCGGGATGGTTGGCGAGCGTGTCCAGGTATGCGCGGGAGATGAACCCGAGACCTACGATGCCGACGCGGTGCGGGTCGCCCAAGACATCCCCCTCGTGATGACGGCGCGGACGCTCGGATGCTCCAGCACGTCCAGGCTGTGCCCCGGCGTCGTCACCACGATCCTCCCGGCGCCCCACCGGCGGGTCCAGATCGCCGGGCAGGTGACCGGCCGGTGCCACGGATGCCACGGCCGGGCCAGGTGGGTGGTGGTGGCCAGCACGTCGACCAGATCGTCGTGCAGCACCCAGTACTGCTCGGTGACCAGTTCGAAGTCCTCGATGCCCGCGGTGATCGGATGTTCCCGGCCGAGCGCGGTGATGTTCACCGTGTGCGGCAGGTAGTTGTCCTCCTGCCCGCCCTGGCGCTCGCACGGCTCCTTGCCGGGGTGCGTGACGAACTGGCCGCCCACCAGGTGCAGGTAGTCCGACGACGCGCGGAACGAGTCCGCGATGCCGCCGTGCCAGCCGGTGAAACCGGTGCCGGCCTCGACCGCCGCGCGCAGCCCGGCCAGTTGCCCGGTGGTGATCTGCGACATCGTCACGCACTGCACGATCAGGTCGGTGCGCGCCATCTCGGCAGCGTCGGCGTAGACCTCGGTCGACTCCTCGACCCGCACGGCATAGCCGCCGTGCTCCAGGTACGGGATGAACAACTCGGTGGCCTTCACCGGCTGGTGGCCTTCCCACCCGCCGCGGACCACCAGTGCCTTCGGCCGTGCCACGCTCACCCCCAGGGAACCGCTCGCCGCACATCCGGTCTCGGAACAGCTCGATCGGCACTCCGAACTGCACATTGCCGTGCCCGTCACCGTTGGTCAAGAACGGGCTCGCGGCGACATGGGATGCAGGCTCCCGCTCACCGGACCTCGACGGTCACCCCGTGCCGGACGTGCGGCGCCGCCAGGTCCGCACCCGCGTAGGCGGCCACGTACGCCTTCCACCACGGGCGCCGCACCGCCGACGGCTGGGAACTCGTCAACGAGTCAGCGGCCGACGAAGGACATGTGGTGCTCGTTGTACCGGTCGCCGTGGACCCCGGTTCGTGCGGCGAGGTCGTCGAGGTCGGCCAGTTCGTCCGCCGAGAGCGGTACCCGGGTGGCGGCCGCGTTCTCCTCGACCCGTTCGAGGCGGCGGGTGCCGGGAATGGGCACGATCCACGGGTGCTGGGCGAGAAGCCAGGCGAGGGCGATCTGTCCCGGTGTTGCGTCCTTGGCGCGCGCCAGGCTGGTCACGTGCTCCACCAGGACCTGGTTGGCGGTGCGGTTCTCGGCGGTGAAACGCGGAATGGTCGCACGAACGTCATCAGGGGCGAACTGGGTGTCGGCGGTGACGGCGCCGGTGAGGAAGCCCTTGCCGAGTGGGCTGAACGGCACGAACCCGATGCCGAGCTCACCACACGTGGGCAGCACCTCCGGCTCGGGCTCCCTGGTCCACAGCGAGTACTCGCTCTGCACGGCGGTCACGGGGTGGACGGCGTGCGCGCGGCGGATGGTGTCGGCCGCGGCCTCCGAAAGCCCGAAGTGACGCACTTTGCCGGCCTGGACGAGTTCGCCGACGGCACCGGCGACGTCCTCGATCGGCACGTCCGGGTCTACGCGGTGCTGGTAGAACAGATCGATCGTGTCGGCCCGCAGCCGGCGCAGCGACGCCTCGGCGACCCGCCTGATCTGCTCGGGGCGGCTGTCGAGGCCCGCGGACCGGCCGTCGTCGATGCGCCATCCGAACTTGGTGGCGATCACGACCTGGTCGCGCAGCGGGGCGAGGGCATCCCCGACCAGCTCTTCGTTGACGTAGGGCCCGTAGACCTCCGCGGTGTCGAAGAACGTGACACCTCGCTCGACCGCGCCGCGCAGCACGGCGATCATCGCGTCGCGGTCGCCGGGGTTGGGCCCGTAGCTCTGGGACATGCCCATGGCGCCAAGTCCGATGGCCGAGACTCGCAGACCCTGGCCGAGGGTTCGGATGTGCGTCATGCTCCTCCTCCGAATCACAGGCGCTTTAAATCACTCAAGCGCTCACAGACTATCAAACGCTTGATAGTCTGCCGTCATGTCACCACGACCTCTTGCCTTGATCACAGGAGCCAGCAGCGGCATCGGAGCCGCGCTGTCCCGGACGTTGGCCACCCGTGGCTACGACCTGGTGCTGCTCGCCCGCCGACGCGATCGCCTCGAACAGATGGCCGCGGAGGTCGAACGTCTCGGCGCGACCGCGGAGGTGCTCGCGGTCGACCTCGCCACCCCGGACGGCCTGGCCGCCGCGTCGGACAGGGCCGCGGCTGGTGACATCAGGCTGCTCGTCGCCAACGCCGGTACGGCCGGCTACGCACGACTGTCGGACGTGACGGCCGACGACCTCGACGGGTTGTGGCGGCTCAACGCGACCGCTCCGATCAGCCTCGCGCACGCCGCACTGCCGGCGATGCTGTCCGCGGGGACCGGCAGCATCGCCGCGGTCGCCTCGATGCTCGCCTTCAGTTCCGGCGTCAACGCGCCCGCGATGCCCGCTCGCACCCTTTACGTGGCAGCGAAGTCCGCCACTGTCGCGTTCACCCGCACCCTCGCCGCCGAACTGACCGGCACCGGCGTCAGCGCCACCGTGGTCTGTCCCCCACGGGTGGCCACCGAGTGGAACAACGGCGCTCACCAGGACCAGTCGGACACCATGTCCGCTGACGACGTCGCACTGGCCACCGCGATCGCCATCGAACGCGGAGAGACCGTGTGCATCCCAGGACTGGCCGACCCCGAGGCACTCGACCGGTTCCAGGCGAGCGAACGCGCGCTGCTCGTGAACGGGAACCGCCCGGCCCTGGCGTCCCAGTACCGAACCACCTGACGCACGGCCGACATGGCCTCTCATCGACTGAGCCGCGGGAACAGGCGCCGTGCGTTGGCCGTCGTCAGCGACCGCCAGGTGACACCGTCGACCGGCGGTGTGACGGCGTCGACGGCGGCGATGTGGCTGTCGGCGACCGAGGGCGGGGTCCAGCAGTAGTCGCTGCCGAACAGCAGCCGGTCGAGGTCCGCGAGTTCGAGCAGGGCGGGAACCTGGCGGGGGAAGGCCGGGCCGGCGATGTCGTAGTGGAGCCGCCGAAGCTGCGCCACCGCGTCAGATGTGCGGCCCGCCTCCTGCGTGCCGAGGAACTGCGTCATGAACTCGTTGACGCGGTCGGCCAGGACGGGCAACGCGCCGCCGCAGTGCGGAACGATCACCGGCAGGTCCGGATGGCGAACGAACACACCTGACATCACCAGATCTGTCACAGTCCGTGCGGTGTCGAAGATGTACTCGACCATCGGCCGCGGCCTCCCGAGCGCCGACTGTTCCCAGCACACCGGTGAGGTGGGGTGCAGGAAGACGACGGTCCGGCGGCGGTCCAGTTCGGCGAAGACCGGTTCCCAACGCCTGTCCCCCAGGTAGGTCCCGCCGGTGTTGGTCATCAGCACCACGCCGTCCGCGCCGAGATCGTCGACGGCGTAGGCGATCTCGGTGAGAGCTCCGTCCACATCGGGCAGCGGGAGGGACGCGAAGAAGCCGAACCGCTCCGGATGGTCGGCGGCCAGGCGAGCGGCGTGCTCGTTGACCTCGCGGGCGAGCCGGCGGGCAGCGGCGTCGTCACCGAAGTGCACTCCTGGCGAGGACATCGACAGCACGGCGGTCTGGATGCCGTGGCGGTCCATCAACTCCAAGTGCGCCTCGACCGACCAGGTGGGCCACCGGTCCATCCCGTCGGGATGAACGTGGCAGGCCGCGATGGCTTGGCGCACATAGGGATCGGTGACGAAGTGGGCGTGAACGTCGATCAAGCCGGTCATTCCGCCACTCCGTTCGGGGACAGCCGGACCTCTTCGAGGTCGAGTGCGGCCTGCACCTGGCGCAGCACGGTGTCGTCGATGCGGCGTTCGTCGCGCAACCGCACGACGGTGGCGCGTTTGTGGGCGATCAACGCCCGGTACAGCGAGGTGTAGTGCTCGTCGTGACGCACGACCGGGTGGTCTGCGGCACCGGCGCCGTGAGCCCGCAGGAGTTGGAGACGCTGGCCGAGCTCGCGGCTCATGCGATCGACGACGTCCGGGTCGGTGCCGAGGTCTGCGGCGAGCCGGGGCACGGCGTGCAGGGCTTCCTCGGTGGCGCGGGTCTCGGCGAGGTGATGTTCGTTCTCGGCAGCGACGTCGCGCGGCAACCGGGCCCATCTCACGATTGCGGGCAGCAGCAGGCCTTGGAGCAGGGTGAGCACGATGACCCCGCCGGTCACGAACACGATCATGTCCCGGTTCGGGAACGGCTCACCGGAGGCGAGCTGTTCGGGGACGGCGAGCGCGGCGGCCAGCGACACCGCGCCCCGGAAGCCGGCGAAGGCGCTGACCAGCCGGGGACGGTGGTCGCCCTGACGCACGCCCTGTCGCCGGTCGAGCAGGCGGACCACGTACGGGACCGTGAACAGGAACACCAACCGCACTGCGACCACCACCGCCGTGACCACGACGACCATCGTCAACGCACGCGACAGGGCGGTGCTGGTCAGGCCGCGCACGGCGGACTGGAGCTCCAGCCCGACCAGGACGAACAGGGCGGCGTTGAGCAGGAAGGTGGCGACCGTCCAGAACGCCTGCGCCTGCACGCGCATCTCGGCCCGCACGACCCGTGGCGCGGCCTGGCTCATGATCAGCCCGGACACCACCACGGCCAGCACGCCCGACGCGTGGACCGCCTCGGCGAGCAGGAACGCGGTGAACGGGATCAGCACCATGGTGACCTGCCCGGTCAGCGGGTCGGCCTGGCGGCGGCGCACCTGCGCCGCGACCCAGCCGGTCACCGCCCCCACCGCGGCCCCACCGACGTAGGCGAGCAGGAACAGCCGGCCCACGTGCGCCGCACCCAGCTGCTCCTCGCCGACCGTGACGCCGATCGCCAACCCGTAGATCACCAGCGCGGTGCCGTCGTTGACCAGGCTTTCCGCCCGCAGCACCGTGACCTGGCTCCTGGGCAGCAACCGGGCGACCACGCCGACCGCGGTGGCGTCGGTCGGCGCGACGGCGGCGCCGAGCACCCATGCCGGCCCCCACGGCAGACCCAGCGCGTGCGCCACGACCGCGACGACCGCCGCCGTCGCGATCACCAGCGTCGTGCTCAACAGCACGATGCCGCGCAGGTTGGCGCGGATCTCCCGCAGCGAGGTGTTCAGGCTCTCCCAGTACAGCAGCACCGGCAGGAACAGGAGCAGCACCAACTCCGGCGGCAGGTGCACGGCCCGCAGCGCCGGCACGAAACCGAGCAGCACACCGGCCGCCAGCAGCGTGATCGGCGGGGCGATCCGGAACCGGGCGCTCGCAATCCGGCCCACCAGCACCGCCAGACCGAGCAGCACGACGAGTTCGAGACCGGGCATGTGCCTCCCTCTCCTGTGACAGAGCGAGAGTTCCATTCGCGACGGCGGTCGTGCAGGGGAGAAAACCCTCCCCCTCACACGGCGAGCTTTCCGCTCGAAGCGCTGCGACGCTGGGGAGGTCAGGTCATCAAATCCACCGGTCCACAAAGGAAACACGCGTGCCCGAACCAGCCACCATCGCACTCGCCCGCAGGCTGTACGACTCGAACGCCGATCCGGCCGTGAGCAAGGAGATCATGTCGCCGGACATCGTCTGGGACATCACCCCGGGCTTCCCGTTCGGCGGGGTCTACCACGGCTACGACAGCATGATGAACGACTTCTTCGGCTCGCTCCTGCCGGGATTCGAGTCGTTCTCCGCGCACGCCGAGGAGTACTACGCCACCGACGACGATCGCGTGTTCGTGGTCGGGCACTACCACGGTGAGACCAAGGCGGGAGAAGCCGCCGACGCACGGTTCATCCACCTGTGGACAGTCCGGGACGGCAAGCTCGCACGCCTGCTGCAGGCCGCCGACAGCCACGTCCTGCGGCAGGCGCTGAACGGAGCGAGCACGCGATGACGAAGATCCTCTACCTGATCACCGCGGCCACCCACTGGACGCTGGCCGACGGAACCGGACAACCGGCCGGCTACTGGGCAGAAGAGGCGCTCGGTCCGTACGAGGTGTTCACCAACGCCGGCTACGAGATCGCGGCAGCCACGCCCGGCGGTGTCCCGCCCACCGCCGACCCCGCGAGCCTCACCCCCGAGTTCACCGGCGGTCCCGAGGGCGCGGAGCGGATGAAGGCCGCGCTGCGGGACGCGACCGAGCTGGCGCACCCGATGCGGATCGAGGACGTCCGCGTCGACGACTACGACGCCGTGTTCGTGCCCGGCGGCTGGGGACCGATGGAGGACCTGCCCGACAACGCGGAGTCCGCGCGGCTGCTGACCGGCTGGTTGGCCTCAGGCAAGCCGCTGGCCCTGGTCTGCCACGGTCCCGCGGCACTCCTGGCCACTGTGGACGGTGCGGGGAGGTCCCCGTTCGCGGGCTACCGCCTCACCGCCCTGAGCAACGCCGAGGAGAAGCTGAACGGCTTGGCGGACAGGGCGAAATGGCTGCTGCAGGACCGGCTGGTCGGCGACCTGGGCGCGGACTACCGCGAGGGCGACCCCTTCGCGCCTCACGTGGAGGTGGACCGCACCCTCCACACCGGACAGAATCCGGCCTCTGCCGTCCCGCTGGCCCACAGGCTGGTGAAGACCCTGAGCCGACCATCGACATGACCGGCGAACAGGGACAGCTATCGCAGTGGCCGCGCGGCGACGGGCGTTCCCGAGTCACTCGGGCCGGCGGCCGGTACGTGCTCACCGGCCCAGGACGCCAGGATGCGCAGCGCGTCGTGCGACGGCGTGCCCGGCTGCGCGGTCAGCACGATCACGTGCTGGTCCGGTGCCGTGTCGCAGATCAGCGTGTCCCAGTCGAGCGTGAGCTCACCTACGAGCGGGTGGTGGAACCGTTTCGTGCCCTGGCCCTTGGCCTCGACGTGCTGACCGCGCCACCACTCCCGGAAGTCGGCGTCCTGAGTGGACAGTTCGATGACCAGTTCGGCCAGTCGCGGGTCGTCCGGGTGCAGGGCGGCGTCCATGTGCAGGTTGGTGACGGCCTTGCGGGCGACGTCCGCCCAGTCGGGGTAGAGCGTGCGCATCGCGGGGTCGGTGAACACCATTCGCACGTAGTTGCGCCGCTCTTCGGGGATCTGGGCGAAGTCCGTGATCAGCGCTGCCGCCAGGCGGTTCCAGGCGATGATGTCCATGCCGCTGCCCAAAACCAGGGCGGCCGCCTCCGGCAACTGGTCGAGTAGCCGGCGCAGCTGCGGACTGATCTCCTGGGCCGACCGGGCACGCGCCTTGCCTGAGGGCTTGCCCGCCAGCTCGAACAGGTAGACCCGCTGGTCGTCGGTGAGCCGCAGCACTCGGGCCAGCTCGTCCAGCACCGCTCCCGACGCGGCCATCCGACCCTGTTCCAGCCGCCGGTAGTAGTCCGTGCTGATCGCCGCGAGCCGCGCCACCTCCTCCCGGCGCAAGCCCGGCACGCGCCGGGCGACAGGACCCGCCGGCAGCCCGACGGCCTGCGGGCTCAGCTCGCCCCGCCGCGCCCGCAGGAACTCCCCCAGGTCCTTCAACCGGCCGTTGTCGCTGTTCATGTCTCCAGTGTGCCCGCTCACCGCAGACGACGCCGCTGCAGCAACAACCCGATTCAGAAGACAAGGACACCATCACATGACTGACGAAGAACCGTCCGGCGCGCAGCAGATGTTCGGAGATTTCGCGCCGGCACTGGTGAGTTTCACCGACGACGTCCTGTTCGGACAGGTGTGGGAACGCACGGAGCTCTCGCCACGTGATCGCAGCCTGATCACCGTGGCGGGCCTCGTCACCAGCGGCGCCACCGAGCAACTCGCCCACCACCTCGGCCGGGCCGAGGACAACGGCGTGACCGAGCAGGAACTGATCGAGGCCATCACACACCTGGCGTTCTACGCGGGCTGGCCCAAGGCCATGTCCGCGATGGCCGTCGCCAAGAAGCTGTTCCGCACCGGCTGACCGCGGATCCGTCCACAGCGGACAAGCCGGGCGAAGGAGCTGTTGTGCTCCCACGCCGGCAGGTCCTGCGAACTCGACCGCGTCGCTACGGCTCCGCACCGGGCTTCGTCTCGCGGACCGCGTCGATCGCCTTTTCTAGCAGCGCGGTGAGTCGTGCGGCGTCGCCGGATCCGAGTCGTTCGGTGATCTGCTGTTCGATCGAGTCGACCACCACGTCGGCGGACATCAGCACCTGGCGGCCGGCGTCGGTGAGGTGCAGTTCCTGGACGTGCCGGTGGCGGGGATGCGACTGCCGCTCCAGCTGCCCCTTGTCGACCAGCCTCGTGACCAGCGACGCCACCGCCTGCGGCGTGACGTCCAGCCGGCGGGCCAGTTCCGCACCGGTGAGGCCGGGTTCGCCGTGGACCGACATCAGCAGGGAGTAGTGCGCGGTCGCCAGGCCCAGCGGCCGCAACCGCTGCTCTTTGAGGGCCCGCGCTCCCAGTTCGGCCCGGCGCAGCGCCCAGAGCAGCCGGTTGGGCGCATCGGCGCTGACCGGCTCATCGTCATCCCGCGTCATGCCGCAACCTTACAACCCACTCAGTCGCATCAACCGCTTGACAGCCGACATGGCCTTGTTCACCTGTCGATCTGCGCCTCGAACTTCACCTTCGAGGTGATCGCGGTTCCGACCGCCTGAGACCAGGCCCGCCGCTAGCCTCGCGACGGTGAACGATGCGTGGCACGAGTTCCGTCGAGAGGTGTTCGGAGATCCGTACCTGGTGTGGCACGAAGGCGCCGACCTCGACGCGTTGATCGCCGAACACGAGCGCAGGCCGGAACGGGCGGAACGGATGCTGCGCGCCGGCGTCGCCGAGCACGATCACGTCGCGGTCGAGTCGCTGGGCGCTCTGGCCCGCCTCAGCCGTGCGCCGTCGGACGCGTCCGCGTTGCTGCGGTCCGCCCTCCCCTCGGCTCACGGCGTGTTCCGGGTGCGCACCGCGCAGGTGTTGTGCGAGATGACCGGAGTCGAGGAGTACGTGTCCGAGGTCGCCGCGGTGCTCGAAGGCTTCGGACATTGGGGCGACAGGATCGACGCGGCCATGGCGCTCCCGTCACTGCCGATCACACCTCGTTCGGTGGCGGCGGCGCACCGCGGCATGCTCGACGAGGAGTCGCTGGTGCGCCACCACAGCGCGAACTGCCTGCTCGGCCTGGCCGGAAAGAAGGCCGACATCGCGAACCGCAGCGGATTCGCCTGGGTCATCAGCGAGGATCCGGCGAAGTGGCGTGCCGTGGCCGACAGGCTGCTCGGCGCGTTCGCCGTCCGGACCGCCGGGGTCCGCGGCGACCGGGAGAGCTTCGCCGTCGACCTGGGTGCCGCCGACTACTCCGCGCCGCACCACAGAGCCGCGCGGGTGTACCTGGCCGGTACCCAGCTTCCCGGCGCGGACCGGCTGCACGTGCCGGCGCTGCGCAACATCGGCGTGCACACCACGCATCCCGACCGGCCGGCCACCTACCAGAACCTGCGCGCCGCGCTGGAACATCTGGGCTTCGCCGATCTGCCGGAGTCGGTCCCGCTCGTGCAGGACGCGACCGCGGCCACGCTGGACGCCGTCACCGCGGCACTCGACTTCGACATCGACGTTTCGCGTTGGTGCGCAACGGACCTGGTGATCGGAGACCGGTCACGCCTTGCGTTCGAGATCGGACCGGCCGACCAGGACGGGCCACAACTGCGCACCTGCACGCTGTGGCTGGACGGCGCCATCGCCACACCGTTCGACAACACGGCGTACGTGCCGCAGTTCGCGAACTCGCTGCGGATGGACGCCGCCCGCTACCGGGCGGGGAAGTCGCCGGACTTCGCGCGCTGGGGTCCCACCACCGACGACCTGGCCGCGGAGTCGCACCCGGACGGCACGGTCCAGTACCGGCTGCGTTCGCGGATCGACGGCGTCGGCGACCGCGAAGGAGTGGTGCGGCTCCGTGTCGACGAGATCGTCGCCGTGCTGGAGAAGACCGCCGACGTGCTGACAGCAGCGAGGTGAGCGGCGGATACCTGTGAACCCGCCGCCCAGGAGGCTCCGCCAGATCCCGTTCCTGCACCGCGCGGGAGGCCGTGGCCTGCTCACCGCTCTGCTGATCGCGAGCGCGACCGCCTACACGCTCCAGCCGATCAACGATCTGCTGCCGCGGGGCTCGTTCCTGGCCGCGACCGTCCTGTTCGGACTTCTCCCGGTCGTCGCGAAAACGGCCGTGGCGTTCACGGCGGTGACCGCGGCCCTCAGCCACCTTCGCCGCCTTCTCCACCGTCCGCGTACCGCCTGACGGATCAGCCGAGCCCGAGTCCGGGCAACTTCACCGCGGTGGCCGCTGCGCCTGCCGGTTCGCACCAGGCGCGGTACCGGAGCTCATCCGGGCTGACGATTCCGTACGCCTGCTGAAGCGCCGCAACGCAGCGCCGCGCCAGCCGCGCGAACTCGTCCGTGAGCGCAGGACACCGAAGCGACGACGTCCAGTTGGGCTGCGCGACGTCAGGCGCGATCCAGTCGAACCTGCGCAGCTGGAACTCGTCGGCGTCCGCCACGACGTCCTTCGCCGGCGCTTCGGCGTCGAGCCGGTCGGGCGCGCCGGCGAACTGCACGTATCGCCTCGGGTCCGTCGCCGCGTGGATGATGAGGAAGACACGATCGGTCACGTCGCGGAACGTGTCCGTGAGGCGCTCGGTGAACCGCTCCCAGTCGTACGCGATCTTCCACGGCATCGGAACCGGTGTGACCGTGCTGGTGAACCGCAGCTCCGGGTCGTCGAACGCGATCATTTTCTGCAACGGCCCGCGGTGATCGGCCCGCTCGAACCCCTCGGCGGCCGCCCTCGGATCGCGCGCGGTCACCCAGTAGCCGCTCGGTGCGCCACTGCCGACCTCGACGGGCACACCGCGGTAGGTGCCGGGGCGCGAAAGGTCGTAGCACTCCAGCACGTCGTCGTGCGCGAGTTGCCGCACGAAATAGCGGCGCCCCGCCTTGGTGAACGACTCGTCGACCGCGTGGTCCGACGCGATCCACCACTTTCCGAACGAATGTCGCAGGCGATAGTCGACGTCGTGGTACCGAACAAATCGTCCGGGTTCGGAAAGGCGGTCGACGTTCGAATTCACCGGTACCCGGCCCTCCGCCTCACACCCGCGTGCCGGCGGGCGTCGCCGCGAGATCTTTCTGCCGGGTGTCGGCCGCGTAATGGGCGACGGCGATCGCTCCGGCGATCGCCAGGACGAACCCGATGGCCGCGGCGATCGCGTACCCGTCGCGGACGTGATCGTCGAGGTAGACCAGTCCGACGAACGACGAAAGCACCGTGTTGGTGGTGAACATGATCGCGGTGACCCCGGTCGGGCCGCCCTTCTGCAGCGCCATCGCGAACAGCACCGCCGCGGTGAATCCGTTGAGGACGATGGACCAGGCCGCCGGGTCCAGGACGAGTCGCCACACGGCGTCCGGGAGTTCGAGCGTGCGCGCCGAGATGCCGACGACGCTGTAGGAGACACCGGCGCCGAACGCCAGTGCCACCGTCGCCCACACGTGGTGGTGGCGCCTGGAGTAGACGGCGATGGCGGCCACCGGAACCGTCATGCCCACGAGGACCCAGCGCCACTGCGGCGGCAGGGCCTGTGCGGGGCCCGGCTCGGCGGACACACCCAGCAGAATCAGACCGATCGCGCCGACCCCCAGCGCGCCCCATCCCGACGCGCGGAGACGGGCGCCCATGAACGCGCTGATCGTGGCGGTGACACCAACGCTGAACGCGAGCATCGACTGCACGAGGAACAACGGCAGCCGATGCAACGCGGCAGCCGCGAAGGCGAATCCCAGCATGTCCACGCCGAGACCGAGGAAGTAAAGCCACTGCCGCCGCAGAGCGATGAGATCCAGAGATCTGCCGCCGTACGCGCCCGCGCGCCGGACACCCATGGACTCCAGGATCGAACCGCTGCCGGACGCCAGGGTCGCCAGCACAGCGAGGACGTAACCCAGTGCCATTCGTCCATTGTGTCAGCCGCTGACCGTCGGGCTTTCACCATCCCCAACGAGTGCGGATGATCCAGCACCTCGCTGTGACGGCACGCCCATGCCTCGGGGGTGCTCACCTGGGTGGCCTTGGTGACCGGGAACCGCGTTCACGGGAGAGAAGGCGGCGATCAGCGCCGACGCTCACCGATATCCAGGGTAACCACGGATGCGCAGAGCGTAGTCAGCACAAGGGACTCGCCGTCATGAAGGAACTCGGGGCGGCGGCGGGTAGTGCCGCATCGGTGCCAACAAGAATCGAATAAGGCGGCGCCGTGAACTGACTGGTCTCGCCATGAACCAGAAATCGAAAGTCCGCTCTCGGACGCTTGAGGGTTCAGGTCAGCGGTGAATTGGACCATGTGTCCGGCGAAGTGCTGACCACATAACCGATGCCAGAACAGTCGGGGCTGCCTTCGATTGCGATCTTGGAATTTTGCTCTGACGGGAGGTCAGTGGCGACGTACGCGACGGCCCACACTGAATTCGGTCCACACTGAAACAACTGTGAACACAGGGCGGAAGTGGCCTGCGACGTGCGGAGTTGATGACCTTGGCGCCAGGTTCGCCCTGCTCCCCCACAACCCCGCAGCAGCCGGGGTGCCGCGGGGTTCATCCCGTCAGGACGACGGCTGGGTTGGACGTGGCGAAGAGGCCGTCGAACACCCGGACGCGGTCGAAGGACAGGGCGTGCTCGCGTGCCCGGTCCGCCATGAGTTGCCGTTCCTCGGCTGACATGTCGAACACCACCCGGTCGATCGCAGCGGCGATGTGCTTGGTGTTCCCGGCCTCGACGAGGATGGCCGTCCCGCCCACCGCTTCGCCGACGCCTCCGGTGGTGGTCGTGATCACCGGCCCGCCGCCCGCGAGCATCTTCTCGGTCAGCGCGATGCCGAAGGTCTCGACGAAGTCCGGTTCGGGCTTGGTCGGCAGCGCGTACACGGCGCAGCCGTTCATCAGCAGCGGCTTCTCCTCGTCCTCCACGTCGGTGAGGAAGACGATCCGGTCGTCGTGCCGGGTGATCGCCTGGAGGTGCTCCAGTTCGGGGCCGTTGCCGGCGATCACGAGCTTCAGCCGTGACCGCGCCCGGCTCTGGGCGAACGCGTCCACCAGGTCGTAGATGCCTTTGGCCTTGGTCAACCGGGACAGGAACAACACGTACCCGTCGCGTTCCAGGCCGCGCCGTTTCAGTGCGGTGTCCACGTGTGCCGGGTCGAGGTCGAGGTAGGCCGAGGTGTCGATCGGCGGGTAGCTGACCGCTATCCGGCGCACGCACTGGCGGGCGAACCGGGTGCCGCAGTGCGTGTCGATGACCTCTGCGCAGGCGATGATCTCCTGCCTGGTGTACTCCGACACGGCGATCACCTCGTCGTTGGCGAGGAACCGGGTGAACAGGACGACGGCTGCCCCGAATCGCTTCTCGTGCAGGCACGAGCGGATCACGTTGGTGACGTCCGAGCCGACCGCCTTCGCGATGGTGTGGACGTCCGGTGCGTAGCCGGCCGCGCGTGCCGCGTCGACGGCGTCGCGCACCACGGCGTCGTGCGGAGCCAGGTACATCGAGATGCACGTGGTCGGGACCGGCTCGGCGAGCAGTTCGACCAGGCGTCCCGTCAGCCCGGCCAGGTAGCGGCCGTCGGGTACCCGGTAGTCGCCGACCGGCTCGGGCCGCTCCACGGTGATGCCCTCGCTGTAGGGCGTGATCCGATCCAGCGGCTTGAGCGGCAGGCCTGCCGCCTGCAGCACGGGTATCGGCCAGGTCAGCAGCCGAACGTCGTCGAAGCCGCGGGTGAGCGCGACCTCGGCCAGGTTGCGGGCTTCTCCGGAGTGACCGCAGATGACTGGGTCGGCCCGGACCACGATGACGAGACGGCGGCTTGGCCTGCTCATGTGCGAGCCCCCTTTCCGAGCGGATCGGACACTGACGGCGGCAGGATCTTGCGTCCCCACTCCGAGGGGTGCGGGCCGAGTTCGAGCAGCAACCGGCCGCCGGCGTGGACGTCGGATGCGCGCAGATGCGCCGCATCAAGTGGTTTGCCGTTCAGCCGGGCGGACTGCACGTACTGCGGCGGCGGGTGCTCGTCCACCCCGTCGGAACTGATGGACGTCTCGCGGTGTCCGCGCGTCTCGATGACGAAGTCGCGGTCCCCGAGGTGCAGGGTGGCGTGGCTGAAGGCGGGCGCGTTGACGAGGAACAGGTTCTGCCCGGCGACCGGGAACAGGCCGAGCGAGGCCCACACGTACCAGGAGCTCAGCCCGCCCGAGTCGTCATTGCCCGGCAGGCCGCCGGGACCGGTGCCGAACTGCCAGGTCAGCGCGGCGTGCACGATCTCGGCCGTGCGGTCCGGCCGAGCCGCGTAGTGGTAGGACCACGGCGCTTCCATGTCCGGCTCGTTGTTCAGCCCCTCGAACCGGTTCAGCAGGTAGCCGGCCGCCATCTCCGCCGGGTCGGGCCTCTTGCCGGGCTGCACCACACGCGGGGCGCCGTAGCCGAAGAACGCGTCGAGCATGCTGACGAAGGCCTCGTTCCCCCCGACCATCGCGATTCTCGCGGCCATGTCGTGCAGCAGCCGGAACGAGTAGTTCCACTTGCCGCCTTCGTAGAACGACGAGTCGAGAAGCAGGCCGGTGTCCGGGTCGAACGCGTTGGACCACAGGCGGCTTCGCGCGTCGAGGTCGTCGGCGAGCTGGACGTCGTTCAGGCTCCGGGCGACTCCGGACGTGCAGTGGCAGGCGTAGGCGAGGTCGAGCGTGTGCGAGATCGGGTGCACGACGCCGTGCTCGTAGAAGTCCTCGCCGTACATCCGCCGCAGGTCGTCGTACATGTGCACCAGCGCCCAGGTCCAGTCCAGGTCGCCGAGGCCGAGCGCGTGCACGTCGGCCAGCGCGGTGTGGACCAACGCGCTCGCCTGCCGGAAGAACCTGTCCGCGCCGCGGGCCATCCGATATCCGATGGGGAAGTTGCCTTCCTCCTCGCAGACCCGGATCAGCGACTCCAGGAGATCGACCGCCCGGTCCGGGCAGATGGCCATCAGCAACGGCAGCTGGGTCTTGTAGATGTCCCACATCGTGCAGATGTCGAACACGAAGGGCCCGGACGACGGCCAGAACGGGCTCTCGTCGTCGGCGAAGCACGGCTTGATCAGGGAGTGGTACAGGGCCGTCGCGAACACCTGCCGCCGGGCGGGTGACCCGCCCTCGACCTCCACCCGGCCCACGTGGTCGCGCCACCGGGCCTTGGTCCGCGCCCGGACGACGTCGAACGCCGGCGCCCCGTCACCGCATTCGCGATACAGGTTCTCCCGGGCCTGTTCACAGCCGCGCAGAGAGAATCCGATCTGGATCTCGACGCTCTGCCCGGCGGTGGTGGGGCCCATGTAGAGCATCCCGAACGGGCGCAGCGTGGTCTGCCTGATGCGGTCGAAGTCGAGCCGCGTGCCACCCTCGATCAGCCGGCGGTCGTGCCACAGCATCTGCCGCCAGCCCGGACTGTCGACCCTGATGTACACCGACAGCGGCACGCCTTCGACGACCACCGTTCCCTGGGCGCGGCCGTTGCCCAGGCTTTCCACGTGCCCCCGCAGCGGCACTGTGCGGCCGAGGTCGATGGCCAGCCCGCCGCAGGACAGGTCGACGACGACCCGTGCGCTGCGATGCTCGGGAAAGGTGTACCGGTGGACGGCGACCTTCGCGCCGACAGTGACCTCACATCGAATGCCGGTGTCGAGAGCAGCCGCGTAGTACCCGGCTTCAGCGGTCTCGTCGTGCAGCGGCCAGGCCTGGCCGAGGACGTCCAGCTGCTGCACCATCGGGGTGACCCGCACGTAGTTGTAGTACTTGCGTATCGCACCGGTGCCGGACTGCTGGAAATGGGTGAAACCGGACGCCTGCGGCCGGTCGAACAGTTCCTCCGGCTGCCCCTCGGTGTTCTTCATGTAGAGGCCGTATCCGGTCGGGTAGGCACCGGAGTAGGCGCAGGCGGACACCATGCCGAGCGGGGACGTCGCGCCGGGATGGGTGTTGCCGACCTGCGCTTTCGGCCACCACCAGGTGGCCGCCAGCCCCTGCGCCGCGGGCAGTGAGGTGGCAGCCGTTCCGATGAATGGATCAATCTCGTCGAGGATGCCGAGACACTATGTGACCGCGGGCACCACGTTGGTTTCAGCGACGTGAACATGTGGCCAGGTACGCGGCGGTGCCAGGTGATCAGGAACGTCGGTCAGGCCGCGAACGGAACCGGCCAGGCGGCGGTCCGGGTGCTCACGCCTCGTCCAGTCCACTTCGGACTTCCCGGCACGGACTTCGTGCCGCTGAGCACAGCGGGAGTGTCCGGGCATTGACCACAAGCGTGCTGGACGGCGTCCTCAGCACGGGATGAATGCCGATGTTGTTCACCGCACATTCGTCACCACTCGTTGTGCAGCCTCGTCCGGGTGTCGGCACCCTGGACGGATCAGCTTGTCGAGGTGCGGCGGAGGGAACGGTCGGTGAGGCGCTTTGACGACATCGGACACGAACACGGCCGTTCCGCGCTCACCGATGTGTTCGCCGAAGACCCGGAGATCGGCCGCGACCTCGCCGCGGTGAACTGGGCCGCCACCCCGCTCGGTCCGCCGGCCGGCTGGCCGCAGAGCCTGCTGACCGCGGTCAGCGTCCTGCTGTCGTCCCGGTTCTCGATGTGGCTGGCATGGGGACCGGAGCTGACCTTCTTCTGCAACAACGCTTATCGGCTCAACACGCTGGGACGCAAGTATCCGTGGGCGCTGGGCAGGCCGGCCGCCGAGGTGTGGGCGGAGATCTGGGAGGACATCGAGCCCAGAGTGGACAGCGTGCTCAGCACCGGGCATGCGACCTGGGACGAGGCGTTGTTGTTGTTCCTGGAGCGTTCCGGGTATTCGGAGGAGACCTACCACACCTTCTCCTACAGCCCGTTGCGTGACGAGAACGGTGCGGTGGCGGGAATGTTGTGCGTCGTCAGCGAGGAGACCGAGCGCGTCATCGGTGAGCGGCGGATGGCGACGCTGCGGGACCTCGGGTCGGATCCCATCGTCGCGCGTGAGGAACAAGAGGTGCTGGCGTTCGACTGCGCGCAGCTCGAGCGCAACCGGCGGGACCTGCCGTTCACCCTGATCTACCTCGCCGATCACGGCCGCGCCCGGCTGGCCGGGGCGACGGGGATCAAGCCGGGTCACCCGGTCGCTCCGGCGAGCCTCTCGCCCTCGGACGAGTCACCGTTGTGGCCGGTGGCGACCGTGATGGGCGGCGGCTCCGTCGAGGTCGAGCTCGACGGCGACCGGTTCACCGATCTTCCCAGCGGCGACTGGCACAGACCTCCCGCCGGCGCCCTGGTGGTCCCGCTGCAACGGCCGGGCGGCGCACCGCACGGGTTCCTGGTCGCCGGCCTGAACCGGCACCGGCCGCTCGACGACGGCTACCGCGGGTTCGTCGACCTGGTCGCGGGACACATCGCCTCCGGCATCGCGGGGGCCCACGACTTCCAGGCCCAGCACCGACGTGCCGAGGAGCTCGCCGAGCTCGACCGCGCCAAGACCACGTTCTTCTCCAACATCAGCCACGAGTTCCGCACGCCGCTCACACTCATCATGGGCCCGGTGCAGGACCTGCGGAACCGGCTGGTGGAGGCGGACCCGCAGGCCGGTCAGGAACTGGAGGTCATCCACCGCAACGGCCTGCGGCTCGGCAAGCTGGTCAACACGCTGCTGGACGTCTCCCGGCTCGAAGCGGGCCGCATGCAGGCGCGCTTCCAGCCCGTCGAGCTCGCGACGATCACCGCGGAGCTGGCCGGCGTCTTCCGCTCGGCCGTGGAGAAGGCGGGGCTGGACTTCGAGATCGACTGCTCCCCCTTGCCCGAGCCGGTGCACGTCGACCTCGGCCTGTGGGAGAAGGTCGTGCTGAACCTGCTGAGCAACGCGCTCAAGTTCACCGTCGAGGGCTCGGTCGGCATCACCGTGCGGGCCGGGGCGGGCACCGCGGTCGTGACGGTCAGCGACACCGGGGTCGGTGTGCCGCGGCACGAGATCCCCAGGCTGTTCGAACGCTTCCACCGCATCGAGAACAGCTGGTCGCGGTCGAGGGAGGGCAGCGGTATCGGGCTCGCGCTGGTGCAGGAGCTCGTCCATCTGCACGGCGGCACCATCCGCGCCGACAGCGTCGAGGGAGAGGGCACCAGCTTCACCGTCGAGCTGCCGTTCGGCACGGACCACCTGCCCGCCGAGGCGGTGTCGCGGGAGCCCGTGCCGCCGACGGTGTCGGACATCGCCGCCCCCTACGTGCAGGAGGCGTTGCGGTGGCTGCCGGATTCCGGTCCCGCCGTCGAGGAGCTGTTGTCCAGTCCGACGGCCGGCGCCGCGCCGCGGGTGCCCGCGACCGTGCTGGTCGTCGACGACAACGCGGACATGAGGGAGTACCTCACCCGCCTGCTGTTCAGGGCGGGGTACGAGGTCCGTGCCGTGAACGACGGCCAGGTGGCGCTGGAGACCGCGCGCGCTCATCCGCCGGACCTGGTGGTCAGCGACGTGATGATGCCGCGCATGGACGGTCTTTCGCTGGTCGCGGCCCTGCGGGCGGACCCGCGGACCATGGCCGTGCCGGTGCTGCTGCTGTCCGCCAGGGCCGGGCAGGAGGCGTCCGGCGAGGGGCTGCGAGCCGGTGCGGACGACTACCTCGTCAAGCCGTTCGCCGCCGCGGACCTCCTGGCGCGGGTGCGGGCGAACGTGGACCTCTCCCGTCTGCGCGGCCGGCACGCCCGCTGGCGTGACGCGCTGATCGACTCCCTGCAGGAGGCGTTCTTCGTCTGCGACGACGACGGCACCGTCGTCGAGGTCAACGCCGCGTTCACCGACATCCTCGGCTACGGGCCGGACGGCCTGCCCTACGTCGTCCCGCACCCGTGGTGGCCGGACGAGCTGACCGATCCCGAGGCGCACGGCCAGTTCGCCGGCGCGTTCGCGGCCAGGTCCGGGCGCGACCAGCGCAGCCACACCGTCCCGGTCACCCATCGCGACGGCAGGAGGCTGTGGGTCAGCGCCCTCATGAACCCCGCTCGCGACCCGGACAGCGGCCGGACGATGACGGTCGGCACCTTCCGCGACGTCACCGCCGAGCACCACGCGCGCCGGCGTGAGGCCGCGCTCGCGGAGCTCAGCGTCCGGTTGTCGCGGGCGACCAGCGCGACCGAGGCGCTCTCCGGCGCGCTCGAGCACCTGGAGACCCTGTGGCGGGCCGAGCAGGTGCTGGCCGTCGTCTTCGGCCGCCACGAGACGCCGCGGGTCAGCACCGTCGCCGGGCACCTCGCCTGGGACGACCTCCCGGCGGACCTGCGCTCGACGCTCGACGAGGTGAAGGACCACCGGGCGCTCACCCCCGTCTTCC
Organism: Lentzea sokolovensis; assembly: GCF_033949975.1. NCBI lineage: Bacteria > Bacillati > Actinomycetota > Actinomycetes > Pseudonocardiales > Pseudonocardiaceae > Lentzea > Lentzea sokolovensis. Next base: position 447,664 of record NZ_JAXAVU010000016.1, read on the forward strand.
CGGAGCAGGGCAGCGCCGCCGTCACCGTCGAGCACCCCGACGGGCCGATGGTGCTGTGGCTGCGCCTTCACTCGCGCAACGGCTTCACCGAGCAGGACGAGCTGCTGCTGTCGTTGCTGGCCGGCCATCTCACGCAGGGCCTGTCCCGTGCGCGCCAGATCGACCAGCAGCGGGAGACGGCGCTGGCGCTGCAACGCGCCATCCTGGGGCCATCGCACCTGCCCGGCGGGTTCGCCGTGCGCTACGAACCGGCGGCGCGGCCGCTCGAGGTCGGCGGTGACTGGTACGACACGTTCCCGTTGCCGGACAAGCGCATCGGCATCGTCGTCGGGGACTGCGTCGGCCGCGGGCTCAGCGCCGCGGCGGTGATGGGTCAGCTGCGCAGCGCCTGCCGTGCGCTGATGCTGCAGGAGACCGGGCCCGCACGCGCCCTCATGGCGCTCGACCACTTCGCCGACGGCGTAACCGGCGCTTTGTGCACCACGGTGTTCTGCGGAGTCCTCGACCCCTCCACCGGACACCTCGTCTACTCGAGCGCCGGCCACCCGCCCGCGATCCTGGCGTTGGCCGACGGCACCACCCACCTGCTCGAAGGCGGGCGGTCCATCCCGCTCGCGGTCAAGGTGGGCGTGCCGCGCACGGAGGCCGAGTGCCACCTGCCGCCCCGCTCCACCCTGCTCACCTACACCGACGGACTCGTCGAACGCCGTCGCAGCTCACTGACCGAGGGCATGGACAAGGCCGCGCGTGCGGTCCAGGAGGGCCGTGCGAGCGGACTGGAGGACCTCGCCGGCCAGATCATGGCTGCCCTGGCACCAGAGGGTGGCTACGACGACGACGTGGCCATGCTCCTGTACCGGCACCCGGCGCCGCTGGACATGACCTTCCCCGCGGAGCCGGGCGAGCTCGGAGGCGCCCGTCACGCGTTGCGCACCTGGCTTCGGCAGTGCGGGCTCTCCCCGAAACGCGCCCAGAGCGTCCTGCTGGCCGTCGGGGAGGCGTGCACCAACGCCGTCGAGCACGCTTACCTGCACACCGCCCGCAAGGACGTCCGGGTCCGCGTGGAGACGGCGGGCGGCTCCGGGCTGCTCGCGACCGTGTCCGACACCGGCACCTGGAAACCACGGACCAGCGCCCCCACGACGAAGCGCGGCCGGGGTACCGCGATCATGCGGACGATGATGGACGAGGTCACCATTCTTCCCGATCCATCCGGCACCACCGTGACGATGCAGGTGAGGATTCTCGATGACGACGCCACTGACGCTGACCAAGACCGTCGACCCGCAGGGCCGCTCGGCCATCAAGGCGGTCGGTGAGATCGACCTGAGCAACGCCGAGGCCTTCGCGGCCGCGTTCGCGGACACGACCGGTCCGCTGGTCGTCGACCTGACCGAGGTGCAGTACATCGACAGTGCCGGGATGAGCGTGCTGTTCACGCACGCCGGGCGGGCCGAGCTGATCGCGAACCCGTTGCTCACGCCGATCCTCGAGATGTCCGGGCTCACCTCGCTGACCACGGTCCGGGAGAAGGAGGTGTAGCAGCGGGTTCACACCGGGACAGCGGCGACGGCGATCCGGTACCCGTCAGACGGTGATCACGCAGCCGTGGTCGTCCTGTGCCGCCGCGTCCGAGTCGTCGAACCAGTGGCCGTTCGAACCGAGGTAGCGGAAGCGCAGCGTCGTGCCGCGCGGAACGACGACCGCCGCGGTGCGGTTGCCGTTGGAGCGGGCGCGGAGTTCGGTCGCTCCCGGTGTCCAGCCGTTGAAGTCACCGACCACGCTGACCCGCCCTGGTGGCTCGTGCCGGGGCAGCGCCCAGGTCACCCGCACGTGCTTGTCCTTGGCGGGCACGATTCGAATCATCCGCTCGTCGTTCCTTCCGGGTGTTTCAGTCGCGACGCTGTGACAACCTGCCGGTTGTGTCCACATCGGACCAGCCGACGCGCCTGCCAGGGCGTGAAACCGCCGGATCGAGTGATCCCGCGAAGGTCAACGCGTGCCGGCGCGAATGCCGTCACCTTCCCGGTCGTGACGTCGCTTCGGGCTCACCGCGCCCCTTCACCGGACAGGGATTCCGCGGACACCGCCTCGTCGAGGAAGCCGCCGGACTGGTGGCGCCACAGCTTCGCGTACGTCCCGTCGACGTCGAGCAGTTCCGCGTGGGTGCCCTGTTCGACGATCCGGCCCCGGTCGAGCACGATCAGCCGGTCCATCCGCACGACCGTGCTCAGCCGGTGCGCCACGACGATCGCGGTGCGGCCCTCCATGAGTCGCCACAACGCCTCCTGGACCAGCACCTCGCTCTCCGAGTCCAGCGCGCTGGTCGCCTCGTCCAGCAGCAGGATCGGCGCGTCACGCAGGATGGCGCGGGCCAGCGCGACCCGCTGCCGCTGTCCGCCGGACAGTTTGATGCCGCGTTCGCCGACCATCGTGTCGAACCCGTCGGGCAACGCGTCCACGAACTCAGTGACGTGCGCGGCATGCGCGGCGCGGTGGATCTCGGCGTCGGTCGCGCCCGGCCGTGCGAACGCGATGTTCTCCCGCAGCGTCCGGTGGAACATGGCCGGGTCCTGGGGCACGTACCCGATCAGGCCGCGCAGGTCGGCCTGACTCAGGCGGGCGATGTCCTGGCCGCCGATGAGGACGCGGCCCCGGTCGACGTCCATCAGCCGCAGGAGCAGCCGGGTGAGCGTGGTCTTGCCGCCACCGGAGCGGCCGACGAGCCCTATCCGCGTGCCCGCCGGGATGTCCAGGTCGAGCCCGTCGAACAGCGGCTCGCCACCGCCGTGCGTGAACACGACGTTCTCGAACTGGACCCGGGAGTCCTTCACGTGCAACGGTTCCGGGTGCGACAGGTCGAGCACGGTCGGCGGGTCGAGCAGCAGTTCGGTGAACTGAGCTGCCTCGGTGAGCGCGCTCTCCACCTGCCGGTAGATCTGGTTGAACTCGAACATGATCCGCGTCGCGTTCCCGAAGTAGGCGAACGTCACCACGATCGCCTCCACGCCGAGCCCGTCGCTGACCCCGATCGCGACCACGAGGCCGAGCACGTTGGTGAGCACGGACAGCGGCGCGATGACGGTGTCGATGCGCAGGTTGTTGTAGTCCCACGACCGCAGTGCCAGCGTTCGCTGCCTGGCGGCACGGGTCCGGTGCTCCGCGCCCTCGCGCCGCTCGGCGGCGAACGCCCGCACCGTCTCCATGTTCGTGAGCGTGTCCGAGACGTGGCCGGACACCTGGGCGATGGCGGCCTCGCGCTCGTCGACCAGCCGCTGGCGGTGGCGGATGAGCGGCGCGACCACGCATCCCGTGACCAGGATCAGGCCGACCAGCACCGCGACGAGCAGCGGGTTGTAGCTCCACAGCACGACGCAGGCGAAACCCAGCGGGATGAGGTTGGCGAAGATCTTGAACGCCAGCGCGTCCACGAAGTCCTCGAAGCGGAACGCGAAGCTCAGCACCCGTTTGGTGAGCGATCCGGCGAAGTTGTCGTGGAAGAACGCCGCGTCCTTGCCCAGCAGCTCGTCCATCGCGAGGGCGGACAGGTTCTCGATCCCGCGGCCGTCCACGCGGTTGAGGCAGTGCAGGCCGATGCGCCACAACAGTTCCGAGAACAGCAGGAAACCGGCGAAGGCCAGCACGTACGGCAGGACGGTGCCGAGGCTTGCGCCGCTACCGCCCGCGAGCTTTCCCACCAGCCCGCCCACCGCCAGCGGCGCGAGATAGAGCTGACATGTGACGCCCAGCGCGGGCAACACGAGTGCCCCCGCGGAGATGAACCCGTGGCGCCGCACTTCCTTTCCGTACAGCCGCAGGGCGAGCGGCACCGCGTTCTCGCGGGCAGGCCTCTCCGATCCTGGCACGACCATCCGCCCCCTCCGAACACCCCGGCTTCCTCATGCTGCCGCAGAGCGCCGGGTGACAGCGATCGAATATCGCCGCGAGGCAGAGCTGTCACTCGAAGCCGAGACAGGGCAAGCTCATCGGGACTTCGAACTGATCCGTGGTGCCGGCAGGAAGGATTTTCATGGGGATCTCGCTCAACGCCGCCGACGTTCTTCCTCACGACGCAGCGGACGCGACGCTTGTCGCGAGGGTCTTCGACCCCTCCGCGGGCGGGCCGTCGGTCGTGGCGATCCGCGGCGAAGAGGTCGTCGACCTGTCGCCGCTGACGTCGACCGTGTCGTCACTGCTCGAGCGGCCGGACGCGCTGGAGATCGTCAAGAACCACCAGGGCGGCACGTCGTGGCCGCTCGCGGAGGTTCTGGCCGCCACGACGAACCCGGCCGGTGCCGTTCCCCGGTTTCTGGCACCGGTCGACCTGCAGGTGCTCAAGGCCGCCGGCGTGACCTTCGTCCGCAGCATGCTCGAGCGGGTCATCGAGGAGCGCGCCGACGGGGATCCCAAGCGGGCCGAGGAAGTTCGCGAGAAGGTGGGCGCGATCGTCCAGGGCCACATCTCCCACCTGAAGCCGGGGTCCGCGGAGGCCGCGGAGGTGAAGAGGGTTCTTCAGGCCGAGGGCCTGTGGTCGCAGTACCTCGAAGTCGGTATCGGCCCGGACCCTGAGATCTTCACCAAGGCCCCGGTGCTCTCGGCGGTGGGGCTGGGAGCCGACATCGGCGTTCTCGCCCGCTCAGCCTGGAACAACCCCGAGCCCGAGCTCGTCCTGGTGGTGGACTCACGCGGAAACCCGGTCGGCGCGACGCTCGGCAACGACGTCAACCTGCGCGACTTCGAGGGCCGCAGCGCGCTCCTGCTCACCGAAGCCAAGGACAACAACGCTTCCTGCGCCATCGGACCGTTCCTCCGGCTGTTCGACGACGGGTTCACCCTGGCGGACGCCAAAGCCACCGAGATCGCCCTGGACATCACCGGCCCCGACGGTTTCGAGCTGCACGGCGTGAATCCGGTCTCCGAGATCAGCAGGGAGCTGGAAGATCTCGTGTCCCACGCCTTCGGCGCCCACCACCGCTATCCCGACGGGTTCGCGCTGTTCACCGGCACGATGTTCGCTCCGACCGAGGACCGGGACCAGCCCGGCGAAGGGTTCACCCACAAGGTCGGGGACGTCGTTCGCATCTCTTCGCCCCGATTGGGCGCGTTGACGAACGTCGTGAACACGGCCGAGGACGCGGAAGACTGGGCGTTCGGCATCACCGCGCTGATGGAGAACCTTGCTTCCCGCGGTCTGCTGAGCACGAGGGCGCGCTCGTGACCGAGGTGGTCCTTCCGGCTCAAGGGAGGCAGGACACGTCCCAGGTCTTCCGCTCCCCCTGCGGAATCTCGCCGCAGGAAGACCCTCCCGTGCCCCCGTTCCACCGCTGCCACATCTCGTCCTTCAGTTCGAAGACGGCCCGGAACGCCTGAACGAGACCTGGTGGGTCGACCACGCTCTTTCCGCCGAGCGCGATCCGCGATCCGCGATCCGCGATGAGTTGCCGCCCGGTCGGTGGTCTGTAACCACATCCACCTTCCGCGCACGTTTTGGAGACAACTGTGAAGCTCTTGCTCACGTCCGGCGGCGTCACGAACCCGAGCATCCACTCGGCGCTCGTGCAGCTCGCAGGCAAGCCGATCTCCGAGTGCCACGCCCTCTGCGTCCCGACAGCCCAGTGGGGGAACCCGATGAGCAGTCCGGCATCGGTGCGGGGATTCGTGGCCGCCTCCGACCCCAGGTCGCGGCATTCCTCCGGCCTGGCCTGGGGGTCGCTCGGCGTCCTCGAACTCACCGCGCTGCCCACCATCGACGCGCAGCGATGGGTCCCTTGGGTCCGCGAGGCCGACGTGCTCCTGGTCAACGGCGGTGACGCGACGTACCTGTGCCATTGGATGCGGGAGTCCGGGCTGGCCGATCTGCTGCCTTCCCTTCCCGACAAGGTCTGGGTGGGCGTGAGCGCGGGAAGCATGGTGATGACACCCCGCATCGGGACGGACTTCGTCGAGTGGCCCACGGCTCCGGACGACCGCACCCTGGGGGTCGTCGACTTCTCGATCTTCCCGCACCTGGAGGTCTTCCCCGAGAACACCATGGCCGACGCGGAGCGGTGGGCCGCCGAGATCGGCGTCCCCGCCTACGCGATCGACGACCAGACGGCCATCAAGGTCGTCGACGGCTCTGTCGAGGTGGTCTCCGAGGGGCAATGGAAGAAGTTCGAGGCGTAGCCACCTGCCCGCCGAACCTTCACAGAACCTCCCCACAAACCGGCCAACGCGTGCGGTGACCCGGCCGTCTTCCCTTCATGTTCACCACATGGGTCGAGAACTTCGAGGCCGAAGCCGCGCGCCGGAAGCGAGTGGGCGATCCCGACTGGACCGTGGGCGCCCGGCTGCACCCCGACGTCGTCAAGAGCGTGCACCGGTTCCAGGTCGGCGAGTCCGGCGACGGCGCCAACCTGATCGCCAAGGCGGGCGGCGGGGCGTACGGCACGGCGGTGCGGTTGTTCGTCGCCGAGGAGCAGAACCACGCGCGGATGCTGGAACATCTGCTGCGGGCGGCAGGCCGGCCGACGATCAGTTCACATTGGACGGACGCCGTGTTCGTGCGGCTCCGTCGTGCGCTGGGACTCCGGCTGGAGCTGATGGTGCTGCTCATCGCGGAAACCGTGGCGCTGCGGTACTACCGGGCGTTGCGGGACGGCAGTCGTGACCCGCTCACCGCTGACGTCGCGGATCGGATCCTGCAGGACGAGGAACGGCACGTTCCGTTCCACCAAGCCCGGCTCGGCCGGGTTTGGTGGCCCGCACGGGCGTTCTGGTGGTTGCTGTTCTTCGGCGCCGTGGTGACGGTCGCCCACGACCACGCGCCAGGGCTGCGGCAACTCGGCGTCGGGCCGTGGCAGTTCGTCCTGCAGACGCTCGAAATCGTTCGACTGCAAGGGATCATGGACGGCGATGCGCATCTTCCCGCACGCACGGACGCGCCCTGATCTCACGGGGCTACCAGAGGAGAACCCCGCCGCCGAGGTCCGAAGGCATCGACGACCGCGCACTCTCGCAGGAACTCGGGGACCTCCTCGGGCAGCACTGTGAGATCGCCGCCGGCCAGATCAGGAAGCACCGTCATCCTGCGATCCTCGCCCAGGAGGAACACGTCCACACGCAGGCTCACACCTCAGTTCAGGACGAACGTCCTGATGCTGCGGGCAGGCAACTGGGCGTTGAAGGATCCGTTCGACATGGTGAAGTCGTTGTAGTGGGCGAGGGTCGCAGTGTTGCTGGTCAGCCAGGTCGAGATCGCCGCGGAACCGGTGTCCCGGACGGTGAACACGTGGTCGACCGGTGATGTGTTCTTGTTGACGGCGACGATCACGATCCTGGACCCGCTCTTGAACGCCGAGATGTAGACGTTCGACTGCGGGTTCGCGGTGGCGGTGATGCGCGAGTAGCCGGGGCGGACCCACTTCGAGTAGTGCGCCATGTTGGCGCCGCGCTTGCTGACCTGTCCGTCCTCGCGCATCGGACCGTAGGAGCGGCGGATGTACCACCACACGTAGGTCTGGAACCGGCCGTTCACCAACGCACGGTGGATGTGCTCGCCCACGTCGAGCGCCTGCGGCCACAGGTCGGCGGAATCGCTGCTGTTGGGGTGGTAGACCTCGGTCATCCACAACTCTTTGCCGTTGCCCTTTTGCTGGAAGAGCGGGTACGGGAAGTCCGCGGGCTGGGTGCCGTAGAGGTGCGCGCCGATGATGTCGACATTCGCCAGCGCGGCGGGGTCGTTGAGAATGGGGTCGGAGAGGTTCTTGCGGTACTGGAACGACTCGGGAGCGATGACCCTGGTGTTGATCGCGCCGGCGTTCTCGCGCAGGAACCTGACGATCTCACCGGAGGTCCACGCCGTCCATTCCTGCGCGTAGTCCGGCTCGTTCTGGATCGAGATTCCGTACAGGTTCACTCCGTTGTTCGCCATGAACGCGGAGAAGTCATTCAGGTGCTGCGCATAGGCGCCGTAGGAGGCATAACGCAGCCGCTTGCCTCCGGAGAAACTCTCGGTCATCGAGGCAGGCGGGTTCCACGGCGAGGCGATGACCTTCGCCCCGAGCTCGACCGCGCGCCGGGCCGTGGCGACCTCGCGACTCCAGTTGGCCCTGTCCTCGTGGACGGGAATGCGCAGCACGGTGAACCCCAGCTGTCCCGCGCCGTTGCCGAACGCCGTTTCGCGTTGGGCGGCGGTCAGATCGCTGATCCAGACGGTGTGGTTCATGCCGCCGAAACCCAGGATCGTCTGCTGCACGTTCGACGGTTCGACGACCACCGAGGTGGCCGCCGCCGCAGGTGTCGCCACCGCCAGCACCGGTAGCGCGGCGCCCGCCGCCAGCAACGTCCGCCGGCGCAGGGGCTGCGAACCCTCGATGTCGGACTGGTCCCGATGTGCTGACATGGCATCTCCACAAAGTTGGTCTCGTGCAGGGTTGAGACAACTCGGATGTCCGGCCGATCGGCAACGCGGCCTGAATGAGGCGCAATCAGTCCTAACAGCGCCCATGCCTCGCCGTCAAGCGAACCGATAATCGAACGCGTCGAATGGCAGGAATTCGAGAACTTCGTCGATCGTCGATCGGGACGCACAACGCTTGACCGATCCGGCCAGAGCACTTACATTGCCGGAGAGGTCGCCTTGTCTTTTCGGAGATGCCGAGACGTCGGGAATCCTCCTGAAGAAAGACCCGATGGTGCGTTCCTCATCCCATGTCACCATTCGCCTCCATCACCAAGTGCGGAAGGGCCGCCACCGGGTGGTGACGGCCCTTCCGGAGGCTGCTGTCAGAACGGGGTGCAGCCGCCCACTTCCCAGTCCCGCAGCGAGACGTCCGCCATGGCGGACGCGGTGGCCGCGACGGCGGTGTCGACGGGGACCGGGACAGCCGACTCGATGATCAGGACCGTGCCCTGCGCGAGGTCGTCGATCCTTCCTCCCCAGCCCGGCGGCAGCAGCGAGATCAGTCGCGCCGCCGCTATCGAGGCGTGGGAGGCCAGGTCCGGGTCCTTGGCCTGGAGCATCACCTGGAAGGTTTGCGTGTGCACGGTCGTCTCACCTGGATCTTCGAGCCATCGGCCTCCGCAGCGGCCGGCTGGGAGTCGTCGCGGAGGGTCAGAGAGAGGCGCACTGCCAGCCGTTGCTGTCGGGGCACTCGGAGCTGACGGTGGTGGTGCCCGCCGCCTGCCAGCCGTTGCTCTCCTCGCTGGCGATGAACGCGCTCAGCACCATTGCCGCGCCGAGTGCGATACCGGCCAGGCCGTGGACGAGGTCGCGGCGCAGAGCGATGTGGAACGACATTTTCTTCCCCCGGTGCAGTGGCGGGTTGTTGTTGGACACCAAGAGATTCGCATTCATCTGCTCGGCGCCGACAGATCCACCACCTTCAGCATGCTGTCCGGGCCGTGCAGCTTGCTGCCGCGTGATTGCGATTGATCACAGCCAGCCGCGATCTTTGGCGAGCAGCGCGGCCTGAAAACGGTTCGATGCGCCTAACCGGGTCATCAGTTCGGCCACGTGCCTGCGGAACGTGCGCACCGACATGCCCATGTCGCGTGCCGCGATCTCGTCTTTGCTGGAATTGCTGAGAACGGTGAGGATTTTCTTCTCCAGCAACTGCAGATGTTCGCCTGCGGCGGGGGCCGACTCGCTCGCCTCGACCGGCCGGGCGTCGCTCCACACGCGGTCGAACAGGGCGATCATGCTCATCACGAGGCTGGGCTGGCGGATGATCAACGCGCCGCGCGCGCTGTTGCCGGGGTCGATCGGGACCACGGCGACCGCGCGGTCGTAGATGATCATCCGTTCCATCGAGTGCTCGACCGAACGGAGGTTCGCCCCCAGGGCCACGAGTTCCTGCACGTACTTCTCCGTGCGATCGTCGGCCACCGCCTCGTTCAGCACGATCGTTCGCATGCGGACGCCCCGGCGCAGGCAGCGCAGGTCGAGCGGGCGGGCGGCCTCGATGTACGCGGCGGACAGCGGGCCGTCCGGCTGCATCGCCATCACCTCGCGGTGGGCGAAGAAGGCGAGATCGTCCAGACGGGCGCGGATCTCGTCGAGCCCCTCGATGCGTTCGATGTCCGACGAGACCGGACTCAGTCTGCCCGCCTGCTGGTCTTCCAGGAGCAACGGGATGGCGGTCCGCACGGCCGAGACGCCGCGCAGTTCCTCGTTGAGGACCTCGAGGCGGGTCTCGATCAACTTCTCGATTCCCACGACCGGATCTATGGCGACGATGCCCCGGTCGTGGTGGTATCGCACGAGCCCCAGGTCCTTCAGCCTCTCGAAGGCCCTGTCCACGGCGTGGCGATCTGCGTCAAATGTGATTTTCTCCGAGTCGATCCCGGAATTCGGATGTCGTAGAAAAAAGCGGTAGAGCTTCTCCTCGATGGCCGTTATTCCCACAGTGGACAGAACCTGTTCATCGGCCATCGGCTTCCCCCCGGACCCTTTTTGCCGTGGCTACCACGGCAAACGCGGGATCAAACGTGGCATCTGCCCGTCATCCGGGAAGTCCGCAGGTGAAAGCGGTGCGGACCAGTTCGAAACTGCCGGTTGCCGGCTCACCGTCGGGCAGGACGAGGGTGTCCTCCAGGCCGATCCGGGTGTCGAGGCCACGGGCGAGCGCGATGCGAAGGACCACCCAGGCAGCGTCCCCCTCACCGTGCAAGAGCACGGGGCGGTCGAAGCCGGTCAGCTCCTCCAGTGCGGCCTCCACAGCGGCGGGTGCGGTCGCCGGATCGGTGTCGGTGATCTCGGCCAGCACCCGCGTCACGCGGTGCGCCTGCGGCCAGTTCAGGAACCTCTTGGTGCCCTCGGTGCCGGAGAAGAGCCCTGCCTCGATGCCGACACCCTTGTCGAGCAGGGTCTCCGCGATGAGCTCGGCGCCGTCCTCGTGCCAGTTCACCGAGGCGTGGTCGGGCAGCACGGTCCACGACCTGATGAGGTCGGCCCGGACCTGTGGTGAGGGGTCGATCCAGTCACCCGTCGTCACGCCGACCGGCACACCCGGCACGGCGGCGCGCACGGCCTCGACCGCGGCGCCGACGTGCTCGGGGGACAACGTGTCCTCGTCCCGGAGGTCCTTCGGGTGGATGTGGACGTCCTGCGCCCCCGCCTCCACCGCCGCCCGTGCGGCCTCAGCCAGCTCGGCGGGGGTGAACGGCAGATGCTCGGACGCGGAGCGGGGCAACGCCCCGTTGAGGCACACCTGAAGCACTGCCCGATGCTTGCACATGAGCGCGTGGCGCGCAGAGCTCGTCCACTCGGGCGAACCGGGCCACGAGCTCCCGCGCCCACTTCGCGATCGTGGCCACATCGAACAGGTCGCTCGAATACTCGATGTACACGGCCTCATCTGGCACGACGACGACGTACAGATCAGTGCGCGCACATCCGTCCACGTGCAGTGGTGTCACACGCGTCCGGGCACCTTCCAGTCGCAGGTTCGGCGGAGGTGTCGTCGTGACGGTGAACAGCACGTTCGGCAGGGTTGCCGGTTCGTCGTCGGGCAACGCGGCCGCGAGCACGTCCGGCAACGGCACGTCCTGGTGGTCCAGCGCCGCGAACAGGCGTCGCCCGACGTCCCGGACGAGGTCGTCCGCTCCCAGCCGGACGCGGATCGGCACGACGTCGCCGAGCAGTCCGACGACGTCACCGGTGGCCGTGGTGCGCCGGGCGCTCGACAACGGCAGCACCAGGTCGTCGGTGCCCATCAGCTCACCGGCCCACTGCGCGAACTCCGCCGCGAGCACCGCCACCGGAGTGGTCCCCGACGCGCGCGCCTGCTCGGTGAGCGCCGGCCAGCTGCCCACCGGCAACGCCTCCCGGTGCATCCCGCCACGCCCGGTCGTCCGCGCCGGTCGATCCGCCGGCAACGTCCAGCGCACCTCGGCCCCGGACAACTCCCGCCGCCAGAACTCCAGGTCGCGCTCGGAGGGCCGGGGCCGATTCCGCACCAGGTCGAGGAAGCTCGCGGGCTCGGTGAGTTCCTCGCCCGCGTAGAGCGCGGAGAGTTCCCGCCACAGCACCGCCATCGACGCCCCGTCGACGACGAGGTGGTGCGCCGCGAGCACGAACACCCACGTGTCGTCACCCGTTCGGGCCAGTCCGCACCGCAGCAACGGCGCCGTGCCGAGGTCGAAGGGACGACCGGCCAGCTCCGAGCACCACGCGTCGGCGTCGGCGGGCTCCTCGACCGGCAGCGAGATCTCCCCCACCGGCGCGGCCACCTGCCGCGGCGGCGTCCCGCACACCCGCACTCGCAACGCGTCGTGCCGCGCGACCAGTCCGTTCACCGCACGCCGCAACCTCTCAGCGTCGACCTCGCCGGTGATGTCGACCCGGTACGAGATGTTGTAGACCGCCGTGCCGAACGCGGTGTGCTTGCTCCACAAACGCTCCTGCGTCGCGGTCAGCGGCACCAGGTCCAGCCGTCGTGCCATCGCGCGCACGGTGGGCTGGGCGAAGAAGTCCGCCATCGAGCACGTGAGTCCCAGCTGGGCCACCGCGCGTTCCACCAGCCGCACCGCGGCGAGCGAATGCCCGCCCAGCTCGAAGAACGGCGTGATCACCGATACCGCGTCCACGCCCAGCTCGGCGCACCAGAGGTCGTGAACGGCCTGTTCCGCCTCGGTGGCCGGCCGGTCGTCCGCGACCACGGGCACGGGCTCGGGCAGCGCGGCCCGGTCGACCTTGCCGCTCGCGGTCATCGGCACCCGCTCCAGCGCGACCCAGCGCGTGGGCACCAGGTACGACGGCAGCACCCGGCCCAGCGCGGCGGCGAGCCGCAGCCACAGGCGGGGTTCGTCCGACGCACGCACGACGTACGCCACGAGCTCCGCCTCACCGCGCCGGTCACGCCGCACGACCACGGTGGCGTCGGCGACCTCGGGCAGCGCGCACAGGGCGTGCAGCGTCTCGCCGGGCTCGACCCGGTTGCCGCGGATCTTGGCCTGGTCGTCGGCCCGCCCGAGGAAGGTGAGCAGCCCGTCCGGCCGCCACCGTCCGAGGTCTCCGGTGCGGTACCAGACCTGACCGGACGGATCGCGCACGAACGCCGCCGCGGTCTCCTCGTCCCGGTTCCGGTACCCGCGGGCCACCATGAACCCGCTCAGCCAGATCTCCCCGACCGCGCCGACGGGCACGGGCACGCCGTCGTCGACCACGGCCACACGCACCCCGTCGATCGGCCGCCCGATCGGCGGCGCGACCGGTCCGGCGGCGGTGTCGACCGGGTGGTCGGTCACGATGATCGACGCCTCGGTCGGCCCGTACTGGTTGTGCAGCACGCACTTCGGGTGCTCCGCGAAGAACGACCTCAACGCCGGCGTGAGCACCAGGGGCTCGCCGCAGCACAGCACGACCCGCAGCGAGGGCGCCGAGAGACCGGACTCGAGCAGGGCGTTGAGCGGTGTGAACGGCATCAGCAGCCGCTCCACCCGGTGCCGCCTGATCACGTCGGCCAGTGCCGCGTGGTCGTGCCGCACGGTGTCGTCGACGAGCACGAGCGCGGCACCGGACGCGAGCGTGGAGAAGATCTCCTGCACGCTGATGTCGAACCCGGCGGACGTCCAGCCGAGGGTCCTCAGTGGACGGTGCTGACGCTGCTGCCAGCGGACCACGTTCACCGGTCCGCGGTGCTCCACGAGCACGCCCTTCGGCTTCCCGGTGGAACCCGAGGTGTAGAGGCAGTAGGCGAGGTCGTCCGGCCTCACCGCGGGCAACGGCACCGGGCAGACGGGCGCGGTGATGTCCTCGACGAGCAGCACCGTCGCGGCGCCGAGCTCGGATCCGCCGGTGGTGACCAGTACCTGGGACCCGCTGTCCGAGACGAGGAACCGGCCGCGCGCGACCGGCAGCCCCGGGTCGATCGGCAGGTAGGCGCCGCCGCTCTTGAGCACCCCGAGCAACGCGGCGATCAGCTCGGGCCCGCGCGGCAACGACACCGCGACGATCTCACCCGCTCGCGACCCCAGCGCTTGCGCGATCTCGTCGGACCGCACCTGCAGCTCGCGGTAGGTCCAGCTGCCCCAGTCGCCGGTCAGCGCGACGTCGTCCGAGTCGCCGACCAGCTGGTGCAGGCACACGTCCGGCTCGGGCACGTCGGCCCCCTGCCAGGACTCGATCGCGGACCGGTCCCCAGCACCTGCCGCCGTCAGCTCGGTGACCGGGACGTCCACAGAGGACAGAGCGAGCTCCAGCACGTCCTCCACGCACGCCAGCAGCCGGCTGATCGTGGCCGGGGCGAACAGGTCCGTGCGGTACTCGGCGACGCACCGCAGCCCGTCCGCGCCCTCGGTGAAGTAGAGCGAGAGGTCGTAGACGGACCGGCTGATCGGCGGGTCCAGCACCGTCGCCGTCAGCGACCCGAACTCCACGGGCTGCTCGGTCTCGTACTCCACCAGCACCCGGAACAGCGGCGTTCCCTCGCTGTCGCGGTCGGGGTTGACCGCCCGCACCAGCTCGTCGAACGGCACGCCGCGGTGCTCGAACGCGGCCAGCGTGCCGTCCACCACCCGGTCGAGCAGCTCGCGGAACGTGCCGGAGACGTCGACGCGCTGCGGCACCAGGTCGAGGAACAGCCCGATCGCGTCCCGCGCACCCGGCGGTCGCGAGCTGATCGCGGTGCCGACGACGACGTCCGTCTCCCCCGCCTGGCGGCCGAGCACCGCGCTCACCGCTGCCAGCACGACCATGAACGGCGTGGCGTTCAGCTCGGGATTCCTCGGCACGGTGCGGAACACGCGGGTCACCGCCGCACCTTCGCCGGTCGGCTCGGCCGGTGCCGGGAAGTCGGCGGGCAGCCGCAACGGGCGCGACCCGGCGAGCAGATCCCGCCAGTACTCGACATCTCCGCGGTGGTCCACCGCGGGCACCGGCACGGGCGGCGGCAGCGGCACCCCCTGGTAGTGCGCCGCCACCTCGCGCAGGAGCACTCCGGTCGACGCCGAGTCGAACACGATGTGGTGCGCCACGACGTGCACCAGATGACGAGTGGGTGCGATGCGCACGACCGCCACCCGCAGCAACGGCCCGGTGGCCAGGTCGAACCGCACACGGGCGGCCTCGGCGGCCATGCCGGCGATCGCGCTGCCTTCGTCGAGGCCGGTGGCGTCCTCGAACGCCCACTGCACCTCGGCGTCCGGCCGCACCTCCTTGAACGGCACGCCGTCCTCGGCGCGGAAGACGGTGCGCAGGGCCGGGTGCCGTTCGACCACGCGGAGAACCGCCTCGTGGAACAGGTTCGCGTCGAGCTCGCCGTCGATCCTGACCAGTTTCGGCTCGTGGTACACCCCGGTTCCCGGCCGCAGCCGGTCCATGAACCAGATCCGCTGCTCCGCGGGCGTCAGGGCGTGGCGGGCGATCTTGGCCGCACGCAGCACGTCCAGGTGCCGCAACCCGTCGAGCACGCGCTCCGGCGGCAGCCCGAAGTCGACGAAGCACGCGATCTCGTCCACCCCGGCGGCGACGAGGGTGTCGGCCACCCGAGCCGCGTCGGCGACGGACCCGATCAACGCTCGGGACTCGGTGTAGCGCTCGAACGCCTGGCGCAGCACGAAGTCCGAGTCCTCCCCCGGCATCTCGGTCAGTCCCAGGCTCTGCGCCTGGCCGGCGAGCGCGAGCGACGACCTCAGGTACCGCAGGAACGGCTCGCGCGCCTCCTCGCGGGCCACCTCGCCGGCGGCGCCGAGGTAGGTGTGCACCAGCACGACCACCCGCCCGGCTTCGGGGTCCAGGCCGGCGTCGGCGCGTGCCTTGCGGTAACGGGAGACGTTCCGCGCGAGGTCCTCGACGGACTGCGTCATCAGGTTCGTGAGCACGCCGAGCCCGGCCTCGCCCGCCTTGACGTAGCTGTCCGGGTTCCCGGCGATGGCGGTGAACATCGGCGGCATGTCCTGGATCGGCCGCGGTTGCAGCCGCACGGTCACGGGCTCCCCCGTGCCGGACGTCGCGGTCACCTCGGCACCCGACCACAACGCGCGCACTGTCTCCATGTGCTCGTACATCACCTCGCGGTTGCGTGCGTACGCCTCCGGGGCCAGCGCGAAGTCCTTGGCGTGCCAGCCACTCGCGAACCCGAGGCCGACGCGTCCACCGGAGAGGTTGTCGACGACGGACCACTCCTCGGCGACCCGGATCGGGTTGTGCAGGGGGAGGACGACCGACCCCGCGTTCAGCCGCACGTGCCCGGTGCGCGCGGCGATCGCGGCCGCCAGCACCGACGGGTTCGGGAAGAGCGCGCCGAAGGAGTTGAAGTGCCGCTCCGGCAACCACACCGCGTGGAAACCGTGCTCGTCGGCGAACTCCGCGGCGGCGAGCACGAGCCCGTACTTGTCCTGCTGCGCCTCGTCGGGGTAGTCGCCGAAGAACGACAGGCTGAAGTCGCACGACCCGGACGGCACCGGTGGCAGCACCGGTTCCTCCACCGCCTCGACCTCCTCGGCGACGGGCTCGCCGGTGATCAACGCGGCCACGTCGCGCGGTGTCGGCGCCACGGTGAACAGGTCCTTCACCGGCAGGCGCACGCCGAAGTCGCGCTCGATCTCGCTGACCAGCCCCATCAGGGCGAGCGAGTCCGCGCCCAGCGCGAGGAACGTCTCGTCGGCACGGGGCTCGCCCGTCAGCCCGAGACGTGCCGCGGTCAGCTGCCACAGCCTGCCCAGGACGTCCGTCGGCGAGGTGTCGACCGGTGCGGCGGCGACCTGCCCGCGGTCGAACGGATGACCAGGCAACCAGATCCGCCGTCCGTTCCCGAACGCGGAGAGGTCGACCTCGACACCGGCGGTGTACCCGGCCGCGGCGGCGTCGAGCAGGCGTCCGCCGATCCACCGGGCCTCCGGCTGCTCGGTGCGGCCCAGCCGGCACAGCACCGAGTCCAGCCCGATCTCGACGCGCGGTCCGCTGTCCCACAGCTCCGCGAGGCAGAGGTCGAAGCGCATCGGCCGGCGCAGGTGCCCGGTGAGGTGCCGCGCGTCGATCACCGACCCGGTGGGCAACCGGACCCCGTCGACCCCGCGCACCAGCGGGATCCGCAACGGCGTGAACTCCACTTCTTCCGCCACCTGAGCGAGCTCGTCGACCACGGGGTCCATGAACCGGGAGTGGAACGCCCTGTCGACGCCGAGCGGCGTGCACGGCACCCCGGCGCGGCGCGCGGCCTCCTCGATCGCGTCGGCGTCGCCGGACAGCACGTGGCTGAACGAGCCGTTGACCACGGCCAGGTCCGTGCCGCTCGCCTCGGCGACGGCGATCGCCTGGTCACGGGTCCCGTGGACGGCCACCATGCCGCCCGGCCGGGTCCGGCCGGTCAGAGCGCCGCGCGCGACCGTCAGCCGCAGGCCGTCGTGCCGGGAGAGTCCGCCCGCCACGACGAGTGCCGCGTACTCGCCGATGCTGTGACCGACGACGACCTCGGGCTGCACACCCCACGAGAGCCACAGTTCGGCGAGCGCCACCTGGAACGCGAACATCGCGGGCTGCACGTCCAGGTCGGCCTCGGGATCGAGCAACGCGCTCAGGTCCGTGAGCTCGGACAGCTCGTCGATCACCGCACGGAACACGGGGAACCCGGCGTACAGCTCGGCCGCCATGCCGGCACGGGCCTGGCCCTGTCCCGGGAAGGCGAAGACCACGGGACCGGAGGCAGGTTCGAGAGCGGGAACCTCCAGCGCGGAGACCAGTCCGGCCGTGGTTTCGGCCGCCACGGCCACCCGGTGCGGGTGCCGCGGCCGCGAGGCGAGCGTGGCGGCGACGTCCGCGACCTCGATGTCCGGGTGACGTTCGAGGTGGGCCTTGAGAGCGGAGACGGACTCGGCGAGCGCGGTGGGAGTGCGGGCGGACAACGGCACCACCGCCGAGCCGGACGACTTGCGCACGGGAAGCGCGGACGGCTGCTCAAGGACGACATGGGCGTTGGTGCCGCCCACGCCCAGTGCGGTGACCCCCGCCCGGCGGGGCTGGCCGGACCCGACCTGCCTCCACGCTGACGCCTCGGTGGCGAGGGAGAACGGGCCGAGGTCGAGCGCGGGGTTCGGCTCGCCCACACCGGGCGTGGGCACGATCTCGCCGTGCTCCAGCATCAGCACCGTCTTGATCAGCCCGACCAGTCCGGAGCACGTGTCGAGGTGGCCGACGGACGCCTTGGCCGAGCCGAGCCGCACCGGCCCGGGGTAGACCTCCCGCAGCGCGGACACCTCGATCGGGTCGCCCAGCGCGGTTCCGGTGCCGTGACACTCCACATAGGACACGGACGAGGGTTCGGCGCCTGCTCGCTTCAGGGCCAGCCGGACGACCTCGGCCTGCCCGCTCACGCTCGGCGCGGTGAAGCCTGCCTTCGCCGCACCGTCGTTGTTGACCGCGGAGCCGAGGATCACGGCGTGCACGGCGTCCCCGTCGGCGACCGCCCGGTCGAGGCGCTTGAGCACCACCGCGGCGACGCCGTTCCCGCCGACCGTGCCGTCCGCCCCCGCCGAGAACGGCCGGCACGCACCGGTCAGCGAGAGGATTCCGTCGGGGTGCGCCAGGTATCCGCCGTTTTGCGGGAGGTGCACGGCGGCGGCGCCCGCCACCGCCACGTCCGCGTCACCGGTCAGCAGCGCCTGCACCGCGAGGTGGACGGCCACCAGACCGGTCGAGCACGCCGTCTGCACGCCGATGGCGGGACCGGTCAGCCCGAGCCGGTGCGCCACCCGTGACGCGAGGAAGTCCGGCTCCGCCCCGATCGCGGCCCGCATCGCCGCCGGCACGTCCGCGCCGGTCAGCCCGTCCTGGTGCCCGTACAGGTGCATGCCGGAGCCCGCGAAGACACCGACCCGTCCCGGCGCGTCCAGGCACCCGGCGTCCTCGAGCGCGCGGTAGCACTCCTGCACGAAGAGCTTGTGCGCCGGACTGGTCAGCTCCGCCTCGGCCGGCGTCATGCCGAAGAACGCGTGGTCGAACGCGTCCGCGTCGCTGATCGTGCCCATGGCGCCGACCCGGCCGGGCGCGTCGAAGCGCGAAATCGAGCACCGGCCGGCCCGCAGGTTCGCCCAGAACTCTGCCACGTCGTCCGCGCCCGGCAGCCGCGCCGCCATGCCGATCACGGCGATCCGGGTGTCGGCGGACGCGGGCCCGGCCGTCACCGGCGCGGACTCCGCGCCCTCCAGGTACCGGACGAGTGCGGCGATCGACGGGTGGGCGAAGAGCGCGGTCTCGGGGAGCGACACCCCGAGGTCGTGTTCCAGTTCCGTGCGCAGCCGCGCGAGCGTCACGGACGTCAGACCGAGGTCGTAGAACGCCTTCTCCGGATCAGCGGGTCCACCGCACGCCCGTTCGACGGCGGTGCGCACCACCTCGGGCACGCCGGCGAGCGTCCGGGCGATCTCGCCCCGGCGGATCTTGCCGCCGCCCGTGCGCGGGAAGCGCGCGGGATCGACGACGACCACCCGTGCCACCGGTAGCCGCAACCGCGCGAACACCGCGGCCCTGATCTCCTCCACCGGCACCGGATCCGCCGATCCGACGACGATCACGAGTTCCTCGGTGGCCAGGCGGGTGTTGGGCACTCCGCACGCGGCCGTCCACCCCGCGGGCGCGCCGGCGTCCACCGCGACGGCCTCGATCTCGTGGCAGTGGTGGTTCTGGCCGTGGACGATGACGACGTCCCGCGCCCGTCCGGTGATCACGACCTGCCCGTCCAGGACGTACGCCAGGTCGCCGGTGTCGAACCATTCGCCGGAGAGCCTCTCCCCGCCGATGTAGCCCGGCGTGACCCGTGCCGACCGCACCTGCAACGCGCCGATCCGGCCCTCCGGCAGGACTTCCTCGCCGTGCACGATCCGCACGGCGGCTCCCGCGGCGGGCGGTCCGACCGGTACGAACTCGACGCACGGCCGGGGATCCCCTTCACCGGCCAGTTCCAGATCACCGGCGAGGCTGTCCCGGACGACCCGGTGCACACCGTCGGAGAAACGGCCGATGGTGATGCCCGTGCACGTCTCGGTCATGCCCCACGCGGGCCGCAGCACCGACTCCGGCAGGCCGAGACCGGCCGCGAACCGGCGCATCAGGTCCGCCGGGATCTGCTCGCCTCCGCTGACCAGCGTCCGCACGTGCGACAGGTCCCACGACCGGCCGTCGAGCGAGTCCGCCACCAGCCGGTGGGCGAACGCGGGCGCCCAGCTGTGCTGAGCACCGTGCTCGCTCAGGAGATCCAGCCACCGCAACGGATCCGAGGTGACGAGGTCCGTCGCCACGTGCACGTTGGACGCACCGGTGAACACCGGCAGCAGGTGGTAGAGCAGCAGGGCGCCGCTGTGGTCGAGCGGCAACCAGTTCAGCGTCGTCTCGTCCGGGCGGAGGTCCAGGCTCTCCCCCGCCCCCACCGCGAACTCCGCGAGTCCTCGCTGTGTCAACGGGATCGCCTTCGCCGAGCCGGTGCTCCCCGACGACAGCAGCACCAGCGCCTCACCGTCGTCGGCGCCCCCGAGCGGGAGGGGCGAACGGCCGAACACGGGTACGGGCACCGCCCCGGCGAGCACGCAGGCCCAGAACGCCGGGAAGAACTCCTCCAGCGGCAGATCGGCCAGGACGACCCGCGAGCCCGGTTCGACGTCCGCCGACAGCTCGGTCGCGCGTGCCAGCAGCGAGGCGTAGGTGAGCGAGGTCGTCCCGGCCGGGGTCACCGTGGTCACGCGGGCGTCGGGAAAGCGGGAGGCGGCCCGGCGCAGGGCCGAGGCCAGGTCGGGCGCGTGGTCGGCCGTGAACCTCAGCTCGGGTCCGCGGCACAGGGAGGTGGCCATGTCGGTCCTTCCACAGGGTCAGGAGAGGCGGCGGGACACCAGCGCCAGCGCGAGCGCGCAGATCACGGCGACGGTGTGGAACCCGGCGACGACTCCGAGGACGGGCAGCGACGGCAGCAACGCGGAGGCGACGAGCGTCCCGGACGCGAACCCGGCCGTCTCCGCCGTCGAGGACAGGCCGAACAACCGCACCCGGAGGTCGCCGTGGACCTCCTGCAGCCGGGACGTGTAGACGATCTCGGTGAGCCCGTCGGAGAACCCGGCGCACACCATCACGAGGATCAGCACCGGCCACGGCGGGCCGGTGAACGCGAGCACGAACGACGTGGACATCACGCAGGTGCCGACGACGAACGCGGTGGTGCTGCCGGCCAGCCGGGGCGCGACGAACCGGGCGCCGAACGCGCCGACCGCCCACGAGGCCCAGAACCCGCTCATGAACACGGCCGCGTCCGCACCGGCGACCGCGGAGGCGTGCACCGGCAGGGAGAGGTTGTGCGAGGCGGACCCGAACGCGTCCGCGGCCCGCACCGCCACCAGCACCGCGATCGCGGGTCCGACGGCGCGCAGCAACGACACCGAAGGGCCCGAGGCGCGCCGCATCGGTGGCAGGGACTCGTTCCACCGCAACCGGGACACGACGAAGGCGGAGAACGCGAAGGACGCGGCGTTGACGGAGAAGGCCAGCCCGAAGCCGCCGAACGCGATGATCGTGCTCGCCGACGCGTACCCGGCGATCACCGCCAACGCCCGCCAGGTCACCAGCCTGCCGTTCGAGCGGGCGTTCTCCCCTTCCGGCACGAGGTCCGGGACGCTGGCGCGCACGCACACGTTCGAGACGGAGTTCCCGGCGCCGAGCACCAGCGCGGTCACCACGAGCCCGGTGAGACCGGCGGAGGACCCCAGCACCGCCAGGGAACACATCACGAGTGCCTGTGCCAGGTCGCTCGACACCATGAGACGCCGCAAACCCAGCAGCCGCACCAGCGACGGAGCGATCAGCCCGCCCGCGAACCCCGCCGTCAGCCGCGCCGCCATCACCAGGCCGAGGCCCCACGCGCTGCCGGTCACGGCGTACGTGAACAGCGACAGCGCGACGAGGTTGAGGAAGTTCCCGAACGCCGACACCGACACGGCGGTGACCAGCGCGGTGAACCGGGCGGGCGGCGCGAGCAGGGTGGTCATGGTCAGCCCAGCGTCCGGCGCGCCGCGGCGGTGAGCGGCACGATCCACGCCGAGCGCGCGAGTTCCGCGGCACCCCTGCGTTGCTTGACCTGACCGGAGGAGATCGAGAGGTCGAGCGAGCGGACGCCGGCCTCACCGGCCCACTTGATCACAGCGTGGAACACGGCACCGAAGTAGACCGGCGCACCCGCGGTCGCCTCGTCGTCGAACCCGGCCTGACGCACGAAAGCCGTGGTGCCGTGGCGAACGACCGAGGCGAACCCGACGCGGTCACCGTCACGCCGTGCCTCGACCAGCACCGCGTCCTCACCGATGCACGAGAGGTAGGCGCGGTGCAGACCGGCGGCCTCGGAAGACCGGTAGTCGTTGCCGTACTTGTGGTACAGCCCCAGTTCGAGCGGCACGATCCACTCGACGTCGGCCTCGGTGAGCGGCCGCACGTCGTAGGAGACGCCGGCCTCGTCGAGCTTGCGGACGTCGGCGAGCTCCTTGTACCGCTGCTTGCGCGGCAACGACCCCAGCCAGTCCTCCAAGGACGAACCGGGCAGGTCGAGGCGGTAGGTGGCGTGCGACGGCACGCGAATCCCGCCGTGCGACTGGAAAGCCGCGGCGAGGTCGGTGTCCGAGTCGTCGCAGTAGAGCGCGGCGACCGTTGCCGCGCCGAGGTCCGCCGCCGCTTCGGCCGCGGTGCCCACCAGCGAGGTGAGCGCGCCCGCCCGTCCTGGACCGTCGTCCACCAGGAACCGGCTGTGCCCCGGCCGCCTGCCACCGAGCAGGTAGCACGGCAACACGTCGGCGGAGGGCCGTTCCAGTGCCTCGAGGAACAGGTCGAGGCGCGCGATCGGCCACGGATTGCTGCGCTCGTCGAAGTGGTACGCCGCCGCGAACCCGCCGCCGGGCGACCACACGTAGAGCGGTGGCACGCCGGCCACCTGCTCCTCGACCGCGAGCCACCGCCGGGAGGCGTAGAGGTGGTCGGTCGCCTCGATCCGGCTGAGAGCCGCTTCGGGCAGTGCGGCCAGGTCGTGCGCCGCGCCGCCGAGGACACGTTCCGGTGCTGTGGTCATGACTCCTCCTGAGCAGGCGTCACCGCGGCCATCCCGAGACCGGCGACGAGGACGAGCGCTCCGGCGGCGATCAGCACCACGCGAGGTGAGGTGATCGCCCCCAGGCCGCCGGCGAGCGCCGAGCCCAGCGGCAGCCCGCCGAACGCGAGCAGCCGGTACGCGGCGGTCACCCGCCCCAGCAGGTGGTCCGGCACCGCCCGCTGGCGGTACGAGACGGTGATCACGCTGCCCAGCACCAGGAAACCGGTGCCGGCGATGCCGAGGACGACCAGCGGCAGGCTCAGCGTGAGACCGGCGGTGGCGATGCCGAGCGCCAGCACGCCCTGCCCCACCAGCAACGTGCCGCGGTTGCCCAGCCACCGGACCAGGGTGGGCGCGCACAGTCCCAGCACCAGGCCGCTCACGCCGGACGCGCCGATCAGCAACCCGTACTGGGCGGCGGTCAGCCCGAGCGGACCGCCCTGCAACGCCACGATCGGCAGCGCCGTCTGGAACGCCGCGTACCCGGCGTTGACGAGGCCGACGCCGAGCGCGTACACCGCGAGCCTGCGCCGGGTGAACAGGAACGCGAGCCCCTCGCGCACCGAGAACTTCGCCGGCGCCGAGGAAGGTTCGTTGCGCGTCACCAGTTTGATCGCGGAGATCGCTGCCGCGGTGTAGAGCAGGGCGACCGCGCCGAACGAGAACCCGAGAGCGAGACCGGCGACCAGGCCGCCCACCGCCGGTCCGACCAGGAACCGCGTCACGAGTTCGGTGGCCTGCATGCGGCTGTTCGCGCGTTCCAGCTGGTCCTTGGTCACCACACGAGGCGTGATGCTGTGCATGGCCGTGTCGCCCGCCGTCTCCGCGACACCCAGCACGAACGCGATGGCCGCCAGCGCGAGGACGTTGCCGCCGAACATGACGACCGCGGCACCGCACAACAGCGTCAGGGTGCGCACGACGTTCGCCAGCACCATGATCATGCGCCGGTCGAACCGGTCGACCAGCACACCGGCGTGCAATGCCGTCAGCGCCCACGGCAGCCGCGCCGCCGTGTAGACGGTGGCGACGGCCGCCGGACCACCGCCGAGCTGCAGTGCCGCGATCGGCAGCGCCACCTGGTAGATGCCGTCGGCGAAGGTCGCGCTGCCGGCGCTCGCCCACAGCCACTGGAACGACCTGGGCAACCGGGAGGGCCCGGCCGCCGCGGGTGCGGCGGCCGGTGCGGAGGTGGTCATGAGCGCGCCACCTTCTCCTCGAAGCGGCGCAGGAACTTCTCCCGGTCGATCACCGCGCGCACGTGCGTTCCCCGGTACACGACCTCGACGCCGTCGTGGGCCTCCACGGAGAACGTCAGCATGCGACCGTCCACTTCGGTCACGGTGGCGGTGACGGTGACCGTCCAGCCCTCCGGGGTGGCGGCGACGTGCTGCGCGTTGTCGTGCTTGAAGCCCACGGTCATCTCGGCGGGGTCCAGGTCGTCCTCGAGCACCTTCATCGAGGTGACCTCGGCGAGCCACAGCAACACGGGCGTGGCGAGCACCGGGAGGTCGTTCTCCCAGTTGGTGGCGCAGTCCTCGGCACGCACGACGTGCTCGCGCACGGCCTGGGCACCCACCGCGAAGCGTTCGCTCATCGCGCACCGCGCAGGGCGTTGATCTGGTTCATGATGTTCTTGCGCTGCATCTCCGAGGTGCCGCCGGCGATCAGCGTGCCGAGCGCGTCCTGCACGTCGCGGGTGCTCTCGCCGCGCATGTAGCCGACGTGGCCGCGCAACCGCATGAGGTTGGTCGCGGCCTCCACCAGGCCCTCGGAGCCGACGAGCTTCGCCACCGAGCAGCGCAGCGACGCCTCGGGGTCGCGGTCGACCAGCGAGTCGATCGCGGCCAGCGACACCGCCCGTGCCACCTCGATGGTGACGCGGATGTCGGTCACCCGGCCCTGCACGTACTGGTGGTCGATGATCGGCGACCCGAACGCCTCGCGCTGCTCGCAGAAGTCGAGGACGCTGTCCAGGCGCGGCTCCAGGTAGGCGGCCGCGACCAGGCCGTACAGCGCACGGTCGAAGCTGATCACGTCGTAGAGCGTCTGCAGACCGTCGCCCGGCGCGCCGAGCACGGCCTGCTCCGGCAGGAACACCTCGTCGAACCGCAGCGGCCCGGTCGGGCTGGTGCGCAGGCCGAGCAGCTCCTCCTGCACGCCGCGGCGGACGCCGGGCGCCCGGAAGTTCACCAGGAACAACGTGATGTCCCGCCGGCCCAGCTCCGGCACCCGGCCCAGCACGAGACCGCGGTCGGCCACCGGGGCGTTGGTGATGTGGTTCTTGGCGCCGTTGAGCCGCCAGCCGTCCTCGGTGCGGCGCCCGGAGGTGTTGGTGCGCGCCACGTCCGACCCGCCACGGGTCTCGGTCAGCGCCGTGGCACCGACCGCTCCCCGCAGCAATGGCGGCAGGAAGTGCTTGTGCGCCCACTCGTTGCCGTGCAGGACCAGCGCGCGTACCAGGCCGACGTGCGCGATCAGTGACAGCGTGAAGCCGAGGTCGTCGCTGCCCTTGGCCACCCCCGCCACCGCCAGCGCGAGGTCACGCCAGGTGCCGCCGCTGCCTCCCAGCTCGTGCGGTACGCCGATCTTGAACAGGCCGTGGTCGGCGAGCTGCCGCCACGACATCCGGTCGAACGCCTCCGCCTCGTAGGCCCGTTCGGCCCTGGGCGCGACGATCAGCCGCGAGAGCTCGGCGAACTGCTCGTCCAGCGGCAGTGTCGGCGGCTGGATGAGTGCGATGGACATCGGGAAAGCCTTTCTGCCAGCACGGGAAAAGTCGTTCGGTGAGCGGTCAGTACCAGCGCAGGACCACGGCGCCCGCGGTCATGCCGCCGCCGACGGAGGCGAGGACGACGACGTCGCCGCGCTTGAGCCGGCCGGCGGCGACCGCCTCGTCGAGAGTGATCGGGACCGAGGCCGCGGCGGTGTTGCCGTAGCGCTCCACCGTCAGCGCGACCTTGTCCTGGGAGATGCCGACGGCGGCGCCCACGGCCTCGATCAGCCGCGCGTTGGCCTGATGAGTGATCATCAGACTGACGTCCTCGACGCCCAGGTCGGCCTGCAGCAGCGCTTCCTTGATCGCCGACGGCAACGTCGTCGTGGCGAACTCCCACACCTTCGGGCCGTTCATGTGGAAGTAGTGGCGCCGTGCGCTCACGGTCGCGTGCGACGCCGGTTCGGCGCTGCCGCCCGCGGGCACGCCGACCACCTCGGCCTGCGTGCCGTCGGCCATCAGGTGCACGGACAGCACGCCGTAGTCGTCCGGCACCTCGCCGAGGACCACGGCACCGGCACCGTCACCGAAGAACACGCTGGTGGTGCGGTCGGCGGGGTCGAGGATCCGGCTGTAGGCCTCGGCGCCGACCACCAGCATCCGGCGGTACTGCTGCGGGAAGCCGCGCATCATCCCGACGGCGGCGGTGAGGCCGTAGACGAAACCGGTGCAGACCGCGGACACGTCGAACGCGGTCACCGCGCCCATGCCGAGTTTGGCCTGCAGCACGCACGCAGTCGCGGGCTGGATGTAGTCGGGCGAGGAGGTGGCCACGACCAGGCCGTCGATCTGCAGCTGGCTCAGCCCGCCGGAGTGCAGCGCGCGCATGCCCGCGATCGTGCCGAGGTCCGAGCTCGCGGCGCCGTCCTCCGCCCGGCGCCGCTCGCGAATGCCGGTGCGGGAGACGATCCACGCGTCGGTGGTGTCCACAACGGACTCGAGTTCTTTGTTGGTCACGACCCTGCGGGGCAGGAACGAGCCCGTGCTGAGAATGCCGATCGCCATGTCGACGCTCCCGGTTCAGGCCGTGACGCCGTGCGCGGACAGGAACGTGCGGTAGGCGGCCGCGAAGCGGTCCACCATCTCCTCCAGGTCGGCGTCGGTGCTGACCAGCGGAGGCGCGAAGACCACGGTGTCGCCCGCGAACCGCAGCAGCACGCCGTGCTCGGCCGCGGTCGTGACGAGCTCCTTGCCCGGCTCCCCCGGCCTCATGCCGCACGCCGCCGCGTCGAACTCGACACCGCCGAGCAGCCCGTAGGTGCGGACGTCGCGGACGAGCGGGGCGCCGAGGAACTTGTCCAGCGCGTTGGTGAGCACAGGGGCCGCCGCCCGCACCCGGCCGGGGATGTCGCGTTCCTGCAGGATCGCGAGGGTCTCGCGGGCCACGGCCGCCGCGACAGGGTGCCCGGAGTAGGTGAAGCCGTGTCCGAACGACCTGATCTCCTGCGAGCCCCTCGCGAGCACGTCGCAGACCGCGTCCGAGACCAGCACCGCCGAGATCGGCAGGTAGGCCGACGACAGTCCTTTCGCGACCGTGATCATGTCCGGCCGCAGCCCGAACTCGGTGGTGCCGAACATCGATCCGGTGCGGCCGAACCCCGTGATCACCTCGTCGGCGATGAAGAGGATGTCGTGCCGCGTCAGGACTTCCTGGACCCGGTCGTAGTAGCCGTCCGGCGGGACGACCAGGCCGCCGGCGCCCAGGATCGGCTCCGCGATGAACGCGGCGATCGTGTCGGGACCCTCCTGGCTGATCAGCAGCTCGAGCTCGTCGATCAGCCAGTCCACGAACTCCTCGTCCGACAGGCCGTTGGCCTGCGTCGAGAGCACGTCCGGCGTGTGCATCCGGAGGAACCCCGGCAGCGGGATGCCGAACCCGTTGTGGATGTGGGCCAGGCCCGTCGCGGATCCCGCCGCTGTGGTCGCGCCGTGGTAGCCGCGGTGGTGGGAGAGGATCTTCTTGCGGTGCGAGCGGCCCTTGGCGCAGTGGTAGAACCAGGCGAACTTGATCGCGCTGTCGTTGGCGTCGGAACCGGAGTTGCCGAAGAACACCCGTCCCATCGGGATCGGCGACAGCGCGGCCAGGTCGTCGGCGAGGGCGACGGTGACGTCGCTGGTGCGGTGGTTGAACGAACCGTAGAACGGCAGCTTCTCCAGCTGCTTCGCGGCCGCCTCGACCAGGCGCGGCTCGCTGTAGCCCAGCGTGACGCACCACAGGCCGGCGACGCCGTCGATGTACTGCTTGCCTTCGGTGTCCCACACCCGCACGCCCTCACCGCGGGTGATCACGTGCGGTGCGGTCGGCAGGCCCACGACGGTGTGCGGTTCCAACAGGGTCGAACTGTCCATCTCGGACTCCTCAGACGTGGTGGGGGCGGAGGTTCACCGGCCTCCGCCGACTTCGAGCACGGCTCCGGTGGTGTAGGAGGACGCGGGCGAGAGCAGGAACCACACCGCTTCCGCCACCTCGTCCGGCTCGCCGATCCGACCGAGCGGAACCGAGGCGCGCAGCCGCGCAGGCCGGTCGGGAACGCCGTTGTCCTCGTGCAGATCGGTCTGCACCAGTCCGGGGGCGACGGCGTTGACGCGAATGCCCTCAGCGGCCAGCTCCTGCGCCGCGCCCCAGGTGAACGTGTTGACCGCGGCCTTCATCGCCGCGTAGTGGACCCATTCGCCACCGCCGCCCGTGCGGGCGCCGGTCGACGACACGTTGATCACGACACCGCCGTCGCCGCCGCAGCTGCGGGCCATCCGCCGGGCGGCCTCCCGCGTGCACAGCACCGTGCTGCGCACGACGGTCCGGTAGGCCTCGTCGGCCTGACCGAGGTCGAGGTCGAGGATCCGGCTCAGTCCCCCGGTGGTGCCGGCGTTGTTGACCAGCGCGGTCACCGGGCCGAGCGCGGCGGTCGCGGTGTCGAACAGGGCGTGCACGTCCTCCTCGACCGTGACGTCCGCACGCACCGCGATCGCCGTGCCGCCCGCTTCGGTGATCTCCCGCACGAGGTCCTCGGCCGCGTCCTTGCTGGCGCGGTAGTTGACGCACACGGACTCTCCGGCCGCGGCAGCCCGCCGGGCGACCGCGGCGCCGATGCCGCGGCCCGCCCCGGTGACCATGATCATGACCGCGCTCAGCCGTTCACGACGCCGAAGCGCTCGGGCAGGAAGAAGCCCTCGAAGGCCTGCAGGCTGTAGACGTTGTGCGTCTTGAGCAGCCAGCGCTGCTTGAGCGACTCGATGTCGCGGATCTCGTGCACCTCGCGGCCGTGGATGACGTGGTGGTTGGAGAACGTCACGGAGTCACCGGGCCGGGAGATGCGGACCTGCTTGCGCTTGTGCAGCGCCGCGAGGAACCGGTCGAGCGCGCCCTGCGCCTCCTCGTCGAGACCCTCCGTGCGGCCCTCGAACACCTTGGCGCCCTGCCCCTCGATCAGCACCGGGTGGTCCTTGGCGCGGCCGAGCTCCATCGAGGTCGTGGAGACGTCGTCGAACGGCGTGTAGAACCGCTCCTGGCGCAGGACCTCGACGTCGCGATCGGACAGCTCCTCCACCGCGTGCCGGGTAACCGTGAACGTGGAGTAGACCTCGTTCTCCGGGGTGTCGCGCAGGGTCAGCGTGTTCACGAAGTCCGGGCACACGAAGTGGTTGGTGAAGTCGCGGTGGAACTTGAGCGTCTTCAGCGTCTTCTGCGACTGCGTGTCGAACATCGACTCCTTCGGGTAGATGTCGTGGAAGAAGTCGCCGTCGTTGACGCTCAGGTGACCGATCATCTCGGTACCGGTCAGCAGCGCGTACATGCCGAGGAAACCCTCGGCGACCCAGGTCTTCTTGAGCTGGTACTTGTCGTGCACCGGGTTCTCGGCGCTGAAGCGCGGCAGCTCCGGGTCGATGGGCGCGTTGCCGATGACCACGAACGGTTCCTTGGCGAAGTCGCGCAGCATCGAGGTCTCGCAGAAGTCGGCGAACCGCGTCGGCACCTTGCGGTCGTCGCGCAACTGGGAGAGCTCGTGCAGGAACTTGTCGTAGTCGGTGTAGGGGTGCGACTCGACGTCCAGCAGCACCTTGCCCAGTGCCTCGGACTCCTCGCGGGTGAACACGAAGCCGTAGTCGATGAACTTCACCGTTTTCCTCCAGGGTGAGGCGACGGACGGGCGGACGTGCCCGGCCGTGGTGTGCGAAGCGGGATCAGGCGAGCTCGAACACCGTTGCGGCGTCGAGGAGTTCGAGGTCGCGGCGCAGCGCCGCGAAGTCGTCGTTCCACAGCAGCACCGACGCGGCGAAGTCGCGGATGTCGGTGGCGTCGGTCAGCGCGTCGCCGACCGCGAGGTTCCACGTCCAGCGGTGGCCGGAGGCGATCTCGGGCCTCTTCAGCGCCGTGACGGTGCCTGCCTTCTTCGGGAAGTACACGTAGGCGGCGAACGGGCCGCGGTGGTGCGCGGGTGGGGTGAACGGCTCACCGCGCTGCAGGGTGAAGAGCGCCTGCTCGATGTCGACGCCCCAGCGGATGCGGCCGGTCATCGGGATCAGCGCGGCGGGTGCGCGTGCGGCGATCTCCAGGAAGATCGGCTCGCCGGCGGCGTCGAGGAAGATCTCGTGGTGGAACACCCCGTCGCGGGGCTTGTTCTCCAGCGTCGCCAGCACCTTGTCGTTGAACGCCTGGAGAACCGGCGCGACCGGGTCGTCGTCGGGCAACGTGAACGAGCCGTTGACCTTGCCGTCCGCGTACTCGTGGCAGGGGTGCAGGTCCTGGTTGACGTGCACGTGCACGACCTCGCCGTCCCGTACGGCGGAATCGACGTGGTAGAGCGTTCCCTCGACGAACTCGTCGATCTCGAACTCCCACGGCCCCGCGCTCGCCGCCCAGTTCCTGAGCTCGTCGACCGTGTCGATGCGGGCCGCGCCGACGGCACCGGACTCGTTGACCGGCTTCACGAACGCGGGAAGGCCGACGGTGCCGAGGACCTGCGCGACGTAGGAGTCCGGGTTTCCGGCATAGGCGTCGGCGTCCCACGCCGCGTGCCTCGGCATCCGGATTCCCGGCAGCGCCGCCTTCATGGCGAGCTTGTCGGTGAACGGCGCCACGTTCACCGGCCGGTCACCGGCGATGCCGAGCTTCTCCCGGACGGCCGCGACTGCGCCGAGCACGTACTCGTCGTGGCACAGCAGCCGCGTCTCCCCCGCGTGCTCCTCGATGATCGCGCCGACCGTGCGAGCGAGCCCCTCGGGCGTGAAGTCGGAGGTCACGACGATCTCGTCGAACACGTCCACCCGCCCGCGCTGCCGCAACATCGTCTCCTTGACGGGGCTGCAGATCAGGACCAGCGACCGGTCGGGCCGAGCCAACGACGCCGGATCGATGCGAAAGGACGCGACGTTCTGGACGACGATGTCGAGCTTCCCGATGCGGTCGAATCGTTGCTCGTTCTCAGGCATGCCACGAATCTGGCACGCGTTTCACGGCCCGCACAGCGCCTCGGCGGACATCAAGCTGCAGGTACGCCTGCAGCTTGATGACAGAGGCTCAGGTGGGCGCCTGACCTGTGTTCGTGGGCCACGAGGCGCAGGATTGGAGACGTAAGCCCTCCGATCGAGCGAAGATGGCGGCCGATGGCAGACGACTGGGTGTTCGGCTTCGGGTCCTACTCCTGGGAGGACCTGGTCGGAAAGCTGTTCGGCGGATCGGAGGCACCGTCCGCGACGCGGCGCACCGACCGCTTCGGGCGTGACCTCACCGCCGCGGCGCGGGACGGCCTGCTCGATCCGGTGATCGGCCGGGAGGACGTGATCGACGAGATGCTCGAGGTGTTGTCGCGGCGCACCAAGAACAACCCCGTCCTGGTCGGCGATCCCGGCGTGGGCAAGACCGCGGTCGTCGAGGGCATCGCGGCGCGGATCGCGAGCGGCGAGGTACCCGCCACGCTGAGCGGCAGGCGGCTGATCTCGCTGGACCTGGCGGGCATGGTCGCCGGAGCCAAGTACCGGGGCGAGTTCGAGGAACGGCTCGAAGGGGTCATCGCCGAGGTGACGGCGACGGACAGGATGGTGATCCTGTTCATCGACGAGCTGCACGTCCTGGTGGGGGCGGGCAGCGCGGAAGGCGCGCCGATGGACGCCGCGACCATGCTCAAACCCGTG
Organism: Lentzea sokolovensis; assembly: GCF_033949975.1. Taxonomy (NCBI): domain Bacteria; kingdom Bacillati; phylum Actinomycetota; class Actinomycetes; order Pseudonocardiales; family Pseudonocardiaceae; genus Lentzea; species Lentzea sokolovensis. Next base: position 479,608 of record NZ_JAXAVU010000016.1, read on the forward strand.
CTCACGACCGGACGGGTGCAGGTCATCGGGGCCACCACGGCCGAGGACTACCGGCGGTACATCGCGAAGGACGCCGCGCTGGAGCGGCGGTTCCAGCCGATCCAGGTCGCCGAACCGTCGGTCGGCGAGGCGATCGCCATCCTGCGCGGGCTGCGCGGCCGGTACGAGATGCACCACGGCGTGCGGATCTCGGACGAGGCGATCGTGTCCGCCGTGGAGCTGTCGGCCCGGTACGTCACCGATCGGTTCCTGCCGGACAAGGCCGTGGACCTGGTGGACCGCGCGGGTGCGCGGGTCCGGTTGCGCGAGAAGTCCCCGATGCCACCGGATCCGGTGCTGCTCGAACAGCGGGTGCGGCGGCTGGAGCGGGAGAAGGACGCCGCACAGGACGAGGACGCGGTGTTCCTCGCCGGCGAACTCGACCGGGCCGTCGCCGAACTGGAGGCCGCCCGCGCCGCACTGGCCGGCGCGCCCCAGGTCGTGGCGAACGACGTCGCCGAGATCGTGTCCCGCAGCACGGGCATCCCGGTCGCCCAGCTCACCGAGGCGGAACGGCACCGGTTGCTGCACCTGGAGGACCACCTGCACCAGCGGATCGTCGGGCAGGACGAGGCGGTGGAGGCGGTCGCCGACGCCGTCCGCCAGGGCCGCGCGGGCCTCAAGCACCCGCACCGGCCCGTCGGTTCCTTCCTGTTCCTCGGCCCGACCGGTGTGGGCAAGACCGAGATCGCACGGGCGCTGGCCGAAGCGCTGTTCGGTTCGGAGGACCGGCTGATCCGGTTCGACATGAGCGAGTTCTCGCAACAACACGCGGTCGCGCGGCTGATCGGCGTGCCGCCGGGGTACGCCGGCTACGAGGAAGCCGGTCAGCTCACCGGCGCGGTCCGGCGCGCCCCGTACTCGGTCCTCCTGCTGGACGAGATCGAGAAGGCGCACACCGACGTCTTCAACACCCTGCTGCAGGTGCTCGACGCGGGCAGGCTCACCGACGCCGGCGGACGTACCGCCGACTTCACCAACACCGTGATCATCATGACCAGCAACATCGGCGCCGACCAGCTGCTCGCCGCGACCACCTCGGGTCTCCCGGTCGAGCAGCTGAGGGAACCGCTGATGGCGGCCGTCCGCCGCAGTTTCCGCCCGGAGTTCCTCAACCGCCTCGACGAGATCATCCTGTTCCGCGGGCTCGACGCCGGCCAGTTGCGGCAGATCACCTCGCTGCTGCTCGAACGCACCCGAGACCGGCTGCGCGAACAGAACATCACGCTGGACGTCGACGAGCAGGCCGTGGACTGGCTCGCCGCCCGCGGTTACGTGCCCGAGTACGGCGCACGGCCGTTGCGCCGCACCATCGGCAAGGAGCTCGACCGGCGACTGTCCCGGGCACTGCTCGCGGGCGAACTGCGCGGCGGACAGCACGTCGTCGTGACGGTCACCGACTCGGATCTGACCTTGACCATCACCGACACCCCGCACTGAACCCGGGAGAAGTCGTTCGTCGAACGCCTCACCAAATTCGTTCGTCGAAAGTTTGACGACCGTCACGAAAGTGAATAGCTTCGCGGTCCGGGGGACTCGGAAGCCCTGACCGGAGGTCAGTTGTGATCACGCGCAGAACACCCCTCATCGCCATCTTCATCGCCGTGCTCGCTCTCACCGGAGTCGTGCCGGCGACACCGGCATCCGCTGCTTCGCTGGTGGAGGTGACCGGCTTCGGCGACAACCCCGGCCGGATGCGCATGCACGTCTACGTGCCGGACACCCGACCGGCCAAGCCCGCGATCGTGGTCGCCATGCACGGCTGCGGCGGCTCCGGTCCCGGCTTCTACTCGGGAAGCGAGTTCGCCTCGCTCGCCGACAGGCACGGTTTCGTCGTCATCTACCCGAGCGCGCAGCAGGAAGCCGGGTTCGGCAAGTGCTTCGACACGTGGTCGGACGCGGCCAAACGCCGCGGTGGCGGCAGCGACCCGGTGTCGATCGTCTCGATGGTCACCTACGTCGAGCAGCGCTACGGCGGCGACCCGGACCGGGTCTTCGCCACCGGGTCGTCCTCCGGCGGCATGATGACCAACGAGATGCTCGCCCTCTACCCGGACGTGTTCAAGGCGGGCGCGGCGTTCATGGGCGTGCCGTTCCACTGCTTCGCCAACGCCGCCGACTACCCGCCGGGCAGCAGCCGGTGCACCGGGGGCGGCGGCCTGAACCGCACTCCCCAGGAGTGGGGCAACCTCGTCCGGCAGGCCTATCCCGGCTACACCGGCCCGCGGCCGAAGATGCAGCTGTGGCACGGCACCGCGGACACGCTCGTGCCGTACTCGCTGCTGCAGGAGGAGGTCGAGCAGTGGACCGACGTGTTCGGCCTGAGCCAGACGCCGACGTCGACCGACACCCCGCGCGCCGGCTGGAACCGCAGCCGCTACGCGGACAAGGTCGAGGCCTACAGCATCCAGGGCGCCGGGCACAGCCTGCCGTCGTCGGGCATGGCCGCCGTCGCACTCGAGTTCTTCGGCGTCATCGGTGGCGGTGACCCGAACCCGCCGACGCCGGGCACGTGCGCCGTCAAGGCCACCGTCAACGCCTGGAACAACGGCCTGACCGCGAGTCTCGCCATCACCAACACCGGCACCGCGGCGGTCAACGGCTGGTCCCTCGGCTTCTCCCTGGCAGGCGGGCAGACCATCACCTCCGGCTGGAACGCCACCTACTCGCCGTCGACGGGCCAGGTCACCGCTCGCAACGCCGGCCACAACGTCACGATCCCGCCTGGCAGGTCGGTCGACATCGGCTTCCAGGCCGTCCACACAGGGAACGCGGCGGCGCCGTCCTCGTTCACCCTCAACGGCACGGCCTGCTCCACCGGCTGACCACGTGCTCCACAAGGGACACTTGCGTCATGGCGTTGCATGATCTGGGTGCAGAGGTGCGCCGGTTGCGCGAGACCACCGAGCCCGCGTCCGTCGGTCTACCGCCCGGCGGGCGGCGGGCTCGTGGCGTGCGGCGCGAGGAGCTCGCCGAGCTGGCCGGGGTGTCCGCGGACTACGTGCGGCGGCTCGAACAGGGCCGCCGCCACCCGTCGGCCGCGGTGGTGAACGCCATCGCCCGCGCGTTGCGAGCAGGACCGGCGGAGTACGAACGGCTGTGCGCGCTGGCCGGGTACGCCGCGGCGGACGGTCAGGTGCCCCGCGAGGCCGGAGCGGCTTCGATGCGGCTGCTGGAACGTTTCGCCGACACCCCGGTGTTCCTGTGCGACAGGGCGTGGAACGTGGTCGCGGTGAACGACGCGTGGATGACGCTCGGAGCGGGAGCGTCGAACCGGCAGGCGCGGGACTGGAACGTCGCGTGGCGCACGTTCCGCGCCGCGCACCGCGAGATCAGTCGCGACGACGACCACGCGGCCGCGTTCCGGGCGACGCTCGTCAACCGGTTGCACAGCACGTACCTGCGCTACCCCGGCGACGAGTCGCTCGCCGAGCTCGTCGACGAGCTGCGGAGCACGAGCCGGTCGTTCGACACCTTGTGGCGTGCGCCGAGAACCGTTGCGGCCTATGACAACCGTGCCGTTTTCCGGCATCCGGGCGTCGGCGACATCGCGCTCGACGGCAACGTGCTCGAGGTTCCCGGCGACAACCTCCAGGCGGTCGTGCTCACCGCGGCACCGGGTTCGGCCGACGCGGGAAGGCTCGGTGAGATCGTCAGCGCCTCCAGCGGGCCGGCCATCGTCAGGGTGGGACAACCTGGCCCAGGCTGACCGGTCCGCGGGCGGCGATCCTGAGGCGATGTTGATCAACTCCTCGCTCCGGGACGCGGGCCCGGTGGGCAGGAACGCGGAACTGGCGGTGCTCGACCGGGTGCTGTCCGGTGCGGCGGACGCCCCGCTCGTGGCATACCTCCACGGCCCCGGCGGCATCGGCAAGTCCTCACTGCTGCGCCACAGCGCCCGGCAGGCACGGCTCGCCGGACGCGAGGTGGTGCACGTCGACGCACGGTTCCTGAACGCTGATCCGCGCCGTCTGGAAGAGGCCGCCGGGCTGGCACGCGTCGAGCCCGGCGCCGTGCTCCTGATCGACAACTTCGACCGCTGCCGGCGGCTCGAACCGTGGCTGCGCGACACGTTCCTGCCCCGGCTCGCGGAGGGCGTGACGGTGGTGCTCGCGAGCAGGACCGCTCCCGACTCGGAGTGGTCGCTCGATCCTGACTGGGCGCGGCTCTTCACCGAACTGGCCGTGGGCCCGCTCGACGCCGCCGGATCAGATGCCCTGCTCGCGGCACGCGGGGTCGCCCCGCAGCAGCGCGGCGCCATCGTCTCCTTCGCGGGAGGCAGTCCGCTCGTCCTCTCCCTCGCGGCACCGGCCGCGCACTTCGAGCCCACCGGCGACCTGCTCACGACCCTGGTCGAACGGCTGGTGGGTGATCTTCCGAGCACCGTCCACCGACGTGGCCTCGACGTCCTCGCGCAGGCCCGCGTCACGCGCGAGTCGCTGCTGCGCGCGGTGCTGGGCGACGAGGACGCCGCGACGGTGTTCTCCTGGCTGCGCCGGCAGCCCTACGTCGAGGCCACCCCGGACGGACTGCTCCCCCACGACGCCGTGCGGGCGACGCTCGACGCCGATCTGCGCTGGCGGGATCCCGAACGTCACGAAGACGTGCGCACCCGCATCTCTGTCGCGTGCCTGGACGCGGTGCGTCGCGCCACCGACGATGACGCACTCCTGCGCGTCGCGGAATGGATGTTCCTCTTCGGCGACCAGGACGGCCCGCACGACCCGCACCCCGTCGTCGTGGAAACGCGGCTCGAACCCGATGACGTACCCGAAGTCCTGCGCGTGGCGGAAGAACCCGCGGTCGAGCAGTGGATCCGGCGTCAGCCACAGGGCTTTCGCGTGTACCGCTCCGCGGGCGCGCTCCTGGGATTCATGGCCGTTCTGCGACTCGAGACGCCGTCGCCAGAAGACCTGGCCGCCGATCCGGTGATCGCGGCGCTGTGGGACCACGTCGAGGCGACGGCTCCCCTGGTCCGGGGCGAGCATCTTGCCGTCCGCCGCTTCGCGGTGCCGGCCGGTGAGCACCAACCGCTGCTGGACCTCATCAGCCGCCGCACCATCGCGGCCGAGATGAGGACCGAAGGCCGGGCCGTCACGTCCGCTGTCGTTCAGGACACCGGACCGTGGCGGCACCACCTCACTTCCGCCGGGATGCACGAGGTCCTGGTGGTGGAGGCCGGCGGGATCAGGCAGCACGTGTTCGGCAGGGACTGGCGACAGCAGCCGGTCGAGCAGTGGGTGCGGGACAGGGCGCGCGCCGCCGCCCCGTCCGTGACGCCGTGGACCGCCCGCGCGACGGATCTCCTGCCGCGCGAAGCGTTCGAGGAGGGCGTGCTCGAAGCGCTGCGCACCTGGCGCACCCCGCGCGAGTTCGCCACCAGCGTTCTGCTCCGCTCGCACCTGGTTCCACGGGGTTCGGCAGATCCCGTGACGGACCTGCGCGACGCCATCACGGGCGCCCTCGACGCGCTGCGGGTGGATCCCGCCGGAGTCAAGGCGCACGACGCCCTCACCGCCACCTACATCTCGGCGTCCGGCACCCACCGGGCGACCGCGCGACGACTCGGGGTGCCCTACGGCACCTACCGGCGCCACCTCGCGCTGGGCAGGGAACGGCTCACGTGTCAGCTCTTGCGACGGCGAGGCGCTGCCGAACGGGGCGGCGCGGACCGCATGTGGTCGCGCACCGGCGCCAGCAGACCGGCGAGCGCGTGGACGTCCTCGCGTGACAGCGGTTCGAAGAGCAGGCCGCTGACGACCTCGATGTGACCGGGCAGCACCGCCGCGAGCCGCGTGCGGCCGGCGTCGGTGATGGTGACCGTGACGCCGCGCTCGTCGTCCGCCGACGGCGTGCGCTCGGCCAGGCCCGCCTTCTCCAGCAGCCCCACCTGGTAGGTCAGGCCGCTGCGGCTGTAGACGACGCCGTCGGCCAGATCGGTCATGCGGTGGCTGCCCGTCGGCGAGTCCCCGAGCCGCGCCAGCAGCTGGAACTGCACGTAACTGAGGTCGCCCGCCTCCTTCAGCTGCTGCTCGACCGCGTGGCGCAGCAGGCTGGTCACCTCGACGAGGGCGAAGTAGGCACCCAGCTGGACGGGATCGAGCGACGGCGGCGAGTCGGGCATGACCGCAGTCTACTGCTTCGAATTCGAAGGACTACCGGAACGCTCGGTGAGCAGTGTTGAGCACGACTGGACACCGCGGCAGATGGCGACCGGGCAGCCGTGCGCACCAGGGTTTCCGGACAGGGGCGGCGCCGCCGCCCCACCGAACTCCGAGGACTTCTTTGAGCATCCCCCACCTCGCCCAGCGGGAAGACCAGCAACAGCTCGAATGGATCGGCGGGAGCGTCTTCAGCGTCCTGCTGGACGCCGAGGCGACCGGCGGACAGCTGACCGTCGGCCGCTTCGACGCCGGCTTCGGCGAGGCACCGCCGTGGCACATGCACAACAACGAGGACGAGGTCTTCCTCCTGCTGTCCGGCACCGCACTCGTGTGGGCCGGCGACGAGGAGCACGAACTGCGCGAGGGCGGCATCGTCTTCCTGCCCCGCCGCATCCCGCACTCCTACCGCATCACGTCCGAGAAGGCCGACCTGCTGCTCATCTCGACTCCTGGCGGGCTGGAGAAGATGTTCCGTCACGCCGGTCGCGACCTGCGGGAACCCCGCCCCGAGGGGTTCGTGATCCCGCAGTCGCTGCTCGCGGAAGCCGCCGAGATCTCCGGCAACGTGCTCCTCGGGCCTCCTCGCTGACCCCACGCCACCCGCGTGCCGCACGTCACTTTGCTTCGAATTCGAAGCACGTCTACTCTCAGAGTCAGCTGCTTCGAATTCGAAGCAAAAAACGAGGAGAACTCCCATGAAGGCAGTGCGTTTCCACGAGTTCGGCGGCCCCGAGGTCCTGCGTCACGAGGACGTGGGGCAGCCCGTCCCCGGAACCGGCGAGGTCCTCGTCCGGGTCACCTCGACGTCGTTCAACCCGGTCGAGGGGAACATCCGGCTGGGCGTCATGCAGGGTCCGATCCCGGTCGAACTGCCGCACACCCCCGGCCTCGACGTCGCCGGGACGGTCGACGCGCTGGGCGAGGGCGTCGAAGGCTTCTCCGCCGGCGACGAGGTCGTCGCCTTCCTGCCGATGACCAAGCCCGGCGCCGCGGCCGAGTACGTCCTCGCGCCGGCGGCCGCCCTGACCCCCGCGCCCAAGGGCATCCCGCTGGCCGACGCCGCCGCGTTCCCGTTGGTGGGCCTCACCGCCTACCAGGCGCTCTTCGACCACGGCCAGCTCAAGGCCGGGCAGCGCGTGCTGGTCAACGGCGCGGGCGGACCGGTCGGCGGGTACGCCGTCCAGCTGGCCAAGGGGGCCGGTGCCCACGTGATCGCCACGGCCAGCCCGCGCAGTGCCGAGGCCGTGCGCGCCGCCGGTGCCGACGAGGTCGTCGACCACACCACCACGCCGGTCGTCTCGGCGGTGACCGAGCAGGTCGACCTCGTGCTGAACCTCGCGCCGGTCGACCCGGCGGTCCTGGCCGAGCTGGTCACGGTGGTCCGCCCCGGCGGAGTCGTCGTCAACACGACGATCTGGATGCCGGCGCCGACCGACGAGGACCGCGACGTGCGCGGCATCAACCTCTACGTCCGCAGCGACGCCGAGCAGCTGGCGAAGCTCGTGGCGCTGGTCGACTCCGGCGAGCTGCGGGTGGACGTGGCCCAGCGGGTGCCCCTGGCCGAACTCCGCGAGGTGCACGCCCAGGCCGCGACGGGCGAGGTCCGGGGCAAGGTCGTCGTCCTCGTCTCCGGTGCCTGACACCCCCGCCGGAACGCAGAAGGCCGTGGCCGGGGTACCGGTGGAGTTCCACCCGCACCCCGGCCGACCGGGAACTAGCGCTGTGCGCCCACGTCGACATGGGCGAGAAGACCAGGACCGGCCTCGGGCACGACGTCATGCGCCGTCATTCGTTCTCCGCAGCAGTCGCACGCCAGCGTGACCCGTGCCTCGCCGGCGCAGTCGCGATGCCGGTAGTGCACCGGCGGCCCGTCCGGCGCCATGTGGGCGTCGCCCCAGTCCTTGATCGCCATCAGGATCGGGTAGAGGTCGTGCCCCTTGCGGCTGAGCCGGTACTCGACGTGGTCCCCGTCGGCAGCCTGCTGCCGCACCAGGATCCCGTGCTCCACCAGCCGCCCGAGCCGGTCCTGCAGGCGGCTGCGCGGAATTCCCAGGTTGCTCCGGAACGCGTTGAAGCGCCGCACACCCGCGAACGCCTCCTTCAGGATCAGCAACGTCCACCTGTCCCCCAGCACCACCAGCGGGCGGGTGATCGAGCAGGGCAGGTCGGCGAGCTGTTCGTACCGCATGCCGCGACCCTACCGAAGGTGGTCTCTTTTCGAGACCGCTCCGTGCTACGGTCTCGAAAAGAGACCACCTTCGGAGGTTCCCTTGAGCGCGGCCGCCGTCACGTCCCCAGACCTGCACGAGGCGCTACACCGGTTGCTCGCCGAGAGGTGGACCTGCCGCCAGTTCCTGCCGGAGCCGGTCCCGAGGGACACCATCGAGCAGGTGCTCGCACTCGCCCAGCGCACCCCGTCCTGGTGCAACACCCAGCCGTGGCACGTGATCGTCACCGAAGGCGCCGCGACGGACCGGATGCGCACGCGGCTGCTCGAACACCTGCGGACCAATCCGGGCCAGCCGGATTTCCCCTTCCCCACCCAGTACACGGGCGTCTACCAGGAACGCCGGCGGGAGTGCGGCAAGCAGCTCTACACCAGCCTCGGCATCGAACGCGGCGATCACCAGGGCACGGGCCGGCAGATGCTGCGCAACTTCGAGCTGTTCGGCGCGCCGCACGTCGCGATCATCACGACCGAAGCCGACCTCGGCGTCTACGGCGCGATCGACTGCGGCCTCTACCTCAACTCGTTCCTGCTCGCCGCACAGAGCCTCGGCCTCGCCGCGGCGCCGCAGGCCGCGCTCGCGGGGTACTCCGGCTTCCTGCGCGACCACTTCGGACTGCCGGACTCCCGGCGCGTCGTCGTCGGAGTCTCGTTCGGCCATCCCGACACGGCGCATCCGGCCAACGGCTTCCGCACCACTCGCGCGAACACCGACTCCGCCGTGACGTGGCATTCCACCTGACGGCGCCGGGGTCGATCAACGGCGCGACGAACGCGATACTCCTGCCATGACGGCAAAAGCAGGCGCGGTCGTGACCGGAGCCGGACGCGGCGTGGGCAAGCTGGTCGCACGAATGCTGGCCGAACGCGGCTACACGGTGCTGGTCACCGACGTCGACGAAGCCACCGCGGCCGCGACGGCCACCGAGATCGGTGGGATCGCGCGGGTGCTCGACGTGCGGGACGACGCGGCCGTACAAGCGGCGCGCGACGACATCGTCGCCCGTGCGGGCCGCCTCGACGTCTGGGTCAACAACGCGGGGGTGCTGGTGACCGGGCCCGCGTGGGAGCAGGACGCCGCCACCCGCGCGCTGATGATCGAGGTCAACGCTCTCGGGACCATCAACGGAACGGTCGCCGCGATCCAGGCCATGCGCGGCCACGGCGGCGGGCACGTCGTGAACATCGTGTCCCTCGCGGGCATCACGGCCGTCGTGGGCGAAGCGGTGTACGCCGCCTCCAAGCACGCGGCCATCGGCTTCAGCCTCAGCACCCTCGGCGATCTCCGGCAGGCGGGCGTCCAGGACATCGACATCTCGTGCGTCTGCCCGGACGGCATCTGGACACCGATGCTCTACGACAAGGTCGACGACCCGGCGGCCGCGCTGTCGTTCTCCGGCACGCTGCTGCAACCCGCCGACGTCGCCGCCGCCGTCGGCGCCGTGCTCGACAAACCGAAACCGGTCACCGCCATCCCCCGGTGGCGCGGAGCACTGGCACGGCTGGCGGACGCGTTCCCGCGCTTCGGGCTGCGCGCGATTCCGTTCATGGTGGCGCAAGGCCGCCGGACCCAGCGCAAGCTCGTGGCGCGCGGCCGGCAGGACTGATCTCCCCCGGGCCTTCGCGCGCACCGCACAAATGCACCTTCCGGATGGCCGGGCATTACCGTCGATTCGACGCACTATTCGACGGCGACTATTCGACGATCTGCCCGCTCATTGACATCGCGGTATTCTGGGAGCGCTCCCATAACCCTGTCATTGGAGTTGTCATGCGAAGGACCATCCGTGCGGTGGCTGCTGCCGGCTTGCTGATGGCGAGCACTTTCGTCGCGACCGCGGGCCCCGCTCACGCCGATGTGACCATCTGCGACCAGTACGGATCGACCACCATCCAGGGCCGCTACGTGGTGCAGAACAATCGTTGGGGCACCTCGGCCCAGCAGTGCATCAACGTCACGTCATCCGGCTTCCAGATCACCAGCCAGCAGGGCTCGTCCCCGACCAACGGCGCGCCGGTGTCGTACCCGTCGGCGTTCCTCGGCTGCCACTACACCAACTGCTCCCCCGGCTCCACCCTGCCGATGCAGGTCAGCCGGATCCGCAGCGCCACGTCGTCCATCAACTACCGGTACACCGGCGGCACCTACAACGCCTCCTACGACATCTGGCTCGACCCCACGCCGAAGACCAACGGCGTGAACCAGATGGAGATCATGATCTGGTTCAACCGCCAGGGCTCGATCCAGCCCATCGGCAGCGCGGTCGGCACGACGAACGTCGGCGGGCGGAGCTGGCAGGTGTGGCGCGGCAACAACGGCGGCAACAACGTCATCTCCTACGTCGCGCCGTCCCCGATCAACTCGTGGTCGTTCAGCGTGCTCGACTTCATCAACGACGTGCGCAACCGCGGTGCGATCACGAACTCCTGGTACCTGACCAGCATCCAGGCCGGGTTCGAGCCGTGGAACGGTGGCACCGGCCTGGCGGTCGACAACTTCTCGGCCTCGGTCAGCGGCTGAGAGTTCCAGGGCACGCGGCACACGACGGCCTCGGCCAGGCCGTCGTGTGCGCTCACCGGCCACCCCGATTGCGCCAGAGCGAACACATCGTTGCCGAGAACGCACTTGTCGCCACATTGATCCCTGCCTAGTTTCATCAGGGAAGCCCAGGGCGATCGCCATTACCGGGCGGCGACAGAAAAGCACGAATTTCGTGTTCGAACATCAATGCGCGCGTACCGCCCTGCCGCCGCGCGGAAAAGGATCCTTCGTGATCGACTGGATGCGGCTGGCCGAGTCGCTCATCTCCTCGCCGTGGCTCTACGCCGTGCTGATCGCGGTGTCCTTCCTGGACTCGTTCCTGCCCCTGATTCCGAGTGAACCCGTCGTGATCGTCGCGGGCGTGTACGCCGCGACCGGGCGAACCGACATCGTGCTCGTCATCGCCGCCACAACACTTGGTGCCTTCTTCGGCGACATGGTTCCGTACACGGCAGGACGGCTGTTCGGCACGCGCTTGCTCAAGCGTCTTCCGCCTGGCACCAAACGCCGCGCGGCGCACGACTGGTTCGCCCGTGAGCTCGACGCCCGCGGCGGCTTCATCCTGGTGACCACGCGCTTCATCCCGGTCGGGCGATACCTCGCCACGTTGTCCACCGGGCTCGTCGGCTTCCCGCTCGGCAGGTACGTGCTGTTCGTCGCGTTCGCCACCGCGTCCTGGAGCGCCTACACCGCGCTCACCGGCTACCTCGGCGGCGTTCTGTTCCAGGAGAACACGTTCCTGGCGATCGCCGTCGGCATCGGTCTCGCGTTCGTGGTGACCGGGTTCATCGAAGTCGTGCGCCGGCTGCACCACCGCAGGGGCCTCGCCGCACAGGACGCCGTCACCGACTGACGCCCTCCGCGGCGATGGCCATGATGTGGCGGGCGCGTTCGCGCAGCAGTTGGTGCGTGCGGTCGTGGTGGTTGCGGGGATGCCACGCCATGCCGACGGTCACCGACGGCAGCGCGAGAGGGATCGGGAACGCGCGGAGCCCCAACGTGTCCAGCATCCGCTGAGCCAGCCTGGCCGGGGCGATGCAGACGACATCGGTCTCCGAGGCGAGGAACAACGCGCTTGCGAACGTGGGCACCACGGCCACCACGCGCCGGCTCAGTCCCAGTTCCGCCAGTTGTTCGTCGATCGGGCCGCGGGCCCGGCCGCGCCGCGAGACGACGATGTGATCGGCGGCGGCGAACCGTTGCGGCGTCACGGTCTTCACCTTCGCGAGTGGGTGGCCGGGACGCACCGCGGCGATCAGCGTCTCGGTGACGAGCGCTTCCGAGTGGATCTCCGAGTCGCCGGGACGGATGCTGCCGATCTCCAGGTCCACCAAACCTTCTCGCAGTGCAGGGGTGTCCTCCAGGTTCTCCGGCCGCAACCGCAACGAGATGCCGGGCGCCTGCTCGCGCAGGTCGTCGATGAGCGAGGGGATGAAGGTCGTGGAGAGCATGTCGGTGACCTGCAGGTCGAACATGCGCACCGCCGTTCGCGGGTCGGCGGTGGTGGACGGCGCGAACAGCGCACGGGCTCTGGTGGCGATCGCGTGCACCTCGCCGCGCAGCTCCAGCGCCCGCGGGGTGGGCACGAGATCGCGCCCGGCCCGCACCAGCAGCGGGTCGTCGAAGGTCCGGCGCAACCGGGCCAGGGCACGGCTCATCGCCGGCGCCGAGGTGTGCAGCCGGGCGGCTGCCTTGGTCACGCTGTTCTCGGCGAGCAGCGCGTCCAGCGCCTCGATCAGATTCAGATCGATGTAGTCCACGCACCGATTATCACATCCGGAATCATTCCTTGCCAGAGTTGCACTGGAGTTAATCCGCCAGGCCTCCTACGGTCGAATGCAGGAAGAAACCCTGGGAGGACAAGCACATGACTGTGACGCGGGCTGTGGTGATCGGCGCCGGAATCGTCGGGCTGACGACCGGAATCGCCCTGCGCCGGGCGGGGATCGACGTGCTGATCTGCGAGCAGGCGCCGGAGATCCGCGCGGCCGGTGCCGGGCTGGGACTCTGGGCGAACGCGCTGGCGGTGTTCGACGAACTCGGCATCGGCGAGCAGGTGCGCGCCATCGGCAAACCCAGCGAGATGTACTTCCACGACCCCACCGGACGTCTGCTCGAGACCCCGGAGTTCGGTGCCGAGGCCCACCAGTACCTGTTGGTGCACCGCGCGAAGCTGAACGATCTGCTCGCCGATGCCGTGGGACGCGAGAACATCCGCCTCGGCACGGGGTTCCACGGGTACGAGGAGCACGCTGACAGCGTCACCGTCCGGTTGACCGACGGCAGCAGCGCGGAAGCGGACGTGCTCGTCGGAGCGGACGGGGCGTACTCGGCGGTGCGCACGCGGCTGGTGCCGGGCACTCCGGCACAGGAACACCGCGGTCATCAGGTCTGGCGCGCGGTCGTCCCGGCCGACGGCACCGGCGTCCAGGGGAACCGGCTGATCCTGGGCACCAACGGGTGCCGGGGTGGGTACGTGCGCACCCACGACGGCAACGTCTACTGGCTGGTGAACCAGTTCAAGTCACCACCGCTGACCGGTACCCGCAAGCAACAGGCGTTGGAACGCGCCTTCCACCTGGAGGACGGCCAGGACGGCGTTCTGGCCGAGCTGATCGGCGCGACACCGGAAGAGCTGATCCTGCACAACCAGATCATGCTCGTACCGCCGCTGCCGCACTGGGTCTCCGCACGGGTCGCGCTGGCCGGGGACGCGGCACACGCGATGTCGCCGCACATCACCGCCGGTGCGACGCTGGGCATCGAAGACGCCGCCCTGCTCGGCGACCTGCTCGGCGACCTGCTCGCCGCGGGCGACGTGCCCGCCGCACTGGCGGCCTACCAGGCCGACCGGATTCCGCGGTACGCCCGAGTCGCGGAACTGTCCGCGGCGGTTGAGCACGCACCCACCCCACAGGAGTTCGCGCGGCACTACGCCGCGTTCAGCCACTGGATGATCACGCCCCGGAACGCCGAACAGGTCCAGGTGCGGGCATGAGGTTCTCCGTCGACGTGGACGTGACCGTGCCGATGCGCGACGGCATCGGCCTCGCCACGAACGTGTGGCGGCCGGAAGGTCCAGGTCCTTTCCCCGTTCTGCTGATTCGCACTCCCTACGGCAAGGACGACGCCGGAACGTACGGCAACCTGAAGCTGCCGGACGTGTTCGCGTTCGTGGAGGCCGGATACGCGGTGGTGGCACAGGACGTCCGCGGGACTTCCCGATCAGCCGGGACGTTCGTGCCGGGCGTGCACGAAAGTCGTGACGGTGCCGACACCCTCACGTGGCTCGCCGAACAACGTTGGTGTGACGGCACAGTCGGCATGTGGGGCGGGTCCTACATGGGCTTCACACAATGGCTCGCGGCCGTGCACGCCTCACCGGCACTGCGCGCGATCGCACCCGTGATGAGCTCCGCCGACCTGTACCGCGCACCGTGGTACTCCCCCGGCGGCGCGTTGTCCCAGGACACCCTGCTCACGTGGAGCACGCTTTCGGCGCTGCGCAACCTGCGCCGGGATCTCGCCGACGGCCGCGGTGACCCTGCCGACGCGCCGAAGCTCTTGTCCAGTGTGGACGATCCCCGGCAGTTGCACGATCCGTTGCCGCTCTCCGGGCGAGACGCCGTGACGCGCAACCTTCCGTGGTTCGGCGAAGTGCTCGGCCATCCCGAACGCGACGCGTTCTGGCAGGAGGTCGCCCCGATCGACCACTGCGGCGGCATCACCGTCCCGGCACTTCAGATCGGCGGCTGGTACGACGTGTTCATCGGCGAAACCATCCGGTCTTACACGCTGATGCGCAACCACGGCGGCAGCGCCGCGGCCCGCGACGGCCAGCGGCTCGTCGTCGGCCCCTGGGCGCACCCCGACGGCGCCGACCTCGGCACCTTCCCGGACCGGTCGTTCGGTCTCGCGGGCAGCATCAAAGCCGCCGACGTCACCGACGAGCACCTCAGGTTCTTCGACCGGTGGGTCCGCGGCCGGACGGACACTCCCGATGACACGCACCGCGTCCGGATCTTCGTCATGGGCGTCGACCGGTGGCGCGACGAGGAGGACTGGCCGCTGCCCGGCACCGGCTACACCGACTTCTTCCTCGCCGGCGGCGGTCGCGCGAACACCGCCACGGGCGACGGAGTTCTGACACGCGATGGCGCGCAGGAGGAGGCGACGGACACCTTTCTGCACGACCCGCGCCGTCCTGTTCCCACGCTGGGCGGCACCGTGCTGGCGGGCGCGTCCGGCGGCCACCCCGGTCCGGCCGACCAGACAGCGGTCGAAGCACGGGACGACGTGCTGTGCTTCACCACCGACGTCCTCGAGCGTCCGGTCGAAGTGACCGGGCACGTCAGCCTGGTGCTCCACGTCTCCAGTTCGGCGCCGGACACCGACTTCACCGCCAAGATCGTCGACGTGCACCCCGACGGCAGGGCAATCCTGCTGTGCGAAGGCATCCAGCGCGCCCGCTACCGCGACTCCCTCACCGACCCGGCGCTCATGGAACCGGGCACGGTGTACGAACTGACCGTCGACGCAGGCGTCACCTCGAACGTCTTCCTCGCGGGACACCGCATCCGGCTCGAAGTCTCCAGCAGCAACTTCCCCCGCTACGACCGCAACACCAACACCGGCGGCACCATCGCCACCGAGGACGACCCGTCCGTCGCGATCAACCGAGTCCACCACGGACCGGCACGTCCCAGCCGCCTGGTGCTGCCGCTGATCGACCGCGCGGAGGTGCGGGCGTGACCACCCTCGAAGAACTGGCCGACCGCGCGGCCATCGCCGATGTCGTCGCCGCCCTCGCCCACTCCCAGGACGACAGGGACTGGGCCGCACTACGCCGGCTGCTCGCCGATGAGGTGCTGCTCGACCTGTCCACCCACCACTTCGGCACACCCCCGGCCACCACGGCGGCCACCGACCTGGTCGCGCTGGCGAGCAGCACCCTCACCGGCTTCGACTGCACCCACCACGCCGCCTCCAACCTGGAGGTGCGCCTGTCGGGCGACGACGCCGAGTGCCGCGCGCACGTGGTCGCCTACCACCACGTCCCCGCGGACCCCGGCGTCGTCGACCACTGCACCATGCGCGGGTACTGGCAGCTGAAACTGCACAAGCACGGCGGACGCTGGCTGGTCACCCACTGGGCCGTGCGGCGCACCTGCCCGTGGGAAGGATCCCCGGACGTCTACGCACTCGCCGCCCAACGCTCCGCATCAACGACCTGACGGCCGACGAGGAGAACTCGATGTTCTACGAGATCCGGACAGAACACGCCCGCGCCGGCCTCGGCCCCGAACTGGCGCTGTACATGGACGAGACCGTCATCCCCCTGCACCGCGAGATGGGCATGACCGTGGTCGGCTCCTTCACCGTGGCCGACGACGAGGACAGCTTCGTCTGGATCCGGCGCTTCGAGGACGCCGCGGACCGCGAACAGGTTCTGGACGCCGTCCACAGCCACCCCCGGTGCGCGACAGTCGTCGACGTGGTGTCGGCACTGCTGAGCGGGGCCGAGTCCACGGTGCGGCTGGAACCGACTCCCAGGTCAGGCCTCTGCTGACGCGGTAGCTGCGGTCGACGTCGCGGGGCAGCCCGAAGCCCAGGCACCGGCCGTCGCCGTGAGGGAGGACAGCAGCAGGGTCACCACTTCGCCAGGGCGCTGGACGCGCGGGCGGCCCGCACCGTCGATCATCCCGGGCTCGCCCGGTCGAGCGAGCGCAGCGGCGGTCCCATGCCCGGAACGAGCCGTGCCACCAGCTGAGACTCCGCACCCTTGACAGGGTCAAGCTAATGGCATTAGCTTGTGGCTAACGTCATTAGCTTTTGTTTCGGAGGACGGCATGACCGAGTACCTGAACATCGCCGGAAACACCATCGCCTACGACGTGACCGGACAGGGTCCGCTCGTCGTGCTGGCTCATGGCATCGGCGACAGCCGCCACTCCTACCGCTTCCTCGCCCCCGCCCTGGCCGCGAGGGGGTACCGGGTCGCGAACGTCGACATCCGCGGGTGCGGTGACTCGAGCCTGGGCTGGAACGGCTACAGCCGCACGGACATCGCTGGTGACCTGGTCGCTGTTGTCCGCCACCTCGGCGGCCCGGCCGTGATCATCGGCCAGTCGATCAGCGGCGGTGCCGCGACCATCGCCGCCGCCACCGCACCCGACGTGATCACCGGCGTCATCGAGCTCGCGCCGTTCACCCGCGCGCAGTCCCTCGATCTCGCAGGACTGTTGCGCGTCAAGCACTTCCGTGCGGGCTACACCCAGCTCGCGAAGGTCATGTTCGGCGGAAGCCTGGAGAGCTGGAAGCGCTACCTCGACCTGGCGGTGCCGGCCAAGCCCGCCGACTGGGACGCCGAGCTCGCCCGCATCGAGGCCAAGCTGCGCGAACCCGGCCGGATGAAGGTCCTTCAGGCCATGTGCAAGACCAGCCCCGCCGACGCCGGAGCGCAGCTGGCCAACGTCACCTGTCCGGTCCTCGTCGTCATGGGCAGTGCCGACCCCGACTGGGCCGACCCGCGCGCCGAGGGCGAGAAGGTCATCGCCGACCTGCCTCGGGGACGAGGTGACCTGGCGGTCATCGAGGGCGCCGGGCACTACCCGCACGTCCAGACACCCGACGAGGTCCTCGCGCTCGCCTTGCCGTTCCTGGCAGAAACGCTGACGCGTGCCTAGGCGCACATTGCTTCTTCAGCGATGAACGAGGCCGCCGCGGTCCATCAGTCGCCGTGGGGGCGAGGTGGCTGGAGCGCCGTGGGTGCCGCCTGGTCGAGGTCGGCCAGGCGGAGACGGAACACCTGCAGTTCGACGCCGAAGTACTTGGTGGTCTCGCCGACCCAGTGCATACCGTTCTTCCGGACCGTGGCCGCGGCGCGCGTGTTGCCGGGCCGCACGACGGCGAAGACTTCTTCGACATCGTGGCTGAACGCCCACGTGGCGAGTGCGTGAGTGCTTTCGGTGGCGTAGCCGTTGCCCCAGGCATCGGGGCGCAGCTGCCAGCCGATCTCGAAATCCTCGTTGCCGGGAGGCAGCGGAAGCAGAATGGCGCCGCCGATCACCTCGTCGTCAGCGATGCGCTGGATCGCCCACCGCCCGGCCGGAGCGCGCAGCCGGGCGCCTTCGGCCATCCACTGCTGCAACAACAACCGCATGGCCGCCAGATCCAGCACCTGATCCATGTCGGGACTCAGCCATCGGGTCACCTCGGCGTCCCCGTAGATCTCCAGTGCCGCCTGCGCGTCGCCGACCAGCCACGGCCGCAGGCGAAGCCGCACGGTGGTCAGCACCTCGGTCGTTCGCGTCGGTGTGCTCATGTCCGTCACTCCGTTCCGGTCGTGCGCGCGGCCGGGCGGAGGACATCGCGGCCCACCGGCGAGCCGAATTGAGTTACGTTCTGCCGAATTTTGTGTTTCACCTCATGTTACGCGCTCACGATATTTTCTGCTTGGCATTTGCTGGACCACCAAATAGCGCCCCCACCTGCGAAGAGCCATAGCAGAAAAATCAGGAAGCACGTTTTGCTGATCAAATCGGAATTGGTGTAGTGTCGATTTTGCCGGGAACACCTCGTACGTGGGCGGTCAAGCCCATGTCGTACTCGGCGAAAAACTGAACCGGCTGTTCTTCCGGCCGGGGACGGGAGTCCCGGCGTGATGTCGGCATCCCACCTTCCCATCGCCCCACCGGCCGGCCCGGCCTCCGAGCGGCCTCGGCGCGCGTTGCTCGCCGAACTGGGCGACGCCCTGTGGCTGAGCTACTACCACCTCGCCGCCCGATGGCGGCGGACTCAGCTCGACGGGTTCGTCTCACGCCCCGTGCGCACCATCGACCTGACCACGCTGGACGGGCATCGCATCACGCTGCCCGCGCGCCGGGAGCACGTCGAGATGCGCAGGCTGAGCCTGCACGGTCACATCCCGGACCAGGCGCGGCGACCCCTCGCCTGATTCGTCCACAGTGGAGCGTCTGCTTCCGACAATCCGAAAGGCCCGCTTAGTGGTCCGCACTTACGGTTTTCTGAGCACGTATCCGCCCACGCAATGTGGACTCGCCACGTTCACCGCGTCCCTCCTGCGCCATCTGACCGCGGTGACACCGGGAAGCACGGGCCGGGTGGTCCGCGTCCTCACGGAGCCGGACGAGCCGGTCGCCTCCGCGGAAACCCGGATGGTGCACCAGATGACTCCCGGCGCGGTCGAGGACGCGGCCGAGGTGCTCAACCGCTGCGACGTGGTCGTGATCCAGCACGAGTACGGGATCTACGCCGGCCGCGACGGCGAGGACGTGCTCGGCGTGCTCGCCCGGCTGCGCGTGCCGGTGATCGTCGTGCTGCACACCGTGCTGACCACGCCCACCCCTGGCCAGCGGCAGGTTCTCGAAGAGGTCGTCGGCCACGCCGATGCCGTGGTGACCATGTCCCTGGCCGCGCGGCAGCGGCTCGTGGACGGCTACGCCGTCGCGCGGCCCGACGAGGTCGTCGTGATCCCGCACGGCGCGCTTCCCGTCGAACCACCCGCCCACACTCCGCCCGCCGACCGGCCGATGATCCTCACCTGGGGTCTGCTGGGGCGTGGCAAGGGCATCGAGTGGGGCATCTCCGCTCTCGGCGCACTGCGCGACCTGAAGCCCCGTTACCTGGTGGCCGGCCAGACCCACCCCAAGGTGCTGGCGCACGAGGGTGAGATCTACCGCAGGAATCTGCGCAACCGCGCGGCCACGTTCGGCGTCACGAACCTGGTCGAGTTCGACCCGGCCTACCGCGAGGCCGACGCGCTGGCGGAGCTGGTCGGCCAGGCCGACGTCGTCCTGCTCCCCTACGACTCGTCCGAGCAGGTCACGTCCGGCGTGCTGATCGAGGCCCTCGCCGCCGGCAAACCGGTGATCGCGACCGAGTTCCCACATGCCGTCGAGCTGCTGGCGGACGGCGCCGGACTGCTGGTGCCCCACCGCGATCCGGCCGCCATCGCCGCGGCGGTGCGGCGGGTGCTGACCGAACCGGGACTCGCGGCCGGGATGCGCGACCGTTCGGCGCGTCTCGCCCCGGCACTGAGCTGGTCGGCGGTCGCGAACCGGTATCGCCGTCTGACGGAGCGCGTGCTCGCCGGCCGAGTCGTGGTGACCACGTGACCGGCCCGAGTTTCGCTCACCTGATCCGGCTCAGCGACGACACCGGCCTGCACGAGCACGCCGACGGTCCGCTGCCCCGCCGGGAACACGGCTACTGCCTGGACGACGTCGCCCGCGGCCTGGTCGTGCTGTGCCGTGAGCCGGAACCGTCCGCCGAGTTGATCGTTCTGGTGGAGCGATACCTGGCCTTCACCGCTCACGCGCAGGCCAATGGCGGCCGCTTCCACAACCGGCTCGGTCCCGACCGCGAATGGCACGACGAACCGGGCCTGGGCGACTGGTGGGGACGTGCGTTGTGGGGGTTGGGCACCGCGGCCGCCCGCTGCCCGGTGCCGTGGATCCGCCAGGCCGCACTGGCCTGCTTCGACAGAAGCGCACATCACCGGCCGTCCTCGGTGCGGGCGATGTCCTTCGCGGCGCTCGGCGCGGCCGAGGTGCTGGGTGTCGATGCCGACCACGCTCTCGCGGCCAAACTGCTCGGTGACGTCACTTCGTACGTCGGCGAGCCCGCCGACGCACCGGACTGGCCGTGGCCCGAACACCGGCTCTTCTACGCCAATGCCGTGCTTCCCGAGGCACTGATCGCCGCGGGCCACCTCCTCGACGATCCCCAGATCCGCCAGGACGGCCTGCGACTGCTGGACTGGTTGCTGACCGTCGAGTCCCGCGAGGGCCGCCTTTCGCCGACCCCGGCAGGGGGCTGGCGCATCGGCGAACCCCGCCCGGCGTTCGACCAGCAACCCGTCGAGGTCGCGGCGCTCGCCGACGCCTGCGCTCGCGCCCATCAGGTCACCGGCGACCTGAGGTGGCAAGCCGGTGTCCGCCACGCGATCGCGTGGTTCAACGGCGCCAACGACCTCGGTGTGCCCATGCACGACAAGGAGACCAGCGGCGGCTACGACGGACTCACCCCCGACGGCCCCAACCGCAACCAGGGCGCCGAGTCGACGCTGGCGCTGATCTCCACTCTGCAACACGGCCACCTCCTGGAAAACTCCACAAAGGACAGTGAGTAGATGAGCGAAAAGCCAGAGGACGCCGCGGTGATCACCAACCGCCTGCACCTCGCCACCGGCTTCCTCTCGAACGAACGCGGCTGGGTCGTGGAACGTCTGGCCGCACTGGGCTCGCGCCTGCGCTCGTTCCACGACGACCAGGTCGACCTCGAGATCAGCGTGAAGGACCGTTGCGGTGTCGAGCAACGAGTCACCCTGGAGTGCTGGATCAACCGCACGCCCCGCCTGCACCTCGTCGCCACCTCGTCCGAGCCGGATCTGCCGGCCGCCCTCAACGAGGTCCGCGGCGAACTGATCCGGCAGGTCGACGAGGCCAAGACGCGAACCGAACCGCGCCACAACCGCGCGCTGAGGCTGGTCCCCGCACTGGCTGAGCCCAATCAGCCCCAGCGCTGAACACTGGAGCCCTGGCTCAACGTGTTGCCGTGACGGCTGTACGGGCATAGATGACGCCCGATAGAGTGGTCGTACCCGACGCGGGCTTGTGCCTGGACTCCCTGATACATAACCTGCGCCTTCTCTGCCCTCCGTCCGCCTGGACCCCGCGGTCGCCACGGTTCCCCGAGGAGAATCCCGTGAGCACCGTCCGTCTTGCCCAGGCGCCCGTGACCGCCCAGAGCGTCTCCCGCCCCCTGGGCCGATCCCCAGGCCCCGTGCGATTCACCGTCACAGAACAGCTCGTCCGACGAGGGTCCGTCGTGATCGCGGTGCTCGGTGAGGTCGACTCACGCAGTGGGCCAGTGCTGCACACCCGTCTCCAGGAGCACGTCCGCAGGGCGGGTCCGGATCTCATCGTGGACCTCACCGCGGTGAGCTTCCTCGGCATCGCCGGCCTCGCCACCCTGATGGCCGTGTGGGAGGCCACCGTGACCGCCGAGGTCGAGTTCATCGTGGTGGCACACACGCGCGCGGTCCTCCGGCCGCTCAGGCTCACCGGGATGGACCGCAAGTTCGACGTGGTGCCCAGCCTCGCCGCGGGACGATGACGGCGCCCGCGGACGCGACATGGTCCAACGCCTCGTCGGGACTCTCGCTCATGCCGCCAAGTGCCCGGTAACGGTCACCAGTTGTCGAGGCGGACTTTCACCTGGCGATTGTGCTCGGCGTGCGAGGTGACCACGCCGGCCACACGAAAACCCAGCGGTGGGAGTACCGCGTCGAGAGGCATCGCGGTGATCTCGGCCAAGCCCACGGCATCAGGTACGCCGTCGATGCGGATGAAGACTCCAAAGGGCTGCCGCCCGATCACTTCACCCGCGATCGGAGCGCCGACGGGAAGTGTCCTGACCGTCGCGCTCCACGCCACGCACCTTCGTTCCGCCGACCGCTGACCGTCCTCGGGCCAGGAGTAGTCGTTCATCGCTTGAGTGTCGCATCGCCTGCGTGTCCCCGTAGCACCGTCCGCTCATACCGAACGTCACGCGCTTCAGGCGTAGTGATCGAACTCGCTTTCCAGCACACCTTCCCCTCGGGTCAGGGAGGGCAGTCGTCGTTGCAGCTCACGCACCCGCGCCGCCGGGATGTGTCCTTCGAGGACGGTCGCGGTCGTCGTCAGCGGAACGGCGCCGGCCTTGCCCAGCGCGGCGAGCGTCACGGCGAGTGCGTCCACCGGAATCTCCAGCCGGAAGCGGTGCATCGGTTCGCACGTCACGGTTCCCGCTCGGCGCAACGCTTCCCGCAGCACGATCGGCGCGAGGCCGCGGAAGTCGCCCGCCGCACTCACCGGTGAGGAGTATCCGGAGTGCGTCATCGTGACCGTGCAGTCGTGAATCCGGTCAGCGCGCAACGTGTCGCGCACGGCGTCCTCGGTGGCCCTGAAGAAAGCGAGCGGCAACGAGCCCAGCTCCACCTCCAGCCGGAACTCCTCCGGCCCCGGTTCCACCCGGAACCCGATGGTGGCCGCGTGCGGGTTCTCACCGAGGAACCGCACCGCCTCACCCACGCCCCGGGGACGTTGCACGCGGATCGTTCTCGTTTCGCGGAACGTGACGGCGACGCCGTACTCCAGGGCGAGCGTCGCCTCGATGACCTCCTTCTGCACCTCGCCGTACAACGAGACCACGATGTCGTCGCCGTCGAGCCGCAGGTCGATCAGCGGATCCTGCTCAGCGAGTTGCCGCAACGCGGAGTGCAGAGCCACCCGATCGTCCGACTCCACAACGGTTTCCAGCGTCGGTGGCGCGAAGTGGCGTACACGGTCGTGGTGAGCGACGCCGATCGTGTCGCCGATACGGACGTCGAGGCCCCAGAGCTTCGCGATCTGCCCTGCCCGCGCGGTGGCGCGACGTGGCGCCGAGCCGCCCTCGAACACGGCGATCGAGGTGACTCTTCCTTCGCGGTCACCGATCTTCACCCGATCACGCACCCGCACGGTCCCGGAGAACAGCCGCACGAACGCGATCTTCTCCCCCGCGCCACCACGTTCGATCTTGAACACCGTGCCGGACAGCGGACCGCCGGCCGTGACGGTCACCGGCAACAACGACGTGACACCGGCGACCAGCTCGTCCAGGCCGTCACCGGTGATCGCGGACCCGCGGTAGATCGGCGCCTCGGTCGCCAGCTTCTCGACCACGTCGCGCGCCACGCGCTCCCCGTCAGCGCCACGACGGTCCATCTTGTTCACGAACACGACAGTCGGGATCTCCAGGCGCCGCAACGTGCGCATGAGCACGCGGGTCTGCGCCTGCACGCCCTCCACCGCGGACACCACCAGCACGGCGCCGTCGAGCACGTCGAGCACCCGCTCCACCTCGGCGATGAAGTCCGGGTGGCCCGGTGTGTCGATCAGGTTGACCACGACGTCACCGACGACGAACGACGCGACGGCGGACTTGATCGTGATGCCGCGCTGCCGTTCGAGCGCGAGCGAGTCGGTCTGCGTGTTCCCCGCGTCCACGCTGCCGAGTGCGTCGATGACACCGGCGGTGTGCAGCAACCGCTCGGTGAGGCTGGTCTTACCGGCGTCGACGTGAGCCAGGATCCCCAAGTTCAAGGTGCGCGACAAGCGTCATGTCCTCTAGATAGGCAACGAATACCTTCTGGGTGAACACGAACGCCACGCGCATGTGCCTCTCCTTGTCCGAATGACTGGTCACGTGCAGTCGATCAGGCCGTGAGCCGCAGTGCAACTGAGATTGAACCCTGAGGTCAGCGGCAGCCGTGGGGGTTGCGTGATTGCCCTGGCTCAGCTGCTCTGTCGGTCACACGGCACGACAGGTCCTGAGGTAGCTGAGGAACGAGGCCTGCAGACCGGTCACGTGCGTGTCCCGCAGCACCTCGCTGGTGACGGCCGCGCCGCGAGCGGTGAGGCGGTGCAGGACGGTGGCCGCGTTCTTCGTGAGGTTCTGGTAGATGGGCACGTTCCCGAGGATCTCCCGGTCGTTGAAGGTGAGGTGGAGCTTGGCCTGCTGGTCGCCCAGCTCCTGGATCTGCGTGAAGACCCGGCTGTCCTCGCCCGCGACGCCGGGGCTGCCGGCTCCGATGCTCTCGAACAGCGTGGTTCCGGTGAGCCAGGCGTAGAGGCTGAAGAGTCCGCCGTAGGAGTAGCCGAAGAGACCGTGACCGCTCGGGGCCGTGCCGTAGTCGCGTTCGATCCGGGGGTGCAGTTCGTCGGTGATGAAGCTCAGGAACGCGTCGCCCCGGGTGTCGCGCAGTTCGTCGACGTAGGCGTCGGCTTCCTCGCGGGTCATCGCACCCGATTGGACTCCCAGCTCCACTGCGTCGAGGAACTCCTTCGCGACGGGCTCGCCGGGTGGCACGAGGTCCCTGTTGCGCAGCCTCGCCCAGTGCTCCGCTTCCTCACCCGCGTAGCCGACGCTGACCTGGATGTACGGCTTGATCTGCTGCATGGGGTCGTGCTGGGTGACGATGAGCGGGGCCGTCAGGCCCACCGCCCAGTTGCCGTCGAGCACGTACACGACGGGCGCCTGCGTCGTGACGCGGTCGTAGCGCGGCGGCGTGGTGACCCAGACGCCGTAGTCGTGCCCACCGCTGGAACGCAGTTCGAAGTAGTCGGTGTCGGCCAGGCAACCGTGCCACATGGTGCTCATCGGAGATCCTTCACAACACGTCCGGTTTGGACGACGAGTACGGCGTTGGCGGGGTCGGCGAAGATGTTCGGGTCTTCGATCGGGTTTCCTTTCCACAGCACGAGATCCGCCTGCTTGCCGGGAGCGATGACGCCCACGTCGGCCAGGCCGATGATCTCGGCGTTGGTCTTCGTGGCCGCCACGAGAGCGTCCATCGGTGTCTCGAGTTGTGCGCGCAGTCCGAGTTCCTCGCCGCGGCGGTCCTGGGCCGGGCCGATGAGGTCGGAACCCAGCCCGATCCGCACCCCGGCCTCCTTGGCGACGGCGAGCGCCCCGGCCATCCGCTCCCGCACCCCTGCCGCACGATCACGTGCCGACTCGTCCAGGCCGGCCGCGGCAGGATCGTGCAGCAGCCGCTCGACGACGGCGAACGTGGGCACGAGAGCGACCCCGCGCGCGGCCATGAGGGCGGCCGTCGGCTCGTCGAGGTCTGTGCCGTGCTCGACACAGCGCGCCCCGGCCTCGACCGCGTTCCGGATGCCTTCGTTGTTGTGGGCGTGCACCGTCACGTAGGTGCCCCGCGCCTCGGCTTCCTGCACGGCGACGGCGATCTCCTCGACGGTGAACTGGGTGTCGGTCAGCCGGTCGTTGCCGCCCACCACCCCGCCGGTCACGCAGAGCTTCAGGAACGACGCCCCGCGCCGGAACGCCTCGCGCACGTTGCGCCGCAGCTCGTCCGCGTTGCCCGCCATCATGGACAGGGCGCACAGACCAGGAATGTGATGGCTGCTCCACAGTTCGGTGGGCTCCCACTCGGCCCCGTAGTAGCCGTGGCCGCCGGTCTGGCACTGAACAGGCCCGCACGACACCACGCGTGGCCCCCTGACCTTGCCCTTCGCGATCGCGGTGACGACACCTCCGTCGATCCCGCCGGTGTCCCGGACGGTCGTGAAACCGGCGTCGAGCGTCGCGCCGGCCGTGGCGAAGATGTCGGCCGCGATCTCGGCGGCACTGATCTGGAACGAGAACTGCGGCTGGATCAGGCTCGACAGCCCGAGGTGGACGTGGGCGTCGATCAGGCCGGGCGTCATCGTCAGCCCATCGGCGTCGAGCCGCTCACCGTTCGTGCTGGAGGCACCGAGCTCGGTGATGCGCCCGTCCTCGACCGTGACGGCGACGTCTCGCGGATCGCGACCTGACCCGTCCACGACCGTCGCGCCCACCACCTGGAAACGCCCCACAAGCCCTCCGCGGTTTTTCCAATGGATAAATCGCTTTCCCAATGGATAAACTACGGGGGTGGTCCTGTCAAGCACGGCACGCAACGGCGATGCCCGCGAGCGCCTCCTGGCGCGGCTCCTCGACGTCTTCGACGACGGCCTTCCACCGCCGGAGACCTCACTCCGCGAGATCGCGGCACGGACCGAGACCAGTCACGCGCTCCTGCGGTACCACTTCGGGTCGCTCACAGGCGTCCTGGCGGCCGTGCTCGCGGCACAGCGGACCCGCGACAACGAGGCGCTGTTCCGGGATGCCGCGCAGGGCACCTTCGACGACCTCGTCCTGGCGATCTGGCGGGCCTACACCCGCCCGGAGCAGCTGTCGCGCGTCCGCGGGTTCTTCCACGTCGTGGGTCTGGCCGCGTACCGCCCGGACGATTACCGCGAGTTCATCTCGTCGCTGAACGACCTCACCAGGACGCTGGCCTCGCTGGCGGAGCGCGAAGGGCTCGACGCCGGGGAAGCGCTGACCAGGGCCACCGTCGCCGTCGCCGCGATCCGCGGCCTGCTGCTGCAGGAGGTTCTGACACCGGGGGCGTGCCCGGAGGACGCCGTCGCGCTCATCCTGGGCATGGGTGGAGAGCGGACCTGAACGCCGGTTCGCGAGGCCCGCGCGGGCCAGGCGTCTTCACTTGGTCCACGGGCGACCCCGTGAGTCGATCACGGCCACGTCAGGAGGAATGCCGAACGCGACCAGCGACGCGAGGATCGTCGGCTTCACCCCCGACAGTTCGATGAGCACACCGCTGCCGAGGGTGCGGCGCAACAGCTTGACGAGCATGACCAGTTGCGCACCGGGGACGGCGGGAGCGCCGGCCAGATCGATCGTGAGTTTCTTGATCGAGGGAAGGTCCGGATCATCGGGATCGACTGTCATCGCCGCTCGCACCCTGGCCACGATGACCGACAGGTACTTGCGCAGTTCCCGGACCTCGTCCGGGGCCAGTCGCAGTCGACAGGTGCCCCGCGGCGGGTTCTGAACGTCGCTGAACGACTTCGTCACTTGCTGCCTCCTCGTGCCGTTGCCGATTGCCCGTTGCCGTCCCTGTTCCTAGAGGTCACCGGTGTGCCGGCGGGATGATGGCGACGGGGCATTCCGAGTGGTGGATCAGGGACTGGCTCGTCGATCCGAGCAGCAGGCCGCGGAAACCTCCCCGTCCGCGCGTGCCGACCACGACCAGCTGTGCCGACGCGGATTGTTCGACCAGGACGCGCGCCGAGCCGTCGCGGCTGAGCATCATCCGCACGGGCACGTCGGGACAGGCCTTCGCGCAGCCGGCCACCTGCTCGGCGAGCAGCCGTCGTTCGTCGGCCTCGATCGCCTCGATGCTCGCGGCGATCAGCACGGTGAGCCGCGTCGCGTCGACCACGGCATCGAGCCAGGTGCGCACCGCGAGCACAGGTGCTCCGCGGAGTGCGGCGGTTTCGAACGCGAACTGGAGCGCCGCGTCGCTGGCGGCGGAACCGTCGACGCCCACCACGATCGGCGCGTCCTCGGCACGGTCGGCTTGAGGTTGCGCTTCACGCACCACGACCACGGGGCAGAGGGCATGGGTGCTGACCGCGACCGCGATCGCTCCGACGAGGAGTCCGGTGAAGCCGCCCAGCCCGCGTGAGCCCAGGACCACGAGTTCGGCGGAGGCCGACCGTCCGATGAGTTGTTGGGCCGCACCACCGGTGAGCAGTTCGGTGCTGATCTCCACCTGCGGCGCCAGCACCGCAGCCGAGGCCTCCGCCGTGGCCAGCCAGTGGCGGGCCTGGTCGCGGACCGCTTCGCTGAACTCCGCGGTCGACACGGCAACCTGTGGCGAGTGGACGGGTACTCGTGGGCTGCTGTGCACGATCACCAGGCTGGTGCCGCGGCGGGCGGCCTCCGCGGCGGCCCAGCGCGCCGCGTGGATCGCCGAGGGAGATCCGTCCACTCCAACGACAACCGGCTTGTTCGGGGTTGCGTCCGTCATCGGTGACTCCTGTCGTGTCCGTTGGTACGCGCCCGCGGCGCAAGGCGCGGTGGCTCAGCGCGTCCTCGTGTCTCGACCGGATTGGGTCCTCCGCTGCCACGCACCCCAGGTCCACCCGGCGACCAGCGCACAGGCCAGCGCACCTGTCAGGTGCCCGAGCGCGATCGCGAGGACGCTCAGCAGCGCGGCGATCACCAGCAGAGCCACGTACGAGCGGCGGTGGCGATCATGCGGGGCTTGCAGCCGAGCGCCCTCGAAGGTTTCGGCGAGTTTCGGGTCCTCGTCGCTGAGGTTGCGCTCGATCTCGCACAGCGTCTCGCGTTCACGGTCACTGAGCACGGCACACCTCCTGCCACGGCTCGTGAGGTGCCGGTGTCACCGGACTTCCTCTTCGCGCGCCTGCCCGTAGGGCACCGCGTTCAGCAGGGTGACGCGGACCGTGGTTCCACTCGGGGTCCGGTAGGCGCGCTGCTCTCCTTGGCGGGCACCGTTCACCGCCGCTCCCAGTGGGGAGTCCGGCGAGAACACCTCGATCGTGCCGTGCTCCGCGCCGCGTGCCCCGAGCAGGAACGTGTCGGACTCGCCGGTGTCGTCGAAGCTGACGGTGAGCACCATGCCGGGTTCGGCGATGCCGTCGTCCGGTGGGTCCTCGCCCACGATCGCGTTGGTGAGGAGGTCCTTGATCTGACGGATGCGCGCCTCCCGGTCCCGCTGCGACAGGAAGTCCGACTCGCTGGACTCCTCGCCCAGGCGACTGCGCACCGGCGACAGCAGGGTCACCAGTTCGTTGCGGAGCCTGTGGTGCGCCTGCGGGGTCAGCCACACGCGCGGGGTCGTACTCGTCATGTCATGCCTCCGTGGCAGGTGTAAGTGCCGTCAGGGCGGTCTGGGGGGAGGTACCGCCCTGACGGCGGGGGCGTCCGAGCAGGCCGGGTTCGTCGACCCGCGACCCGCACGGACAGGAAAGGGGTCAGTGGTGGCGTTGGCCGTCGTTGCGGCGCAGCGCCGCTTCGAAGTCGTGGGCGTAGCCGGAGGCCACGCGCAGGAGGACGTCGCGTTGGACGCGAAGGAAGTCGTTCTCCTTGCGCAGCCACGCCAGTTCGGCTCGCTCGCCGGCGGTCAACGGCGGGTCGGTGTGTTCGGTTCCCATGTGGCGGTCACCTGAGCGGGTCGAACTCGCGCAGCGCATCGGGCTGCTTGCCGGTGGTGATCTGCTCCGCCAGCAACCGCCCGGTGACCGGCCCCTGCGCCAGGCCCCACATGCCGTGCCCGCCCGCGACGTAGACGCCGGGAATCCTGGTCACGCCGATGAGAGCGCGACCGTCCGGAGTGACCGGACGGGGACCCACCCAGACGTCGGTGCGGTCCTCCCACCACACCCCGTCGAGCAGCGGCCGGACGGAGGCGATGATCGCGTCCACCCGTGCCTCGTCCAACGGCGCGTCCGGGCCGCGGAACTCCATCGTGCCCGCGACTCGAAGGCTGCCCTGGTAAGGCGTGCACGCCACGCGCACCTCCGGCAGGTAGACCGGGCCGTGGACGGGCTTCCGCGTCGGCACGGTGAACGAGTACCCGCGACCCGCCTGGACCGGCGTGCGAACACCGGCTCGTGCGGCGAGTTTCGGCAGCCAGGCACCGGTGGCCAGCACCGCCACGTCCGCGGTGACGGCGTCGCCGTCCTTCGCCCGCACGGTGACACCGGAGGTCTCCGACCGGATGTCGGCCACCTCCAGAGAACGGATCGTGGCGCCACGGGCGACCACGGCACGGCCCAGAGCCTGCACGAAGCCGCCAGGGTCGACGAAACGCTGCCCGTCGATGCGCACACCGGCGCCGAGGACGGTGGACGCCAGCGGGACGTGCTCCCGCAAGTCCGCTGTGGACAGTGCGGTGTGGTCGACCGGTTGTCCCGCCGCCGCAAGCCTTTCCAGCTCTCGCACCAGACCTCGCGCCTGTTCGGGAGAGGTGAAGACGGCGGTGATCGGGGCATCGATCGTGGGCGCTTCGACGCCGTTCGCGGTCAGCACGTCGTAGGCTTCGACGCTCTCCTCGTTGAGGGGCAGGTTCGCCTTCACCGCCCTGGTCCACGACGGCCACCGGCAGTGGGCGGCGAAGCGCGTCAGGAACGACCAGAGCTTCGGGTCCGCGGTCAGGGGGATGTGCAGCGGCGCGGCCGGGTTGAACAGGGACCGCAGCCCGTAGCGCAGCACCGCCGGTTCGTTCAGCGGGATCGCCAGTCCGGGTGCGATCCACCCGGCGTTGCCCCAGGACGCGCCGGCCGCGACTCCGGTCCGGTCGACGACCGTCACCTCGACGCCGCGCTCCTGCAGGAACCATGCCGTGGACAGCCCCACGACGCCCGCACCGACCACCACCGCTGAGCGCGGACCACCGTCAAGGCGCTCGTCCATCCCGACCTCCTGTCATCGCTTGTCTCGATTCCAGGATGCTGGGGACAGGGGCCGAACCGGTTGTCCGCTTCCTACAATTGCCGCTCAGCGATTGTCGGTTTCGGACACCGTCGCCGCGAGATCGATCAGCATCGCGACCCGCTTGGCGGCGTCGTCCAACCCGAGGTTCGTCACCTCGCTCATCTTGCGCAGCCGGTTCCGCACGGTGTTGCCGTGCACGGCAAGCCGCTCACCGGCCACCGCCAGATCGCCCTGCGCCTCCAGCCAGGCGCGCAACGTCGCGACGTAGTCGGTGCCGTGTTCGCTGTCGTGCTTGCGCAGGTCGGCCACCGGACCGCGGGCCGACGCCCGGCCGACCCGTGCCGCGGTGCGCAGGCGCTGCAGCAGGATCTCGTCCCACGACTCGTCGTAGGCGGGCGGAGCCGTGTCCGCGGCCCGCATCTCGTGCAGTGCCAGGCACTCGTCCGCCTCCTGCCGGCCGGCGGGCAGGTCCGCGGGCTCGGCGACCGCGCTGATTCCCGCCGACATGAGGACGTTCTCGGGTAGCGCCGCCCTCAACGCCGCCAGCCACTCCCGCGCCGCGGCGACCCGCTCCCCCGGCAGGATCGTGTAGACACTGTTGCCCGCCAACGTACTTCGTCCCGGCCGCGACCAGCCGAACCCGGTGGTCGCCTGTTCGAACGCCAGCAACACGGCCGCGTGCCGCTCGTCCCCGACGTGCGCGCGCACCGCGACCACCCTGGCGGGTCCCGGCGGCAACCCGAGCTGGCTGATCACCGTCGCGGCGTCCGCCGTGCCCTCCAACAGCCGGATCACCCACTCCGACTCCACCTGGCGCTCCAGATCGGCACTGGCCCGCAACCGCAGCAGGTGCAGCGCCACGGTCCGGGCGCCATCGGTCAACGCGGTGCGCCGAGCACCTTCCAGCGGCGCAGGGCAGGCCACCCAGATCGCCCCCAGCAACTCCCTGCCCACCCTGACCGCGACCACCATCCGCCCGGTCAGGCCGCGCGCGGGCTCGCCGGAGACGAAGAGCGGTTCATCGGACCCGAGCAGGTGCGCCCGCACACCCGCCGCGTCGAACAACTCACGAACCCACGTGGGCACCTGCCGACCCATGATGGTCTCCAGGCGCGCCGCGTCGACCTCCTGCTGCGGGCCGGAGTACGCCAGCACACGCGACAGCTGGTCCTCGATCGTCACCGCGCCACCGGTGGCCGCCGCCAGGCTGTCAGCCAGCGCGAACAGGTCGGTGGGACCGCGTCCCGACTCGGTCTCCCTGCCCTCGAGCACCAGGCCGTACACGACTCCCGCGAGCTGGCTCCACGACAGGGCCGGATCCGCCAGCATCACCGCGACACCCTCGGACTCCCCCACCGCGACGGCGTCCGCCAGCAGCTCCTCACCACCTCGGACCAGCACCACGACGGAACGCGCGGACACCGCCGCACGCACAGCCTCGGCCACGGACCCGGCACCGACGGCGAGGTACACGTCGCCGACCTCGGCGCGGTCATCCGCGGCGTCCCGCAGCACGACCCCACGCAGCTCCGCCGATCGCGGCACCGGGCAACAACACAACCGGACCCCGTACCCGCCCAGCACGTTGACCAGCCGGTCCAGCCTCACCATGTGCAAGCTCCCTGTCCTACCGCTCACGCCACCGTAGAGGCCGAGACCGCGGGGAGCACCTCCGGTCGGCGGGGGCGACCCAGCCGCCACGGCCCGCGCACGACATCGCCCTGAAATGCCACGAAGTCGGATCTCGCCGGCAGCAACCTGCCGGCGGTGTCCTGGTCGACACCGACCACGGTCACCGCAGCGGCCCGGCGCACCTCCTGGCCGCGAGCCGGAACGCAGGGATCACTTGGTCTTGTCGGAGTTCCTGAGGTCCTCGACGATCTGCTGCACCGCTTCCTTGATCTCGTCGTTCGCCGGCAGCTCGTACACGTGCACCCGCACGTTCCACCGCCCGGCAACGGCGTGCACCGACAGTTCCCCGTCTCCGGGTCCCCCGGCCTCACACGACTTGGTCTCGGAGTCCAGCACCCCGCTGGTGCAGAGCATCGGCGTGAGCCGCTCCGACTCCTCCTGGCTCGTGTAAGCGACGAGCCCCAGACTGAGAACCTTTTTCCCGGTCGAGACGAAGACCTGACAGCCGTTGGCCTCCACGGAGTTCACCTCCGAGACCTCGAAGCCCTTGGTGATCACCGCCAGCGGTTCGGGCTTCAGCAGGCCGGGACAGCCCGACTCGACCTTGTCGGCCAGGCCGGCCGGCAGATCGGTGCCGCACGCGGCCACGAGCGCAAGTGCCGCCAGCATGCCTGCGAACCTGATTCTCACTTCGTTCCCCCACGTTCCGGCGCCTCGTTGTGCAGCGCAGCGTGACATGGTCGCACGCGGTGGCGGTGCGAGTTGCTGTCCCCGTTGTCCGACAGGACTCCGCGCGGCGGGCGTCAAGCTGCTCGGCCCCGACGGCAACGTCCACGAACTGGTGACGACACCTCGATAACCGGTTGATGGAACCGGAGGAACGGTGCCAGGCTGCCACGGCCGTTGATCGTCCATCCCGCAGGGAGCCGTGCTTGTCCGTCGGAGCGACACCGAACCTCGACGCGACGCTGGCGAGGCGACTGGTCGACACGCAGTTCCCGCGATGGGCCGGGTTGCCGCTGCGGCTGCACGACCCGGCCGGTTCGGATCACGTCATCTACCGGCTGGGCGACGAGCTGGCCGTCCGGTTGCCTCGTCACGACGGCGCGATCGGCCAGGCCCGCAAGGAGGCCGAGTGGCTGCCCCGGCTCGCCCCGCACCTGCCGCTCGCCGTGCCCGTGCCGGTGGAGGTGGGCGAACCGGACCTCGGCTATCCCTGGCCGTGGGCGGTGTCGCGCTGGCTGAACGGCGAGGTGGCGACCGTCGAGGCACTGTCCGGTTCGCACGAGGCCGCTGAGGCGCTGGCCGAGTTCCTCCAGGCGCTGCACCGGTTCGACGCCGAACCGACCGGCGTCGCAGCGCCACTGTCCACACGCGACGCGGCGACGCGGTCGGCCATCGCGGAGGTCCCGTTCGACCAAGTGCGCACGACCGAGCTGTGGAACGCGGCTCTCGCTGCCCCGCAACAGGATCCGGTGTGGCGCCACGGCGACTTCCACACCGGCAACCTGCTGACGACCGAGGGACGGCTCAGTGCCGTCATCGACTTCGGCGAGTTCGGGGTGGGCGATCCGGCTCTCGACCTGATCATCGCCTTCACGCTCCTGTCGGCCGGGACGCGAGCCACGTTCCGCGCCGCGCTCGGGGTGGACGACGCCACCTGGACGCGCGGCCGTGGCTGGGCCCTGGCCACCGGCCTGAACGCCTACGTCCACCACGCCGCGGTCAACCCCCGCGTCGCCGAGCAGACCACCCGCCAGATCACCCAAGCCCTAGCAGACTGAGGACCGCATGCTTCCCACCGTTCGCGAGGCCCGCGAGGACGACTGGCCGCAGATCTGGCCGATCATCCGGAACGTCATCACCCGGCAGGAGACCATCCCCTACGACCCCGGCATGAGCGAGCCCGACGCCCGGCGGACGTGGCTGCTGCCCGCACCGGCGAGAGTGGTCGTGGCCGGCGACGACCAGGTGCTCGGCACCGCGAACATGTACGCCAACCGGGGCGGCCCCGGCAACCACGTCGCTTCCGGCACCCTGATGGTCGCCGAGGAATCCCGCGGCAGGGGCGTCGGCCGTGCCCTCACCACCGACATGATCGACTGGGCCCGGCGCAGCGGGTTCGCCGCCATCCAGTTCAACGCCGTCGTCGACACGAACACGGCGGCGATCCACCTCTACGAGAGCCTCGGCTTCGTCACACTCGGCACCGCGCCCAGGGCGTTCCGCCACCCGGCCCAGGGGTTGGTGGGCCTGCGGATCATGTGGCTGGACCTGTGACGAACGGCTCGGCCGGCGCTCCGTCGAGGACCCGGCTGAAAGATCGTGCTGACGGCTCCGAGAGCCCCGTCTAGGCCGATCTGGCGCCGGGCCGAGTCGTTGCCGTGATCACGGCAACGCAGGCTGGCCTCATGCGAGCTGGGGTTTTCCTGCGCTGGGTGGCGCATCCGCTGACCGTCGCGGCAACCGCGGTCCTGCTGCTCAACGACCACGTGTTCAAGCAGGCGTGGCCGGGGGTCGTCACCGGCAAACTCAGCGACGTCGCCGGACTGGTGGTGGCGCCGGCGGTGCTGGGGCTGTTGTTCGGCCTGTTCCGCGCCGGCCCGTTCGGCGCCGCGGCGGCAACCCTGCTGACGGGAGCCGGATTCGCGTGGGTGAAGCTGAGCCGCACGGGAGCCGAGGTCGCGTCGGCGGCGTGGTCCGTCGTCAACGGACCTTCGGTCGTTCTGGCCGATCCGAGCGACCTGATCGCGCTGCCCGCGCTGGGCCTCGCCTGGTGGGCGTGGCGGCGGGCGGCGGCGGCTCCACCACTGCCGGACGGCCCGGCTCACCGGTTGCGGGTGGTGCTCGCGATGCCGTTCGCGGTGCTGGCGATCGCCGCGACCTCCGCGGCCCCCGACACGCTTCCGTCGGTGGACTCCGTGCAGCTCACGGGCGAGCAGGTGATCATCGAGGTGAACGAGCGGTTCTACGGTTCCGGCTCCGGTACGGGCGAGTGGACGCTGCTGCCGGACACGCCGCTCGGACAGCTGCCGGAGCGCCAACAGCTCGAAGCCTGCGTACCCGATGACGCCGCGCACTGCTACCGGGTGCACGGTGGCGCTGACCTCGACACCGTGGAACGGAGGCCACACGGCGGCCGGCTGCTCGGCGTCGACGAAACGACCGACGCCGGTCAGAGCTGGCACACGGTCTGGGAGGTGCCGGCCGCGCGGTGGCCGTTCGTCGAACGCCAGCACTCGCTTCCCAGCGGAGCGGACCGCATGTCCAAGGTGGCCAGTGTGGACGTCCTGGTCCGCTCGGTCCCCGGTGGACACGAAGTGATCGTGGCCAACGGTGTCGAAGGACTCGCGGTTCGCGACGCCGGCGGCGCGTGGCGACGCGTGCCGGTCGTGGTCGCGGCGACCGGGTTGGACCTCCGTCCCGCACCGCTCACCGGGTTCGGCCAGGTGATCGGCGACGACGTGATCGACGCCGGACTGATCACCCTGCTCGCCCTGCTGATCGGGATGTCGGTCGCGGTCGGCCGGACCCGCGCCCGGCTCGGACACGTGCTCGTCGTGGTGCTGCCACTGGTCTTCCTCCTCCTGGCGGCCATCCCGATCATCGGCGTGCTGGTGTTCTTCACCTCCAGTTCCGGAACGTTGACCGTGCCCAACATGACGGTCCCGCTGTGCCTGATCGGCATCGGCATCGGTCTCACGATGATGCAGGGGGCGGTGCGCCGATCACGCGCGGCGGTGGTCGATGCCGTCGCCGTGCTGACCGGCCTGGCGTTCCTCGGACCTTTCCTCGGCTGGACTCTGGGCTTCCCCGCCGACCGGGAGACCGCCGTCCAGATCGGTCTGATCCTCGCGGCGGCATGCCTGCCCCTGCTCGTCGCGGCGGGCTGGTGGGCAGGCCGGGACCCGGCGATCACCGGCGCCGTGGCCGCCGGCGATCCTCAACGGCCCGATCCTGGCGCGGCTGGTCAACAGCATCGTCTGTGAGAGAACGGTGTCGTCCTGCGGTGCGCCGCCCGCACGGCAAATCAGTCACACAGCGTGGGCACCGGTACAACGGCAGGTACGAATCGTCTCTTCTGGAGCGGTCTCGATCAGAGACGCAGTAGTGGCGACACTGCGTTGACAAGGGTTTCAATCGATTCAGCGGAGGTACTTCAACAGGTATGACGTCGGCAGAACAGAGCCCCAACACGGTGGACGGAGTACCTGCTGGCGGGTGGCACACGCTGGAACTTCTCGAGACCGTTCCTGATACCGGAAAAGTCCGGCGATGGGTTCGGTCGGTGCTTCCGAACCTGCACGAGGACGATCTCCTCGACGTGCTGCTGGTGGTCACGGAGCTGGTGTCCAACGTGTACGACCACGGCCGGTTCCCGGCACGCGTGAAGCTGCGCCGGTCGACCAAGCCCTGCGAGGTCAGCATCGCCAGCGAGGACGCTTCGGCGACACCGCCCCAGCTGCGGCCGTCCTCCCCTGATTCGGCACGAGGCCGCGGGCTGGTGATGGTGAATCAGTTGTCCAAGAAGTGGGGCGTGGCTCGACGCGCCGTCGGGAAGTGCGTGTGGGCCGTGGTGGCCTGCCCGGCGACCCCCTGAACGACACACGTGCCCAGGTGACCAGCGGCGGTTCGGTCGGCGGTGCCCGCTAGCACCGTGACTGAGGCGGCACGGAAGGCTGGGCGCGAATGGCGGTCAGAGCGTCCGGCACGCTGGGGAACGGGGCGAGGCACACGTCCATCCCCGTCATCGCCAACGGCTTCAGCACGGCGGGCCGATCCGCGACGACGGCGAACGGGACGCCCATCGACTGGGCGTGCTGCCGCGCGGCCACCAGCAGGTTGATGCCGGAGGATCCGAAGAAGGTGACGGCGTTCAGATCGACGACGAGACCGGCACTGGTCCGCTTCACGGCCGCGATGGCCCCGGCAAGCGGATCGCTCCCCGTCGCCATGTCGACTTCGCCGGCCAGCACGACGATCACAACGCCGTCATGATCCACGATCTGGGTGGTCAGTGCGTCTACAGCTTCGGTGTACCGGCTGTTCATCGCCACTCCCGTCGGGCAACCGCGACCTACGCTATGCCCGTACGCGGAGACGCACAACAGCAGCTGCGCGGGCACCGCCTGCGACTAGACGTTCCGCAGAGAGCCGGCTGGTTCGCGGAACAGTTCGGCGTGGGACCACTGACTTGCGGCGGGCGGCGTACCAGGCCTTGAGACGGCCTGAACCACGTCCACGTGACTGAAGAGCTCGTCGTGACCGCCGATGTCATGACGCGAAACGTGCTCGATCTGCATTGTGTCGACTTTCTTCGCAGGAGTTACGCGGCCCCGGATGCCCTGTGCGGACGGACATCAATCTCCGAACACATCACAGTCCGGACGGGTTTGTGCGCAGTGGGGAATCTCGAAACAGGACCCCGCCATCAGCGATTCCGGATTCTGGATTCCGCGGACTCACGGGGTGCCGGAACGCGGTGTCGGTCGTTCGGCCCACTGTGTTCGGACGCGCCGCTGGACGTCTTGCGATCGACGTCCACGTCACCCGGAGGCGCGTTCTCACCGGCCTGGCCGCCGCAGGTCTTGTGCTCTCGGCCCTCGGCGCCGGATCCGCCACCGCCGCGACCAAGGGCAAGACCTACCGGGTCCGCGTGCCCGCCGGCAACCGCGACGTGACGATCCTCGACCTCGGCGGCAAGGCGCACCGTCAAGGCTTGCTGACGTTCGCCTGATCGGCCGGACGCAGAGGACGCGAGGGCGAGGCCGAGTCCGTGTCGGCGCCGTTGTCCGCCTGGCGTTCGGTGCGGCCGATTCCGTGCCAGTCCAGGCAGAGCACGGTGGCGTCGTCCTGGAGGTGATCGCGGTAAGCGCGCCTCACGGCTCTGGTCGCCGCTCGTACCACCTCCCTGGGGTGCAGTGCCTCGGTGTTGCGGAGCAGCGCGGGAAGGTCGACGGCTTCGGCGTCGCGTTCGAACATGCCGTCGGTGAGCAGCATCAGCCGGTCTCCTGGGCGCAGGTTCAGCCGTTGCACCCGGTAGGGATGCGGTTGGACGCCGAAGAGCAGGTCGACCTTCAGGTCAAGCTCTTCCACCACGCCGTCGCGCAGCAGCAGCGGTACCGGGTGACCGGCGTTGACCAGTTCGACTGCTCCGTCGCGCAGGTCCACGCGCACCAGCAGCCCGGTCGCCAGTGCTCCCAGGCGGTGGTTCAGCAGGGCCTGGTTGGCCTGCTCTGCCTGCTCCGCCAGGCCGTCGCCGGCCCGGCGGGCCCTGCGCAGCGCGCCGACCAGCAGGGTCGCCGTCATCGCCGAGCCCACGTCGTGACCGACGGCATCGGTCATCGACAGGTGCAGGACGTCGCGGTCCAGGGCGTAGTCGTAGGTGTCGCCACCGATGTCGTGGGCCGGCACCAGAGCGCCGGCCACGGTGAACTGGGCGGCCTCGCAGCAGGACGCCGTGGGCAGCAGCTGGTGCTGGATCTCCGCTGCCAGGCTCATCGGCGTCGTGCGCCTGCCGGAGTGGTAGAGATCGGTGAAGCGGCGGTCGGTGACTATGACGTAGGCCAACGCGTGCGCGGCCTCCCCCAGCTGCGCCAGCATCTCGTCGTCGATCGAGGGCACCGTCACCTCCAGCACCCCGACGCAGTCGCCGCGATTGGTCACCGGCAGCACCACCCGCACCCCGGCACCGTCCTGGCCCTGCCACGGCAGCTGGGTGCGCAGCACCTCCTCGTAGACGCTGTCCCGCAGTTCAACGCTCGCCGCGCGGCCCCTGGGCAGATCCCGGGTGGTCGAGGCCAGCCGCACCAGCCGCTCATCACCGACGTCGATCAACAGGAACGACACGTCGACGGCCTCGAACCGCTTCGCCAGGTCCCTCGCGACGACCTCGACCGACTCCACCGGCGGCGCGCTCTCGGCCGCCGCCAGCACATCACCCGGTCGCAACACATCGCCATCCACGGCAACCTCCGAGCAGTTGGGACCACCCTAACCGCATCACCCGCACAGGTCGGACACGACGAAGCTCGCCGTCAGGACAGGAAACCTCCGTTGAGGATCGCGGTCTTCCGCGCCTGGCCGAAGTGGGTGTTCGGGTGGCCGCAGAAGGACGCCGACATCAGGGTGCCGTCGGTCGAAGTGGATCGGGCAGTCCGAGGGCGTGGCCGTCGGCGCCGTGCCGGCAGAGGAACACCCGGCCGTTGCCGCCCGCACCGGTCACACCTGTTCCGGTGTGATCCGCCGGCCGTGCAGGCTCGTCGTCCGGGAGTCCACCGCGGCGCGATGCCTCGTGGGGCGGTCGGGCTCGGGGTCGAACGTTCGTGGTCAGGGCGCTAGATCACCCGGCGCCGTACCCGCCACACCACCACACCGATCAGGACCGCCGCGACGGCGACGAACAGGGCCGCCTCGATGAGCTGGAACGTCCAGAACCGGTCGGCCGGGTGGTAGACCCCGAACCGCTGGACGCCCCGCTCGTGCAGGAATTGGTTGAGGTTGGTGCCGGCCCGGTCGGCGGCCGCCTCCAG
Source organism: Lentzea sokolovensis (assembly GCF_033949975.1). Lineage (NCBI taxonomy): Bacteria > Bacillati > Actinomycetota > Actinomycetes > Pseudonocardiales > Pseudonocardiaceae > Lentzea > Lentzea sokolovensis. Next base: position 519,601 of record NZ_JAXAVU010000016.1, read on the forward strand.
CTCGTAGTACTCGGTCGAGCTCAGCCTGCGCCCGGTGGCGTCCGCGTAGCCGCGTTCGATCATCCAGTCGGCGACACCGGGCGCGGGCCGGTGCCCCGCCTGCTCCTTCGAGCCGCCGAGGGCGACCGGCTCCGTGGCGGTGAGCGACGTTGCGTACGCGGGACGGGCCATCAGGGCGACCGGCATCCGGATGGCGAGGAACGCCCCGAACGCGACGCCGAACGCGGGCAGGCTGCGCCGCAGGATCGCCCCCGCGGCGGTGGCGACGCCGAACGCGAACAGCGCGTACGCCACCGGAACAAGTCCCTCCAGGTCGAAGGCGTCGTACTGGAACCGCCCTTCCCACGCGTCGAACGGCTGACGGAACCAGGTGAGCACCGCGGTGAACATCGCGGTGAGCGCGACGGTGACGCCGGCCAGTGCCGCGAGCTTGGCCGCCAGCCAGCGCATCCGCGGCACGGCCTGCGTCCAGGCGAGTTGCCAGGTGCCGTCCTCCAGTTCGCGCGCGAGCAGGGGCGCGCCGAGGAACGCACCGATGACGACGGGGACCAGGTAGAAGGCCGCCAGGAGGTTCTCGACGAACCCGTACTCCTCGTCGAGCCGGCGGAAGGACGCCGTGCAGGCCTCGGTGACACGGGCCTCCCCCGCACATCGGGCGGGACCGCCGGGGAACAGGTCGTGGGCCTGCGTCCCGAGCACGAGCAGGGCAATGCCGAACAGGCCGACGAGCACACCCAGGACGCAGACCTCGGTCCGGTGCTGGCGCCAGATCAACCACGCCATGCCGCCACCTCCGGCGTGACCGCGGCGCCCGGCTCGGACGGCCGGCGCAGGTACGCGAGCACCAGGTCCTCCAGCGAGACCGGTCGGGCCTGCCACCCCGGCGCGGCCGGGAGTGCGCCGTCGCGCACCAGCAGCGTCGTGTGCCGGTCGCTGTGGACGGCCTCCACGACGGCGCCGGCCCGGTCGAGGTCGGTGGGCGTGCGCGGGCCGACGAGCAGCCGATGCTCGGTCAGGAGGGTGTCGATGTCACCGGTGAGCGTGACCCGGCCCTGGTTGAGCACGATCAGGTGGTCGCAGACGCGCTCCAGTTCGTGCACGACGTGGGAGGAGAACAGGACGGTCACCCCGCCTTCGGCCACCGCGCCCATGAGGACCTGCAGGAACTCGTGCCGGGCCAGCGGGTCGAGGCTGGCCACCGGCTCGTCGAGCACGAGCAGGTCCGGCCGCTTCGCCAGGGCCAGGGCCAACGCGACCTGGGCCTGCTGCCCGCCGGAGAGCGTGCCGGCCCTGCGGTCGAGCGGGATGCCCAGCTTCGCCAGCCGGCGCTCGGCGAGCCCCTGGTCGAACCGCAGGTTGCAGGCCCTGCCGAAGCGGAGCATCTCGGCGACGGTGAAGCGCTTGTACAGCGGGTGGTCCTGGGCCAGGAACCCGATCCGGGACAGCGTCTGCGGGGTGCTGGCGGTGACGTCGTGGCCGAGGACCTCCACCGTGCCGGTGCTCGGTGCCAGCAACCCGACCACCAGGCGCAGCAGCGTGGTCTTGCCCGCGCCGTTCGGCCCGACCAGGGCGATCACGCCACCCGCCGGCAGGGCCAGGGTGCAGTCGCGCAGCGCCCAGCCCTTCCGGTACCGCTTGCCCACACCGTCGGTGCGCAGCGCGAACTCGGTCGCTGTCACGCCACGCCCTCGTTCCTCGTCTGCTGGTGGACGGAAGCGAAGAGCGCGTTGACCGCCTGCTCGTCGAGACTGGCCGCGTACGCGCGGCGCAACCAGGTCGCCAGGCCGCGGTGCAGCGACGTGTACGTCGATGCCGACATCGCGGCCGACTGCTGTTCGTCGACGAACGTGCCCTGGCCGGGCCGGCCGGTGACCAGGTTCTCCTGCTCCATCTGCCGGTACGCCTTGGCGACGGTGTTCGGATTGATCGCCAGTTCCTCGACCACCTCGCGGATGAGCGGGAGGCGGTCGCCGGGTTGGAGAAAGCCCAGCAGCACCGCCTGACGGACCTGCTGGACGAGTTGCAGGTACGGCGGCACGCCGGAGTGGGTGTCGAGCCGGAAGACGAACACGGTGGCCCCTTTGCTGCTTTACTAGTAACCTAGTAAAGCAGCGAGCTGCCGGTCAAGAGAGCCGACGCGCCCCCGCGACAGTGACGTACCTGTTGACCGTGGCACCTCTTCGCCGACCTGCGGAACCCGATCACCGCGGCTCAGCGGGCGAGTGCGGAGTTCTGGTACCCCACAGGCACGCCACGACCGCTTCCGCGATCCGCGCCGCGAACGGATCCTTGACCGCCGCGTAGTGGTCGGCATCCACGTCCACCAGCACCATGTCGGCTCCGAGCAGGGACTTCCACTGTGCGACAGCTTCTTCCGGCAGTTCGGCGGCCACCAGCACCGACGGGACGTCGACCGGTTCGTCCGAGACGTACTCGCCCACGGCCGTCCAGTGTCTCCGGATCGTGTCGAAACGCCTTCGCAGGGCATCGATCGACAGGGAGGAACCCGCGGCGTTCAGCAGTGCCGCCAACACACCCAGACCGTGCTCGACGTCCTCTGGCGACAGTCGCAACTCGGCCGGCACCAATGCCGGCGCGTCCACCGCACGCAGAACCGTGTAGATGAACGAATCCAGCTCGCGCTCCGCCTCAGCCGACGAGCTGCCGTCCGGGGCGGGCGGGTCGATCAGCAGGAGCGGTGGCGGTGTCTCGCCGAGTTGCCGCATGCGCATGGCCATGACGTACCCGATCAAGCCGCCGAGGGACCAGCCACCCATCACGTCGGGCATCCGGCCGGTGCGCAGGTTTTCCAGGTGGTGGTCGGCCATCCCCACCAGGGTCTCCTGATCCCCGTCCGGGGACATGGTCACCGTCCAGCCCGCCGGCAACGCGTTCGCCAGGTCCTGGTAGGTGGCCTGGTCGGCGCCACCCGCTGGATGAATGAGGTGCAGGTGTGGCTCGTTCGGCTCGCCTTGCCTCAGCAACACGCCGTGCACACTCGACTGTCCTGTCGCGACTGTCCGCTCGGTGAGCTCGACCAGTTTGCCGAGTGTGGGACTGTCGAGCCAGTCCATCATGTCCAGCTGGCTCCCCACGACCTTCTGGACCTCCCCGAACAGGTCGAACACCTGAAGGGAATGGCCGCCGGCCGCGAAGAAGTCACTTCCCGTCTCCGCCGCGGGCAGCCTGAGCGTCCTGCGCCAGATCTCGCGGACGATCCCCGGTGTCCCTGTCTCTTCCTCCTCGGTCGAAGAAGTCCGCTCCTCGTCCGCGGAATCGGTTCGCGTGGCCAGTTCGGTGGTGGTGCGAGACTTGACGTGCAGGGCACTGACCGGCACCTCAGCCCGTACTCCCGCCTCCAGCACACGTTCGAGGTCCGCCAGCAGGGTGTGCACCGTGGCTTCGTCGAAAAGACCGGTGTCGTACCCCGCCTCGATCACGGTCGCATCCGGTTCTTCGTAGATGCCCAGCGTCACGGGGTTGACGGCACTCGTGTTGGGGCTGGCCTTCAGCCGGGTCTCCCGCTCCCCCAGCAGGACACCGGCACCGATCTTCCCGTGGTAGGTCAGCAGCACAGCCGGCGTCGCACCCAGCCGGTTCCTGTCTTCGACAGGCATCGCGTTGTGCACCAACGAGAACGGAACGTGCTGGCGCGGCAGGCTGTCCCAGAAGCCGTCGCGTGCCCTGCCGACCACGTCGTCCAGGGTGTCGCCCGCACGCAGCTCCCCCGTCGCGACGACGACGTTGGTCAGATAGCCGACGCAGGCGGCATCGCGCTCGCTGAACCGATTGGCCACCCCCACGCCCACTGCCAACCGGCCGCGGACACCGCCGAGGCCGAGCACGGCGTACAAAGCGGCCAGGTAACCTGCGAACGGGGTCATGCCACCGCGGTCGGTCAACGCCGCCACGCCGTCGGACGCCTTCGAGCTGAGCGGGTAACGCAGTACGGCACCCGGCGTGCCGGGAACCTGCTGCGGCCGCGCGCGATCAGGCACCGGTGTCGCGCTCTCCACACCGGCCAAGGTTCGCACCCAGTAGGCGATGTCCTCGTGCCAGCCGCCGTCGGCCATGGCGTTTCGAGCCCTGACCGCGTAGTCGGTGAACTGCACAGCAGGTTCGGGAAAGGTCGCGCTGCCGGGGTGCGCGAGTTCAGCGTGGTAGGCCTCGGCCAGGTCCTGCACCAGAAGCTGCATCGACCAGCCGTCCACCACCGCGTGGTGCGCGGTCAGCACCAACTCGCCGAGTTCGCCCACGGTGATCAGCGAGAGGCGGGCGAGCGGAGCCTTGCCCAGATCGAACGGTGTCTTGTGGACCTGTTCGGCCACGTCGTCGAGGAGGTCATGTCCTGGCAACACCGCGTCCTGGGCCTCTTGTGGCCACCTCATCACGTCGAGGGTGACGGTCGCTCGCTCGTGGATCTCCTGCCAGACCGCGCCGTCCTGGTGAACGAGCGCCGTTCGAAGAGCCTCGTACCGGTCCGCGACGGCCTGCCACGCCCTGCCGAGCGCGGCCTCGTCCAGACTGCCGACGGACATCCGCCAGGTCAGGTTGTAGAGGTCTTTGCGGGACGACCGCTGCTGTATCCACCACAGCGCCTCCTGCTGTGGTGCCGAGACATGGCGGGTCATGACATTCCTCCGCGGTCTAGTGGTGTGGCTCGGAACGTTGCCGGGGGAATTCGCGGTCGGACGGGTGCGTCGTGGTGTCGCCCCCGCGTCTTCGTACTGGCTGTACGGGGGTGTGGGGGCGGCGCCGCGAGGTGCCCTGCTGAGCGTGGATCACCTCGCCGACGTTCCGAGACGCACCGCTAGATCAGGCACCTGGCCCACTCGGTCACCACCAGCAACGCCTGGCCGGGATTCAACCGCGGGTCGCAGAACGTCGTGTAGCACTCCCCGACCAGATCGAGCTGGCCTGAGTCGTACACGCATTCGGTGACGTGCTGAGGCGTGGTTTCCACGTGCAGGCCACCAGCCACTCCACCGGCACCGCGGATGGCCGCCACCGCCTGCCGCACTTCCAAGGTGACATCTCTGAGAAAGCGCGTTTTGAGCGCCCCAGGTGTGTTCACCGTGTTCCCGTGCATCGGGTCGATCAACCAGATCACCGGGTGGCCGGCCACCCGTACCGCCCTGGCCAGGCTCGCCAGCTGTTCTCCAGCTCTGTTCACACCCATGCGCGCGATGAGGGTCAGCCGGCCGGGCAGACGATCAGGATCCAGTCGTTCGCACAAGGCCAGCAATTCGTTCTCGGTCATGCCAGGACCGACCTTGCACGCCACCGGATTGACGATCTCCGCCAGCAGTGCGACATGAGGACCCTCTGGATTGCGGGTGCGATTGCCGATCCACGGCCAGTGCGTCGACGCGAGGAACTTGTGCCCCAGCTGGTCGCGCCGCACCATCGGCGATTCGTAATCGAGCAACAACGCTTCATGACTGGTCCACACCTGAGCGTGCCGGTTCAGGTGGGTCATGATTTCCCGGGCCGCGCGGTATCCCTCCAGCATTCGCCGGGGTTGCGGTTGCCGGAGCAGCGGATCGGGTACCGGGCTGTTCACCATGTGTCCGCGGAACACCGGCAGTTCCCGGCCGTCGACCCATTCGGTCGGCTGGGACCGCGGCTTGGCGAACTGCCCGGCGATGCGACCTACGCGGGTGACGTCCAGTCCGGTGAGGCCCGCGACGCGATCGGCCAGCTGGGTGAGCAGTGCCACCTTGCCGTCCACGTGTGCGGCTGTCCGCTCCGCCGGGTCCTCGGCGCAGTCGCCCGCCTGGATCACCAACCCGTTGCCCAGCGCCACGTTCGCGAGGACGGTTCGCAGTTCGCGCACGGCGGTCGCGTTCACCAACGGCGGACTGATCGCCAGCCTGGCGGTCACGTCGGCGAGTGCTGCCTGATCGACCCACTCCGGCTGCTGCCGTGCCGCATGGGTCAGAACTGCGGCCATGGAATCTTCCCGACTGTCTCGGAAAAGCTGCCTGAAGACACAATTCCCCCGATTTCTGAGTGCCTATTCCGCACCCGATGGAGATGCCCCTGTCGTCGCCTTCCCGGCGTTCAACCGGCGCTCCCCCCACTTCGCCGCCGGAACCATGAGGAAACTCGCCACGACGAAGAGCGCGCCGAGCAGGATCCACCCCGGCGGTCCCCAGTAGACGAGCAGGCCGGTCAGCACCAGCGGGCCGATCAGTTCCGCCACGGTGTGGCCGGAGCCGAAGAACGCCTGGTACTGGCCGTGCCGGCCATCGGGGGTGAGACCGAAGCTGATCTCCCAGGTGCCGGCCGACTGCATCATCTCGCCCGCGGTCTGAATCGCGGCGGCGGTCAGGAGCAGCAGCGCCGCGGACCACACCGAGCTCCCGCTGCCGGAGTAGGCGAAGACCACACAGCTCAGACCGAGCAGCAGGCCGCCCTTCACCACGTACCGCCCCGCACTCGTCATGTCGGTCACGCCGCGCGCCACGCGCACCTGGAACGCGACGACCGCCAGTGTGTTCAGGACGAACATCGCCGCCAGAACCCATTTCGGAGCCTCGGTGTGGGTGACGATCCACAACGGCAGAGCCACGTCGATCAGCGGACCGTGCAGCACCAGGATCAGGTTCAGCACACTCACGGCGACGTAAGGACGATCCTTCAACACCGACCGGGACTTCTCGCCCTCCGAGCTGACCGGCGCCGGGGCGACGGTCGGCACCCTTGTCAGCACCAGTGCCGCCGCGAGAAAGACGACCGAGTTGAGAGCGAACGCTGTCAGGTAGGCCTCACGCGTGTCGAAAAGCAGCACCATGCCACCGAGCGCGGCTCCGAACGCCAGCCCGGCATTGCTCGCGGCCTGCAGGAACGCACGAACCGTGGTGATCTTCCCCTTTTGCACGACCCCGGCCAGCAGCGCCTGCTGGGCAGCGGAGCCGCTGCGCTGCCCGATGGCGTACACCGTGGCCGCCAGCACGAACAGCGGAAAAGAACGAACGAAGACGTAGGAGCCCGCGGCCACAGCCGCACAGCAGAAGAAGAAGACCGCGGTTTCCCGAGGGCCGACGCGATCCGCCAGGTGCCCGAGCGGCACGCCGACTGCCAGCGCCACGGTCCAGGCGATGGTCAGTCCGAGGCCGAGCTCGGCCGGCGACAATCCGACAACCTGCGTGAAGAACAGTGCCGACGTGACGTAATACGCTCCGTCGCCGGTTTTGCTGATCAGTTGGCCCACAGCGAGGGTCCGGGCCGAACCGCGCAGGGTTGTTTTCAACGAGTCCATGTGTCTCTTCTCGTGCCTTTCCATTACGTTCTCGTCACTCACTGAACGGCACGCGACTACTTACTGGTCACGCTCTCTCCTCGGAGTCGACGAGCGCGGTGTTCGCGAACAGTTGAGCGCACATGCCTTGCAAGTATTGCAGTCGTCCGCCAAGGACGTCGCCGACATCGAGCAACAGTCGTTCGAAATCCGCGCCGTTGCTGCTCCTGACGATGTTTCGCACATGCTCCACTCCGCCGGCAAGTGCGTCATGTGCGTCCGATACCAGCGGATTTCCGGATTGGACGTCCCAGTACACCTCAGGGGTACCAGAGGCGATTCGCGCCAACAAAGCCAGCAGCGTCGCATGGGGCGGAGGCGCTACCGCGATCAGTTCTTCGACGTCCGCGTCGAGAGTGTGCAACGCATGCCCGAATGCCAGCACGGTGGCGTGCGTCAGCGCCTGTGAGATGGCAGCCAGTCTGTCGTGCTGCAAGGCCTCCATTCGCACGACCCGGCCGCCGGACTCCCCGACCAGTTCCAGCAGCTCGTCGACCAGAGGCCCGTCGTGGAACACCACGGACACCACCGGCCGTCCCCGCATCCCGAGTGCTGGAGCGAACATCGGGTTGAGCGACACGGCCTGACGATCCGGGAAGCCGCGCAGGGCGGTCGCCATTCGTTCCTTCACGGACAGGGTGTCGGCCAGCAGCGCCTTTTCGGGGAGCAGATCGGCCAGAACCGGAACCGCCGCGACGGCGACCGGCTCCGGTACCGCGAGCAGCAGCAGCTCCGCTCGCGACACCTCGGCGCGGACGGCATCGCCAGGGGCGCGGATGTCACCGTCGACCCAACGGACACCAGGCGGCGTTGCCGCGGGAGGGCTGGGATCCACCACGCACACCGAGACGCCGGCTCGGGCCAGCACCTCGGTGAACATCTGCCCGACCGCACCGGAACCGCCGACCACGACGGCGCGCCGGATGTGTCCGGGGGAAGCCGGGAACTCAGACTTGTTCATGCCGCACTTCGCCTTCGCGCAGCGGTGCCGCCGAGCCGGTGGACGAGGAGCCTGTGATCGCCTTCGCCATCGCGAGGGACTTCACCAAGGTCTCCTCGAACTCCTCGACGGGGTCGGACAGGCTGACGATCGCGCCGCCGACTCCGAAGGACACTCCCTCCGGTGTGGCCACGATGGTGCGGATCACGATGCTGAGATCCGCGGCCCCGTTCAGCGAGAACCAGCCGAGCGAACCCGAGTACACCCCGCGCGGTCCTCCCTCCAGCCGATCGATGATCTCCATGGTGCGCAGTTTCGGCGCACCGGTCATGGAGCCACCGGGGAAGCAGGCCCGGACGCACTCCACGGCCGACACCCCTTGCCGCAGCCGGCCGCGGACAGTGCTCACGAGCTGGTGCACCGGCGCGAACGTCTCGACGTCGAACAGTTTCGGCACGTGGACGGAACCGACCTCGCACACGGTGTTCAGGTCGTTGCGAAGCAGGTCGACGATCATCAGGTTCTCCGCACGGTCCTTCTCGCTGTCGCGCAGTTCCTCGCGCAACGCCAGATCCTCTGCGCGAGTCGCCCCTCGTGGTCGCGTTCCCTTGATCGGCTTGGATTCCGCGACCCTCTCGGTGTCGATGGCGAGGAACCGCTCCGGGGACGCGCTGAGCACGGCCACGCCCGGGAAGTCGAGCAACGCCCCGTACGGGACGGGGCTGATGTCCCGAAGCAGCCCGTAGGTGTGCGCCAGGTCGGGAACCGCGTCGGCGGTGACCATGTTGGTGAGGCAGATTTCGTACGACTCGCCGTTCCTGATCTCTTCAAGACACTCGTCGATCCGCGCCAGGTACTGCTCGCGATCATGGCGCGGAACCAGGTTCTCCCCGAGCGCCACGGGGATGACCGGCGGGTGCCGCCGGCCGGTCTCCGCGGCGGGCAGCAGTTCGAGGCGGTGCGCGGTCCGGTCGAGCCACTTCACCGCGTCCGGGTCGCCGGGAGACGTGCCCAGCGCCAGCAGGTACGTGGTGTTCTCGACGTGGTCGACCACCACCGCCCGGTCGGCGAACAGCAGCGCGGCGTCGGGTGTGGCCGAGGTGTGTTCGGCCTGCGCACCGACCTCGGCTTTCAGTTCATATCCCAGATAGCCGACGTAGCCGAGGTTGAAGTCGAACGGGAGATCGTTGTCAGCAGGCAGTTCCCGGGCGCGGAGTTGCGCGTCCAGGTACTCGAAGATGCCCCTGCCCCGGTGCTCGACGACCCCGTCGGCTTTTTCCACCCGCACCGTGCGAGTGGCCACCTCGTAGGTCACGTACTCGGCGAGGGGACCCGTGCCGTCACCCAGGATGGAGAAGCGGGAGTTCGCGTCGGCGTCCGCGCCGCTGTCCAGCCAGAAGCCGCACCGCTTCCCGGAGAAGAGTTCGGCGTGGGCGGCCGCGGTGTCGGGCGCGAAGTCCAGCCGGCGAACGTGCAGCAGGTCGTGGGCAGACGGCAGGGTGTCGCGCTCCTGCTCACGATGCTTCAGGGTCAGCGCGCTGAAGTTCCTGAGCAGCTCGCGACCGTACTCGCTCGAGATGGACTCGGGATGGAACTGCACTCCCCAGATCGGCTTGCTGCGGTGCCGCAGCGCCATCAGGACTCCGTCCTGCGTCCACGCGGTGCCGATCAACTCGTCGGAGAGTTCGGTGACCGCGAGAGAATGGTAACGAACCGCGGAGAACGGTGACGGAAGGCCGGCGAAGAGGTCCTCGCCGTTGTGGTAGATGCCGGAAATCCTTCCGTGCATCGGCTCAGGCGCGTGCTGGACGGATCCGCCGAACAGCTCCGCCACACCCTGGTGCCCCAGGCAGATGCCGAGCACCGGCAACCGGGAGTCCAGGATCGCCGTGGCGCTGATGCCGAAGTCCCGCTGCCGGTTGGGATGTCCGGGGCCCGGCGAGATCACGATGTTGTCGTAGTCCCCGAGGTGCAGGGAGGACCAGTCCACGTCGTTGCGCAGCACCGTGGGTGGCTGCCCGTTCACCTCGCCCAGCAACTGGTAGAGGTTGTAGGTGAAGGAGTCGTAGTTGTCGACCAGGAGTGTTCGAACCGGGCCACTCATTGCGAGGCCCCGGAAACGGACTCCTCGCCCTGGCTTCCTTCCTCGATCACCAGAGTCTCGACGCGGCAGGTCTCCTCGATCATCAGGTCGTAGAGGCGGGACAGGAAGGCTTCGCTGATCCCGTTCTCGGCGCCGTACTTCGCAGCACGACGCTGGACCGCGTCGATGCGGTGCGGCTGCATCATCGGCACCTCGTGCTCCCGCTTGTGATGTGCGATGCGCACGCAGCACTCGATGCGGTCCCGCACGGCGTCCAGGAACCGGATGTCGATGCCGTCGAGTTCGTCCCGCAGCCGAGCCAGGCCGTTGTCGTCACCGTTTGCCGTTGCAGTCATGGCGTTCACTTCCTGAAGGCGGTGGTGTAGCGCGGACGGTTCTCCTGGTCGCGGTGACCCACGGCGTCGCCGAACAGGCCGGACTCCGCCAGCAAGGCCGGTACGACCCCGATCTGCGGGTCGTCGTGCTCGATCGCCAGCGCACCACCCGGCCGCAGCAACCGCCCGGCGGTGGCGATCACCTGGCGGATCACGTCGAGACCATCGGCGCCGGAAAAGATGGCTCGTGCCGGGTTGTGCTTCGCGAACTCCGGCGCGAGCTCGGTGCCCTCGGGCACGTACGGGGGGTTGGCCAGCACGAGATCGACCTCGCCGCGCAGGTCGCTCAGCAGCTCCTGATCGGCGACATCGCCCGCGTGGACGGCAACCGGCGTGTCGCCCGCCGCCACACGCATCGCCGCGTTGCGGTGCGCGCAGTCCAGGGCCTTCTCGTCCACGTCGACCGCGTGGACCTGGGCATCAGGGCGGGCGTGGGCCACGGCCAGCGCGACCGCCGCGGAACCCGTGCAGAGGTCGACCACCAAGGGCTTCCCGATCTCGGCGATGGTCGACAGACCCCACGCCAGAAGGCGTTCCGTGGGGAACAGCGGCACGAACACGTCCTCGGTGACCGTGACCACGATGCCGCCCAGCCGGGCGTACCCGAGGATGTGGCCGATCGGGATCCGGTCGGCTCGCCTGGCCACGAGAGCGCGCACCTCGCGCGCCTCCTCGCCGGACACCCGGCGCTGGGGCTCGTGGGAGCCCAGAACGTGCGCCAGGAGCTCGTTGGCGTCCTGCCGCGGGTACGGCACGCCGCCGTTCGTCAACGTGCGCACCGCGTCCCGCAGAAGGTCTTCGACCGTTTCTTCCCGGTCGGCCGCGTGCACCGCCGCGGAAGACGAGACACCGGCCGCCCCGGAGCGACTGGCCGCGTAGTAGTCGCGCAGTCCCTTCTCCAGCACGGGGTTCGTGCGCACCGCCGCGAGCAGTTCCGGCGGTGGCGTGAAGGTCGGATCCAGGTCCTGCGCCCGCTGCGTGTAAGCCTCACGCAGATAGTGCTCGATGGTGGCGGGCCAGTAGAGGGGAACGTCCCAATTGGACTCGTAGCCGGTCGCCAGCATGTGCATGACGGTGGCTTCCACCACCTCCTCCCGGCTCGCGAGCTGCACGGGAGGCCGGACCGGCCGGAACTGCTCCAGGTCGACGGTGGCCTCCTCCTCCAGCAGGAGCGCGGCCATTTCCCTGGCCAGCAGCGGGGAAAGCGTCAGACCGTCCCGATAGGTGCCGGTCATCATCCACAGACCGCTCAGCCCCGTCTCACCGATCAGCGGCATCCCGTCGAGCGGCACGGGCCGGTTGCCGACCTGGATCTTGCGGAGACCGCTGTCGGCCAGACCCCGGCGAACCTGACGGTTGCCGCAGTTGAGCAGGAACAGCACGTCCGAGATGAGCGCGGTCTCCCGCGGCTCCATCGAAATGATGTTCGTCGCCCCGACGTAGACCTGACCTTCAGGACGGGGGACGACGTGCAGGCCACACGCGAAAGCGCGGTTGGGCGTGCGGATCACGCTCTGCGGGCAGGTGCCGTCGACGGTGTCCACCACGGCGGACACCCCGTAGCCGCTGACGAGCCGCGGGATCTGCACGGCCTGTTCGGGCACGCTGTCCAGGACGGTCTGGGAGAACGCCCCCGCGGCCAGCACGGTCTTGTGGGTGCGCAGGATCGTGCCGGATTCCAGTGCGATCCCGTGCACCCGGCCGTGGGCGTGTTCGACACGGGTCGCGCGCTCCGCGATCAGCATTCCGCCGGCCGCCAGGAACGCCTTTTCCAGTCGCATGACCAACTCGGTGGCGTTCACCGCGTGCTCGTCCGGCAGGAACATCGCCTGCAGCGGACGTGCCGTCGGTTCGGCGTCCAGCCAGTCGATGTCCTCGGGATCCACGTCCTCGAAGTTCTCGCCGTACTTGACGAGCGAGTCGCGGATGGCCTTGTAGTTCCGCGTGTCGAGCTCGGGCATGCCGACGGCGTTCAGCATCACGAAGGTGCCCTTGGCCGTGAACAGATCCGCGTCGGTCGAGTCGCGGGGAAGTTCGCTCACCCACTCGGGCCACAGCTTGCTCGCCTGATAGGCCAGCTCGTGCTTGCTCCGGCCGGACTCGCTGTTCATGAGGTCGGCGGTGACCTCACCGAAGGCGCCGAGCATCGCTCCCGCGGCCGTGGACGCGGCACCCGGCCGGTGTGGCTGGCCGAGCACGGCCACGCGCACTTTGCGCCGGGCGAGTTCCAGGCCGAGCGAGAGTCCCAACGAGCCGTTGCCTACCACAACAACGTCGTACGGGTGGTTGCCCTCAGACATCAGCACGTCCCCTTTCAGAGTCGGATGTTCCAGTTGGGCCGCTCATCGCGACAACGCCTCGGCCAAACGCCGTCGGTCGACCTTGCCGTTCACATTGAGTGGGAATTCTTCGAACGCGGTCAGCGAAACGGGGACCATGTAGGAGGGCAGTCTTTCCCGGAGTGCCTGGAAAAGGTCCTCGGTGTCGCTGATCCGGCCCGTGTACGCGGCGGCCAGCACCGCGTCGCCGCCGAGTGCCGACTGGGCGACCACCACCGCGTCGCGCACTCCGGGCTGCTCCCGCAAGACCGCCTCGATCTCGCCGAGTTCGACGCGGTAACCACGCACCTTGACCTGATGGTCCAGGCGTTCGCAGTAGATGTATCCGTCCGCACTGGTGCGAACCCGGTCACCTGTGCGATACCAATGTTCGTCAGTGAGCGGGGTCGCCGGGTCGTACGGCGTCGCTTTGTCTCCTTCGTAGGCCAGGAATCGGCCCTCGTTGTGCGCCGGGTCGAGATAACCCGCGAAACGTTGCGGGCCTCGAACGCACAACTCCCCCTCCTCGGCCGGCTTGCCTTCGGCGTCGAGAACAACGCATTCCAGGGAACTGAGACCGGGTCCGATGGGCACCGTCCCGTTGGGTGTGCGCGGCCACTCCGCCACCTGCGCGGGCAACACGTACTCCGCGCAGATGATGGTGAGCTCGGTCGGTCCGTAGGCGTTCTCCACCACCCCGTTCGGCGCCGCCGCGTGCCACGCTTCCGCCTGCTGGAGAGCGAGAGCCTCGCCGGCGAACATGCTGCGTCGCAGCGTCGGCATCGACCCTGGCTGAAGTGGGGCTATCCGTTGCGTCAAGGAGATCACCGACGGCACTGAGAACCAGTGCGTGAGCTTGCGGCGCTGCACGAACCGCGCTGCCGCGAGCAGATCGTTGCGACCGGGCACCACCACCGTGGCGCCGGAGCCGAACCCGACGAACATCGCCAGCACCGACACGTCGAACGTCAGCTCGAACGGTTGAAGCACCCGGCACCCCGGCTCGAGCTCGTAGTGCCCGATGCTGTGACTGAGATACGCGGAAATGTTGCGGTGCTGGATGGGAACGCCTTTGGGCTCACCGGTGGAGCCCGAGGTGAACAATATGTAGGCCAGGTCCTCCGGCCCGGCGGCGAGTCCGGGTAGCTCACCCGCGGACCTGACTCCCGGCAACTCTCCGGAATCCACGGCGAGCACTCGGGCGGGCAGATCGGCGCCGAGCCCTTCCCGCTCCCCCAGCACCAGGTCCAGCCCGGCGGCCCGGGTGATCGCCGCGTTGCGAGCGGCAGGGAATGACGGGTTGAGCGGCACGACCGTGGCACCGAGTCGTTGGACGGCGAGATACCCGGCGTACGCGAAAACCGTGTTCGCCGCGGCCAGCAGACCGACGCGCCGGGGTGCGACGTCGTCATTGGCGGCCAGCAGCCGGCCGGCGAGGAACTCGGCCATGCCTTCGAGTTCCGCGTAGCTGATCACGCTGTCCGCGATCTCCAGCGCGGGCTGATCCGGGCAGCGCTTCGCCGAGGCGGCGAACCACTCGTACAGAGGAATGTTCTTTGTGCTCATCGCAGCTGCGTTGCCCCTTCGAATGGGCTTCCGTGCCGCGGCCGGGAACAGCGGCCGCCGACTGGGATCTCCGGGCGTTTACGGCAGCTGGTTCAGCGGCGTCGAACCGCTCACGATCATGACGATTCGGTCGTCGGGCGACAGCCGGCCGGACTCGGCGGCCTGCCGCAGCCCGCCCCAGCAGATGAAGGCCGACTTCTCCGTCTCGTACGCCAGCGGGATGTCCAGCTCGGCGCATGCGTCGATCAGCAGCTGAGCCTCCTTCTCCACCCGCGACGGCTCCACCGAGTCGATGCTCGCGCCGGTGTCCGCCACCAGCTGACGGACCAACGGCAACGTGCGGTTCGGGTTCGTCGACTGGAGCGTGGGTTCGAAGGCGTGCTCCGGCGCCACCATGTCGCTCAGGTCGATCTCGTCACGGCCTTCCCGCAACGCCGCACCCAGCAGCCCGGCGTCCGCCGCCTGGAACAGGTGGTACGTGTACTCGCCCGGTGCCGGCAGTCCCGCGGCCCTGGCGCGCTGGATGCCGCGCTCGAAGCCGAGCGGGCCGTAGCCGCTGGCGATCGTCACCGCGATGATCGTGGCGTCGGCGCACCGCTCCGCGATCGCCAGTCCCACCGGGACCTTGCCCTCGATCTTCCACTGGCTCGGCGTCAGCCGGAACGCGCCGTGTTCCTTGCTGTGCGCGATGGCCGCGTCGGCCGCGTTCACCATGTTGCCCGGCACGGCCACCACCTGCGACTTGCCCATCGAGGTGGTCGGGCACTTGTACGCGGACGGCTGCGGCACGAAGCCCGTGCACACGACGCCCAGCCGTTCCATGTAGTACTGGTAGGACCGTGCCGTGTTGCCGGAGCTGTGCATGCACACCGACGACAGCCCCCACTCGACGCACTTGGCCGCCAGGAGCACACCCTCGTTGTCCTTGAACGTGCCGGTGTCGTTCAGGGTCTGCGGCACCAGCCGGACGGACGCGACGCCGAGCGCTTCGGCCAGCCGCGGGCTTTCCAGCGGGATCAGCGCCTTCTCGTTGCTGCGCAGGTCATCCGGCGCGGACACCGGCAGGAGCGCGGCGTAGCGGCCGACACCCGGTGTGTCGGTGACCGCGTCCGCCCAACTCGCGACGTCGGGCAGCGACTCCGACAGCGCTTCACCGCAGCGGGTGCACAGCCATTCGTTGGGGCCGTCCACGGAACCGACACCGGGCAGATCAGAACAGTTCTTGCAGACGAGCTTCATTTCATTGCTCCCATGAAAAACTCAGTGTGCGTCGGACGCTTACCGGGAAAGTCGAATGATTTCGGAGACGCGCTCGGTCACCGATGCCGGATCGTCGTGCCGGTCCGCGAGCGCGGCGCCGCCCATCGTGAAACCCCAGGCGCCCGCACCGGCGATATCGGTGATCTGCTCGGCCCCGCGCACGCCTCCCGCGATGACAAATGGCACGGTCGCCGCGGCCGCCGTGCGCTGCATCAGCAGCACGGGGTCGTACGAGGACTGCCGGTAGGGCATGAGGCACATGCCTCGCACGCCGTCCGTCGCGCTCAGCCGCTCCGCCTCGGCCGCCAGCTCGTCAGGCGAGCTGGCCAGCACCAACGGGCTTCCGGACAGGGATCCGACGAACGGCCAGTACTCGGGCTTCCCGCTCCCCGCGAACGTCTGTGCCACGTCCGGCCGCCACGCTCCGATCACGCGGTCCACGCCGAGGTCCAGCGCGAACTGGTAGCCCCGTTCCTGGCCGGCGTCACTCATGTCGGCCAGCTCCAGCAGGACCGACCGGCCGTCCGCGTGCGCGGCCTCGGTCAGGTCCTTGGCCATCTGCGGATCGATGCCCACGTCCTTGAACGCGATGATCCGGAGCTCGTCGACCGAGAGCTTCTCGTACACGTCGACCGCGTCAGGAATTGTCACATCTTTTTCGGTCAACATCAGCACAAAGTTCAACGCCACGTTTTCTCACATCCTAATGAGAGCAGGAGAGATGTCCACTGCCGATTAACGCAGGAGTACTTTATTTCGTGATCTACGAGGCGAGTTCGCGCAGTTCTTTCGCCATGCCGTGCGGTGTCGGGTTGCGGAACAAAGCCTGCAGGGGCAGGTCGACCGCGAACTCCTGGTTGATCCGGGTGATCAGCCGGATGGCGAGCAGCGAATGGCCACCGGACTTGAAGAAGTGGCTGTGGACGCCCAGACCGCCATCGTTCAACAGCTCCGACCACAGGTCGGTCAGCAGGACTTCCGTGTCGTCGCTCGGAGGCGTGGCATCCCCGTCGTCGGTGCCGACCGGCTTCGCCTCCGGCAGCGCGGACCGGTCGACCTTCCCGTTCCTGGTCATCTGGAAGGAGTCGAGCCTCAGGAGCGACGACGGGACCATGTACTCCGGCAGCCGGACTTTCAGCCCCCGCAGGACATCCGCCTCCGTCAGCGACGGCGGGGCCACGAAGTACGCGGCGATGCGCTTGTCCCCGGCGGCACCGTCGTACAGCGTCACCGCGGAGGCGGTGACGCCCGGCTCGCGCAGGATCGCCGCCTCGATCTCACCGAGCTCGATCCGGTAACCCCGCACCTTGACCTGGTTGTCCCGGCGGCCGATGAACTCCAGCGCCCCGGCCGAGGTGTACCGGACGATGTCGCCGGTTCGGTACAGCCGGCGCCCGGCCCTGCCGGTGAACGAGTCGGGGATGAACCGCTGGGCGGTGAGCGCCGGTCGGTTGTGGTAGCCGCGCGCGATGCGACCGCCGCCCACGACCAGTTCCCCGGCCACACCCCGCGGCACGAGCTCTCCGGACGCGTCGACCACGAAGGCGTCGTATCCCGCCATCGGAAAACCGATGCTCAGCGGCTCGGCCGGGTCGATGATCGTCATCGTGGCGGCGTGGGTTTCGGTTGGGCCGTAGAGGTTGTAGGCCTGCCACGGGCCGTCGCCCAGTGTGCGCCAGAGCTTCTCGCTGACCGCCTCCCCGATGACGAGCATCGTCGTCTCGGCCGGGATCTTTTCCAGCACGTCGACGCTGATCGCCATGTCCAGCTGGGACGGAGTGACGTCCATGAGTTCGACCTCGTGGTGGATCAGCAGATCGGCGAGCAGCCGCGGATCACGCCGGACGTCCTCAGGAACGATCACCATCGTCGCTCCGGCGGCCATCCAGGCGAACAGCATCACGTGACCGTCGAAGAAGATCGGGGAGTTGAGCGCGACCGTCTTCGGACGAGGGCCGGTGCCGATGATCTCGCTCGCCAGCGACACGTTCAGCCAGTGGATTCCCCGATGACTCATCGTCACGGCTTTGGGCAGGCCGGTGGAGCCGGAGGTGTAGATGAGGTAGGCGAGGTCGTCGTGGCCCACGCGGACAGCCGGGCGATCAGCCGGGTACGGGTTCCAGGTGTCCTCGTCGTCGAGGAGGAGCACCTGTCCGCGGCCTTCGACCTGGGCAACGCTGTGGCGGTCGGTCAGCACCGCGGTGCTCGCCGCGTCTTCGAGCATGTAGTGGACGCGAGCGGGCGGCAGTGCGGGATCGATGGGCAGGTAGGCGGCGCCCGCCTTCAGGATGCCGAGCACCCCGGCGACCACGTGCGGGGAGCGCTGGGCGCACAGCGCCACCACCTGTTCGGGTCCGATGCCCTGCTCGCGCAACCTCCAGGCGATTCGGTTGGCCCGATCGTCGAGCTGACGGTACGTCCACGCGTGCTCGGCACAGCGGACCGCGATGGCGTCCGGGGTCTTGTCCACCTGCGACTCGAAGTCCTCGTGCAGGCCGGAGTGACCCGGCCACGTCGTCTCCGGCGCGGTCCCGGCCGCGATGATCTCGGCTCGCTCGGCCGCGGGCAGCAGTTCCACCCGGGACGTCCGCAGCGCCGCCGGATCGTGCCGCGTCATCGAGTCGAGGATCGTGAGGTAGTGGCCGATCATCCGGCGGATGGTCGTGGCGTCGAACAGATCCGACGCGTACGTGAAGCCACCGACGACTCCGCGGGGGTCGTCCACGAGGTCGACCACCAGGTCGCACACGGCGAAACCGTTCTCCAGCCTGGAGAAGTCCAGGCTCAGGTCGTGCAGCGAGTCGGCCCGCGCCACCGCGACGTCGAACCCGAACATCACCTGGACCACCGGTGACCTGCTCAGGTCCCGCGACGGCCGCAGGTCCTCCACGACCTGGTCGAACGGCACGTCCTGGTTGGCGTACGCGCCGAGGCAGGTCTCGCGCACCCGGCCGAGCAGCTCCGACAGGGTGGGATCGCCGGTCAGGTCGGTGCGCAACGCCAAGGTGTTGACGAGGAACCCGATCAGTTGCTCGAGCTCGACCCTGTTGCGGTTCGCGACGGGGGTGCCCACCACGACGTCCGTGACCCCCGCGTGGCGGGCGAGCAGCACCTTGAACCCGGCGAGCAGGGTCATGAAGAGGGTGACACCCTCGCGCCTGCCCAGACTCCGAAGCCGTTCCACCAGATCCGTGGGGATCAACACCGGCTCGAACCCACCGCGGTGCGTCTGGACGGCCGGACGAGGCCGGTTCACCGGGAGGTCCAGCGCGGCCGGCGCGTCCGCCAGGCGGTCCCGCCAGTACTCGAGTTGCTCGGCGGCCGGACCGCTGCCCAGCCAGTCCCGTTGCCAGGCAGCGAAGTCGGCGTACTGCAGCGACAGCGCCGGCAGGCCGGGCGCGGTTCGGTCCACCCGTGCCCGGTAGCAGTGCGCGAGTTCGCGGGTCAGGACGTTGAAGGACCAACCGTCGAAGGCGATGTGGTGGACGGTCAGCACGAGGAGGTGCTCTTCCGCGCTGATGCCCAGCAGCTGGGCGCGGAGCAACGGGCCCGCGGCCAGGTCGAACGGTGTGCGCACCACGTCGTTCACGAGCGCCCGTACGGAGTCCGTGTCCCGGCCCTGCAGATCGTGGAACTCCCACGGCACGTCGACCTGCTCCAGGACGACCTGTTGCGGGCGCTCACCGTTGGTGGGAAAGACGGTCCGCAGTGCGTCGTGCCGACCGACCACATCGGACAGTGCGGTCCTCAGCGCCGCCACGTCCAGAACACCTCGGAGGCGGTACTCGACGGCGGCTGTGTAGGTGGTGGTTCCCGGTCGCAGTTGTTCCAGGAACCACAACCGCTCCTGAGCCGGCGACAGGGGTGTGCGGCCGTCGCGTCCGACGGGACGGATCGGGTGCAACGGTGCTGTGCTTCGGGACTCGCGCACCTGAGCGGCCAGCCTCGCGACCGTCCTGCCTTCGAACACGTCCCGCGGCTTCAGCGACGCGGCCAGGACACTGCCCACCCGCGCGATCAGCCGGGTGACCAGGAGCGAGTGCCCGCCCAGGTCGAAGAAGTCGTCGTGGACACCGACACGAGCCAGGTCGACGCCCAGGACTTCGGCGACGAGCTCCGCGAGGAGGTGCTCCACCGGGTCTCGCGGACTGACATGGCCCTCACCGGTTCCGGCCTGCTCCGGCACCGGAAGCGCGGCGCGGTCAAGCTTGCCGTTGGACGTCAGGGGGAGCTTGTCCAGGCTGACGATCATGGACGGCACCATGTAGTCGGGCAGGCGAGCGCTCAGCTCATCGCGCAGCACCTTGGTGTTCGCGCCTCCGGTGACGTAGCCGATCAGCTGGGTCCCTCCGCTCGGGTGCCGGACCGCGGTCACCGCCGCGTCCGTGACACCGTCGAGCCCGGCCAGGGTCGCTTCGATCTCGCCGAGTTCGATGCGGAAGCCGCGCAGCTTGACCTGCTGGTCGATCCGGCCGAGGAACTCCAGCTCTCCCGACGATCCCCGGCGGACGAGGTCGCCGGTGCAGTAGAGCCGAGCGCCGGGGGCGCCGAACGGGTCCGGGATGAACCGTTCCGCGGTCAGGCCCGGCCGGCCGTGGTAGCCGCGCGTCACCCCGGCCCCGCCGATCAGCAGCTCCCCCGCCACACCGGGAGGGACCAGGTTCAGCGTCTCGTCGACCACGTACGCGCTGGTGCCGCGGATCGGCGAACCGATGGGCAGCGGCCCCGGTTCCTGGTCTTCGGGGGCCGGGTAGTAGGTCGAGTTGACGCAGGTCTCGGTCGGGCCGTAGAAGTTGGCCACCTCGATGCCGGGGAGCTGCGTCCTGCATTCGGTGACCAGGTCGGCTTCGAGCGCTTCTCCGCCGCACATCAGCCAGCGCAGGCCCGTCCCCGCCAGGGCACGCGCCGCGAGGGCTTCGCGCAGCACCGGCGGCGTCACCCCGATCACGTCGATCTGCTCGCTGGTGATCAGCTCCCGGAGCTCGTCCATGTCGATCCCGGTCTGACTCGGGGTGAGCACGACCGTGCCGCCGGACGTCAGCGGACCGTAGATCTCCAGGTTCGAGGCGTCGAAGCTCAGTGACATGCGGTGCAGGAACTTCAGCTGCTTGCCGCGCCAGACGTCCGAGACGGCCCAGACGGTGTGGTTGACGATGGCGCTGTGCGGAACCATGACGGCCTTGGGCTGACCGGTGGAACCCGAGGTGTAGATGAGGTAGGCGAGACTGCCGGGGCTGACCGCGACGCTCGGGCGGGTGGAGGGGTGCCGCGTCCAGGTCTCCTCGTCGTCCAGGACGAGGGTGTCCAGGTGGCTGTTCAGCTCAGAGGTGGTGTGGTCGGCGAGCCTGACCGCGGCGCCGGAGTCCTGGAGCATGTAGCTGATGCGGGCGGCGGGAAGCGCCGGGTCGATGGGCAGGTAGGCGGCACCGGCTTTCAGGACGCCGAGCATCCCCGCGAACGCCGCCGGCGACCGCCGGGTGTGCAGAGCGACGACGTGCTCCGGCCCGACCCCCTTCGCGAGCAGGCTCCACGCGATCTGGTTGGCGCGATCGTCGAGTCGCCGGTAGGTCCACGCCTCGTTTCCCAGGACCAGTGCGGCGCCTTCGGGGGTGCGGTCCACCTGGGCTTCGAACAGTTCGTGCAGAGAAGTTCGATCCACCGCATCCTGAAACAACTCGTGGAGGGTGGAATCCTCAACGCTACTCAAGACTTGCCCCCATCGGATCACGACAAAAGATGTCCGGACAGCGGATTTCCGCTCAGGCGCCCCGGCGCGTGCTCAACGGCCGCATATCGGTCCAGATCTCTTCTACGTAGTCGAGACAGTCCGCTTTCGGGGCGGCCTCCCGGACGACCCGCCAGCCGGCAGGAACCTCCCTGCCATCAGGCCAGATGCTGTACTGCTCCTCGTCATTGACGACCACGCGGTAGGGCGCGGTCAAGTCAGCGTCGTCAACCGACATGGTGCTCCTTGCGATTGTTCAAGTGGCCTTTGAACACGGTCTGACAATGGTTACATCAGCAGGTCGTCGAGGCGCCTGGCCCGCTTCTCCAGATCGGCGACCGGAAGCGGATCGGCAATTCCGGGGTCCACCTCCGCCACCGCGTCACGAGCCGCCGCGGTGAAATGAACGGTGCCGTCGTCGTCAATGCGTTCCACACCGTCGCCGCGCGCCTGTTTCTCGTTGAACGCGATCGCTTCGGCTGGATCGGCACCGGGTGGCAGGTCGAGGGTGACCGCGCCGTTGTCGATCCGCACGGGATAGCCACCTGGGAGCCCGCCGGGGGCGGCGGTCGAGCAGCGCAGAGGTGCCGCGCCGGGAAGGAGAGCGTGCAGCACCGGGATCGCGGCGGCAGCCGTGACCTCGTTGTAGCGCTGAGACCGCACGATCGACGGCGCCCGGTAGGCGAGCTCGTCCGCACGTCGTCCGTCCTCGCCCAGGAAGACCATGCAGCGGTCGGCGCGATCGGCCGGTTCACGGGACAGCATCGCGTCGAGCAGCTGAGAGTGGTGACCGATGACGCGGATGAGCGGCGCCTCGCCGTCAGCCCCGGCGGCACGCAGCGCGGCGCGAACGCGAAGTCCGACCATCGCGGCGTTGCCGAGTCCGACTGCCGGGGCCAGCCCGAGACGGGCGAGAACCGGTCCGGTCACATCGGGAAACGAGAGGTTCGCGACCGGTCCCGTGTAGCCGGCGTCCCGGGTCGCTCGCATGACGGCCAGCGGCACCGGCAACTGGTACGGCAACTGCAGCGCCAGACCGCCGCTGAGGACGGCCGTCGCCGCCGCGTCGTCCCGACCCGACAGCGCCCAGGGCCCACGCACGGCCGCGCATTGCACCACCAGGTCGGGCCGTGTGCGGGCGAGGAGGTCGGCGACTTCGTCCCGCCGGGTCGCGTTCACGACGACCGGTTCGACCACGTGATCAGAGATGCTGGCGGCGGTGCCGGCGATGGCCTCGACCGTCTCGGCGGACCGCCCGGCCAGCACAAGGCGCCGCACGCGCCCGCCCTCTGCCAAACGGTACGCGAGCCGCTCCCCCATGTTGCCCATTCCCATGACCAGCACGGTGCTCACAGGAGTAGGACTCGGGAGTTTCGACGATGCCACGGAGTGTTCACCATTCTCTGCGGGGATCAATGCACTCAGCGCCTCACCACGGCTGAGTCACAAGACCGCGGATTCAGCGAGAAGGTGCGTGATGCTCTCACCGACATAGGTCGGCTGGACGTGCGAATGGGCCACCATGTCCCGGGTTGTCATGCCGGTCAGAACCAGCAGCGTGTCGAACCCGGCCCGGATCCCGCCTTCGATGTCGGTGTCCAGCCGGTCACCCGCCACCAATGGTTTTCGAGCGTTGAGCGCCTTGGCCTGCTGCTGGAACATGGTCGGTTCGGGTTTGCCGACAGACAGGTCCGGCCTGCGACCGGTGGTGGTTGTGAGCGCTGCCATGAGAGCGCCGTTACCGGGTACCAAACCGCGCTCGGCGGGCCAGGTGTCGTCCAGGTTGGTCGCCATCCACAGCGTTTCCGGACGATGCAGGGCGAGGGCGGCTTCCGCGAGAACGGGCCAGGCGATGGCGGGGTCGAAACCCTGCACCACGGCTTGTGGCTCGTCGTCAGCGGAGTCGACGGGTTTGAGTCCGACGGCCGCCACCTCGTCACGCAGCGCGCCCGAGCCGACGACGAGGACCGCCGCGCCGGACGGGAGACGTTCGGCCAAGGCAGTCGCGGCGATAGCGGCAGGGGTCGCCACTTCGTCGGCACTGGCTCCGATACCGGCGTTGTTCAACATTTCCGCCACCTCGGCGGTGCGGCGACGCGGGCTGTTGGTGGTGAAACGCAGTGGCACACCTTTGGCACGGATGGCCGCAATTGTCTCCGCCGCACCCGGAATGGGATTCCGGCCGAGCACGAGAACGCCGTCTACGTCCAGCAGGATCAGATCATGACGGTCGACGAGACTGCTCACTCGGCAACCCTCGACCTGACGGCGTTCCCCTGGGAGAACGCCGCACTCACATCACCCCTCCGGTCACGGTTCCAGCCGGCGAACGGCAGGCTGACGCAGGCACCGCGAATCAACACAAACCCCCAACTGCCGCAGCCTGCGGCAACAGCGTGATACGAGCTTTCCGAAGTCCGGCTCACGCACCCCAGTGTTCGAGCCCCGCCCCAGAATCTTTCTCGACCATATAGCGAGTATTAGCGCTGGGCAACTATTGAATCCGCCCACTACCACGGTGCCGGACTGATCGGACACGTCCAATTGAGCACTGTCATCGTCAATGAAGCCGACAAATTCACCAATTGACAGCATCCGCGGACCGCGCCGCGGAATTCGTCATCAGGGGTCGTCGGCGTCGCGAAATCGCAGGTCGACGAGCACGCACCACGCGCCCGGACCCGCGACCGCGAGCGGCTGGCCGTGCCGGCCGGCAGGGGTCGCCGGTCGGCACGACCGCTCTGGCCACTGCCCGCGATGGCTGTCCCAGGCGGGCGTGGAGCGATCAGTTGCCGAGCGGCGAGCGCCCTTCCAGCCGAGCCGCGAACTCGGCCAGATCGGCCGCATACCAGCGAGCCAGTTCGGCGATGACCCCGGCGGTGTGCGCCGGCAGGTCCGCCACCAGACGCTCCCGCTCCGTGCTGCCGACCGCGTTGGCGTCGAGCCAGCGCAGCATCAGCCGTCCGGCGTCGGTGAACCGCAACGACGGGTCCCGGTGGATGCCCCGCAACAGGGCGGCGACGTCCTCGGACGTGAGGCCGTTGTGGTCCTTCTTCTGGTGCCGGTTCCCGGCTCGGTGCGCCGCGGAGACCTGCTCGGGTACCGGATCAAGCCCTCGGTCCATGCGATCGCGGACGTCCTTCACGGTTCCAGGGGAGATGCCGGTGGCCCTGGCGATCTCGCGGATCGAGGCGTCCGGTTTCGCGGACAGCATCTCCGATGCCAGCCGCCTGCCCCCGGCGGTGCTGACCGGACGCCTGCGCCCGTCCATCCCGACCCGGCTGTTCAACTGCGGACCTTCCGCGGTTGAGCACCCGCGCAACCCGGAAATCGTCCTGGCCGAGAGACCGGTGGCCACGGCGATGACCCGGTCCGACCACTCGGGGTAGTCCCTCAGAATCCGCGCCGCCGCCTTCTTGCGTTCTACCAGCGACAACGGCAACCCGTGCGCCGTATTCGCCCGCACACCGACCACGAACGCACTGTTCTCGTCGCCGTCGAAGAACCGCACCCGGATCTCGTCGGCACCCGCGGCCCTGGCCGCCTGCAGACGGTGCGCGCCGTCGATCACCCGCATCGTCTCGCGGTGCACGATGATCGGTGGCAGCTCGGTAATGGATTCGTTGAGCACCTGCACGTGTGCTTCGTCAATACCGGTCGAGCGCGGCGAGTTCCCGATCGACAGGGTACGCGTGGATATAGTCCGCACCGGCCCGGTAGTCAATGGAAAATCGAGTGCTGATCCTCCCCTGGCTGCAGGCACGAACGCTGTTTCCCCAGTCCTCACAACTCCCCCAGCAGATTCATCACGCCATTGGACGGCAGTATCTGTGGTCAGAAAACGGTACCTGCCAGTGTTGGCGCTGCCCCCTGTGCTTTGCCTCCACAAGAGGCCATGGTCCCGGTAAGCAGACCTCCTTTCAAGCCGACGATCACGTGATTCCACACCGGCGCGCCCGCGGTCGCCGGGTGTCCGGTCGGCGGGCACGGAAAATCAGGCGTCGATCACGCTAGGGGCCGCGGCTGACACGGCGCTGACAGGTCGTTCGGCCGCACACGACCAGGGCGAATCCGGTGAGTCGCCCTTCACCACGATGGCACGCGTCGGCGCGACGACCGCCCCGCACAGCACTCGCGCCCGCATGCCGGGATCACGCGAAGAGCGCGAGCAACCACCCTTGATCCCAGCCGGTCACGGTCCGCGGTGGCCGAGCCGGTCGAGGTTGATCGAACCGGTGTCGTTCTGGCCGCAGGACGGCGTCACCACCGGGTCGCGGCCGCTCGACGGGACGTCGTCGAAGGTGACCGTGCCCCAGGCGTCCCAGCTGTCGGAGACCTTCGGGAAGCTCACCTGACGCACGGCGCGTCCGTCCACCGACAGCGTCATCGTGCGGGCGTCGATGTTGGCGTTCGCGTACCGCACTGTGATCGCGCCGGAGCCCGGTGCCGCCGACGTGCGGTGCAGCGTGAACGACGACGTGGCGCCCTGCGCCCAGAGGCCGTCGATGAACGCCCTGCCGAAATGGCCCGTGTGGTTGACGTTCGTCTTGACGCCGCCGGTGTTGTGCGCGTCCTCGGCTTCCAGCTGAGCGGGGGTCGGGCAGCCGGAGACGGTGCCCGCGGTGTCGGAGCAGCGGTCCCCCGCGTCGGGCACGCCGTGCACCCTTCCCGACGGCCGGACCCGATCGGTGCCGAACTGCAGTGCACCATGGAAACGCTCCCACGGAATACGGCCGCCCAGGATCCTGTCCGCTTTTGCACGAGCCCGCCCGGCGGCTAGACCGATCGCGCGCGGTTCCTGCGCGAACTGGACCTGTCTGCGGTACAACGAAGGTGTGCACAACGAGGTGAGTGGGGTCGTCCACGGCACCGTGGTGCAAGCACGTGACGTGTACCTGCAGTCTCGGGCCCCGATGGCACTCGACGGACTGCCACCGGTCGCCGCCGAGTTCACCGGCCGGTCCGCGGACCTCGCCGTCGTCGCCGCGGCGCTGGACGGCCCGCAACCGGTCGTCGTGTCCACGGGACTCGCCGGCGTCGGCAAGACCACGCTGGCGGTCAAGGCTGCCCACGACGCCGCCGGTCGGTTCCCGGGCGGTGTGCTGTTCATCGATCTCCAGGGCTACGGCACGCGCGTCGAACCGCTGACCGCGCTCGCCACCTTCCTCGGCGCGCTGGGAGTGCTGCGGGTGCCGGAGTCGCAGCCGGAACGAGAGGCGCTCTACCGCTCCCAGCTCGCGAAGCGCCGGCCGATGCTGGTGGTGCTGGACAACGCGTCGTCGTCCGAACAGGTCCGGCCGCTGCTGCCGCCGGGCGACCAGCACCGCGTGCTCGTGACCAGCCGGCACACGCTCGGAGATCTGCAGGGCGCCCGGCGTGTCGAGATCGACGTGCTGCCGGCCGACGACGCGGTGAGGATGCTCGCGAACCTCCTGCAGGCCACCGATCCCACCGACACGCGGATCGCCGATGCCCCGCGGGCCGCGCACGAGATCGCCGAACTGTGCGGACGGTTGCCGCTCGCGCTCGGCATCGTGGCGGCCCTGCTGTCCGACGATCCCGGGCTTCCGCCCACCGAACTCGTCGTACTGCTGCGGGAAGCGCGACTGGCCGAACTCAGCTACGACGACCTGGCCGTCCGCGCGGCGTTCGACCTCTCGCACGCCAGGCTCGCCCACGAGGAGCAGCGGCTGTTCCGGTTGCTGTCGCTCAGCCCCGGCCTCCAGGTCAGCACCGAGGCAGCGGCGGCACTGGCCGGCCGATCACCGCAGTCCACGCGGAAGCTGCTGACCGGCCTGCGGCGCGCGCACATGATCGAGAGCGGTGAACCGCCCGGCTGGTTCCGCTTCCACGACCTGTTGCGGCTGTACGCGGCAGAGCACTGCGATGCCGAAGCGGAAGAGGTGCGCGAGGCCGCGCTCATCCGCCTGATCGACTACTACGTCGAGGCGGCGGAGCAGGCCGAACAACAGTGGCCCGGCCTTGAGAGCCGCAGGCGTGCCCACGTCTGGTTGCGAGCCGAGCGTGACAGCATCCTCGCCGTCATCGCTCTCGCGCACCGGACCGGCCGTCGTGAACAGGTGCTGCGCCTGGCGTTCGCCTTGGGCACGTTCCTCTACTTCTTCTACAGCCGCCGCACCGCGGCCGAAGGGATCTCCGCCTACGAACTGGCTCTGGACGCGGCCGTGAGCCTGGGCGATCGGAAAGCGGAGACCAAGGCCTTGCTAGGACTGGGGCGCCTGCACCGCGAGATGGGCCACGACGAGGCCGCTCGCGCACTGTTCGAGTCGGCCGCCGCGCTCAGCCGCGACCTCGATGACGACGAGAGTCAGGGCGAAGCGTTGCACAAGCTGGCATTGCTCGCCCGGCGCCGCAAGGACTTCGACGCGGCATGGCGGCTCCACGGCGCGGCCTTGGCGTGCTTTCGCAAGGGCGGCCTTCGCTCCGGTGAGGCCCAGGTCCACTACAGCCTGGGGGTCCTCGCCGACACCGCGGGGCTCTCGGAACGCGCGGTCGAGTACTTCCTGGACTGTGTCGAGATCTCCCAGGCCGCCGGCCGCCACGACCTGGTCGGGCATGCGCACAAGCACCTCGCGTTGCTCGCGTGGGACGCCGATCAGCAGGACGAGGTGCAGCGCCAGTTGCACGCCGCCCATGCCGCCTACCTCGAAGGGGGACACGAGCGGAAGGCGGAGCAGCTCTGGTCGCAGTTCCGGAAAGCCAGGCACAGCAGGCAGTCGCGCGACTGAACGCACGCCAGACCGCGGCGCCACCACATCGCAAGGCCTGCCAGCGGAGCAAGACCGGCCGGACACGTACGACAGGACCCACGTCGAAGGTTGAGGCGACGGGCGCGTGAGACGTCCATGTCCGTGGGACTGGAACACCTGGGCGAGCCGTCCGCCGCCGTCGCACGATCGTGCGACGGCGGCGGACGGGACGGCGTCGGTCAGGGGTGGATCTGGTAGTCGGTGACGGTCCCGAAGTCGATGTTCACGGCCTCGGCCATCGCCCAGGCGTTCGACCAGGTGAAGACGTCCGCGCCGGCGAGCCGGTCGGCCCACCGGGGGACGATCGCGTCGGTGGCCTGTCCCGCGACCGCGTCGAAGTAGGCGCCGAACCTGGCCCATCCGTTCGCGCGGTCGAGGGAGCCGGTCACCTTGGCGAAGTCGACGGACGCCAGCGCCTGCGTCGCGGCCTCCTGGAGATTCGTGACGTAGTCGATCTGGGTGTCGACGTCCGCGGGTGTTCCGAGCCGGGTGAGGTGACCGGCGACCAGGGTGTCGAAGTCGTAGTTCCTGGTCGCGTGGTGGGCCCTGATCCAGCCGGGGACGTCCGCGCTCACGGCGAGGTAGGCGAACGGGACCCAACCGGGGAAGATGACGTCGACGAACATGAGCGTCTTCTGCGCCGGCGCGAAGATGTGGATGTTGCCGGTCGAGTGGTTCGGGCCGTGGAAGTCGAGCTGCAGCGAGTGCTTTCCTTCACCGACCACCATCGAGGTGTCGAACACATCGGTCGGCACGGGGCGGTTCTTGTCCTGAACGTCCGACAGTTGACGCGCGGTTTCGCGGTGCGCGTAGCGGCGGACGGTGTCCGGGTAGATGCTGGAGGCGCCGATGTGGTCGGAGTGCTGGTGGCTGTAGATCACGTCGGTGACGGGCTTGGCGGTGACCTTCGCAATCGCCCTGGTGATGTTGTGTCCGAGCGTCGGAGGCGCGTCGACGGCGATGACACCCTCGTCGGCAACGGAGAACATCATCCCGTAGCCGCCATCGGTCAGCCAGTACAACTGGTCGGCGATCTCCTGGACGAGGTATCCCTCGTCGGGGATCTTCGGTCCGTCCGCCGTGCTCGGGACGGGCAGGGTCGAGCTGTACCTGGGCTGGGTCGGCTGGTAACCGGTCGCGGTCATGATCTTCCTGTCTGTGGATTCGAAGGGTGCGGGGAATTTGGGCGCGCGAAATCCAGCCAGCGCGTGCACGCGAGGCGTTGGTGCGCAACGGAAGAACGCGAGAGCCGACGCGGGAAAGGTCGGCACGATGATCGCGCCCGCGGCGATCAGAGCGGGCGCGGTCGCCTGAGAAGCGGGGTGGGGCGTGGCTCGACGTCGCCGGCGGCCACTACGGCCGGCAGCGGCAACCCGGCAGCCTCAGTCCTCGATGTTGTTGGTGTGATCGGCTTTTCGCGTGGGATTGTCCACACGCGACCCTGGCGACCAGGCGCCGGACAGGTTCATCGACCAGCTCGTGACCGGTCTGATCCTCAGCACGTCCTGGCCACCGCGATCGACGAGTTCGGCCGTGCCGTACACGCGAAGGAACCGCGGGGTCCACGGTTGCCGGGTCAGAAGATCGTCGATGATGAGAGCGACCTTGTGCTGACCGGCCCGCACGTTGCGAGCGCGACGGGTGTTGCCGGGGTCGTGGCCGCCGACGTAGAAGTCGGTGCCGTCGAAGTCGAAGGTGACGGGTGTCGCGTCGGGCTGACCGTCGGGCGACACGGTGGCGATGCGGGCCAGCGGCTGGTCGGCGATGTAGGCGCGTTCTTCTTCGCTGAACGACATGGAGGGCTCCTCGTGACTCGACCTGAACATACTTGTTCGAACAGGTAACTGCACGGAGTTGTTCCGAGGGCGATGTCGTTTTCGGGTGGTCCCGGTCACACCTGAGGCTTGATGTCGAGCTCGAACCGACCGAGCGGTTGCCGGCCCGGCGTGGGGAGACCTCGTCAGATTTGCGCGATGCCGTCGATCTGGGCGTCGACGAGGATGTGCGCCTGGCCGGACTCGACGGTCTCGAGCAGCGCCAGAAGGACGTCGCGTTGCTCTTGGTCGAGGCCTCGCGTCACGGTGGCTTCCAGCTCGGACCACACCTGCTCGACGCCGGCGCGCAACGCCTGGCTTTCGGCAGTCGCCTCGATGATGGTGGCCCGCTTGTCGCGCTCGTCGCGACGCCGGGTGATGAAACCCTCGTCCTCAAGTCTGCGGATGGTCCGCGTCATCGTGGCGGCGTCCGAGCCGAGGAGGTTGACGAGGTCGGTCTGCCGCTGCGGCCCCACGCCCCACAACTGCATCATCACGAGCTCCTGCGCCGGATGCAGGCCACTGGGCTTGAGCAGCTTCCGTGCGTGCAGACGATTCAACCGCGCCACCCTGAACAACGCGTGGGTGATCGGGCCGAGGTCGGCGACCATGGGCGGAACCGGCAGGCTCGGCACGTGCCCGGAGGACGGTTGGTCACCTGACGTACTCGGCATTGATCGTCTCCTCGTGAGGCATCGAACGCTTGGCACCGTCGCCACTTCAGGCGAAGCCTAGGCACTCCGACACGAGCGTCATCGACAAAGGCCGGTCGACACTCGAAGACACCTACGAGGTGCGAGAGTCGACCGGCCGTTGCCGTTGGAGCGGTGGGGATGCCGCCGGAAGAGATCAGCAGGTGACCTTGACGGTCGCGGCCGCCTGGAACGACACGTGCACGTGGTCCATGTGGTTGGCCGTGGGGCTGCCACGGTCCTCCATCGGCGAAAAGCCGCTGCCGTCGTTGTAGCGCTGGCGCCAGATCACGTAGGTCACGCCGAACGCCTTGCGGTTGGCCAGCACGTAGTCGGCCAGGGCGTTGCCGGTGGCGGTGTTCACCATGAAGTCCAGCGCCAGGCCCTGGGGGTGCTCGCCGGAACCGCCCCGGCCGGCGGCGCCGCCGATGTCCGTGACACCGAACTTGCCCGCGATGTGGTGACCCACCTGCGCCACGTGCGGCTTGACGCCGTCCAGAGTGGTCGGACAGGGCGGGGGCGGCGGAGGCGGCGGCGGGGCCTCGGGGGTTGTCGTGGTCACCGGGGGCGGCGTGGTGGTCACCGGAGGTTCCGAGGACGACGGCGCGGTGGTGGAGGTCGTGACAGGCCGCAGG
Organism: Lentzea sokolovensis; assembly: GCF_033949975.1. Classification (NCBI taxonomy): domain Bacteria; kingdom Bacillati; phylum Actinomycetota; class Actinomycetes; order Pseudonocardiales; family Pseudonocardiaceae; genus Lentzea; species Lentzea sokolovensis. Next base: position 551,102 of record NZ_JAXAVU010000016.1, read on the forward strand.
TCTTGGCTGACGGACGTCTGCGGGGCGGCCAGAAGGGCGGCGGCTCCGGCTGGATCGACCGGCTGGTCGGAGCCCCGGACGACCCAGAAGGTCACGCCCAGGCCCACGGTGAGGGTGACGGCGACTGCGATGGGCAGTTTCCGGCTGGCTGTCTCTTGCGTTCTATGTCGGCCCGACATTCGGGAACACCTTGCGTTGGGGACAGGGCATGCTCACACAGCGCGCCACATTACGAAATGAACACGACAACATCACAGGCAAGTGTTCATGGTCACATCTCTGCTGGTGAGCGCGCTGCTACAGAAAGCGACATCCCCTGTTCAGTCGTCTGCCGGCTGGACGGCGGCCACGAAGATCCGGGCGAGTTCCCCAGCCTTCCACTGCAAGCCGAGTCGATGCTCCGCGAGGTCGTAGTTGACGGTGATCTCACGGGAGGCGCGATTCTCCCAGCTGTTGTGCACGAGGGCGCCGTGAGCGCGCACGTGGGCATCGACTGGTTCGCGTTGCCCGCCGAGGTCCAGCCCGGAGATCACGCGGTCGGCGCTCGGGCAGAGCGCGACGTCGACGGTCACCTTCTTCACCAGACCGTCGAGCAACGCGATGTCGACGCCGTCGGGACCTGGGAGCACGGGGTCCAGCGCGCTCTGCCGGACGGTCGAGCCGGGGAAGAGCCCGCGCAGCTCCTCGTACGGCGCAGAGCTCTCGGACGTTCCCAGAGCGGCGTACATCGTGGCGATGGTGCCGCTCAGCGACGTGCCGGGGACAGCCGGCAGGCCGACCGGGAGCGCCTCGGCCTTCCGGGGTGCCGGTCGCGGATCCTGACCGCCGAAGCCCGCCACCCGGTCCCAGATCCAGTCGGCCACGGACGCGGCCACGGGCTCGTCTGGGTGTCCTGGGCGGCGCTTGACCAGCTCTCCGAACGCGACGACGACCAGGTGCGCCCCGGCGTCGTCGGTCATCACCTGTTCCCAGACCTCGTTCTCGGGCCAGTCCGGGTGCGCTTGAGGGTCGGCCTCGATCTCGGTGCTCATGGCGATGATCTCGGCTGCCGACATCAGGCGGAACGGCTCGGCGAGCCCCCAGGCGCCACCGGAGCCGGGCTGCTGGCCGTCGTGCCAGGCCACCAGGTCCTCCGCGGCCATGGAGCCGAGCTCGTCCCTCTGGGACTCGTCGGCGATCGAGGTACCCGGTCGCAGGGTGGCGCGCAGGCCGGCGGGCATCACGTCGTCCAGCGCCGCCAGCGCGGAAGCCAGGTCGGTGCCGAGCATCTGGTCGCGGAGCTGCTGCCACCCCATCTCGATCACCCCGGCGTTGCGGACGTCCTCCAGCGAGATGTCCTGGGCGTGGGCGTTCTCCAAGATCTGCCGCAACGTCCGCGCCGTCCCCACCAGGTTGTGCAGCATCTCCTCGGTCGGGTTCTCGCGCAGCAGTCGCAGGCCGAGTTGTTCGGCGTCGGCGAACCGGTACTGCACCAGATAGGCCCAGCCGAGCATCAGAGCGACCCACGAGTTCGCCGCGTCGACCCGGACGGCCTCCTCAGCCGTGGCGGCGAAGCGGTCGGGTGGCGCGAAGGTCCCCAGCAGGTACGCCGCGCGCTTCCCCAGCGCGCCGGGGAGTCCGTCCGGCGCCGTCCGGGAGCACAGTGCGACCGCCTCGTCGAGCCGGCGCCAGCCCTCCTCGTGGTCCCCGCACAGTGCCTGGGCGAAGCCCAGCTCCATCCAGTCGTCCCACTCCTCGCGGTCCTCGCCCAGCACCTTGCGCGCCCACCGCAGCGCCTCGGCATGATCGTGCTCGGCCAGCGCCAGGTGCCGGAGGGCACGAGCCGCGTTGATGAACTGGCCGTCGCGGCGGCCGGCCACCTGGAGATAGAGACGCCGCGCCTCGACGGCATCGCCGCACACCTCACGGTGATTGCCGAGCAACAGCGCCGCGCTGCTCCGCTCCGGCTGGGACGCGAGGACCTGTGAGGCCAGCTCGGCGATCCTGGGATGCGCCGGTTGTGCCGCGAAGAGCTCCCAGGCCAGGTCCAGGTTTCGTTCGACGGCGCCGTCGTCGCCGGAGGCCGTGCGGCCGAAGTCCCTCATCGCATGCCTCGCTTGACCCGGTACGCCCGGAGTTGATCGAAGGTGCCGTCGTCGACGCCGTACTCGAGCACCGGCGCCACCTGGTCGAACCACGACGTGGTGGACGGAGTGACGCCGCCGACCGCGGCCAGCATCGCGTCGGTGGTGACGGGCACCAGCTCACCCCTGCTCATCGACTCGACCATCGCCTGCTGCAGGACGGTGGTCGTCAGGTGGCTGAGGTCGGCGCCGGAGAACCCTTCGGTCGCCGCCGAGACGGCGGCGACGTCGACATCGCCGGCCGGCTTGCCCTCCAGCGCGCCCCGGACGATCGACGCCCTGGCGGCGGCGTCCGGTGGCAGCACCAGCACCGTCCTGTCGATCCGGCCCGGTCGGCGCAGCGCGGGGTCGATGTCCCACGGCCGGTTCGTCGCCGCCAGGAAGTAGACCCCGTCGTTGGCGCTCGCCACACCGTCGAGCTCCTCCAGCAACTGCGTCACGAGCATCCGCATCGACTGCGACCCGCCGCCACCGGACGTGCGCCGGCCGCCGAGCGCGTCGAACTCGTCGAAGAAGATCACGCACGGCGTTGCCGCGCGTGCGTCGCGGAACACGCTCTGGATCGCCTTCTCGCTCTCCCCGATCCACCTGCTGAGCAGGTCCGCGAGGGTCACGTGGATGAACGACGCCCCGAGATCGCCCGCGATCGCCCTGGCGATGAACGTCTTGCCGCATCCGGGTGGGCCGTACATCAACAGCGACCCGCCCGGCTTCTGCCCGAACGCCGCCGCCAGCTCGGGATTGCGCAGCGGCGCCAGGAACGTGGTGTCCAGGTGCCGTTTGACCTCGGCGAGCCCCGCGACGTCGGCCAGCGTCACCGCCGGGCGTTCGGCGTCCCACAGCGACGCCTGACCGGCAGCGCTGTCCTGACGGTCCTCATCGGACGGGGCCGGAACCGGCGTCCGCTCGCCTCCCCCGGTCGGTGCCGCGGGCGGCGGGTTCGAAGCTCGTAGCCGCGCCGCCATCAGCCGGGCGCGCAGCAGACGGACCCGTGCCGGATCACCGCCCACGGCCTCGAACTTCTTCAGTTCGGTGGCCGCGCGTCCCAGGTCCTGCTCCAGTAGCAGCGTGACGAAGTCCTCACGCAGGGCCAGATTCGCGGGGTCGGCGTCCACCTCGCGCGCGATCACCTCGACGAAGCCGTCGCCCGAGCCGGCACTGTTCACCGCCCGGCCCCCTCGAGCCAGCTCTTGAGCAGACCCAGGTTCGCCAGCGGGATGTAGTGACCGAGCCGCGGATGGTCCAGCGTCACGCCGAAAACGCCGACCTGGCCGAACGAGGCGACGTAGTCGATCGCGACCGGCATCGGCACGCCGAACGTCGGCACCGCGCTCCCCTGCGAGTCGGCCAGCCCGAGGACGTGGCCGGCCTCGTTCGCCCGTGCGGCGCTGCTGTAGAGGCAGATCATCGACCCCTGCTCAGCGGCCACGGCATAGGGACGGGGCTGGTCGGCCGAGCCCCGCGCGATGAAGAACCAGTGCTCCAGAGCGGTCGCCTGGCGCCACAGCGCGATCTGCGCCGTCGTGTCTCCCGCGGGCGCTGCCTTGACCGCCTCGTCGAGGCGGTCAAGCTCGGCGACCGTCGCGGGGTCGTTGTCTCTGATCACGCGGTTCTCTCTCGTCTGCTCCGGTTTCAGACCAGAGAGAACCATGCCGCCGATTACGACGAAACACCCGGTCAGCCATGTGCTCGGACCTAGGATGCGGAGCATGACGCGATACGTCGACGAGGACCTGCACGGTGCGGAGTTCCGCGAGTGCGATCTGACCGGAGCACGCCTGATCGGCGTCGTCCTGCAGGACGCCGTGATCGAGGGGCTCGTCACGAACCTCGTGGTGAACGGCGTCGAGGTCACCGGGTACGTCGAGGCGGAGCTCGACCGGCGCCATCCGGCGCGGGTGCTGGTCCGCTCCGAGGACCCCGCCGATCTGCGCGAGGCAGCGCGGCAGCTCCACGCCGGCTGGGCCGCCACGACCGAGCGGATCCGCCGTGCGCCCGGCATCGAGCGCCGCAGCGTGAACGACGAGTGGTCGGCGGTGCAGACGATGCGCCACCTCGTCTTCGTCCACGACTCGTGGTTCCGCCGCTGCTGCCTGGGCTCGACGGAGCGGTTCACGCCGATGGGCATCGGGCCGGACGTCGAGCCCTACCGCGAAGCGCACGGGCTCGACCTCTCGCTCGACCCGACCCTCGACGAGATCGGGACCGTGCGTGCCGCACAGGCCGCCGAGCTCGAGGCCTGGCTCGACGACGTCACCGCCGAGCAGCTCGCAGCGCCGGCGCCGGTGCCCGGCGACGACGTCTGGCCGCCGTACGCGCGCGGCCGCTCGGTGCGGCAGTGCCTCCGCACGGTGCTCAACGAGACCTTCGAGCACCACGGCTTCTGCGTCCGCGATCTCGACCTGATCGAGGCGCGGGACGCCGAGTAGGGCCGTTCACTCCGACCAGGTCACGGGCAAGGAGTGGACTCCGTAGAGCAGCATGTCCGTGCGCAGCGGCACTTCTTCCGGCTTCACGTCCAGGCGGAGGTCGGGGAACTCCTGGAACAGCCTGGAGAGGCCGAGCCGCATCTCGATCCGGGCGAGTTGGTGGCCGAGGCATTGGTGGATGCCGTGGCCGAACGCGAGGTGGTGGTGGGGTGCCTCGCGGCGCAGGTCGAGCTCGTCGGGGTTGCCGGGGAACTTCTTCGGGTCCCGGTTGGCCGTGGGCAGGTGCGCCAGCACGGTGTCACCGGCCTTGATCACGTGCCCGTCGATCTCCACGTCTTCGAGCGCGGTGCGCAACGGTCCGAAGTGCGGGACCGAGAGATAGCGCATGAGCTCCTCGACGGCGTTGTCGATGATCTCCGGTTCGTCCTTGAGGATCTTCAGCTGGTCCGGGTGCTGCAGGAGCGCGAACGTGCCGAGGCCGAGCATGTTCGCCGTGGTCTCGTGGCCGGCCAGCAGGAGCAGCAGCGCCATGTTCGACGCTTCCTCGTCGGTCGGCCCTCCGGTGACCAGCAGGCCGCTGAGCATGTCGTCGCCGGGGTTCGCCTTCTTCCTGACCACCAGTTCGCCGATGAAGCTGCGGATTCGGTGCAGCGCCGCCATCAGCTCCTCGGGCGAGGTGTTCTGGCTCGCCAGCATCTCGGTGTCTTCCTGGAACCTGTGCCGTTCGTCGTAGTCGATGCCGAGAATCGCGCAGATCACCAGCGATGGGATCGGGAGAGTGAACTCCTTCACCAGGTCCGCCCGGTTGCCGAGGGAGCGCAGATGCTTGATCTGGTTCTCGACGATCTCGCCGATCCAGTCGGACAGCTGGTTCATCCTTCGCACGGTGAACTGGCCCTGCAGCATCTTGCGCATCCGGGTGTGGTCCGGCGGGTCCTGGCTGACGAAGTTGCCGGGATCGTCGGAACCCTGGAACCGCGGGTCGAGCAGGTGGTGGTTCTCCCTGCTGCTGCTGAACTTGGGGCTGCCGAAGACTTCCCGCAACTGGTGGTAGCCGGTGACGAGCCAGCCCAGGTGTCCGTCGGCGAACCTCAGCCTGCTGATCGGGGCCTTGTCACGGATCGCGGTGACCTCGGCGGGCGGGTCGAACGGATTCTGGCGTTCCAGTGGCAGTCTGTCGGAGATCACTTCGGTCATCTCGCACAACTCCGGTGTTCAGGCACGGAATTTCCTTTGGTGGCAACAACGTTCGACGGCAACGGTCCGGCCCCAGGTCGAGCCGGACCCGTCACCGTCCATGCGCTCAGTAGCGGTAGTGCTCGGGTTTGAACGGCCCGGCGACATCCAGTTCCAGGTAGGCGGCCTGGTCCTTGGTGAGCTCGGTGAGTTCGCCGCCGAGTGCTTCGAGGTGGATGCGGGCGACCTTCTCGTCGAGCACCTTGGGCAGGCGGTAGACCTCGTTGTCGTACTCCTTGAACTTGGTGAACAGCTCGATCTGGGCGATCACCTGGTTGGAGAAGGAGTTCGACATGACGAACGACGGGTGACCCGTC
>NZ_JAXAVU010000008.1:0-547874 GCF_033949975.1 Lentzea sokolovensis
AGCAACAGGCGTGCCATCAACCCGCGCACGGCGTAGACCCCGGCTTTTGATCAGATTGGCGGGGTCTGGGGCGGAGCCCCAGGAATCAGCCGCCACACCAGCAAGCAACCCAACCACCTACGGACTCGCAGCGCGCACCCGCCGACGCAACCGGGGGACGACCCACCCAACCGACGCGCAGAAACGACGCAGAACCGGAGGAGGGCTGGGGCCAGGCGGAAGAAGGCCCCAGCCCCCTCTCTCAAACCCCTGCCAAGGGCGCGGAGGACGTGGCCAGATCCTCAGCAGGGGAAACCACAGGCACCTCACCCGACTCCTCCGAAGGAGGCTCGGCCCGATCACAAGGAGGCACAACAGGCGAAACAACAGGCGGAACAGGCTCCTCAGCCCGAGGCGTGGAAGGCGGAGCCTCACCAGGCGGAGCCACAGGCGGAGCCGTGGAAACAGGCGGCACAACCACAGGCGTCTCCACAGACGTCTCCACCGGCGGAGGCTGCACACTGGACCCGGTGGACGGCACCGAAGTCGTGACCACAGGCGGTGAAGCCGACTCAGAAGACGACGGCGAAGCCGGCTCTTCCTCCTCAGGCAAGTCAGGCTCATTCCGCCCGGTAGCAGCAGGCTTGGTGGAAGAAACCCGAACAGTCTCGGTGACAGTGGCCCCGACAACCCGAGTCTGCGTAGCCAGACGAGCCGCCCGAACCTCCCGAGCCGCCCCCTCCACCATCACGGTCTCGGTAACGGTGGCCAACGAGACCCCGGTCTCGAAGGGCTCAGTCCACCACTGGGACGTGGAGGGCCGAGCAGGTGGAGGCGCAGCCAACGGCGCCTCCGACGGCGACCCCGTCAAGGCGATCAACGCGAACATGCCGCCCAGTGCCAGGAACGGCACGACGACCACGGCCCCGAAGCACCCGCGGCCACTGCGCGGCTCATCACGGTGACTCATCTTCAGCACACCCCCGAACGGTGAGAACTGTTCCATCTGGTTGATCGTCCACATGGAACAGTCCGTCACAGTTCTTTAGTCACACGATGGGGTGTTCAGCTCAGCGGAGGCAACTCCGGAGCGTGAGCGGCGGGTGAAGATGAAAGGGTTTCCAGGGCCAGCGAAACGGCCTTCTCCAGCTGTGGATCGCGGCCGGAAACGCGGTCGGACGGTGTCATGACCACCTCGATGTCCGGGTCTACACCGTAGTTCTCCACCGCCCAGCCGTGGCCCTTGAAGTAGGACGCGTACCTCGGCTGGGTGACCATCGTGCCGTCGACCAGCGTGTACAGCATGTCGATGCCGATGACACCGCCCCAGGTGCGCACCCCGACGACGGGGCCGATCCCGAGTTCCTTGATGGCCACGTTGACGATGTCGCCGTCCGATCCGGCGTACTCGTCGGCCACCGCCACCACGGGGCCACGAGGTGCGTCCTGCGGGTACGACTCGGACGCCGTGTAGCCACGCGCGACGGACCAGCCGATCACCTTGCGGCCGAGCTTCTCGATGACCAGCTGCGAGGTGTGCCCGCCGCCGTTCTCGCGGACGTCCAGCACCAAAGCCTCGCGAGTCAGCTCGACCCGCAGGTCCCGGTGCAGCTGGGCCCAGCCGGCGCCCATCATGTCCGGCACGTGCAGGTAGCCCACACGGCCACCGGACTGCGCGTGTGTGAACGCACGACGGTTGGCGACCCAGTCGTGGTAGCGCAGAGGCTCCTCATCAGCCAAAGGCACCACCACGACCCGACGCAGCTCGCCGCCACCGCCGGGCCGCACGGTCAGTTCCACGGGCTTCCCGGCGGTGCCCACCAGCAACGCCCCCGGCCCGGCCAACCCGACCGGGCGGCCGTCCACGGCCACGAGAGCGTCGCCAGCGCGCACGGCGACACCAGGCGCGCACAGCGGCGAACGCGCGTGCGGGTCGGACGTCTCGCCGGGGATCACGCGCTCGACGACCCATGAGTCGCCGTCACGAACCAGGTCGGCGCCCAGCAGTCCCTGACGACGCGAGGCGGGCACGTGCGGCGATGAGCCCCAGACGTACGCGTGCGAGGTGCCGAGTTCGCCCTGCACCTCCCACAGCAGGTCGACCAGGTCGTCGTGGCTGCCCACCTCGGCCACCAGCGGCCGGTAGCGGTCCAGTTCGCCCTGCCAGTCGACGCCGCCCATGTCGGTGCGCCAGAAGTGGTCGCGCATGAGCCGCCCGTTCTCGGCGTACATCTGCGCCCACTCCAGCGCGGGATCGACGACGACGCGCACGCGCGCGAGGTCGATCTCCACGTAGTCGGCCGAGTCCTCGTCGGCCTTGCTGTCGGACGGCACCACCCGCAGGTCACCGCGGTCCTCGACGACCATCCGCTTGCCGTCGCCGGACACCGCGAACGCGTCCGCGCTGTCCGCCAGGCACTCGGTCTTCTGCTTGGTGAAGTCGTAGCGCTCCAGCACGGTGCGCGGCGGGCGCGCCTCGGGCGACGCCAGGTTGTCCCCCAGCACGCCGAGCAACGGCCGGCGCAGCCACAGCAGACCGCCGCGAGCCGCCTTCAACGACACGTAGTCGGCGGCCGCGACGGGCACCGGCACCACGCGGTCGGCGAGGCCTTCGAGGTCGACCTTCGTGACCGAGGCCTTCTCGTCGTCGTCCTCGGAGTCCTTGTCCTCGTCACCGACCGGGCGGCCGCCGTGCATCGGGGCGAACGGCGACGGCGTCGTGGCGGCCAGCGGCACGAGGTGCGGGCGGCATCCGGTCGGGAACGACAGGTCGAACACGTGCGCGTCGTAGACCGGGTCGAACGTCCGGATCGACAGGAACGCCAGGTACTTGCCGTCCTCGGTGAAAGTCGGCGCGAAGTCGGCGAACCGCAGCGGCGTCACGTCCACAACGGACAGATCCGCCGCGTTCACCATCTTGATGTGCCGCAACGGAGTCGGCCCGGGATGCGACCACGCGAGCCACGCGGAGTCCGGCGAGAACGCGAGGTGCGTGATGTGCGCGTTCGCACCGCGAACGACCTCACGGATCTCACCGGAAGCGATGTCCACCAACAACAAACGGCCGTCGTGCGTGGCGACGGCGACGCGCGAACCGTCCGGCGCGGCAGCCAGGGACATGACCCGCCCGAGCTCACCGGAGGCGATGCGGCGTGCGGTGTTGCCCGGCTCGACCCCGCCGACGGGCGCGACCTCCAGGGCCTCCTCGCCCTCGACGTCGGTCACCCACACCACGTGATCGGTCTCGCCGAGCACCTTCGGCAGGCGCGCGCGGACGTCAGAGCGGTCGGCCAGCACGCGAACGGGGCCGTCGCGATGCGTCACCCAGTGCACGGAGCCGCGGACCTCGACGGCCGAGGCGCGGCCGGTGTGGTCGACGCTGAACGACTCGACGTTGCCGGAAGCCTTGACGTGCCGCGGTTGCAGGCCGGTGCGCGGACCGCCGAGCTTGATGTCGAGCTTGCGCAGTTCGGACAACCCGTCGAGCAGCCACAGCTCACCGGCCTGGTGGAAGATCACCCGCGAGCCGTCGGTGGAAGCGTTGCGGGCGTAGAACTCCCCGGAGGTGTGGCGCTGGAGGTCGGTGCCGTCCGGCAGCACCGAGAACACGCTGCCGACGCCGTCGTGGTCGGAGATGAACGCGATGCGCCCGTTGACCCACATCGGGTTCGCCAGCGACGACTGCAGGCCGGACAGCACGCGGACGAAGTCGCCGGAGCCTTCGGCGTCCACCCAGAGCTTGCCCGCCGTGCCACCGCGGTACCGCTTCCACCACGCCGGTTCCTGCATGTAGCTGGAGGAGGCGACGACCTGGCCGTCCGGGCCGAACGACACGTCGTTCACCCACCCGTACGGCAGCACCTCGGAAGGTCCGCCGTCCAGGGGAACGGCGTGCGCCTGCTTGCGGTGCCGCGACATCTGGCCCGTGGTCGACACGGCGAGCACTCGCCCGTCCGGCGTCCACCCGGACACGGCCGTCCGGGCCACGCCCCAGTGCGTCAACCGGCGTGCGGGGCCACCGTCCACAGGAGCCACGCGCACTTCCGGGGCGCCGTCGATCCAGCTGGCCCAGGCCAACTGCGTGCCGTCGGGCGAAAACCGGGGCGTGCGCGCCGGTACCTGATCAGCGGACGCGCGCCAGGCCCTTCCTCCGTCGACGGGCGCGAGCCACACGTCGTCCTCGGCCACGAACGTCACCAAGTCACCGCGCAGATGCGGATACCGAAGGTAAGTCACGAGATCGACGTTAGCCCACGCTCACCGTTTCAGGAGGGCAAAAAACGCCGCCAGTCCTCAGCCATAAGAGAATCTAGACCTTCGGCCCGTGCCTTGGCCTCCGCCTCGCGGACGTTCGCGGCGAAACGGCGGCAGACCTGGCGAAGCTCCGTCTCCGGGTCCTCACCGGCGAGCTTGGACAAAGCGGTCACGGCGAACAAAGTCGTGCCCGTGTCGTCACCCTCCGGCAGCAGGTCGACGGGGAAGCCCGCGCGTTTGGTGCGCTGCACCAGCTTCGCGGCCAGCGCGACGGCCGGCTGACCCAGCGCGACACCGTCCACACTGGACTCGCGCTGCTTCTCGGCCTGCTTGAGCTCCTCCCAGCGGTGCTGCTGCGAGGTCGCGTCGTGCACGGCCGGGTCGTTGCCCTCGAAGACGTGCGGATGCCGTCCGACGAGCTTCGCGACCAGTTCGGACGCGACGGCGTCGATGTCGAACGGGTCCTCGGGGTCCTCGGCGGCGACGCGGGCGTGGAACAGCACCTGCAGGAGCACGTCGCCGAGCTCCTCGCGCATCGACGCGCGGTCGCCGTCCTCGATCGCCTCCAGCAGCTCGAAGGTCTCCTCGACGAGGTACTGGCGCAACGAGTCGTGGTCCTGCTCGGCGTCCCACGGACATCCGCCCGGCGAACGCAGCCGGTGCATCACCGCGGCCGCGTCGAGCAGTGCGGCACCCAGCGGCTCCGGCGTCGTGATCACGGTCGCGTCCGGGTACTGCGAAGCGTTGGTGGTGATCACCACCGCGCCGTCCTCCACGACGGCGGGCGCGAGGCCGTCGACCCCGAGCGAGGACCAGAACTCCAGCGGCACGCCCTCGCCCGCGTAGACGGCCGTGGCCGTGCGCAACGCGGGCAGGGCGGCGGCGGGCAGCACGGCGTCGAGCCGCTCGCTCAGGACGACGACGGTGATCAAGACTTGTTCTTGGTCGAGCTCACGCCGACGAAGCCGGCGCGCTCGCCGGGGTTGCCGACGATCTGCGCGTTGGTCGGGTCCCACACGCCGTAGCGGGGGTTGACCTCGATGTTCAGGTCAGCGGTGAGGAACTGCGCGATCCGCAGGCCGAAGGCGGCGAGCAACTGCGGGTCGATGCGCTCGATCAGGTCCTCCTCGCCGGGCGTCGGCGAGACCTTGTTGCGCTCCTTGACCAGCGCGACCATCCAGCTGGACTGCTGCTCGTCGGCCGGGAAGGCGACGACGGTGCCGGGCTTCACGCCCCACAGCATCGTGTGCACCAGCGACGGGTTCTCGGTGACGCGGACCTTCTGGTTCGTCGCCGACGCCTGCTGGCCGCTGGTGGTGCGCGGCGCCTCCTGCACGAACTTCGACATCTTCGAGGAGTCCGCGGTGACCTCGGCGGCCTTCTCCTTGGCCTCCTTCGGGTCCTGGACCTGGAAGAAGTCGATGACGACCTCGAGCGTGGAGAGGTTGCGGCGGGCGAGCTCACCCATCACCAGCACGTCGCGCTGACGGCGGTAGATCGTGGTCTCGTCCTGCTCGCTCTGCTTGGCGGCGGCCTCGGGGCCGCCCTTCTCCTTGATCGCGTCGAACACCTTGGTCTCGTCGACCGTGATGTTCTCCAGCTGACCGGCCCGCTCGGCGATCTTGTGGTTGATCTCGTCGGCCAGCACCAGCTTCGAGACCTGGTCGAGCTTGCCCTGGTCCTGCATCTGCTGGGCCGCGGGCTCCTTCTTGAGCACCTTCACGGTGCGGTCCTGGACGGTCTGCAGACCGATCGCCTGGTCCCCGACGATCGCGGCCGAGGTGGCCTTCGCGGGCCCGGTGCCGCAACCGGTGGCAAGCAGCGCCACAGCCACACCGACCAGCGAGAAACGCTTCAGAACAGTGCTCACGAGGATCTACCCTCTCACGCCTTGGTGACCGGGGTCACGGGAGTCCCCGCGAGTGAGTCGAGGAACGCACCGCACCAGTTCAACAGCTCCTGGTCGCGCAGCTGTGGTGCACCCATCCGGCCGCCCGCTGCTCCCTCCGTCGGCCTAGGGACGGTGACCGTCCCCATGGACTGCTTGTAGACGGCCTTGGGGAACAGCCGCCGCAGCCTGACCAGCTGCGAGTCGAGCAGTTCCAGCTTCGCGAACCGCAGGTTCTGCCCCATCGCGATCACCTCGGTGACCCCGTGGCGGCGGCAGGCGTGGCGCAGGCGGGCCACGCCGAGCAGGCGCTCGACCGGCTCCGGAGGCGTGCCGTAGCGGTCCTTGAGCTCGTCCCAGACGGACGTCAGCGCGGCCTCGTCGGAGGCGGCCGCGATCTTGCGGTAGGCCTCCAGCCGCAGCCTTTCCCCCGGCACGTACTCGTGCGGGATGTGCGCGTCGACCGGGAGATCGACGCGGACCTCGGCGAGGTCCTCCTCGATCTCGCCGCCGTCGGCGCCGGCGTGCTTGCGGAACGCCTCGACGGCCTCGCCGACCAGCCGGATGTACAGGTCGAAGCCGACACCCGCGATGTGACCGGACTGCTCGGCGCCCAGGATGTTGCCGGCGCCGCGGATCTCCAGGTCCTTCATCGCGACGGCCATGCCGGCGCCGAGCTCGGTGTTCTGCGCGATCGTCGCGAGCCGGTCGTGCGCGTGCTCGGTCAGCGGGGTCTCGGCCGGGTACAGGAAGTACGAGTACCCGCGCTCGCGGCCACGGCCGACCCGGCCGCGCAACTGGTGCAGCTGGGCCAGGCCGAGCAGGTCGCCGCGCTCGACGATCAGCGTGTTGGCGTTGGAGATGTCCAGGCCGGTCTCGACGATCGTCGTGCAGACGAGCACGTCGTACTCGCGTTCCCAGAACCCCTGGATGAGGTGTTCGAGCTTGTCCTCGTTCATCTGGCCGTGCCCGGTCACGACCCTGGCCTCGGGCACCAGTTCGCGGATGCGCTTGGCGGCCTTCTCGATCGTCGAGACCCGGTTGTGCACGTAGAAGACCTGGCCGTCGCGCATCAGCTCGCGCCGGATGGCCGCGCCGACCTGCTTGTCGTCGTACGCGCCGACGTAGGTGAGGATCGGGTGCCGTTCCTCCGGCGGGGTCAGGATCGTGGACATCTCGCGGATGCCGGCCAGCGACATCTCCAGCGTGCGCGGGATCGGCGTCGCGGACATCGTCAGCACGTCGACGTGCGTGCGCAGCGCCTTGATGTGTTCCTTGTGCTCCACACCGAACCGCTGCTCCTCGTCGACGATCACGAGGCCCAGGTCCTTGTACCGCACGTTCTTCTGCAGCAACCGGTGCGTGCCGATCACGATGTCGACCTCGCCGTCCGCGAGACCGGCGATGGTCTGCGCGGACTCCTGCGCGTCGGTGAAGCGGCTCAGTCCCTTGACGTTCACCGGGAACTGGCGCATGCGCTCGGCGAACGTGTTGAGGTGCTGCTGGGCGAGCAGCGTCGTCGGCACCAGCACGACGACCTGCTTGCCGTCCTGCACCGCCTTGAACGCCGCGCGGACCGCGATCTCCGTCTTGCCGTAGCCGACGTCGCCGCAGATGACGCGGTCCATCGGCACGGACCGTTCCATGTCGGCCTTGACCTCGTCGATCGCGGCCATCTGGTCCTGCGTCTCGGTGAACGCGAACGCGTCCTCCAGCTCGCGCTGCCAGGGCGTGTCGCTCGCGAACGCGTGGCCGGGGGCGCTCTGCCGGGCCGCGTAGAGCTGCACCAGCTCGGCCGCGATCTGCTTGACCGCCTTGCGCGCCTTGGACTTCGTGTTCTTCCAGTCGCTGCCGCCGAGCTTGTTCAACGACGGCAGCTCGCCGCCGACGTACCGGCTGACCTCGTCGAGCTGGTCGGTCGGCACGAACAACCGGTCGCCGGGCTGGCCGCGCTTGCTGCTGGCGTACTCGAGGACCAGGTACTCGCGGGTGGCGCCCGCGACCGTGCGCTGGACCATCTCCACGTACTTGCCGATGCCGTGCTGCTCGTGCACCACGAAGTCGCCGGCTTTGAGCGCCAGCGGGTCGACCGCGTTGCGCCGCTTGGACGGCATCCGGCGCATGTCCTTCGTGGACGTGCCGCCGCGGCCACCGGTCAGGTCGGTCTCGGTGAGCACCACGAGCGCGAGATCCGGCAGCACGAACCCGTCTTCGAGCGCGCCGCGCACGACCGTGACGGTGCCCGCTTTCGGTGCCGCGTCAAGGGATTCGACGCAGACGGCCGAGACTTCGGCTTCCCCAAGCCGTTCGACGGCGCGCTGCGCGGTACCGGCGCCGGGCACGACCAGCACGGCCGCGCCACCCGTCGCCGTGTGCGCCTTGAGGTCCGCGAACGCGCGCTCGACGTCGCCCTGGTAGGCCTCGACCGGCTTGACGTCGAGGTGCACGACGTCGCGGGCGTCACTGGTGAGCTGGCTGAGCGTCCACCACGGACGGTCGTTCGCCTTGGCGTGCTCGGAGATCTCGCCGATGCCCTGGTATCCGCTGCGGCCGAGGTCGATCGGCGCCTTGCCACCGGCGGCGGCCGCCATCCAGGACGCTTCGAGGAACTCCTGCCCGGTGCGGACCAGGTCGGCCGCGCGGGCCCGGATCTTCTCCGGGTCGTTGAGCAGGACGTGCGTGCCCTTCTCGACCACGTCCGTGAGCAGCTGCAGCTCGCCGGGGCACAGCGCCGGGATGAGCGCCTCCATGCCCTCGACCGCGATGCCGCCCGAGATCTTCTCCAGCATCTCCGCGAGGTGCGCGTCGGACCGGTGCTCCTCGGCCAACTCGGCCGCGCGGTGCCGCACGTCGTCGGTCAGCAGCAGCTCACGGCACGGCGGCGCGACGAAGTCGGTGACCTCCACCGGCAGCGAACGCTGGTCCTGCACCGAGAACGGCCGGATCTCGCTGACCTCGTCGCCCCAGAACTCGACGCGGAACGGGTGCTCCGCGGTCGGGGGGAAGAGGTCGAGGATGCCGCCGCGCGTCGCGTACTCGCCGCGCTTCTCGACCATGTCGACGCGGCTGTAGGCGTTCTCGGCGAGCCGCGTGATCAGCTCGGCGAAGTCCTGCTCCTCGCCGACCTTCAGGTGCACGGGCTTGAGGTCGCCCAGGCCCGGCGCCATCGGCTGGATGAGGCTGCGGACCGTCGTGACGACGACCCTGATCGGGTCGCCCTCGGGATGCTTGAGCCTGCGGAGGATCTGCAGCCGCGCGCCGACCGTGTCCGCGCGCGGGCTCAGGCGCTCGTGCGGCAGCGTCTCCCAGCTGGGGAAGAACGCGACCTTGCCCGGGCCGATCAGGTCCTTGAGGACGTTCGTCAGCTCTTCGGCTTCCCTGCCCGTGGCGGTGACGGCCAGCACCGGCCGGACCGTGGACAGCGCGGCGGTGACGAGCGGGCGGGCGGCCAGCGGACCGTCCAGCTCCAGCTCGGGGACACCCGCCGATTCGATCAACGTGCGGAGGGCTTTGTCGGGCAGGACACCATCGAGCAGGCCGAGCAGCGACATGTGAGAAACCCCGGTCGAGTGCGGAATGGCGCACGAGGTGCGAACGCCGGACAGACCCCTGCCTGGGACGAGGGGTCTCACCATCCACCTTAGCTCGTTCCGCGACCCCTTATCGGGTGGCTTGAGCGCGGCTCCGGGAGCGCGGCGGTCAGGCCTGTCCCGACGATCGTCACGTGGTGGTGGCCGGGCGGTTCGCGCAGGCAGCCCGCCAGGTGGCGAGGGCTTCCTCGATGGCGCTCGACGAGTGCACCTCGACGCCTGCGCCCCCGTGCCGGACCGTGGTTCGCGCCGAGTCCGTCCACACCAGGCCGAACCCGTGCACCCGCACCAATGCCGACCACACCATCGGATCGTCGACCCGCGGGTCGTCGGCCTCGACCCAGCGCGCCGCCCAGCGGTGGGCGGCGGCCCGGTTGAGCGTGCCGTCCAGCACGGCCTGCCACACGAGCTCGACCGTCTCCCTGGTCGCGTGATCGGGAACGATCACGTCCAGCACACCTCCGGTTCTATTCGGTTGACCGCGGCCCGATCCTGAAATCGTGTCAACGAGAGAGATCAGGGCTGACTACGACGATCAGTCCATCGTGGTCTACCAGGCCTATTCACCCGCCATCGCCGACCCGGCCGTGGCGGCGCAACGGTTCGTGCCGCCGTTCAAGACGGAGCGGATGACGTGGATCAAGCCGTCGTTCCTCTGGATGATGTACCGCTGCGGGTACGCCCGGAAGGAAGGCCAGGAACGCGTCCTGGCCGTGCGCATCACCCGTGCGGGGTTCGATTGGGCGGTCTCCAACGCGGTCGAGAGCACCATCGGGGGCAAGCCGTCGGTGCGGGTGCAGTGGGATCCCGAACGCGGGCTGAACCACGAAGCGCTGGAGCACCGCTCCATCCAGATCGGACTGACGCGCGAGGCCTCGGCCATGTACGTCAACGAGTGGATCACGAGCATCACCGACGTGACGGCCCTTGCGCGTGAAATCCACGGGAAGGTCCGTGCACTCGATCTGGACGGAGCGCGCGCGTTGCTGCCCGTTGAGCGGCCTTACGGAACCTCCACGGCACAAATCGCATAGTTGGGACATGCGCGCACTCGTTGCTGCTGGGTTGGTGCTGGTCGTCGCGGCGTGCTCGTCGCCGGAGCCCGGGGGCAACGCGCCGTCGAAGGCTCCCGCGCCGGCGGGGCTCAAGGTCGAGGAGGTCGCGGGCGGCTTCCAGCACGCCTGGGACGTCGGGTTCCTGTCTGACGGCTCCGTGCTCGTCACCGAACGGCCGGGCACCATGAAGCTCGTCAGGAACGGCCAGGTCACGCCTGTCGACATCGACCTGCAGGACATCCAGGCGCGCGGCGAGGGCGGCCTGATGGGGCTGGTGATCCACCCCGACGACCAGCGCTTCACGGTTTGCCACAACACGTCCAAGGACGTGCGGCTGGTGACGTTCCGCCTGGACGGCGCGAAGGCCACCAAGACCAAGGACCTGCTCACCGGCATGCCGTCGAACTCCAGCGGCCGCCACTCCGGCTGCCGGCCGACGCTGGCGCCGGACGGCTCGATGTTCGTCGCGACCGGGGACATCGCGCAGGCCCGCAACCCGCAGGACCGGACCAGCCTCGGCGGCAAGGTGCTGCGGATCGACCCGGAGACCGGCGAGGGCGCGGCCGGCAACCCGTTCATCACCTCGGCGAACGCCAACGAGCGCCGGATCTACTCCTACGGGCACCGCAACGTGCAGGGCGTGGTGTTCCGGCCGGGCGGCGACCAGATCTTCTCCAGCGAGCACGGACCGGACGTCGACGACGAGGTCAACCTCGTGCAGAAGGGCGCCAACTACGGCTGGGACCCGTCCAAGGGCGGTGCGCAGAACAGGTACGACGAGAGCGTGCCGATGACCGACCTGCAACGGTTCCCCGACGCGGTGCCGGCGGTGTGGTCGTCGGGATCGTCGACCGAGGCGATCTGCCAGGCGGCGTTCTGGAACGGCAAGCTCGCGATCACCGCGCTCAAGGGCTCGAAGCTGCTGCTCTTCACGCTCGACGCCGCCGGCAAGGTGCAGAACGTGAGCATCCCCGATGAGCTGAACGACAAGTACGGACGCCTGCGTGCCGCCCGCACCGCTCCAGACGGGTCGCTCTACATCACGTCGTCGAACGGCACGGACGACAAGCTGCTCAGGCTCACCGGAACGGTCTGAGACCCTGGATGGCCGCCCGACCCCTCGACGAACGGCCACCCCGAGGAACATCGCTCCAGGGGGCCCGGACCGTTTCAGCGAAACAGATCAGGAACGGCTGCGCAGCCTGGGCTTGTGCTCCATCGCGGAGAGCCCGTTCCACGCGAGGTTGACCAGGTGCGCCGCCACCTCGTCCTTCTTGGGCTTGCGCGCCTCCAGCCACCACTGGCCGGTCAGCGCGACCATCCCGACCAGCGCCTGCGCGTACAGCGCGGCGAGCTTGCGGTCGTAGCCCTGCTTGGCGAAGTGCAGCCCGAGGATGTGCTCGACCTGCGACGCGATGTCGTTCAGCAGCGAGGAGAACGTGCCCGAGGACGACGCGACGGGCGAGTCGCGCACCAGGATGCGGAACCCGTCCGTCGAGCCCTCGATGTAGTCGAGCAACGCGCAGGCGGCCTGTTCGAGCAGCTCACGCGGGTGCGAGCCGCCGTCGAGGGCCGTGATGATCTGGTCCATCAGGCGCTGCATCTCGCGGTCGACGACGACGGCGTAGATGCCTTCCTTGCCGCCGAAGTGCTCGTAGACGACGGGCTTCGACACGCTGGCGCGGTGTGCGATCTCCTCGACCGACGTCGCGTCGAAGCCCTTCTCGGCGAACAGGGCCCGGGAGACGTCCAGGAGCTGCTCTCGGCGTTCCTTGCCCGTCATCCTGACCCTGACCATCGAGTCAGCCTACAAAGCTCACGTCTTCGCGGTGATCCTGGCCAGCCGCTGTTCACTCGGCCAGCGCACGTTCGTCGCCCAGCCGAGTTTCTCGAACCCCCAGATCACACGGGCCGAGATGTCGATCTGGCCGCGCCTCACGCCGTGCCGCGCGGAGGTCGGGTCGGCGTGGTGCAGGTTGTGCCACGACTCGCCGAAGCTCAGGATCGCCAGCGCCCAGACGTTGGCGGAGCGGTCGCGGGCGGCGAACGGGCGGTCGCCGACCATGTGGCAGATCGAGTTCACCGACCACGTGAGGTGGTGCAGGAACGCGACGCGGACCAGACCGGCCCAGAAGAACGCGGTCAGGCCTCCCCAGAACGACCACGTGAGCAGGCCGCCCAGCACGCCGGGCGCGGCCAGCGAGATCGTCGTCCACAGCACGAAGTGCTTGTCGACCCACACGATGTCCTTGTCGGCCAGCAGGTCCGGGGCGAAGCGCTGGTGGTTGGTCTTGTCGCGGTTGAACAGCCAGCCCATGTGCGCGTGCCAGAAACCCTTGGCCAGTGCCGCGGGGCCGCTGCCGAACAGCCACGGCGAGTGCGGGTCGCCCTCGCGGTCGGAGAAGGCGTGGTGGCGGCGGTGGTCGGCCACCCAGTCGATCACCGGGCCCTGCAACGCCATCGAGCCGGCGATCGCGAGCGCGATCTTCAGCGGGCGCTTGGCCTTGAACGAGCCGTGCGTGAAGTACCGGTGGTAGCCGGTCGTCACGCCGAGGCCGG
Organism: Lentzea sokolovensis; assembly: GCF_033949975.1. Lineage (NCBI taxonomy): Bacteria > Bacillati > Actinomycetota > Actinomycetes > Pseudonocardiales > Pseudonocardiaceae > Lentzea > Lentzea sokolovensis. Next base: position 13,326 of record NZ_JAXAVU010000008.1, read on the forward strand.
AGAGGTAGTAGAAGCCGACGAAGAGGATCACGTCGACCCAGCCGAGGCCCCAGCCCCACGCGAAGGGGACGGCGGCCAGGAGAGCGATGAGGGGAACGACGACGAACACGTACACGCCGGATTGCTCGGCGTTGGTTCGTCGTTTGCCGAACAGCGGCTTGGGGCCCTGATCCGTGGACTGGTTGATCGTCGTCGTCATGCGCGAACCTCTGGGGGTGAGGGGGCGAACGGACCTACGCGACCGTAACTTACGGAAGCGTAGGTTAGGGCCGCCTGCTTTCGCCATACCCCGCGTGGAAACTCTCGGACAGTTCTCAGGATCAGCACGCTGTGTCGCCTGGAATCGAGACCTCGACCCGGCATCATCGGAAGATGGCCAGACGCAAGATCATCCGGATCACCGTGACCTCGTTGCTCGTCGTGCTCGTGCTGGTCACAGCGGCTCTGGGCGTCGTCGGCTGGTACTACAGCGGTGAGCTGCTCGAACCGGAGGAAGTGCCGCGGCGCTACCCGGAGACCGCGCTCGGCGTCGACGACAAGAACGTCGTTCTCGCCGAATCGAAGCTCACGACGCTGCGCGGCACGTTCGGCATCGTCTGGCCCGGCGGCACCGCGAAGGTCGGCGACGTCGCCTCGGCCAAGGACGGCCGCGTGGAACGTCCTCTGCTCGAAGGCACCGCACCGCCGGAGGGCACGAAGGTGCGCATCGAGACCGACGTCTACGAGGGCACCCCCAAGACGTCGCTCGGCCTGGTCTACAGCGACGTCGCGATCCCCGGCGAGCTCGGCGACATGCCCGCGTGGTTCGTCCCGGGATCGAACCAGGACACGTGGGTCATCACCGTGCACGGGCGGGGCGCGTCGCGTGAGGAGGCGCTGCGCGTGGTGCCTCAGTTGCACGGCGCGGGCCTGCCCGTCCTGCTGATCACCTACCGCAACGACGCCGGCGTGCCGAAGTCTCCGGACGGCCTCTACCACCTCGGCGACACCGAGTGGCACGACGTCGAGGCCGCCATCAAGTACGCGCAGGGCCAGGGCGCGAAGAAGATCGTGCTCTACGGCTGGTCGATGGGCGGTGCGATCGTCGGCCAGACCCTCGCCCGGTCCGGCCTCGCGGCGGCCGTGACGGGCGTGGTGCTCGACTCCCCCGTCACGAACTGGACGCAGACGCTGAACCTGCAGGCCGCGAACCGGGGCGTGCCGACGTGGCTCACGCCGGTGGCCGAGCTGGTGTCCGGCTGGCGCGCGGACATCGACTTCGACCGGTTCGACCTGGTCCGCAACCCTCCGGCGCTCAAGCCCCCGACGCTGCTCATCCACGGCTCGGCGGACGGCACCGTGCCGGCCCAGTCCTCGCGCGACCTCGCGACGGCGGCGAGCGGGCTCGGGTGGCCGCTGCAGTACGTCGAGATCCCCGGCGCCGACCACACGTCGGGGTGGAATGTGGCGACGGACACGTATCGCGGCGCGCTCGGCGACTTTCTGACCAGGTCAGTCGGCGCCAAGCCGTGATCTTGAACTGAGCCGAGCGAGTGGTGGTTGGACAAGAAGAGGACCACTCGTGACAACATGTGCCCTGAGCGGACGCGAGTTCGTTCATTCCGCCATGGTGTAAAGGCAGCACCTCTGATTTTGGTTCAGATGGTCCAGGTTCGAATCCTGGTGGCGGAGCAGGGCACGAGTCAGTGTGGTCTTTGGGAGGTGCGAAGCTGCCCGAGGAAACGGTCGACGAGCAGGGCAACGTGGGCCACCGCCATCACGAGATGTCCGACGCGTGGCTGGTTGGTCGCGCGTCCGAACTCGTCGCCGTGGCCCAGAGCAGCCACCTCGCCGCGCAGCTGGACGCGGCCACGGAGATCGACCGCATCCTCGCCGAGGCGCAGGGTCGTGGTGAACCCCGGATCGTCGCGCAGCTGCTCAGAGCCGCGGCCGTGGTCAGGCTGGTCACGCCGGGCCTCGTCGACATGTCCGATCCACAGCTCGACGAGATGCTCGCCCACTGCCGCCGTCACGGCCTGATCGTGCTGGAGGCGGACGCGCGGGCGTTGCGCGGACGCCGGTTCCTGCTGGGCAACGCCGAGGACAAGGCGCTGACCGAGATCGCGTCGGCGCTCGCGATGATGCTCGACGAGGAACCCGAGGTCGACCCGGTCTTCGACAAGCGGATCTGGGACCAGCTGCTCGCCACGACGCTGCAGGACATCGCCCTCGTGCTGACCCAGCTCGGCGTCTACGAGATGGCGGACGACGTGCTGGCGGGCGCGAACAACGCGTTGCGCGAGAGCGGCCAGCCCCACCAGATCTACGTGCACCTGGTCAACCGCGCCCGGCTGCGGATCGGCTGGGGCCTGCGGCTCGAACGGGTGAACCTGCACGACGCCGCGCACGAGCAGTTCAAGGTCGCCTCCGGGCTCGCCGAGGCAGCCGAGGTGCCGTTCCGGCAGTCGCTGCACCCCGGCAGGCGCGACCTCGACGCCGCCGAGCAGGTGCCGATCCTCGGCGCCGCGCACGCGCTGACGAACCCCAAGGAAGGCCACCTCGACCGGCTGTGGTCGTTGCGCGGCCTGTCGATGTACGCGCGGGAACTGATCATCGTCGCGATCGCGCTGGCCAGGTGCCTGGTCGAGGCGAACCGGCTGGACGACGCCCTCAAGGTGCTCGACGACACCCGCACGCAGATGGAGCACGACACGTCGGAACCGTCGCTGGTGCTGTCGCTGGAGCGCGAGTACGCGCACATGTCCGGGCCGCACACGACGTCGGCGTTGCAGGCCTACAACGCCGCCCTGGAACTGGAGCTGTGGCAGATGCGGGAGTCCCGCGTGGCCACGTTGCAGACGCGCCGCGAACACGAACGGCTGACGCGCGCGCACGGCCAGATAGCGCAGCAGGCGTTGCAGGACCCGCTGACCGGACTGCCGAACCGCCGCGCGCTCGACGACAAGATGGGCGAGCTCATCGCCGGTCAGGTCGATCCGTTCTCGATCGCGCTGGTCGACCTCGACGGGTTCAAGGGCGTCAACGACCGGCATTCACATGCCGAGGGTGATGATGTTCTTCGGGTGATTGCCAGCACACTCCGGCAGGCCCTGCGGGGTGACGACATGGTGGCCCGCTACGGCGGCGACGAGTTCGTCGTGCTGCTGCCGGGAGCCCCTCTGCACGCCGCGGAAGCGGCACTCGGCCGCGCCGTGGATGCCGTGGCAGGCTTGCCAATCGACCTCTCCCGGGGTGTGACGCTGTCGGTCGGCGTCATCTCGCTGCGCCCCCGCGAATCCGCCAACCAGGCCCTGTCAAGGGCGGACTCGGCGATGTACGTGGCGAAGCGTCAGGGTGGCTGCCAGGTTGCGGCCGTGGCCGGGGAGCCGTCCGCGGAGGCTTAGGCTGGTCCGCGGACTTCGAAACACCCAGCCTGTTAGGGAGAGCATTGATGCTCGAGGGCCCTGTCAGCACGGTCGTGCTCGCCGCCGGGGAAGGCACCCGCATGCGGTCGTCCACGCCCAAGGTGCTGCATCGGATCGCCGGACGCTCACTCGTCGAACACGCGGTGCGCGCGGCGGCCGGCACAGATCCCGACCACCTGGCCGTCGTCGTCGGCCACGGCCGTGAAGCCGTCACCGAGCATCTGGACACCCTCGCCGGTGCACTGGGGCGCAAGGTCACCGTCGCGGTGCAGGCCGAGCAGAAGGGCACCGGGCACGCCGTCTCGTGCGGCCTGGCCGAGCTGCCCGACGGCCTGGGCGGCACGGTGATCGTCAGCTACGGCGACGTGCCGCTGCTCGACACCCAGACGTTCACCGCGCTGCTGGCCGAGCACTCGGCCGCGGGCAACGCGGTCACCGTGCTCACGGCCGTGCTGGAGAACCCCACCGGGTACGGCCGGATCGTGCGCGACGCCGACGGCACCGTGCAGCGGATCGTGGAGCAGAAGGACGCCTCCGCCGCCGAGCAGCTGATCACCGAGATCAACTCCGGCGTCTACGCGTTCGACGCCGCGGTGCTGCGCGACGGCCTCTCGCGGTTGTCCACCGACAACGCGCAGGGCGAGCTCTACCTGACCGACGTCCTGGGCATCGCCCGCGGCGACGGCCTCCGCGTCGGCGCGCTGATCGCGGCCGACCCGTGGCTGGTCGAGGGCATCAACGACCGCGTGCAGCTCTCGGCCGTCGGCGCCGAGATGAACCGCCGCATCGTCGAGGGCCTCATGCGCTCCGGCGTGACCGTCGTCGACCCCGCCTCGGTGTGGGTGGACGCGGACGTGCAGGTCGGCCAGGACGCCCTGATCGAGCCGAACGTGCAGCTCCGCGCGGGCACGGTGATCGGCTCGCGGGCGACCGTCGGCCCGGACACCACCCTGTCCGGCGTGACCGTCGGTGCCGGCGCCTCGGTGATCCGAACCCACGGCAGCGACTCGGTGATCGGCGACAACGCGTCCGTCGGCCCGTTCGCCTACCTGCGCCCCGGCACGTCGCTGGGTGTGAAGGGCAAGATCGGCACGTTCGTCGAGACGAAGAACTCGCAAATCGGCGACGGTTCGAAGGTCCCGCACCTGTCCTACATCGGCGACGCCACGATCGGCGACCACAGCAACATCGGCGCGGCTTCGGTCACCGTCAACTACGACGGCGTGAACAAGCACCGCACGATCGTCGGATCCCACTGCCGCACCGGTTCGGACAACATGTTCGTAGCGCCGGTGACCGTGGGCGACGGCGCGTACACCGGCGCGGGCACCGTCCTGCGCCGCAACGTCCCGCCGGGCGCGCTCGCCGTGTCCGGAGGCCCGCAGCGCAACCTCGAAGGCTGGGTCCTCAGCCGTCGTGAGGGCACGGCCGCCGCTCAGGCAGCAGCCGACGCCCTGGCGAAGCAGAATGCCGACGAGAACACAGAGGAGGGTCGCTGACCGTGAACCCGCAGATGCCCGGCACACCGAAGAAGAACCTGATGCTCTTCGGCGGGCGTGCCTACCCGGAGTTGACGGAAGAGGTCTCGAAGCACCTCAACGTCACGGTGACTCCTCAGTCGGCCTACGACTTCGCGAACGGCGAGATCTTCGTCCGCTTCGAGGAGTCCGTGCGCGGCTGTGACGCCTTCGTCATCCAGTCGCACACCGCGCCCATCAACCAGTGGCTGATGGAACAGCTGATCATGGTCGACGCCCTGAAGCGGGCCTCCGCCAAGCGCATCACCGTGATCATGCCGTTCTACCCGTACAGCCGTCAGGACAAGAAGCACCGAGGCCGCGAGCCCATCTCGGCCCGCCTGGTGGCCGACCTGTTCAAGACGGCAGGCGCCGACCGCCTCGTCTCAGTCGACCTGCACACCGCCCAGATCCAGGGCTTCTTCGACGGCCCGGTGGACCACCTGTGGGCCATGCCCCTGCTCGCGGACCACATCCGCGGCAAGTACGCGGGCCACGAGATCACCGTCGTCTCCCCCGACTCGGGCCGCACCAAGCTGGCCGAGAAGTGGGCGGACACCCTGGGCGGCACCCCGATCGCGTTCATCCACAAGACCCGCGACCCCCTCCGCCCGAACGAGGTCGTCTCGAACCGAGTGGTCGGCAAGGTCGAGGGCCGCCTCTGCATCGTGATCGACGACATGGTCGACACCGGCGGCACCATCGCAGGAGCCGTGAAGCAACTCCTCAACGAGGGCGCCTCCGACGTGGTCATCGCCGCCACGCACGGCATCCTCTCGGGCCCGGCAACCCAGCGCCTGCAGGACTCGGGCGCCCGCGAGGTCGTGTTCACCGACACGCTGCCGATCCCAGCGGAGAAGCGCTTCCCGAACATGACCGTGCTCTCGATCGCACCGCTCCTCGCGCGCGTGATCCAGGAAGTGTTCGAGGACGGCTCCGTCACCTCACTGTTCGACGGCAACGCCTGACCTTCAGCTCAGGGGGCCTCCCGCTGTCCATTGGACGCGGCAGGCCCCCTTTGCTTTCTGCGAGGCCGAAGGCGAGCCGTCCTTACCGAGCGGGCCCGGCGGTGGGGTCCCGTCACGAGTCGCACCACAGCACTTGCTGCATCTGGAAGGGGAGGACAAGTCGACACGCTTTTCGTCGACTTGACCTCCCCTTCCAGATGTGGCCCGCTCCTGGTGCGGCTTGGGACGGGACCCCACCGCCAACGCAACTCTCTAAGCAACCGGCGGCCGCCCAACGCAACAGGCGTGCCATCAACCCGCCCACGGCGCCACCCCCCGATCAGATTGCCGGGGGTCTGGGGGCAGAGCCCCCAGGGGAAGCACGCAACGCAAGGTCGCCGCCCGCAAAGTAACCACCCGCCCGGCCGCGGTTGGCAGGGCAACCACCCGCCAGGTCGCGGTTGGCAAGGCAACCCCCGCCCGGCCGCGGCTGGCAAGACAACCACCCGCCCGGCCGCGCCCAGCAAAGCAACCACCCGCCCGGCCGCGCCCAGCACGACAACCGCCCGCCCGGCCACGCCCAACACGGCAACCACCCGCCCGTGACCACCCGCGAGCCCACGAACCGCCCCCCACCCCACAACCCGACCCCCGATTAGGACCCCACCCCCACACTCACCTACACTGGTCGGGTTGCCTCGGCGAGGGCGAGCTATCCAAGCTCAACGTGATCGACGCGGTGGCTTGATGCCGCGCGTGTTGACGTTATCCGCGTGCTGCTCGCCGCCGCTGGCCACCACCCCAAAGCTGAACCGCTGATACTTGTGCACCGCCCCGACGTACAAGGCCAGACTTGTAAGGAGTACCCCACCGTGTCCGAGGTCCGTCTCGCCGCTGAGCAGCGCACTGAATTCGGCAAGGGCGCCGCCCGCCGTACCCGTCGCGCCGGCAAGATCCCCGCGGTGCTCTACGGCCACGGTTCCGACCCGCAGCACCTGGCCCTGCCGGCGCTCGAGTTCGCCCGTGTTGTCCGTGAGCACGGCCAGAACGCCGTCCTCACTCTCGCCCTCGAAGGCGCGAGCGAGCTGGCGCTCACCAAGACCGTCACCACGCACCCGATCAAGAACTACATCGAGCACGTCGACCTGCTGCTCGTGAAGCGCGGCGAGAAGGTCACCGTCGAGGTGCCGCTGGTCATCTCCGGCGAGCCCGCGTCGGGCACGCTGCTGACGCAGGACCTCAGCACGATCCAGATCGAGTCCGACGCGATGAACATCCCGGACCAGATCGAGCTGTCGATCGCCGGTGTCGCCGCGGGCACGCAGATCCACGCCAGCGACCTGACCCTGCCCGAGGGTGCTGTCCTGATCACCGACGCCGACGCTCTCGTCGTCGCGATCAACGAGGCGCCGTCCGCGGCGCAGCTCGAGGGTGACGAGGCCGCTCCGGCCGAGGCCACCGAGGAAAGCTGAGCCCCATCACGTCGGGCCGAAACGACGGCGCGTCACCTCCTCACAAGGGGGGCGGCGCGCCGTTGCAGTACCTGCGGCCCGCCGACGTCCGGACCAAGACCTTCCGGCGCAAGCGGCAGGGGTACGACCCGGATCAGGTCAACGAGTTCCTGCAGATCGTCGCCGACGCACTGGCCGGGCGTCTGCGCCTGAACCCGGACCACGTGCGCACCGTCCAGTTCGCCGCGGTCCCGAACGGCTACGACCCGCTCAGCGTCGACGGCGTCCTGCACCTGCTGGAGTTCCAGATCCGCAACGGCATCGTGCCGCCGACGGGCCTGAACACCGGCGAGGACATCCGCGCGCGCAAGCTCACCAAGGCGAACACCGGATACGATCGCGCCGAAGTCGACGCCTTCATCATCCGGGCCGCGGCCAACCTGGACGGCCGGGGCGCCATGACCTCCACCGAGGTCCGCAACACCCGGTTCAGCACCACGTCCGGCCTGCTGGGCAAGGGGTACCAGGTGCAGGCCGTGGACACGTTGCTGGACGATCTCGAGCAGGAGTTGCGCTTCCGTGGACGCTGACCTCGCCCTCATCGTCGGCCTGGGCAACCCGGGCCCCAAGTACGAGGGCAACCGTCACAACATCGGCTTCCTGGTCCTCGACGAACTGGCCGCCCGCGTCGGCGGCAAGTTCAAGGCCCACAAGTCCGGCGCCGAGATCGTCGAGGGCCGTCTGTCCGGCCACCGCGTCGTCCTCGCGAAGCCGCGCAGCTTCATGAACCTGTCCGGCGGCCCCGTCGCGAGCGCCGTGAAGTTCTTCAAGCCCACCACCATCGTCGTGATCCACGACGAGCTGGACCTCCCGTTCGCCGCGCTGCGCATGAAGCTCGGCGGCGGCGACAACGGCCACAACGGACTCCGCTCCATCACGAAGTCCCTGGGCGGCCCGGACTACCACCGCCTCCGCTTCGGCGTGGACCGCCCCTCCGGCCGCCAGGACCCCGCCGACTACGTCCTGAAGGACTTCTCGACGGTGGAACGCAAGCAGCTCGCCCTGGAGATCGACCGGGCGGCGGACGCGGCGGAGGCCATGGTCACCAAGGGCCTGGAAGCCGCGCAAAACGCTTTCCACTGAGGGCCGTCGACGGTCCACAATGGGCGGCATGACGAACCGAAAGGTCCATGTCGCGTAGGCGCCCGGCCGACTTCCGTGACGACTTGACCGTTGCTCAGGCGTTGGCCTACTGGGAGGCCTTCGTCCGCTACGAGTACCGCTGGTTCTGGGTGGACATCGCGACGAAGTGCGGCGAGCTGTACTGCTGCCCCGATCCATGGGGCGCCCGAGACGTACTGCAGAACGCCGCCCGCGCCCTCCCCCGCAAAAGCGCGAGAGAGCTGCGCAAGCGACTCGACGAACTCGATGCCCTCTACTAGCGCCAAGCGCCACAGGCGCCTCGACGTGCTGAAGGGCTTCTCCGGCCGGTTCATCGCCGACCTGGACCACCTCGAACGCACCCGCAACTACCTCTGGCCAGGCGACGTCGCGCGCGCTCTCGAAGCGTGGATCCGATACGAGAACTCCCCGGCTCGCCGCTTCTGGCTGAACGAGAGTTCAGCCGACGACTGCGGGTGCTGCCCCCATCCCGTCGAACAGCGGGAACTCCTCGGCTTCGTCGCCCGCGCACTCCCCCGCAAGAGCGCGAGGGAGCTGCGCAAGCGACTCGAAGAGCTCGACGCCCTCTACTAGACCAGAGCAGCCGCCGCGGACCGCCGGAGCTTGCCGGACGGCGTCTTCGGCAACGTCCCCGGCGGCTGCACCACCACGGCGAACGGCCTCAGCCCGACGGCGTCCACGACCCGAGCGGTGACCTGCTTGACCAGATCCTTCTCGGCGGCGGAGTCCCCGGCCAGCTTCGACTCCAGCACGACGGCGAACCGTTCCCGCTTCGTCCCCGCGTCCAGCCGCACGGCCACGGCGTTGCCGGCCCGCACTCCGTCGACCGAGCAGGCGGCACGCTCCACGTCGGTCGGGTAGATGTTCCGGCCGCCCATGATGATGACGTCCTTGCGGCGCCCGCAGACGACCACCTGGCCGTCTTCGACCACGTACCCGAGGTCCCCGGTGGACAGCCAGCCTTCGGCGTCCTGCGTGGCGAGTGGACCGTTCACCGTCAGGTAGCCGGGGGTGACGGCCTCGCCGCGGATCTGCAGTTCGCCGACGTCCCGCACGCCGAGCACGTCACCGGAGTCCGAGACCACCCGCAGTTCCAGGCCGGGCAACGGCGGGCCGAGCAACGGGAACGCGCGACCGTCCGAAGCGGGCACTGCCTTCTTGTCCGCCTCCACGGCGTCCGCGTCGACCACGTCCACCGACAGGCCGGTGAACAACGGCGCGAAAGCCACACCCAGAGTGGTCTCCGCCATGCCGTAGGCCGCCAGGATCGACTCCGGGCGCAGCCCGAACCGTTCGCCCGCGGACACGAAGGCATCGACGGCGGACGGATCGATCGGCTCGGCGCCGTTCAACGCCAGCCGCAGAGACGACAGGTCGAAGGAATCCGACGAGGACGCCAGGCGGCGCGCCACGATCGCGTAGGCGAAGTTCGGCGCGGCGGTGATGGTGCCGCGGTACCGGGTGATCAGGTCTGCCCACAACGTCGGGCGTGACAGGAAGTCGACGGGTGTGACCTTCACCAATTCCAGTCCGAACAGCATCGGCACGGTCAGGAAGCCGACCATCCCCATGTCGTGGAACAGCGGCAGCCACGAAACCATGACGTCAGAGGCAGGATCGAGCGCCGCCGCGATGCGCATGCCCTCGGCGTTGGCCATCAGATTGCGGTGCGTGATTCGCACCGCCTTCGGATCAGCCGTCGATCCACTCGTCAACTGCAGCAGTGCCGTGGCATCCTCGTCGGTGGGAACAGGAGCAGAGATCGGTTCCGCGTCGAGTTCGGAGAGCAACCTGTAAGGCACTCCGTGCTGGTCCAGAACGGCAGCCAGAGCGTCGAAGGGGCTGCCGAGCAGGACCAGACGCGAATCGATCATGGCGAGCACCCGCAGCGTGTCCTCGGCCCACTCGGCCAGGTCGGTGCGTGGTGTGGGTTGATGCAACATCGTGACGCTGCCACCACACAGCCATGCGGCTTGCACGGCTGGGGCGATCACGGCTGGTTCGGCGGCGAGCACGGCGATCGCGGTGCCCGGCGCCACGTCGAGCGCACCGGCCATCCGCCGGGCGCGTTCGTGCACCTCGGCCCAGGTCTGGCGGACCGGCGCGGCGGGTTCACCCGTCGTCATGCCCCTGTCCCCACCGCTGGAGGCCGTCGCCAGCATCACATCCACGAACTGACTCATGTTCGCGATCGTAGTGGCGCCGTTTGGTCCATCAGGGCGAAACGTTATGCCACGCGAAACGCGATACTCCCCAGTACAGGTACGCAGGAGGAGGTCATTGGTGGATCGGGGCGGCCCCGGAGCGCAGCATCGTCTACCCGCGCATCCGGCACCTCTGCTCTCCGCGCAGGACGTGGCCCTGGTCGCGTTCCACCGTCCCCCGCGTGGTCAGCGCGGGTACGACGCGGCTGAGGTGGACGCGTTTCTCGACCGTGTCGAGAGCACCATGAAGAGCAAGGACATCCTCACGCGCGAAGACGTGCTCAACATCAAGTTCAGCACCGCGACCCGTGATCCGGGCTACGACGTGAACGAGGTCAACGTCTTCATGGAACTCGTCGCGGACACGTTGCGGTCCACTCCGCAACGCCAGCAGGCCTCCGCACCGGCCCAGGGCGCCCACGCCACGTCGCAGGCGATGAGACCCGCGGTGCGACTGTCCCCCGACGACGTCGCCGCCGTGCGCTTCCACAAGCCCAGACCGGGGACCCGCGGCTACCACGAGGGCCAGATCGACGCGTTCCTCGACCGCATCGAAGGCACTCTGCGTGGCAGGGACAACCTGACCGCCCAGCAGGTGCAGGACGCCGTGTTCGGCGAGACCGCACCGGGCACGTTCGGCTACGACGAGGAAGACGTCGACACGTTCCTCGACCTCGTGGTGCTGATGTTCGAGACCGCACCGCCGCTCAGGGCGGCCCCGCCGACGACGCAGCTCCCGCAGCAGCAACAGCGGCCGCAGCAGCGCCGCCCGCAACCAGATCCACGCCCGCGGCCCGAGCCGCGTCCCCAGCCGCAGCAGCGCCGCCCGCAGCCGCCGGCCCCGCTGCAGCCCGTTCAGCAGGCCGCGATGCCGCAGTCCATCGACTCGCCGAAGCTCACCGCGGCGGACATCCGCAACATCGCGTTCCACCGTCCTCCCCGTGGCCGCCGCGGCTACCAGGAGTCCCAGGTGGACGCGTTCCTCGACCGCATCGAGGCGACGCTGCTCGGCCAGGACAACCTGACCGGCAAGGACGTCCGCGACGTCCGGTTCTCCCGCCCGCTGATCGGCAGGCGCGGTTACGACGAGACCGAGGTCGACGGGTTCCTCGGCCAGATCGAGCAGCAGCTCTCCGGACCGGTGCGCAGCATGCCGCAGGTCAAGTCGTGGAAGGACCTTCGGCAGCTGCGGATCCCGCAGGCCGCGGCCGGTCAGCGCGGCTACCGCACCGCGCAGGTCGACCGGATGCTGGAGGAGATCGGCGTCGCGCTCGACGGCATGCTCGGGGCGAGCTCGGAAGAGGTCATGAAGGCGCGCTTCAGCTACGCGTTGCTCTCCGGGCAGGGCTATGACACGTCGTTCATCGACGAGCTGCTGCCCCAGCTCGCCGCCGAACTCCGCCGCAAGGGCAAGTAGTCCAGGGCGGGTATCAGCCCTCGACGACCTCGGCCGCCGCCATCCACTGAGCCTCCACGTCGGACTCCTCCGCCAGCACGGCGCGGAGTTCGGCGTCGAGCTTCAGCAACCGACCGGAATCGGTCGCGGCGTCGGCGAGCGCGGCGTGCAGTTCCGCTTCCTTCTTGTGCAGCACCTCAAGACGCCGTTCCAGCCGAGCCAGCTCCTTGCGAGCGGCGCGCTGATCGGCGGCGTTGGACGGCGCTTTGCCGGCGGCAGGAGCGGCAGCCTCCCTGTCGCGCATCGAGTCGCGGCGCTTGAGGTACTCCTCGATGCCGCCGGGCAGCTCGGTCAGGCCGCCGTCGCCGAACAACGCCACGACCTTGTCGCACACGCGCTCGACCAGGTACCGGTCGTGCGAGATCACGACGAGCGTGCCGGCCCACGAGTCGAGCAGGTCTTCCAGCTGCTGCAACGTGTCGATGTCCAGGTCGTTCGTCGGTTCGTCGAGCAGCAGCACGTTCGGCTCGGCCATCAGCAACCGGCACAGCTGCAGCCGCCGCCGTTCGCCACCGGACAGGTCCGAGACCGGCGTCCACTGCTTCTGCGCCGAGAAACCGAACCGCTCGCCCAGTTGTGACGCCGACATCTCGTACTTGCCGAGCACGACGCGCCGCGCGACCTCCTCGATCGCCTCCAGCACGCGCATCGACCCGTTCAGGTCGAGCAGCTCCTGCGAGAGGTGCGCGATCTTGACCGTCTGGCCCTGGATCCGCTTGCCCGTCTCGGTTTCCCGTTCCCCGGCCAGCAGCTTCAGCAACGTCGTCTTGCCGGAGCCGTTGACGCCGACCAGACCGATCCGCTCGCCGGGGCCGATGCGCCACGTCAGGTCGCGCACCAGGTACCGGTCCGGAATGGACAGTGTCACGTCCTCGAGCTCGATCACCGTGCGCCCCAGGCGCTTCTTGGCGAACGCGAGCAGCTCGACGTTGTCCCGCAACGGCGGCACGTCCGCGATCAGTGCCTCGGCGGCCTCGATCCGGTAGCGCGGCTTCGAGGTCCGCGCGGGCGCGCCGCGGCGCAACCAGGCGAGCTCCTTGCGCGCCAGGTTCTGCCGCTTCTCCTCCAGCACGCCCGCGAGCCGGGTCCGCTCGGCGCGGGCGTAGATCCAGTCGGCGTAGCCGCCCTCGTACTGCTCGACCTTGCCCAGCACCACTTCCCACGTGCGGTTGCAGACCGTGTCGAGGAACCACCGGTCGTGGGTGACGACGACGAGCGCGCACTTGCGGGCCAGCAGGTGCTCCGCGAGCCACCGCACGCCCTCGACGTCGAGGTGGTTCGTCGGCTCGTCGAGCACGAGGAGTTCGAGGTCCTGGATCAGCGCGGCCGCGAGCGCGACCCGGCGCCGCTCGCCACCGGACATCGTGGAGACCACGGAGTCCAGGCCCAGCGCCGTGATCCCGAGTCCGTCCAAAATGGACCGGACGCGGGCGTCGGCCGCCCACTCGTGCTCGGCGTCGAAGCCGAGCGGGTCGATCACCGCGTTGCGCACCGTGGAACCGTGCGGCAGTTCGGTCCGCTGCGTCACGACGGCCATCCGCAGATCGCGCGACCGCGACACCCGGCCGTCGTCGGCGGGCTCCACCCCGGCCAGCACCTCGAGCAGCGTCGTCTTGCCACCGCCGTTCAGGCCGACGACACCGATGCGGTCGCCCTCGTTGACGCCGAGCGACACGCCGTCGAGCAGCGGCCGGACGCCGAACGACTTCGACACGGACTCCAGGTTGACCAGGTTGGCCATCAAAACCTCACGACTAGTAAGAAACTGCCCGGTGCAGGCTACCCAGCAGGGCCAAAGCCCTCGGCTACGCGTGCACCTCGGGGGGCGTCGGCTTGGGCTCTTCAGTCGCGATCACGCGCGCTCCGGGCACCGGCCCGTGCGCCACCCGCACCGTCCGGCACACACCGGCGCCGGCGAGCTCAGCGGCCACGCGGACCGCCGTGTCGCCGTCCTCGCACAGGAACGCCGTGGTGGGCCCGGATCCGGACACGATGCCGGCCAGCGCGCCCGCGTCGACGCCCGCGCGCAGAGTGCGGCGCAGGTTCGGGCGCAACGAGACGGCCGCGGCCTGGAGGTCGTTGCCCAGCAGCAGGGCGAGCTGACGGGGGTCGCCGGAGGACAGGCCCTCCAGCACGGCCTCGACCGCGCCGACGCGCGGCGGGTCCCCCTCGGCGCGCAGGCGGTCCAGCTCGTCGAACACGTCCGGAGTGGACAGTCCGCGGCGGTCGAACGCCAGCACCCAGTGGAACTGGTGGCGGCCCAGCACGGGGACGATCCGCTCGCCGCGGCCGGTGCCCAGAGCGGTGGAGCCGTACAGGGCGAAGGGGACGTCCGCGCCGAGCTTCCCGGCCAGTTCGGCCAGCTCGTCGCGGCTGATGTCCAGGCGCCACAACGACGACAGGCCGACCAGCGCCGCCGCCGCGTCCGCGCTGCCGCCCGCCATGCCGCCCGCGACCGGGATGGCCTTGCGGATGACGACGCGGACCTTGGGGTCGTCCGCGTCCTTGCCGACGTGGGTGGCCAGCAGCTGGACCGCGCGCCAGGCGAGGTTCGAGGCTCCGGTGGGCACCTGGTCGGCGCCCTCGCCGTACACCTCGACTCCTGGCTCGTCGGCGACCGCGACCGTGACCTCGTCGACCAGGGACAGCGCCTGGAAGATCGTCACCAGGTCGTGGTAGCCGTCCGGGCGCACGTCTCCCACGGCCAGGTGCAGGTTGACCTTGGCCGGGACGCGAACTGTGACCGGGGGTGGAACGACTGCGAGCACCATGTCAGCGTACGGGCGTTCTGGTGTCCCGGACTCCTCCCCCGGCCACTGTCACCGTCAGACCGGGATGACCGAACCGTTGAAGGTCTGCTTGATGTAGTCCTTGACCTGCTGCGATCCGAGCAGCTCCGCCAGGTCCCTGACGCGCTTGTCGTCCTTGAGCTCGGTGCGCGTGACCAGGCCGTTCGCGTTCGGGTTGCCCTCGGCCTTCTCCAGCGCGAGCGAGTCGGTGGCGGGCTTGAGGCCGGCGTCGATGGCGTAGTTGCCGTTGATCACGGACGCGTCGGTGTCCTCCAGCGAGCGCGGCAGCTGAGCGGCCTCCAGGGGCACGAACTGCAGGTTCCTGGGGTTCTCCGCGAGGTCGCGCACGGTCGGCTGGTCCACGGCCTTGAGCTTGATCAGGCCGTTGGCCTCCAGCAGCTTCAGGCCGCGAGCCTCGTTGGTGGCGTCGTTGGCGACGGCGATCTTGGCACCCGACGGCAGCTCGTCGAGCTTCTTGACCTTCTTCGAGTACAGGCCGAGCGGCTCGACGTGGACGGGCTCGACCCACTCGACCTTGGCGCCACTCTCCTTGGTGAACGTCTCCAGGTACGGGACGGTCTGGAAGTAGTTGGCGTCGAGCGACCCGTCGACCAGCGCCGTGTTCGGCTGCACGTAGTCGGTGAACTCGACGACCTCGATCTTGAGACCCTTCGACGCGGCGAGGTTGTCGGCCACGTACTTGAGGATCTGGGCGTGCGGGACCGGCGAGACACCGACCTTCAGCGTGTCGGACGCGCTGGCACCCGACGAGCAAGCGGACAGAGCAGTCAAACCGGTCAAAGCGACTGCGATCAGGGCAGCACGAATACGCATGACGTTCCTTTTGAGAAATTGCTACGGGTCAGACGGAGGCGTGCCGGCGCCGGTCGGACGCACGGGCGGCACGGGTGAAACCGAGTTGGATCACGGTGGTGAGCACGGCGAGCCACGCCACGGTGCTCCACAGGATCCGGTCGTTGAAGCGCTGGTAACCCTCGCGGATCGCCAGGTCGCCGAGACCACCGCCACCGATCACGCCGGCCATCGCCGAGTACCCGATCAGGGCGATCACGGTGACGCCGATGGCGTTGATCAGCGCGGGCAGCGACTCGCGGATCAGCACGCTGCGCACGATCCTCAACGTCGAGGCGCCGGTCGTGATCGCGGCCTCGACCACGGTCACGTGCACCTCGGACAGGATGTTCTGCACGAGCCGCCCCACGAACGGGATCGCTCCCACGGCCAGCGGAACGATGACCGCCGTGCTGCCGATGGAGCCGCCGACGATGAGGCGGGTGACCGACGTGAGCGCGACGAGCAGCACGATGAACGGCATCGAGCGGCCCAGGTCGGTGACGAAGCTCAGGATCCTGTGCACCGCGGTGTTCGGCCGCAACCCGCCCTTGGCGGTGAGCTGCAGCCAGACACCTACGGGAACTCCGAAAACCGTGGCGATGACGGTGGAGACGCCGACCATGTACAGCGTCTCGCCGGTCGCTTCGAGGAGGAACGAAAGAACGTCGGACCAGGGTGTTGCAGACCTCACGCAGCTACTCCCTGGGGGCCCTTCAGGGACCTCTGCACCGAGCCGCCGGCCTCGCCGATCCACTCCAGGGCGGAGTCCGAGCGCTCGCCGTTCAGGCCGAGCCGGAAACGCGCGACCGGGGTCTCGCCCAGGCGCGTCAGACCGCCGCCGACGATGTTCAGCTCGACGCCGAACCGGTGCGCGGCCTCAGGCAGCAACGCGCCGACCGCGGCGAACCCGACGAGCACGACGTCCGCGACGCGGTCGTAGCTGCTCTCGTTGATCGGGTTCAGGTCGACGGCGGGCAGCAGCGCACTGCTCGTGCGGCTCGCGACGTCGTTGACCAGGTCCAGAACCTTGCCGTGCTCGACGACGCGGCCCTGCTCCAGCACAGCGACGTCATCGCAGATCTTGCGGACCACGCCCATGTCGTGCGTGACGACGAGAACGGTCACACCCAGCTCGGCGCGCGCACGGTCGAGCACGGTCAGCACGGAACCGGTGGTCTCCGGGTCCAGAGCGCTGGTCGGCTCGTCGGCGAGCAGCACGGACGGGTTGGCGGCGAGGGCGCGTGCCACGGCGATGCGCTGACGCTGCCCGCCGGACAGCTGGTCGGGGTAGGAGGCGGCCTTGTCGGTCAGCCCGACGAGGTCCAGCAGCTCGCCCACACGGGTGCGGCGCTGCGGTCCGGGGATGCCCGCGGACTCCAGCGGCAGTGCGATGTTGCCGGCGGCCGTGCGCTGACGGAGAAGCGAATCCCCTTGCGGCACAACGCCGATCTGGCGGCGGGCGGCACGCAGGGCCGACCCGTCGAGGCTGGTGATGTCGGTGCCGTCGACGCGGATCGCACCCGAGTCGGGACGCTCCAGCAGCGCGACGCACCGGGCGAGCGTCGACTTGCCGGCGCCACTCGGGCCGACGACGCCGAGCACGGTTCCGGCCTCGACGTCGAGGGTCACGCCGTTGAGGGCACTGACGCCCTGGAAGGACTTGGTGAGGTTTTCGACAGTGATCACGTCTGCTCCACGGCTGCGCGCGACAGCACACTGTCCGATTGAGACGGACGTGCGCGGTCGAAGTTTCTGCTCAGGTGTGCGCCACTCGATGACTGAGTGCGCGTCAAAGGACTCTGAAAAGGCGCCTTAGACGAGGTGGCGACGACATGCAGAAGACGAGCGACGGCACTGGTCGATGACTCGACGGCGCGTCAGCATTCGCACGGTACCCATGGTGCTCCTCCATCGGTCCTGGCGTTAGCACCTGCCCGCATCCAGCGGGTGGTTGCTGCGACGTCGTAGAGCCAGGTCTCTCAGTCGCTCCGGATGGCAAGTAGCAGTCAACCGGACGGACGTTCGGTTGCGCAAGCCAGATTCCGATTCGTTCGACAGATCACACTGTTGGCCGAAGGATCCCCGGCCTAGACCTCGGCGATCCGGATGAAGTCGATCACGCTCAGCTGCTCGCCCCGCTGCTGGGGATCCACACCCGCTTCGGCGAGCAGTTCGTCAATGTTTCCCGGGTTGCCGGCCCAGCCCTTGAGGGCGGCTCGCAGCGTCTTGCGGCGCTGCGCGAAAGCGGCGTCGACGATCGAGAAGAGCTTCTTCCGGTCCACTGTGGACAGCGGCTTTTCGTGGCGCTGGAACCACACCAGGCCCGAGTCGACGTTGGGCGCCGGCCAGAAGACGTTCTTGCCGATGGAGCCGGCCTTCTTGGACTCCGCGTACCAGGCGAGCTTCACACTCGGGACGCCGTAGATCTTGCTGCCGGGCTTCGCGGCCATCCGGTCGGCCACCTCGGCCTGGACCATGACGAGGCCCTTTTGGAGGCTCGGGAGTTCGGCCAGGAGGTGGAGCACCACCGGGACCGCGACGTTGTACGGGAGGTTCGCGACGATCGCGGTCGGTAGGACCGGCAGGTCTTCTTGGGTGACTTTCATGGCGTCCTTGAGGACGACGTGCAGCTTGCCCGCGTTGTCCGGGTCCATCTCGCCGACCGTCTGAGGCAGCCGCTGCGCCAGCGGCGGGTCGATCTCGACCGCCACGACCTGCTTGGCGGCGGGCAGCAGGGCGAGCGTCAGGGAGCCCAGGCCGGGGCCGACCTCCAGGACCACGTCGTCCTCCGTCAACCCGGCGGCGGCGACGATCTTGCGGACCGTGTTCGGGTCGTGCACGAAGTTCTGGCCGAGCTTCTTGGTCGGGCGGATGCCCAGCTCTTCAGCCAGACGACGAACTTCGGCAGGTCCCAGCAGGCTCACCGGTGCATTCTCGCAGGCTCGCCGGTGGAGGGATGGCTGGGCATGTCATGACCGCTTCACCGGGCAGGTCTTGGTTCACCCGCCTCGGCTTCGTCGTGACCCTGCGCGAGCCGCATCCGCGTGCACACCATGAGCCGGCCCCCGGAAACGACGAAGACCGCCCGTGGCGAACCAGGGCGGCCTTCGTCAGGGGGACGGAGAGGGTGGTGCGTGTTTACGGCAGGCCGAGCTTGGCGCGGCAGCCCGGCCAGGCGCCGTACGTGCCGCCGGAGCGGTCGCGGAGCTTGGTCGCGATGGCGATCTGCTGCTCGCGGGTCGCCTGGTGCGGAAGCTGCGCGTAGACGGTGCCGCCGTTCGAGGCCCAGGTGCTGGCCGAGAACTGGAGACCGCCGTAGTAGCCGTTGCCGGTGTTGATGGCCCAGTTGCCACCCGCCTCGCACTTGGCGAGACGGTCCCAGACCTCGCCGTCGGGCAGCGGCTTGGTGCCGACCGTGATCTTCTTCGGCTTCGGCTCCTTGGTGACCTTGCCGCCGATCTTCTCGCGGCTGATCTCCTTGCCGTTCTTCACGGTCACGCGGTACGTCGACGTCTGCTCGCCCGGCGTGCCGGGGTCGGTGACGGTCTGCTGGCCCGCGGTCATGTTCGGGTCGTTGGTCTTCTCGACCGGAGGCGCGACGGGCTCGTTCACGTTGATGACCGTGACGCCGGTGCGCGAGATGTAGACCTCGGCGCCGGTCGCGAGCTTCACGTCCATGCCGGACGCGACGGCGTCCTCGGGGCCGAGGGAGAGGTTCTCGGCCTTGAGCAGCTCGTCGACGGTCAGTGCGGTCGTCTGGACCTCGCGGACCGGGTTCGCGCCGTCGAAGAGCTTGATGTTCTTGCGGGTCTTGACCTCGACGCTCATGCCTTCCAGCGGCACGTCGTGCGAGCCGGGCATGGACATCCAGGCGCCTTCGAGCGGCACGCCGAACTGCTTGGCGGCCTCCTCGACGGTGACCGAGCGGACCCAGTCCTCGCGGGCCTGGCCGTCGATGCTCATCTTGATCAGGCGGCCGCGGTCGAGGCTGATCTTGCCGCCGTCGGAGACCGGGGCGTTCAGCGAGGGCGACAGGGCGTCGTGCTCACCGACGACGATGCCTTCCTCCGCCAGGACCTCGCCGACCGTGCCCTCGTAGGAGTGGACGGTCTGCATCGCGCCGTCGACCTCGACGGTCAGCGACTTGTCCATCGCCATCGCGGTCACGCCGCCACCGGAGATCGACACGAGGATCGCGGCGACGGTGCCCTTGAGGAAGCGGCGCTTCCACGTCGAGGCGGCCGTGACGAGGACCTGCGGGTCCTTGAGCTCCTCTTCCTCCGACGGGAGGACGAGGGGCGGCATGATCGTCGTCTCGGCGTTGATGAGACGGATCAGCTCGTCGACGTCCACGTTCGCCGAGGCGAGCAGGTCGTCGGCGTCCGGGCCGAGCACGTCGAGCACGTCCGCGGGCGTGATGGTCAGCGCACCGGCGGGGAAGCTCGGGTGGGGATCAGCGACGTCAACCGCCGTGCCGCCGACCGGCGTGAACCAGTCGGTGTCGTCGTTGAAGTCGTACGGAGCAGCAGCTCTGTCGCTACCAGACAAGGGTCGATACCTCCATTGCGGAAGCTGTGAGGCCACCGCACAGTTGGCGTTGACAAGATCATTCGAGTTGGAGCTCGAAGGTTCCCGGCAACTCCTCCTACGTGGTCTCGCTTCTTCGCGCTTCTGGCTTCGGTCCCGCCCCGACTGCGGGCGTGCTCCGAACCGACTGGGTCGGTTCAGGTGGCACGGTCACGGGACAGTAACGGGGTGAGGCACGTTGCGCAAACACCCCCACCGATGTTGTGACCTCAGTCACCCCATGGGGGTAGGAACCCTTTGCTCCGTTCGCTCTAAGTCGCATTTCAGTGGTCAAGCCCGAACACTCGTTGAGCAGTACGGGTGACGGCGGAGCAGAGTTCAGAAAGATCTTCGTTACGCAGTGTCGCGAGATCCCGAATTGTGTAATTCACACAATAGGGTTCGTTCGGGCGGCCCCGGAACGGATGGGGCGTCAGGAACGGGGCGTCCGTCTCGACGAGCAGCTGGTCCTGGGGCACCAGGGCCGCCGCCTCCCGCAGCGCACGGGCGTTCTTGAACGTCACCGGGCCCGCGAACGAGAGCACGTACCCCGCGTCGACGCACCGGCGGGCGAAGTCCGCGTCACCGGAGAAGCAGTGGAACACCACTGTGGACGGTGCGCCCTCGGAGTCGAGGATCTTGAGGATGTCCTCGTGCGCGTCCCTGTCGTGGATCATCAACGGCTTCCCGACGCGCTTGGAAAGGTCGATGTGCCAACGGAACGCCTCGTGCTGGGCGACCGGCGGCGAGTAGTCCCAGTAATAGTCCAAACCGGTCTCGCCGATCGCGACCACACGGGGCAGGACAGCCAACCGCTCCAGTTCGGCCTTCTCCGCGTCCCCGAAAGAAGAGGTGCGCGTCGGGTGCACGGCCACCGCCGCGTAGACCCGAGGGTCCCAAGTGGACGCCTCGGCGGCCCACTGCGCGGCCTTCAGGTCGTCTGCCACGGTGATCACGTGCGAGACGCCGGCGGCCTCCGCCCGGTCGAGCAGGACCGCCACGTCGGCGGCGTCGACGGCCCCGCACGCGTCGAGATGGGTGTGGGCGTCGATCACCGGTGCCGGAAGAGCTTCCGGCACCGGCGGTCGTTCACGCTTGTCCGTCACAGGGCGGTCACTTGACGATCGGAGCCCACTCGGGCCCCTCGTCGCCCAGTTCCTTCTCCAGCCTCGCGAACAACGGCGACGGCTTCTGCAGCGGCCGGCCGACCTCCAGTGGCACGGACTCCCACTTGGCCTGCTCGCTCGCGTAGTCACCGGTCAGCACCGGGTACGAGCGCTCGGGGATGTCGAGGTCGGTGACCTCGGTCATCTCCGGCTGTGCGGCCCACACGCCCGTGCCGCCCAACGCCTCGTGCACCTTCTGCGCCGAGTGCGGCAGGAACGGCGTCATGAGCGTGTTCGCGTCCTGCACGACCTGCAACGCGGTGTGCAGCACCGAGTCACGGCGCTCCAGGTCGTCCTTGAGCTTCCACGGCTCCTGGTCGGACAGGTACTTGTTCGCCGCGGAGATGACGCGCATGGCCTCACCGGTGGCCTGCTTGAACCGCGAGCGGCGCAGGTGCGCGCCGACCGTGTCGAACGCCGCCTTGGACTGCGCGAGCAGCTCGTGGTCGGCGGGCGTCAGCGCGGTGGCCTTCGGGATCGCGCCGACGTTCTTGTGCGCCATCGAGATCGAGCGGTTGACCAGGTTGCCCCACTCGTTCGCCAGCTCGAAGTTCGTCCGGCGGACGAACTCCTCCCAGGTGAAGTCGGTGTCCTGGTTCTCAGGGCCCGCGACGGAGATGAAGTACCGCAGCGCGTCCGGTCCGAACTCCTTGAGGAAGTCGCCGACGTAGATCACGGTGCCGCGCGAGGTCGAGAACTTCGAGCCGCTCATCGTGAGGTACTCCGACGACACGACCTCGGTCGGCAGGTTCAGCGTGCCGAACCGGCCGGGCTCGCCGCCCTTGTCGCCCGCGCCGTTCTGCCCGAGCAGCAGCGACGGCCAGATGAGCGAGTGGAAGACGATGTTGTCCTTGCCCATGAAGTAGTAGCTCTGGGCGTCACCCGTCCAGAACTCCTTCCAGGCGTCGGGGTCCCCGGTGCGCCGCGCCCACTCGACGGAGGCGCTCAGGTAGCCGATCACCGCGTCGAACCACACGTAGAACCGCTTCATCGGCTGGTCGCTCCACCCGTCGAGCGGGATCGGCACACCCCAGTCGAGGTCGCGGGTGATGGCGCGCGGCCGCAGGTCCTTGATCAGGTTCTGCGAGAACTTGAGCACGTTCGGACGCCAGTCCGACCGCGTGCCCATCCAGCTGCCCAGCGAGTCGATGAACGCGGACAGGTCGAGGAACAGGTGCTCGGTCTCGACGAACTTCGGCGTCTCGCCGTTGATCTTCGAGCGCGGGTTGATCAGTTCCGACGGGTCGAGCTGGTTGCCGCAGTTGTCGCACTGGTCGCCACGCGCGCCCTCGTAACCGCAGATCGGGCAGGTGCCCTCGATGTAGCGGTCGGGCAGGGTGCGGCCGGTCGACGGGCTGATGGCGCCCATCTCCGTCTTGGGGACGACGTAGCCGTTCTTCCACAGCGCGGAGAACAGGTCCTGCACCACCTGGTAGTGGTTGCCGGTGGTGGTGCGGGTGAAGAGGTCGTAGGACAGGCCGAGGCCCTGCAGGTCACCGGCGATGACGCGGTTGTACTTGTCGGCGAGCTCGCGGGCGGTGAGCCCTTCCTTCTCGGCCTGCACCTGGATGGGTGTGCCGTGCTCGTCCGTGCCGCTGACCATGAGCACCCGGTGTCCGGACATTCGCATGTAGCGGGAGAAGACGTCGGACGGGACACCGAAACCGGAGACGTGACCGATGTGCCTGGGGCCGTTGGCGTAAGGCCAGGCCACCGCGGTCAGTACGGAGGCACTCATGGACATAGCCTACGGAGGCGGTGCCAGGGTGTTTTCACCGAGTGGGAGGTCTGTTTGTCCGCGACCAGGATGCTGGTGCTCGGCGTGGTCAAGCTCGTGGGCGAAGCACACGGTTACGTGGTGCGCCGCGAGCTGAAGTCGTGGTCGGCGGACAGCTGGGCGAACGTGCAGCCGGGCTCGATCTACCACGCGCTGAAGTCGCTGGCGAAGGACGGACTGCTGGAGCCGGTCGGCACGACGGAGTCCGAGGAGGGCCCCGCCCGCACGACCTACCGGATCACCGCCACCGGCGAGCACGAGCTGCGGGACCTGCTGGCGCACGCGCTGGCCGATCCGGCCGCCGGCAACGACGAGGTCTCCGCGGGCGTGGCGATGCTCAACCTCGTCCCCCGCAGGCAGGCGGTCGTGCTGCTGAAGAACCGGCTGGCGGGGCTCGAAGGGCAGCTCACCCCCACCCGGCACGGCATCTCCTCGATGCCGGAGATGGGCAAGCCCGCGCACGTCAGCGAGCTGTTTCGACTCTGGCTCGTCCATCTCGAAGGCCAGGTGCGCTGGACTCAGGAGCTGATCGAACGCCTAGAGGCCGGTGCGTACGAGCTGAAGGACTAGTCAAACTTGATTAGTCCTCGCTAGCCTCTAGTCAAAGTTGACTAGAGGGGATTCAGTCATGATCAAGGCACGCGGCCTCGCGCGCCGATTCACCACGAAGACCGGTCCGGTGGACGCGGTCGCAGGGGTGGACATCGACGTCGCCGAGGGCGAGCTCGTGGGGTTCCTCGGCCCGAACGGCGCAGGCAAGTCCACGACGTTGCGCATGCTCACCACGCTGTTGCAGCCGACCGCGGGCGAGGCGACCATCGCCGGCCACGACCTGCTGACCGACCCGGCCGGAGTGCGCCGCAACATCGGTTACGTGGGCCAGAAGAACGGCTCCGGCCAGGACCAGCGGGTCGCCGACGAGCTGGAGTTCCAGGCCCGCTTCTACGGCCTGTCCAAGCACGACGCCCGCACGAAGGTCGCCGACCTGCTCGACCGGTTCGATCTACAAGGCCTGGAGAAGCGCGGCGTCATCACGTTGTCGGGCGGCCAGCAACGCCGGCTCGACATCGCGATGGGCATGCTGCACGACCCGCGGCTGCTGTTCCTGGACGAGCCGTCCACGGCCCTCGACCCGCAGAGCCGCCGCAACCTGTGGGACCACATCAAACAGCTCAAGGCCGACGGCGTCACGGTCTTCCTGACCACGCACTACCTGGACGAGGCCGACTACCTGAGCGATCGGCTGCTGGTGATCGACCACGGCTCGATCGTGGGCGAGGGCTCACCGGACGACCTCAAGCAGCGCGTCTCCGGCGATCTGGTCGTGCTCGGCACACCGCAGGCCTCGATCGTCGCCTCGAAGTTCGAGAACGCGGTCGTGGACGGCGAGAAGGTCAGCTTCCGCATCCCGAACGGCGACCGCGCGTTGCCGGGGCTGCTGCGCGACCTCGACAACATCGGCGTGGAGCTGCACTCGGTGCAGGTCCATCGGCCCACGCTCGACGACGTGTTCCTGACCATGACCGGCCGTTCCCTGCGGGAGGAAGCCAATGCTGCGTGACACCTGGCTCGTGTTCTCCCGCGTGATGCTGCCCGTGCTGCGCAACCCGGTCGCCGTCGTGTTCGGCATCGCCCAGCCGTTGCTCTACCTCGGCCTGTTCGGACCGCTGCTGGGCGAGGGCGGCTGGCAGTGGTTCGTGCCGGGCCTGCTGGTGCAGATGGCGTTGTTCGGCACGGCCTACGCGGGCTTCTCGCTGCTGCCCGAGGTGCGCACCGGCGTGATGGAACGCCTGCGCGTCACCCCGGTCAGCCGGGTCGCCCTGCTCGTCGGCAGGGTCGGCAAGGACGTCGTGCTGCTGGTCGTGCAGAGCCTGCTGATCATGCTGGCCGCGATGCTGTTCGGCTTCCGGGCGTCGGCCGGGCAGATGCTGCTCGGGCTCGGACTGGTGGCGTTGCTGGGCATCGCGATCGGCTCGGTGTCGTACGCGATCGCGTTGAAGGTGAAGCTGGAGTACGTCTTCGCGTCCGTGCTGTCGGCGTCGATCGTGCCGTTGATGCTGCTTTCCGGCGTGCTGCTGCCGATGTCGAACGGCCCGCAGTGGCTCTACTGGCTGTCGCGGATCAACCCGCTCGCGCACGTCGTCGACGCCGAGCGGTCGATCTTCAACCCCGGCTCGATGTTCTACGGGCTGGTCTCGGTCGCGGCGTTGGTGCTGGTCGGCGTGTTCTACGGCGTGCGGACGTTCAACAAGGAGTCAGCTTGACTTGATCGCCGCGTCGTAGAGCGTCTTCTTGCTGATCCCGGCCGCCTCCGCGACCTCGGCGGCGGCCGACTTCATCCGTTCGCCGTCGGCGACGCGCTGCTTGACCTCGGCGACGAGCGTGTCGAGGTCGGGCGTCTCCTGGACGGGAGCCGGAGCGAGCACCACGGTGATCTCACCGCGTGCGCCTTCCACGGCCCACTCGGCGAGTTCGGCGAGAGAGCCGCGCACGACCTCTTCGTACTTCTTCGTCAGCTCGCGACACACGGCGGCGCGGCGGTCCGGTCCGAGCACCTCGACGGCGTCCGCGAGCGTGTCCGCGAGCCGGTGGGGCGCCTCGAAGAAGACGACGGTGCGTTGCTCGGTGGCCAAAGGTGCGAACCAGCGCTTGCGTTCACCGGACTTGCGCGGCGGGAAGCCGTCGAACGCGAACCGGTCGCTCGGCAGGCCGGACAGGGCGAGCGCCGTCGTCACCGCGGACGGCCCCGGCAGACAGGTGACCTTCAGGTCCTGCTCGACGCACGCGGCGACGAGCCGGTAGCCGGGATCGGACACGGACGGCATTCCGGCGTCCGTCACGAGCAGCACGGTCGCGCCGCTGTGCAGTGATTCGAGCAGGCCCGGCAGGCGCCCGATCTCGTTCTGGTCGTAGAAGCTGATCACCTTGCCGGACGGCTTGACCTGCAACGCGGCCGCGAGGCTGTGCAGGCGCCGGGTGTCCTCGGCGGCGATCACGTCGGCGGTCTCCAGAGCCTCGATCAGGCGCGCGGAGGCGTCGCGGATGTCCCCGAGAGGGGTGGCTGCCAGGACGAGACGGCCTGAACCGGATACAGGACTCACAAGCTTCACCCTACGATCGGCGGCGTGACAGTCCTCGTGCAGCCAGGAGTGGCGCCCGTCGTCGTCGAGGAGCCGCGCACGGATCGTGCGGCAACGCTCGACCCGCCGCCGTCCGGAGACCGGATGCGCGGATGGCTCATGACGATCGTCGTGACGCTGGTCGGTGCCGTCGTGCGCTTCTGGAACGTCGGTTATCCGACGGACAAGGGCACGCCGATCTTCGACGAGAAGCACTACGTGCCGCAGACGGCGCAGGTGCTGCGCAACGGCGGCTACGAGGACAACCCGGGCTACGAGCTGATCGTCCACCCGCCGCTCGCGAAGCAGCTGATGGCGATCGGCCAGGAGCTCTTCGGCTACGACGGCATCGGCTGGCGGTTCGCCTCGGCGCTCGCGGGTGCGATCACGATCCTGCTGATCGTCCGGATCGCCCGCCGCCTGACCCGTTCGGACCTGCTGGGCGCGCTCGCCGGCGTCCTGCTCATCGCGGACGGCGTCTCGCACGTCCAGTCGCGGATGGGCATGCTCGACATCTTCCTGGCGTTGTTCGTCGTCGCCGCGTTCGGCTGCCTGGTCGTCGACCGCGAACAGATGCGCGAACGCCTCGCCGTGGCCGTGCGCGAAGGCTTCATCAACAACTCGGCGTTCGGTCCGTGGATCGGCTTCCGCTGGTGGCGCTTCGGTGCGGGCGTGATGCTCGGCGCCGCGTGCGGCATCAAGTGGTCGGGCATCTGGTACATCGCCGCGTTCGGCCTGCTGACCGTCGTCTGGAGCGCGCTGGCACGCCGGGCCGCGGGTGTCGAGGAGCCGTGGCTGGGTGCGCTGGCCAAGGACGTGCTGCCGTCGCTGGGTGGCCTGGTCGCCGTCCCGGTGCTGGTCTACGTCGCGACCTGGTTCCCGTGGATGGCCAGCGAGACCGGCATCGACCGGCACGTGGTCGGCGGCAAGGTCAAGGACATCTCGTACATCCCCGACGTCCTGCAGTCGCTCTGGTACAACGCGAAGAACGTCTACAAGTTCCACGTCGAGCTGGTCACCTCGGAGACCAACCGGCACCCGTGGGAGTCGAAGCCGTGGACGTGGCCGATGGGCCTGCGTCCGATGCTCTACTACTACGACAACTCCGTCACGGGCTGCGGCGCGGCGTCGTGCCTCGGCGCGATCATGCTCATCGGCACGCCCGCGATGTGGTGGCTCGCGTTCCCGGTGATCGGCTGGGCGATCTTCCGCACCATCGGCCGGATGGACTGGCGCTACGCCGGCGTCCTGGTCGCGTACGCGGCGGGCCTGCTGCCGTGGTTCCTCAACCTCGACCGGCAGATGTACTTCTTCTACGTCACGCCGATGGCGCCGTTCCTGGTGCTGCTGATCGTGCTGGCGCTGGGCGAGATCCTGGGCCGGAAGACCGCGGGTTCCGAACGCCGTGGCACCGGTCTGCTGGTCGTCGCGCTGTACGTCGGCATCGTGGTGGCGAACTTCGTGTGGCTGTGGCCGATCTTGAACGGCAATCCGATCACGCCGGAGATGTGGCAACAGCAACTGTGGCTGCCCAGTTGGCGCTGAAAGTAATTCGCGTTGGGTTAGTATCCCCCGACTTCAGCACGACCGGGTGACCCCTGACCAGGGGTTAAGTCACTGAGCGTGGTCGTGCTGATCAATCCTGGGGGATTCAGCCATGAGCACGACCGCCGAACTGAGCGAGAAGCCGGACACCGAGAGACCCGGCAGCGGCAAGCCGGCGGGTGCCGGTTTCCGCACCGACATCCAGGCACTGCGCGCTGTCGCGGTGCTGGCCGTGGTGGTCAACCACTTCTGGCCCGACGGACTGACCGGTGGTTATGTCGGTGTCGACGTCTTCTTCGTCATCTCCGGTTTCCTGATCACGTCCCACCTCGACAAGGAGATCGTCCGCACGAGCCGGGTGCGGCTCGGCACGTTCTACGCGCGACGGGTCAGGCGACTGCTGCCGGCGGCGTTCCTGGTGCTCGGTTTCAGCATCGTCGCCGCCTACTTCCTGCTGCCCTACCCGCGCTGGACGGCCAACGCCTGGGAGTCCTTCGCCGCCGCCTCCTACTGGGAGAACTGGCTGCTCGCGGGCAAGTCGGTGAACTACTCCGCGCAGAACGAGGCCGCGAGTCTCGTCCAGCACTACTGGTCGCTGTCGGTCGAGGAGCAGTTCTACCTGTTCTGGCCGCTGCTGCTGATCGGCTTCTTCAAGATCGGCAGGCGCCGCTGGGTGGTGCTCGGCGTCGCGATCCTCGGCGTGGTGTCGTTCGCGCTGAGCGTCTACTACACGATCGCCTCGCCCAGCCAGGCGTACTTCATCACCCCGGTGCGGGTGTGGGAGTTCGCGATCGGCGCCGGTGTGGCACTGGCGTCCATGAAGCTGGTGCTGCCCCGCGTGGCGGCCGAGCTCGCGGCGTTCGCGGGCCTCGCGATGATCATCGCGACGGCGTTCCTCTACGACCACCACACGGCGTTCCCCGGCTACCTCGCGATGATCCCGGCGGCCGGCACCGGCCTGGTGATCATGTCCGGCCTGCGTCCCGGCAGGCAGTGGCACACGGCGGTGACCGCCTCACGGCCCGTGCAGTTCATCGGCGGCATCAGCTACTCGCTGTACCTGTGGCACTGGCCGTTCTTGCTGCTCGCGCCGTTCGCGCTGAGCGGCCTGCTGGACAAGGGCAAGCTCGGCACGCCGTGGCTGCTGGGCCTGCTCGCGCTGTCGATCGTCGTCGCGTGGGTCTCGAAGGTGGTCGTCGAGGACCACGGCATGTCGTGGGGCCCGCTCACCCGCAGCCGCGGGCTGACGTTCTCGAGCATGATGATCGGCATCGCCGTCGTGACGATCATGGCCGGCGGGCTCCAGTGGACCTACCACCGGCACGTCGCCCAGGCGGACCGCGACGTGGCCGCGGGTCTCGACGGTCCGTGCCACGGCGCCAACGCCATGATCGGCATCAACGGCTGCCCGACTCCGTTCGGCCCGGCCCGCGTGCCCGCGATGGGGCCGGCCAACGAGTACTGGCCGATCGCGCCGGAGTGCAAGCGGGTCCAGGACTACAAGGCCGAGGACAAGGACACCACGTCCGTCTGCGACTTCTCCGGTGGTGCCGCGGGCGAGAAGGTCTGGCTCGTGGGCGACTCACACGCCCAGCAGTGGCAGCCGCCGATCTTCGAGATCGCCCGAGAACGCAAGTGGCAGCTCAAGGTCAGCTTCCTCGGCGCGTGCCCGTTCGCGGACGTCCAGAACCCGTCGTTCCGCGGTGACAAGCACACCGAGCAGGAGGTCAAGCGCTGCGCGGACTGGACGAAGCGGATGACCGACGTGATCGCCGACGACAAACCGTCGATGGTGCTGACGTCGTTCTACTCCCGTGAGGAACCGGCGGACGACAAGAGCGGCCGCAGCCAGACCGAGCAGTACCGCGCCGGCCTGGAACCGCGGTGGCGCAAGTGGACGGACGCGGGCGCCCGCGTGGTCGTGATGGCCGATCCGCCGTACAACGGCAAGGTCCGCTCGCCCGACTGCGTGACCCTGAACGCGTCGAATCCGGAGGCTTGCGCGATCCCACGCGCGGTGGCGCACCCGGCCGACCCGTTGGCCGAGGTCGCCCGCAGCACGAGCAACACCGGGGTGTCCCTGGTCGACCTGTCCGAGTACTTCTGCGACGACAAGCAGTGCCACGCCGTGGTCGGGAACGTGGCGGTGTACTACGACTCCGACCACCTCAACAGCCAGTACACCCGCAGCCTGGTGCCGATGATCGAGAAGGCCCTGGCTAGCTCTCGCTGATCTTCAGCGCCCGCTCCCTGGTCAGGTCGCCTTCAAGTCTCATGGTGACCTGACCTCGTTGCCAGAGAAGGGTTTGCGCGGCGGCCTGTGGCTCCTCGGTGTGCCACTGGCCGTCGCGGTCGATGTAGAAGAACACGTGCGGGTACGGGATCCAGATCCGGTCGTTGATCTGCTCGACGCCGTCCTGGTGGATCAGCTTGCCGACGGTCGTGCTGATCGTGCCGTCGAACTGGTCGAGCCGCAGGGGTCCGTAGTGCAGGGTGACGAACCGTCCTTCGTGGACGGTGATCTTGTCCGGCTCGCCGAGTTCCGCCGGGAGGTGGATCTCGAACGGCATCTGCTCACGCGCTTGGTCGAGCGAGACCTCCTGGCTGGGCAACGGAGGCGCGACGCTCCGCGGTGCCTCGGTGCGGAACTCGACGCCGGCGAACTCCAGGAGGTTCTGCACGCCTGCCCGCACCGCCGGCGACACGGCGAAGGCGATCGCGAAGGCCGTCACCGCCGCCACCAGTGCGGTGAGCCAACGGTTTCCGCGCTTGGGCGCGTTGATCCGGGTCAGCACTTGAGCGGTGACGTCCGGCGGTTGCGGCACGTGGATCCGCCGGCCCAGGTCGAGGAGGGCGGCCTCGGTCGGTTCATCGGTCATGGGCCACCTCCTCCAGCATCGGGCGCAGCTTGGCGAGTGCCCTGGACAGCCGCGACTTCACGGTTCCCTTGGCCAGGCCGAGGGTCTGCGCGGTCTCGGCCTCGCTCAGCTCCAGCAGGTACCGGCAGGTGACGACCTGGCGATCGTGCTCGGGCAGGCTCTGCACGGCCTTCAGGAGCTGGGCGCGGGAGTCGTCCACGAGCGTGCCGGGGTCGTCGTGGTCGACGGTCTCGGTGACGGTGGCGAGCTTGAGCTCCATCAGGTTGCGCCGCCGCCGGCCGCGGTGCAGGTTCTTGGTCTCGTTGGCGACGATCTTGAGCAACCACGGCTTGAAGTCGGCTTCCGGCTTGAACGTGCCGAGCTTCCGATACGCCTTCACGAACGCCTCCTGCACCACGTCACCGGCGTCCGCACCCGCCCCGAGCAGGTACGCCGTCCGGTGCGCGAGCGCGGTGTACCGGGCGACCAGCTCGCCGTAGGCCGCCTGGTCACCTGCGATCGCCCGTGCCACCGCTTCGTCCGTGATGCCCTTCCTACACCGGGAACCTCACTTCGGTTCCCGGTGTAGTCGCGTCATGAGAATCCTCGCCTTGATATGCGCTTTTCTGCTGATCAGCGCCCCCAGTGCGCTCGCGGGCGGCTGGGCGGTCACGTACGTCGACCCGGTGCCGTCGATCCAGGCCTCGACCACCCACACCGTCGGCTACTGGGTGCTGCAGCACGGCACACACCCGTTCTCCGGCGACCTCGGCAAGACCGGCCTGCGGTTCCAGTCCGGGGCGGACTCGCGGCAGTTCGTCGGCGTGCCGCTGGGCGAACCCGCGCACTACGCCGTGACGTTCTCCTTGCCCAACGGCACCTACGAGGTGTTCGGCGTGCAGGGCATGTTCCAGGACCACCGGCTGGGCACGCTGACGGTGCCAGGCACGTTGCTGGTGAAACCGGTCGACCCGCAGATGGTCCAGGGAACGACGGAAGGCGCGTGGCCGTGGCAGGAGATCGCGCCGCCGCTGAAGAAGGCAGAGGCCACCCCCGAACCGGCCGCCGTGACGGTGCCGGACGAGTCACCGGGAAAGCCCTTGCCCGTGTGGATCATCGGCGCGGTGGTGTTCGGCGCGGCCGGGCTGTTCTTGCTGCTGCGCAAGCGGTTGCGGCCATTTGCCCGAAGGTGAGTGGTGAGGCGATCGGCGGAAACCGCCTCACCACCCTTCGCGTGGCATCCCGTGAGATGCCGAGGCTTTCCGGGTGAACCACGGCTTAGGTCGGTGAACGGTGAACCACCGTTACGGCCCAACCACACGTTCACCCGGATGCCTAAGCGTCGACCGAAGCCTCGTGAGGCACCGGTGCCTCCGCCGACACCTGGAGTTCGGGTCCGTCCTGTGATGACGGCGCCGTCGAGACGAGTGCCACGGGGACGTCCGCAGGCGGTGTGAACGCACCTTCCGCCCTGATCTTCGGCGGTGTGGCGGACCACGGCTTGAGGTTCTGCACGATCTCCTCGTAGAACGACGAGACCGCGTTCAGCACCGAGTCGATGAAGGAGTTGCGCCCGGTGCCGCGTTTCGAGCCCATGGGGGCCGAGATCTCGACCCGGAACCCGCGGATCTCCTTCTGCGGATCAATGATCAGCAGCGCGGGATTCGCTCGGACCGCACCCAGCAACTCCGACGCGCCGGCTCCCCTGCCGTGTGCGACGAACGCTTCCAGTCGAACCGAGTCGGGCGCGTTCTTCAGCTGCCGGAGCAACCAGTTGATCCGGGTCGCAGGGCGTCCTTCCCTGGGACCTTCCACGTCGACACCGCAGATCACCCTGCCGGCCCGCAGATCGGCGACGACGTGCAGCGTGCCGACCGTGTCGGGAATGCGAATCCCCCCGGACAGCCTTCCGTCAGCCACGAGCTGCGCGAGCTGCCGGGAGAGACGGACCTGCGGCTCCGCGAGATCTTTGCGGGACAACGCCGGCGTGACGTCCGTGCCGAGGCGTCTGCCGAGCTGCAGTCCGGCGAACCGGAGCAGAGCCTCGAACCGGAGCACCACGTCGGGTGCGATCTTGTCGGTCGTCCGCAGCGTGCGCGCCTCCACCGCGTCACGCAGCGGAACCCACGACTGCCCCATGTCCTCGAACGCCATCGCACCTGATCGCGGATGCTCGAGGTACCTGATCAGCTCGCCGAGGACCCACGCCTGGTCGGGGTCGGCAACCCCGCGGTGCTCTTTCTGCATCACGGCTTCGCAGAGCACCTCGCTCCACGACCAGTGATGAAGCGCGACCTTCTTGAGCTTCTTGCGATCCACCGGCGTCGGATGTTGACCAGGCAGCGGCGAAATCTCGTTCGAGATCGTGATGACCGCGTCGAACCCGAACTCCCGCGCGACGTCCAGGTAGTTCTCCAGCTGTTCCACCTGGAGCTCGTTGGATCCGGTCTTCACCTCGACCAGCGCGGTCCACGACCTCTGCCCGCGGGTCACCCTGATCAGCCCGTCCGGGATGAGCTTGCGACCGTCGAGTTCGAACGGGACCTCGATGAAGGTCTGCACCGCGGCGGCAGGCGCGCCCAACGGCTGGGTCAACGCCCGCCCGAACTCGCGCACCGCCGACATGACAGCCAGCAATGCCGATGTCGCCCGTCGCTCTTGTTCTTCAGCACCGTTGATGCCCGAAGTCGGAATCAGGCGTGCGGCATGCCAGCTCTCTTCAGCGGTCATAGTTCCCTCGCATGGCGGCTTTGCGGTCAGGAAACAACGCTGTCGTCGTTGAACTCTTTACGACCGTTACCGCCGTGCGAGGTGTTCACCCGGATGCCTACGTCGGCATGTGCCTCGTGGGAGGTGGCGTCGGCTTGCTGATCATCTTGGTGACCGGGCCTTCCTTGCTCATGCCCTGCTGGTCGAGGAACTGCGAGAGCTGTCCCCGCACCTGGGCCAGCGACGGACGGCGGCCCGGTTCGGGGTCCATCGCCGCGAGCAGCAGGCGGGCGTGCGCGCTCTTCTGCGGCAGCTTGGTGATCGGTTCGCCCTGCGCTGCGGCCATCAGCGAGGAGATCGGGTTCTCGCGGGAGCCGCGCGGCGGGTGGCCGGTCAGGGCGTAGGAGACCGTGGCGGCCAGCTGCCAGGAGTCGGACGCCGGCGAGGCCGTCTCACCGCGCGCCGTCTCCGGGGCGAGGAAGTCCGGCGTGCCGACCATCATGCCGGTGGCGGTCAGCGTGCTGTCGCCCTTGGAGCGGGCGATGCCGAAGTCGATCAGGTGCGCGGTGCCCTGGTTGTCCACGATCACGTTGGACGGCTTCACGTCGCGGTGCAGAACGCCGCGGTCGTGGGCCGCTGCCAGCGCGTCGGCCATGTTCAGCCAGAGGCGGGCGGCGAGCTTGTCGTCGATCAGGCCGTTCTTCAGCACCGTCTCGGACAGCGAGGCGCCCTCGATGTACTCCATCACCAGGGCAAGGCCGTCCGGGTCCTGGACGATGTCGAAGACCCGCACGCAGTTCGGGTGCCGGACGGCGGCGAGCGCGCGGGCCTCGCGGAGCATCCGCGCCTCGGTGTCGTTGTCCGGGGCGTGCGCGAGCTTCACCGCGACCGTGCGGTCGAGCTGCTCGTCCACGGCCAGCCAGACCGTGCCGAAGCCGCCGGAACCGAGCTGGCGGACGCGGCGGAACCTGCCGTTGCCGGGGTTCCAGACCTTGCCCGACTTCTGCACGGGCGCGGGCGACTCGGCGTTGGCCGCGCCCGGTCCGAACGGCAGCGGGCCCGGCGTGTCCGCGAGCACGGCCGGGTTGGACGGCTGCGGCGGCTTGGGCTGGGGCAGAACCTCGGCGACACGGGTCGGCGGATACTGCCGCGGCGGCTGGTTCTGGGGCGGCTGCTGCGGCTGCGTGACCGGGCGCATCGGCCGGTTCATCGGGGCCGGCTGGTACTTCGGCACCTGCGCCGGCTGATACGGCGGCGGGTTCTGGGGCGTGTTCTGCGGCGGCGGCCGGTGCGCCGAGGCGTCGATCGGCTTGGTCGGCGCCTTCTTCTGAGCAGGCTGACCAGCCGGAAGCTGGTTGTTCTGAGGCTGCGGCGTGCGCGCCACCGGCTGCGGTGGCGGCGAGTTCTGCGAGTTCCGGTCGGCGGACCGGTCGCGGCCGGGGCGGTTCAGCATGGCGGTAGTCAACCCGAAAATCCGCACGACGATTGAGCCGATTACCGCAATTGGCAGAAACCCGAGGAGCACATGGCCCACAAGTGTCACGGGGAATGCCGACGTCGTCACCAGCAGTACCAGGAACATGGGCCAGAACACCCGGCGCGGCCAGTTCGGCCCGAGCCGGAACGCCGAGCCCGACTGCAGCATCACGAACAGCAGGCACAGCAGCGCGAGCACGACGGTGATGACGGCGGCGACCAGGAACACGGGCTCCGCCATCGGCCGCTGGGCCACGCCGATGATCGACGGCGCCCCGTCGACCAGGTAGCTCCCCTGGGAGAACGTGCCGAAGCAGGTGTTCTCGTCGAGCGAGGCGGACCCGTCGATGGCACGCTTGGCCAGGCCCTGCACGGTGCCGCGCATGATGAGCCACGGCAGCACCAGACAGCTGGCGACGCCGAGCACGGTGAAGATGGCACCGGTCACGGGGCCGTAGGAGTTGCCCACGATCCGGCGCACGGCGATGGACAGCAGCGCCCCGATCGTCGGGAACAACCCGAGCACCGCACCGAGCGCCGTGGTGGTCCACACCCAGTCACCGGGGCAGACACTCGCGCCCACGAAGCCGTGCAGCCACGTGAGCAAGGACTCAGCGAGCCCCACGACTCACACCACCCCTTCCGAGATCACCCCCAGCCTAGGCGACCTGTCAGCGTACGGTGCGTGATTGGTCTGCGGTTGATGCCACAGCAACCCTTTCCTTGATCACCGCGTTGTACCTCCGTCCGGCACGCGTTGGGCCTCTTGGCTCTAACACGTTGCGATGGACGGCTCCGTTGACCGATGTCGCTCTGAGTGCACGATTCGTTATCGAACGCAGCACTGACGGACACCTGGCAAACGGGTGGAAGAAACGGCCTCAGCCGTGGTGAACCCGGTGATCGGAGTGGGTGCGCGTGCTTCCTCGCCCCGCCGACGCGCTGGAAGTCGTGACAGCCGGATCGGGCGCCACGGGCAGGTCACCGAGGCCCGCGACGAACTCGACGGTCCACCGGTGCCGCGCGGCCGGGGCGGGCTCCGCGTAGGAGTCACCGAGGCCGTAGGTGGCGACGCGGGTGTTCTGCTGGTCGTACATCTCGGCGGTGAGCTGCGAGCCGACCAGGCCCTTCTCACCGGGTGCGCATTCCAGTTCGAGCCGGGTGCGGATCCACTGCGGCTCGGTGGCCGGGTCCGCTTCGAGCTCCTCGGAGACCGCGGCGCAGGACGTGCCGTGGGCACGGACGATCAGGGCGGCCCGGAAGACGACGAGCTCACCGGCCGTGCAGCCGGTGAGAACGCGCGCTTCTACAGCTGTCTCCGTGCTGGAGACGACAGGTCGGGCGGCCGTGCACCTGGCGGCAGGGGCTTCGGTCGACGCCGCTGCACCACTGGAGGTGCCGGCCACGAGTAATAACGCGGCGACCACAGATCTCATGAGAGAAAACTATTTGTGGACGCCGCGTTCTTCACCGAACTTCACCCCATAGATGGGTGAGTGCGAAACACGTTGTACGCCAGGCCGTCCCTGCGGATGTCGGTGTTGGCGGAGATCAGATCACCGAGAGTGCGGCGGTACTCGATGCCGTACCGCGCTTTGATCGACCGCAGGGCCGGATCGTTGGCGTGGAAGAAGCGGTCGCCGTCGCGCAACGCCTCGAACTGCTTCTTCCAGATGGCCTGCTGAAGCTCGCCGAACTCGCTGCCGGGCAGCCGCGGCTCGGCCATCATGCCGACGATCGCGTCCAGGCCGCCCACGTCCCCGTAGATGGCCTTCATCCGCGCGGCGACCGTCGTGCGGCGCTGACCAGGGCTGATCCAGTCGAGGCTGTCCGGGTCGTCGATCTCGGCGCCGGGCGTGAGCTCGGGGTCGGCGGGGAACGACTCGGTGGCCTCGCCGGAGATCGCCTGGAACGACGGCTTGGGCGCGAGTCCGTACGCACGGCGCACGTCGTTGTACGAGGCGATGCCGTGGTCACGGCCGCGTTGGACGTCCAGCGCGGCGACGTCGATCACCGCGGTCAGGCAGCGCGGCTGGCAACCGGGAATGACGAAGATGATGCTGCGCAACGTGTTCTCGTCGATCAGCTCGTCGTTGAGGCCCTCGTCCTGCCGGCCGAAGCTCTGCAGCAACGGACCGAGCTGCACGTCGTCGACGAGGTCGGGGTTGAACGGCAGCAGCTGCGGCGGCACCTTCACCTCGGCCTTGGGTCCGGTGATCGTCACCGTGAAGCCCTTGTCGCGCAACGTCTTCAGCTGCGTCTCCGAATAGCGGCTCGCCTCGGTGACGACCGAGAGGTCGCCGCGCACCATGCTGTGCGACCGGTAGCCGACGGTCGCGAACTCGTTCGCCAGACTCGTTCGCACGGACGGGTCGTAGCCGCGGTAGGGAGCGAGCCGCACGCCCATCGCCGGCAGGAACTCCTGGTAGGTGATCCACTGCTGTTCGGCGCTCACGACCCTGCGCGCGATCTGGAACTTCTCCTCGTCGGAGAGATGCGCGGGGAGCCGGTCCACGATCCTGTTGTGCTCGCGGGCGAACAGCGTCTGCACTGCGGTGATGGTGCCGTTCTCCATGCCGCGCATGTCACCGGTGACCACGCCGGGCCCGCTGGTGATCGCGCCGAACGGACCGGTCATCGGCGGTGCGGTCTCGGAGTTGCCCCGCGCGTCACGGCGCGGCAGGAGGTTGTTCGGCAGCAACAACTTCGCACCGTCGCGCAGCCAGTCGAGCCGCTCCTGGCTGCCGCCGTAGACCGCCCAGCCGTCGAGGTAGGAGCTGACGATGTTCTTCTGCTCGCGCGGGCTCGACCCCGGCACCTCGCCGCTGCGCCGCATGGGCGTGGACAGCAGGTCGTTGCGCACGGTCTCCAGCGGCGCCTCGTTGTCCCACGGGATCGAGGCGTCGACGGCCGTGTCCTCGCGCAGCCCGAAGGTGTGGTCGACGAACTGGGCCCACACCTGCGCCCACTGGCTGACGTGCCGTTCGGAGAGGTACCGCTGCCCGCCCTCGGCGAAGATCCGGTTGCTGACGTACCGCGCGTTCGGCCCGTCCGCCGGCTGCCCGGCGCCGTCCGCGTATCTCGTGGGAGCCAGCCGGGTGTACCCCTCGCCGACGGTCCCCCACTCGGGATGGGCGCGGTTGTTGCCGCGCCCGTCGAGACTCTGCACCTCGAAGAACGGGGACTCCGCGTGCGCGATGCCGCCCCCGAGGAACGCCCCGATCGCCACCAACGCCGCTGCCTTGCGCAAGACCTGCATGGGCTGATGATGGCGACGGGCGCCGTGACCGACCGTGTCCAGTTCTTCACGGCGTGACAGATCCAGGCCCCGCAACTGGGAATTCCCCTGGACTTCCCGCCTTTGCCGGACTTCAGGTCCCGTCCGGTTCCTGGCAGCGACCTGTCAGTGGTCGTGGTGGTCGTGCTCGGGAGCGAACGGCTGGTAGAGGTAGAACATCGTCACCGGCTCGTCGCCCGCGATGGTCTCGTGGTCGACACCCGGCGGCACGAACGCGTACGAGCCCGCCGTCGCCTCGACGCCACCGATGCTCACCGTGCCGTCGACAACCCACGTGTGCTGCGTCGCCGACGGGTGGTTGTGGCCGACGTCGCGCGCACCGGGCGCCATCTGGATCAGGCCGACGATCGTGTCGCCGTTCGGGGACTTCCACAGCAGCTTGTTCTGCAACCGTTCGTCGCCGTGCAGCGGGAACGACTTCAACTGGGCAAGGGCCTCAGCGGACAGGACCGTCACTTTGTCCTGCGGCGCGTCGCTCATGGGGAACAGCCTTTCGGGAGCCGAACGAACTTACGGCCCTTATATAGACGAAAGAGCCGTCCACATTACGGTGAACGGCCCTTTCGACTCAGCTCAACTGCACTTCGCGGCGCTGTTGAACAGCAGGAACGTCTCCAGCTTCCCGTCGGTGAAGTAGAAGTTCAGCGCGACACCCTGCTGATCGGGCACCGGCACTTCAAAGGTCTTGCCGGCTTCCTTGTCCACGACGTTCGGGTACGCGGCCTTGAGCTGCTCGACCGTGGCACCCTTGCCGATCTTCTTGGCCGTCGTGGCGCCCGGCGGCGGCACGATCATCCGGATCTTGTCGCCGGCGAACATGACGCCACCGTTGGCCTCACGCGCCTCGGCCCGTTCGGCGATGCGCTTCGTGGACTCCGCGATGAGCTCGGTCGCCTTGGCCGAAGCCTCCGCCGACGCCGCGAGCTTCTCCGCGTGGGCGGCGTAGTCCGCGGCACCCGCGTTCGCTCCTGGTGCGGGTCCGACCGCTGCCTCCGCTGCGTCCGCGGCCTTCTGCGCGGCCTCGTACTTCAGCTCGAACTCCGCGTCGTCCGCGAGCTTCTTCGCGTCCGGTGCCGGCCCGTTCTGGTACCGGTAGTCCTCGCACGTGCCGGTCTTGCCGGCGCCGGTGGCGGCGAGCTCACCGGTGGCCAGTGCGTCCTGTTTGGACATTCCGGGCTTCAGCTTGCCGAAGCCCGTGACGTCGAAGTGCTTCTCCTGCGTCGCCGGCTGTTGGTCCCCCGACCCCGAACTCGGCTCCGGCGTGCAGCTGACGGCGGCGAGCGCCACCGCCGCGACGAGCACGGCTTTCAATCCCCCATGGTTGTTCACGCGCACAAGATATCCGGCGTCGCGGCAATGGCCGAACGCGTTTCAGGACGGGTGGGCAGGCTACGTCTGGCCCGGTGTGTCGTCGATGACGGGTGGCCGTTGCGGCGGGCCGCCGAGCGAATCCAAGTCTCGGTCAGCACCGCCTGGCGATGGGCAAGCCGCTAACGCGAGTTCGGTGCTGCGGGGCATGGCCGACCGGTCCTCACGCCCGTTGTCGTGCCCGCGCCGGACCCCGACCCGCACCGAACGACGGATCATCAAAGTCCGGCCGTCCCGTCGGTGAGGGCCGGCGCGGATCGCGTACCTGCTGGGGCTGGTGCCCTCGACCGTGCACCGGGTCCTGACCCGCTACGGTCTGGCCCGGCTCAGCCACGTCGATCGCGCGACAGGCCAGCCGGTGCGACGCTATGAACGCGCCGCACCGGGTGAACTGGTGCACGTCGACTTCAAGAAGCCGGGCAACATTCCCGACGGCGGTGGCCACAGGTTCCACGGCAGGCACACGGGCAAGCGCAACAGTTCCGCACACCGCGACCCTGACCGGCTACGCAAGATCAGCAGCCGCACCAACCTCGGCTACAGCTACCTGCACAACGCCGTGGACGACCACTCCCGCCTGGCCTACACCGAAATCCTGGCCGACGAGACGCAGGAGACCGCTGTCGCGTTCTGGCAACGAGCACAGATCTTCTTCCACAACAACGGAATCACCGTTGAGCGAGTACCGACCGATAACGGATCGTGCTACCGCTCCCCGGCTCTGGCGCGACACCCTCGCCGCAGCCGGGATCACCCACGAACGCACACACCCCTACCGGCCCCAGACCAGCGGAAAAGTCGAGCGGTTCAACCGCACCCTGCTCGACGAATGGGCCTACGCCCTCCCCTACCGCACCGAAACCGAACGCCGCGAAGCGTTCCCGCGATGGCTGCATACCTACCATCACCACCACGGTCACACCGCACTCAAAGGCCTACCACCCGCCAGCCTCGTTCCTAACCTCGCCGGTCAGTACAGCTAGCCCGGGCACACCCCGGCTTTCGACACCTCCGTCAAGGTCGCCGCGAACCCCTCGGCGACCAGCGCGCCCACGGCGACTGCGGCACCGGACCCCGGGAAGACGCCGAAGACACAGCCGCCCTTCCCGGTTCCGGTGATCTTCGCGCCCAGAGCGCCCTGTCTCTTCAGCGCTTCTATGCAGCCGTCGGTCACGTCGTCACTGACACCCATGTCCTCCCGGAGCGTGCTCTGCGCCCTGTCGAGCGCTTCGCCGATTGCGACAGGATCCGGCGCCTCGTCCGCGAGGAGTGCACCCAGCGTCTCGACGACTTCAGTAGTGCGGCGAACGTAGGCCGCGATCGCCGGGTCCCCGGCCTGGCTCCGCGCCCGTTTCCACCGGATGACCTCGCTGGTGTCCCGTGTGCGCCGGGTGTCCACCACGACGATCGCCAGGTCGCTGGGCCACTCGAGCTGCCCGACCGACTCGATCCGCCCTTCGTGGCAGAAGACCCGTACAACACCGCCCGCCGTGCAGGGCACGTAATCCATTGGGCCGACATCCCGGCCCGCCAGTTCCCGTTCCACGACCAGGCCGGCGTCGATCGGCTCACCGGGGACGGCCCAGTCCGCGGAGATCGCCAAGGTGGCCACGCACAGCGCCGCGCTGCTCGCCAGCCCCGCGCCGGGCGGGATCGCCGAGACAATGTCCAGCCGGCTGGGCCACCGGTCGTCGTCCCGGTCGTGGTGGAAGGTCACGGCGAGCCGGGCGAGATCGGCCCAGGCCTCGTCGGCCGGTGTCCAGACGTCGGCGGAGGAGGCCCGGCCGGTGAGCGTGCCCGAGGCGCGGACCTCGAACCCGGAGGGACGCGGTGCCAGGGTGAGCGCGCAGCGGATCCGGAGATCGATCGCGGCCTGGAGCGACGAGCCGCCGAGCCAGTCCAGGTCTTCGCCCGCCAGGCAGATCCGGGCGGGCGCGGATCTCGCCGTGTCCGGCTCAGTCGAGTTGTTTGTCATTTCGGAAGATCTCCCGCTTGTCGACCCCGTCGAGCACCAGCTTGAAGACGATGAACCGGACCACCTCACCGGATTTGTTCTCCCACGTGTGCGGCGCGGCACCCAGCCGCGCGACGTCGCCGACCTCCAGTTCCTCCACGCATTCCCTGCCGTCTTCGCGCCAGCGCAGCAACATCCGCCCGGCGACGACGCAGACGGTCTCTTCGATCGTGTCGTGGTGGTGCCATTGCTGGGTGACG
Organism: Lentzea sokolovensis; assembly: GCF_033949975.1. NCBI lineage: Bacteria > Bacillati > Actinomycetota > Actinomycetes > Pseudonocardiales > Pseudonocardiaceae > Lentzea > Lentzea sokolovensis. The sequence continues at coordinate 55,227 of NZ_JAXAVU010000008.1, forward strand.
CCGTCGGGCAGCTCGTTCCAGTGGATCTCGTATTCGGGGAACAGGTGGTAGCAGACCGCGGTGCCGTCGGGTTTGACCGTCTTCTTTCCGTCCGCCGCGCGGGAGATCAGCGGGGTCGTCGTACGCACAGTCAGGAACTCCGTCACAGGAAGGGGTCGTAGTCGGGGACCGGTTCGAAGGGCTGGTCACGCATCCCGAACAGGGCCAGGTTGGAGCCGTGACGGATGCAGTGGAAGCGGCAGTGTTCGTCGGGCCGGAGGCCTTCGCGCACCCTGCGCCGGAGTTCACCGTTCCACATCCCGGCGAACGACTCGGTCTCGGGATCCCCGTACCGCGCCGCCGGATTTCCCCGGTGGTAAGGGCAGAAGTAGGCGCCGGAGGTGGTGATCAGGGTGCGGAGATCGGCGACCGGACAGGTCGTGTAGTCCTTCACCTCGACGGGGGTGCCACCCCCGCTGTCGACCACGCCGAGCGTGGCCGGGCTCAGCACCTTGAAGCCGTCATCGTCGAGTTCACGGATCCGGGCGAGCTGTTCGGAAAGGACTGCCAGCAGGTCGGGATCCCGACCGAGAATGAAATGCTCCATATCGTATTCGGGTTTCACTTCGAAGTAGTCGCACCCGATCCATTTCGCCAGTTCGGCGGCCGCGGCGATCTCGCCCACATTGCTTTCGCCCGATGAAGGCCGCCCCATCACGAGAAACGAATAGCCGAGCTTTCCGCTTTTACGGGAGGCGAGCAGTTCCATGTTCCGCACGACTTCAGCGAAACGGTTGCGGCCACCACGGCCGGGCCGGAATCGGCCGTAGGTTTCCGCCGTCGCCGCGTCGACCGAAACCCTCGTCCAGTGCGCGCGCTCCGCGAGGACGTCGATATGCCGGTCGATCATGGTGCCGTTGGTGGTGATGCCGACGCTTATCCCGCCGTCGTGCAGGAGGGTGATCGCCTTCCCGATCGACGAATGCAGCAAAGGCTCACCACCGCCGATGAGGATCACCGCCTCGACCCCGGCCTCGACGAGTTCACCCGCCAGGCCGATCAGCCGCTCCCCAGAGAACCGACCGCTGTTCAGCAGCTTCCCGCTGATGCATTCGGGACAGGCCAGATCGCAGAACGAGGTGGGGTCCAGCTCCACCACCAGCGGCGCGGGCGGCTGCTCGCCGGCGGCCGCCAGGGAAACTTGCTGGTGAGCGAATTCCTGGTAAAGCTTTGCAGTGAGATCAAGAGGTCCGCCGGGAAGGTCTGTAGACATGCGTGCTGCCTTCGGTCATCCCGACCCGGTGCCGCGGTGGGCCGAGTCTGTGCTTCACCCGCGTCGGATACACTAACATCCGGAGCAGTGTTCAGAAAGGTCACAATGAGCTTGCCTGATCGTTTCACGAATACGCTGTCAAAAATGCGGTCCGCGGGAGCGCACGCCATGGAACTGGCGGCCTTGCGACGGCGTCTCGAGCAACTGTCCGAGGACGGCGCCGGTGAATTGCCGGGTTCGGAACTCGAACCGCTCGAGGAGATCAGCCGGCTGGTGGACCTGCCTGAGCCGGATGCCGAGGTTTCCCGTCATGTACTGGACCGGACAGCGGTACTGAAGCTGAACGGTGGCCTCGGCACCAGCATGGGCCTCACCGGTCCGAAATCCCTGCTCGAAATCAAACCGGGCAAAACGTTCCTCGACGTCATCGCGATGCAGGTGCTCTCGGTCCGTGAGACCTACAAGGCCCGGCTGCCGCTCATCCTGATGAACTCGGCCGGCACGCGTGAGCCCTCGCTCGACCTGTTGAAGACCTACCCCGGCCTGGCGGACGACGTCATCCCGGCCGACTTCCTGCAGGGCCGCGAGCCGAAGATCGCCGCGGACGGCTTCCAGCCGGTCGACTGGCCCGCGAACCCGGAACTCGAATGGTGCCCGCCCGGCCACGGCGACATCTACATCGCGCTGGCCGTCAGCGGGATGCGCGACCTGCTGCTCGCCGAAGGCATCCGGTGGTGCTTCGTCTCCAACGCCGACAACCTGGGCGCGGTGCCGGACGCCCGGATCGCGGCCTGGCTCGCCGACCGGGACATCCCGTTCGCGATGGAGACCGTCCTCGGCACGCCCGCCGACCGCAAGGGCGGGCATCTGGCTCGGCGTGACGGCCGGATCGTCCTGCGCGAGTCCGCCCAGGTCCCCGAGGGCGACAACTCGTTCGGTGACGTGGCCAAGTGGCGGTACTTCAACACGAACAACATCTGGTTCGACCTTCAGCGCCTGAAGGAGCTGCAGGACGCCGACCCGGCCGCGCCGGCACTCCCGCTGATTGTGAACCGCAAGACCGTCGACCCGACCGATCCAGGGAGCACGCCGGTCATCCAGCTCGAAACGGCGATGGGCGCGGCGGTCGCCTCGGTCGAGGGCGCTCAGGCCATCGAGATCCCGCGGACCCGGTTCGCGCCGGTCAAGACCACCGACGACCTGCTCGTCGTCCGGTCGGACGCGTACGTGCTGGACCCGAGCGGGGAGATGATCCCCGAGTTCACCACGACCCCGCCCGTCGTTTCGCTGAGCAAGGACCATTTCAAGCTGCTGCGGGACTTCGACGCCCGTATCCCGCACGCCCCGTCGCTGAAGGAGTGCACGAGCCTCGACGTGGAAGGGGACGTCACGTTCGGCAAGGACGTGGTGCTCCGGGGCGATGTCAAGATCGTCGGGCCCAAAACCGTTCCGGACGGCGAAATCCTCTGACTCAGGGGAGTCCGCCGGGTTCACTGGCGTGGTACTGGACGGCGGCGAGGATCGTCTCCGTCTCGGTCTTCGTCCAGGTCGAGATGTGCACTTCCCACGCGTCGTCCTCGCGCAGTTCCTGACGCAGAGCGCGCCACATCCATTCGAAGCAGATGGCGGGGTCCAGGCCGCCCAGCCCGGCACCGAACAGCGGGAACAGCACCGAACGCAGTTCGAGGCCGTCCTCCTCGCGTTCGCGCCGGGCGAGGTCGAACACGTTGTGCACGGCCTGCGCGACCGAGACCGGGTTCACCTCGAAGCGGTCGGTGCCGAGGACGGGGATCCCGATCGCGGCGTGATAGATCCGCTGGACGCCGCGTTTGATCAAGGCTCCCGAAGACGTGGCGGCCACCGTCCCCGGTTCGACGGGCAGGCCGAACCGGCCGTTCTTCCGCATCCAGTCGTCGAGTTCGGCCGCGGCGGTGTCTTCGAGGATCTCGCCGGCGGGTCCCCGTTTCGCCGCTGCGCGGCGCAGCCTGCCCGAAACCGACGGTTTGAACGTCATCGCCATCTGCATGTAGATGTTCTCGGACGTGCAGACGATGTCCACATCGGAGATCTGATCCACCGGGCCGGACCGGACGGCGATGGGGACGGGTTTCCCGGAGCCGCCTTCGATGTCAACCATGACCGGCCCGTGCAGGGTCATTTCGGAGTGGTAGTCGTCGCTTTCGGACGACGCCATGCCGGTTTTCCGTTTCGGGGGCGACGGCATCGGCTCCGTGAGCGCGGTGACCAGCGACTCGCGCAGGACCAGGAACGACGAGTGGAGAACGCCGTCCGGCTGGATGATCGTGGAGTGATCTCCTTGCAGCACACCAACATCAGGGAAGACGCTCTTGGCGGACGAGGCCCAGACGATGTTGTCGGTGTCCCCCGCGTAGCAGACGACCGGGATCGGGCAGCGGTGATCGTCGAGGTGCGGCGCGTAGACGACGTCGGCGAGCACGCGGCGCTGGGTCTCGACCACCGATTCCGCGAGCGGCCGCAGTTCCCGTTCCTGCGCGTGCCAGCCGAGCAGCGAACGCCGCAGGGTCAGCATGAACTCGGATCCGTTGTTGGGACAGGCGAACAGCACGATCCGCCGGATCCGGGCGAGCCGGACGCCCTTGCCCTCGGCGAGCTGGCGCATCAGGAAGCGGAGCACGATCAGCCCGCCCTGGCTGTGCGCGACCAGGACGACGCGTTCGTACTTCCCGTGTTTGGCCTCGAGAACACTGGCGAGACGATCCGCGAGAACATTGAAGTCCGGGATCCGCCGAGCCGGGTTCACCCGCAGTTTCGGTGAGGAATAACCGAAGGTGTCGAAGTCGTAGTCCTTCGCCAACTCGTCGTCCGCGGCGAGCAAAACCCGCATCGCGTTCCAAGTCGCTTCGGTGGAAAAGAGTCCATGTACGAACAGCGCAAGGGACTTCGCCACGATCAACTCCTCAGGACGTGCGCCCACACACGTTACCCGGGAGAGAAGCGATTCAGCTCGTTCGCTGGGCGATGAATACGAACTCGCGTCCTGGACGGTCCGGGGCATCCCGTACCTCCAGGACGCGATAGCCGTGTCCGGTCAGCAGCGACTCCAGGTCTTCGCGTTCGCGGAACCACAGGGTCGAGTCCGAGGTGACGACCTCACCGTCCTCGAACCGGTAGCTGTACCGGAACGAGACGAGGGGGAGGTTCACCTCGGTGACCTCACGCCACTGCCGACCTCGCCGACGCCTGGGACGTCGATGACGTCGTGCGCGGTGTCGGCCGCCCATTCCTCCCGGACGCGGCGATCCGGCCGCCGGATCTCGAACACCAGGTGACCGCCAGGCGCCAGCGCGCCGTGGATCCCTTCGAGGGTCCGGTTCCAGTCGTCGTCGGTCAGTAAGACCTGTGCCACGTTCCCGGTCATCACCGCGAGATCGGCGCCGACCGCGCCCACGGCGATGCGTCGTCGTGGATCCAGGTGATCTTCCCAGCCGGATCCTTGGCCCTCGCGATCTCCAGCGAGGCCATCATCGCACTGCAGCGGGAAGTCACCGACGAACTCCGACGGGAGGGCTGTCCCGTTCAACCAGCACCCGACGTTCGTGACAGTCCGGCCAGTTCCGGCTCGCAGCTCCGGACTCACCACTCATCACCACGGGCCGGCGGCTCGCCGAGGCGGTCACTGCCGACCGGAAATGACCATGCCTGGAGCCACAGCGATCCAACGGAGAGCAAGGGCGCCCAGCCCACGACGTGACCGTGCCCGAACCACGAACCGACACCCGACTCCGAAATGCTAAAGGGCCGCCTCTCAAAAAGAGGGCGGCCCTGTAGCTACCAACGGTGTTCAGTCCTACTACGTGGCGTATTTCGGCCCCGTGTTCCAGTAAGACCCCTAGGGTGGAGCTGAGGGGAATCGAACCCCTGACCTTCTCGATGCGAACGAGACGCGCTACCAACTGTGCTACAGCCCCTTGCGGTGTTACGAGAGAACTATAGCAGTCCCAGAAGGGGTGTTTCACCACCCCCTCCTATGCCCCGACAGCACCTCGGTACCGCAGCGACTCCAGTCCGTCTAACTCGACGAAGACCGGGTCCTCGTCGTCGGAGTCGACCGGGATGGTGCCCGGACGCACGTGGTGTTCGAAGCGCGGCAACGGCGGCAGCGCGGGCCTGTCCTCGACGACCTCGACCTTGGCGGTCTCGGGCTCCTCGGTGGCCTGCTGCGGGATTTCTGCGGCAGGGGTCTCCTGCTGCTGCGGGCCCGTCGCACGGCGGCGACGCACCTGCTGCAGGCGGGCGAGCCGGCGCGCACGGATCTCCTCTTCGATCCGCACCTGCCGGCGCAGGTAGGTCAGGTAGCCCACGATCACCAGGTCGAGCGCGGCGTGGCCGTACCAGAGCTTCGCGTAGAACACGCCGGCGACGATGCCCGTCGCCACGGCGGCGACCAGCAGGAACGCCACCACTCTGCGGCGGAACGCGTACTTGGCCTGCGCCACCAGGACGGCGGCTTCCGGGTCGTAGCCACCACGGCCGCGCCGGAAGGGGCGTTCGACGTACTCCTCCTCGTCGAAGTAGTCGTCGTCGATGTCGTGGATGTCGTCGTACTCGGCGTCGGGCATGGCGTCGTACTCCTCCCCCACGCTGCGCGCACTCTCCTGGCGCTTGCGGGCCATCATGGGGACGAGGACCACGAGCCAGGCGACGACCAGCGCAATGATGATCAGCGAACTCGGCATTCCCCGTTCACCTCCCCCGGCCCACGCGTGGTGCTGTCAACCACGCTAGTCACAACAGTCACACCTGTCTCGGAGGCACGCCGAACTCGGTGCGTACCAAAGTGTGGTGTATCACCCACTTTTGGGTGAAGTGATTAGGGCAAACGGAAGCAAACGTCAGGGAAGACGGGCCTCTCCGCGTGCGACCAAACGGCGCACTAGGCCATCAGAGACCTCTTCGGACGTGAGGGCGAAGCAGAGGTGGTCGCGCCACTGTCCGGCAACATCCAGATAACGCTTGAAGAGGCCTTCCTCGCGATATCCGGACTTCGTGAGCACGCGGATCGAGGGGCCGTTCTCGGGACGGACGGTGGCTTCGAGCCGGTGCAGACCAGCGTCGCGGAAAGCGTGGTCCGTGAGCAACGCCACCGCCGCCGTTGCGACGCCGCCGCCCGCCCGATCAGCGGCTACCCAGTAGCCGATCCACGCCGACTGCAGCGAGCCGCGCACGATGTTGCCGATGGTGATCTGACCGGCGACCTCGCCGTCCACGAGGATCATGAACGGCAGCGTGGAGCCGCGCCGGGCCATGCCGCGCAACGACGACCACTGCGCGGGCCAGGACAGCGTCGCGTTGCGCTCGTCCCAGCCCTCCTGCGCGGTGGGTTCCCACTGTTCGAGGTAGGCGCGATCGCGAATGCGCAGCCTCGACCACGTGCTGCCGTCGAAGAACCTCGGCCCGCGCAGCTCAACGGTTCCGGCGCGCACCTGAAGGGGCCCCAGCCGGACCGGCCAGCCGGGGTGTCTGCCCAGATCGGCGAAAACGCTCATCCACGCTGCGCAAGGAAGCTGACCAGCACCTCTTCACCGACCGAGATCTCGGTGACGTCCTCGTCGACCATGATCAGACAGTTGGCCTCCGCCAGTGACGCGAGCAGGTGCGAGCCCGACGTGCCGAGCGGCTGCACCAGGTACTCGCCGTTGTCCGCGTCGCGCAGCAGCTGGCCGCGCAGGAAGCCCCGGCGGCCCTTCGCCGACTGCAGTGGCGACAGCAGGCGTGCGCTGACGGCGCGGCGGTACGGGTTCTTCTTGCCCAGCGCGGCCCTGATCAGGGGCCTGACCAGCACCTCGAACACCACGAGCGCGCTCATCGGGTTCGCGGGCAGCAGGAACGTGGGCACGGCGTCCGGCCCGAGCCGGCCGAAGCCCTGCGCGGAGCCGGGGTGCATGCCGACGCGGGTGACGTCCATGTCGCCGAGATCGGTGATGGCCGCCCTGACCTCGTCGCCGACCGTGCCGCCCACGCCGCCGGCGATGACGACGATCTCGGAGAGCAGCAGCCGGCCCTCGACCACCTCGCGCAGCCGCCGCGGGTCGGCGGACATGATGCCGACCCGGCTGACCTCGGCGCCCGCGTCGCGTGCGGCGGCGGCCAGCGCGTACGAGTTCACGTCGTAGACCTGGCCCTGACCGGGCGTGCGGTCGACGTCGACGAGCTCCTCGCCGAGCGAGATGACGGACACGCGCGGACGTGGGTGCACGAGCACCTTGTTGCGTCCGACAGCGGCCAGAAGACCCACCTGAGCAGCACCGATGGACGCGCCACGGCGCACGGCGACGTCCCCGGTCTGCACGTCCTCGCCGGTGCGGCGGACGAACCCGGCGGACGGCACGCTGCGGTTGACGGTCACCTTGGCCTGGTGGCCGTCGGTGTAGCCGAGCGGCACGACCGCGTCGGCCAGCGTCGGCAGCGGCGCGCCCGTCGCGATCCGCACCGCCTGGCCGGGCTGCAGTCTGCGAGGCTGCCGGGAGCCGGCCGGGATCTCGCCCACGACCGGCAGCTGCACCGGGCTCGCGTTCGCACCGGACACGTCGACGCTGCGCACCGCGTAGCCGTCCACGGCGGCCTGGTCGAAGCCGGGCAACGCGCGTTCCGCGATGACCTCTTCCGCGCAGAGCAGGCCCTGCGACTCCGAGATCGCCACGCGCACGGGTGCGGGCCGCACCGCGGCCGCGATCACCCGAGCGAGCTGCTCGTCAACTGACCTCATGTGATTGGTCCTCGCGCTCAGGAGTTGTCGAGGCGTTCCCGCAACCACTCACGCAGATCGGGTCCGTTCTCAGGGGTCTTGAGTGCGAAGTCAACCGCAGCCCGCAGGAATCCGGCGGGATTGCCGAGGTCGTGTCGCCCGCCCCGGTGGACCACGACGTGCACGGGGTGACCCTCGTTGATCAGCAGTTCCTTCGGCGCGGCTTTGGTCGTGGGGAGGAAACGGGTGCCCAGACCGGCCGCGGGCACGATAGCGGTGTGGAAGGCGCTGCTCATGGGCAGCGATGCTAACGACATACCGGGGGATACCCACCATGACGTCCGATCTTCGTGACCGGAAGGCCACGCTGCGTTCACGGTTGCTGGCTGCACGGCGTTCGCTGTCCGCTGAAGTTCGCGCTCTTGAAGCCGCCGCGCTGGCCGCGCACGTCGCCGCGCTGGACGTTGCGCCTGATCAGACGGTGTGCGCTTTCCTGCCGGTCGGATCGGAGCCCGGTGACGCCTCGTGGCTGGACGGGCTGCGCTGCCGGGTGCTGCTACCGATCGTGACGGGCGACTCGCCGCTCGACTGGGCCGAGCACACCGGGCCGTCCGGGCTCGCCCCCGCCGGGTTCAAGCTGCTGGAGCCCACCGGTCCCCGGCTCGGCGCCTCGGCGATCGCTGGAGCCTCGCTGGTGCTCGTGCCCGCGCTGGCCGTGTCGGTGGACGGGGTGCGGATCGGAAAGGGACAGGGGCACTACGATCGCTCGTTGCCGCTGGTCAAGGCCCCGCTGGTCGGTGTCGTGCGTGATTGCGAGGTGCTTTCCCACGTGCCTGGCGAGCCTCACGACGTGCGGATGAACGGCGTGCTGACCCCCTCGGTGGGTCTGCGATGGCTGTGACTTTGACCTGGGGTGTTTGCGCTCCGGGAAGGTCCTGAGCGAAAATCGTGTTGGCACTCACAAAGGTCGAGTGCCAGAGCTAGGAGCAGACCCAGTGCCTACGTACCAGTACGCCTGCACCGCGTGTGAGCACCGGTTCGAGGCTGTGCAGTCGTTCAGCGACTCCTCCCTCACCGAGTGCCCCGAGTGCTCGGGCAAGCTGCGCAAGCTCTTCGGCGCCGTCGGCGTCGTCTTCAAGGGCAGCGGCTTCTACCGCACGGACAGCCGTTCGGGCTCGTCGAAGAGCACCACGGCGTCCTCGCCCTCGACGGAGACGAAGTCCACGGAGAAGAAGTCCGCTGACACGAAGTCCTCTTCGGACTCGAAGTCCTCGACGAGCGCTCCGGCGGCCGCCGCGTCCTGAAGATCGCGAGTTGTCCACAACTTGCGACTGAGCCCCGTTCGACTGCCTCCGACCGTCCTACGGTCGGAGGCATGAACCTTTCCACGACCGTTTCGGATCGAGTCCGCTCGCTGGCGCGCCGCCGCCCTCCCGCCGCGTGGCGCCGCTTCCTGGCCCTCGGGCTGGCGCTGCTGGCCCTGTCGACGTTCTTCTGGCCGGACGTGGGCCATCCCGCCGTGGTCGCCTCTCGCGATCTACCGGCCGGAGAGCCGCTCACCGCCGCCGACGTCCGAGTCATGTCGCTCGCCACGCCGCTGCCGGGCTCGTTCCCGGCCTCCGACGCCGTGGTGGGCCGCGCGTTGTCGTCACCGGCGCGGGCAGGCGTCCCGCTGACCGACTTCGATCTCGCCGACGCCGCCGCCGATCAGGCCTCGGTGGCCGTCCGGGTGGCTGACCAGGGCCTCGCCGCCGTGGTGCGACCGGGCGGCCGGGTCGACGTGGTGTCGGCGTCGGGCGAGGTGCTCGCGGAGAACGCGGCGGTGCGGGAGACGCGCGGAGAAGTCGTCGTCCTCACGTTGCCGAGACTTAATGCAACTCGTGTGGCCGCGATGTCACTGGATCATGCATTAGCCGTTACTCTCCGCTGATGCTGAAGGGTTTCAAAGACTTTTTGATGCGCGGAAACGTCGTCGACCTGGCCGTGGCCGTGGTCATCGGCGCCGCGTTCGGTGCGATCGTCACCGCGTTCACGGCCAACATCATCAACCCGTTGGTCGCCGTGCTCGGCGGCAACAACGTGGAGGGCCTCGCGTTCAAGCTCATCGACGCGAACGAGAAGACGAAGATCGATCTCGGCGCGCTGATCACCGCGATCATCAACTTCGCGATCGTCGCGGCCGTCGTCTACTTCATCTTCGTGCTGCCGATGAACAAGATCAAGGAGCGCCGCGAGAGGGGCGTGGAGCCCGGCCCGTCCGAGCCCACCGATGTCGAGTTGCTGAAGGAGATCCGCGACCTCCTGCAGGCGCAGGCGGCAAGCCAGCCGCAGAACCCTCCGACGGACCGTCGCGGTCCGGCGATCTGATCTCCGTCCGTCCCCGCCGAGACGAAGCGCGCACCCGTCGTTCCAACGCGACTCCGCGCGCTTTGTCCTGGCTTCAGGCCGAAACCGGCTACGCGGCGCTCGTCGCACCCGGCCGTCTGCGGCCCAGGCGTCAGCCGCCGTGGTGCGGCGGCCTGTTCTCGCGGTACCAGGCCTCGCGGTCGTCGCCGGAAGCCCCGCCACCGCGCTCGTCCGACGTCGTCTCCGGAAGCACCTCGCCGAACACCTCTGCCAACCGACGACGGCGCTCTACGGCGTCGTCGTCGGCCGGCGTCGGCTTCTCACTCTTCGTCAAGACCGCTCAGCTGCTCGATCACGTAGGGCACCAGGGCCGACAGCGTCGCCATGCCGTCGCGGACCGCGGAGCGCGAGCCCGCGAGGTTCACGACGAGCGTGCTGCCGGAGACGCCGACGAGGCCACGCGAGATGCCCGCGTCGACCGCGCCCGCGGCGAGGCCGGAGGCGCGGAGCGCCTCGGCGATGCCGTGGATCGGGCGGTCGAGCACGCCCTGCGTGGCGTCGGGGGTGACGTCGCGCGGGGACACGCCTGTGCCGCCCACGGTGACCACGAGGTCGACGCCACCGATGACGGCCGTGTTGAGGGCAGCCCGGATGTCGACCACCTCGCCCTCGACCGCGACGGTTCCGTCGACGATGAAGCCCGCTTCTTCAAGCAGTTCGGTGACAAGAGGTCCGGAGTTGTCGTCCTGCTCACCGTGCGCCACCCGGTCGTCCACGATCACGACCAAAGCGCGGCCAAGGCGCTGCGCGCTGCGTTCCATACCGATCACCGTAGCGGGAGTCTGACTTCGAAGCGGCAGCCAGGACCGTGGTTCTGGGCGCCGATTCTCCCGTGGTGCGCGTCGACGAGGCCACGCGCGATGGAAAGCCCCAGTCCGGCGCCGGTCGGGTTGCGCGCTGTGCTTCCCCGGAATCCCACGTCGAACACCTGTGGCAGCACGTCATCGGGTATGCCGCCGCACGCGTCGTCCACCCGCACCACCGCGTCGGGTCCGTCCACATCGACCTGAACTGACACCGCGCCACCCTCGGGCGTGTGCCGAATGGCGTTGGACACAAGGTTGCGCACGACACGCATCAGTTCCGGATCTGAGCCCCGCACGACCGGCCACTCGCGAGCGTCCGCGCGCAACTCCACGCCCTTGCGCGCCGCCACGGGCCGGGACGCGGCCACCACGTCGCTGACCACATCGGCCAGCCGTACGTCGTGCATCGTCAGGTTCAACGCGCCGGCGGTGATCCGCGAGAGCTGGAACAGGTCGTCCACCAGCTTCGTCAGGTGATCGGCCTCCAACGCGATCTGCTTGGCGTAGACCGCGACCTCACCCGGCTCGGAGACGACGCCGTCCTCCAGCGCCTCCGTCATCGCCCGGATCCCGGCCAGCGGCGTCCGCAGGTCGTGACTGATCCACGCCACCAGTTGCCGCCGCGCCGCCTCGGCCTCGCGTTCCCACATGGTCCGCCGCGCGATCGCCCGTCCCAGCATGATCGAGAACGGCACCGTGACCAGGCCGACCAGCGCGCACGCCATGAGCGCGGCGTTGAGCATCGGCGTGAACATGAACCTGCTGACCACGAGCACGCCGCCGATGGTCGCCACCACCGGCACGATGACCATGACGGTCATCGCGGTGGTCAGCGACACACGGCTCAGTCGGTCGAACACTGGTCATACCTGTAGCCGACGCCCCACACGGTGCTCAGCCGCTTCGGCTTCGCCGGATCTTCCTCGATCTTCTCCCGCAACCGTCGCACGTGGACGGTCACGGTCGACTGGTCGCCGAACTGCCAGCCCCACACCCGCTCCAGCAGCTCGGCCCGCCCGAACGCCTTGCCCGCGTTGCCGATGAAGAACGCCAGCAGGTCGAACTCGCGGGTCGTCAACTGCAACGGCCGCCCGTCCAGCGTCGCGGTGTGCGCGGCCACGTCCAGCACGAGGTTCCCGTCCCGCACCACCCGCGGCTCGTAGGCCTTGCCGGCCCGCCGCAACACCGACGAGACCCGCAACGCCAGCTCACGCGGGCTGAAGGGCTTCGTGACGTAGTCGTCCGCCCCGATCTGCAACCCGGCGATGCGATCTTCTTCCTCACCCAGCGCCGTCAGCATGACCACCGGCGTGCTGCCGCGATCCCGAATCCGCCGGCACACCTCAAGCCCGTCGATGCCGGGCAACATCAGGTCCAGGACCACGATGTCCGGCTCGTGCGTGGCCATCAGCCGCAACGCCTGTTCCCCGTCACCGGCGAGCTCGACCTCGTAGCCGGCGTGTTCGAGGTAGCGGCGCACCACATCGCGCACCGTCGTGTCGTCGTCGACGACCAGCACCCGTTCCACCACGTCACCACGCTAAGCCACGAAAGCCCGGCAGGCCCGCAAGCGTCACAACGCCGTAAGAAGACGAAACAAAGAGGCCGCAGCCACGCACGGGGCAGGTGCGCATGGCTACGGCCTCTCCGGGGTCGTCACGGCTGGTTTCTGGCGGGCGGCGGATGCCAGAAACCAGCCGTCCCCCGACCTATCCCACCTCGACACCGTCGAGGGTGGCTTCCACCGTCCTGTTGTCGGACAGCGTGATCGTGACCTTGTCACCGGGAGCCTTCGACCGGACCGCGGCGACGAGGGTGTCCGACTCGTCGATGCGGCGGTCACCGAACTTGGTGATCACGTCACCGGCCTTGAGCCCGGCCTTCTCGGCCGCGCCGCCACCGGTGATCTCGGAGATCTTGGCGCCCTGCTCGGTCGACTCGACCTTCACGCCGAGCACGGTCTGCTTGGGCTTGCCGCTCTTCACGATCTCGTCGATCGTGCGGCGCGCCTGGTCCATCGGGATCGCGAAGCCGATGCCGACGGAACCGGCCTGGCCCTGGCCCTGGCTGGGGCTGTAGATCGCCGAGTTGATGCCGACGACCTGGCCCTGCATGTTCACCAGCGGGCCGCCGGAGTTGCCGGGGTTGATCGCGGCGTCGGTCTGGATGGCGTTGAGGACGGTCGCCTGCGAGTTGCGGTCGCCGCCGGCCGAGACCGGGCGGTTCACCGAGCTGACGATGCCGGAGGTGACGGTGCCGGACAGCTCGAACGGCGAGCCGATCGCGACGACGGCCTGGCCGGTCTTCATGTCGCCGGAGTTGCCGAGTTGCACGACCGGGAGGTTCGAGACGCCGTCGGCCTGGATGACGGCGATGTCGGAGCTCGGGTCGCGGCCGAGGATCTTGGCGGTGGCGGTCTTGCCGTCGTGGAAGACGACCTTGATGTCGCCACCGGAGGCGGCGCCCTCGATGACGTGGTTGTTCGTCACGATCTGGCCGTTGCCGGAGATGATGAAGCCCGAGCCCTCGCCGGCGCCGGAGCGCGTCGTGACCTGGATCTGCACGACGGACGGCAGCAGTTTGTTCGCCACGTCCTCGACCGAGCCGGCGGGCGCGTTCGAGGCCTGCGAGGCCGGGCGGGGTGAGTCGAGGGAGCTCACGGACGACGAGTCGTTCGCGAAGGTGTAGCCCAGGTAGCCGCCGAGGCCGCCGGAGAGGCCGCCGACGATCAGCACGAGGGCGGCGACGCCCGCCACGACCTTTCCGCGGCCCTTGGGGCGCTGGGGGACGGGCGGGGGCTGGTAGCCGGGCGGGAGGTAGTACTGACCCGTCTGCGGCCCGGTGTGCGGTCCCTGAGGCCCCGCGAACGGGCCGGAGGGCGGTCCCGCGGGCTGTTCCGCGCCGAACTGCGCGGTCGTGGCGCCGAGGCCGAGCGGGTGAGGTTGGCCGGACCCTGATGGAGGAAGCTGCTGGCCGGGTCCGGGCCCGCCGAGCTGCGTCTGGCCCGCGTCAGGTGAGGGCACCTGCGGCTGGGCCGAAGTGAAGGAGGCGGGCGCATCGCCCAAACCGGCAGGAGCGTGAGTAGCCCCAGCCTGGCCGGATCCCCCCTGCAAAGGATCCGGCTGGCCGGGTTCCGGCAGCGACGGGCCCTGCTCCCGCGCGCCGGAGTCTGTCTGACCGGCGCTCGTCGGCACGGAGGTGGGCTCTTCCGGCTGCGGCGCTGTCTGGTTGCTCTCGGTCATGGGCATAGTCTCTCGGGCCGTCCTGAGAGAACCCTTAGACCAGCCTGGGAGCTAGTTGTGTGTTCCCCGGAGCCGTTCCGCGATCTGCTCCGGCGTCACGTCGTTGATCCACACGGCTTCTCCCGACTCGGAGCCCGCGAGGTACTTGAGCTTGTCCTTCGTCCTGAGCACCGAGAAGACCTGCAGGTGCAGCCACATCTCGTCGCGGCCGACGTTGACCGGCGCCTGGTGCCAGGCCGCGATGTAGGGCAGCGGGCGGTCGTACAGCGCGTCCAGGCGGTGCAGCACCTTCAGGTAGAGCGACGCGAAGTCGTCACGCTCCACTGAGGACAGTGCGGCGATGTCGGGCACCTGACGGCGTGGCGCCAGCACGACCTCGACGGGCCAGCGGGCGGCGGCGGGCACGAAGGCGGCCCAGTGCGCGGACTCTTCCACCACGCGCGCGCCCGCGCGAAGCTCGGCTTCCAGCACGTCGCCGAACAACGGACGCCCATTCGCCGCGTAGTGCTCCAGCGCCGCCTCCAGCATCCGTTCGGTGCGAGGCGTGATGAACGGGTACGCGTAGATCTGGCCGTGCGGGTGCGAGAGCGTCACGCCGATCTCTTCGCCGCGGTTCTCGAACGGGAAGACCTGTTCGACCCCTGGCAACGTTGACAAGAAGGCGACACGGTCCGCCCAGGCGTCCACGACGGTGCGCACGCGCGACGCGGAGAGCTCGCCGAACGACTTGTTGTGGTCCGAGGTGAAGCACACGACCTCGCACCGCCCACGACCCGGCGCGCGCACGAACAGCGCTTCACCATCCACAGTGGACGGCACGTCCGGCACGTTCTGCGCCAGCGAGGGGAACCTGTTCTCGAACACCACGACGTCGTAGTCGGCCTCGGGGATCTCCGTGGGCCTGCCCGGCGTGGACGGGCACAGCGGACAGAGGTCCGCCGGCGGCTTGTACGTGCGTGTCTGGCGGTGCGCCGCCATCGCGACCCACTCGCGGGTCAACGGGTCCAGCCGGACTTCGGACATCGGCTGGGTCTCCGGGAGATCCCGGGTGTCCACCGCGACTCGCGGTGGCGCCTCAGCGCTGTCGTCGAAGTAGATGATCTCCCGGCCGTCCGCCAGTTTGCCCGCGGTACGCCTCACGCCAACTCCTCGCCACTTCCCGGTACATGAGCCAAGACCAACTCGCCGACCTGCTCGGAGAGGATCGCCCGCGCGTCGTCCGGCAAACCCTCGTCCGTCACCAGAACGTGCGCCTCGTCGAGATCGGCGATCGTGGAAATGCCGACGGTGCCCCACTTCGTGTGGTCCGCGACCACGACCACGCGCCCGGCCGCGTCGACGAGCGCGCGATCCGTTTCACTCTCGTTGAGGTTCGGCGTTGTGAATCCGGAGCGCTCGGCCATGCCGTGCACGCCCAGGAAGACCACGTCGAGATGCAGCGATCGCAACGCCTGCACGGCCACCGGGCCCACGAGCGCGTCGGACGGAGTGCGCACGCCACCGGTCAGCACGACCGTGCGGTCCGTGCGCCCGCTCTGCTGCAGCACGTCCGCGACGCGGATGGAGTTCGTGACGACGGTGAGGTCGGGGATGTCGTCGAGGAAACGGGCTAACGTCCACGTCGTCGTGCCGGCGGACAGGCCGATGGCCGTGCCGGGACGCACGAGGCCCGCTGCCAGTGCCGCGATCGCCTCCTTCTCGGGCAGCTGCCGCACCGACTTGGCCTCGAAACCGGGCTCGTCGGTCGAGCGCCCGACGACGGACGTGGCGCCGCCGTAGACCTTCTCCACCAGTCCGCGTGCGGCGAGCACGTCGAGATCGCGGCGCACGGTCATGTCCGAGACGCCGAGCCGGACGACGAGGTCGCTGACGCGCACCGCACCCGTACGACGGACCTCTTCGATGATTACCGCTTGCCGCTGACGTGCCAGCACCTCACACCTCTTCCCTGAGGACGACTACGTCCCCGGCTCGCACGGTGAGGTGCCCGGAGACCTGCTCGCCGGACAACACGTCGACACCGGACGCCTCGATCTGCGCGTCGGTGTCTGTGTGGTTGACGGCGAAGAGGAACGATACGTCGCCCTTGCGCCGTACAAGCTCGATCGGCGAAGGCGACACCGCCACCCCCGCCCTGGAAAGCGCGTTTTCCACCGTTCGGACGAGACCGTTCTCGTCGAGATCGCAGGCCACGTACCAGGCGACACCGTTGCCGAACGCGTTGCGCGTCACCGCCGCCACGCCGGGCAACGGGCCGTCGGCATAGGAGACAACGGTGTCAGCCGTGCGCGTGTGCAGGTGCTCCGTCCACAACGAGGCGGTCGACCCGTCGGTCAACGAGACTGTTTCGTTCTCCCGCAGCGGGTAGAACTCCTCGGACCACACGCCGAGCACGTCCCGGAACGCTCCGGGGTACCCGCCGAGCCGCACGCGCGTGTGCTGGTCCGCGACACCGGACAGGTACGTGACCACGACATGACCGCCGCCCGCCACGTAGTCCGCGATGACGGCGGCGTGCGCGTCGGACACCGCGTAGAAGGCCGGTACGACCACCAGCGAGTACGCGGAGAGGTTCGTGCCCGGCGCCACGAAGTCGACTGTGACACCGGACTGCCAGAGCGCCTTGTAGTACCCGAGAACGTGCCGGTAGTAGTCGAAGTCGTTGGTCGGGTGGGCATCCTGCCGCAGTGCCCAGCCGGACTGGAAGTCGTACAAGATCGCGACGGAAGCGTCCACAGTGGAACCGATGACCTCGGTCAGCCGGCCGTACTCGGCGCCGACCTCGCAGACCTCCCGGTACACCTTCGTGTCCGTGCCGGCGTGCGGGACCATCGCCGAGTGGTAGCGCTCGCTGCCGCCGCGCGACTGCCGCCACTGGAAGAACAACGTGCCGTCGGCGCCGCGGGCGATGTTCTGGAACGAGTGCCGCCGCATCTCCCCCGCCGTCTTGGCGATGTTGCGCCGCTGCCAGTTCACCGCGGAGGTCGAGGCCTCCATCAACAGCCAGGGCTTGCCGCCCGCAAGGCCGCGCACGAGGTCCGCGGACATCGCGAGCTCGACGTGCCGGTCGGGCGACTGGGCCTCGGTGTAGTGGTCGTTCGAGACGAAGTCGACCTCGCGGGCCCACTTCCAGTAGTCGAGGTCGCCGAACGTCCAGTTGACCATGAAGTTCGTGGTGATCGGCACGTCCGGCGTGATCATGCGCAGCACGTCCCGCTCGGCCTTGTACAGCTCCAGGATCGCGTCGTCGGAGAACCTGTCGAAGTCCAGCACGTGCGCCGGGTTCGCGAACGTCGGCGTGACGCGCGGCGGCAGGACCTGCGCGAAGTCGGTGTAGCCCTGGCTCCAGAACGCCGTGGACCACGCGTCGTTGAGCTGGTCGAGCGTGTATCGGCTCGACAGCCACTCGCGGAACGAGGCGGCGCACGTGTCGCAGTAGCAGCGCTTCACGTGGCACGCGTACTCGTTGCCGACGTGCCACGCGGCGAGGGCGGGGTGGTCGCGGTAGTGCGAGGCCATCTCGGCGGCCAGCGCGGTCGCCCGGTCGCGGTAGATCGGCGACGACGGGCAGTACGCCTGCCGTGAGCCGTGCGAGAGCCTCACGCCGTCCGCGCGGACGGGCAGCATCTCGGGGTACTCGGTGGTGAGCCACGGCGGCGGCGCGGCGGTCGCGGTCGCGAGGTCGACGCGGATGCCGCCGGCGTGCAGCAGGTCCATCACGCGGTCGAGCCATTCGAACCGGTACTCGCCCTTGCTGACCTCGATCTTCGCCCAGCTGAAGATGCCCAGGCTGACCATGGTGACGCCGGCGCGCCGCATGAGCTCGACATCCTCGGTCCAGACGTGTTCCGGCCACTGCTCGGGGTTGTAGTCAGCCCCCCAGCCGAGGCCTTGCAGGTCAGTTGGCCACGTCGTCACGGCGCAAGCGTGGCCGACAACGACCCCCAACGTCAACACAAGCAAACACAACTGCCCGTTGGGGTCTGTTCGGCGGTTGACCGGGACAAGTACCGGGAAACGCCGACCAACCGCCCGGAACGCGGCTGTCCAGGGGTTTAACAGCTCCGTAACGGGACTTGACATGCTGTATGACTGGGACCACATTATGCGCAACTTTGTTGGAGTCCTGTTCGGTTCGCACGTGCGAGTGTCACCTGTAGGAGCGATGATGGTTCTGCACACGCCTGGTTCCACTCCGTTACCGCACTTCGGTCGGCGAACGATGCTGCGAGTCATGCTGGCCGGTGCGGGCGTTGCCGCGACCGGTGGTCTTCTTTCGGCGTGCGGCGGTGGTTCGGGCACGGGCGGTGACTCGAAGGTCGTCACCTTCGGCAACAACCTGTCCGACCAGGTGCCGAAGGACGCGATCACCGCCGCGGTGAAGGCGTTCGAGGCCCAGTCGGGCGGCCTGTCCGTCACGATCAACACCAAGCAGCACGAGCAGTACCAGGAACAGATCAACAACTACCTGCAGGGCAAGCCGGACGACGTGCTCGCGTGGTTCGCCGGCTACCGCATGCGGTTCTTCGCCGACCAGGGCCTCACCGGCGACCTCACCGACCTGTGGGGCAAGATCGGCGGCAACTACTCCGACGCGCTCAAGCAGGCGTCGACGGGCACGGACGGCAAGCAGTACTTCGTGCCGTTCACCCAGTACGCGTGGGGCATGTTCTACCGCAAGAGCGTCTGGCAGGAGAAGGGCTACGCCGTCCCGAAGACGCTCGACGAGCTCGTGGCGCTCTCCACGAAGATGCAGGCCGACGGCCTGATCCCGATCGCCTTCGCCCAGAAGCAGGGCTGGCCGGCCATGGGCACGTTCGACCAGCTGAACTTCCGCATCAACGGCTACCAGTTCCACGTGGACCTGCTGGCGGGCAAGGAAGACTGGCAGGACAAGCGCGTCAAGGACGTGTTCGACACCTGGAAGCGGCTGCTGCCGTTCCACCAGGAGAACGCGCTCGGCCGCGAGTGGCAGGAAGCCGCGCAGACGTTGCAGCAGAAGAAGTCCGGCATGTACCTGCTCGGCGCGTTCGTCGGCCAGCAGTTCCCGGACGCGGACAAGGAAGACCTCGACTTCTTCCCGTTCCCGGAGATCAACCCGACGCACGGCACCGACACGGTCGAGGCGCCGATCGACGGCTACATGCTGGCGAAGAAGCCGTCCAATTCGGACGGTGCGCTGAAGCTGATGGAGTACCTGTCCTCCGCCGAACCACAGCTCGCCTACCTGAAGGCCGACCCGACCGCGGTCGCGACCAACCAGAAGGCGGACCAGGCCGGGTACAGCCCGCTGCAGAAGAAGGTGGCGGACACCATCAAGAACGCCAAGCACATCACGCAGTTCCTCGACCGCGACACCGATCCCGGCTTCGCGAGCGAGGCGGCCACCAACGGCCTCATCGAGTTCATCAAGGACCCGAACAACATCGACTCCGTGCTCAAGGGCATGGCTGATCAGGCGAAGAACATCTTCAAGTGACCGCGTTGCAGGAGAAGCCGAAGGCGGTGGCCCCCTCCGGGCCGCCGCCTCGTCGGCGTGGAAAGCGTGCCACGGCCCTCGCCGGCACGGACAAACTGGTGCTGGCGCTCATGCTCGGCATCCCCACGGTCGTGCACCTGCTGTTCGTGTGGATCCCGACGCTGGGCTCGGTCGCGTTGTCGTTCAGCAGGTGGAACGGCATCGGCGGCTTCGAGGACATCGAGTGGATCGGTGTCGGGAACTACGTCGAGATCTTCACGGAGTACCCGCGGTTCTGGCCGGCGGTGCAACACAACCTGATCTGGTTGCTGTTCCTGCTGATCGTGCCGACGTCAGCGGGTCTGCTGCTCGCCGTTCTGCTCGACCGCGAACTGAAGTTCAGCAGGGTCTACCAGTCCGCGCTGTACATGCCGATGGTGCTGTCGCTGGCCCTGGTTGGCTTCATCTGGCAGCTGATCTACACGCCGGACGGCGGTCTGCTGAACTCGGTGCTGGGGTTGAGCGACAACCCGGTCGACTGGATCGGCGACTCGGACATCAACCTCTACGCGGTGCTGGTGGCCGCGGCGTGGCGGCACACCGGCTACATCATGCTGCTGTACTTGGCGGGCCTGAAGTCCGTCGACCCGGCGCTGAAGGAAGCCGCGTCGCTCGACGGCGCCTCGGCCTCCCAGACGTTCTTCCGGGTCACGTTCCCGGTGATGAAGCCGGTCAACATCGTCGTGCTCGTCGTGACGGTGATCGAAGCGCTCCGCGCGTTCGACATCGTGTACGTCATCAACAAGGGGCGCAACGGTCTGGAGCTGCTGTCGGTGCTCGTGACCGACAACATCATCGGCGAGGCCTCGCGCATCGGCCGCGGTTCCGCGGTCGCCGTGGTCCTGCTGACGATCTCGCTCGGCTTCATCATCACGTACCTGTACCAGGTGTTCAGCAAGGAGAACCGGACGTGACGGCCACCTTGGAACGCCCACCGGTCGTGAAGCAGAAGCGTCCGGTCACGCCGGCACGCATCGCGTTGCACACCTTCCTGATCCTGACGTGCCTGATGACGCTGGCGCCTCTGCTGTGGGCGGTCTACGCGTCGCTGCGGACGTACGACGACACGTCGGTCAACGGCTACTTCTCCATCGCGAAGTCGCTGACGTTCGAGAACTTCGCGAAGGCGTGGGAGATCGGCGACCTGCCGCACTTCTACTGGAACACGTTCCTCATCACCGTGCCGGCCCTGATCATCACGCTGGTGCTGAGCTCGATGGTGGCGTTCGGCGTGTCGCGGTTCAGCTTCAAGTTCAACATCGCGCTGCTGATGCTGTTCACCGCGGGCAACCTGTTGCCGCAGCAGGTGATCGTGACGCCGCTGTGGCGGCTGTACCGGCTGATCGAACTGCCGGCGTGGATGTCGGAGAGCGAGTCGCTGATCGACTCACCGCTCGGCGTCATCCTCATCCACATCGCGTTCCAGATGGGCTTCTGCACGTTCGTGCTGTCGAACTACATGAAGACCATCCCGTACGAGCTGACCGAGGCCGCCCGCGTCGACGGCGCGTCGGTGTTCCGGCAGTACTGGCAGCTCACCCTGCCGCTGTGCCGCCCGGTGCTCGCCGCGCTGGCGACGCTGGAGTTCACCTGGATCTACAACGACTTCCTGTGGGCGTTGGTGCTGATCCAGGACGGCGACAAGATGCCGGTGACCTCGGCCCTGCAGAACCTGAAGGGCACGTTCTTCACCGACAACAACCTCATCGCAGCGGGCTCTCTCCTGGTCGCGCTGCCCACCCTGGTCGTGTTCTTCGTGTTGCAGCGGCAGTTCGTGGGCGGACTGACGCTGGGATCCACGAAGGGCTGAGGACCGACGCGAAAGGGGCGGGGACCACGTGGTCCCCGCCCCTTTCGCGTTGCCTGGAAGAACTACTTGCCGCCGGTCTGCGGGTTGAAGTCCGAGATCGAACCCCACCGCCCCACGGGAATCACGATCACGCGGGCCTTGCCCACCACGTTGTCGATCGGGATCGCGCCGTCGGCCGGCGTCGGGTCGCCGTGCTTGCGCGAGTCCGACGAGTTGTTGCGGTTGTCGCCCATCACCCACAGCTTGCCCGCGGGGACGGTGACCTTCTCGAACGAGTCCTGCTGGCGCGGGCCGCCGCCGAAGTTCAGGTACGGCTCGTCCAGCGGCTTGCCGTCGACCATCACGCGGCCCTGGTCGTCGCAGCACTCGACGGTCTGGCCGCCGACGGCGATGACGCGCTTGATGAAGTCCGTGCCGCTGGGCTCGGACAGGTTCACCATCGAGCCGAGGTCCTGCAGGGTGCCGACCACGAAGTTCGGGGGCTCCTTGCCGCCGGTCCAGTTCGGCGGGCCGCGGAAGACGATGACGTCGCCGGGGCGCGGGTCGTTGAACAGGTACGTGATCTTCTCGACCAGCACCTTGTCGTTCACGCAGCCCGTGCAGCCGTGCAGCGTCGTCTCCATCGAAGCCGACGGGATGACGAACACGCGCGCGACGAACGTCTGGATGACGACGGTCAGCAGCAGCGCCACGCTGAAGATGACCAGCAGCTCTTTCCAGAACGGCTGCTTCTTCTTCGCCTTCTTCTTGTGGAACCGGGGCGCCGGGTCGTCCTCGTACGCGGAGGAACGCGACGAACGATCCTCGTACGACGAAGCGGTCGAACCGGACGTCGAGAAGCGCGACGTGGGTTCAGCGGGGCCGTCTCCGGTGGGAGGGGTCGTCTCCCAGGTCGACGAAGAATCGTCGTTCACGCGATGACTCACAGGCCCACCTTACGGACGTCCGGGTAGGCGCAACGTGAACAGGGCTCCACCCTCGGGGGCTCTGCCCGCCGTGGCCGTGCCGCCGTGCCGTTGGGCCACCTGTTTGACGATGGCGAGTCCCAGGCCGGAACCCGGCAGGGTCCGCGCCTCGGACGAACGGTAGAACCGCTCGAAAACGTGAGGTAGATCGGCGTCCGCGATACCGGGGCCCGCGTCCGCCACCTCCACCACGGCGCTGCCGTCGCCCACCTGGCGGAGGTTCAGCCGCACCGCCGAACCCGAGGGGCTGAACTTCACCGCGTTGTCGAGGAGGTTCAGCACCGCGCGCTCCAGAGCACTGGAATCACCCAGAAGTGTCCACGGCTGCAACTGCACGTCGAACGTGACGTTCGAGGCGCGGCGGCGGGCGCGGTCCATCGACCGTTCCACCACCTCGACCAGGTCGACGGGCTCGTGGATGACCTGCGGGGCGTCCTCGCGGGCCAGTTCGACCAGGTCACCGATCAGCGTGGTCAGCTCGTCGAGCTGGGCGCGCACGTCCGAGTGGATCTCCTGCTTGTCCACTTCAGACAAGTCGGGTGAATTCGGGCGTTCCGATGCGAGCAACAGCTCCAGGTTGGTGCGCATGGACGTCAGCGGCGTGCGCAGTTCGTGGCCCGCATCGGCGACCAGGCGGCGTTGTCGTTCCTGCGACTCGGCGACGGCGCCGAGCATCGCGTTGAAGCTGTGCGTCAACCGCGCCAGCTCGTCGTCGCCCGCCACCGGGATCGGTGTCAGGTCACCTGTGTTCGCGACGCGTTCGGTGGCCTCCGTCAGCCGTTGCACCGGCCGCAGACCTGTTCGCGCGACGGCCGTGCCCGCGATGGCCGCGAGCAGCACACCGGCACCGCCGATCAACAGCAGAACGACGCTGAGCTTGGCCAACGTGGTGCGCTGAGGCGACATCGACTGGGCGATGATGATCGCCTGGCCCGGCTGGTACTTGACGGCGATGACCCGCGACTCGGTCTTGTGGTCGGTCCAGATGAACTCGTTCCGCTCGCCCTGAGCCACGTCCCAGGCCTCCGCGACCGTCGGCGGCCGGTCGGAGTCCTGCGGGAAGAGCAGCTGTCCGCTGTCTGCCAGCAGCACGGCCATCTTCACGTCGCCGGCCGCGAGGAACGCCGCCGGGTACTTGCCGACGAAGTCCGAGCCGTTGATCTTCTCGCCGGCGGCCACGGCCACCGCTCGCGTGCGCAGACTCTCGTCCAGAGCGTCGTAGGTGCTCTTGCGGACGATCATGTACGCGCCGAACGAGACCAGCGCGACGGCCCCGGCGACGCAGAACGCCGCGAGCCAGGTGACCCGGGCCCGCAGCGACGCCTTCTGGAGCCGTCCCTGTGGTTCCAGGATCACGGAGGGGTCTCCCGCAGGACGTAGCCCACCCCACGCACCGTGTGGATCAGCCGCGGCTCGCCCTCCAGCTCCGTCTTGCGGCGCAGGTATCCCACGTAGACCTCGAGAGCGTTGCCCGAGGTCGGGAAGTCGTATCCCCACACGTCCTCCAGGATGCGGCTGCGGGTGAGCACCTGGCGCGGGTGCGCCAGCAGGAGCTCGAGCAGCGCGAACTCGGTGCGGGTGAGGCTGATCGGACGCTCGCCGCGGCGGACGTCGCGGGTCGACGGGTCCAGCTCCAGGTCGGAGAACTTCAGGGCGGCGGCGGACTTCTGGGCCGCGTCGTCGTCGTGAGCGGCGCGGCGCAGCAGCGCGCGCAACCGGGCCAGCAGCTCCTCCAGCGCGAACGGCTTGGGCAGGTAGTCGTCGGCGCCGGCGTCCAGCCCGGACACCCGGTCGCTCACCGCGTCACGCGCGGTCAGCACGAGGATCGGCAGGTCGTCGCCGGTGCTGCGCAGCCTGCGGCACACCTCGAGGCCGTCGAGCCGCGGCATCATCACGTCGAGCACCATCGCGTCCGGCCTGGCGGCGGTCACCGACTCCAGGGCCTGCATGCCGTCTCCGGCAGTCTCGACCTGGTAGCCGTTGAACTGGAGCGAGCGGCGGAGTGACTCCCTGACCGCCCGGTCGTCGTCGACAACGAGGATGCGCATGGGAGCAGTCTTGCCGAGGGATCTGAGAGCCGCCTGAGAAGGGCCCTAACTGCAGGTGTGAGTTCGGCGTTAGCCCTCCAGGCCTCTCGCGACAGGTGCGTTCCACTTCCGCCAGAGCGCGATCAGCCTGATGGTGATGATCATTGACGCGCCGGTCAGCGAGACCAGGCCTTTCGGCAGACCGGCCCATTCCCCCACCGCCACGACGACCGCACCGCAGAGCGCCGCCACGGCGTAGATCTCTCTCCTCAGGACCAAAGGAATCTCACGGAGAAGCAGGTCGCGGAGCGCTCCACCGCCGATGCCCGTCGTCATGCCGATGAGGCAGGCCGCGTAGGGAGTCGCACCGAGTGACAACGCGGTCGACGTGCCGGACGTGACGAACAGGCCGAGACCCACGGCGTCCAGCAGCAGCACGCTGCGGCGGAGCTTCGCGACCTGCGGGTGGAACCAGAAGACGATCAGGCCCGTGCCGCCCGCGACCAGCAGGTACGGCCAGTTCCGCAGACTCGTCGGCGGGTGCACGCCGAGCAGGACGTCGCGGATGATGCCGCCGCCCAGCGCCGTGGTGAGCGCCAGGATGGTCACGCCGAACACGTCGAGGCGCGCGCGGACCGCGGCCACCGCTCCGGAGGCGGCGAAGACCGCGATACCGATCAGCTCCAGGACGATGAGCAGCACGAACGGAGAGAGTAGTGCCGTCTACCGCGGCGGCGCTGCCCGGCGGTAACCGGCGTCCAGCCGTCCCCCCGCGGACACCAGCACTGCCTCCACGACGGCGATGAACCGCTCGGCGCCCTGGCCCCGCACCAACGCCCGGTAGGAGTCCACGAGCTCGTCCTCCTTGGCGTCGCGCAGCCGGCGCATCAGCCACTTCCCGTGCCCGAGCCACCGGTTCTGCACGACCAGCGCCAGCTCGCCCGCACAGGTCAGGAGCCTCGCCGCGACGAACAGCAGTTCGTCCTCGTCTCGTGCGCCGAGGAGGTCTTCGAGCAGGTCAGTGGTGCCGTAGCGGCGGTCTTCCAGCTCGGTGACGGTCGCGAGTGGAGGACCCGCGTCCAGCAGCACGCGCGCCTCGGCCCGCATGCGCTGACCGGTGCCGTCGGCGTCGAGCATCAGGAAACCCTCGGCGCACATGTGCAGCAACGGAGGCCGCCTGCCCTCGGTGTCACGGGCCACGAAGTCCTGGAACGACTCGATCGTGTGACAGAACAGCTCGACCGGCCAGCCGCGGTGCCGCAACGTCTCCCGGAACGCGCACGGCAGGTCGTCGACGATCACGACCATGTCCAGGTCGGAGTTGGCGGTGTAGTTCCCCGCCGCCACGCTGCCGCCGAGGAACGCGGCCGTGGCCAGCGGGAACCGGACGTCGAGGAAGTCCCGCGCGACCTGCACCGGGTCCTTGTCCCAGTCCAGCGGGTGCCCGGTGACGTAGTAGTCCTCGTCGGGGCTCAGCGGGCCGAGCACCTGCTCGACGCGCGACCGGATCTCCGGGACCACCTCGTGCATGTCCACGAGCCACGGATTGTCCTCGGCGTCGAAGAACGGTCTGATCGCCAGGAACTGCGCGCGGGAGAGCTCGCGCACGCTGACCGGTGACCCGCTGCGCTGCTTCGCATAGCCCTTCAGGCGCCAACCCATGTTGTCGCCGTAGGCATGCCTGACCTCGTCCTGGTCCCCCGCCACGCCTTCATTCTTACGCGACAAGACGGCGTGGACGAAGTCAGACGCGCGCGACCGCCAGCAAATAGCCCAGTGACGGCTGGATGGCCAGCGGCGACAGGATCTGGTCGAGGTACTGCTGAGCCTCCTCCCCGTGCGCCGCGATGAGGGCGTCGTAATGCGTGCGCGCACCGATCTGCATCCGCGGCACGGTCTTGCGCGTCTCGGTGCTCAGGTCCAGCAGCTCCACCACCTGCAAACCGGCTGCCGCCAACAACTTCGGGTAGCCGGCGAACGTCGGCACCTCGTCGATGGCGTACGTGCTCAGGATCGGCTGGAGATCGTCCATCACGCCCGGTGCGACCGGCCTGCGCTGCACGAAGTCGGACACCACCACGACACCCGACTGCTTGACCACGCGCGCGAACTCCCGCAGCACGCTGACCCTGTCCCCCAGGTGCGGCAACGTCTCCACGGCCCACGCCGCGTCGAACGTGTCGTCGGGGAACGGCATCGCGTGCGGGTCCGCGTGCACGAACCTGACCTGCTCGTCCACGAACAGGGCCTCTGCCCGCGTGTTGGCGCGCGCCACGTGGTCGGCGCTCGGCGAGACCGAGACGATGTCGGCGTGCGAGGCCTCCGCCAGCCGGAACGCGGACGTGCCGACGCGGCGGCCCAGGTCCAGCACGCGCCAGCCGTGCCGGGCGCCGAGCCGGTCGATGTGCAGCGCCGTCATCCGCTCGGCGGCGATGCGGTTGGAGGATTCGTCTTCTTCGGACGTCCAGAGACCGAAGTGCAGGTTGTGGTCCCAGATCGCGCGCATGACCTCGTGGTAGACGTCGGCCATCAGAAGAAGTCCGCGAGCCGGGGTGTGCCGGACGAAGCGGTGAGCTGGTCCAGCACCACGGCGTCGGCCGGGTCGCCCTCCAGCAAACCCGCGCGCCGCAACGCATGCGTGTTCTGCGCACCGGAGAACCACGGACCGAGAGCCCGCGCGTGCAACCGCACCGCGCCGGTACCACCGGGTTCGACGCGCACCGCGCCGTCCTGCACGACGATGCGCTGAAGGCCCGCGTGCCACGGCGCGTGCTCGTCGATGATCTCCACGTCCACCGCGGCATCAGCGAGGCGCGGCCAGCCTCGGGCGGCCACCGCGGCGGGCAGGTCGACGACGCGTTGCATCCAGGTCGCGGTCAGCACCGGGTGGCGCAACGGGGTGCCACCCAGGAAGTTGACCGTCGCCGGGTCGGTGATCCGCAGTTCGACCGCTTCGAGCGTGCCCGCCCAGGACGCCAGCGAGGCGAGGAGGTTCAGTTGTGCCTCGACGTCGACGCCGATGAGGTCGAGGACCTTGAGCCGGCCCATGTCACCGCCGGGCTTGCGCTCGGCGGTGAGGTATCCCCGCAGGCCGTTCGGGCCTGGCAGCACGCTCACCAGGTCCAGCTCCAGCACCTTGTCGAGGTCGATCCTCGGCGGGCGGCGGTCGGCCATGCCGTCGATCGTCCGCGCCACCTCCAGGTAGCACTCGTGCAGCGCCGTGAGATCGCTCCCATCAGCTGGGCGCGCGGGTATCCGCTCGGCAGGCCGGGGAACCGAGAGCAACCTGTCCATCGGCAGCTCGACCCACTCGAAGACCCCGGCGCGTTCCCAGCCACGTCCCCGGTACAGGGTCGGCACGGTCGGGTAGAGCGCCGAGATCGGCTGGCCGTGCTCGCGCATGGCGACCAGCGCGGCGTCGAGCAACGCGTTCGCGACGCCACGGCCGCGATACGCCCCGTCGACGGCGACGCCGCCGATCCCGCCCATGGGAACCGCGGCGCCGCCGTAGAACTGCGCGTAGGAGCCGATGCCGAGCACACCCGCGACCCGGCCGTCGATCTCGGCGACCAGTCCGTGCGTACCCGGTTTCAGCAGCGGTCCGGACGGATCGGTCCCGTTGAACGCGATCCGGCGGAGCCGGAACACGGCGTCGCGGTCGTCTTCGGTGTACTCACGGATGTGCACGGACAACTATCTACCAGGAAAAGAAGCCCTCACCCGTCTTCTTTCCCAGCTCGCCCCGAGCGACTTTGTCTCGTAACAACTGCGGCGGCTCGAACCGCGGCCCCAGCTCGGCCGCGAGGTGCTCGGCGATCGCCAGCCGCACGTCGAGTCCGACCAGGTCGGTGAGCTCCAGCGGGCCCATCGGCCATCGGTAACCGAGCTTCATGCCGGTGTCGATGTCCGCCGCGGACGCAACACCTTCCTCCAGCATGCGAATCGCTTCCATGCCCACGGCGACGCCCAGTCGAGACGTCGCGAAGCCGGGAGAATCACGCACTTCGATGACGGTTTTTCCCATTTGTTCGGCCCAGGTTCGCGCCTTGGCCACGTTCGCCGGGTCGACGCCCTCGTGGTGCACCAGTTCGACGAGCTGCTGCACCGGGACGGGGTTGAAGAAGTGCATGCCCAGCACGCGTTCGCCGGGCAGCCCGGCGGCGATCTCGGAGATCGACAGCGAGGACGTGTTGGAGGCCAGGACCGCGTGGGGACACTTCTCGGCCGCGAAGCCGAGGACCTTCTGCTTCAGCGGCACGTTCTCCGGCACGGCCTCGACGACCAGCTCGGCGTCCGCGGGCAGCTCACCCGTGCTCAGGTTCGCGAACACCGCCTCCGCGTCGGCGAGCTTGCCCTTCTCCTGCGCCTTGTCCAGCGAGCGCCGGACGGCGAGCCTGCCCTGCTCGGCGCGTTCGGCGTCGGCCTCCGACAGCGTGACCTCGTGCCCGCCCGCGAGCAGCAGGTGCACGATGCCGGCGCCCATCGTGCCGCCGCCGATGACGACGGCCTTCACTTCTCGACCACCTCGGCGCTGAACATCGCGACGAGCTCCATCCCGCCGATCTCGGCGAGGTTGGCACCGGACGTGGCCCACTCCGGCGTCTGGAGGGCGGCCTTGAACGACTCCTCCGACTCGAAGTACATCTCCGCGATCAGGTGCAGCTCGGTCTCACCGAGGAAGCCCTCGAAGACCACCCGCTGCACCTTGGCGACCTCCGCGCGCACGAGGCCCGGAACCGAGTTCACGATCGGCAGGTGCGACTCGAAGTACTTCTGATCGAAGCCCTCCACGTCGGCAGGCTTCTTGTACAGAGCGATGTACTTGATCATGTGACACCATCCTCCTCGACTCGCCGAGCACTGTAACGCCCGGAGCAGTCCCGGGGCTGAGGCACGATGGTGAGGTGCGGATCATCCTGCTGCGCCACGGACAGAGCCTCGGCAACGTCGACGAGCTCGCCTACTGCCGCATCCCCGACCACGCCCTCCCGCTCACCGAGACAGGCGAGGACCAGGCACGCGCCGCCGGCCCGACGATCAAGAACCTGATCGGCGACGGCCAGGTCGCGGCCTACGTCTCGCCCTACCAGCGGACGCGCCGGACGTTCGAGCTGCTCGGCGTCGACGCGGAACGGATCGTCACCGAACCACGGGTGCGCGAGCAGGACTGGGGCAACCTCCAGGACCCGGTCCAGCAGGAAATGCTCAAGCACCAGCGGCACGCGTTCGGGCACTTCTTCTTCCGGCTGCCCAACGGCGAGTCGGGCGCGGACGTCGACGACCGGGTCGCGGCGTTCCTCGACGGCCTGACCGTGCGGATGCACAAGGACGAGAACCACCCGAAGACCGTGCTGGTCGTGTCGCACGGACTGACGATCAGGTTGCTGTGCCGCAGGTTCTTCGACTGGAGCATCGACCTGTTCGAGTCACTGTCCAATCCGGACACCTGCGAGAACCGCGTGCTCGACCACGACGGCACGGGCTGGAGACTGGACCGTCCCTTCGACCAGTGGCGCGACTCGCCGGACGGAACGGTCCAGCACCCCGTTTAAAGCAGCCCGCGCTTGTAGGCCGCGACGAGACGGCGGGGAACGAGGAGTTCCTTGCCGTCCAACGTCCGCACGCGCACCAGGTCCGGCGCGGTGGCCTTCCACTGCGACCGGCGGTGGCGCGTGTTGGAGCGGGAGGTCTTGCGCTTGGGAACGGCCATCAGCGCTCTCGCTTTCCGTAGCGGCGGTTGAACTTCTCGACCCGGCCGGCGGTGTCGACGAGTCGTTGCGTGCCCGTCCAGAACGGGTGCGAGTCGGCGGTGATGTCGACGACGAGCAGCGGGTAGCTGTTGCCGTCCTCCCACTCGATCGTGCGGCTGGACGTCGCGGTCGACCGGGTCAGGAACGTCTTGCCGGTGGACGCGTCCTGGAAGACGACCGGGTGGTAGTCGGGGTGAATGCCTTGCTTCATATCGCCAGCTTTCGGATCGAGTCCACGAAGGACAGTTCGTCGTCGGTGAGCAGCGCGCCTTCGAACGCCGCGGTGATGGAGTCCGGCTCGCCCAGGGTGATCGCCACGATCTGAGTGGTCCTGCCCCCGCGCGGCCCGCCCTCGCCGACGTGCATCCCGCAGCCCGCGGATTCCAGGTGCAGTGCGACATCCGGCTCGTCCGCGACCCACAGCCGGCCGCGCGAGCGCACGACCGTTCCGTCGAGCAACGAGTCGAGCGCCTCGTTCAGCCGGACCGGGTGGAACGGCCGGTCGGCCGTGAAAACCGCTGTCGAGACACCGCATTCGGGCGTCAAAGGCATCAGCCGCGGCCGCGTGCTCTTGCGCACGACCACCGTCTCGGGCGTGCAGCGGTGCGCGCCGGGAGCCAGCCGGTCGAGCACGGCGAGCGTGCGTTCGTCCGCGTCTCCCTGCAGCACCAGCACATCCGCGGCCTCGGCCTGCGCGACGACGACCTGCGCCACCGTGCGCTGGTCGCTGACCATCGAGGCGTCGCCCAAGGCGTCGTCCAGCCAGGTCGCCGCGTCGAGAACGGTGATCACGCACTCGACGGAGATGCCGAGGTTGCGGCGCACCGCGTCCGGTTCGAGCAGCGGGTCCAGGTGCAGCACGACCGTGTGGCCCTCCAGAGCGGAGAGCAGCTCCCGCAGGTCCTCCCGCACGGTGCAGGACACGCAGCCGTGCAGCAGTTCGACGTCGGTCGCGATGCCGTCGACCCACCGCCGCACGCACGTTTCCGCAGCTACGTGCCGCACGAGCACCGAACCGGGCCGGTCGCGCCACACCCGCACGGCGACGTCGTGGTCGACCAGCCCCGCCACCATAACGACAACGGTTTCCATGTGAGGTACCGTAGATGAAAACGAAAGTCGTTTCAATCTGGAGGTATCTCAGTGCGCTGCCAGCTGACCGGCCGCGAGCCGGGCTTCGGCAACCGCGTCTCGCACTCACAACGCAAGACGCGGCGCCGGTGGAACCCGAACATCCAGCAGAAGCGGTACTGGGTGCCGTCGCTGAACAGGTTCGTGACGCTGACGTTGTCGGCGAAGGGCATCAAGACCGTCGACAAGCTCGGCGTCGAGGCCACCGTGGCCCGGCTCCGCGCGCAGGGGGTGAAGGTCTGATGGCCAAGAGCACGGACGTCCGCCCGATCATCAAGATGAGGTCGACCGCCGGTACCGGCTACACCTACGTGACCCGCAAGAACCGGCGCAACGACCCGGACCGGATGGTGCTGCGCAAGTACGACCCGGTGGCGCGCAGGCACGTCGACTTCAAAGAGGAGCGCTGACGTGGCGAAGAAGTCGAAGATCGCCGCGGACCAGCGACGCCGCGAGGTCGTGGCGCGGTACGCGGAACG
This sequence comes from Lentzea sokolovensis, assembly GCF_033949975.1. Taxonomy (NCBI): domain Bacteria; kingdom Bacillati; phylum Actinomycetota; class Actinomycetes; order Pseudonocardiales; family Pseudonocardiaceae; genus Lentzea; species Lentzea sokolovensis. The sequence goes on from NZ_JAXAVU010000008.1 coordinate 87,340, forward strand.
ACGCCACGAGCTCAAGGAAATGCTGCGGCACCCCGAAACGCGCGCGGAAGCGTTGCGGGGACTGCAGAAGCTGCCGCGGGACGCGTCGCCGACCAGGCTGCGCAACCGCGACGTCGTGGACGGACGGCCGCGCGCCTACAACCGGAAGTTCGGCCTGTCCCGCGTCCGGCTCAGGGAGATGGCCCACCGCGGTGAGCTGCCCGGCGTCTCGAAGGCGAGCTGGTGATGCGCGAGAAGAGGCCGCCCAAGCGCAGGGTGAACCTGCTCGCGAAGGAAGGCGTGACCGTCGTCGACTGGAAGGACGTCACGCTGCTGCGCAAGTTCCTCTCGGACCGGGGCAAGATCCGGTCCCGCCGGGTGACGGGCCTGACGCCGCAACAGCAGCGTCAGGTCGCCACGGCCATCAAGAACGCACGGGAGATGGCCTTGTTGCCGTACCCGTCACAAGGGCGATGACACGGACCGCCGCGCTGGCCAGGAAGGCCAGCGCGGCGAGTTGCACCAGCAACGCGAGCACCCAGGTCGTGTGTTCGTCGACCGTGAGATCGCCACGAACACCCACCAAGAAGGTCGCGTAGAGACCCCAGCACTGCAGTGCCGCCAAGCCGGCTCCGACGATCGTCGTCCGCAACGAGACGACCACCACGACAGCCGCGAGCAGGATCAGGGCCACGAACGGCCAGGCACCGGTGAACGTGGCCACGCCGACTCCGCCGCCGAATCCGAGCGCGGAGCCGTAACCACCTTTCATTCTTCGCATCAGATCGGTGTATCGCCTCAGGTGAGATCAGCGCCACCTCTCCAGCGTGAAGTTGGTGCTTTCGAGTGAGGCACGATCGCACGAATGAACCTGTACGAGGCAGTCCACCGACGCAGGGACACGCGTGCCGAGTTCTCCGGCGAGGAAATCCCGTCCGACGTGCTGCGACGGGTGCTGACCGCCGCGCACGCCGCCCCGAGCGTCGGCCTTTCCCAGCCGTGGGACTTCGTGCTGGTGCGGGATGAATCGATTCGGCGGGCGTTCCGGGATCACGTTCAGGCCGAACGCAGCGTCTTCGCGGCTCAGCTGGATCATGAACGAGCGGAGACGTTCGCTCGTATCAAGGTCGAAGGAGTCATGGAGTCGACCCTCGGCATCGTGGTCACCTACGACCCCGACCGGGGATCACCGGCGGTGCTCGGCAGGCACGCGATCGCGGACGCGGGTTTGTACTCCGTGTGCCTGGCGATCCAGAACCTGTGGCTCGCGGCGACGGAAGAGGGACTCGGTGTGGGCTGGGTGAGCTTCTACCGGGAAGATGTGCTGCGCCGTCTCCTGGACATCCCCACAAGGGTCCGTCCGGTGGCATGGTTGTGCGTTGGTCCGGTTCGATCACTGCCCGATACGCCTGATCTGGAACGTCACGGTTGGCGCAACCGACTACCCCTTGATGACGTCCTGCACCACGATCGGTACGGGGCGCGACCGACCCGGTAGCCTGTGCGGGCCGCTCGGCGAGTCGGAACGGAGTCGATGAACGAGTGGAGCAGCGCGATCCGCTGGTAGCGGGCCAGATTCCGCGGTTGGACCTTGAGGTCCGCGCGTTGTACAACGCTGGCCGCGTGCCGGAGGCGAACAGCCTCTTCGACGAGGTCGTCACGAAGGTGTCCCCCGGTGCCGACCGCTGGGTGCGATCAGCGGTGCTGGTGAACCGGGCGGTCATGGCCTGGCGCCTCGGCCGCATACCGCTGGCGCTGGAACTGGCCGCCGAGGGGTGGACCGACCTCGACATCGACCGTTCCGACAGCCCGGCCGTGGCCCACACGATGGGCTCCCTCGGTTATCTGATGGAGGGCATCGGCAACCGGCGCGCGGCGCTGGACATGCTGCGGCTGTCCGTTCAGGTGGCGCGGCGGGCGGGCAACACCGACGTGCTGGCCCAGTGCCTGCAGCGTCTCGGCGGTTCGCTCAACTTCCGCGCCTGCTCCGGTCCCCCCGCGGCGGCGCCGGCGATCTTCGAGGAAGCCCTGGCGTACCTCGACGAGGGCCTCGGCATCGTGAAGGACGAGCTGCACCGGCGCGCGCTGCTCGGTGCGTGCGGGCGGTCCCTCGCCGGTGTCGGTCAGCTGGACAAGGCCGAGGAGATGGGCGAGGAGACCCTGCGGCTGTCGTTGGACGCCGACGACCTCTGGGGCATCTCGGTCGGCAACTGGGTTCTCGCCGTCGTGCGTCGCGAGCAGGACGATCTCGACGAGGCGCGCACACTCGCGTCCCGTGCGGTGACGAACGCCGAACGCATCAACGACACGTCATTGCTGCTGCGGTTCTCCACGGAGCTGGCGGACATCTGCCACGCCCTGGGTGACGCGGAGGGTGAGGCCGCGGCGTTGCGGCGGTCGATGGCGGCTTCTCGCACGGCCACGGAGACGTTGCAGGAAGGTCTGGGCCAGGCGCTGGAACAGCGCCGGGTGGCCGTTCAGGCACAACGGCTGGCGGTGGCGGCGCAGGAGGCCGCGGCGCGCGACCCGTTGACGGGCCTGGCGAACCGGCTCGGGCTCGAACGCGCCGCTGCCGCGTTGCTGGAGTCGACGGCGGCGCGCGGCAAGGTGCCGTGGCTGGTGCTGGTCGACGTGGACTGGTTCAAGAACGTCAACGACGACGCCGGGCACGCGACGGGCGACGCGGCGTTGCGCGAGATCGCGGCGTTGCTGCGGCGGGAATGCCGGTCGGACGACCTGGTGGCGCGCTGGGCCGGCGACGAGTTCGTGGTGCTGCTCGGCGACACGGGTCCGAACATGGACGTGGGTCCGAACGTGGCCGAGCGGATCCGCGCGGCCGTCGACGGGCACGACTGGACGATGGTGCTCGGCGCGGTCCGCCGCCCCACCGTCAGCATCGGTGTCGCGGCGGGACCGGCCAAGCTGGACCAGCTGTTCGCGGCCGCCGACATGGCGCTGTACCGCGCCAAGCGGCACGGCCGCAACAGGGTCGAGGTCGAGCCCTCGGTGGACGAGGTGCCCGAGATCGTGTCCGGGAACTGAAGTCCCGGACTCAGGGGCTCAGGCGATCAGGCCGCCGCGGTAGGCCACCAGTGCGGCCTGCACGCGGTTGACCGCGCCGATCTTGCCGAGCACGGACGAGACGTAGCCCTTGACCGTCGCCTCCGACAGGTGCAGGGTGCCGCCGATCTCCGCGTTGGACATGCCCTGGCCGATCAGCACGAGCACTTCGCGCTCGCGTTCGGACAGGCTTTGCAGCAGCCTGCGCGCAGGCTCCGCCATTCGTTCGCCGTCGGCCACGGCCGCGAGAACTCTGGCGGCGACACCGGGGTCGAGAACCGCTCCTCCGCGCGCGAGATCGCGCACGGCCTTGACGAGCTGTTCCGGTTCGGTGTCCTTGAGCAGGAAGCCGGCCGCGCCGAGGCGCAGTGCTTCCGAAACGTATTCGTCGACGTCGAACGTGGTCAGGATGCAGACCCTCGGTGGGTCCGGCAGGGTCCGCAGCCTCCGCAGGGCCACGAGTCCGTCCGAGGTGCGCATCCGGATGTCGAGCAGTACAACGTGCGGACGATGCTGGCGTGCCAGGTCGGCTACCAGGTGTCCGTCATCGGCCTCAGCAACAACTTCGATGTCCCCGACGCTGCTCAGGATCATGCGAAGGCCGGAGCGGACGAGGTCCTCGTCGTCGGCCAGCAGAACCTTGATCACGACGCCTCCCGCATTGGCGTTCCGTGCTCCCTCATGTTCGTGATCTTCGCGTACGCACGCCGAAGACCACGTTAATTCTCAGTTATCTCATCATGTGGTAACGGATTTTCGAGATCACCGGCAACGTTCACAGTTACCGGAATAGCGCGTCGACTTCGCTGCGTAGGCATGCCACCAGGGTTTAGGGGGAGCCACCAGAACGCTGAGTGACGAAACATCGAAATCCCACTCAGTGGAATGTCGTACCAGAAACACGGATACGGCCTCGGCAATCCGATTCAGACGTCTCAGTTGGCGTCGTTTCTGCCCATATATTTTGTCGATGGGTTTCGGTATCGATACAGGACCCTGCCGGTCAGTTCCGGAAACGCGAAACCCTTTCGCAATAGCCCTACCGGAAAGTAACGTGCGTCACAACAGCCCTGCCCTGCACGGAGAGGAGCTTCGCGCGATGCGGAGAGCCAATCCGGTGACGTCCCTGCTGGCGACTGCCGCCGTCACCGCCTCCCTTTTGATCGTCCCGTCCGCCGCACAGGCAGAGGAGCCACGCGCGGCAGCGTTCGCCGCCGACGACTACTGCCTCGGCCAGTGCAACGACATCGTGCCGCCGGGCAACAACGGCAACGCGACGCTGGCCGAGATCCTCACCCACAAGGCGTTCGGCACCAGGCCCGCGCACTCGGCCGACCAGCTCGGCAAGTACGACGCCCTGGTCAACGGCTACGGCGGCCTGACGAACAGCCAGCTGACCGACTTCTTCAACGACGCGTCGTTCGGTGTGCCGGCCGACCAGGTCGAGAGCACCCTGAAACCGCGGTCGGACGTGACGATCGTGCGGGACAAGAAGATCGGCATGCCGCACATCACCGGGACCACGCGGTCCGGCACGATGTTCGGCGCCGGCTTCGCGGCCGCCCAGGACCGCCTGTGGCTGATGGACATCTTCCGTCACCTCGGCCGCGGCCAGCTGACCGGTTTCGCCGGTGGCGCGCCCGGCAACCGCGTGCTGGAGCAGAGCTTCTTCAACCAGATCGCGTACACCGAGGCGGACCTGCAGAAGCAGATCGAGTCCGCGGCGGCGAACGGCGGTGAGCGCGGGCGGCAGGCATTGGTCGACGTCGACGACTACACGGCCGGCGTCAACGCGTACATCGCGCAGTCCGTGGGCGCTCGCAACTTCCCCGGCGAGTACGTGCTGACCGGGCACGCCGACGCGATCACGAACTGGAACGACATCCAGCCGTTCAAGTCGACCGACATGGTCGCGATCGCCTCGGTGGTCGGCGGCCTGTTCGGTGCCGGCGGTGGCGGCGAGGTGCAGTCGGCGCTGGTGAAGCTGGCCGCGCAGAACAAGTACGGCGCCGCCGTCGGCGAGCAGGTGTGGAAGGCGTTCCGGGCGCAGAACGACCCCGAGGCCGTGCTGACCCTCCACGACGGACAGTCGTTCCCGTACTCGGCCTCTCCCGCTTCGCCGCAGGGCCTGGCGCTTCCGGACAGCGGCAGCATCACGCCGGAGCGGATGGTCTACGACGAGGTGGGTGGCACGGGTGCTTCCGTCGCCGTTCCCGCTTCCGCGGACGTGGCGAAGGCTCGGGGGATCTTCTCCGATGGCGTGCTGCCCGCCGACCTGCTGAACAAGAAGCACGGCATGTCGAACGCTCTCGCGGTCTCCGGTGCGCACACGGACAGCGGGAACCCGATCGCCGTGTGGGGACCGCAGACCGGTTACTTCGCGCCTCAGTTGCTGCTGTTGCAGGAGCTCAACGGGCCCGGCATCCGTTCGCGCGGCGTCTCGTTCGCGGGCGTCTCGATGTACGTGCAGCTCGGCCGTGGCGTGGACTACTCGTGGAGCGCCACCTCGTCCGGGCAGGACATCGTCGACACCTACGCCGTCGAACTGTGCAACCCGGACGGTTCACCTGCCACCAAGGCGTCTTCGTCGTACCTGTTCCACGGCTCGTGCCTGCCGATGGAACGACTGGAGCGCAAGAACGCCTGGAAGCCGACGGTCGCCGACGGCACACCCGCCGGTTCGTACACGTTGGTGATGTACCGGACCAAGTACGGCCTGGTGACGAGCCGTGCGACCGTCGGCGGCAAGGTCGTGGCGTACACGACGTTGCGTTCGACGTACATGCACGAGGTCGACTCGATCATCGGTTTCCAGGAGCTCAACGACCCTGGCGCCATCCGTTCGGCCACGGACTTCCAGCGCGCGGCCAACAAGATCGGCTACGCGTTCAACTGGCTCTACGTCGACTCCCGCGACTCCGCGTACTTCAACTCGGGCCTGAACCCGGTGCGCCGGTCCACTGTGGACCCGAACCTGCCGACCTGGGGCCGCGCCGAGTACGAGTGGGTGAACTGGAACGGCGACGAGAACACCGCGGCGTACATGCCGTTCGCCGGGCACCCGAACTCGATCAACCAGGACTACTACGTGTCCTGGAACAACAAGCAGGCCAAGGACTTCACGTTCGGCGGGTTCGGCCACAGCGCCGTGCACCGCGGTGACCTGCTCGATGTTCGAGTGCGCGCTCTGATCGCCTCCGGCCAGAAGGTCACGCGCGCCGCTCTGACTCGCGCGATGGCCGAGGCGGCCGTGGCCGACCTGCGTGCCGAGCAGGTGCTGCCCGAGTTGCTGCGGGTGGTGGAGTCAGCTCCGGTCGACGCTTCTCTCGCCCCGGTGGTGCAGAAGCTGAAGGACTGGCAGCGCTCCGGCTCGTTGCGCAAGGAGACCGCGAAGGGCAGCAAGACCTACAACCACGCCGAAGCCATCCGGATTCTGGATGCCTGGTGGCCGCTTCTGGTGGAGTCGCAGTTCAAGCCGTCACTGGGCGACGACCTGTTCAACGCACTGGTAGGAGCCCAGCAGGTCGACGAGGCCCCGTCCGACGCGCACGGTGCCGCGCCGCACAAGGGTTCCTCGTTCCAGTACGGCTGGTGGGGCTACGTGGACAAGGACCTGCGCAAGGTCCTGGGCGATCCGGTCCAGGGCGCGTTCCCGCAGACGTACTGCGGCGGCGGCACGTTGTCCGGCTGCCGCACGGCTCTCGTGAACTCCTTGGTCCAGGCCGTGGCCAAGCCCGCCACCGCGGTCTACCCGGGTGACGCGGACTGCGCCGCCGGCGACCAGTGGTGCGCGGACACGATCATCCACCGCGCCATGGGCGGCATCACCCAGGACAAGATCCACTGGCAGAACCGCCCGACCTACCAGCAGGTCGTGCAGTTCCCGTCCCGCAGAGGCCAGAACATCACCAACCTGGCCGCCGGCCGCACCGCCACCGCGTCGTCCCACGAAACAGGCTGGAACAACCTCCCGCCGTCGAACGCGCTGGACGGAAACCCGACCTCCCGCTGGGCCAGCGACTGGAACGACAACCAATGGATCCAGGTCGACCTTGGCTCAGTGCAACGAATCGGTCGCGCCGCGTTGCGGTGGGAATCGGCCTTCGCCAAGGGCTACCGCATCGAGATTTCCAATGACGGCGGCAACTGGCGGAACGTTTTCTCCACAAGTGCTGGCGATGGCGGCGATGATGTCGTAGCGTTCACCCCACAGGACGCGAGATACCTCCGGATGACGGGTACCCAACGGGCCGGTCAGTACGGATACTCCCTGTACGAGCTTGAGGTCTACGTTTCGTAGGCCTTCGAGATGAGGACGCCGATCCACCCCCAGGGGTCGGCGTCCTCTACTTATTTCAGGCCCTGAACAGGTAGTTCCTGATCTCGCCACCGATGTTGTGCGTCGGCACCCACTCACCGCCGTGCCACGTGCTCATCCGGTACCCGCGCTCGACGAGGAAGTCCGCGACGTCCTTCGCGTGGTACCCGAACCGCTCGACGTGCCGTTCCTCGATCTCCAGCAGGAACGCGGGCTTGAGCCGTTCGATGGTCTCCACGGCCCCTTCGAGGACCCTGAGTTCGGCCCCCTCCACGTCGGCCTTGACGAAGTCGAGCTTGCCGATCCCCTGCTCCTCGACGAAGTGGTCGAGCGTGTCCGTCTTGACCAGAACGTCCAGGTGCTGGTCGAACTCCTCGTTGGACCCCAGCCCGTTCGCCCCCACCGTGAGGAACGAGCGCCCGGTGATCGGACTCCCGTGCCGCACGGGAACGCTCATGACCTCGCGCCCCTGCTTCTCCGCACCAAGGGCGACCGAGTGCCGCTTGATGTTGGCCCCTTCGCGCGGCCGGAGCACGTACGAGAGAGCAGGGTGCGCGAACACGAGCGGCTCGACGCTGTGCACAGTCCCTTGTGGACCCACCAGTCTCGACAGAGTGACCGTGTAAAGCCCCAGCGCGGCCCCGACGTCGATGCAGACGTCTCCAGGCTTGACGACCTTGCGGAGCCCGATCAGCTCCGCCTCGGCATAGGGCGTGAGCCGGGCAAGCGCCTGCAACCCGGCAACAACAGCAGCACTGCGAAGTTGGGTCAACACCCCTGCCAGCCTAGACGTGTCCGTTCCGGTGCTGCTCGCCCGCAGGCAATCCGATCTGATCAGCGAACTCCGCGGCCACCCGCTCCCCGCCGTACACGCTCAGCGCCTTGACCAGATGCAACCTCAGGTCCCGCCGGTGCGCGTCCTCCAGCTCGGGCATGGCCCGCTCAACACTGCTCACCAACGACTCGGCCCAATGCCCGGCCGGCTCCCGCTGCGCGATCTTCACCAGCTCCGCGAGGTGGCCGGCCAGCTTGACCGCCTCCTCGACCTGATACCCGTTGCGCTGCAACCACCAGATCGTCGCCGTACCGACGTCCGTCAGCACCTCGTCCCGCAGGTACCGAATCTCAGCCCGCTCGACGTCCCGCTCGGCCAACTTGAACGTCGAGTTCCGGAGCAACTCGATGTGCTTCTTGGCCATCTCCAGGTCGTCGTCCCCGACCGAGACCTTCACCTGCTCCGCCCGAGCCCACACGTGCGTCCCAGGCACCTGCCGCTCAGTGGCGAGCTCATCCCCCAACTGCACCTGCAGGGCGGCGTGATGAACCAGCATCACCTTGCCGCTGATCTCCTTGGCCCGCTGCAGAACGTGATGAATGGCAGCACTCCGCGGCGAGTTGTGCCTGAGGCCTGTCGCAAGATCAAGCCGCCACACCACCGTGAACTTGAGCTGGAAGTCCAGCCCGTACACCGCACTCGCCAACGGCGTCTCGAACTCCTGCTGATGACTGCTCGCCGGCGGCACGAAGGTGATGTCGTCAGCTCTCTTGGGCACCGTCCGGCGCCACCAAGCCTTGAGGGCACCAAGCGGGCCAGGACGGAAGTCGGGCCAGGGTCTGCTCACACGCCCTCCCTACCTGACGTTTGTGCCCGGCAGAAGGTGGCCTGCCTCACTTCCCTCCAACGGCCGCAGCCTCGTTCGTGCGCCCCTCACCGTGCGTGAGCGGGGCACCGGTCCGCGGTAGCCGGGGGCGCTGGTCAACTCGGTAGCGCCACCCCGCTAGACTGCTGTCGCCAGCCCTAGTAGCTCAGGGGATAGAGCATCGGTTTCCTAAACCGTGTGTCGCAGGTTCGAATCCTGCCTGGGGCACCACCTTTCGCCGGGTGAAATCAGGGCCTGACATGCTGAAACGCTGTCGGGCCCTGATCTTTCCCGGCCATCCCTCAGGCGGAATCCTCACCTGTTCGCCGCCGTCTGCGCGAAGCCGATCCAGGCCGAGCAGATCAGTCCTTCGCTTCGCGGACGTCTTTCCCCAGCTCTGCGAAAGCCTTGAAGTCCTGCATGTGCTGTCGCGACTGCTTGCGGAAGGCGCCGGGCATCAGGATCCCGACCAGCCGCATCAGCACGCCGCTGAACCGGTACTCGTTCTCGCTGACCCAGAGCGTCGTCTCCGGGCCGGCTTCGGTCAGCCGTTCGCGTGCGGCGCTCCACATGCCCTCGCCGACGATCTCGCGTTCGAAGTGGACGACGCTCCCCGCCGGGATCTCGTGCAGGTCTGCCGGTTCCCGGCGCGTGATGGTCTCGGTGCCCTCGAACTTCTGCTGGCCCATCTGCATCACTACGCGCGACTTGGTGCCGAGCTGCCCGTGCACCCCGCTCAGCGGCTCGTGCAGCACGAGGCCCCGCAGCCACTTCGGCATGTGTGCCGGGTCGGCCAGCAGTTGGACCACCCTCTCGCGCGGCAGAGCGATCTCGATCGAGACGGTGTACTTCATGGCGTGTGCTCCATGGTTCCTGGGTGAACGGACGTTCAGCAGCAACGAGGATGCTGCCTGATCCATCTCCTCACCTGCCGGCGCGGACGTGGCTTATGTACGGCTCGTAGGCCGACAGGTCGCGGGACGGCTCGTACGTGCTCAGGTAGTAGTAGTCGGCCACGATGTTGGCTTGCTGCTCGGTGTTGAAGTCGGCGAACGACTTCCCGCGCAGGCCTTCCGCGCCGCCGTAGTCGTAGAGGCCCTTCACGAAGAAGCCCGCCATGGCGGTCGGGAGCAGGCTGAGCACGCTGCGGCCGTGTTGGTACTGGTAGGCGTGGGTGAGTTCGTGGACCAGCCAGCGCTCGTACCTTGCCTGGTGTTGCGGGGTGGTCAGGATTCCCTTGGGGAACGTGACGAGCTTCGGGAGGGTGCGGGCCACGCCGAAGCTGCCCAGGAGGCCGCCTTCGGCCAGGCGGAGTTTGCTGATGTCGAGGGCGTCGCCGAACACTTCGCGGGCTATGTCGGCCTCGCGTGATTCCAGATTGCGACGGAACGCCATGGCAGCTCCCCTGCGTCGGAGGATTACCGATGTTAAGCGAGCGGGTGGCGGCTCCAAAGCGGTCCCGAGGGTCCGAGTTCGAGGCCGTTGTTCCCTGCGGAAGGTCGTGGGGTGGGCGCTGCGCCACGACAGCTTGAAGGTGGGCGTCCAAGAGATCGAGGAGCACGGGCCAACGGGCGAACCGGCAGAAGTACCAGCAGAAATGCTGTTGTGCCCCAACGATCATTGACCGCCGTAAAGAAGGTTTCCTAATTTCGGGCTCATGAGTGAGCCTCCGGGACGCAGGTCGCAGAACGGTCCACGCCTTCAGGAGCTCTACGAGGACGCCCAGAGGCGGTACTCGCGGCGCGGGCTCTTCCGGGCCGGGGCGGTGGGCGGGGCCGTGCTCGCCACCTCGAGTTTGGTGGGCAGTGCTTCGGCCAGTGGGTTCGAGGTGCCTGGGGTGTTGCTCAAGGAGACGGCGAACGGGGGCGCGCTGAGGCCGTTCGGGCGGCACATCGCGTTCGGGGCGGATCCGTCGAGGCAAGTGGTGGTGTCGTGGCAGGTGCCTGCCAACGTTCAGGCGCCCTACCTGCGGGTTGGTGTCGCCCCAGGCGAGTACGGGGAGAGGTTGCCCGCGGAGGTGCGGGCGCTCACCAGCGACTTGGCGTGGCAGGAGAGGGAGCCGCTCTTCACCATCTCGCCGCATCTGGGGAAGGCCGTCACGCAGTACTACCTGCACGTCCGGCTCGACGATCTGGTGCCGAACACGACGTACTACTACGTGGTGGGGCATCAGGGGTTTGAGCCGCAGGAGCCTGCGAGCTTCCGGACGGCGCCGGCCGCCACCGCCAAGACGGCGTTCTCGTTCACGGCCTTCGGGGATCAAGGGGTCGGGCACAACGCGTTGGCCACCAACGGTCTCATCGCCGATCTGGGGCCGCAGTTCCACCTCGCGATGGGCGACATGAGTTACGCCAACGACGGCGAGGGTGGGCGGCCGGAGACCGACAAGTACGACGCGCGGAAGTGGGATTCGTTCTTCGCCCAGAACGAGCTCGTGGCGGCTGAGGTGCCGTGGATGGTCTCGCTCGGCAACCACGAGATGGAGAGCTGGTACGACAACCACGGGTACGGCGGGATGCGGGCGCGGTTCACCATGCCCGACAACGCTTGGGACGGGTCCACCTGCATCTACTCCTGGCGGTACCAGAACGTCGGGATGATCAGCCTGGACGGCAACGACATCTGCTACAACAGCGACGCCAACCTCGACTACACCGAGGGCAGGCAGCAGACCTGGCTCAAGGCGCAGCTCGAGAAGTTCCGCAAGGACGCGAGCATCGACTTCATCGTCGTCTACTGCCACCAGTGCACGTACTCGACGTCCGGGAACAACGGGTCCGAGGTCGGCGCGCAGAAGCGGTGGGCGCCGTTGTTCGACCAGTACCAGGTGGATCTGGTTCTCAACGGGCACAACCACGTCTACGAGCGCACGGATCCGATCAAGGCGGGCAAGGGCACCAAGAAGGCGGACATCAAGAGCACCATCAACCCCGTCAAGGACGGCACGACCTACATCACCGCGGGCGGTGGTGGCGAGAGCATCAACAGCTGGGCCGACTCTAAGATCTCCGACTCCTACTTCGGCAACGTCAAGGACGCCACGGCGACCATGCGGGTCGACCAGGAGGACGGCGAGGAGAAGCTGATCAAGGTGTCGTGGTCGCGGGTGCGGTATCGCGGGTACGGGCTGATCGTCGTCGACGTCGAGCCGAGAACGGACAAGCCGGCCCAGATGAAGGTCCGCGCGCTCACCGAGACGGGTGCGCTGGTCGACGAGTTCACGATCCGGCGCGGCTGAGAGGGCCTGACATGACTGAAGAACACTCGCGCCGGTTGTTGTTCAAGGTCGGTGGCGCCGCGCTCGTCACCGCCGCGATCACCGGTGTGAAAACAGCCCAGGCCGCGCCGGACGGGCGGAAGGTCAGGCCGGTCGGACGGCATCTCGCGTACGGCGCGGATCCGTCCGAACAGGTCGTGATCTCCTGGCAGCAGTTGGAGAAGGTCAACGGGCCGTACGTCCGGATCGCCACCAAAGGGAGTGAGTTCGGGCCGAAGATCGCCGCCGAGCTGCGCACGCTCAAGAGCGAGATCGGCTGGCAAGAGGGCGACCACAGCTTCCCGCCGCACGGCCAGGACCCCATGTACCAGTACTACCTGCACGCCAAGCTCAACGACCTCGCGCCGGCGACGACGTACTTCTACGTAGTGGGGCACGACAACTACGATCCCGCCACCAGCAAGCGCCCCAACGAGATCGCGTCCTTCACCACCGCCCCGACATCAACCGCCACGACGCCGTTCACCTTCACGGCGTTCGGCGACCAGGGCTACGGCTACAACGCGCGCAAGCTCACGAGCCTCGCCGCGGACCAAAGTCCGGCCTTCCACCTCGCGCTGGGCAACCTGAGCTACGCCATCCACGGCGGCACGACGAACGTCGAGGGCGGGCACACCGACACCGACAAGTACGACGCGGCACGGTGGAACAGTCTGTTCGCGCAGAACGAGTTCATGGCGCAGACGACACCGTGGATGCTGACGCTCGGCAACCGCGAGATGGAGGAGTGGTACTCCCCCAACGGCTACGGCGGCATCAAGCAGCGCGTCACCATGCCGGACAACGCGTGGAACGGCTCCATCGGCATCTACGCGTGGCGGTACCAGAACGTCGGACTGATCAGCCTGGACGGCAACGACATCTGCAACCGCAACACCGCGAACCTCGATCACACCAAGGGAAAGCAGCTCACCTGGCTGGACGGGCAGCTCGACAGGTTCCGCAAGGACGCGAGCATCGACTTCATCGTCGTCTACCTGCACCACGCCCCGTACTCGACGGCAGACGGCGGTGGCGCGGAGAGCGTCGCGCAGCAGAAGTGGGCGCCGGTGTTCGACAAGCACAAGGTCGACCTGGTCCTCAACGCGCACAACCGCGTCTACGAGCGCACCGACCCGATCAAAGCCGGCAAGGCGAGCAAGGACGGCACCACCTACATCACGGCGGGCGCGGGCGGTCAGGCGCTGGACAAGTTCTACAAGAACGCGCCGGAGTCCTACCTGGGCAACGAGAACAACAGCGGCACCCCGACCATGCGCTGTTACAAGAAGAACAGTTCGAGCTCGACGGACACCAAGGTCACCTGGTCACGCACGAGGTACCGGGGTTACAGCATCGTCGCGGTCGACGTCACCAAGACCACGATGAAGGTTCGTGCGCTGAACGAGGACGGCGTGCTGATCGACGAGCTCACCCTGCGACGCCGGTGAACCGGTAGCGGATCTCCTTCAACTCGGCCCCGCCGATGGTCTCGGTCTTGACCGTGCCATCGGCGCGGAACCCGAGCCGCTCGTAGAACCGCCGCGCCCGCGGGTTCTCGTCGAACACCCACAGCACCACGTCCTGCTCGTCGCCCAGAGCAGCACGAGCCAGCGAGAACCCCAGACCGGTACCCCACGCTGAGGGCAGCACGTAGATCGCGTACACCTCGAACGCCGCATCGGGCTCGCGGGACGGGCCGACCGCGACGAATCCGGCCACCACGTCGTCGACGAGCCCGACCCACACCCCACCGCGCGGGATGCCGCGCTCCCACATGGCTGTGCGCTCTTCCACGGAGAGCCCGTCCAGCACGGAATCAGGAACCAGACCGCGATAGGCGGCCTGCCAGGTCTGGACGTGCACCGAGGCAACGGCAGGAGCGTCGGCGACGACTGCTGGACGGACTGTCACGGCATCCCCCAATGGCATGATCGAGCGCATGCGGATCATCGTCGACGCGGACCCCGGCATCGATGATGCCCTTGCTTTGTACTACCTGCGCGCCCAGCGAGAAATCGAAATAGTCGCCATCGGCACGGTCCACGGCAACGTGCCGGTGCAGCAGGCCACCGCCAACGCCCTGAGGCTCACCGAACGCCTGAACCTCGACGTCCCGGTGGCCATGGGCGCCGCGAAACCGCTCGCCCAGCCCCTCAAGACCGCTGAAGACGTGCACGGCCAGGACGGCCTCGGCGGGCATGCGGGAGACGAACCGAAGACCGTTCCCACGAACGAAAGCGCCGCCGAGCAGCTCGCGAACAAGGCGCGGGAGAACCCGGAGGAACTGAGCCTGCTCGCGATCGGCCCGCTCACCAACGTCGCGCTGGCGCTGCAGATCGAGCCGCGCCTGCCGGAACTGCTCGACAAGGTCGTGGTCATGGGCGGCGCGCTCAACGTGCCGGGCAACATCACCTCCCACGCCGAGGCGAACTTCTGGCACGACCCGGAGGCGGCCGATCTGGTCCTGGCCGCCGGCTTCGAGGACCTCACCATCGTCGGCCTCGACGTCACCATGGAGAGCCACGCGCCGCAGGAGTGGCTCGACACGCTCCCCGACGACTGCTACCCGCGGCGGATCCTCGGCTTCTACGCCGACTTCTACGGCAGCTTCCTGGGCAAGAAGGGCTTCGTCCCGCACGATCCGCTGGCCGCCGCGATCCTGCTCGACCCCGGCCTCGCGAGCTACCACGAGGACCGGTTCGCGATCGAGCTCACCGGCCGCTACACGCGCGGCAAGATCGTCGCCGACCAACGGTTCCTCGCCCCCGAAAGCCCGTTCGGGCGTGACATCGCCACCGAACGCACGAAGGCCAAGTACGCCGTCACGGCCGACCACGCCCGGTTCCTCGACCAGCTGAGGCACGCTGTGACACAACCATGACAAACCACCGACGGGACCTGGACAAACACCAGGGACCGTGAAGGTATGAACGTCCACTTGAAACGATGGCTCGCGGTCTCGGGGGCCGCCGTGGTCATCGCGACGGGCGTCGTGGCCGGGGGCTCCTACTGGCGGCTGGAGAGCAATCTCAAGACCGTCGATCTCTCCACGGAGATCACCCACCCCAGGCCTCCGTCGACGCCTGGCCGGCCCCTCAACATCCTCCTCATCGGCAAGGACGACGGGCGGTCCGACACCGCCATGGTCGTGCAGCTGAACGCGAAGGGCGACCAGGCACGCGTGGTCAGCATCCCGCGCGACACGATGGTGCCGAGGCCGAAGTGCGGGACCAACCCGCCGGCCGCGATCGCCATGTTCAACAGCGCCTTCTCCACGGGCGGCGCCGCGTGCACGGTGGCGACGGTCGAGCAGATGAGCGGCATCCGGATCGACCACTTCGTGCAGATCGACTTCAACGGCTTCCGCGACGTCATCGACAAGCTCGGCGGCATCGACGTCACGATGCCCGAGGCGATCGACGACGAGAAGAGCGGGCTGCACGTGCCGGCCGGGCCGACGAAGCTCGACGGAACCCAGGCGCTCGCATTCGTGCGCACCCGCTACAGCATCGGTGACGGCAGCGACCTGAACCGCATCAAGAACCAGCAACTGTTCATGCGGGCGTTGAGCGAGAAACTGGCGAATGAGAACTGGCTCGCCAGCCCGGCGAAAACACTCCAGCTCGCCGACATCCTCACGAAATCCATCGTCACGGACACCGGAATCGGTTCGATCCCCAAATTGGCCGACCTCGCGGGAAAACTCACCGCGCTGAAACCGGACGCGATCACGTACGTGACGCTGCCGACCGAGAGCTACCTGCCCGATCCGAACCGGGTCCAGCCCAAGCAGCCGGAAGCGGACGAGCTGTGGCAAGCCGCCTGACCTAGCAGGCAGCGCCCTGCCACTCGCCGGGAAGCGGACCCGCGGGCCACGGCTGAGGAGACCCCCAGGACTCCTCAGCCGTGGACGCTCTGCCCCAGTCAGCCACAGCCACTTTGACGGTCTCCCAGTCTCGTGAAGGACGTGGATTCGAGGTTGTCAGACCACCTCGTTATGGTGGGCCTCTGACCCACCTGTCCGGTGCGTGCGCCGCAGCTCAGACGGGCGGTCCACGTTTTCCGGTCCGGACGAGGAGGAGGCCGATTGGGACCCCGTGGCGTCTTCGCGGAGCGCTTCGCGCTGCTCTACGCGGAGGCAGGCGACCCGCCTCTGAAGCGAGTCACGGAGTCGGTCACCCGTGCCCGCCGAACGGACGAACAGGGCCGGCCTCTGCGCGTGCCCGCCCAGCGGGTCAGCGACTGGCGGCGCGGGCGCAACGTCCCCGCCAGGTTCAGCGGCCTGAGCGCGGTCCTGGAGGTCCTGGTCGGCGAGGCCCGCAAGCGCAGGCCCCAGCCCTCGATCGACGGCCTGTACGACCTCGACGCGTGGCGCGCCCTCTGGGAAGAGGCGCTCGCGAGCCCCGTCGCGGAAACGGACACACCCCCTCAGGAAGACAACTCCGTCTGCCCGTACATGGGCCTGAGCGCATTCGGGCCGCAGGACGCGAATTGGTTCTTCGGCCGGGAAAGGGCGACGAACCTACTTCTCGACCGGCTGAACGCCAACGGCATCACCACACTCGTGGGCGCGTCCGGCGCGGGCAAGTCCAGTTTGATGAAAGCGGGCGTCCTCCCCCAGCTGAACAAAGAGGCCGTCATCATTTCGCCCGGCACCGATCCGCTGAAGGAGTTCGCGCTCCAGGTGCCGGAGCTGATCCACGTGCTGGAGTCCGCGGCCGAGTCCGACGGGCTCGTCGACTTCGCCCCCGAGGTGCAGGCCGCGGTCGGCGAGCGGGTGGTGATCGTCGACCAGTTCGAGGAGGCGTTCACCCTCGGCGGCGACGAGAACCGGTTGCGGATCTTCGTGCAGGCCCTGCACGCGGCAGCGGAGAAGACGGCGGTCGTGCTCGGCGTGCGGGCCGACTTCTACGCCCGCTGCCTCGACTTCCCCGAGCTCGCCGAGGCCCTGCAGACCAGGCAGATGGTGCTCGGCGCGATGTCCGCGGCCGAGCTGCGCGACGCCGTGACGAACCCGGCCAAGGCCGCCGGGCTGCAGCTGGAAACCGGTCTGGTCGATCTCGTGCTGCGCGACCTCGGCACGCACAACCGCCGCGGCAAGGACGCCTACGACGCGGGCGCCCTTCCCCTGCTCAGTCACGCGCTGCTGGTCACGTGGCAGCGCAGGCAGGCCGGCCGCCTCACGATCGCCGGATACCGGGCGGCCGGCGGCATCCAGGGCGCCGTCGCCGCCACCGCCGAACGTGCCTGGTCAGACCTCGACGAACCGGCGAGGGCCGCCGCGAGACAGCTGCTGCTGCGCCTCGTCAGGGTCGGCGACGACACCCAGGACACCCGCCGCCGTTCCAGCCGCCGCAGCCTGCTGGAGGCGAGCACGAACCTCCCGGCGACGGAACGCGCGCTCGAAGTCCTCACGCACGCCCGCCTGATCACCATGGACGCCGACTCGGTGGAGATCACGCACGAGGCGTTGCTGCAGGCGTGGCCCCGGCTCCGGAGCTGGATCGACGAGGACCGCGCGGGCAATCTGACCCGGCAGCGGCTCGAAGAGGACGCGGCGACGTGGTCCACGCACGACCGCGACTCGTCACTGCTCTATCGCGGCGCACGGCTGGAGGGAGTGCGGCAGCAGCAGGACGTCACCACGATCGCCAAGGAGTTCGTGCGGACGTCCGAACGCCAGCACCGCAAGAGCGTCTGGCTGCGCCGCAGCGCCATCTCCCTCGTCGTGATCTTCGCGCTGATCGCGGCCGGAGCCGCGGTGATCGCCGTGCGGCAGCGTGACGACGCGGTGTTCCGCCAGATCGTGGCCGAGGCGGACCGGCTGGCCGACACGGACGCGTCGGTGGCGGCCCAGCTGCTGCTCGCCGCCCACCGGTTGCGGCCGGACGACCTGGACGTGGGCTCCAAGCTGCTCGCGAACCAGCAGAAGCCGCTGGCCGTCCCGCTGCCGGGGCACACCGGCGCGGTGTACCTGACGTCGTTCAGCACCGACGGCAGCGTGCTCGCGACCGCCAGCTACGACCGGACCGCCCGCCTGTGGGACGTGCGGGACCGCGCGAACCCCAAGCCGCTCGCGGTGATCACCGGCCACACCGACTGGCTCACCTCCGCGGTGTTCTCCCCGGACGGCAAGGTGCTCGCCACCACCGGCAACGACAAGACGATCCGGCTGTGGGACATCACCGACCGGGCGAGTCCCCGGCACCTCAAGACGATCGAGACCGGCAACGGCACCAGCTACCTGCTGGAGTTCAGTCCCGACGGCGAGATCCTGGCCGCGGCGAACGAGGACAAGACCGCACGGCTGTGGAACGTCGGCGATCCCGCGGACCCGCAACCGCTCGGCGAACCACTGCGCGGCGCCACCGCGGCGGTGCGGACGCTCGCCTTCACCCCGGACGGCAGAACGCTCGCCACGTCCGGCGACGACCAGGTGATCCGGCTCTGGGACGTCGCGACCAGGACGGCGCTGGGCAAGCCGATGACCGGCCACACCGGCGGCGTGCACTCGGTGACGTTCAGCCTGGACGGGAAACTCCTCGCGTCCGCCGCCGACGACACGACGGTGCGGCTGTGGGATCCCGTGACGCAGGCACCGATCGGCGACCCGCTCGTCGGCCACACCGGCGGCGTGTGGTCGGTGAAGTTCAGCCCCGACGGGCGGATGCTCGCCTCCGGGGCGGTCGACGGCACCGCGCGGCTGTGGAACGTCACCGATCCGGTCAACGCGATGCAGCTCGGCAAACCGCTCGCGGCGCCCAGCGGTGGCGTGTTCGCGGTCGGTTTCTCCCCGGACGGCGCGACGCTGGCCACCGGCGCGGGCGAGAACTCGGTGCGGCTGTGGTCGCTGCCGCGGCACGTGGTCCCGGTGCCCGCGGGGAACGCGGGCGTGACGTCGTTCAGCGAGGACGGCAAGCTGCTCGTGACCGCGGACGGCAACGGCGGCAAGGACGGCAAGACCGCGCGGTTCTGGGACACCGCGGACCCGTTCACGCCGAAGTTCCTCGGAGCGGTGAAGGTCAGCCCCGACAAGGGATCCGTCCGGGTGCAGCTCCGGCCGGACGGCAAGGTGCTCGGCGCGTTGGCGGGCGAGAAGTCGCTTCAGTTGTGGGACACGAGCGATCCCGCGCACGTCGTGCCGCTCACGCCGTTGATCACGCTCAGCACGCGGTTCACCAACCAGCTCGTCTTCTCCCCCGACAACAAGATCATGGTGACCGGTGGCGACGACGAGTCGGTGCAACTGTGGAACGTGAGCGATCCCGCGCGACCGGTGAAGCTGGGCGAGCCGCTGACCGGGCACGACGGGTACGTCAACGACACGACGTTCAGCCCTGACGGCAGGACCATGGTGACCGCGAGCAGCGACCGCATGTTCCGGCTGTGGGACATGGCCGATCCCGCGAGACCGCGTCTGCTCGGCACACCGGTGGAGGACCACCACGAACCGGTGCAGCGCGTCATCTTCACGCCGGACGGCACCAAGCTGATCACCGGCGGCGCCGACAAGGCGATCCGGCTGTGAGACGTGCGCGACCGGGAGAAGCCGGTGGCGCTCAGCGTGCTCACCGGGCAGACGCAGCAGGTCTTCTCGCTCGCGGTGACGCCGGACGGGAAGACGCTCGCGAGCGCCAGTGCGGACAAGACGTTCCGGTTGTGGGACATCGGAAATCCCGCCAGGGCAACCCCTCTCGGCCAGCCGATGGCGCTCGCGTCCGGCGCCGAGCCGAACGTCCTCTTCAGACCGAACAGCCGGACGCTGGTGCTGTCGGGCGGGGGCGACGGCCTGCTGCGCCTGTGGGACATCGACGTCTCGCACGAGGCCGAACGCATCTGCGCCACCACACGGGGCGCGCTCACCGAGCAACTGTGGCAGAGCCGCCTGCCCCAGGTGGAGTTCCACGCCCCCTGCTGACGGTGCTCAACCGACGCAAACCCGTCTCACCGACAGCACCTCATCGATTACTGTCCGCTTCATGCGTCTTCTTGCTCGGGTCGGCAGCTTGCGCGCGGTCGTCGCGGTGACCGTCGGGTTCATCGCCCTCAACATGATTCTCGTGGTGCTCGGCAACGTCACGGACTACGGCACGAACGAGGCGTTCGTGAAGCACGTCCTCGCGATGGACACCACGTTCGGCGAGGGGCTGAAGTGGCGGGCGATCACGAGCCCCGCCGTCGTCACGATCGTCTACGTCGTGATCATCCTGTGGGAGGCGATCTCCGCGGTGCTGCTGACCGCGGGCACCGTCGCCTACGTCCGCGACAAGGAGGACAGCGCGCGCAAGTTCGCGTCCGCCGGTCTGCTGATGATCGTGGCGCTGTTCCTGGGCGGCTTCATCACCGTCGGCGGCGAGTGGTTCGCGATGTGGCAGTCGAAGGACTGGAACGGCATCGGCGCGGCCCTGCGGATGGTGACCATCGCGGGCTTCGCGCTGATCCTCGTGCACCTCAGCCCGCGTCGGGCCACTCCGTAGTCGGCTCCACGCAGAACACGGGTCCGACGCCGGCGTCGGCGCCCAGCCCACTCCACCAGTCGCGCTGCTCAGCGTCCTCGATCGAGTCGATCACGACGAGCCCACCGGCCTCGTGCACGAACCCGAAGAGGTCGCTGAGCACGTGCGACACCAACTCGTCCGGCTTCTGGCAACGCCCCTTCACCCGCACGGCCGCCACGCCGAGCGACCGGACGAGCTCGATCTCCGCGGTGGAACCGGAGAAGTCGCGCGCGCCGATGTGGATGCCCATGTCGGAGAGCAGTTCCAGGTTGTCGGCTGCCTCGCTGTCCTCGGACGCGAGCACGTGCACCGGAAAGCCGAGCAACAACCGCCCCGCCGGTAAGCCGGTGTCCGCGAGCACGCGCCGCACGTCGCGCACGAGGTCCGGGCTGTTCGCCATGCTCTCCGTGAGGCAGACCGCGAGCATCTCCTCGTACCGGCACGCGGACTCGGCGGCCGTCCGCAACATCCACTCGCCGAGCGGCAACATCAGCCCGGTGTGCTCGGCCATCCCGACGCACTTCTCGTGCGCGATCAGCCCGACGTCGCGATGCCGCCAGTTCAGCTCGGCCTCGACGCAGACCCGCGCCGACCCGTCGAGCTTCATGACGGGGTTGAACACGACCTCGATGTCGCCGTTCTCCCAGGCGCCGGGCATCACGGCGGCAAGAGCGAACTCCTCCTGCTCCCGCTTGTCCTGGGTGGCGTCCTGCAGCCCCCACTGGCGCCGCCCGCTGCGCTGGGCACGCCGCAACGTCATGTCCGAGGCCCGCAACACCTCGGCGGGATGATCGCCGGGATGCAGCCGGGGCAGCACCCCGATCGACGCCGACACCGCGACCCCGTGCTCTCCGAAGTACACGGGCTCGGCCAGTTCGTGCTCGATCGTCCGAATCGTCGTGTCGACGTCCGGCGTCTCGGGCCCGTTCTCGACGAGCACGGCGAACTCGTCGCTCTCAAGCCGGGCGACCATCGCCTTCTCGGCGGAGAACACCGAACTGAGCCGTTCCGCGACGAGCTTGAGCACCTTGTCTCCGATCTCGCGCCCAAGGCCGTCCGTGATCACCGCGAAGGCGTCGAGATCGAGGTGGTACAACGTCACGCCGTACTCGATGTCGCTGTGCAGCAACGACTCCAGCCGCGTCGTGAGGTACTGCCGGTTCGGCAACCCGGTCAGCGCGTCGTGCAACGACTGGTACTGCAACCGCCCACCGAGCAACGTGAGCTGGCTGTCGTCGTCGATCATCACGACGAAGTGCTGCGGCTTGTCCTCGGGATCCTTCTGCACGGTGGCCGCGAGCAACACCCGGAAGTGCTCACCATCGCGATCGATCAGCCGGGGCCGCTCCTCGACCCGCCGCATCCGCCCGTACCGCAGGCCGGCCAGCGCGTCGTTGATGAGCGGCAGATCAGCGGGCGCGATCAAATCCGCGAGCGTCATCCCGGCAACATCTTCACGCCGAAGAATGGTGCACAACGCCTCGTTGGCCCGAATCAGTTCTCCGTCGAGCCCGACCATCGCAATACCGGTGGAGGAATGCGCGAAAATGTCCTCGAACCGCTCCTCGCTGGCCTGCAAATCCAGCTGCACAGCCCGATTCGCCCGCAACAGAGCCTGACTGACACTCTCCTGCTGCTCCAGGACGAACGCCTGAATCGCCCCGGTGTAAGCAGCCGAAACAGCCCCGATCACCAGCGCGGCCTGCCGAGCGTCGGCCCCCTCCTGCACGACGAACAGCGCGAGAACCTCGATGGACTCCCGCAGGCTCTCAGCGCCGACGCAGTGGATCTCCACCAGCCGAGTGCCGACCAGCGAGGCCACCTGGGGATCCCCGACGAGCGCCTCAGCCACCAGGTTGAGCAGCTCGTGCAGCTCCTCCGTCAGCTTCGCAGCAGACAGCGGTATGTATGCAGTACGACTGACCTTGATCGCCCAGTCGCGCGCCAACGCGTCGCGTCCCACCGGACGTGACGGTCTCGCGTCGTCCTGGCTCGGCAATCGATCCACCTGACCTGCTCGGCGAGCAACGGTGCGGAAGCCTACCGCCAGCAAACCACACCGTCCCAATGCGCGGCGCCGTTCCCCCCAACGGGGGCATAGCCATCTCTGAGCGTTACAGCCTTTACTCGCTCGATCGAACCAATTTTCTCACGGACAAGCCCAACCCTCGACCCTCGATCGGGCTATACGCGGCCAGCGGAGGGTTCACGACGACGAACGGCGGACGAGCACCAAGCCTCACGACCAGCCCATGATCGACGCGAAGCCGAAGGCGTCAGCTCCCGATGATGTGCCGCAACTGAGCCAGCAGATCCGACCGCGACGTGGACCCCAGCCGCTGCCTCATCCGAGCCATGTGGTGCTCAACGGTCTTGGCGGAGATGAACAACCGATCCCCCACCTGCTTGTAGGTCATCCCTTCCACCACCAACTGAGCCACCTCCCGCTCCCGATCACTCAGCTTCCCGGCGTCCTCGACGACCGGAGCGGCGTCCTCGGCCCCACGCCGGACAGAAACGGGCCGCCCCTGCAACAACCGGGCACAGTCCAGCAACCGAACCATCGCCTGCCGATCGGAAGTCCGGATCGCGGCCTGCCCGGCCAACCGGGAGGCATCCCACCACAGCCCGACCGCGTGCAACCCGCGAGCGGCTTCCTCGACCCGATCAGCGTCGACCTCGCCGGCCACCACGTCCAGCCAGCACTCGGCGGCCGCGGACAGAATCGCGCAGTACCGGCTCCGCTCCCGATGAACGGCCAACGCGGCCGCATGCTCCTCAGCAGCAGCGGTGTTCTCATCAATGATCGCCGCGTGCAGCAAACTCCAATGCAGCTGCGTGGCCCACAACGGCGGATTCCCCAACGCCCGCAACAGCGACGATGCCTGTGCAAGATGTGGCGCCAGCCGCTCGTGATCCCTCAATCGAGCAGCAGCCGCGGCGAACTCCCCCAACGGCAGCAGGCTGAACAGATCCACCGGATGCCGAAGAACAGCCTCACAGGCCTGCTCCCAGGTCCGCCGCAACGTGGCCAGGTCGGAGTTCCGCCGGGCAACACCAACCTCGAGGGCCACCGCGAAGATCCAGTCGCGGGGTTCAAAAGCCCCGCGAACGGACATCAACGTCTCGCGAGCCACGGCCAGGTTCCCGCGCAGCATGTGCAGCCAAGCCTGCAACAACCGGTGCCGCACGGACATCAGCACGCCACCGGTACCGGTCTCGACCGCACGATCCAGCACCGACTCGGCCACGTTCGGCTCACCGCAGTGCACCGCGACCAGCGCAGCCAACGCAGCCGGGCTGTCCGGCAACAACACCGCACCACCAGCAGGTTCGAGCATCGACGAAGCACGGACCAAAGTGGACAGTGCAGCGGTCTCGGCACCGACAACCGACTGCCGAACCCCCTGCAACATCAGCGAAGCCGCACCACCGAGCATCGTCGGCGGCTGCGGAGGCGTCTCCTCGAACAGATGCCCGGTGCCGATCAGCCCGATCCCGGCAAAGGCAGCCGCATAGGGAGTGGCGGCCCAGCGGAACAACTCGGTGCTGCGCGCCAACTGACCGCGGTGGGCCAAGGCGACAGCCGCCACCTCGGCCGCGGTCCGGCGATGCGGCGAATCGGCGACGCTGATGACCTGGTCGGCAAGGCGAAGAGCACCGTCCAGATCGCCCGCCATCGCCGACGCCGTCGCCCACGAAGCGGCGGTCTCGGCAGCGGGAACGCCACCCCCGGTCGAGGCCTTGAACAGCCGAGCCGCAAGAGCGGGATCCGAAGCCAAAGCCTCACGAGCAGCGGCGACGAACACGGGCCCGCCGATGCCGGTGTCGAGCAAAGGCCGCACCAACTCCAGAACGGGACCGCCGCGGTCGAGCTGGAGCTGGGCCAGCTTCTGCCGCACCGCGATCCGCCGCTCAGCACGGGTCAACGACCCCACAGCCCGCGAAGCGAGCGGCAGCAGGGTGCCGTCCTCGGCGAGCAGGCCGGTGGCCCTGGCTGCCTCGATGATGTCGCTGACCTCGTCGAAGTCCTTGTCCAGCAACGCGGACAGCAGGTCAAGGCGCTGGGCGGCCCCGGCTTCGGCGGCCAGCAGGAACTTCTGCAGGTCGGGGTCGAGCCAGTCGAGTTCGGCACGGAACGCACTC
Organism: Lentzea sokolovensis; assembly: GCF_033949975.1. Taxonomy (NCBI): domain Bacteria; kingdom Bacillati; phylum Actinomycetota; class Actinomycetes; order Pseudonocardiales; family Pseudonocardiaceae; genus Lentzea; species Lentzea sokolovensis. The sequence continues at coordinate 112,240 of NZ_JAXAVU010000008.1, forward strand.
AGCACGTCGGAAGAGACCTCAGCGGCAGCGCCAAGACGCTCCACGAACAGAGGCACGCCGCCGGTCTGCGCGAACACGAAGTCGGCAACAGCCTTGGGAGCGTTCAGCAGTTCGCGAACTGACTCGCGGGAAAGCGGCTCCAACGGCACGACGACCGCGCCGCGGGTCAGTTCGGCGAGCAACGCACGGCGCGGCCACGGGCGGTAGGCCAGCGCCAAAAGCGGTTCGGAGGCAAGTGCGCGCAACGAAGCATCGTCCAGCAGGTGCGCGTCGTCGACCACGCGCACAGCGGTGTTGGTGATCTCCGAAAGCAGCGCTGTCTTGCCGTAACCACCAGGCGCCGCAACGACAACACGCAGGCGGTCACCCGCGGCTGCGTCGTTGATCCGGTCGAGAACGCCCCGCACTGGGGCGTCCAGCACCAACCTGGCTCGCGTGGTCACGCTCAACGGCCGTCCTCATCATCGTCTCGGGATCGGGAGCCGGAGCGGCGTCCGGCGGGCTTGAGCGCGCTCGCGACGCGCTTCACCCGCCTCGGCGGCAGCTCCAGCGGGGACACGTCCACCGGCGGGCGGGGCGGTGGCGCGGAGAACTCGTCGTCGTCGGGGTTCGGGACCTCGCCGACGGGGAAGCGCAACGACGCTTCGCGGGTGTGCACCAGCACCGACGTGTCGAGCGGGGCCGGTTCGGCCTCGGGACCCATCAGCACCAGGCGCGCGGCGACCGCGAGGCCCTTGGCGACCGAGTGCTCGGGGGCGGCCTCGGCCAGCACGCGGCAGTCGACCGCGGACGACAGCGCGTCGCCGATCACGGGCATCCGGCAGCCTCCGCCGACGAGCAGCACGGCGTCGGGCTGCACGGTGCCCAGGGCACGGACGAAAGTGCCGACCAGGTGGTCGACGGACGGCCGGATCTCGTCCACGAACTCGTCCCGCGCGATCTCCACGCCGCTGACCACCACGGACTGACCGGACGGGCCGAACGCCCGCTTCGCCGCCTCGCACTCGGCGGACGACACGAGGCCGTCCTTGCCGAGCCGGCCTCGCACCAGTCCCCGCAGCAGGTCGTCGAAATCGGCACCGGTGCGGTGGTCGACGCCGTCGATGTGGTTGACCAGCTCGAACGTCCGTTTCTGCGCACACCGGACGACCGACGCGGAGAACGCGTGACTGCCCAGCGAGAACACCGCCAACGACGCGTCAGGCATGACACGGGAACGCACGGCGTGGTTCTCGGCCGCCGCCAACGGCTCTGGCACCAACGTCACGTCGTGCACGCCCACGGCCCGCAACGCCGCGTAGAGCTGGCCGCGGCGATAGGGGCCCCACCCGGCCGGGTGGCTCACGGCCAGGTGACGGGGCTGTTCACCCTCTCGGGCGACAACCTCCCCGACGACCCACATGATCAGCAACGCGGTGAGCTCCTCGGCCGTGCACACCTCCGGACCCAGCGCGAACGGCACCGCGTCACCGATCCGGCGGGCGAAACCGGAGGCCGTCCACCCGGCCGCGCCGCGCTCGCCGACCGTGAACGTTCCTGCGTCCGTGAGCTGCAAGAACGAGGGCACCACGAGGGCGATCTCGGCATCCCGGGCACCGTCGAGGCGGCACACGGCAGCCGTCGTCCGGGTGGTCCCGACATCGACTCCGAGTACGTACGCCAAGTCTCTTCCTCACCTGTTCGCAGCAGCGACCAGTACCTACACGGGTGAACAAGAGACGCTCAAGCGAGGCCCCTAATCCCCTAGGGGGTCAACGACCGTCACCCCATTGGGGAACGGGGATTCACTGGGAGTGATCCCCGATGCAGGTGACGGCCTCGCTCTCATAACTTTCAGCCACACACCCCGAACGACATCCGCGTCTCAACAGGAGTGCCCTCAGATGACCCAGCCCAGCACGCTCCACGACTTCGTGCTCAACCTGCTCAGCGACCCGTCGCTCAAGGACGCGTTCGCGGCCGACGCTCAGGGCACCCTGGAGCAGGCTGGCCTGGCCGACATCACGGCCGTCGACGTGCAGGAGGTCATCCCGCTGGTGATCGACCTGCTGCCCGCCACCCCCGCTGGCCTGCCCGCCATCGACGGTGTGGACCTGACCCTGCCCACCGACGCCCTCCTCGCGGACGGCCCGCTCGGCGCCATCAGCCAGCTGCAGGCGGTCGCGTCTCAGCTGACCTCGTCGGGCGTGAGCCTCACCGACCTGCAGACGTCCTCGGCCGGCATGCTCGCGGCCAACGGCGACGGCTTCAAGCTCGCCGCGGAGAACAGCACCCTCGGTGAGTACTCCCGCGTCGGCCTGGGCCTCGACGGCGACTTCTCGGCCGTCAGCGACGTGACCTCGGTCCTCGACCAGACCGCGTCCCCGCTGACCGGCACCGTCCTCGACGTGGCCGACACCGCCACCGCGACCGTCGACGCGCCGCTGGACGGCGTCACCTCGACCGTTCCCGGTGTCGACGGCATCCTCGGCCAGCTCGGCGGCGTGACGGGCCTCGGCCACGACGCCCTGGGCGTGCTGGGCGGCGGCGACGTCAGCCTGGGCGTGCTGAACACGAGCGGCCTGGACGACCTGGGCAACGGCGACGTCGGCCTGCACTCCCTGGACACCGTCGGCCAGGTCACGAACACCGCGACCGGCCTCGTCGGCACGGCGACCGGTGTCGCCGGCTCCGCGACGGGCGACCACGGTGTGGGCAACGTGCTCGGCACCGTCACCGACGTCACGCACAACGTCCCGGTCGTCGGCGACCTGGACCTGGGCCTGCTCGGCTGAGCCACCCTCCCCACGCGGACCGGCCCTGTCTCAAGCAGACGGGGCCGGTTCGTCGTCTCTCCTGACAAAACGATCAGCGCGGCCCCACGGTGAGGAACGTCACCGCCCTCCCGAACAGCCCCATCTGCCCGAACAAAACCGGTATTGCGTTCGAGGCTTTCACCCAAGGGGGTGAACACGGCACTATGAGTCAGGTGATGGCACCGCCCTGGCTCGACGTGCTCGACGAGACGATCGGGGCCTGCGTCACGCACCGGAGGCCCGATCTGGAGGCCCGGCTGCGCGAAAAGCGGGCACAGCAACTCGACCCGAAGTTGCGCGTTCTCGTCGTCGGCGAGTCCAAACAAGGCAAGAGCCAGCTCGTCAACGCGTTGCTCAACGCCCCCGTCTGCGCGGTGGGCGACGACATCACGACGACTGTGCCGACCTTCGTCCAGCACGCCGACACCCCGTCTGCGGCGCTGGTCCGCAACGCGTCCGCGGGCGGATCGATCTTCCACACACCGACCGAGCGCATCGCCGTGCCGATCGACCAGGTGACGAAACAGGCCGCCGCGCAGCACGTCGTGCGGGCCGAGATCGGCATTCCGCGCGCGCTGCTCGACAGCGGCCTGGTCCTGATCGACACCCCCGGCGTCGGCGACACCCGGTCCGCGCACACCGCCAGCACGTTCGCGACGCTGATGCAGGCCGACGCCGTGCTGCTGGTGTCCGACGCGACCGGCGAGCTGACGTCGGCGGAGATGACGCTGCTCAAGAAGGTCATGGAGGCCTGCCCGAACGTCACGGTGGTCGTCACCAAGATCGACCTCGTGCCGAGCTGGCGCAGCGTCGTGGAACGCAACCGGGCGCTGCTCGCCCGCGCCGGCGTCCGCGCGAAGCTCATCCCGGTGTCGAGCGCGCTCAGGCTGCGCGCCGCGAAGACCGGCGACCAGCGGCTCAACGCCGAGTCCGGGTTCCCGGAGCTGGTGACGTGCGTGCAGAGCGACATCGTGGCGAGCGCCGAGCTGCTGGCCCGCCGAGCCGTCGCCGTCGTCGCTTCGAGTGCGATCACTCAGCTGGTCACGCCGTTGCGCGAGGAGCTGACGGCGCACGACTCGTCCCACACGGTCGCCACGATCTCGACGCTGCAGGAGGCCCAGCGCCGCGTCGACGAGCTGCGGCGCCGGTCCGCGCGCTGGCAGAACGTGCTCAACGACGAGATGGCCGACCTGATCTCCGACGTCGAGTACGACCTCCGCGACCGGACCCGCAAGATCCTGCGCGAGGTCGACAAGACCTACGACGAGGCCGACCCCGCGATCGGCTGGGACAAGTTCGAGCAGTGGCTGGAGGACAACCTCAACGAGGCCGCCACCACGAACTTCGCCTGGCTGATGGAACGCGCGGAGTGGGTGGCCACGAAGGTCGCCAAGAACTTCCCGGTCTACCGCGAGGACCTGATCCCCGGCTCGGTGCTGCCGGACGACCTGCTCGAACCGGTGAGCAAGCTGGAGAAGCCGAAGATCGAGCCGTTCTCGGTGCCGCAGAAGCTCTTCACCGGTCTGCGCGGCTCCTACGGCGGCGTGCTGATGTTCGGCCTGGTCACCTCGCTGGCGGGCATGCCGCTGATCAACGTGATCTCGCTCGGCGCCGGCGCGCTGTTCGGCGGAAAGTCCATTTTGGACGAGAGCGACCAACGGCTGAAGCGCCGTCAGGCAGCGGCGAAGGCCGCCGCGCAACGGCACGTGGACGACTTCTTCATGAAGTTCTCCAAGGACGTCCGCGATTCCGGGCGGCACATCCAGCGTTCGCTGCGCAACCACTTCAGCACGCTCGCGGAAGAGCTGCAGGAGACGTTGCTGGAGTCGGCCCGCAGCGCCAAGCGCGCGGTGCAGGACGACCAGACCGAACGCGAGCGCCGGATGCGGGAAGGCCGCAAGGAGCTGGACAAACTCGTCACGCTCTACAAGCGGGTACAGGCACTCGGGGGTCCGGCGATGGAGCTCACCGCGTGACATTGGACCGCGTCGTCTGGTCGATGCTGCAAGAGGCGCTGAGTGTGTACCGCGACAGCCCCCGCGCCACGGCCTGGCTGCGCTCGCACGTCGAGCGCTACACCGAACCCGTGCGGATCGCGGTGGCCGGCCGGTCCCGGATCGGCAAGTCCACTGTGGTCAACGCTCTGGTCGGTGACGAGTTCACGCCGCAGAGCTCGTTCGTCTGGTACCGCGGCGGCACCGAACCGCGCGCGCAGGTGTTCGCCGGACCCGGCCGGCCGCACGACGTCCCGATCGGCAGGCGGGGCAGCCGCCACCACGTCGAGACCGGCCAGTTCGACCGGGCCGACCGAATCGTCGTCGACTGGCCCGCGCGGACGTTGCGCGACGTCGTGCTGATCGACACCCCGTCCGAGGCCACGCCGGAGCAGGTGCTCGGCGACGCGGACGCGTTGCTGTACCTGATGCGGCACGTGCAGGACGAGGACCTGAAGTTCCTGCAGTCCGCCAACGACCACCCGATCGCCCGCACCGCCGCCGTGCACACGGTCGCGGTGCTCGCCCGTGCCGACGAGATCGGGGCAGGGCGGATCGACGCGCTGTCGTCCGCCAAGCAGATCGCCCGCCGCTACCGCCGTGACGTGGCCGTGGAACCGTTGTGCCAGAACGTGGTCTCGGTCGCCGGGCTGCTGGCGGTGGCCGCGAAGACGTTGCGGGAGGACGAGTTCGCGGCGTTGCGCGTGCTGTCGTCGCTGGGCCGCGAGGAGCTGGAGGACCACCTGCTGTCGGCGGACCGGTTCGCCGGCGAGCAGTTCCCGCTGACGATGGAACCGGCCGTGCGGCAGGCGTTGCTGGAGCGGTTCGGGATCTTCGGCGTCCGCCTGATCACCGCGTTGATCAGGCAGGGCTTCGACTCGCAGGTGAAGCTGACCGGCCAGCTGGTGCAGCGCAGCGGGCTCGGCGAGCTGCGCGACTCGATCGCGGTCCACTTCGTCGAGCGCCGCGAGATCCTCAAGGCGCGCTCGGCGTTGCTGGCGCTCGACGTGCTGTTCCGGATGGAGCCGCGGCAGAACGCCCGCAAGCTGATGGTCGACCTCGAACGGGTCGTCGCCTCCGCGCACGACTTCCGCGAGCTGCGACTCGTGGCGGCGCTGCAGTCCGGACGGACGAAGCTGCCCGCCGAACTGCAGGCCGAGGCGCTGCGGATCATCGGCGCCGAGGGCGTCGCTCCGTTGGCACGACTGGGTTTCGAGTACGAGGCCGACGCGCGGGAGTTGCGCGAGGCCCTGCTCGACGCGCTGGTCCGGTGGCAGGCGCAGGCCGCGGACGTGCACGCGCCACATGAGCATCGGAAGGCCGCCCAGATCGTGGTCCGCACGTGCGAGGGGCTACTCCCCCAGTTCAGCTGAGGCACGATGGTCGCCATGGAACTCGTGCGGTGGGAGGACGGGCACTTCGGCTACATGCTGCGGTGGGCGTCCGATCCTCGGATGACGGTGTACGTCGGCAACGGCATGCCCTGGACTCCGGACTACGTGGCGGAACGGCACGAGCAGGCGCTGCGGCACTGGGAGGACCACGGCTTCGGCCTGCACGTGGTCGTCGAGGACGGCGTGGTCATCGGGCTGGCGCAGATGCTCGACGGCGACCTGGGCGAGATCGAGATCGGCTACTGGATCGACCCGGCGCACTGGGGACGCGGCGTCGCCACTCGGGTCGCCGCGGAGTTGCGGGACAAGGCGCTCGCCATCGCCGACCGGGTCGTCGCCGGGACCGACGCGCGCAACGCCGCGTCCGGCCGGGTGCTGGAGAAGGCCGGGCTGACGTACTTCACCAGCAGGTACCTGGGCGGAAGGCTTCAGCACTGCTACGCGTTGCAGCGAGGTATGAGCGACAAGGGCGTACTGCGGTACAGCGCGTTCACGACCGATCCGGCCGGCGGGAACCCGGCTGGGGTGGTGCTCGACGCGTCCGACATGACCGACGACGAGATGCTGGCGATCGCCGCGAAGGTGGGCTACTCCGAGACGGCGTTCGTGGTGCCACGGGCGGCCGAGCGTCAGTTCGACGTCCGGTACTTCAGCCCCAAGGCGGAGGTGCCGTTCTGCGGTCACGCCACGATCGCCACGTCCGTCGCGCTGGCCGAGCGGATCGGCGACGGGCCGCTGACGTTCCACACGCCGGCCGGTGAGATCACCATCGAGACCTCCGGTGGTACCGCGTCGCTGACCAGCGTGCCGACCGACAGTTCCGCCGCGGACCCGGCCCTGGTTTCGGCGGCTTTGGAAGCGTTGGGGTACAAGGAGATCGGCGACGGTCCGGTGCACGTCGGCTTCGGCGGGGCCCGCCATCTGCTGATCCCGGTGCGGGACCGCGAGCAGCTGCGCGAGCTGGACTACGACTTCGACGCGTTGCGCGACCTGATGCTGGCGCACGACCTGACGACGGTGCACCTGTTCTGGCGCGAGTCGGCGGAGTTGGTGCACGCCCGCGACCCGTTCCCGGTCGGGGGTGTGGTCGAGGACGCGGCGACGGGCGCCGCCGCGGCCGCGTTCGGTGGCTACCTGCGCGATCTCGAAGGGCCGCAGCGGTTCGTCATCAGCCAGGGCGAGGACATGGGCAGGCCGTCCCGCCTGGAGGTCGACGCGACGCGCGAGGACCGCCGGGTGGTCGTGACGGGTGCGGCGGTTCCTATCCGCTGATCCGCTCCAGCACCACGACGGGGATCTCGCGGTCCGTCTTGCGCTGGTAGTCGTCGTAGTCCGGCCAGACCTCGGTCATCAGCTTCCACAGCCGGTCCCGCTCGTCGGGTCCGGCCGTGCGGGCGCGCGCCTGGAACTTCTCCGCCGCCACCTGGACGTCGACCACGGGTTCCTCTTCGAGGTTGAGGTACCAGGCGGGGTGCGTGGGCTTGCCTCCCTGCGACGCCACGACCACGTGGTCGTCGCCGGAGGGCTGGTAGATGAGCGCGGTCCGCCGCATCTCGCCGCTCTTGCGTCCCTTGGTGGTCAGCAGCAACGTGTGAACACCCGGCCGCCACTCGTGGCCCTCGGCGCCGTTGGTCTCGACGTACTTCTGGATGTGCTCGTTGACCCAGCTCGTGGGAGAGTCCTTCACCGCCATGGGTTCGACGCTACTGCCGCGGAGCGCAGGGTGCGCGACAGCAGCGTCGAACCGAGGGGTGCGCACCCTCCCGCGCCGGACCCTCGGGCGCTGCCGCAAGCGCCGGGCCGGATGATCGATCGAAAGTCACTATGCCCCGATCGAAGGGTGGCGGTGCATTCAGAAGGGGGATACAAGGTCTTTATGCCCGAGTTGGAGCTTCGCCACCTTCGCGCGGTACGAACTATCGCCGAAGAAGGCAGCGTCACCAGGGCCGCGACGCGGCTCGGACTCACCCAGCCCGCCCTGTCCGCCCAGCTGCGCACCGTGGAACGCCTCGTCGGTGGCCAGCTCTTCGACCGAACGCGCAACGGTTGCGTCCCAACGGACCTGGGACGCAGAGTGCTGGGCACCGCCCGGTTGGTGCTCGACGAGATGGCGCAGCTGATGGCCAACACCCGGGAGACCGACCGGCGCGGGCCGCTGATCTTCGGCTGCATCCCGATCCTGTACTTCGCCTCGGTCGTCGAGGGGCTTCGAACGCTCAACGCCGACGTGCGCGCGGAGGTTCGGCCCTCGTCCGCGGAGATCGTGGACATGCTGGAGGCCGGGCAGGTGCACGTAGCGCTGTTCGAGTTCTTCGACGGGATGCACGCGCGGGACCTGGCCGGGATCGAGCTGCGGAAGCTCGTGACCGAACCGGCGTTCGTGGCGTTGCCGGAGACCGATCCGCTGGCTCTGCTGGACGAGGTCGACCTCGCTGATCTTGCTGATCGGGACTGGGTCACGCCGCCCAAACAGCACATCGGCAGTCGGACGCAGATGTTCCAGGCCTGCGCGGACGCCGGGTTCGTGCCCCGGCTCACCCATCACACCGGGGAGGCGAGCATGGCTCGCGGGCTGGTGGCCGGCGGGTGCGTGTCGTTTGCCGCCGCGCCGTCCCGGACCGGGGAGGGGATCGTGATCCGGCGGTTGCGGGGGATGCCGTTGATGACCGACATCTTCGTGGCCACCCGGAGGGATTCGCCGGTGGCCGGGCGGGCGCACGAGGTGTTCGCTTGTGCTGCCGAGGCTTACCGGTCCGTGCTGGATCGGAATCCGGAGTACCGGAAGTGGTGGGACGCGCATCCGGAGGCGCATCCCGAGTTCAACTAGGCCCGTGCGGGCGGGGCCGTGTGGGTCGTGACGGCCGGAAAGGCCGGGCTGGAAGCGCCCGGCCGTGCCCTTGCCCGCGTTGGTCGCGTTCCGGCGGCTCTACTGGACCTTGATCGGGGTGGAGGGGCGGCCGATCAGCTTCTCCAGGTCCGGGCGGACCTCGGCGAACACGCCCTCGCGGATCGCCTTGAAGAAGTCCACGAAGATCGCGGGCACGCCGGCCGCGATCAGGTCCTCGTCGCTCACGTCCTGGAAGCGGTCGCCGGCGAGTTCCGGGAACGACCAGGTGGTCGAGCCCGTGAGTTCGTAGACCTGGTTCTCGTGGCCGGGCGTGGTGAGAGCGGCGGCCGCGGCCTGGGCGTAGTCGTCGCGGGCCGCGCTGGCGATCTGGCCGTCCTTCGTGGAGACCGCGACGGTGTCGCCGGCGAGGGCGCCGAGGTAGTTCTCGTGGTACATGCCGTTGCGCAGGAACGTGAACGGGATGCCGGTCGCGCGGATGGCCTCCTCGGTGGCCTTGTGCACGACCGCGACGCCCACCGTGGACGTGTCCGCGTCGGTGAGGCTCGTGTAGAAGATGTGGCCCACGCCGTGTTCCACCGCCTTGGCGATGGCGTTCTTGTGCTGCTGGATGCGGGTGTCCGCGTCGGGGGCCTCGCCGGACACGATCAGCAGCTTGTCCGCGCCGGTGAAGTTGAGGGTCTCGGGCTGCTCGAAGTCGCCCTGGCGGACCTCTACGCCGTCGAGCGTGAACTTCTCCGGGTTCCGCACGGAGACGATGACCTGCTCGTCCGTGCGGCCGAGGACGTGGCGGACCACTGCGTTGCCGAGCTGGCCGGTTGCTCCGGTGATGAGGATCGTCATAGCCACAAAGCTAGGGATAGCGCTAACCTTTCGTAAGTACCCACTTTGAAGTTGGGTACTTACGCGGAGGTGAGCATGCAGGTCACGATGTGCCCTGAGCGGGCGGTCATGGAGCACGTCACAAGCCGATGGGGTGTGCTGGTGCTGCAGGCGCTCTCCAACGGGGAGGCGTGGCGGTTCAGCGAGTTGCGGCGTGAGCTGGAGCTCGCCAGCGAGAAGATGCTCACGCAGACGTTGCGGACGCTGGAGCGGGACGGGTTCGTGCATCGCGAGGTCTATCCGGTCATTCCGCCGCACGTCGAGTACACGCTGACGCCTCTCGGCAAGGGTGCCGCGAACCACCTCGTGGCGCTCGCCCACTGGATCGCGGCGAACCAGCCCGAGGTCGCCCAGGCACAGGAACGCTATGACGCCTCCTGAGTCTGACCGGAGTGTCGACACGGAGACATCGGGTCAGTCACCCGATTGCGCAGTGTTAGTTCTCACTAAGTCCCTATAAGTGCGGGTCGATCATCGGATGGGTCACGATCAGGGGGCGCCATCCGGGCCCTCGGACTGGCACAATGGACCAATGGCCCAACCGTTCACCGACGAAAGCCATCCGGCGGAGCCCTATCCGGGCACTCGTCCAGACCACTGTTTCGTCCACGTCGACGAAACGGGCTGGCCAGTGCGACCGGACCTCACGATGGAGTCGGGATGGCGAGTTGAGCCGGAGAACATCGACCTAGACCAATGGTTGGCCAACCATGGTGAGGCCCCGCTGGCGACCCGGATGCCGGTGCTCGGCTACGGCTCGAACGCCAACCCCAGCAAGCTCACCTGGCTTCGCGAAGAGCTCGGACTCGAAGGCCCCGCGGTCGTGCTTCGCGCACGATGCGAGGGCCTTTCTGCTGTCTGGGCCGCCGGATTGCGCATCCGCGACGGCCAGCGGCCCGCCACTCTCGCGGGGGCTCCCGGCGTCACCGAGGAGCACTCCATCTGGTTCGCCACGCCTGAGCAGCTGCGTGTGCTGGACCGCTGCGAGGGACGCGGGCTGCGCTATCGCCTCGCACGTGTCCACACGGGCCGTGTGGTGCTCTACAACGGTGGCGTCATCGACAGCGTTCTGGCCTACACGGCAGGCTCCAAGAAGCGGATGCCCGTGCTCTTCAACGGCCGTATGGTCCGTTGCGCGGACGTCTCGCAGCGAGGTGCCCGCGTGCTGGGCGAGAGGGCCGCGATGAGCGACGGACTGGACGTGACCGAGGTCCACGGCGAGCCGTCCGCCGACGACTGGCCCGAGCTGCTCTTCGTCTACGGCACGCTCCAGCCGGGTGCAAACGCTTGGCACCTGATGGAGCCGCACGTCGTGGAGTCCGAGGAGACCCACCTGCCCGGCACGTTGTTCGACACGGGCATGGGCTACCCCGCGCTGCGTCCCGGCGCCGGGCTGGGCGTGCCGGGCTTCGTGCTGCGGCTCAGGTCGCCCGAGGACGCGCTGCCGTTGCTCGACGAGTACGAGGGCGAGGACTACCGCCGCGTGCGCGTCGTGCTGCCCGACGGCCGGATCGCCTGGACGTACATCTGGACCGCGGCGGTGAAGGGCATGTCCGAACTGCCGGACGGCTGGGACGTCCACCAGATCCGGTGAATTTTCGGCACGGTGTGTTGGCTAGTTGATATTTGGGCACATCCTTCGGTGGTAGGAGGTGCACCCATGACTCGTCGTCTGATCGCTTGCGGACTGGTGCTCACCGCGTTTGCCGCCGTAACGGCTTGTGGGACGAGAACCCCGGACAACGCCTCGCAAACGCTGCCGACGTCCACGCCACCGTCGTCGTCGTCGGCACCCGCCTCGTCCACCGCCCCGGCCGGCAACTCCGGTGCGGCCGCTCCGGCCGTGAAGCGCTGCGACTCGACCGCGCTCAAGGGCGAGGTCGCCCCCACGGACGCCGGCGCGGGCAACAGGTACGGCAAGTTCGTCGTCACGAACTCCGGCGCGATGCCGTGCACGCTCAACGGCTACAGCGGTTTCCAGTTGGAGAACGCCTCCGGCGCCGTGCCGACCAAGCTGGAGCGCAAGGCGGATCCGGGTCCGGCGGCGATGACGCTCGCACCGGGCGGCAAGGCCTCGGCGAACCTGCACTGGGGCGTCGTGCCGTCGGGCAACGAGCCCGTGGAGGGCCCGTGCCAGCCGGAGCCGTCGAAGGCCGCGGCCATTCCGCCGGACGAGACGGCGGCGCTGACCGTGCCGTGGACCCTTGGCCCCGTTTGTTCCGGTGGCCGGATCGAGATCAGCGCCTTCTACGCTTCGTAGATGCACGTACCTGGATGGCTCGCCGTGCTTCCGCACGGCGAGCGCATCGCCCGTTCACTGCGCACAGCCGGCGTTCCGGTCGCGGTGAGCGAGGACATCGAGGCGGTGGTGGCAGCCGCCGATCGACCGGTCGTCCTCATTGGACACTTCACCGGCGCACCCGCCGCTGTTCGGTATGCGCAAACGCATTCGGAGCTCGCCGCCCTGATCCTGGTCTCGCCGGTGCTCGGCATGTGGGACGGCGCGTCCAACGGGCTGGCCGACCTCATGGACGAGGTCAGCTTCGGGCCGGCGCTGGGCGACCTGCCGACGTTGTGGCTGCACGGGTCGGAGGACGAGATCGTGCCGATCTCGGACACCCGCGCGGGCACCGACCGGATCCGCGGATCCGCGTTCGAGGAGCACGTCGTGGACGGCCTGCTGACCGACGGCGAGGCCGTCACTCGGGTGCTGGAGTTCACGCGGAGGGTCATCTGACACCATTTCGGGTGTCATGGATGAAGACGACCTCGTGCTGGTGATCACCGTGGTGGTCGAAGCAGCGAACGAGCAACAGGCGCGTGCCGCGTGCGACGCGCTCATCAGCCGTGCGGGTGCCCAGATCGTGGACGCCCGTGACTGCTCGGACGAAGAGCCGGGCTGCTGGGCTGTCGTCATCACAAGACCGAGCACGGAGAAGGCCACCCACAACGTCGCGGCGGCGCTGGCTCGGGCCGTGCGCACCTTCGTGCGCGGCCTGGGTGAGGGCTTCTCGGCGCCGCGGGTGGCGTGCGAGCCACCGACGGCGTGGACCGTGCTGGACGAACCGGAGCTGATCAACCAACTGGTGCCGGGCGCCGAGCGCGTCATGGTCGAGGTGTGGGCAGGAGATGACCCGTTCGGGGCAGGCACTCCGCGTGACAAGTCACCCAGCAGGCCGTCTTGATTCACCCGGCCGGTCGGTGCTTCAGCACGACAGGCTGTAGGCGGCATTGTGAGTGTCACAACACGCGTGGGCAAGGGGCCAGCAGCGCGCTCAACTGATCATTAAAGCAAGGCCCGTTCGAGTGGATTCAGGCATCCACCCGGTTAGCCGATCTTCGCTCTCAACTGTGAAAATCTGGGCACAATCTCTACTAAGGGTGGTCTTCAGACCACCTTGTTCCGGAGGGTTCGGGAGCCGACATGGCCAGCATCGAAGAGGTCCGTGCCGCAATTGCCCAGGCGATCGACAAGGCGGCTCAGAGCCAGTCCGCCCTCCAACAGGCGGCTGAGCTCGCCGAGGACGCGCAGCAACTGCTGACATCGGTCACGCAGGGCTCCGTGCAGGCGGACGTCGAGACGACGAACGCCCAGTTCGCTCAGGTCGTGTCCGGCGTGAGCGAACTGCAGAACTACCTCGGCGCCGGCATTTCCGGGGCCGAGGGCATCAACAGCAGGCTTTGATGGCGTCCATCGGCGAGGTTCGCGCCGCGCTGGAGCAGGCGAGCGAGATCCTGCGTGAGTCGTACCGCAACGTGCGATCAGCGCAGGAGGGCCTCGACGAGGCCGTCGCGATCCTCGCCGAGTCGAGCGAGAACCACCACGAGTCGCTGCTTCCACCGGAGTTCGTGCGTGCGAAGGAAAGATTCCCTGATCAGCTCGAGCTGATGGTGGGAACCCTAGAGCGCATCCAACGACTCACCGTGGAGCTGTGATGAGCAGGCGGGACGACCGGCGACAGAGGATCGAGGACGCCTTCGCGGAGTTCCAGCGCGCCGTTTCGGCCGCGCTGGGCTCGGTGGCGCGCGAACACCGGGCGCTCGCCTCCGAGCACGCCAAGGACATGTTCGAGTTCACCGTGCGGGGCATGGGCGTCGACAAGGCGTTGCAGGACGTCGCTTTGAAGGACGTCACCTCGTTCCTGACGGTCGACGAGAAGCGCGTGAAGAACCCGCGTCAGGCGCCGCTCTCGATGGCCCAGTTCGCCGAACGCCTCGACCAGATCAAGTACGACTGGCAGCAGTCGTTCCACGAGTGGACGACCTCGGGTCCCGAGCAGCTGACCGAGCTGGTGAACTCGGTCGCCGCAGGTCCCGCGTCGTGGCCGCACGAGTCGTGGCTCGGCCACCCCGGCACGCACGACGGCAGCGAGGGCGTGCCGGAGCTGTGGCGGATCGGCACCGGCGTGGTGACGTCGGCGCCGGAGACCAGGCCGTTCCCCGTCGCCGTACCGCTGCTGGACCAGGCACACCTGCACATCTCGTCCACTCAGGACACTCGGCAGCTCGCGGACACGCTGGTGGAGAGCCTGTTGCTGCGGGTGCTGTCGCACTTCCAGCCGGGGCTCGTGCACGTGCACGTGTGGGACGTCGGCCAGCTGACCGGGTCGTTGCCGGGGCTCTACCCGCTGACCCGTGCGAACCTGCTGACGGTGCACGATCCGGCCCGGCTGCACGAGCTGCTGGACGAGCTGTCCGAGCACATTCGCCAGGTGCACACCAAGGTTCTCGTCGACGGCCATCTGACCGTTCGTGCGGTCAGCGGTGAGGGCCGGCGCACCGAACCGTGGCGGATCGCCGTGTTGTTCGGCAACCGCAAGGCGTTGAAGGAAGACCAGCAACAACAGCTGCAACGCGTGGCGCGCAACGGTTTGGCGTGCGGCGTGCAGCTGTTCATCGTGGACATTCCGATCACGATCAACTCACCGGTGGAGACGGTGTCGTTGCGCAGCGACGGCACCGCGTTCTGCACGATGACCGGCAAGAACGTGACCGTCACGCTGGACGACGCGCTGCCGCGCACGTTGGTACCGCGTGCTTGTGCCGCCATCGCGGAGAAGCGCGAGGAACGGCGTTCGCGCATGGGCAAGTTCGAGGATCTGCTGCCCGACCGGCCGTGGACCGAGAACTCGTCGGCCGGAGTCATTGCGCCCGTTGGCTTCGACGACGGCGAACAGGTCTGCGTGCAGCTCGGCGACACCTCGCCGCACGCGTTGATCGGCGGGCCTTCCGGTTCCGGCAAGACGAACTTCCTCTACGCGATGCTCGGTTCGTTGTGTGCGCGCTACTCACCGAACGAGCTCGAGTTGTACCTGCTGGACTTCAAGGAAGGCGTGTCGTTCGCGCAGTTCGCGCCGGGCCGCAAGGACCCGTCGTGGCTGCCGCACGCGCGCCTGGTCGGCGTGAACGTCAACACCGACCGCGAGTTCGGCGTGGCACTGCTGCGGTACCTGTCCGACGAGATGCGCCGGCGCGCGGACGCGGCCAAGCAGCACGAGGTCACCAAGCTGCAGGACCTGCGCGCCGAGGACCCGTCCGGCCGCTGGCCGCGGATCGTCGCGGTGATCGACGAGTTCCAGTACCTGTTCGGCGAACGCGACCAGGTCACCGCCGCCGCCACGCAACTGCTGGAGGACGTGGCGCGCCGCGGCCGTTCGCAGGGCATCCACCTCGTGCTGTCGTCGCAGGACGTCTCGGGCATCGAGGGTTTCTGGGGCAAGTCGGCGATCTTCGAGCAGTTCACCGTCCGCATCGCGCTGCCCAAGGCCCGCCGCGTGCTGGCCGAGCCGCAGAACGACGCCGCCGTCGAGCTCCCGCGCTGGCACGCGGTGATCAACCACGAGTCGGGTGTCAAGCCCGGCAACGAGATCTGCCGCATCCCGGACTCGACGTCCAAGAACACCATGGACACCCTGCAGATCGAGCTGTGGCGGCGAGCACCGGGCCAGGCACCAAGCCTGTTCGACGGCAGCAAGATCCCGCTGATCGACGCGACGCAGGACTTCCTCGGCCTGCGACCCGGCGACGCATCGCCTACCGTGCTTCTAGGGCAGGTGATCGACGTCGCGGGCAGCGCGGCACGGGTGCGGTTCGCCCGCACGCCGGGCCGCAACATCGCGGTGATCGGTTCCGTGGTCCAGGACGCGGCCGCGGTGCTCGGCGGAGCGGCCGCGTCACTGGGCAGGCAGCACCGCCCGCACGAGGCGGTCTTCACGCTGGCCTGCCTGGTCGAGGAGGCGATGCCCTCCGCGTTGCATCTGGCAAAGCGCCTGAGCGCGGACGGGCATGATGCAGAGGTGATCGGCATCAACCGCGTCCGCGACCTGCTGGACGAAACGGCGGCCCGGCTGCAGTCGATCAACACGGGCGAGACGGACGCCCCGTTGAAGCCGCACTACCTGGTGCTGTACGGCGTGGACGCCGCGCAGACGTTGCTGGAGCAGAAGAACGCGACCACCAGGATGTCCGGTGTGGACAGTCTGCGGACGGTCCTCAAGCACGGCCCGGAGAACCGCACGCACGTGCTGGGCTGGTGGCGCGGCGTGCAGAGGCTGAAGGCGAGCCTCCCACCCGGCGTCTACGACGACATCGGCGCCTGGGTGGCGTTCGACGTCCAGGGCAAGGAACTGCTGTCGCTCGGGCCGGAGCAGGTGATGGCGTGGTCGCCGAGACCACGCCGCGGCCTGTTCTTCGACCGGTTCGAGCACTCGCGACCGCAAGTGATCATCCCGTTCGACACTGGAGAAGCGTCATGAACCCGATGATGACGATGTTCGACCCGGTCCCGTCGCAGCGTCAGAGCGAGGAGGTGATCGAGGTGCCGACGATCTCCGCGGTTGAGCGCTACAAGGAGATCATCGCCATCGCCACGGACGCGGCCGCTCGTCAGCGCAAGCTGGACGAGGTGCGGTGTGCCGAGCTCGCCGCGCGGCTCGCGTCGACCCAGCACGAGATCGCCGAGGTGCGCGATCGCGAGCGGGTCGTGCGGATGGGCGCCGCCCTGCACTGGGAGGCGGCCGTGGAGCAGCTCTGGAACGAGCGCTGGCTCCAGATGGTGACGCCCCCGCAGCCGGACGAGTCCGTCCCCCCACGCCCCCAGGGCGAGTACAACCGAGCGATGGACGTCGCGTACCAGGCGCTGGAGGACTCGCTCGCGAAGCGAACCTTGCTGCGCCGCAAGCAGAAGGACTGAGTGCGCCGGTTACGCACCACCGCCGACGTGCAGGACGCCAGCGACGACCCGATGGTCCGCTGGGCGGCCCAAGCGCTGTCGTGCGGTGGTGCGGCCTGGGAACACGGCGGCGCGGTGGCCGTGCACGCACCAGTCCTCACCAGACGCCGCCGGCTGGTCTTGACAGGCCCAGCAGAAGGCGTGGCATCCCTGCTGGCAGCGCACGGCCGAGGCGTCGACTTACGCCCACTGCTAGAACGAAAGCTGGCCGAAGAAGTAGAGGCCCTGATGCCCACCCCGTGGGTGGAGGACAAGCCCTTCGGCTGGATGGACCGCACAGGCAGCCTCGACCTCCCCACCGACGCCACCTGGCTCCACACCACCACCGACGTGGAACCCCTCCTGCGCGAGGCAAACCCGGACTCCTGGGCCTGGCCGGGAGAAAAAGGCGTCCACCGCTGGGCAGGCGTGCACGTCGACAACAACCTGGTGGCCACCGCCGCAGAGGCGTGGTCGTCCACCGACGTCGGCTTCATGATGGGCGTAGCCGTCCACCCGTCCCACACAGGCCAGGGCCTGGGCCACCGCGTCTGCCAGTTCGTGACGTCATCACTGCTCGCGCTCTACGGCACCTGCGCCCTCTTCGTCGAGAACCACAACACCGCGGCCATCGCCCTGTACCGCAAGCTCGGCTTCGCCTACCGAGACGTCACGACACTTCTCCCTGCGGCCTAGGTCACATTCCGGAACAGTCGTCACCGGCAGACGGTTGAAACGGATAACTGATCCGAAACGCAATGGATGGAGATGGTCCGACCATGACCAACACCGCACTCGAAGTCAGGCTCGCGTCCCGCCCGAAGGGCTGGCCGACCGAGGACGACTTCGAGATCGCCGAGGTCGAGATCCCGACCCCGGGCGAAGGCCAGATCCTGGTCCGCAACGTGGTCATGAGCGTCGACCCGTACATGCGCGGCCGCATGAACGACGTCAAGTCCTACGTCCCGCCGTTCCAGGTAGGCGCCCCCCTCGAAGGCGGCGCGGTGGGCGAGATCGTCGCGGTCGGCGAAGGCGTCGAAACCCTCAAGACGGGCGACAACGTCCTGCACGGCCTCGGCTGGCGCGACTACGCCCTCGTAGACGCCAAGCACGTGGTGAAGGTAGACGGCTCCGTCGCCCCGCTCTCCACCTACCTGGGCGTCCTGGGCATGCCCGGCCTGACCGCCTACGCAGGCCTCCTGGCGACCGCGGAGTTCAAGGAAGGCGACGCGGTCTTCGTCTCCGGCGCAGCAGGCGCGGTGGGCCAGATCGTGGGCCAGATCGCCCGCCTGAAGGGCGCCAGCCAGGTGATCGGCTCCGCAGGCTCGGCCGACAAGGTCAAGTACCTCACCGAAGAACTGGGCTTCGACGCCGCCTTCAACTACAAGGACGGCCCGGTGGCCGAACTGCTCGCCGCAGCAGCCCCCAACGGCATCGACGTCTACTTCGACAACGTGGGCGGCGAACACCTCGAAGCGGCAATCGAAACCCTGAACCTCAACGGCCGCATCACCATGTGCGGCGCCATCTCGCAGTACAACGCGTCCGAGAAGCCGACGGGCCCGAGCAACATGATCCAGATCCTCGCGAAGCGCCTGACCCTGCGCGGCATGCTGGTGGGCGACCACAAGGCCCTGCAGCAGCAGTTCGTCTCCGAGGTAGCAGCCTGGATCGCCTCAGGCGAACTGAAGTACTCCGAGACGGTCATCGAAGGCGGCACCGCCCAGGCCCCAGCAGCCTTCCTGGGCATGCTCCGAGGCGAGAACACGGGCAAGATGCTCGTCCAGTTCTAAGAAGCACGCCCAACCGCCCGCGAAGCCGAAGGCGAGCCGTCCTTACCGAACGGGCTGGGCGGTGGGTCCCGTCACGAGTCGCACCACAGCACTTGCTGCATGCAAGAAGGGTTGTCAAACGGACACGCTTTTCGTCCGTTTGACAACCCTTCTTGCATGTGGCCCGCTCATGGTGCGGCTCGTGACGGGACCCACCGCCAACGCACCCCTCCAAGCAACAGGCAGCCGCCCAACGCAACAGGCGTGCCATCAACCCGCAGGCGGCGCCACCCCCCGATCAGATTGCCGGGGGTCTGGGGGCAGAGCCCCCAGGGGAAGCACGCAACGCAAGGTCGCCGCCCGCAAGGTGACCACCTACGGACAGGGCGACTAAATCAACTTCCCAGGATTCAAAATCCCAGTCGGATCCAGCCGCTCCTTCACCGCCCGCAACACCGAAACCCCAACAACCCCGATCTCCTTCTCCAACCAGGGAAGGTGATCCCGCCCAACAGCATGATGATGCGTAATCGTCCCAAGCCGAGAAATCGCATCCGAAGCAGCGATCTTGGCCTTCCCCCACTGCCCAACAGGATCAGAAAGGTCCCGAGGCACCAACACGGTGAAGTACAACGAGGCCCCGGTCTCATAAGCGTGCGAGACGTGGCACATCACCACAGGATCCCCAAGCTCAGCGACCAAAGCGGCACGCACAGCATCCCGCAGCTCAGAAACCCGAGACCACCGAGTAGCAGTCTCCAACGTCTCGACACAAACGCCGGCGTCCAACAACGCATCCCGCTGCCGAGGCCCGTTGAACCGCCCGTGCAGCCAGGACTCGCCCATGGCCCGCCCAAGCCGAACAACCTTGTGCCCACGCAACGCGCTCATAGTCGCAGCACGGGACCGGCCCTCCCACCCCAGAATCACCAGGCAAGGCTGCCGAACCCCACGAACCCGCAGGTACTTCTTCACCAAATCGGCCTTGGACCCGGCCAACGCCAGCGCGACCTCAGTCTCGTCCACATCGGACAGCCGGGTGATGTCGGCCAACGCCCCGGCCTGAGCCAGAGACCGCACGAGCGAAACCCCGGCCTCCCACCCGTCGACGACCAGCCCTTCGTACCGAGGCGCGGAAGGCTTGGGCCGAACTCGCACGGACACCTCGGTGATGACCCCGAAGAGCCCTTCGCTACCCAGCACCAACTGCTTCAGGTCCGGACCGGCCGCGGACGCGGGAGCGGCACCAGCGACCCACTCCCCCACAGGCGTGGCCACCCGAACCGACTCGACCATGTCCTCAAACCGCCCGTACCCGGACGACGCCTGCCCAGCAGACCGAGTAGCAGCAAACCCGCCAATGGTGGCCCGTTCGAACGACTGCGGCACATGCCCGAGCGTGAACCCGTGCTCCCCCAGCAACCGCTCGGCCTCAGGCCCGGTGACCCCGGCCTGCAGCACCGCGACCCGCGACACGGGGTCGACCGACACCAGGGACCCGAGTCCGGCCAGGTCCAGCGCCACCACGGCGGACTTGCCCCCGCGCAGAGCCTCGACCCCGCCCACCACGGACGTCCCGCCGCCGAACGGCACCACGGCGACGTCGTACTCGACGCAGACCCGCAACACCTCAAGGACTTCCTCCGGCGAGGAAGGCTGGACGACGGCGTCGGGCACGGCCAGTTCCCCGTGCCCACGACGACGCAACAAGTCCAGGTACGACAACCCGCCGGCCCGCCCCAGCCGATCCGCGGGATCCACGCTGATCGCGCCAACGGCCTCCAACGCCGTGAAAGCGTCCTCGCTCAACTCGGACGGAGGCACCGAAACCGGCACCTCGGCAAACGGCTCCCCCAGCCCAACGCGCTGACTGAGCCAAGCCAGCGCGTGCGGCGGCAACGGCACGGTTTCGGAGGTCCATCGAGCCCTGGTCACTGCTACAGTGTTACACATGACGTCTCAACGTCACACCCACGACGCTCTGCTCGACGCCACCCGTGAGTGTGTTCTGGAGGTGGGGGTGCGCCGCACGACCCTCACCGACGTGGCGAAGCGGGCCAACGTCAGCCGCATGACGCTCTACCGGCGCTACCCGGACGTGGACCACCTCGTGCGGGCTCTGATGACGCGTGAGTTCGCCGCACTGCTCGAAGAGGCGGAACGGGCCGTCAACCACGGCAACGCCCGCCAGCAGCTCGTTCAGAGGGCGGTGGACGCCATCCGGCTGCTCGAGGCCAACCCGCTCATGCAACGCGTCCTCCAGCTCGACGCGGACCTGATGCTGCCGTACCTGACTGACCGGCTCGGCAGCACGCAGCGGCTGGTCGAGCAGTTCCTCGTCGCGCAGATCGAGGCGGGGCACGTCGACGGGTCGATCCGGTTCGGCGACGCCAAGACGCAGGCGCGCGTGGTGCTGATGAGCACGCAGTCGATGGTGCTCTCGACCAGGCCGGTGACGTCCGGGCTCGACTTCGGCTCGTTGCTCGACGAGCTCGCCAAGCAGCTGGACGGAGCTCTGAAGCCGTGAACACGTCTCTGAACGCGGACAGGCGCCAGAAGGATCTCGAAGCAGCCCAGCAGGAAGTCGCCGACGTGCTCGTCATCGGCGGCGGCGTCACGGGCACGGGTGTCGCGCTGGACGCGGCCTCCCGTGGTCTCAAGGTCACCCTGCTGGAGGCGCACGACCTGGCGTTCGGGACGTCCCGGTGGTCCAGCAAGCTCGTCCACGGCGGCCTGCGCTACCTCGCGAAGGGCGACGTGCGGCTCGCCCACGAGAGCGCTGTCGAGCGCGGCATCCTGATGACCAGGACGGCACCGCACCTCACCCGCACGCTGCCGATGTTGTTCCCCCTGCACGCCGACGCGGGCCACTTCGTCATGTCGGGCTTCCGCGCCGGCAACGCGCTGCGCATCGCCGCCCGCACACCGGCGGACGTGCTGCCGGCGCCTCGCCGAGTGCCCAAGCACGAAGCGCTGGCGCTGGTTCCCGGTCTCGACTCGGCGAAACTCACCGGCGGACTCCTGAGCTACGACGGCCAGCTCGTCGACGACGCCCGGCTCGTCGTCGCACTGGCCAGAACAGCCGCCGGGCACGGCGCGAGGGTCATCACCCGCGCGAAAGTCCTGACGCTGCAAGGCGATGGCGCAGAAGCACTGGACACGCTCACCGGCACCACGTTCACCATCAAGGCCAAGGCGGTGATCAACGCGACGGGTGTCTGGGCCGGCACGCTCGCCCCGGTGCACCTGCGCCCGTCCCGCGGCTCACATCTCGTGATCGACGCGAGGACCGCGGGCCTCACCGGAACGGCGCTGACGATCCCGGTCCCCGGCGAACGCAACCGCTACGCACTGCTGCTGCCCCAGGCGAACGGCCGCGCCTACCTGGGCCTCACCGACGTGCCGGTGGACGACATCCCGGACGTGCCGGCGGTTCCGGAGTCCGATGTGGACTTCCTGCTCGCGACCGCTTCCCACGTCCTGCAAAGAAATCTCACCAGGGACGACGTCATCGGCAGCTACGCGGGCCTGCGCCCGTTGCTCCAGGCCGATGGTCAGACCGCGGACCTGTCCCGGCACCACGCCGTGCTCAGGGCACCGAACGGCGTGATCACGATCGTCGGCGGCAAGCTCACCACCTACCGCAGGATGGCGGCGGACGCCGTGAACGCGACGAACCTGACGCAGATCCCCTGCCGCACCAAGGACATCCGCCTGGTCGACGACAGGCCGGCGCCGACCATCCCGATCGCGCCCGGCGTCACCGAGGCCGACGTCGTCCACGCGATCCAGCACGAGGGCGCGCTGGACGCCGACGACGTCCTCGACCGGCGCACCCGCATCGGCCTGGTGCCGAAGGACCGCGAGAAGGCCGGGCCGGAGATCGCGAAACTCCTGGCCGCGGTGTGAAAAAACGGGGCGTCCGCGAGGGACGCCCCGTTCAGCGCAAGAAACTCAGTGCAAGAGGTGCGAGGTCACTCGCCGATGACCGGCTTCGCGGCCTTCGGCGGATCGACCAGGGCCTCGCCCTCGATCCGGACCTTCCGCTTGTGCTCGTTGCTGCCGCCCTGCTGACCGGCGCCACCGGCCATCGGAGCGCCACCCATCATGCCGCCCATGCCTGCGCCACCAGCGCCACCGCGAGGGGCGCCACCAGCGGCGGCCGCGGGAGCGGCGGGAGCGTTGCCGCTGCCGGCCGCCATGACGCCGGCCGCGCCACCGAACTGCGTGGCCGAGGTCCCACCGGCGCCACCGCCACCGGCCGGGCCACCGCCGAAGCCGGCGGGCATGCCGCCACCTCCGCCGCCGCCCATGCCCTTGGGGGCACCGCCACCGCCACCACCACCAGCGCCGCCCGAGGCAGCGGTCGCGGCGTGGTCGGTCGTCGGCGGCCGGTACCAGTCGGCGTTCGACGTGGTCGGCGTGGCGCCGAACGACGGAGGCTTGGTCGTGGCGTTGCCACCGGCCGTCGTGGTCGTGCCGGGCTCCCAGTGACCGGGAACCCAGCGACCCGTACCGGTACCGGTACCCGCGCCACCGCCCGCACCGGAGCCGGTACCGGGTCCGGGCAGGTACTGACCCCCGCCACCACCCGCGCCACCGCCCTGGCCTCCAGGAGGCGTGTAGACGGGAGTCACGGCAGGACCGGCGCCCACGCCGGGTCCCTGGCCGTACGGGCCCTGGTAGCCACCCGTGTTGCCGCTGCCCGCGTACGCGGGCCGGGTGTTGCCCAGGCCGTCGGCGACGTTGGGCCCGCCACCCGCGTAGCCGGGGTTCGCGCCGCTGGTGAACGTGCCACCCGCACCGCCGGACGCACGGCTCTGGTCGTCGGCGCGGATGCCGTCGAAGCCACCGGCGGTGTTCCGGACGGGAGCGCCGCCACCGCCGCCCTTGCCCTGGTTCGCCATCGTGGAGATCGCGTCGATGATCGTCTCGGCGGCCTTGGCGATCTGCGAGACCGACTTGATCAGGTTCATCAGCTTCTGCACGGAGCCGACGAGCTTCTGCAGGAAGTCGGAGAGCTTCTTCGCGTAGTTGACCGCGGTCGTGACGATGTCCGCGATCGCGCCCGCGATGGCCGCGCCGAAGGTCAGGAACGAGGCCGCGAGCCACTGGATGATCTTCATGACCATGTCGGACACGGCCTGGCTGATCAGATCCATGATCATCTTGCGGACGGTGCCGACCAGTTCGCCGGCGCCCTTGACCGCGCCCGAGATGCCGTCGACCGACTTCGCGAGGGTCTCCAGGCCGGTCGCGTGCCGCTTGGCGGCGGCGCGGTAGCCGTCGGCCGCCCTGCCCTGCCACTCGCGGGTCTGCGAGACGCAGATCTTCTCGTACTCGGTCGCGATGTCCTTGACCTGCTTGCCCGCGCTCTTGAACGACTCGGACATCTTGGCGATGGACTCGGGGCTGCCGAGCAGGACGTCGAACGGTTCGCGCAGGAAGTCGACGTGCTGGATGGCCCAGCTGAAGCCGGCGGAGAGGAAGCCGCTGAGGGGGTTCGAGCCGTTGCCGACCATGCTCATGGCCGCGTTCGCGATGCCGAGGCCGCCGCTGACCCAGTCGCCGCTCTCGATGGACTTGTAGGCGTTCGAGACGTTGTTGAACAGCTGCGCGGTGTCACCGCTGCTGGACTGCGTCGCAGGGGCGTTCATCCCCGGCCTCCCTTGAAGCCGAACATGTTGTCGAGGTCGACCTGCTCGTACTGCTCGACGGTCTGCTTGAGGCCGCTCGCCATGTCCATCAGCGAGTTCGCGGCCTTGCCCAGCCCGTCCTGCGACAGACCGGCCTCCTGCAGGACCTTCGACGCCAGGAACCCGAGGAAGATGCCGAACGCCTCAGTCGTGAGGGCACCCGGATCGCACGTCTCGGTGGCCTTGCGCATCCGTTCCATGAGCCGGTCCACGCTGGCGGCGTGGGTTCTCAGCTCATCGAGGTCGATGTTGAAGTGCTGCTGCTGCATGCCTAACCCCCTCCTGCACTCAGGCCATGACGTCGGGCGGGTTGGTGAAGTACTCGTCGTCGGGCCGCACGTCCTTGCGCTCCAACTCCGACTTCGGTTCTTCCTCGTCGGTTCCGTCGCCCTTGTATCCGTTCGGCATCTGCGCCTTCACGAACTCGAGAGCGGGGCTGTCGCCGACGAAGTCCGTCATGATCTGCACGACACGCCCGGAGGCGTCACGCTGGGCCTTGGCGGAGGCCGTGAGCACGGCTGAGGCGATCTCGCTGGGGTCCATGCCGCGGGCTTCCGGCTTGATCTGGAGATCGGTCAGCACGCCCGTGGCGTTAACTGTCACCGTGATCAGGCCGTCTGGCGAGCTGGCGCTGCCACCCACACCACCGAGCTGGTCGCGGGCCTGCTCGGCGTGCTGTTTGGCCTGCTCGATCTTGGCCCCGTACTGCTTGAGCCACTGATCGGGGTCAATGGGCTGCATGGTCACCCCCGTTGAGTGAATTGGTCGTTCGTTCGATTCGCCGTAGACGCCCGTATCGTTTCACTCGTTCCCTGCTCACCGATACTTTCAGTCCGATTACCGCCATCCGGGCTAACGAAGGGGTTCACCGTGCCTGAGGGAGTGCTGGAGATCGACGCGGTCTCCAAGCGCTACGGGGAGGTCGTCGCCCTGCGGGACATGTCTTTCGACGTGCGCGCCGGCGAGCTCTTCGGATTCGTCGGAAGCAACGGCGCCGGGAAGACCACGACCATGCGCATCGCGCTGGGCGTGCTCTCGGCCGACTCCGGCGAGGTGCGGTGGAACGGCAGAACCGTCGACCTCGACACCCGGCGCCGGATCGGCTACATGCCGGAGGAGCGCGGTCTCTACCCGCGCATGAAGGTGCTCGACCAGCTCGTCTACCTGGCCGAGCTGCACGGCATGAGCACCAACGAGGCCCACACGAGCGCGGAGAACTGGATCGCGCGCCTCGGGCTGCGCGATCGCCGCGCGGACGAGGTGCAGCGGCTGAGCCTCGGCAACCAGCAGCGCGTCCAGCTGGCCGCCGCGCTGGTGCACGAGCCGGACGTGCTGGTGCTCGACGAGCCGTTCTCCGGTCTCGACCCGGTGGCGGTGGACGTGATGAGCCAGGTGCTGCGCGAGAAGGCGTCCGCCGGGGTGCCCGTGGTGTTCTCGAGCCACCAGCTCGACCTGGTGGAACGGCTGTGCGACCGGGTCGGCATCGTCAGCGCCGGTTCGATGGTCGCGGTCGGAACGGTGGACGAACTCCGGTCGGGTGGCACCCCGCGTCTGGTCGTGGAGTCGCCAACGACCGGGTGGACTGCCAGTCTGGACGGTGTGCGGGTGATCGAGAAGAACGGGACGCGCTGCGTGCTCGAACTCGCCGACGGCGTGGACGACCAGGCGGTGCTGCACGCGGCACTCGCGGCAGGTCCCGTGCACGAGTTCTCCCGGCAGCGCCCGTCGCTGACCGAGCTGTTCCGCAACGTGGTGACCACCGAGGGCAGGAGCGCATGACGTCGGCCCGAGCTGTTTCGTTGGTGGCCAAGCGCGAGTTCGTCACGAAGGTCCGCACCAGGTCGTTCCTGATCGGCACGGCGGTGATCATCGCCGTGCTCGCCGGGTACGTGGTGCTGCAGTCGGTCCTGTTCGACGACCAGCAGCGCAGTGTCGTCGGGTTGAGCGGCCAGGCGACGCAGCTCGCGGATCCGTTGCGGGAGAAGGCGAGGGCCTTCGGCATCGACCTGGAGACCCGTGACGTCACGACGGCGGGCAACGCCGAGCAGGAGGTCCGCGACGGCGGACTGGACGCCCTGGTGACCGGTGCGCCGCCGGAGCTGAAGATGATCGTCAAGGGCTCCGGCGACGAGATCCTGACGACGGCGTTGAACGACGTGCTGCGGCAGCAGGTGCTGATCGCGCAACTCGCCGAGTCGGGCACCACCCCGCAGGAGGTCGCGCAGAGCCTCGCGAACGTCAAGGTGGACGTCACCGCGCTGGAACCCGTTGACCCGCAACGAGGTCAGCGCCTCGCGATCGGGTTGATCGTGGCCGCGCTGCTGTACTACTCGCTGCTGGTCTACGGCACGATGGTCGCGCAGGGCGTGGTCGAGGAGAAGTCGAGCCGGGTCGTGGAGATCCTGCTCGCGACCGTGCGGCCGTGGCAGTTGTTGCTGGGCAAGGTGATCGGGCTCGGCGCGGTCGGCCTGCTCCAGTTGCTGGTGATCTCCACCGTCGGTCTCGGGTTGTCGTCCGCCTTCGACGTCGTGGACGTCGGCGCACTCGGCGGTGCGGCCCTGCTGACCGGTGTGCTCTGGTACCTGCTCGGTTTCTTCCTGTACGCCACCGTGTTCGCGGCGGCCGCGTCGCTGGTGTCGCGGCAGGAGGAACTGCAGTCGGTGCTGACGCCGATCAGCATGACGATCATCGTGGCGTTCGTGGCCGGCATCAACCTGATGATCGGCAGTCCGTCCGGTCCCACCGTGACGGTGCTGTCGATGCTGCCGCCGTTCGCCCCGATCCTGATGCCGGGACGGATGGCACTGGGTGTCGCCCCGGCCTGGCAGGTGGTGCTCTCGGTCGTGCTGGCCCTGCTCGCCATCGCGGCGATCACGTGGCTGGGCGGGAAGGTCTACGCGAACGCCGTGCTGCGGACCGGCGCTCGCGTCAAGCTCCGCGAGGCGCTCAAGCTTTGATGGCCTGGTAGCGGTCGAGCGCCACCTGGCGTTCGACCGCGTGATCGACGATCGGCGTCAGGTCCGGCGAGTCCGGCGCGTACTTGCGCACGTAGGCGCCGTCCGGGTCGAACTTCTTGGCCTGTGTCATGGGGTTGAAGACGCGGAAGAACGGCGAGGCGTCCGTACCGCTGCCCGCGACCCACTGCCAGTTGTGCTGGTTCGAGGCGATGTCGCCGTCGATCAGGTGCTGCATGAAGTGCCGCGCGCCCCACCACCACGGCAGGTGCAGGTCCTTGACCAGGAAGCTCGCGACGATCATGCGCACCCGGTTGTGCATGAACCCTTCCTGCAGCAGCTGCCGCATGCCGGCGTCGACGATCGGGAAGCCGGTGTGCCCTTCCTTCCAGGCCTCGAACAGCTCCTTGTCGTCGTCGTGTTCCATGCGGTCGAACCTGCGGTCGTAGTTCTCCCGCGCGGTCTCCGGCTTGTGCCACAGCACGTCGGCGTAGAACTCACGCCAGGCGAGCTCGCTGCGGAACGTTCCGTCACAGTCCTGCAGCAGCGTCCGCGGGTGCAGCACGCCCCACCTCAGGAACGCCGACATCCTGCTGGTCGCGTCCATGTCGGGGCGGTCGCGGGTGGTGTCGTAGTCCTCCAGGCGTTCGTCGCGGAACTCCTCCCAGAGCTTCAAGGCGTCCGGCAGTTTCTCCTCGACGGCCGGGATCTTCGTGCTGTGCTTCGGTTCGATCCAGTCCAGAGTGGACGCGTCGGTGTCCGCGGGCTTGCGCCAGCCGTGGTCCAGCCAGGCGTTGCGGAACGGCGTGAAGACCTTGAACGGCGTGCCGTCCTGCTTGCGCACCCGGCCCGGCGTCACGGCGTAGGGCGAGCCGGAACGGACGAGTTCGATGTCCCCCAACGCTTCCTCGACGGCTTCGTCCCTCTCACGTCCGTACGGCGCGCAGTCCGCGGTGATGTGGACGCTCTCCGAGCCGATTTCCTTCGCGACGCGCGGAACCGTCTTCACCGGATCGCCGTGCACGACCATCAACCGGCCGCCCAGCTCGTCGTTCAACGCGTGCAAACAGCGGTGCAGGAAATCGATTCGCGGCTGGCCGGACGGTTTCAGCAACCTGTCGTCGAGAACGAACAACGCGAGTGCGCGAGGTGATCTTTCCGCGGCGGCGAGAATGGCGGGATGATCGGATGTCCGCAAATCGCGGCGGAACCAGACGAGCGACGGGGAAGAACTCACCACTCGACGCTAAAGCGAGCGGGACGGGTCTGCACAACGAACGGCGAGCGCCTGTAACCCGATCGCGTAGGCAACCTCGCGCGAGTCGGTGAGCAGCGGCAACACCAACTCGAGGTCCGCGCGATGCCGCGCGAGCACGGCGGCCCGCTTCGAGTCGAGGCCTCCGCCGCGGAGCACGACCTGCGCACAGGCCGCGATGTCCGCGTCCAGCAGCACGAACCAGACATCGGCCACGTCCACCGAACGCAAGCGGGGCGGAAACGGCCGCTCCACGTGAGCCGCGTACAGCTGTTCCAGCGTCTCGGACACCACTCCCCCTGAAACAGCGCGAAGGCGCGCCACCCAGCGGGTGACGCGCCTTCGGCCTATGAGAAGAACTAGCCCGTGATCAGCGGTTTTCCATCGCGATGAAGTCGCGCTCCGTCGGGCCGGTGTAGATCTGCCGCGGACGGCCGATCTTCGTGGCCGGGTCGTTGATCATCTCGCGCCAGTGCGCGATCCAGCCGGGGAGCCGGCCGAGCGCGAACAGCACGGTGAAGAACTTGGTCGGGAAGCCCATCGCCCGGTAGATCAGACCCGTGTAGAAGTCCACGTTCGGGTAGAGCTTGCGGGAGATGAAGTAGTCGTCGCTCAGAGCGGCTTCTTCCAGCTGCTTCGCGATGTCGAGCAGCTGGTCGTCGGCGCCGAGCTTGCCGAGGATCTCGTCGGCCGTCTTCTTGATGATCGCGGCGCGCGGGTCGTAGTTCTTGTAGACCCGGTGGCCGAAGCCCATCAGGCGGACGCCGTCCTCCTTGTTCTTCACCTTGTTGACGAACGACTGCACGTCGCCGCCGTCGTTCTTGATCTTCTCCAGCATCTCCAGCACCGCGCTGTTCGCGCCGCCGTGCAGCGGGCCGAACAGGGCGTTGATGCCCGCGGAGATGGACGCGAAGAGGTTCGCCTCGGAGGAGCCGACCAGGCGCACGGTCGACGTGGAGCAGTTCTGCTCGTGGTCGGCGTGCAAGATGAAGAGCAGGTCGAGGGCGCGGACCAGGTCCGGGTCGAGGTCGTAGGCCTCCGCCGGGAACCCGAAGGTCATCCGCAGGAAGTTCTCCACCAGGCCAAGCGAGTTGTCCGGGTAGAGGAACGGCTGGCCGACCGACTTCTTGTACGCGTAGGCCGCGATGGTCGGCAGCTTGGCGAGAAGGCGGATCGTGGAGATCTCCACCTGGTTCGCGTCGAACGGCGACAGCGAGTCCTGGTAGAAGGTCGACAGCGCGGACACCGCGGAGGAGAGCACCGGCATCGGGTGCGCGTCGCGCGGGAAGCCGTCGAAGAAGCGCTTGAGGTCCTCGTGCAGCAGCGTGTGCCTGCTGATCTTGGAGGTGAAGTCCTCGAGCTGGGCGGCGGTCGGCAGCTCACCGTAGATCAGGAGGTAGCTGACCTCCGCGAAGTTCGAACGCGCGGCCAACTGCTCGATCGGGTACCCGCGGTAACGCAGAATTCCAGCGTCACCGTCGATGTAGGTGATCTCGGAGGAGCAGGAGGCCGTGTTGACGAAACCGGTGTCCAGGGTTACCAGACCGGTGGTCGACAGCAGCTTGCCGAGATCGATGCCGGACGCGCCTTCGGACGCCCGCACCACCTTCATCTCGAGCTCTGCGTCCCCGTGGCGCAGCGCGACGGTCTGTGGGTCGGTCGGCGCAGTCGTCGCGTCGGGCATTCAAGTCCCTCTCAACGCTCGGACGGGGTGGCGGCAGGCCACGCTGGGCCAGCCGTCGTCTCGGACCACCCCGTTGGGATCTGAGTCTTCAAGTCCACTCACGCTAGTCGGCGGAAGGCCCGCCTCGCAGCAGCGGTGTGAACCGATTCTGAGAGATGGGACCGGCATCACATTCGCAATGCCAGTTTCTAGCGCGGCTACCCCACGGTAGTCCGATCCTCCGTTTTATCCACCCAACGCGGCGGTGAGTTCGCTCGCAAAGGGCGGTTCGGCACCCGCACGGGAACATGTGATCGCGGCGGCCGCACCGGCATACGTCAATGCGGCGGTCCATTCATCCGTGGAGAGCCCGCGGATCTTCTCTGCGCTCAACGCATCGTGGTCGTGCAGCCACGCGAGCAGGGCGCCTTGCACCGTGTCGCCCGCCCCGATCGTGTCGACCACGTCCACCTTCACGGGTGGCACGTCGACCTGTCCGGTGGCGGTGATCACTGACAGACCTTCGCCACCTTTCGTCAGGACGACGGCGGCGGGTCCCTGTGAAATCCACGTCCTTGCGATCTCGATCACGTCGCCGTCCTCGGCGAGCCACCGCGCGTCCTCGACGGACGCCTTCAACAGCCCGACGTCCGGCAGCCACGACCGGAAACGCGCCCGGTATGCGCCCGGATCGTGGATCAGGCCTGCCCGGATGTTGGGGTCGAGCACTGTGAGCAAGCGCTTGCTCTCGCGTCGCAGCACCGTCTCGTAGACCGAGGCACCGGGCTCCAGCACCAACGACAACGTGCCGAACGACACGGCCTTCGTCCCGGCGGGCAGCGGACCGGGGTCCTCGACGAGCCGGTCGGCGGTGCCGTCGACGTAGAACGAGTAGCGCGCCGACCCGTCGTCGGCCAGCCCGACGACGGCGAGCGTGGTGTTCTCCTGTCCACGTTGGACCAGATCCGTGGCGACCTTCGAGGCGTGCAGCCGTTTGATCAGCTGCTCGCCGAAGTGGTCGGTCGAGACGCGCGACAGGAAGCCCGTCGGCACGTCGAGCCGGCCGAGCGCGACGGCCACGTTGTACGGTCCGCCGCCCAGCTTGGGCGCGAGCGGCGTGAGCTCGTCGTCCCCCACCGGCACCATGTCGACCAGGGCCTCACCAGCAACCACGATCACGCGCTCTACTCCTTCTGGGAAGCACCACTCCGCTGGAGCCCATCCAACAACAGTTCGCCCAGTGCGGTGAACGCCTCAGCGTCCGAAACGCCTGCCCGTTTCGTGAGGACACCGGTCTGGATGCTCTCGATGAGCAGACCGGCCATCTCGGCGAACAACGTGGCGTGCACCTCGCGGAACACGTGCCGCTCGACGCCGTCCTGGATGAACGCCTTGATGCGCTCGGCCGCGGCGCGCGCGTTGCGTTCGTACGTCGCGCGGGTGGGTGGGAAGTCCGACACGTCCGCGATGAACGCCGCCGAGGCCTTGTTCAGCTCCTCCGCCGCGCCCGCGAGGTAGCTGCCGATGCGTTTGCGCACGTCGCTGAGGCCCGCGATGCGCTTCTCGATGCGCTCGGCCGCGCCCTTGAAGTACCGGCCGACGACCCTGACCGCCAGCTGTTCCTTGCTGCCGGCGAGGGCGTACAGCGTCGATTTCGAGCAGTGCAGCCTGCCCGCGATGTCATCCAGGGTGAGATGTCCGAAGCCCTCGGTGAGGAACAACGCCTCCAACCGGGTGAGCAGCTCGGCCTGCCGCTGCGTGAGCGCCCGCGTCATTCTGAACTTCTTTCGTGGGTACCTGGGCCTTCAGGCCGGCGAGAAAACGAACGCCCTGCGGAGCAGGGCGAGGTGCGGCGATCGGCAGCCAAGGCTGAATCGCTGCGCTCGTATGACACCTTTGCCGCACGTTCACAACCAGTACCGTGTGAGCCGTGTCGTTTGGACCCGTCAAGCGGGCGTTCAAATACCGCTTCTACCCGACAGCATCGCAGGCTGCGGAGCTGTCGCGCACGTTCGGGTGTGTCCGCAAGGTGTACAACCTGGCGTTGCAGGCGCGCACGGAAGCGTGGACGCTGCGCCAGCAGCGGGTCAGCTACAACACCACATCGGCCATGTTGACCGAGTGGAAGAAGACCGGGGATCTGGCCTTCCTGGGCGAGGTGTCCTGCGTACCACTGCAGCAAACGCTGCGACACCTCCAGACCGCGTTCACCAGCTTCTGGGCCGGACGCACCCGGTACCCCAGGTTCAAGTCGCGCAAGAAGTCCCGCTCGTCGGCGGAGTACACCTGCTCGGCGTTCCGGTTCCGTGACGGCGTGGTGACGCTGGCGAAGATGACCGAGCCGCTCGACATCGTGTGGTCGCGGCCGCTGCCCGAGGGAGCGGCGCCTTCCAGGGTGACCGTGTCGCGGGACTCGGCCGGGCGATGGTTCGTGTCTTTGCTGTGCGAGGACCCCGGGGTGACGGCGCTTCCCACCGCCGGGTCGGCGGTGGGCATCGACGCCGGTCTCGACCACCTGCTGACCCTGTCGACCGGGGAGAGGATCTCCAACCCGCGACACGAACGCTGCGAACGGAAACGTCTGGTCAAGGCTCAGCGGGCCCTGTGCCGCAAGCAGAACGGCAGCAACAACCGGGCCAAAGCCCGCGTCAAGGTCGCCCGCATCCACGCCAAGATCTCCGACCGACGGCAGGACTCCCTGCACAAGATCACCACTCGGCTCGTGCGCGAGAACCAAACGCTCGTGGTCGAGGACCTGACCGTGTCCAACATGGTCAGGAACCGGAGGCTCGCCCGCGCCATCAGCGACGCGGGCTGGCGACAGTTCCGAACCATGCTCGAATACAAGGCAGCCTGGTACGGACGGGACCTGATCACTGTTGATCGCTGGTTCCCGTCGTCCAAGCTGTGCTCGGCCTGCGGCGCGCTCGCGGCGGCGATGCCGCTGCGGGTGCGCACGTGGACCTGTGTCTGCGGTGCGACCCATGACCGGGACGTGAACGCCGCACGCAACATTCTGGCCGCCGGGCTGGCGGTGTCGGTCTGTGGAGCCGACGTAAGACCTCAACGGAGTACTCCGGGCGGGCAGTCGGTGACGAAGCAGAAACCCCGCGGCGTGAGCCGTAGGACGTCCTCGTTCACGAGGCACAGGAAGCCAAGTGACGACCCTGCCACATTCACTGGCTGCTGTACTGCACAACGCACTAGAGTACAGCTACCAGTACACACCGGAGGTCGACGATGCCCGCCGAGCGGTTGCTCCCCACGCAAGAGGCCGAGGACCTGATCGCGCTGGTCAAGGAGATCGCGCGGGACGAACTGAAGCCCCACGCCGCGGACGCGGAGGAGAACGAGAAGTTCCCCCGCGACGCGTTCCGCCTGCTGGGCAGGTCAGGTCTGCTCGGCCTGCCGTACCCCGAGGAGTTCGGCGGCGGCGAGCAGCCCTACGAGGTCTACCTGCAGGCACTGGAAGAGGTCGCCTCCGCGTGGATGACGGTCGCCGTGGGCCTCTCCGTGCACGTGATGTCCTGCTACGGCCTGGCCACCTTCGGCACCCGCGAACAGCAGGACCGCTGGCTGCCCGAGATGCTCGAAGGCGAACTGCTCGGCGGCTACGCCCTCTCCGAGGTCCAGGCGGGCTCGGACCCGGCGGCCATGTCGACCAGGGCCGTCCGCAAGGGCTCCGAGTACGTCGTGAACGGCACCAAGGCGTGGATCACGCACGCCGGCGCCGCCGACTTCTACACCCTGATGGCCCGCACGTCCCCCGACGCGGGCCGCGGCATCTCCTGCTTCCTCGCCCCCGGTGAGGCCCAGGGCATCGTCGCCGCCACGCCGGAACGCAAGATGGGCCTGACCGGCTCCATCACCGCGCAGCTGGCGTTCGACGACGTGCGCTTCGGCACCGACCGCCTGATCGGCAACGAGGGCGACGGCCTCAAGATCGCACTGTCCGCTTTGGACTCCGGCCGTCTCGGCATCGCCGCCTGCGCGGTGGGCCTGGCCCAGGCCGCCCTCGACGAGGCGGTCGCCTACGCCAAGACCCGCACGCAGTTCGGCCGCCCGATCATCGAGTTCCAGGGCCTGGAGTTCCTCCTGGCGGACATGGCCGCGGCCGTCGAGTCGGCCCGCGCCACCTACATCTCGGCCGCGCGCCGCCGCGACCGCGGGCTGCCGTTCCGCCAGCAGGCGTCGATCGCCAAGCTCATCGCCACGGACGCGGCGATGAAGGTGACGACCGACGCCGTTCAGGTGCTCGGCGGCGCGGGCTACACCCGCGACTTCCCGGTCGAGCGCTACATGCGCGAGGCCAAGGTCCTGCAGATCTTCGAGGGCACCAACCAGATCCAGCGCCTCGTCATCGGCAGGGGCTTGCGCTAGACGCTCTCCCGGTAGAAGGGGTCGGCGACGACCCCTTCACCCTTGCGCTCGTCGAACGTGTAGACCTCGCGACCCTCGACGAAGACGTGCAGCGCCCGGCTCATCACGTCGAGCGGGTCCCCCGACCAGATCACCACGTCGCCGTCCAGTCCGGGCTTCAGCGCTCCGACCCGGTCGTCCAGCCCCATGATCCGCGCCGGGTTCGTCGTGATCGACCGCAGCGCGACGTCGCTGTCCAGTCCTTCCTTCACCGCCAGGGTGGCCTGGTGCACCAGGAAGTTGATCGGCACGACGGGGTGGTCGGTCGTGATCGCCAGTTCCACGCCTGCCCGCGCCAGGATGCCGGGGTTGCGCAGGCCCCGGTTCCGAAGCTCCACTTTGGACCGGGTGGTGAACAGCGGCCCGATGATCACCGGGATCTGCTTGTCCGCGATGACGTCCGCGATCAGGTGGCCCTCGGTGCCGTGGTTGAGGATCAGCCTGTACCCGAACTCCTCCGACAACCTGATCGCCGTGGCGATGTCGTCGGCCCGGTGCGCGTGCTGGCACCACGGCAGCTCGCCACTGAGGACCTTGCCCAGGATCTCCAGCGTGGTGTTGCGGTCGAACGCCTTGCCGTCGGCTTCGGCCTCGGCCTTCTTGGCCAGGTAGTCCTGCGCCTTGGTCAGCTCGTCCCGGATGACCGCCGCGACGCCCTGCCGCGTGGACGGCAGCTTGCCCTTGTCGCCGTAGACCCGCTTCGGGTTCTCGCCCAGCGCGCTCTTCACGCTGACCGGTTCCCTGACGAGCATCTCGTCGACGGTCCGCCCCCAGCACTTCACCGCGACCGTCTGGCCGCCGATGGGGTTGCCGGAGCCCGGCTTGATCACCGCGGTCGTGACACCGCCGCTGAGCGCGTCACCGAACCCGAGGTCGGCGGGGTTGATCGCGTCGAGCGCCCGCATCCGGGCACCGACGGGATCGGTCATCTCGTTGGTGTCCTGGCCGGCCCACCCCTCGGCCTCCTCGTGGACGCCGATGTGCCCGTGCGCCTCGACGAAGCCGGGCAGCACCCAGGCCCCGTCCGCGTCGACGACCTCGACGCCGTCCGGAATGTCGACGTCCGCACCGACCGCGACGATCTTCCCGTCCTGGATGAGGACAGTGCCGCCTTCGACGGGCTCGCCGTCGACGGGCACGACGTAGCCCCCGGTGATCGCGATGTTCATGGTTAGCAACGCTAACGGTTGCCGGGGCCGTCGGCCACCCCGAGAACCTGGCGGGTCAGCTCAACGGCCGAATCCCCCACCGCGCGCCCCAGGACTCCCCGGGAGAGACCCGGATCAGGTCCACTCCGGAGTTCAGGGCGTCCGGCGGGCAGGTCATCGGTTCGACGGCGACGGCCCGGCCCCGGCCGGGGTACGAATCGGGCGTGTAGACCTGAACCCACCGAAACGCCGGATCCGCCCACACCTCGACGCCACCGTCGGGCGAGGCGAGCGTGTGGTGCACCAGCCCGTCCGGGCCCGGCTCGCACCCTCCGAACGGCGTGTCGAGCCGAACCCCGTCCAGCGCCCGCCCCTCCCGGAAGTCGAACTCGGTCCCCTCCACCGGCCGCGCTGCCCCCGAAGGCACCATCCGCTCGGTGTCCAGCGGCAGCACGGTCGTCGCGGCCAGCGTCAAGGTGCACGAATCGGTCGAGGCGTTCCCGGCCCGCGGATAGGGATGCATGCCGACACCGAACGGCGTCGCCACGTCTCCCACGTTCGTGACCCCGTGCGTGACCGTCAGTCCTCGATCATCCAGCGCGTAGGACACCGTGACGTCCAAAGCAGCAGGCCACCCGGCCTGCGGCTCGATCAGCGCCCGCAACGACACCAACGACCCGGTGTGCTCCAGAACTGTCCACGGGCGACGACGAAGCAGCCCGTGAATCGCGTTCCCGCGAGCGGGCTCGGTGACCTCCAGCTGCTGCCGAACCCCGTCCAGGACCCAAGACGCACCGGCGGTCCGGTTGGGCCAGGGCACCAGCACGGCCCCGGCGCTCATCGGCGGCTTCTCGTCCTCACCGAATGTCTCCACATACGGAACCCCGTCCACCTCGAAAGACCGAAGGCCCGCGCCTACAGTCGTGATCACGGCGGTGGCACCCTCGTACGAGATCCCCAACATGAGGCTGAAGCCTACGGGGCCAGCGGAAGGATTTGCCCATGAAGGTTCATCACCTCAACTGCGCCACGATGAGGCCGCCCCTGGTCGCGGGCGGGATCGTGGCCCACTGCCTGCTGATCGAGACCGACCAGGGCCTGACCCTCGTCGACACGGGCTTCGGCACGCACGAGGTGAGCGACCCGAAGGCGACGATCGACCCGCTGAGCCGCAAGCTGCTCAAGCCGGCGCTCGACATCACCGAGACGGCGATCAGTCAGATCGAGCGGCGCGGCTACACGGCCGACGACGTGCGGCACGTCCTGCTGACCCACCTCGACCTGGACCACGCGGGCGGGCTGCGCGACTTCCCCAAGGCCACCGTGCACGTGCTGGACGCGGAACTGGAAGCCGCGACGAACCCCAAGGGCACCAAAGAACGGGCCCGGTACCCGAAGGCGCAGCGCGAGGGCGTCACGTTCGAGACGCACAAGGCCGAGGGCGAGGACTGGTTCGGTTTCGAGGCCGTCAGCGCGATCCCGGGCCTGCCGGAGGACGTCCTGATGGTGCCGCTGATCGGCCACACCCGCGGCCACACGGGCATCGCCGTGAAGGGCGACAACGGCTGGCTGCTGCACGCCGGCGACGCGTACTTCTACCGCGGCGAGGTCGAGACGCCGCCCAGCAACATCTTCGCGCTCAAGCTCACCGCCAAGCAGACCGAGACGATCCGCGAGCAGCGTCTGTCCAATGTGGAACGCCTGAGGGAACTCAAGGCGCAGGGCGAGGTCGAGGTGTTCTGCGCGCACGACCCGGTCGAACTGGCGCGCCTGGCGTGACGTTCATCCACCGCATCCGCCTCGACCAGGTCGACGACACGCACCGCTACCCGTTCACGCTCCCGGTCGTCGGGCACCTGATCAGGCACCCGCTGGAGCTCAAGCGCCCCATCACGTTCCTGACCGGGGACAACGGCTCGGGCAAGTCCACCCTGGTCGAGGCGATCGCGGTGGCAGCCGGCTTCAACGCCGAGGGCGGCACCCAGTCGTTCCGCTTCGCGACGAAGGCGACCGAGTCGTCACTGGGCGACTACCTGATCCTGAGCTGGGGCACCAGAAAGCCCCGCACGGGGTTCTTCCTGCGCGCCGAGTCGTTCTACAACGTCGCCACCGAGATCGACCGGATCGGCCAGGGGATTCACGCGTCGTACGGCGGAAAGTCGTTGCACGAGCGTTCACACGGCGAGAGCTTCATCGACCTGATGACGCACCGGTTCGGCAGCAAAGGCCTCTACGTGCTGGACGAGCCGGAGGCCGCGCTGTCCGTCAAGGGCTGCCTCACGGTCCTGAGGCGCATGCACGAACTCGTCGAAGAAGGTTCGCAGTTCATCATCGCCACGCACTCGCCGATCCTGCTCGCGGCACCGAACTCCACGATCCTGGAGATCACCGACACGATCGACGAAATCGACTACGACACAGCGGAACCGGTCCGGCTCACCCGCAACTTCCTGGGTGAACCGGACCGGTTCCTGAAGCACCTGCTGGAGTAGCTACTTGCCGAGTTTCTCCGGGTGGGTCTCCACCTTGCCGTGCAGCACGCGGTTGATGCCCCACAGCACCAGACCGGCCAGCAACAGCCAGCCCGCGATCTTGTAGTCGTCCGCCGGACGTCCGGACGTCCACGGGATCGCGAGGTACGCACACGTGATCGCGCCGAGCACCGGCGCCCACGTGGGCGCCCGGAAGTGCTTGTGCTCGGAAGGCTCCCGGCGCAGCACGAGGCACGCGACGTTGACGATGGTGAAGACGATCAGCAGCAGCAACGACGTCGTGCCGCCGAGCTTGCCGATGTCCGCGGTCGACACGAGGATCACCGCGACGCCGGTCGTGAAGACGATCGAGATCCACGGCGTGCGGCGGAACGGGTGCACGGCGCCGAAGAACTTCGGGATGATCTTCTCGTTCGCCATGCCGTACAGCAGACGCGACGCCATCAGCATGTTGATCAGGGCCGAGTTGATGACGGCCAGCAGACCGATCAACGCGAAGATCCACAGCGGGAAGCCGGGCGCGCCGACGGTGACGACCTTCAGCAACGCGCTGCTGCCTGCCTTCGCGAGCTCGTCGGACGGGATCAGCAGCGACGACGTGATCGCGACGAGCACGTAGATCAGGGCCGCGATGCCCATGCCCCACAGCATCGCGCGCGGGAAGATCTTGACCGGGTTGCGGCACTCCTCGGCCATGTTGACCGAGTCCTCGAAGCCGACCATCGCGAAGAACGCGAGTGCCGTGGCCGAGGTGACCGCGAGCACCACGTTGCTGCCGGACGGGACGTGGATGTCGGTGAGCCTGCCGGGGTCTCCGTCGCCGTTGATGACGGCCCACGCGCCGATCAGGATGATGATCACCAGACCGGACAGCTCGATGCAGGTCAGCACCACGTTGGCCTTGACCGACTCGGACACTCCGCGGAAGTTGATGATCGCCAGCGCCGCGATGAAGACGATCGCGATACCGGTGATCGCCAGCGACTCCGGACTGAGCGCGACGTCGAAGAACTCCACCAGCAGCTGCCGCAGGTACGTGCGGCCGAACGCCAGGGCCGCCGACGACGCCGACGTGATGCCGGAGCACATGACCGCGAACGCGACCATGAACGTCAGGAAGTGGATCCCGAACGCCTTGTTCGTGTACAGCGCGGCGCCGGCGGCTCTGGGGTACTTGCCGACGAGTTCGAGGTAGCTGAACGCGGTCAGGAACGCCACCACGAACGCGAGCAGGAAGGGCAGCCAGAGAGCGCCGCCGATCTTGCCTGCCACGTTGCCGGTGAGGGCGTAGATGCCGGTCCCGAGGATGTCGCCGACGACGAAGAACAGCAGCAGCTTCGGGCCGATTGCCCGATGTAGCTCTGGTTGCTCCGTTTGTGGAGTCGCTTCAGCCATGCCCGAAGATTCTGCCCGTTGTGCCTGGCCACCAGCATGAACGGACGCCTACCTCACCCAATTGGTGTAACAATTCCCGCATGGGAGTTCGACTGAAACTCGCGATCGTCGCCGCCGTGACGCTGACCGCCTGCTCGTCCCCGACACCTGCCGAGAACAACTCCCAGCACCGCGACGTGAAGAGCATCATCGCCGCGGTGACCAAGTCGATCAACGAGAAGGGGACCTACCGCTTCAGCATCACGCCACCCCCGACGGGAGGCGGCGTGCGGGCCCCGTCCAGCGGGTCGATCCGGCTGGGCGGCGAGGTCCCGAGCATGGACGCGACCACCACCCGTCCCGTGCAGACCGACGGCGAGGCGGTCGAACTGAGGCTGCTCTCGACGACGAAGGACACCGCGTTCGTGAAGCTGCCCGCCACCGTCTTCGGCCTGCCCGCCGACAAGCCCTGGGTGAAGCTGGACCGCAAAGCGGACGACGACTTCACCACGACGGTGCTCGGCTTCCACGACGTCGTCTACCAGCAGGCCGCCTTCACGACGTACCACCTGCCGGTGATGGAGGCGGGCGGCGAGCTCAAGCTGACCGCGGAGATCAACGGCCACACGCGCTACTCGATCGCCGTCGACTACCAGAAGGCCTACGACACCCTGAAGGACGAGGCCCTGCGCGCCGAGGTCAAGCTCGCCCTCGACCAGAAGGTCCCCGGCTCCACCGGTGAGATCGAACTGGACGAGAACGGCCTGCCGGTGCGCATCACGTTCGTCACCCAGTTCCAGGGCGCGCAGATCGTCGACGAGGCCCGCTTCTCGGACTGGGGCGGCGAGGTGAAGATCAGCGAGCCGAACCCGGCCGAGATCAGCTCGCGGAACTGACGCGGTAGCGCCAGATCGCCGGCAGCAGCGCCACCATCGCGACGGACGCCACGACCACCAGCAGTCCACCGACCGACACCGCCGCGGCCGTGCCGAACGCGGCGCCACCCGTGCCGTGCAACAGGTCCGCGATGCGCGGCCCACCCGCGACGACGACGATGAAGACGCCCTGCATCCGTCCGCGCATCTCGTCCGTCGCGGCCGACTGCAGGATCGCGCCGCGGAACGCCATCGACACCATGTCCGCCGCGCCCGCCAGCGCCAGGAATCCCGCCGCGACCCAGATCGACCCGGCAAGACCGAAGCCCATGATCGCCAGGCCCCAGCCGACCACAGCGAGCGTCAGCGCGACCCCGTGGCGACTGACGTTCGAGATCCACCCGGACGTGAGCCCGCAGATCACCGCACCGACCGGAATCGCCGCGAACAGCACGCCGAGCGCGAACCCACCACCGGCCGGGTCGCCGAACGTGTGCTGGGCCATCTCCGGGAACAGCGCCCGCGGCATGCCGAACACCATCGCGATGATGTCCAGCAGCATGCTCGCCATCAGCACCTTCTGCGCCCACAGGTACGTGAAGCCGGCCAGCACGTCCCGCAGCCCGGCGCGCCGCACCACCCCGTCCAGCGGCGGCATCGCGGGCAGCTTCCACACCGCGTAGACCGTCACGACGAGCGCGATGGCGTCCACCAGGTACAACGTCGAAAGCCCGACGATCGGCATGAACGCACCCGCGAGCAACGGCCCGAGGACCGCGCCGAACTGCATGACGGTCGACCCGAGCGCACCGGCCGACGGCAGCAGCTCCGCCGGCACGAGCCGGGCGATGGAGGCCTGTCGCGCCGGCGCGTTGGCCGCGAAGAACACCTGCTGCAGGCCGAGCAACGCGATCACCAGCCACACCGAGCCGATGTTCATCGCG
Organism: Lentzea sokolovensis; assembly: GCF_033949975.1. Lineage (NCBI taxonomy): Bacteria > Bacillati > Actinomycetota > Actinomycetes > Pseudonocardiales > Pseudonocardiaceae > Lentzea > Lentzea sokolovensis. Next base: position 153,952 of record NZ_JAXAVU010000008.1, read on the forward strand.
GCCTGCGCCCACAGCAGCACCGACGAGACGGCGATGCCGATGTTCGTGACGAGCAACAGCTTGCGACGGTCGACCGTGTCCGCGATCGCGCCGCCCCACAGCCCGAAGACCAGCAGCGGAACAAGCGCGACACCAGCGGCGATACCCACCCACGCGGACGAGCCGGTGAGGTCGTAGACCTGCTTGGGCACAGCAACGGCGGTGAGCTGGGAGCCCACCGCCGTCACGATCGTGGAGAGCCACAACCGGCGATACGCGACGATCTTCAACGGACGAGTGTCGATCACGAACGTCGAGCGCGCGCTTCTCCCCACAGTGGCCACTTGGTTAGCCTATGGCAACTAACAAGCGCTTCATGTGATTGTGTCGCCAACACCACTCGTCAGAGGCGGACCGGGTACACCGGCTCCGGCACCTTCGGGCTGATCCGCCCTTCGACGAAGATCCCGTGCCAGATCATGAAGCACAGCACGGACCACAGCTGCCGGCTCCGGTCGAACTGCTCGGACTTGTGCTCGGCGAGCAGGTCCAGCACCGCGTTCTTGTCGAGCAGGTGCCCGGTCTGCGAGTCGTTGATGATCCCGCGGGCCCAGTCGTACATCTCGGCCCGCAACCAGTGCCGGATCGGCACCGGGAACCCGAGCTTGGGCCGGTTGAGCACGTGCGCCGGAATGATCTTCGCCAACGCCTTGCGCAGCGCGAACTTGGTCGTGCCTTCAGTCAGCTTCTGGTCGAGCGGCACCTCGGACGCGACCCGGAACACCTCAGGATCGAGGAACGGCACGCGCAGCTCGATCGAGTTCGCCATGGTCACCTTGTCGGCCTTGACCAGGATGTCGCCGCGCAACCACGTGTAGAGGTCGATGTGCTGCATGCGCGCAACGGGATCCCAGTCCTCCGACTCGCGGTACCAAGGCGCCGTGACGTCCTTGAAGCCAATCCCCTCGACATAGCCGGGGAACACCGCACGCACCTGCGCATCACTGAAGTTGCGCGCGTTGCCGTAGTACCTGTCCTCCAGCCGAAGCGCCCCACGCCGCAACAGATCCTTGCCGCGCACACCCTCCGGAATGGACTTCGACACAGCGCCCATCAACTTCCGAACGCCACCAGGCACCTTCTCGAACGGCGCCAACGACAGCGGCTCGTGATAGATCACGTACCCACCGAACAGCTCGTCCGCACCCTCACCGGACAGCACGGCCTTCACGTACTTACGCGCTTCCTTCGCGATGAAGTACAACGGCACCAACGCCGGGTCCGCCACCGGGTCGTCGAGGTACCAGAGGATGAGAGGCAGCTCCTCCATCATCTCGTCGGCCGACACGGTCCTCACCACGTGCCGCACCCCGATGGCCGCCGCAGTCTCAGCGGCAACATCGACCTCCGAGTACCCGTCACGATCAAACCCGCTGGTGAACGCGATGAGGTTCGGGTTGTGCAGCTTCGCCAACGTCGCAGTAGCCGTGGAGTCGATACCGCCGGACAGGAACGCACCGACCGTGACGTCCGGGTCAGAAATCATGTGCTTGGACACCGAGTCGCGCATCACGTCGGCAATGCGCTCGTACAGCGCCTCAGCCTCGTGCGCCCCGTTGACCGGCCGGGGGTTGAACACGGGCTTGAAGTACCGGTTGAACAGCACCTGCCCACCCGGCGACACCTTGAACGACGTCCCGGACTCAACCCGCCGAATCGCCTTGTGCAACGACTCGGGCTCCGGCACGTACTGCAACACCAGGTAGTGCTGCAACGCCGTCTGGTCCAGCTCCTGACTGATGCCGAGAACCCCGGTCAGCTGCAGCAAGCTCTTCTTCTCGGACGAGAACCCGACCCCGCCAGGCCCAGCGGCCCAGTACAACGGCTTGATCCCGAACGGATCGCGAGCGCCGAAAACCACCCGCTCCTGCGCGTCCCAGATCATGAACGCGAACATGCCGCGCAACATCTTGACCCAGTCAGCACCGAGGTAGTGATAACCAGCGACGATGGCCTCACCATCACCCTTGGTCTTGAACTGGGCCCCGAACTTCCGCATGAGCTCCGAACGAAGCTCCTTGTAGTTGTAGATCTCGCCGTTGAAGTTCAACGTGTACCGCGTCGGGTTCTCCGGCGGCCCCCACACCAGCGGCTGGTGCGAGTGCTCAAGATCGATGAAACCAAGCCGGTTGAACCCGTAGACGACCTCAGCATCAGCCCAGGTGTCCTGCTCGTCGGGCCCACGGTGCCGCTGGCAGCGCAGCGCTGCGGCCACAGAGGCACGCGCGGAGACCGCAGCTGCTTCGGTGGAACAGATGAGTCCGAGCACTCCGCACACGTGAAATCGCACCTCGTAGCTAGCTGTTGCTGAAATCCCAGTATGCCGAAGCCGGGATCGGACATTCTCCGCAGCCTGAGGACGCCTGACTCACCGGTCAGGTTCCGCCCCACAGCACCCCCACTCGCCCGCGAAGCCGAAGGCGAGCCGTCCTACCGAGCGGGCCCGGCGGTGGGTCCCGTCACGAGTCGCACCACAGCTCCTGCTGCACCTGAGGGGTGAGGTCAAGTCGACACGCTTTTCGTCGACTTGACCTCACCCCTCAGGTGTGGCCCGCTCCTGGTGCGACTCGTGACGGGACCCACCGCCAACGCAACCCTCAAAGCAACAGGCAGCCGCCCAAAGCAACAGGCGTGCCATCAACCCGCCCGTGGCGCGGACCCCCCGATCAGATTGCCGGGGGTCTGGGGGCAGAGCCCCCAGGGAAAGCACCCAAGGCGACCCGCCGCCCGCAAGGTGACCACGCTGACGCAGGCGTCCCCCCGATCCGGGAACCCCTACAACTCAACCTGCTCAGCACCCCCGACAAGATCAGCAGACAGCAAAAGGGGCGCCTCCCGCCCACAGGAGACACCCCATCCGCAAAAGCCCTGATCCGGCGAAGCCCTGATCCGGCAAACCCCTACGGAGCAACCCGCTCCAAGCTCCACCCGTCCCGACCATCCCGGAACCGCAACCGGTCATGCATCCGATCCCGCCGCCCCTGCCAGAACTCGACCTCTTCAGGCCGAATCCGCCACCCACCCCAATGCGGCGGCACAGGAATCTTCTCGGTGTCGGCGAACTGCCGCTCGATCTTGTGAAGAGCAGAATCCAAAGTGGACCGCCCGGTCACAACCCGGGACTGAGGCGAAGCCCAGGCCCCGATCTGCGACCCCCGCGGCCGCGAGTTCCAGTACTCAGCGGTCTCCACGGGCCCGACCTTCTCCACAACCCCACGCACGTGAGCCTGCCGCTGCATCGCGAACCACGGGAAGGTGGCCGACGCGTAGCGAGTAGCCATCAGATCGTGCGACTTGTTGGACGTGTAGTTCGTGAAGAACACGAGACCACGCGAATCCAACCCCTTCGCCAACACGGTCCGCGACGAAGGGCGGCCCTTCACGTCGGTCGTGGCGAGCACCATCGCGTTGGGCTCGGCAAGACCGGCGTTGGTCGCGTCGTCCAGCCACAGCTGGAGCTGTTCGTGCCAGGTGGCGGCAAGCTCCGACTCGCTGAGCGAGCCCTGCTCGTAGGACACGCGCATCGCCGGTAGTGCGATGTTCGTGGTCTCCGTCATCGGCGAACCTCCAAGCGGCGGGCAGAACTCGTGGTCCCTGGACCCGCGACCATACGCACGGCGAACGGATCCCGAAACCGCCTGCGCGGTGATGACCACCACCTGAACGGTGACTGTCCGTGCAAAGAACAGTTCTGGATCGAGCTCGTGATCGAATCAGACGGCATCGAGCACGCGTGTGACGGTGACCACGTCATCACCCAGTGCGGTGGCAAGAGTTCCGCCTGCTGCCAACGGAACGACGCTCCACCACTCCCCGCCGTCCGAACCGCGCACCGCCGAGTCCAGCACCACCTCGGTGCCGACGACCCGCTTGCCCGCCAGCCCGGCGGACGAGGCGTCGGCCGCGGGATCACCCACGACCAGTTGCTGGTGCAACAACGGCGTGCCACAACGGGTTGCGCGCATCGTCGAGGACAACGTGCCCGGCTTCTCGTCGGCCCGGCCGAGCACCAGGACCTCGCGGGTTCGCAACTGTGCGTGACCGTCCAATTCGGCCTCCACCACCGCGGTGTGACGCGCACGGCTCGTCACGACGGTCGGTTCCGGCAGGTAGGACACGGTTCCCTCGACCAAGAACCGCACGACCGACGAAGAGGCCGCGCCGGACGAACCGGGCAGCAACAGGGTCGCCGCAACACCTCGAAGCTCAAGCGAGGCTCCAGGACCGACTTCGACGGTCAGGGACAACGAATCGCCGCCCAACGGCGCGGTGACCGAAGAAACCAGGTGCACCAAGGCAACCGGCCCCACCCGCCGGTGCGGCACCAATGTCAACGGTGTCATCGACCGCAGCACTCGCACGACGCTGTTGCCGTGCGAGTCCAAGGTGACCACCAGCCGTGCCGCTGCCTTCACAGAACCGCCTTCACAGCTGGGCCAGCACCCACTTCGCGACCTCGGGCGCATCGGGCGTCTCGACCAGCGACTGCGCGATGACCGGCAACTCCCCGCGCATCCGGTGCGCGTCGGAGATCATCACGTCCATGTCGGCGCCCACGTACGGCGCCAGATCGATCTTGTTGATGACCAGCAGGTCCGCGGTGGTCACTCCAGGCCCGCCCTTGCGCGGCACCTTGTCCCCGCCGGCCACGTCCACCACGAAGATCTGCGCGTCGACCAGCCCGCGCGAGAACACCGCGGTCAGGTTGTCGCCACCGCTCTCGATGATCACCAGGTCCAACGACGAATACCGATGCTCCAACCGCTCCACCGCGTCGAGGTTCGCGGTGATGTCGTCGCGAATCGCCGTGTGCGGACAACACCCCGTCTGCACAGCCTCAATACGTGACGGGTCCAGCACCCCGGCCCGCCGCAGAAAATCCGCGTCCTCGGTCGTGTAGATGTCATTGGTGACGACCGCGAGTTCCAACTGAGAACCCAATGCGCGGCACAAAGCCGCGGTCAGCGCCGTCTTACCGCTGCCCACCGGCCCACCGATGCCGATGCGCCGCGCGGCTCCGTGGTGGTGATCATGCGGGTCGGGCCCGTGGTTAGCTCCCAAAGAGACGCACCCCTTCACGTCGATCATGTGCCTCGGCCAGCAGATCCAAGGCAGGCGAACCCAGCGCGGGCAGTTCCTTGCACGCCCGCGAAGCAACGTCTTCCACCGCAAGCGAAGCCACGATCGCGTTGACCCCGAACGGATCCAGCCCGAGCAGCCGGACAGCCGCGGAAGCCGGCCCGCTGACGGCAAGATAAGCGCAGGTCAGCGCAGCCTCAAAAGGCTCACCGACCACCACCCCGATCACCAGCGGCTGGTGCGGATCGCGCGGCAACGCCTCCAGCCGAGCAGAGGGCCAGGCCCGCCGAGCCGCCCGGAGCATCCCCCGCCCCTGTGCCCGCGAAGCAGCACGCTGGGCAGGCGAAGGCGTGCGGGCGTCCAGTTCCGCGTCCAGCATCGCAAGGTCCTCACCACGGGCCGCGGCAGCCGCGAACCCAGCGGCCAGCAGCCCGGCACCCAGCAACCGCCCGTGCAGAAATGACCGCAGCGAAGGCTCGTCGACGACCAGCCCGCGCGCGGCAGCCTCCTCCAGCCCGCCGGAGTGCACGTGGCCGCCACCGGGGAACCGGGAGTCGGCGAGGATCAGCGCGGTCAGCATCAGAACAGGAAATACCGTTGTGCCATCGGCAGTTCCGCGACCGGCGAGGGCTCGACCAGCTCACCGTCGACGTGCACGGCGAAGCTGTCCGGATCGACCTGGACGTCCGGCATCGCGTCGTTCAGCACCATGTCGGCCTTGGTCACCGAACGAGTCGACTCCACCGGCAACACCCGCCGCGAGTACCTCTCGCCGATCCCCGCCTCGATCGCCTCCGGCGCAACGAAGAACACCGAGGAAGCCGCGCCGGCCGTGGCTCCGAACATCGGCCGCGCCCACACCGGCTGCGGCGTCGGGATCGAGGCGTTCGCGTCACCCATCGCACCCCACGCGATGAACCCGCCCTTCACCACCACCGATGGCCGCACGCCGAAGAACTTGGGCTCCCACAGCACCAGGTCGGCCAGCTTGCCGACCTCGACCGACCCGACCTCGGACGCGATCCCGTGCGCCACGGCGGGGTTGATCGTGTACTTGGCGACGTACCTCTGAGCCCGCAGGTTCGAGTCCAGCGAACGACGCGACGACATCACGTGCGCGGTCTGCCAGGTCCGGATGATCACCTCGCCGACGCGGCCCATCGCCTGCGAGTCCGACGAGATCATCGAGATCGCGCCCAGGTCGTGCAGCACGTCCTCGGCCGCGATCGTGGTCGGCCTGATGCGCGACTCGGCGAACGCCAGGTCCTCCGGCACGGACGGGTTGAGGTGGTGGCAGACCATCAGCATGTCGAGGTGTTCTTCGAGCGTGTTGACGGTGTGCGGCCGCGTCGGATTGGTGGACGACGGCAGCACGTTCGGCAGGGACACCACGCGGATGATGTCCGGCGCGTGCCCGCCACCGGCACCCTCCGAGTGGTAGGCGTTGATCGACCGGCCCCCGATGGCGTCCACCGTGGACTCCAGGAACCCGGCCTCGTTCAACGTGTCCGTGTGGATCGCGACCTGCACACCCGACTCGTCCGCCACCCGGAGGCAAGCGTCGATCGCGGCGGGCGTCGTGCCCCAGTCCTCGTGCAGCTTGAACCCACCGGCTCCACCCACGAGCTGTTCGCGCAGGCCTTCGACCGAGACCGTGTTCCCCTTGCCCAGCAACAGAACGTTGATCGGCATGTGGTCCATCGACGTCAGCATCCGGTCGAGGTACCAGGCGCCGGGCGTGACGGTGGTGGCCTTCGTGCCCTCCGCGGGACCGGTGCCGCCGCCGATCAACGTGGTCAGCCCGGACGACAGCGCCTCGTCCACGATCTGCGGGCAGATGAAGTGGACGTGGCAGTCGATGCCGCCCGCGGTCAGGATCTTCCCGTTGCCGGACAGGATCTCCGTCGACGGCCCGATGACCAGCGACGGGTGGACACCGTCCATCGTGTCCGGGTTGCCGGCCTTGCCGATCGCGACGATCCGCCCGTCCCGCACGCCGACGTCGGCCTTGACGACACCCCAGTGGTCGAGGATCACCGCACCGGTGATGACCAGGTCGGGAGCGCCCTCGGCACGGGTCGCGACGCCCTGTCCCATCGACTCGCGGATCACCTTGCCGCCACCGAAGATCACCTCGTCGCCGGAGCCGGCGCCGCGCGATCGGTCCTCGGTGACCTCGATGAACAGGTCGGTGTCGGCGAGCCGGATCCGGTCGCCGACCGTCGGCCCGAGCAGCTCGGCGTAACGCTCGCGGTCGATCATCGCTGCAGCCCCCTGACGATCCTCAGTCCCGCCAGCGGAACCAGCGTGACCTCGCGCTCGACCCCTGGCTCGAAGCGCACGGCCGTGCCCGCCGGGATGTCCAGGCGGTAGCCGAACGCGGCCTCGCGGTCGAACGACAGCCCCGTGTTGACCGAGGCGAAGTGGAAGTGCGACCCGACCTGGACCGGCCGGTCGGCGACGTTCACGACGACCATCGTCACGCGCGGCCGTCCTGGGTTGAGCTCGACGGGCTCGGAGCCGACGATCACCTCGCCCGGCGCCGGACCTGCGGAAGGCGCGATCGGGTGGTGCACGGTGACGAGCTTGGTGCCGTCCGGGAAGGTCGCCTCCGCCTGCACCGAGTCGATCATCTCCGGCACACCGCGCATGACCTGCTCCGGCGCGAGCACGGTCCGCCCGCTCTCCATGAGCTCGCTGACCGTGCGGCCGTCCCGCGCACCCTCCAGCACGTGGTCGGTGATCAACGCGATGGCCTCGGGGTAGTTGAGCAGCACCCCGCGTTCGAGCCTCCGCCGCGCCACGTCAGCGGCGACGTGCACGAGGAGCTTGTCCCGTTCATGCGGCGTCAGATGCACCCGGCTGTTCTAACACGCGAAAGCGGGCTATCGCGGAGTGGAAACACGGCCGAAACACGACCGCGTGTCCACCGACCGGTTGACAGCCGGGGTCAGCGGTGCGGTCGTCCCGCCAGACACCCTGGAAAACGCAGGATTCACGACATGAACGCGATCCGAGTGAGGGGCCTGCGGAAGGCCTACAAGGGCCACCAGGCGGTGGCAGGGGTGGACCTCGACGTCGCACGGGGCGAGGTGTTCGCGGTCCTCGGCCCGAACGGCGCCGGCAAGACCACCAGCGTCGAGATCCTGGAGGGGCACCGCGACCGCGACGCCGGTGAGGTCAGCGTGCTGGGCGTCGACCCGGCCAAGGGCGGCCGGGAATGGCGTTCGAAGCTCGGTATCGTCCTGCAGAGCGCGACGGACGCCGCGACGTTGACGGTCCGCGAAGCCGTCCACCACTACGCCAAGTACTACGGCGACCCTCGTGACCCGGACGAGGTCATCGACCTCGTCGGGCTCACCGAGAAGGCCAAGTCCCGCGGCGGCACGTTGTCCGGTGGTCAGCGGCGCCGGCTCGACGTGGCGCTCGGCATCATCGGCCGCCCCGAGCTCGTGTTCCTGGACGAGCCGACCACCGGCTTCGACCCCGAGGCGCGCCGCCGGTTCTGGAGCCTGATCAAGCTGCTGGCCGCCGAGGGCACCACGATCCTGCTGACCACGCACTACCTCGACGAAGCCGAGGCGCTCGCCGACCGCGTCGCCGTGCTCGCCGGAGGCAAGATCGTCGCCGAGGGCACGCCGCAGACGCTCGGTGGCCGTGCGCACGCCGACGCGACCGTGCGCTGGATGTCCGACCGCGGCTACACGGAGATCAAGACCTCCGAGCCCACCAAGGCGATCGCCGAGCTGTCCCGCGACGGCGAGCTCGCCGAACTCACCGTCACCCGCCCGTCGCTGGAAGACGTCTACCTGGAGCTGATCAAATGACCACCGCGGTGGCTCTGCCCGGAACCCTGTCGCTCGGTCTCGCGAGGGGTGCGACCGAGCTGCGGGAGTTCTTCCGGCAGAAGGAAAACCTCATCTTCACGGTGTCGCTGCCCGCGATCCTGATGCTGCTGCTCGGCACCGTCTACGTCCGGGAGCCCGCCGCCGCGCAGATGTTCGCGGCCAGCATGATCGGCGCCGGCATCATCTCGACGTCGTTCGTCGGACTGGGCATGAGCGTCGTGGCCGACCGCGAGGACGGCACGCTCAAGCGCCTGCGCGGCACGCCGATGCCGTTCACGTCCTACTTCATCGGCAAGATCGTCCTGGTCTTCGTGTCGAGCCTGTTCGAGGCCGTGCTGCTGATGATCGTCGCCGTGCTGCGGTTCGACGTGGAGCTCCCCTCGACCGCCCAGAAGTGGCTGACTTTCGGGTGGGTCTTCACGCTCGGCGTCATCTCGTGCTCGTTGATCGGCGTGGCGCTGAGCACGATCGCGAAGTCCACTCGGAACGCCGCGGGCGTGCTGAACCTGCCGTACATCGTGCTGCAGTTCCTCAGCGGCGTGTTCATCATGCAGATGGCGCTGCCCGAGTCGCTGCGCACCGTGGGTTCGCTCTTCCCGCTCAAGTGGGTGTGTCAGGGTTTCCGCTCGGTGTTCGCACTGAACGACGACTACGCGGTCATGGAGGCGGCGGGATCATGGGAGCTCGGCAAGATCGCGCTGGTGCTCGGGGCGTGGACGATCGTGGGCCTGGTTCTCGTCAGCAGGACTTTCAAGTGGAGCAACACCAGTCGCTGATCACCTGGTACGTGCTCTTCGCGATCACCCAGGCCACCGCTCTCGTGCTGATCCTGATCGACAACAACACCCTCGCCGACCGCCTGACGGCGGCGGGGTTGTTGTGCTTGAACGGCGTGTGGTTCCTGCTCTACGGCAAGAAGCTGGTCAGCCGCGGCGACGACGACTGGCACGGCTTGATCTACGCGGCCGGATCGCTCGCCACGTTCGCCCCCGCGGTCTGGTTCAGCGGCAACGCGACCTTCGCCCTGTTCGGCCTGGTCCCGCAGATCTACATGGTCCTGCCGGTCGCGTGGGCGTTCTGGCCGATGGCGCTGTTCGTGTTCACGCCGCAGATCCTGACCTGGGCCGCGGGTGCGGTTCCGGCGCTGCCGTGGCCGGCCGCACTGCTGATCATCGCCTTCTCCCAGGCGTTCGGCTGGGCGATCAGCCGCATGTCCGAGCAGAGCAGGCAGCGCGCCGAGCTGCTCAACCGGATCGAGGCGCTCACCATCGAGGCCGAACGGGCTCGCTGGGCAGGCGAGATCCACGACACGCTGGCGCAGGGCTTCACGTCGATCATCACGCTGCTGCAGGGCGCGCAGCCGAACGTCGAACTGGCGTTGCGGACCGCGCGGGAGAACCTCCGCGAGGCACGGGCGCTCGTCGCGTCCAACTCACCGTCTCCTTTGGACGGTTCGTCGCTGGAGGACGCGCTGCGGCGGCTGGTGAACGGCGTGGAGCTGGAGTCCTCATTCCGGGTCATCGGCGATCCGGTGGGGCTGCAGACCTCGGCCGAGGTGGTGCTGCTGCGGACTGTCCAGGAGGCGCTGACCAACGTGGCACGGCACTCCGGGGCATCACGGGTCGACGTGGTGATGAGGTTCGACGAGGACGGCGTCTCGCTGGAGGTGCGCGACGACGGCCGCGGGTTCGGCGACGCACCGGAGGGCTTCGGCCTGCGGGGCATGCGCGCACGGCTGGAACAGGTGGGTGGGACGCTCTCGCTGTCGAGCGACGACGGGGCGTCCGTGCTGGTGGAGGTACCGCTGTGATCAGGATTCTGCTGGTGGACGACCATCCCGTGGTGCGTCAGGGCTTGAAGGGCATGCTCGTCGCGGACGATCTGGAGGTCGTCGGCGACGCGGGTTCGGGCCAGGAGGCGATCACTCAGGCCGCCCTGCTCAAGCCGGACGTCGTGCTGATGGACCTGCGAATGCCCGAAATGGACGGTGTGGCCGCTACCGCGAAGATCGTCGGAACCGGACCGCGCGTCCTGGTCCTCACGACGTACGAGACCGATTCGGACATTCTTCGCGCGGTCGAGGCCGGTGCGTCCGGGTACCTGCTCAAGGACTCGACGACCGAAGACCTCATCGCGGCGATCCGCGCGGCGGCGCGCGGCGAGACCGTGCTGGCTCCGTCGATGGTCGCGAAGGTCGTCGGGCAGGTGCGCACCCCGCCTCTATCGGCGCGCGAGGCCGAGGTGCTGAAGTTGGTGGCCAAGGGGATGTCCAACGCCGAGATCGGAAGGACGTTGTTCATCTCCGAGGCGACCGTGAAGACTCACCTGTTGCGGGTGTTCAACAAGCTCGGGGTGTCGGACCGCACCGCGGCGGTGACGACGGCGATGGATCGCGGCATGCTGCAGTGACCCAGGACACCCGGCTGTCACCTCCCGGCCACCGGCCTGCAACACTGTGAGCTCCGGCAACGGCGCCGGTCAGGTCCCTGAAGCTCGTCAATCGCCCCGGAGGCGTGACCACATGACCCAGACCGCCGATCCGACCTCGTTGGTGCTTCCCGCCGAGCTCAAGCCGTCTGACGGCCGCTTCGGCTGTGGACCGTCCAAGGTGCGTCCCGAGGCCGTCGCGGCTCTCGCTTCCGAGGGTGCGGCACTGCTCGGCACGTCCCACCGGCAGAAGCCCGTCAAGAACCTCGTCGGCCGCGTCCGCTCCGGACTGCGCGACCTGTTCCAGCTGCCGGACGGCTACGAGGTCGTGCTCGGCAACGGTGGCACCACGGCGTTCTGGGACGCGGCGTCGTTCGGCCTGGTCCGCGAGACCGCGCAGCACTTCACCAACGGTGAGTTCTCCTCCAAGTTCGCGAAGGTCACGCAGACCGCGCCGTTCCTGAAGGACTCGCTGGTCACCAAGGCCGAGCCGGGCACCACGCCCGAGCTCTTCTACGCCGAGGGCGCCGACCTGGTCGGCTGGGCGCAGAACGAGACCTCGACCGGTGTCGCGATGCCCGTCACCCGCATCGAGGGCTCCGGCGACGCGCTCATCGCGATCGACGCGACGTCCGCTGCCGGTGGCCTGCCGGTCAAGGCCGAGGACTTCGACGTCTACTACTTCGCGCCGCAGAAGTCGTTCGCCTCGGACGGCGGCCTGTGGCTCGCGCTGATGTCGCCCGCCGCGCTGGCCCGCGTCGACGAGCTCAAGGACCGCTGGGTGCCGGAGTTCCTGTCGCTGCCGACCGCGCTCGACAACTCCACCAAGGACCAGACGTACAACACGCCGTCGGTCGCCACGCTCTTCCTGCTGGCGCACCAGATCGACTGGATCAACGGCAACGGCGGCCTCGACTGGTCCGTCGCACGCACCAAGGACTCCTCGGACCGCCTGTACTCCTGGGCCGAGAAGACCGCGTACACCACGCCGTACGTCGAGAAGGCCGCTGACCGCTCACAGGTCGTCGGCACGATCAACTTCACCGACGACGTGGACGCGGCCGTGGTCGCGAAGGTGCTGCGCGCCAACGGCATCGTCGATGTCGAGCCGTACCGCAAGCTCGGCAAGAACCAGCTGCGCGTCGCGATGTTCCCGGCCATCGAGCCGAACGACGTCACGATCCTGACGCAGGCGATCGACTGGGTCGTCGGCCAGCTCTGAAGTTCTTGAGGTAGCGGCCTGGGGTGCACCGATGAGTTCTCGGTGCACCCCAGGGCTTTTCAGGCGAGTGCTTCCGTGGGCGACTGACGTGCCGCCCGCACCGCGGGATAGACGCCGGCGATGGCGCCGATGAGGATCGCCGAACCCACTCCCCCGAGCAGGGCCGGCCACGGCAGTGCCGCAGGCCATTGCTGACTGATCGAATATCCGGCCGTGACCGCGATTCCCACGATCACGCCGACCAGTCCGCCAAGACCGGACAACAACACCGACTCGGTGAGGAACTGCCACCGGATCTGCCGCCGGGTCGCCCCGAGCGCCCGCCGCAGACCGATCTCCCTGCGCCGTTCCAGCACCGAGATCACCATCGTGTTCGCCACGCCGACGCCACCCACCAACAACGCGACTCCGCCCAAGCCCAGGAACAGCGCGTTGTAGGAACTCTCGGCCAGCTGCTGCGCTTCGAGCGCCTCGGACGGCCGGGAAACCTTGACCTCGTTGGACTTCTGCGGGTTCAACGTCGGGCCGAGCAGGTTGCGGACGTTGTCGACCTGGTCAGGGGACGTGCGCACGTAGACCGTGTTCGCGTTGCCCTCGAACCCGAACGCCTCCTTGGCCGCGTCCCAGCCGATCAGCGCGGACCTGTCGATCTCCGGTGCGAGCGGCAGCGGCCCGAGGATGCCGACGACGGTGAACCACTGGCCGTCGATCCACAGCTGCACACCGGGCTTCTCGATGCCCAGACGCGAGGCCGCGGTGCCCCCGAGCACCACCGCCTTCTCCCCCGACGACAGCCACCGGCCCGCACGGACCTCGGCGCCCAGCACCTTGAGCAGGTCCTTCTCCGCCGCCTGCACCTGCAACCCGAGCGTGTCGCTCGTCGGCACGAGGTCGTTCTTGCGGACGCTCGCGGAGATCTTGCCGGTGGCACTGGCGGCCGACACCGCGCCGATCCGCTTGGCCATCGGCACCGCCGTCTCCGGCAGCTTCGCGTCCTGGCCGAAGTAGTCCTGGCCGGGCGCCGCGGTCAGGAGGTTGGTGCCCAGCTTGGACATCTTCTCCTTGAGAGCCGCCGCGCTGGAGGCGGGGATGCCGACGACCGCGACGACGGCGGCGATGCCGATCGCGATGCCCAGCGCGGAGAGGATCGCGCGGATCGGACGGGTCCGCATCCCGAAGAACCCGAGGCGGAGGAGGTCGATCACACGATCACCCCGTCGCGCACTTCGACGCGGCGCGGCGCCCACGCCGCGATGTCCCGGTCGTGCGTGATCATCACGATCGTCGTGCCGTCGGAGTTGAGGCTCTCCAGCAACTCCAGCACACCCGCGCCGTTCTTCGTGTCCAGGTTCCCGGTCGGCTCGTCGGCCAGCAGGATCCCCGGCGTGTTCACCACGGCCCTGGCGATCGCGACCCGCTGGCGTTCACCACCGGACAGCTCGTGCGGCTTGTGCAGCGCGCGGTGGATCAGGCCGACTCTGTCCAAAGCGGACATCGCCATGGCCCGTCTCTTCGAACGCGGCACACCGGCGTAGACCAGGCCGGAGGCCACGTTCTCGATCGCGGACAAGCCGTCGGTGAGGAAGAACTGCTGGAACACGAACCCGATCGTGCGCGCCCGCAGTGCCGACAAAGCGTTGTCCGACAAGGTGGAGATGTCGTTGCCGTCGATCTCGACCGTGCCCGAGGTGGGCTTGTCGAGCGTGCCCATCAGGTGCAGCAGCGTCGACTTGCCCGAGCCGGACGGTCCCACGATCGCGAGCATCTCCCCGCCCCCGACGGTCAGGGAGACGTCGCGCAACGCCTGCACACCGCCGGGATACGTCCGGCTCGCGTGGTCGACGGTGATCACTCCGTGGTCACCACCTTCATGCCCTCGCGCAGGCCCTCGCCCTGCACCTCGACCTGGCCCTTGGCGAAGATGCCGACGGTGACCGGGATGGTCTTGCCGTCCTCGGCGACCACGCCGTAGCCGCCCTCGTTCAACGCGAGCAACGCGCCGATCGGGACCGCGAGCACGTTCTGCTTCTTGGACACCGTGAACAGCGCGGTGACGCTGCCGGACTCGATGCCCTCCACGGCCTTCGGGTCGTCGACGGAGATCGTCAGCACGATCTTCGGCTTCGAGCCCTGGTTCGGATCGCCGGTGGTGCGGCTGATGCCGGTGATCGTGCCCGTGGTGGGCTTGCCGCCGCTGACCGACAGCTCGACCTTCTCGCCCTGCTTGGCGAGGCGCTGCTTGGACTGCTCCAGCTCGACGGTCACCGCGCGTTCGGTGCCGGTGACCTTCATCAGGTCGCCGCCGGCCGGTGCGCCGAGCGGGGCGGTCAGCGACGAGACGCGGATCGCTCCTGGTTGGACGATCACGTCACCGGCGCCGAGCTTTCCGGTCTGCTCCAGGCCGTTGGCCTTCTGCCACTTCTTCAGCGCGGTGGCCGTGTAGTACGTGAACTTCTCGTCGGGGGCGCCGAAGTCCTTGAACCCGAGTGCGGCGAGGTTCTCCTCCACCACCTTGACGTCGGGTCCGTTCGACATGCCCGCTTCGAGATCGCGGTAGAGCGGCATCTGGCTGTAGAACAGCGGCACGGGCTTGGCGTCCGAGTGGAACACCGGTTTGCCCTGCTCGATGACTTCGCCCGGTTTCGGCAGGCCGGTGACGGTGCCGCTTTTCCGGCTGGCCAGAGCTCGTTCCGCGCCGAAGCCCAGCTGGCCCGTCATCGACTGCTGGTCGGCGAGGTTGGTCTTCTTGACCTGCGCGGTCTTCGCCGGATCGTTCTGCAGCGGGGCGGCGTTGGCCTGGTTGGACGCGATTCTGGTGAGGACCACGACCCCGCCGGTGCCGAGCACCACCGCCACGACGAGTGCGGCGACGACGACCTTCCTGTTCACTCCGCGCTTCATCCGACGGGCCTCACGGAGACCATGCCCTCGCCCATGCCGCAGTCCTTCATGTCCTGCTTGACCTTGTCGTCGGACATGTCGGGCAGTTCCTGCACCTCGGTGGTGCCTCCGCCGTCGAAGTTCGGGTCGGGCCAGTCGTAACCCTTGTCCCGCATGCACTTCGCGTCCTGGCGCATCTTGTCCTGCTGCTCAGGCGACGGCGGCTTGACCTCGCCACCGTTGGGGAGGTGCTTCTTGCAGGCCTCGTTGGCGGCGTTCATCTTCTCCATGTCCGGAGCTCCGCCCTCGCCCCCTCCGTCGGCGGGCATGGCCTCGATCATCACGCCGCCGCTGCCGTCGTCCTTCGGGTCCGGCATGTTCACGCCGTTCTCCCGCATGCACTTGGCGAACGCGATCATGTCTCCCTTCTCGTCCTTCTTGCCGTCCGCCGCCTGGTCCTTCGACCCGCAGGCGGTGAGCGCCAGGAGCAGGCCCAGCAACACTGCGATGGTGGATTTCATGGGGACAGGTCTACGGAGAGCGTCATTCGGGGGCGTTAAGCGAAAGGCCTTATCCGGCGCTTATGCCCGTTGCGCGGAAAATAGGTGTCATGCGTGTGCTGGTGGTCGAGGACGAACAGTTGCTCGCGGACACGATCGCCGAGGGGTTGCGCAGGTTCTCGATGGCGGTCGACGTCTGTTACGACGGCGAAGCGGCGTTGGAACGGGTAGGGGTGCACGCGTACGACGTCGTGGTGCTCGACCGCGATCTGCCCCTCGTGCACGGTGACGAGGTGTGCAAGGCGGTGCACGCGACCGGCGGCGAGGCGCGGGTGCTGATGCTGACGGCGGCGGCCGAAGTGGACGATCGGGTGGCCGGGCTCGGGCTCGGCGCCGACGACTACCTGACCAAGCCGTTCGCGTTCGCCGAGCTGGTGGCCCGAGTGCAGGCGCTGGGCCGCCGGGCTCGGCCGGCCCTGCCGCCGGTGCTCGAACGGGCCGGCGTGACGCTGGACCTGCCGCGGCACCAGGCGTCGCGTGACGGGGCGTTCCTGCCTTTGTCTCCCAAGGAGTTCGCCGTGCTGGAGGTGCTGATGCGAGCGGAGGGCAACGTGGTGAGTCCCGAGGAGCTGCTGGAGAAGGCCTGGGACGAGCACGCGGACCCGTTCACGAACGCCGTGCGGGTGGCGGTGATGACGCTGCGCCGCAAGCTGGGCGCGCCGCAGGTCATCCAGACCGTGCCCGGCGCCGGCTACCGGTTCGGCTCATGACGCTCCGGACCAGGCTGACGGCCTGGTACGCCGGGGTGTTCCTGATCGCGGGCATCGCGCTGATCGGGCTCAACTACTGGCTGCTCGCCGAGTGGACGCCGGGCGACGGCGTGGCGATGGCCAGGACGGTGCCGGCGGAGCTGGTCGACCCGTACTCCGGCTACACGGCGGTCGCGGCGGGCGAGCTTCCGACCGACACCGCGGTGTTCACCGGCGCGCAGATCAAAGCCAGCACGATGAGCACGGTCCTGTGGCAGTCGATCATCGCGCTGCTGGTGGCCGCGGTGATCGCCGTCTGGCTCGGCTGGGTCGTGGCCGGACGGGTGCTGGCGCCGTTGCACTCGATCACCACGACCGCGCACCGGCTGGAGGCCGAGCGGCTGGACCAGCGCATCGAGCTGGACGGGCCGCCGGACGAGCTGAAGGAGCTCGCGGACACGTTCGACGGGATGCTCGACCGGCTCGCGTCGTCGTTCGACAGCCAGAAGCGGTTCGTCGCGAACGCCTCGCACGAGCTGCGCACGCCGCTGGCCGTGCAGCGGACGTTGATCGAGGTGGCGTTGGGCGACCCCGGCGCGTCGGACGAGATCCGCCGTCTCGGAGCGCATCTGCTCGACACCAACGAGCGAAGCGAGAAGCTCATCGACGGGCTGTTGCTGCTCGCTCGCAGTGACCGCGGGCTCGCCACGCGTGAGCTGGTGTGGCTGGACGAGGTCATCGACGACGAAGTGGAGTCGTGCGCCGCGCTGGCCTCGGAGAAAAAAGTCACGTTTGAGGTTCGGACTCGCAGGTATCTGGTGGACGGCGATCCGGTCCTACTTGCCCAGCTCGTCGGCAACCTGTTGCGCAACGCGGTGCTCTACAACAAGCCGGGCGGCTCCGTGTCCGTGCGGCTTGATCAAGAACTGATCGTCACCAACACCGGTCCCACCGTGCCTGCCCAGGCAGTACCCGGATTGTTCGAGCCGTTCCGCCGGCTCCGCGACCGCACCGGGACCGCCGGATCCGGCCTCGGCCTGTCGATCGTGCAGTCCGTCGCGAAGGCTCATCAGGGGTCGGCCAAGGCTCGCCCGAACGGGGGAGGCGGTCTCGTGGTCCAGGTGAATCTTCCGGAAACGGGCGTGCGACAGGCCTCGTGAACTGGCAAGATCACGTAGAGATATCGGCGAGTCTCCCACGCAGTGACGGCTCGTTGTCCTAACGTTGTCTGCTGGCGAGGTGCGAATTCAGGGAGGCCACGATGCGAGCGCTGCGAGTCATCGGGCTCGACGAGGACGGCAAGTCCGTCATTCTCGAGGACCCCGAAAACCGCGGCGAGCGCTTCACGCTCCCCGCAGACGAGCGCCTTCGGGCAGCCCTGCGCGGTGATCTCGCGCGCCTCGGCCAGATGCAGATCGAATCGGGCGAGGCCCTCATGCGGCCTCGCGAGATCCAGGCCCGCATCCGCGCCGGCGAGTCGATCGAGCAGGTCGCGGCCGCCGCCGGCATGCCCACGCACCGCATCGAGCGCTTCGCCTACCCCGTTCTGCTGGAGCGTTCGCGCACGGCCGACCTGGCTCAGCGCGCGCACCCGGTCCGTGAGGACGGCCCGGACGTGCAGACGCTCGGTGAGGTCGTCGCGCACTCGTTCGGTCTGCGTGGCCACGACCTGTCCGACACCAAGTGGGACGCGTGGCGCGGCGACGACAACCGCTGGATCGTGCAGCTGCAGTGGAAGACCGGTCGCTCGGAGAACCGCGCGCACTGGGCGTTCCACCCCGGTGCGCAGGGCGGCACGGTGACGGCTCTGGACGACGCCGCGGTCGACCTGATGGACCCGAACCCGAACCGCACGCTGCGCACGGTGCGTCCGGTGACGCAACTGGCACGGCAGGCCCTGGAAACGACCCCGGTCCTTCCGGCGGCCCCCGCGCCCGTTGCCGAGGAGCCGGCACCCGTGCCGGTTCCCGCTCAGGCGCCCGCCCCCGTGGCGGCACCTGTCGTGGCCGAGAAGCCGGCTCAGGAGAAGCTGCCTGAGCCGGAGCCCGCGCCTGCCCCGCCCGCACCACCGGTGAAGACGGAGCAGGAGCCCGCGGCGGAGAAGCCGGTGCGCAAGGACCCTCCTCCGAAGCGGGGGAAGAAGAACCACCCCATCGTTCCTTCGTGGGAAGACGTTTTACTGGGCGTGCGGTCGAACCGCTGAGTGAGACGCTGACACCGTGGGACGTCGTGTCGCGCTGGCTGCCGGAGTGGGTGCACTCCTCGGGCTGGCCTGGTGGGGAATGTTCGAGCTCCTCGCTTCGGGCGCGGTCTGCTCGAAGGACGACTGGGGCTGTCTCGGCGCCTTCGTGATCGCCACTCCGGTGTTCGCGGTGGCCGGGGCGGTCGCAGGTGGGATCGCACTGCGTTCGTTGAGCGTGTCGCGGGCATGGCTGGTGGCCGTGCCCGCGACCCTCATGGCGGTGGTCGCGATGATCCTGTTGCTGGGAATGACTTTTCTGGCCTTCGCGGTGTTCGCCGCGCTGTACGCGTTGATCGCCGTGCTCACGGCTCCGCGCGGTGAAGGTGCTGTGGAGGGTTCGTGAAGATCGGGCCTCGACCGGCCTTGATCAGGTAGCTCTTGGCGCATGTTGTCGCGCACTGTCCTCGGGGCCGTCATCGGAGCGGTGGCGGGCTTCGGGTTCCTGTCGACCATGACCCTGACGAACCGGTACTGCAACGGTGGGCCGGGCCGCACCCTGTGCGGTGAGCCCCTGGTGGTCCCGCTCCAGTTGCTGTTCTGGATGGCTGCGGCCGGGATGCTCGTCGTGGCCGGGTTCCGCCTCCTGCGGCAGCGACGCGGGTGGTGGGCGGCGGGGGCCGCCGCCGTGCTGTGGGTCGTGCTGGTCGCGGCCACCCTCTACGTGATCTACGAACACTCCGACCTCTACCAAGCGGAACGCGGTCCCGTCATCATGACGGCGGCGGTGGTCACGGCGTGCGTCGCCTACACGGCGGCCGTGCTGGCGGTGGGGCGGGCGCGGCGGTGCTGACGCGGGCGCTGATCGGTGCCTTCGCCGGCGCGGTCGCCGGAGCCGCGGGGTACCTGGGCTGGTCTTGGGCGATCCCGGAGGGGTGCCCGGAACTGGGCGGCCGGATCTGCGACAAGTGGTTCAACGTCGCGATGCTCTTCCTGCCCGTGTGCTGGGCCGTCGTGGCGGGGCTGGTCCTGGCGGGGGTGCTCGAGTTGTTCGCACTTCCTCGCGCTTGGTCCGCGTCCGGGCTCGGGTGCGCCTTCTGGCCGGTCGTGTGGGTGGCGGGCGCCGTGGTCGACATCGCGAACATGCAACTCGTCGTGTCCGCCGTGCCGGTCGTGGCTTTCGCGCTGGCGGCCGCACTGACCGGGCGGAGTCGTGCTGCCGGGCATGGCCGGCTCACCGGTGAAGGTGCTGTGGAGGGTTCGTGAAGACCCGCCCGCTCAGGCGACTTGATCAGGTACCTGTAGGCGCATGTTGCTGCGCGCTGTCATCGGGGCGGTGGCCGGGGCGATGGCCGGCGCCGGTCTTCTGCTGACCGTGTACGCGTTCGTCTGGTACTGCGACGAACCGGGCCGCACGGCGTGCGGTGCTGCGGGCGCGCTGCTGCTTCCGTCGTTCTTCCTGTCATGGATGTTCGTGGCGGCTGTGCTGATCACGTCCGGTTTCCGGTTGGGGTGCCAGGAACGCGGCTGGCGGACGGCCGCGATCGGTAGCGGGCTGTGGGTGGCGCTGGGCCTGTCGGCCCTCTACGTCGAGGCCTCCTACTTCCACCTGTCCAGGGAAGACGACCTCCGGTTCCTGGCGTACGCGGCGGTGCTCGTGCCCTGCGTCGCCTACACGATCGCCTCGCTGAGCAGCAGCGTCGTGCGCCTGTCCAGGACGGTCAGCGTGACTCCGCTCAGGCGTGGCACGGTGGGGGCGGTGTCCGGCGCGGTCGCCGGGTTCTGCCTCCAGGGCATGTTCTCCGAGCGCCGTTCCGCCTTCTACGGGACGAACTTCGAGTTCTCGACCTTGCCGATCTGGATGCTCGTCGGCAGCGGCCTGACCGCGGCCGGGCTCGCACTGGCCGGCGCCGGACGCGGAGGGGCCGCCGCGTGGGCGGGCTTCGTGCTGTGGGCCGTGCTCGGCGTCTGCGGCGGCGTCCTCGGCATGTTCTCGCTCGAGGTCGACGTGCTGCGGGTGGTCACGGTGCTGCTGGCCGCCTCCGCCTACGCCCTGGGAGCGGTGGTGACGACGTCTCGCGCTCGCGACGACGTTCGGCTGGCAGGTGCGGTCGCCGGCCGCTCAACCCCTGGTGAGGCGGCCGCCCGATCGTCATGATCTGCCCATGAGGGGGCTTTCGGCGATGCTGGTCGCCGCGATGGTGGGGGCGCTGTGCGGGGCGGGGACTTCTGCGGCTCACGGGTGCGGTCTCGGGCTGGCTCATCTCGCTGCTGGGGACGGTGTTCGCGCTGCCGGTGCTGTACGCCGGCACTGTTGTGCTCGGCCACGCGAAGATCGCCGTGTCAGTGGGCGGGTCGCTCGGACTGGTCACGGTCTCCGCGGCCGCCGGCTACGCCCTGGCCAGCTTCATGCCTGATGCTCACGGCGGTCGGCGTGACAGAGCGGAGCACCACGAGCAGGACGAGACGCCCGTTGCGTAGTTCTGCGCATGGCAGTGCGTCCTGCGGATCGTCATGCTCCAGCCATGAGGGTGGTCACGGCGGCGGTGGCGGGGGCGGTGTGCGCGGCGGCGTGGTGGATGTCGTTCGTGCCGATCGGTCGCGCGCTGTGCGACGGTCTCAGTCCTGACGCGTTGGGGTGCGCAGGACTTGTTTACCTCTGGGTGGCGCCGATATCGGCGGTCGTGTGGGCGGTCGTGGCGTGGGCCCTGCTCAGGCTCGCCCGGCCCAGGCCCGTCTGGCCGACCGCCGTCCTGGGACCGGTCGGCTCGTTCGTGCTGGCACTGGCCGGTGCGCTGACCATCGTGGGGATGCGCGCCCGGCCGCCGGAGATCGTCGGTGTCCTGGTGGTCACGATCTCGGCCGGAGTCGGGTACGCCCTGGCCGCCGCGGTGACCGCTGGTTACGGTGGACGGCGTGACGGAGCAGAGCACCGCGGGCAAGACGGGTAGGACAGGACGCCGGCTGTTGTTCCGGGTCGTCCTGTCGATGGCCGTCGGCGCCGGGCTGGTGCTCGGGTGGACGTGGGCGTACGAGTCGGGCTTCCTGAAGTCGTGGCTCGACAACACGTCGATGTCGGCGTTCCTGCTGCTCGTGCTGATCGGATTGCCGCTCGCGCTCGTGTCGTCGCTGGTGCTGGCCGGGCCGATCCTGCGGGTCTTCGGGGTGCGGCCGGTGTGGCCGATCATCCTGCTCGGGCCGATCGTGCTGGGCGTCGGGCTCTACTTCAAGGTGCACGAACCCGTCATCGGGTGGTTCGCCAACCGGCACCACGCCGAGGCGTTGCTCGCGGCCGTCGCCTACGGGCTGGTCGGCCTGTTCACCTTCAGGAAGTGACCGGTACCTGATCCAGCAGGTTCAGGTCCCAGCCCTCGCGTTCGCACCAGTCCTCGGCCTCTTCGCGGGAGACGAGCATCGCGTGTCTCGGGCGTGGACCGGCCAGGTGGTCCCAGCCGTCCGGGGCCAGGACGTAGTTCACTCCGTCGCGTGAGGCGATGAGCCGTCCGTGTGGAAACGCCATCGTCTGCTCGGTTCGCAGAAACCGCGTCATGGTGGTCATCGTGCCCTTGACCTCGACCTAAGTCGAGCCTGCACCCTCCGGTGGGGAGAAAAACCGGATGCTGAAGACGGGTCTGACTTCGTACTTTGGAGATGACCTGGAGGGGGCTCATCGCGTGAGCGATCAACGAAACTCGACGATCAGGACCTTGCGGAGGTTGTGGCCGTACGTGCGGCCGCACCGCGCACGGATGATTGTCGTGCTGTCGGCGACGATGCTCGCGATGCTGTGTGGTCTTGGCATCCCGCTGCTGACGCAGCGCATCGTCGATGGTCCGATTCAGAACAAGCAGACCGGTCCGCTGCCGTGGCTGATCCTGGGCGTGCTGGTGCTCGGGCTCGGCGAGGCGGCGCTGTTCTACATCCGGCGCAAGATCGTCGCCCGGCCCGCGGCCGAGGTCGAGGCGCGCATGCGTTTCGACCTGTACCAGCACCTTCAGCGGCTCCCGGTGGCGTTCCACGACCGGTGGCAGTCCGGTCAGCTGCTGTCGCGCGCGACGAACGACCTCACGACCGTGCGGCGGTTCGTCGCGTTCGCGATCGTCTTCCTGATCGTGAACAGCGCGGTCGTGCTGATCGGGCTGGGCATCATCGCGGCGCTGTCACCGTGGCTGCTGGTCGTGTCGCTGTGCGGCTCGCTGCCGTTGATCATCATCTCGTACTTCTTCGAGTCGAAGTTCAAGGTCGTCGCGCGGCGGGCGCAGGACCAGGCGGGCGACCTGACCACGACGGTCGAGGAGTCGGTGCTCGGCATCCGGGTGCTCAAGGCGTTCGGACGCGGGCCGGAGCTCTCGAAGCGGTTCCTGGCGCAGGCGCGGGAACTGCGGACGACCGAGCTGAACAAGATCTCGATCCTGGCCGCGCTGTGGTCGGTGCTGATCGTGCTGCCGGAGCTGTCGATCGCGGGCATGCTCGGCGTCGGCGCGGTCGGCATCGTGAACGGCTGGATGACGGTCGGCACGCTGGTCGCGGCGGTCGCGGTGAGCGCTTACCTGCGCTGGCCCATCGACTCCATCGGCTGGCTGCTGGCGGAGACGAACCAGGCCGCCTCGGCGCTGGAACGCTACTGGGAGGTCATCGACTCCCCCGTCACGATCACCAGCCCCGCCTCGCCCGCGCCGCTGCCCACGCCGTTGCGCGGGCACGTTCGTTTCGAGGGCGTGCGGTTCGCGTTCGACGACGGCCGTGAGGTGTTGTCGGGCATCGACCTCGACCTGCGTCCCGGCGAGACGCTGGCGCTGGTCGGCGCGACGGGGTCGGGCAAGACGACGCTGACCGCGCTGGTGCCGCGGCTCGCGGACGTCACCGGTGGCCGGATCACGATCGACGGCGCCGACGTGCGGGACCTCTCGCTGGAGGACCTGCGGACCGTCGTGGGCACCGCGTTCGAGGAACCGGTGCTGTTCTCCGCGTCGGTCACCGAGAACGTGGGGCTGGGCCTGCCGAACGTCACCGAGACCCAGGTGCGCGAGGCGTTGCGGGTGGCCAAGGCGGAGGAGTTCGTGGACGCGCTGCCGTGGGGTCTCGCGACCCGGATCGGCGAGCAGGGCCTGTCGCTGTCCGGTGGTCAGCGGCAACGGCTGGCGCTGGCGCGCGCGGTCGTCGGCAGGCCGGCGGTGCTGGTGCTGGACGACCCGCTGTCGGCCCTGGACGTCCACACCGAGGCCGAGGTGGAGGGCGCCCTGCGCAGGGTGTTGCGCGACACCACGGCTCTGGTCGTCGCGCACCGGTCGTCGACCGTGCAGCTCGCCGACCGCGTGGCGCTCCTGGTGAACGGCAAGATCGCCGCGATCGGCTCGCACCGGGAACTGCTGGACACCAACGAGGAATACCGTCGGCTTCTGTCCAGCATGGACGAGGACCTGGTCGAAGAGGAGGTGGCGTCGTGAGTGAAGTTGTCGCACCCGTTGCGGCTGAAGAAGAGTGGCGCGGCGTCGCCTCCGAGGAGATCGAGGAGATCTCGTACTCGACGGGCCTGCGCCTGCAGGCACGGTCCCGCAGGCTGCTGGGTTCGTTGCTGCGCCCGCACGTCGCCCGCACGTCGCTGGCGATCGCGGCGGTCGTCACCGGCAACCTGGCGGCCCTCGCGGGCCCGCTGCTGATCGCCGCCGCGATCGACAAGGGCATCCCGGACGCGGTCGGCGGCAGCCCGGCGATCCTGATCTGGTGCGTCGCCGGCTACGCGGTCTGCGCGCTGCTGATGACGTTCCTGCGCTGGGCGTTCCTGCGGATCTCCGGCCGCGTCGGCCAGGACCTGCTGCTGGACCTGCGCGGCCGGATCTTCCGGCACTCGCAGGGCCTGTCGGTCGGCTTTCACGAGTCGTACACGTCCGGCAAGGTCATCTCCCGGCTGACCAGCGACGTCGACGCGTTGCAGGACCTGCTGGAGGAGGGCCTGGACAGCCTGTTCAACGCCGCGCTGTCGGTGGTGGGCATCGCGGTGATCCTGATCTGGCTCGACGCCCCGCTGGCGTCGGTCGTGATCGCGGGCTTCGTGCCGCTGTTCTTCCTGTGGCGGTGGTTCCGCCGCCGTTCGATGGAGGCGTACCGGGGCACGCGCGGCGCGATCGCCAAGATCATCGTGCAGTTCGTGGAGTCCATGAACGGCATCCGCGCGGTGCAGGCGTTCCGCCGCCAGCCCCGCAACGAGAAGATCATGTCCGGCTTCAACGACCAGTTCCGCGACGCGAACACCGATGCCCTGGGCGTGATGGCCACGTTCATCGCGACGATCCGCACCATCGGCAACGTGTCGCTGGCCGTGGTCCTCGCCTGGGGCGCCTACCGGGTGGCGGACGGCGCCGTCGAACTGGGCGTGCTGGCGGCGTTCATGCTGTACCTGCGCCGCTTCTACGACCCGTTCGACGAGCTGGCGATGTTCGCGAACTCGTACTCCTCCGCCACCGCCGCGCTGGAGAAGATCTCCGGCGTCCTGGAGGAGAAGCCGTCTGTGCCGGAACCCAAGTCGCCGGTGGCCATCCAGCACGCACGGGGCGCCGTCCGGTTCGCCGACGTGGAGTTCCAGTACCCCGGCGCGTCCCGGCTGGTGCTGCCGCGCTTCACGCTGGACGTGCCGGCCGGCCAGACCGTGGCCCTGGTGGGCGCGACCGGCGCCGGCAAGACGACGGTGGCGAAGCTCGTGGGCCGTTTCTACGACCCGTCGTCGGGCTCGGTACGGCTCGACGACACCGACCTGCGGTCGATCGCGGACACGGATCTGCGCAAGGCCGTGGTGATGGTGACGCAGGAGAACTTCCTGTTCTCGGGCTCGGTGGCGGACAACATCGCGCTGGGCCGTCCGTCGGCGTCGCGGGCGGAGATCGAGGCCGCCGCGGCCGAGCTGGGAGCGCACGAGTTCATCGCGGCTCTGCCGGACGGCTACGACACGGACGTCCGCAAACGGGGCGGCCGGTTGTCCGCGGGACAGCGCCAAATGGTCGCTTTCGCGCGTGCTTTCCTGGCCGACCCGGCGGTGCTGGTCCTGGATGAGGCAACATCATCCCTGGACGTGCCCACCGAACGCGCCGTGCAGGCCGCGCTGGAGACAGTGCTGGCCGACCGGACGGCGTTCATCATCGCCCATCGCCTGTCGACGGTCCTGATCGCGGACCGCGTTCTGGTGCTGGATGGTGGCATTGTGGTGGAAGACGGCTCCCCCGCGGAGCTGATCGGTGAGCGGGGCCGGTTCGCGGCCCTGCACACGGCCTGGCGCGACTCGCTCGCGTAGGCCTGCAGGTCGCGTTCGCGCCAATGGGGATCTGGCGCGAACGCGACCTCACGACTCCAGCTCGGTCGTTCTCCCTAGTCATCGCGTCCGATAGGTTTCTGGCCGAAGGTCCAGACCGAGGAGGACGCAGTGGAGTTGCGAGTCCGGGACGGCCGCGCCGTGCTGGCCGGGGAAGACGACTCCGGTGAGCGCGAGGTCGACCCGCACAGCCTGCCCCTCGGCGCCGATCTCGCGGAGGCGCTGCACGAGTGGGCGAAGGTCGCCGACGCGGTGGTGCGCTCCGAGACGCCCGCCGACGGCGTGGCCAGTGCGCTGGTCGCGCGCAGGGGCAAGCAGCTCGCGGGCAGGATCGCGTCGGTCATGAACTCCCCCGTCAGCTACACCGACCCCGTCAGCGGCGAACTGGTCAGCGTCGACGCCCCTGAGGCGGCCGCGGTCGCCGTGCAGACGGTGGTCGAGGACGAGCCGGAGCCGACGCCGTGGGGCACCGGGCTCACGGTCAGCGTCATCACGGCCGCGATCGTCACGGTGACCGTCGTGTCGCTGTCGCTCGGGCTGGGCGAGACCAGCCGGTGGCTCGCGCTCGTCGCGAACGTGCTGGTGGTCGGCGGGCTGGCGCCGTCGGTCTGGCTCGGGCGCAGTGTGCCGGTGTGGCGCTGGGTCGCGTACGGCGTCGTGACCGGGGTGCTCGTCGCCTGGCTGGCCCTGATCCTGACGTTGCTCTAAAGCAGGGCGTAGAACGCCACCGCGCCCGCGGTGGCCACGTTCAGCGAGTCCACGCCCGACGACATCGGGATGCGCACGGCCAGATCCGCGGCGTCGATCGCCTCGTCGGTGAGGCCGGGCCCCTCCGAACCCAGCAGCACCGCCACCCGACGGCCGCGCAACCCCGCATCTGCAAGATGCAGGGCGGATGGGCGCGGCGTCAGAGCGGCAACGGTATAACCCTTTTGCCGCAACAGGTTCAGCGCCGCGGGCCACTCATCTGTGGTAGCGAACGGCACGCGCAGGACGTGACCCATCGACACCCGCACACTGCGTCGATACAGCGGATCGCTGCACCCCGGCCCCAGCACGACGCCGTCGACGCCCAGCGCGGCGGCGTTGCGGAAGATCGAACCCAGGTTCTCGTGATCGCCCACGCCTTCAAGCACGGCGAGGCGCTGGGACGTCTCGGCGAGCTCCTCGAACGACACCGCGGGAGCGCGGTCCGCCGCCGCCAGTACACCCCGGTTCAAGTGGAAACCAACGGCCGACGCCATAACCTCTGCTGACGTCACGTAGGCGGGAACGTCCAGGTCAGAAAGGTCCAGCGCCTCGATCCGCCGCCGCACCCCGAGCAGCCCGCGCACCGGGTACGGCGACGCCAGCAGACGTTCCACCACCACGACGCCCTCGGCGATGACGAGACCCCGCCCGCCCGGCCGATCCGGCCTGCGGTCGGCCGTCGACAGGTCCCGGAAGTCGTCCAGCCGAGGGTCCGCCGGGTCGTTGATCTCGATCACCTTCGCCACGCCGGAAGTTTCGCATCCGGTCCGGTGTGGAACAGGCGAGGTAGTCCGGAGGGCGGAACCGCACACGTCCGACCAGGGGATGATCGCTGGTTGTTACCTCCATGTGACAGAGAGCACCGTTTTGGGCGATGTAAAGGGGGATTGCGCTGTGCGACTTTTGGCGTTCCGCCTGGCCCGCGCCCACCGGCGCCGAGCGAAGGGGTAGCGGCATGGGAAGTGAAGTGTCCAGCCGCACTTTCACCAGAGACGATCGCCAGCGCTATCGCGAGAAGATGCAGCGAAGTCTCGACGCATTGGCCACGATGCTGGCCGAAGACACGTTCTCCTTTCCCCGTCGGCAGATGGGGCTCGAGATCGAGCTGAACCTCGTCGACGACGCGATGCGGCCGGCGATGGCGAACTCGGAGGTGCTCGAGAAGATCGACGATCCCTCGTACACGCTGGAGCTGGGGCAGCAGAACCTGGAGATCAACGTGCCCCCGCGCGAGCTGGCCGGGGGTGAGATGCTTGGCCTGGAAGAGGAACTGCGCACGTCGCTCGACAACGCGGACTCGAAGGCCAACGACGCGGGCGCCAACCTCGCCATGATCGGCGTGCTGCCCACGTTGCGGGAGAGGCACTTCGACCGCAAGTGGCTCTCCGAGGCGCCGAGGTACGCACTCCTCAACGACACCATCTTCAAGGCCCGCGGCGAGGAGATGGTGCTGCGCATGGAAGGCCCGGCGATGCCGGGCAAGAGCCCGGAGAAGCTGGACACCTACGCGGAGTCGATCCTGCCCGAGGCCGCGTGCACGTCCGTGCAGCTGCACCTGCAGGTCGAGCCGACGCACTTCGCCGCGCACTGGAACGCCGCGCAGTGCCTGGCGGGTGTGCAAGTCGCCATCGCCGCGAATTCGGCTTTCCTGCTGGGCAAAGCGCTCTGGCACGAGACCCGGATCCCGTTGTTCGAGCAGGCCACCGACACCCGTCCGGACGAGCTGAAGAACCAGGGCGTCCGTCCGCGCGTGTGGTTCGGTGAACGGTGGATCACGTCGATCTTCGACCTGTTCGAGGAGAACGTGCGCTACTTCCCCAGCCTGCTGCCCGAAACCGACGACGAGGACCCGTTGGAGGTCCTGGAAGCCGGTGGCGCGCCTCGTCTTTCCGAACTGCGCCTGCACAACGGCACGATCTGGCGCTGGAACCGCCCGGTCTACGACGTCGTCGACGGCGTGCCGCACCTGCGCGTCGAGAACCGGGTCCTGCCCGCGGGCCCCACGGTGCTCGACACGATGGCCAACGCCGCCTTCTTCTACGGCGCCCAGCGCGCGCTCACCTCACAGGAACGTCCACTGTGGACGCAGATGTCGTTCCAGGCGGCCGAGGAGAACCTCTACACCGGGGCCCGGCACGGCATGAACGCCCAGCTGTACTGGCCGGGCATCGGCTGGATCCCGCCGGACGAACTGGTGCTGCGCAGGCTTCTGCCGATGGCGCACGACGGCCTGCGCGACTGCGGCGTCTCCGACGAGGCCCGCGAGCGCTACCTCGGCGTGATCGAGCAGCGCTGCCTCGCACGGCGCACGGGATCGTCGTGGCAGCGGGAAACCGTTGCGCTGCTGGAAGAACGTGGCCTCTCCCGGGATGCGGCGCTGTCCGGCATGCTCAAGCGGTACATGGAGCTGATGCACGCGGGCGAGCCCGTGCACACGTGGCACGTGGGCTGACCGGTCAGGGCCGCAGCTTCTGCAGGAACGTCTCCCACACGGCTTTGGGCAGGCCGGCGTCAACGGCGCCGCCGGCCTCGTCCCCGCCGACGAACACCGCCACCGACAGCTCCGGGGTGGCTCCGGCGAACCACGCGTGCCGCATCCCGGTCGGCCACACTCCTTCGCGGCAGGCCGTCCAGAGGTCGTTGCCGCAGGCAGGGTCGTTTCTCAGCACTTCGTTGACCTGGTTCGCGATCTCCTTGCTGCGCACCGGATCCCGGTCGAACGCGGGCTGCGGCGTGTCCAGCGCCTGATACAGCGTCGCGCCGTGCACGTCTGTCACGTGCGTGACGAAGTGGGCGTCGCGGTGCACACCTTCCGCGGCGAACGTCGCGTACCCGGACGCGAGGTCGAGCGGCCGCAGTCCGCCGTCGGGTCCGTCGAGCAGCTTCGTCCGCGTGCCCTCGATGTCGGCGTACTCCGGCACACCGGCCCGTTGCGCGACCCTGACCGCCCGTTCCGCGTCGCCCTGGTCCAGCGCCTTGCCCTCCTGCGCCGCCGCGGCGGCGCTGAACGGGAAGAACACCGGACCGGGCTGCTTCACCACACCGCCCGCGCGATCGACGGCAGGGTCCTCCCCCGGCGCGTAGGCCCGCACGGCTCCTCTGGCGGGGTCGACGGCCACCAGTCCCGAACGGCCGGACGCCTTCTCCCGGATCGCGGCCGCGGCACCGGACTGCGCTTTCGCGTCGATCGTCGTCACCACGACGGCGCCGTCCCGGCGGAGCTTGTCCAGGGACAGCGACCCGCGCGTGGCGAGTTCCCTCGCAACCTGCCTGACCAGCGGTGTCTCGGGGTCGCCGGAACGCCAGAGCTCCGACGCGTCCGCGTGTTGCAGCACCACGTACCTGGACGGCGGCTCGCCGGACCGCTGCCACACCACGGCACCGACGATCACCAGGACCAGTGCCCCCAGCACAGCCAGAACTCGCCTCATCGCATCCCCCGGCGTGAAACTCCCCCAGGGAATCGAATCTAGCGGCGGCGTCCAGCCTCAGCGGCTCAGCGGCGGCGCCCCGCCTTCAGGGGCGCGACGTCCGCGCCGTCGTGGGAGATCCGGCACTCGTCCGGCGTCACGGCCTCGACCGCCAGCGTCAGCTCGCCCTTCACGCCCGTGTAGATCGACTCACCACGCGACGCCAGCGAGGCGTGCACGCGGTTCGAGTCGGTGAAGTCGCGCTCGTCCTTCACCCGCTTCTTGCCGGTCTCCTCGGGCCTGGTGGCGCTGCGGAGGTTGACCTCCAGCCACGCGGCCACCTCCGCAGGCGACGTCAGCACTTCCTCAGGGGTGCGTTCCAGCCGAACCTGCCGAGGAGAGGCGTGATCGAGAGAAGTGTGCTCCACATAGGCGTGCCAGTGGGTGTTGCGCATCGACCAGGTCTGTTCGACCGGCCAGTCCTCCTCGGTGGTCATGCTCCTATCTTCCACCCTTCACACGAGGAAACGTGAGAAGGTCGCGGACGTTGATCTCGTGATCCACCCGCACGGCCGATGCGAGCCGCCGATCGTGCGTGACCAGCAACAACGTGCCTTCGTAGTTTTCGAGTGCCTGTTCCAGCTGTTCGATGGCCGGCAGGTCGAGGTGGTTCGTCGGTTCGTCGAGCACCAAACATGTGGTGCCACGAGCTTGCAACAAGGCCAATCCCGCGCGGGTGCGTTCACCCGGTGAGAGGTCCCGCGCCGGCCGCAGCACGGCGTCCGCGCCGAGTCTGAACTTCGCCAGCAGCGTGCGCACCTCGACGTCCTGCAGTCCCGTCGCGCCGGCCACGATCCGCAACGCGCTCTCGTCGCTCGCGAACTCCGCCCGGAGCTGGTCGACCTCGCCCACGACGACACCGGGCCCGATCGAGCGATCGCCTTCGGACAGCGGGACGCGGCCGAGCAGCGCGCCCAGCAACGTCGACTTGCCGGAGCCGTTGGGACCGGTGATGCGCCACCGCTCACCCGCGCCGATCGTGAGGTCGATCGGCCCGAGCGTCACGTCGCCGCGGCTGACCACCGCGTGCCGCAAGGTGAACGCGACCGAGCTGCCGCGCCCGGCCGACGGCAGGGTGAGCCGCAGTTCCCAGGCCTCGCGCGGTTCCTCGACCTCCTCCATCCGATCGAGCTGACGCTCCACAACGGACGCTTTCGCGGTCAGGCTCTCCGCACCGCGCTTGAGCCCCGCCCTGACGTTGCGGTCCGGTTCGTCGTTGAGCGTCTTGGCGCTCGTCGCCCGGCGCACGCCCTTGCGCGACCACTCCTTCACCTGCCTGCTGCGCTGCACCAGCGAGTCGCGCTTGGCCGAGTACGCCTCGTACTCCTCCTGGGCGCGACGGCCCGCGTTCGCCTTCTCCTCGACGTAGGCGTCCCACCCGCCACCGAACACGGTGATCTTGTGGGTGAACTCGTCGAGCTCGGCGATCGCGGTCGTGGTGCGCGCCAGGAACTCGCGGTCGTGACTGACCAGCACGATCGCGCCCTGGTACGCCCGGACGTGGGACTCCAGCAGGTCGAGCCCGGCGGCGTCGAGGTCGTTCGTGGGCTCGTCGAGCAGCAGCACGTCGGCACGGGTGAGGAGCACCGCGGCGAGCCTGAGCCTCGCCTGCTGGCCACCCGACAGCTCGTCGGGTTCCCGGCCGTCGAGCAGGTTCGCGGGCAGGCCAAGACGGTCGCAGACGGCGTCCGCGCGTTCGTCGAAGTCACCGGCACCGATGGCGGTCCAGTGGTCGAACGCGTCGGAGTACCGCTCACCGCCGCCGTCCGCGAGGGCTTCGGCCTCCCGTTGCAGCCACTGCTCGGCCTGCGCGACGCCGGTGCGCCGCGCGAGGTGGTCCCGGAGCGACTCTCCAGCCACGTGGAGGGTCTCCTGCGTCAGGTGCGCGACGGACCCGGTGCTGGAGACAGATCCGGATTCCGGCGGCAGCTCACCGGAGAGCAGGCGGAGCAGCGTGGACTTGCCGACGCCGTTGGGCGCGATCAGGCCGACGCGGTCACCAGGCGAAACATCGAAATCAACCTCCGAGATCACGGTCCTCGGACCGAACGACAGCGAAATTTTCCTGGCTGTCAGCACGGACACGCTTACGACGGTACGACCGCGTGCAACTGGTTAACTCTCCTTATTGCTAGTAAGTTGCAACTACTAAAAGCTTGCAAATGGGGAGACGTCATGGCCCAGTACGTGCTGCCGGATCTCGACTACGACTACGGCGACCTCGAGCCGGCGATCATCGGTGAGATCAACGAGCTGCACCACGGCAAGCACCACGCCGCCTACGTGAAGGGTGCGAACGACACGCTGGAGCAGATCGAGGAAGCCCGCGACAAGGAGGCCTTCGGGGGCATCGTCGGTCTGGAGACCACACTGGCGTTCCACCTCGCGGGCCACGCGCTGCACCAGGTGTGGTGGAAGAACCTCTCTCCCAACGGCGGCGACAAGCCCGTGGGAGAACTCGCCGCCGCGATCGACGAGCACTTCGGCTCGTTCGACAAGTTCCGCGGCCAGCTCAACGCCGCCGCGTCGTCGATCCAGGGCTCCGGCTGGGGCATCCTCGCGTGGGAGCCGATCGGCCAGAAGCTGGTCACGCTGCAGCTCAAGGACCACCACTCGAACCTGTCGATCGCGACCACGCCGCTGCTCGCGTTCGACATCTGGGAGCACGCGTACTACCTGCAGTACCGCAACCTGAAGACCGACTACATCTCGGCGCTGTGGAACGTCGTCAACTGGGAGGACGTGTCCGCTCGGTTCGAGGCGGCACGCGCCGGCCAGAACGGCCTGCAGCTGTCCTGAGTCTTCGGCGGTGGGTGCTCCGACAAGCTTCCCGCCCGCTGAACACGACGAGGCCCCCTCTCTGCCCAGAGAGGGGGCCTCGTCCGTTCCCGAACTGACTGACGCTCCCACCACGAAGCGACGAGACTTAGGTTAGCCTAACTTCGCTTGGTTGGGAAGTCCGCGTCCCGGACGCATGCCGGGAAAACACCCGGAAGGGTGCGGACGTGACGAGCGAGTTAACGGACTAGGCGTCGTCGAGGCCCTGCTGCGCCCCGCGTGACCCGCGCCTCGCCGCCCGGCGTTGCCAGTAGAAGACTCCGTACCCGATGATCCCGAGCAGACCGCCGGACAACGTCGTCCAGATCAGGGTGCTGTTCGAGCGGTCGACGAGCAGCACGACCAGGAATCCGAGGAACCACAGCGCGGTACCGCCCAGCACCACCGGCACCGGGTCGGCCAGTCGATGGGGCAGTGCGGGCGGGTGTGGGGCGTGCTCGCGTTCGGACACATCGGTAAGGAGAGCAGATGCTGGACGGGTTCTTCAAGATTTCCGAGCGCGGGTCGACCGTGGCGCGTGAACTGCGCGGCGGTGTCGTGACCTTCTTCACGATGGCCTACATCGTCGTGCTGAACCCGCTGATCATCGGCAGCTTCGCGCCGACCGGGCCCGGTTCGCATCCCGACGTGCTCGGCAACATCCTGCCGGTCGGGCAGGTGGCCGCCGTGACGGCGTTGGTCGCCGGCGTGATGACCATCCTCTTCGGACTGATCGCGAACTATCCGTTCGCACTCGCCACGGGGCTGGGCATCAACTCGTTCGTCGCGGTGAGCGTGGCCGCCAAGGTCACGTGGCCCGAGGCGATGGGCCTCATCCTGGTCAACGGCCTCGTGGTGCTGCTGCTCGTCGTCACAGGTGTGCGGACCGCGGTGTTCAACGCCGTGCCGAACGAGCTCAAGGCCGCGATCGCGGTCGGCATTGGCCTGTTCATCA
This sequence comes from Lentzea sokolovensis, assembly GCF_033949975.1. Lineage (NCBI taxonomy): Bacteria > Bacillati > Actinomycetota > Actinomycetes > Pseudonocardiales > Pseudonocardiaceae > Lentzea > Lentzea sokolovensis. The sequence continues at coordinate 188,170 of NZ_JAXAVU010000008.1, forward strand.
CCTTCATCGGGCTCGTGGACGCGGGCTTCGTCCGCCGGCTGCCGGACGCGGCCAACACCACCGTCCCGGTCGGACTCGGCATCAACGGGTCGATCGCGAGCTGGCCGACGCTGGTGTTCGTGGTCGGCCTCGTGCTCACGGGTGTGCTGTTCGCGCGCCGGATCAAAGGCGCGATCCTCATCGGCATCGTCGCTACGGCGATCTTCGCGATCGTCCTGGAGGCGATCGTCAAGGCAGGGCCGTCCGCGGGCGTCAACGCCAAGGGCTGGAACCTCGGCTACCCCGCGCTGCCCGACCAGGTCTTCGGCCTGCCGGACCTGTCGCTGCTCGGCGAGGTGTCGTTCGGCGCGTGGACGCGGATTCCGGCGCTGGCCGCCGCGCTGATCGTCTTCACGCTGGTGCTGACCGACTTCTTCGACACCGTCGGCACCATGACCGGCCTGGGCAAGGAGGCCGACCTGATCAAGGAGGACGGCCAGCTGCCCAACGTCAGCAAGGCCCTGTTCGTCGACGGCCTGGGTGCCGTGGCCGGTGGCGCCGCCTCCAGCTCGTCGAACACCGTCTACATCGAGTCGGCGTCCGGCATCGCGGAGGGCGCGCGGACGGGTCTCGCAAACGTCGTGACCGGTGTTCTGTTCCTGCTCGCGATGTTCTTCACGCCGCTCTACGAGGTCGTGCCGATCGAGGCGGCCGCGCCCGCGCTGGTGATCGTCGGCGCGTTGATGATGATGCAGGTCCGCGAGATCGACTTCAGCGACTTCACCATCGCCCTGCCCGCGTTCCTCACGATCGTCGTCATGCCGTTCACCTACTCGATCGCGAACGGCATCGGCGCGGGCTTCGTCAGCTACGTGTTGCTCAAGGCCCTCACCGGCAAGGCGAGGAACATCCACCCGCTGATGTGGATCGTGGCGGCCGCTTTCGTCGTCTACTTCTCGCTGGGACCGATCCAGGCCCTGCTGAGCTGACCTTTCGGCAGGAAACTATTTCGTGAGGTATGCTAACTACGTGGCGATCGATCAGCACGGACTGGCGAGCAGGCTGAGGCTTGCCGTCGTTCGTCTCAACCGCCGCCTGCGAGCGCAGCGCACCAACTCGTCGGTGTCGCTCACCCAGGTGTCAGCGCTGTCCACACTGCACAAGTGCGGCCCGCTGACCCCTGGCGAGCTCGCGGCCAAGGAAGGCGTGCAGCCGCCGTCGATGACGCGCGTGATCGCCGCCCTGGAGGAGTTCGGGTTCGCGACGCGCAGCCCGCACCCCACCGACGGCCGTCAAGCCATCGTCGAGCTCACGGGCGAAGGCTTGTCGTACCTGGAAGACGAGATCACGGCCCGCGAAGCGTGGCTGGACAGGCGACTGGCCGAGCTGGACCCCGAGGAACGGGAACTGCTCACACGGGCCGCCGAAATCATCGACAGGATGGCGGGTCAGTAAGAACGTGTCGGGTTACGCGGGTGGTGGAGCAGACAGTTCGCCACCTCGTCGTACCGGAATGTTCGGATCCTTAGGCATATACAACTATCGCCTCTACGCCTCCGGTCAGATCATCTCGCTGGTCGGCGTCTGGATGCAGCGGGTGGCCCAGGACTGGCTGGTCCTGGAGCTCTCGAACGGCTCCCCCATCGCGCTCGGCTTCGCCGCCTCGCTCCAGTTCCTCCCCGTCCTGCTGCTGTCCATGTGGGGCGGCGTCCTCGCCGACCGCATGGACAAGCGCAAGCTCCTGCTGTGGCTCGAGTCCGCGCTGGGCATCTGCGCCCTGGCGCTGGGCATCCTCGACGTCACCGGCGTCGTCGAGCTCTGGCACGTCTACCTGCTCTGCCTGCTGCTGGGCGCCTTCTCCGCGGTGGAAACCCCGGTGCGCCAGTCGTTCGTGGTCGAGATGGTCGGCCGCGACCAGCTGACCAACGCCGTCGCGATCAACTCGATGATGTTCAACCTGGCCCGCATCATCGGCCCGGCCATCGCCGGCCTGACGATCGTGGCGATCGGCACCGGCTGGGTCTTCCTGGCCAACGCCATCAGCTTCGTGGGCGTGGTCGGCGGCATCTGGTTGATGCGCACGTCCCAACTGCTGCGCGCCGAGCCGCTGCCGCGTGAGAAGGGCCAGCTCCTCTCGGGCCTGCGCTACGTCAGAAGCCGCCCGGACCTGCTGACGGTCATGGTGCTCGTGTTCTTCATCGCCACGTTCGGCATGAACTTCTACATGACGCTCGCGATCATGGCCCGCAACGTCTTCGGCGGCGACGCCGACGCCTACGGGCTCCTGTCGACGTTGATCGCCGTCGGCACCCTCGCGGGCGCGACGCTGGCGGCCAAGCGAAAAACGCCGAAGCTGACCGTGTTCATCGGCTCCGGGGTCATCTTCGGCGCATTGGAGATCGTCTCCGGGTTCATGCCGACGATCCTGTTGACCGGACTGATGATGATCCCGGTGGGCGTGGCGATGATGACCTTCAACACGACCGCCAACGCCACCATCCAACTGGCCGTGGAACCGGAGATGCGCGGCCGCGTGATGGGCATCTACATGCTGGTCTTCCTGGGCGGAAATCCGGTGGGCGGACCGCTCATGGGGTGGCTGGGCGAGATCAACGGCCGGGCACCGATCATCATCGGCGGAGCGGTGTCGATGCTGGTGACGATCACCGCGTGGATCATCCTGGTGAAGCGCGGGGACATCGGGAAGCCGCGGCTGCGACGCCGGAAGCAGGCCCCGGCGGAAGCGCTGCCGGAGCCTGCGGAAGTGGCCGGCTAGGCGCTACGGCGCGAACTCGGTGGACGGTTCGGTGGCGTAGTTCTGCCAGATCGGCACCATGGTCTCGCGCGTCATGGGCTGCCCGGACTCGACCATCGCCTTGAGGTCGCGGAAGTACTGCACGTACAGGTCCGGCGTGAAGGTGGTCAGCATGACCGCCGGGTCGTCGCCGGGGTTGGCGAAGGTGTGCGGCGCGCCCGGCGGGACGGTGACCCACGTGCCGGCGCCGACGACATGGTCGTCCACCCCGATGGTGAACCGCACGGTGCCCGAGAGCACGTAGAAGCCTTCGTCGTGCTGTGCGTGCCGGTGCTGCGGCGGACCGGGCGTGTGCGGGGGAATGACGACCTCACCGATTCCCAGGCGGCGACTGGTGTTGCTGCCGTCCTCGAGGATCCGGATCTGAGACGGACCGCTGGCGATGAGCTCGCCCTCGCCGGGTCTGACGATCGATACCTCGGCCATGAGAAAGCCTCCCGATGTGATTGCAGCTTGTGCAATCACCGTAGCACCAGTGACTGCACATTGTGCAGTCGCTAGTCTCAGCGCATGCCGCGATGGAAACCGGACGCGCCCGAGCGGCTGCAGACCGCCGCGCTGGAACTCTTCGACGCACAGGGGTTCGAGCGCACGACGGTCGCCGAGATCGTCCAGCGGGCGGAGCTCACCCAGCGGACGTTCTTCAACCACTTCGCCGACAAGCGCGAGGTGCTGTTCGGGATGAGCGCACAGCTCCAGCGGGAGATCGTCCGCGAGATCGAGGCAGGCGACGACACCTCGCCGCCGCTCGACGTCGTCGTGCGCGCTCTGGAGGTCGTTGGCGACAGGATGTTCGAGAACCGCCGTGCCGTGGTGGCACGCCGCCACGCCGTGATCGCCGCGAACCCGGAGTTGCTGGAGCGCGAGCTCGGCAAGAACGCCGCGCTCACCGAGGCCATCGCCGACGCGCTGCACGCGCGGTGCGGAGATCCCGAGACGGCGTTCCTCGCCGCCGGTGCCGCCATGCTCGCGCAGCAGGCGGCGTTCCGGCAGTGGACGCGACCGGGCGAGACCCGGACCTTGAGCGAGCTCGTGCAGGACGCGGTGCGCGCCCTGCACACGACCCTCAGCCCAGCAGCGTGGCAGCGCTCGGATCGGTGATCAGGGCGACGAACGTGTGCCGGTCGGCCCACCGCTCGGAGACCCAGGCCAGCGCCCGTCCCAGCCCCTCAGGCGAATCTGCGGCGTGCGGAACGCCGTCCACCATCCACCACTCGACCCGCTGACCCTCGACGTGCAGTTCGTCGTGCACCACGACGACGCCGTCGGGCAGCGCGACCTCCAGCAGTTCGCACGCCATCCGGACCGCGCCGAGGTCGTGCCACTGGACGACCTCGCCGACGTGGTCGGGAGAACCGTCGAACTCCTCGGAGGCCAGCGCCAGGTCCAGCAGGTCGGCGAGTTCTTCCGAGCCGTCCGCGAGCAGCACCCGCGACGCCGGAGCCAGCCCCAGCAACCACGGGTGGTCCAGCACCACGACGTCCTCGGCGGCCGCCACGGCCCCGGAGAGCACGCGCAGCCGCTCCGGCGGGGCGAAGTCCCCCTCGGGCAGCGCCGCGTAGGCACGCAGCACCACGGCGTCCGCGATCACGCGGTCCGCGTCGCCGAGACGTTCCAGCACGAACTCGGCATCGTCGTCGTCCCAGATCTCCAGCGACGACCGGACGCCGGCGGCCCGCAGCACGTGCTCGGGCAGTTCGAGATCCGGCACCGTGTCGAACAGTCCGTCCAGCAACGTGGCCTCGGCCAGCCGGTACTCCCGCGGCGACTTGCCTGCCAGCAGCGCGTGCCGGGCGATCCACCAGCCCGTGTAGCCGTCGGGCTCGGTCACCGCGCGCCAGGTCACCGGGTCGGAGGCCAGCAACCGCAACGCCGCCGGCCAGTCGGCGACGAGATCCAGATCCCGGACGGCCACGACACGGCGAGGTTCGTCCGGCACGGACGCCCACCACGCGGACTCGTCGGCGAGGTCGTGATCCGGCCCGGACGGCTCGTCGTCGACGACCACCGAGAACCCGTCCACCACGCCGACGGCGACCAGTGCGGAACGCGGGTAGGAGTCGGCGATCTCCTTGGACAGCAACGGAAAGGCGTCAGACTCGACCACGCCGACCAACGGCGAGTCGGGCAGCAGGACCTCGTCCGCGCGATGCCATTCACCGGTGCCGTCCGGCAGGGCCAGCGACCCCAGCCAGGGCTCCTCGCCGGCACGCAGACCGGCGCGGTCGACGAGGCGCAGCACGGTCTCGACCAGGTCCAGCCCGTCGAGCCCGGCTTCGGTGTCCTCCAGCGACCGAGCCACGTTCTCGCGCAGTGAAGGATCCGCGAGCAGTTCGGCGGCACCGGCCTCGACCGCGCCCAGCCGCACCAGCAACGGGTGCACGGCGTCCGGGTGCACGACTCGCAGGCCGGGCAACGGCTCGTCGGCGATCAGGGTGGTCCGCGGCCCGGTCACCACGCGGCCGTCGGCCAGCGGCACGGGCAGCGAGGCCAGCGCCTCGCGGACGTCCGGATCCACCTCGGCGAGAGGCGCGAAAGCCGCGTAGACGTCACGCCACCAGCCGGGATCACCGGAGACGCCCGCCAGAGCCGCGACCACCTCGGCGGTGGTCACGCGCGGGACTTCCAGTGCCGCCAGGGCTTTGGCGTGCACCGGAGCGGACAGCTCGGCGTCCAGCAGACCGGGCAGAGCGTCCTCGACCAGGTCGACGAGCTCCTCGGAGCCCACGTCCAGGACACGGGCGCGCGAAGGCTCGATCCACTCGCCGGAAGCCAGAGGCAGCCAGGCGGAAGCACGCAACGAGCGCACCACGGCCGTCCGCAGCCGATCGTCCACTTCGGACAACGGGAAGCCCGGCAACGGCACGAGGGCGGTCCGCTCGATGGCGGGCACCCGCGCCACCAGTGCCGGATAGGCAGCGGCGGCGGCGTCCAGCACCGACCACGCGGCCGGGCCCGGCAGGATCCGGCGGCGCGAGGGCTCGACCGGCACGGTCGCGATCAGGCGGGCGGGCAGCGACAGGCGCTCGTCGGTCGGGGTCGGCGCGTGCAGCACGTCCTCGCCCAGCTCCGAGTCGAGCGGGTACGCCCACGAGACGGTCCACTGAGGACGGTGTTCGACGCCCTGGACGAGTTCCGCGGGCAGTTCGCCGACGGTGCGCTCCACCAGCCAGCGCGACTTGCCGACGGTGACCACGCCGTCGTCGGTGACGAAGCGTTCCCACGACTGGGAGCCGACCTCGATGCGACGCAGGCCCGGCAACGCCAGGAGCAGGTCCGGCACCTCCTCGGCCAGGTCGTCCAGCGACAGGTCGACCTTGAGCGGCAGGCGGACCTCGGTCGCGAACCCGTCCGGCACGTCCTCCACGACGGGCCACACCAGGCGCAGCACCGGCACGTCGCCGCCGCGTTCGGACGCCAGGTCCGGCACCTCGGCGCGGGTCCTCGCCAGGGAGAACTCGACGCCACCCGTCGTGGACACCACGCGTGGTGCGTCCGACACGGCCAGCACGGCCGCGAAGCCGACGCCGAACTGGCCGACGCCGGACTCCTTCGAGGAAGCCCTCAGCGAGGCCAGAGCGGCGACGCCGGCCTCCGTCAGAGGCGCACCGGTGTTGGCCGCGCGAAGCTCGCCGTCGACGAGAGTGATCCGCAACACACCTGGCTCGGAACCGGCCGCGTCGGACGCGTTCTGGGCGAGTTCGACGAGCAAACGGTCCCGGTAACCACCGATGCGGAGGTCTTCTTCGGCGTTCGCGTCTTCACGGAAGCGGGTGGGCGAACCACGCCATGCGGCGAGGACCGAGGTGCGCAGGACCTCGGTGCCGAACGGGTCGGTCACTCCGAGACGTCCAGAACGTCCAGCTGCGCGTCGTCGTAGACCAGGTCGGCGACCGGCACCATCGGGCTGATGTCGACCTCGACCTGCGAGTGCGCGCCGCAGCCGTAGTCGACGTGCACGACGTGGCCGTCCGCCGGAGCGATCTCGTTGGCGCAGACGCCGAACGCGGCACCGAACGCGCCGGCCACGCGGGTGTAGAAGCCGCAGGTCCCGCAGTGTGCGGGGGCGCTGCGGGCCATGTCGGAGCGCGGGCCGAAGTCCGAGGCGGCCCAGCGGTCGGCAGCGTCGATGCGGCCCTCGCGGGACAGGACGCGGGTGCGGCCGAAGCCGATCTCCAGCGCCACCTCCTCGATGGCCGGATCGTCGGACTGCACGTACGCCTCGACCAGGCGCGGGTCGTCCTCGCGGGGCGGCATCAGGTCGCCCACGCCCAGGTCACCGGCACGGACCCGTTCGCTCCACGGCACCCACTCCGGGGCGACCAGGGCGTCCTGGCCGGGCAGCAGCACGACCTCGCTGACCGAGACGGGCGTGCCCTCGCCTGCGTGGGCGACGGTCACCGCCCAGCTCCAGCCGCGATAGCCCGCGTGCTCGGCCTCGAACAGGTGGGTGACGGAGTACTCGTCCTCGTCCTGCACCCCGACGTGAGCGCCGACGCGTTCCACCCCGGCCTCTTCCTGCGCAGCTGCGCGGGCGAGATCAACGGCGTCGAGGAGCATCTCAGTCGCGGTCACAAGATGAATTGTGCCGCAGGTCTTCGCCGGGACGAAAACTCGTGCCACCCTCCGTTGGGTGCGCTCACCCATCTGGCTGGTCCTCGTCGCGGTGCTGGCCGCCTGCTCGACTCCGCAGGAAGCGAAACCGCAGGTAGAAGTCCTGCAGAAGATTCCGCACGACACGTCGGCGTTCACCCAGGGGTTGGAACTGGTCGACGGCGTCCTCTACGAGGGCACCGGGCTCGAGGGCAAGTCGACGATGCGCGCGCTCGATCCGTCGACCGGCAACGTCCAGAAGAAGGTCGACCTGCCGCCTGAGTACTTCGGCGAGGGCATCACCGTCGTCGGCGACACCATCTGGCAGATCACCTGGCAGAACGGCATCGCGATCGAACGCGACCGCAAGACGCTGAACGAGCTTCGCCGCGTGAGCTACGAGGGCGAGGGCTGGGGCATCTGCGACGACGGCAAGCAGCTGATCATGAGCGACGGCACCGCGAAGCTGACCTTCCGCGACCCCAAGACGTTCAAGGAGACCGGAAGCGTGCAGGTCACGCGGTCCGGCCAGCCCCTCGCCCAGCTCAACGAACTGGAGTGCGTCGGCGGCAAGGTCTGGTCGAACGTGTGGAAGACCGACGAGATCGTGCGCATCGATCCGGCCAACGGGCAGGTGACGAGCACCTACGACCTGTCCTCGCTCAAGCCGCAGGGCGACGTGGACGTCCTCAACGGAATCGCGCACGTCCCCGGAACCGACGAGTTCCTGGTCACAGGCAAGAACTGGCCGACCATCTTCCGAGTGAGGTTCAACGGGATGGGGCAGGATTGAGGGTGTGACGGACGACCGCGGGCGGAGTGACGGACCGGCTCCGAAGCGCTACCCGTGGCAGGACGACGAGTACCGGCCCCGGGAGCGTCGCGGGCCCGCGTCCGAGCACGGTTTCCAGGCCCCGCCACGCCGTCCCCAGAACACCCGTCCGCTGCCCAACTCCGACCAGCAGACGACCCCCACGCCCAAACCACCGCGCAAGCTCACGGTCACGCGCGTCGCGTGGTTCCGCGGCAAGCAGATCTCGCAGCAGGCCCTCGCGGCGTTCCGGCGCGCGGCCCGCGCCGACGGAGCCGGCAAGTCCGGCATGACGTCGGTCACCTACGCGGTGATGATGAACTACGCCGCCGACGCCGCTATGGCCGTCGCGCTGGCGAACACGCTGTTCTTCTCGGCCGCGTCCGCCGAGTCCAAGACCAAGGTCGCGCTCTACCTGCTGATCACGGTCGCGCCGTTCGCGTTGATCGCGCCGGTGATCGGCCCGCTGCTGGACAAGATCCAGCGCGGCCGGCGGCTCGCGCTGGCGGCGTCGTGCGTGCTGCGGATCGTGCTGTCGGTCGTGATGGCGCTGAACTTCGACAACTGGCTGCTGTACCCGGCTGCGCTGGGCAGCATGGTCCTGTCGAAGTCGTTCACCGTGCTCAAGTCCGCGATCACCCCGCGCGTGCTGCCGCCGGAGATCACGCTGTCCAAGACCAACGCCCGCATGACGATCTTCGGTCTCGCGGCGGGCGGCGTGTTCGGGGCGTTCGCCGCGGGCTTCGCGAACTTGTTCGGCTCGCCGGGCGCGTTGTGGTTCACCGCGGTGCTCTGTCTGGTGAACGCGTGGCTGTGCATGAAGATCCCGTCGTGGGTCGAGGTGACCGAGGGCGAAGTGCCCGCGACGCTCACCCCCAAGGCCGCCAGGCAACCCGTCTCCCGGCACGTCGTGGTCTCGTTGTGGGGCAACGGTTCCATCCGCGTCCTGACCGGCTTCCTGACGCTGTTCGCGGCGTTCGTGATCCGCGAGCAGACCGAGGGCGACGCGGTGCGGCAGTTGCTCCTGCTCGGCGTGATCGCCGGTGCGGCGGGTGTCGGCAGCTTCCTCGGCAACGCGATCGGCGCGCGCCAGCACTTCGCCAAGCCGGACGAGGTGGTCATCGCCTGTGTCGGCACCGCACTGGTGGCCACGATCGTCGCCGCCGCGCTGCCTGGCCTGGTCACCGCGGCCATCGTCGGTCTGCTGGGCGCCACGGCGTCGTCGCTGGCCAAGATCAGCCTCGACGCGGTGATCCAGGACGACATGCCGGAGGAGTCGCGCGCGTCCGCGTTCGGCCGCTCCGAGACGATCCTGCAGCTCGCGTGGGTCTTCGGCGGCGCGCTCGGCGTGCTGCTGCCCGCGACGTTCTGGGTCGGCTTCCTCGTGCTCGCCGTGCTGCTCGCGCTGGGCCTCACGCAGACCTGGATGTACCGCAACGGCACGTCGTTGCAGAGGCTGGTCCGCAGGCCGGCCCCGGTGACCCCGTAGGCTGCCTGACGTGCGTCGACTTGCTTCTGTAATGGCCGCCAGCGTTCTCGTGCTGTCCGGATGTTCGCTCCAGCGGCACGACCCCGAGGTCACGTTCTACGCGAACGGCAAGACCATCCGCATGGAGCCGACGATCTACTGCGACGTCGAGGGCTCCAACTGCGCCGAGAAGAACGAACCCGGCACGCTGAAGGTGCCTGCGGGCAAGGTCGTGCAGATCTCCGTGGACGGACAGCTCGCGGACGGCCTCTGGGAGGTCGTGTGCGTGTACGAGAACGCCGCTCGCGTGCAGGAGGGCTGCACCTCCCCGTTGCTGGGCAAGGGCGAGAACTACACGTACACGCTGGCCGTGCCGAACGACTCCGACCAGCTGGTGCGCATCGAGGTGCACGAGGCGGCCGGCGCGGTGCTGGAGACCGGCCAGCCGCTCATGCGCGGTTCGTGGGTCGTCGACATCACCCGCTGATCATCACCGCCTGCCGAACGCCTCCCACCACTCACTGGGGGCGATCCGCAGCGCGGAGTCCAGCAGAGCCTTGCCGGTGTCGGTGACCACCGACTCCTGCATGGTCTGGATGAAGCGCTCCATCTTCGTGACGCCCGCGGCCTGGTACTCCCTGGCCTGCAACAACAACTCCAGCTTGTCCGCGTCACGCGAACAGCGCGCCTCCGGCGTGTGGTCGAAGCCCTTGGCGGACTCGTGCTCGGCCACCAGCGCCTCGATGTGCGCGGCCAGCGGCGCGGGCAGGTGCTGGACCTGGTCCCGCGCGACCTGTTCCGGCGGCATCTTCACGTCGAGGTAGAGCTTGCCGACGTACGGGATGTCACCGATGCGCGCCTCGGGCACGTCGTGGAAGAGGCCCAAGGTCGCTGCCCTGTCAGGATTCGCGCCCTCCTGCACGGCGATCGCGTACGCCAGAACACCCACCCGGAACGAGTGGGCGGCCACCGACTCGGGGTTCTGCACCCCGGCGAAGAGCCACCCCGCTCTGGGCAGGCGTTTGAGCTGGCCGACCTCGTAGACGAACTCGACGATCCTGTCAGCGTCAGACATGACGCTGATCCTTTTACGGATCGAGGTCCCGCGCCACCACGCGGACGGCCTCGGCGACGAGCTTCATGGTCTTCTTGTCGGACGGGTAGCGGCCGCGGCGCAGGTCAGGCTGGACCTTGTTCTCGAGGAGCCTGATCACTTCCTCGATCAGGCCGTGCAACTCCTCGGCGGGACGGCGCCGCGCCTCCACGACGGACGGCGCCGGGTCGACCAGGCGCACGGACAGCGCCTGCGGGCCGCGGCGGCCCTCAGCCATGCCGAACTCGATGCGCTGGCCGGCCTTGAGGCCTTCGACACCGGCAGGCAGGGCGGCTTTGCGGACGTAGACGTCCTCGCCACCGTCCTGGGTGACGAATCCGAAGCCCTTCTCCGTGTCGTACCACTTGACCTTGCCGGTCGGCACCGCGCTCACCATTCCCTTGTCTGCATGACGAACGCGCCCCAGGCGTACCCAGGACGCGTCCCACCAGAGTAGCCAGAAGACCTTGAAGAAGGCACCTCCGTTAGCGCGACTAGCATCTTCGGCATGACCGTTCCGAAGTTGATGCCGCTGGCCATCGGCCTGTTCGCCGTGGGCGTACTGGCGATCATCGCGGTCTTCGTGCTCTTCGCCCTGGGTCACAGCGACCTGCCCGCGTGGCTGAACTTCGCCGGCACCTACCTGCCCGCGATCGGCCTCGGACTCGGGATCGTCGCGGTGATCAGGAAATCACGCCAGAAGAAGTCCTGAGCCACTCCGGGAACTCGCGCAGGTCCTCCAGCACGACCGCCGCGCCCGCCTCGGTCAGTTCCGCACGCGAGCACGGCCCCGTGACGACGCCGACGCCCAGCGCCCCGGCCGCCCTGGCACCGTTCATGTCGCCGATGTGATCACCGACGTAGACGGCGGCGCCGTGCAGCTTGAGCGACTCGGCCTTGCCCGTCGACCACAGCTCGCCGTAGAGGTGGTCGACCTCCCAGCCCATCGCTTCCAGGTGCAGCGCGGCGTTCTTGCGGTACTTGCCGGTGACGACCATGGTCTGACCACCGAGGTCGCGGACGCACTGCAACGCCGCGGCGGCTCCGGGCAACGCGACCGTGCCGGGAATCACGAGCTCCGGGTACAGGGCGCGGAAGAGCGAGACCATGTCCGGGATCTCCTCCTCGGGCACGCCCATGTCGCGGTAGGTCATGTCGAGGGGCGGGCCGAGGTTCGCCGCGAAGTGCTCGCCGTCGAGGGCGTGCCCGGTGCGGGCACCCACCTCGTTCAGCACGGCGGCCATGCCCGGCCGCGGGTCGATGAGGGTCATGTCCAGGTCGAAGCCCACGGTGAACGGCACAGAACCTCACTCTACGTCTTTACAAAAGCTGTAACTGTGTAAAGGTGAAGCGGTGAGCGACATCACCGAGCTCTTGCTGGACTCGGCCGCCGACCTCTTGGCGGCCCGTGGATTCCACGGGCTGCGCATGATCGAGGTCGCCAGTCGCGCCGGAGTGAGCAGACAGACCGTCTACAACGAGTTCGGCAACAAGGAAGGGCTCGTCCAAGCCGTCGCCGTGCACAAGACGGAGGAGTACCTGACCGGGATCGCGACCCGGCTCAAGGAGGACCCGGACCCGTGGGAGGCGATGCGGTCGGCGTTCCGCTTCACCTTCGAGCAGACCGAGAAGGACCGCCTGGTCTCGGCCGTGCTGACCGGGCAGAACGCCGAGGACCTGCTGCCGTTCATCACGATCCGCGGCCATCCGATCCTGTTCCACGCCACCGAGGTCGTCGAACAGCACCTCAGCAACCACTTCCCCGGACGGCACGTGCGGTTCACGGCGGAGACGACCGTGCGGCTCGCCCTGAGCCATCTGCTGATGCCGAGCGGGGATCTGGACAGCGCGATGGACGCCGTGGTCCGGGTCGCCAGAGTGACGATGGACGCATGATCGGGTCCGGTTGTCGCCGTCTCGCCGGCTGACCTGGCGCCGGTCCGTGACAGGCTCGTTCACGAACCGGCGCTCCGCCACGTTCACCGCTGGGCTGGTGGCCTTCGCGGTGAACGTGGCGTTGATCTACTTGGCGCCGGCGTAGCTGACGCCCATCTGGCGCAGCGCTTCTTCGAGCGTGCGCATGACCTCCAGGGTGTTCTCCCAGGTGATGCGCGGGTTCTCCGTCAGTCCCGCGGCGACGCTCTCCTCGACGGCGCGGATCTGGTGCTGGTAGCCCTCGTCCTCGATCGTGTGCTCGACGCCGTTGATCACCACCGCGGTCGGGTTGAACATCGGGTCGACGAGCTCGATGCGGCCCAGGGTGCCGACGATCTCCGCGCGGGCGCCGGTGTCGGCGACGAGCGAGCAGCTGAGCAATGCGTGGGCACCGTTGTCGTAGGCCAGGAAGATGCCCGCGTCAGCGTCCACTTCGGTCGGTGCGAGGCTGCCGTGCGCGTGGACGTGCGTTGGCACGCCCAGCAATTGATGCGTGAGCGCGACCGGGTAGACACCGAGGTCGAGAGTCGCGCCACCGCCGGCTTCCTTGGCCCACAGGCGATCGCCGTCGCTGAAGGCGTGCCGGAAGCCGAAGTCGGCGCGGATCATCCGCACCTCGCCGATCTCACCGGCTTCGATCGCCTCCTGGACCTTGCGGACCAGCGGGTTGAACCGCGTCCACATGGCCTCCATGAGGAAGAGGTTCTTCGATCGTGCTCGTTCGATCATCTCCTCGGCGTCCGCGACCGTGAGCGCGAAGGCCTTCTCGCACAGCACGTTCTTACCGGCGTCGAGCGCGGCCAGCACGACCTCGTGGTGCTGGCCGTGCGGCGTGGCGACGTAGACGACCTCGACGTCGGGATCGGCGAGCAGGTCGCGGTAGTCGCCGTACGCGCGCTCGATGCCGAAGTTCTCCGCGAACTTCTGGGCCTTGGTGATGTCACGCGAGGACACCGCGAGCACGGTGGCACCCGCCTTGAGCATGTCGGCGGTCACGGCATGCGCGATTCCACCTGTAGCGATCACACCCCACTTCATGAGGCGAGCCTAGTGCCGTGCCTGCCTGCCTCCGCCGCGTCTTCCGGCGCTCAGCGGGCACCGTCCGACCGTCGCAACACGAGGCAAGGCAGCCACGGCACTAGATTGGAGGCATGCGCCTCATCCTGAACGTGATCTGGCTGGTGCTCGCCGGTTTCTGGATGGCCGTCGGCTACGCGGTCGCCGGGCTCATCTGCTGCGTCCTGATCATCACGATCCCGTGGGGCATCGCGTCGTTCCGGATCGCGAACTACGCGCTCTGGCCGTTCGGCCGCGAGGTCGTGGACAAGCCGGGTGCCGGCACCGGATCGCTGCTGGGCAACGTCATCTGGATCATCGTCGCCGGCGTGTGGCTCGCGATCGGCCACGTGATCACCGGTATCGCGCTCTGCGTCACGATCATCGGCATCCCGCTCGGGCTCGCGAACTTCAAGCTGGTGAAGGTCTCGCTGGTGCCGCTGGGCAAGGAGATCATCGAGGTCCCGTGAGGGTTCCCCGCGCCTCGTCGGGGCGAGGCGCGGGGAACCACTCAGTGGCACGAGCTCTCAGGCTTCGCTGTCCAACAGCTCGTGCAGGCACAGGATGTTGCCCTCGGTGTCGGTGAACCACGCCGCGCGTTCGGTGCCCATGACCGCGATGTGGCCGGTGGTCTTGAAGTCGGGCAGGTCGTAGTCCTCGAAGCGCACGCCCTTGCCTTCGAGTTCCGCGATCTCGCCCTCCAGATCGGGCACCTCGAAGCTGATGGCCGTCTGCCGGCTCTGCGCACCCTTCTCGGCTGGCCTCAGTCCCAGCGCGTCACCCTGGCCGAGCGCGAAGATCCGCGTGCCGTCCTCGGTCGTGGTGATGGGCTTGAGGCCGAGCATGTCGGCGTAGAAGCGGCCGGCGCGCTCGGGGTCTTCGACGGGCAGCATCGTCGTGGTTCTGGTGGCAGTGAGCATGCGCGCCTCCTTCGGCGGAATCCACTGATGTTGCGCCGGTCACACCTTTCTCGCAAGAGGTACTTTGACCTGCGGAGATTGTTGATTCACGAGACGATTTCGCTCCGTGAACACTCTGCGCCTCGCCGTGCTCGCCGCTGCTCTCGGGCTGTCCGGATGCGCGATGGCCGGACCTCCGGTCAAGACCGTCGAGCCCTTCGTGACGCCGTCGACGACACCCGCGGACACGCCCGCGTGCCGCCTGTTCGATCCGGCCGACCTGCCCGAGCACCGGTTCCACAACGGGTACGCGAACGCTTCGAGCTGCTTCTGGCTCTCGGACGACTCAGGTCCGCTCTCGGTCAGCCTTCGCGACAGGTCCACGCCCGAGCAGTACCTCGCGAAGCCGGACGGCCTGAAGACCTCCCCGATCACCATCGGCGGGCACTCCGGGCTGCTCGCCGAGAACAGCAGGGGAACGGGCACGTGCGGTGTCGTGCTGACGCATCCCGGCGGCGTCGCGGCCGCGGAAGTCCTCACCGATGCCGGCGGCAGGTCGTGCGAGATCGCCCAGGCCGTGATGAAGGTGATCGAACCGAAGTTGTCCTAGGCGTGCTTCGCGCTGTCGTCGAGGTTCAGCAGCTCCACCGACCTGGCCCGCATCTCCACCTTGCGGATCTTGCCGGTGACCGTCATCGGGAACTCGTCCACCACGTGCACGTACCGCGGGATCTTGTAGTGGGCGAGCTTGCCGGCGCAGAACTCCCGCACGGCCTCGGCGGTCAGCCCGGAGGCCCCGTCGCGCAGGCGCACCCAGGCCATCAGCTCCTCGCCGTACCGGGCGTCGGGCACGCCGATCACCTGGGCGTCGAGCACGTCCGGGTGGGTGTAGAGGAACTCCTCGATCTCGCGCGGGTAGATGTTCTCGCCGCCGCGGATGACCATGTCCTTGATGCGGCCGGTGATGTTCACGTAGTCGTCGTCATCCATCACCGCGAGGTCGCCGGTGTGCATCCAGCCGGCCGGGTCGACGGCCTCCGCGGTCTTCTCCGGCTCGTTCCAGTAGCCGAGCATGACGGAGTAGCCGCGCGTGCACAGCTCCCCCGGCTCACCGCGAGGGACCGTGCGGCCCGTGTCCGGGTCGACGATCTTGACTTCGAGGTGCGGGCCGACCCGGCCGACCGTCCCAACGCGACGGTCGAGGGAGTCGTCCACGCGCGTCTGCGTCGACACCGGGGAGGTCTCGGTCATGCCGTAGCAGATCGAGACCTCGCGCATGCCCATCCGGTCGACGACCTGCTTCATCACCTCGACCGGGCACGGCGAGCCCGCCATGATGCCGGTGCGCAACGACGACAGGTCGTAGCCGTCGACCAGGTCCAGCATCGCGATGAACATCGTCGGCACGCCGTAGAGCGACGTGCACTTCTCTTCCTGAACGGCCGCAAGGGTTTTCGCCGGGTCGAAGGCCGGTGCCGGGATCACGACGCACGCGCCGTGGCTGGTGGCCGCGAGGTTGCCCATGACCATGCCGAAGCAGTGGTAGAACGGCGGCACCACGCAGATGCGGTCGTGCTCGGTGTAGTTGACCAGCTCGCCGACGAAGTAGCCGTTGTTGAGGATGTTGTGGTGCGAGAGCGTCGCACCCTTGGGGAAGCCCGTGGTGCCGGACGTGTACTGGATGTTGATCGGGTCGTCGCGGTCCAGCTCGACGTCCGGGATCTCGTCGCCCGTCCACTGCGGATCGTCGACGAACACGACGTTGCGCAACTCGGTGCAGCGCGGCCGCACCTCTTCGATCATTGCCGCGTAGTCGGACGTCTTGAACGACCGCGCGGACACCAGCGTGTGGATGCCCGCCTGGTTGAGCACGTACTCCAGCTCGTGCACGCGGTACGCCGGGTTGACGTTGACCAGGATCGCGCCGATCCGAGCCGTCGCGTACTGCACGAACACCCACTCGGCGCAGTTCGGCGCCCAGATCCCGACCCGGTCGCCCTTGCGCACCCCGAGCTCGTGCAGCCCGGCGGCGGCCCGGTCGACCTCTGCCGAGAGCTCCGCGTACGTCCATCGTCGATCTGTTGCTTTGTCGACAAGTGCCTCACGGTCGCCGAAGCGCGCGACGGTCGCCGCGAGGTTCGCGTGGATCGTGTCGCCCAGCAGCGGGGCGGCGGACGTGCCCGAGGAGTAGCTGGCGGTCATCCACCAGACGGTAGTCAGGCTTGCGCGTATGGCAAGGGCACGACCAGGCACGGACCGCCGCTGTAGAGGCCCGCGTCGATCGCCAGCACCTTGTCGTCGGCGTAGACGAGAGGCCCGTCGATCTGGTCCGGTGGCACCCCGAGCTGATCCGCGATGACGCTGTGGCCGTGCACGATCGTGCCGCCGCCGAGGGTCGCGAGCAGCTCGTCCGCGATTTCCGGCCCCTGCGGACCCCGGAACGCGTACCGGGTCGTCATCTTGCGCCAGCACTCCCACCAGTCGACGAGGTCGTCGCCCTTGAGCACGTGCCGGACGGCCTCGTTGACCTCTTCGATCGAGGACCCCCATTCGAGGTAGGCCACCGTGTCGGAGTGCATCAGCAGGTGGTCGTCGCGCAGCTTCAGCACCGGCCGGTTGGTGAGCCACTCGACGTGCTCGTCGGTCAGCCGGTCCTGGTCGCTGCGCAGCCCGCCGTTGAGCAGCCAGCTGCGCGCGAACGACCGCGGCCCCATGCTGTCGGGCACCTGCTCGTCGCCGAACCGGTGCATGCCGAGCAGCAGGACCTCGTGGTTGCCGATCAACGAGCTGACCGAGCCACCGGCCTCCGCCGCCTCCTCGCCGAGGCGCATGACCAGGTCGATCACGCCCACCCCGTCGGGCCCGCGGTCCACGAAGTCGCCGAGGAACCACAGCTCGGCCTCGCCACCCACCCAGTGACCGTCCTCGTCGCACAGCTCGGCGACGTGCAGGGCTCTGGTCAGTTCTGCGAGGTGCCCGTGCACGTCACCCACGACGTACATAGGGCGTCGATCCGTGTCCACCTCCGCGACGATAGGTGATGAACCCTCGCGCGTCAGTGGTCAGTCCAGTCGCCGAACGGGTCCTGAGAGTGACCGACGAGCTCCGCGATCGACTTCAGCACGCGCGTCGGCCGGTACGGGAACATCTCGGCGCTCTCGGCCGAGAAGACGCCGGACAGCACGAGGATGGTCGACAGGCCCGCTTCCAGGCCCGAACGCACGTCGGTGTCCATGCGGTCGCCGATCATCAGCGCGTTCTCGGAGTGCGAGCCCAGTGCGCGCAGGGCCGAGCGCATCATCAACGGGTTCGGCTTGCCGACGTAATAAGGCTCACGGCCGGTGGCGCGCTCGATCAACGCCGCCACGGCGCCGGTCGCGGGCAGCGAGCCCTCGCGCGACGGGCCGGTCGCGTCGGGGTTGGTCGCGATGAACTTCGCGCCCTCCTCGACCAGGCGGATGGCCTTGGTGATCGCGGTGAAGCTGTAGGTGCGGGTCTCGCCGAGCACCACGTAGTCCGGGTCGCGGTCGGTCAGCACGTAGCCGATCTCGTGCAGCGCGGTGGTGAGGCCGGCCTCGCCGATGACGAACGCCGAGCCGTTCGGGCGCTGCGAGTCGAGGAACCTGGCTGTGGCCAGCGCGGACGTCCAGATTGACTTCTCCGGGATGTCCAGGCCGGTGCGCAGCAGACGCGCGCGCAGGTCCCGCGGCGTGTAGATGGAGTTGTTCGTGAGCACGAGGAACGGGGTCTCGGCGGCGCGAAGCTCCGCGACCAGCTCGTCCGCTCCCGGGATCAGGTGCTCCTCGTGCACGAGGACGCCGTCCATGTCCATCAAGTAGTGCCACATGGGTCTAAGTATCGATCACGCGGGCGCGGAACGTCGCGATCTGGAGCTGGAGATAACGTTCGATCACCTGGAGTTCATCGTCGCCGAAGTGGCCGAGCACCTCGATGAGGCTCTGCCGGGCCTCCTCGAACAGCTGCCCGAACTTCTCCACGTCGCCGACCGTGACCTCGACCAGCACCTTGCGGCGATCGTGCGGATCCCGGACACGGCGGACGAAACCGGCGTGTTCGAGGCGGTCGATCACGCCGGTGACGGCGCCGGTGGAGAGCCCGGAGAGCTCGGCGAGGCGACCGGCCGTGATCGGCCCCTCGGCCCTCATCGCCAGGTCGATGCACTTCTCGTCGGTCGCGGACAGGCCCATCCTGGCGGCGACCTTCGTGTGGAACATGACGGTGAGCGCGCTCTGCTCCCGCATGTACCAGGTGAACCTCTCGAGCACTTCAGGTTCCATGTTGAACATCTTAGCCGCTAAGACAATTGGTTGTCAGAGTGCTCCAAACGGGCAGAGAGTGAGAAACCTCGTTTGTGGAGTCACCTACAGCAGGTTGTTCATTAAGCTAAATAGGGTGACAGCAGTGGAGTTGGGACTACCCATCGTGCGCGGCACCCCTGACGTGTCCGCACGTCCGGACTCGCCGCTCCTGGTCGACAGGTTCGGCCGGGTGGCGAAGGACCTCCGCGTCTCGCTGACCGACCGGTGCAACCTGCGCTGCACCTACTGCATGCCCGCCGAGGGCCTCGACTGGCTGCAGAAGGACGAGCTGCTCACCGACGACGAACTGATCCGGCTCATGCGGATCGCGGTCGTCGACCTGGGCGTGACGGACATCAGGTTCACCGGCGGCGAGCCGTTGCTGCGGCGCGGCCTGGAGCAGGTCATCGCCGCGACGGCCGCGCTGGAGCCCCGTCCGCGCATGTCGATGACGTCGAACGGCATCGGCCTCAAGCGCAGGGCCCAGTCGCTCAAGGACGCCGGCCTGAACCGCATCAACGTCTCGCTCGACACCCTCGACCCCGACCGGTTCGCGACACTGACCAGGCGCGACCGCATCACGGACGTGCTGGACGGCCTGGACGCCGCCCGCGAGGCCGGGCTGGAACCGGTGAAGGTCAACTCCGTGCTGATGCGCGGACTGAACGAGGACGAGGCCGTCCCGCTGCTGCGGTTCTGCGTCGAGAACGGCTACCAGTTGCGGTTCATCGAACAGATGCCGCTCGATGCGCAGCACGGCTGGACGCGCACGAACATGGTCACGGCCGATGAGATCCTCACGATGCTCTCGTCCGCGTACACGCTGACGCCGGAGGAGACCCCGCGCGGCGGTGCTCCCGCGGAACGCTGGCTGGTCGACGGCGGCCCCGCGGTCGTCGGCGTGATCGCGTCGGTGACCAGGCCGTTCTGCGCCGCCTGCGACCGCACCCGGCTCACCTCGGACGGCCAGATCCGCAACTGCCTGTTCAGCCAGGGCGAGACCGACCTGCGCGCGCTGCTGCGCG
The DNA here is from genome assembly GCF_033949975.1 of Lentzea sokolovensis. Taxonomy (NCBI): domain Bacteria; kingdom Bacillati; phylum Actinomycetota; class Actinomycetes; order Pseudonocardiales; family Pseudonocardiaceae; genus Lentzea; species Lentzea sokolovensis. The sequence goes on from NZ_JAXAVU010000008.1 coordinate 208,163, forward strand.
ACGGCTCGCCCGACTCCGCGATCGCTGACGCCTGGCGAGCCACGATGTGGGCCAAGGCGGCCGGTCACGGCATCAACGACGCGGGCTTCTCGCAGCCCGACCGCCCCATGAGCGCCATCGGAGGATGACAGTGACGGCCGTGAAGATCCGCTATTTCGCGGGCGCCCGCGCCGCGGCCGGGGTCTCCGACGAGGACCTGTTGCTCGACACCTCCGAACCCACCGTGGCGCTCGTGGTCAGCACCATCGGCGAACGGCACGGCTCGAAGCTCGGCAAGGTCCTCGCCGCGTCGAGCTTCCTGCTGGACGGCGTCGCGGTCCGCGACACGTCGGTGCGCGTGCCGGCGGGCTCCCAGCTGGACGTGCTGCCGCCGTTCGCGGGCGGCTGACCAGCGGGGAACGTTCCGGGCAACGTCATCGGGCAGCTTTCACCTCGGCCAGTTCGCGGTCCCAGAGATGGCATTCGGTCTCTTCGGCGAGCGCCTGAGCCTCCTGCGCGGTCCGGTCCGCCGCGTCGTGCTCGCCCAGTGAACGCTGGATGGCCGCCGTGACGACGAGGACGCGCACGAGACGTATCCGCAGCTCTCCGCTCTCCGCCCGTTCCCTGGCCCGCAGAGCGAGCTCCAGGCCCTCCCTCAGCTCCCCGGCCGCGTGGTGGTCTGCGGCCAGGCCCGCCAGGTTGTCCACCTCGCCGCGCAGGTAGCCGTTCTTGACGCTGATCGACAAGCCGTCCCCGTGCGACTCGAACGCCTTGTCGAGATCGCCGAGTCCTCGATACGCCTCACCGATGTTGTCGAAGAGGTCGGCCTCCTCCCGCTGCTGGTTGCCGTCCTGCACGATCCGCAACGCCCGGAGGTAGGCGTCGAGCGCCTCCTGCCACTGGCCGCGCACGAGCGCGGTCATCGCTCCGGCCGTGTTCGCGGCCGACAGGTGGGCGAGCGCGGGCGGGAGGCCGGCCCGCACGGCAGCGGCTTCGGCGACGATCTGCGCGGAGCGGTCGAACTCGCCCATGGTCTCGAGGACCTCGGTCATCGCGTCCAGCGCGTAGACCCGCAGATGCGTGATGTCGAGCTCCACGGCCAGTTCGAGCGCGCGCTCGGCGTTGGCGAGCGAGGCCGACAACGGGCCCAGGTCGCGGTAGATGCCGCCGAGGTTGAACAGCACGACCGGGTTGCGCGGCTGCAGTTCGCGCGCCTGGGTGAGCACGTCGACGCCGTCGCGCAGCCGGCCGAGCTGCGAGTAGGCGATGCCGCTGTTGATCAGCAACGACACCAGCATCTTGTCGTCGGGGTGCCGCCGCAGCAGCTCGCGCGCCCGGCCGAACTCCACGACCGCGTCGGCGAGCTGACTGACCGAGAAATGGGCGAGGCCGATGCTGCCGTGCATCACCGCCTGCGCCAGGACGTCGCCGGCCTCCCGCGCGGCCGCGAGACCCGCCCTGGCCGCCACGAACCAGTCGACCCGGTAGGACTGGAAGTAGAAGTAGCCGCGCAACGCGTCCGCGAGCAGCCACGCCACCGGTGCGGGACTCGCCTGCGGCACGGCGGCGACGATGTTGCCGCGCTCGGCGTCGAACCACGCGAGCGCGTCCTCCTGGGTGCCGAAGTCGTGCCTCGGCAGGCCACCGGGCAGCTCCGGCAGCGGCATGCGGGCGAAGTCGGGGTTGGTCGTCCTGGCCGCGGCCTCTGCGTTGAGGAGGTAGTAGTCGAAGAGCCTCGTTCGCGCGCCCTGCTCGGCGGTGAAGCGCAACGCGTACATGCGGAGGAGGTCGTGCAGGCTGTACCGGTTGTCGTTGCGCTGCACGAGGTTCGCGTCCACGAGCTGCTGGAGCGGCTCGTCGGCCGGCTCGTCCCCGCCGAGCAGCGCGGTGGCCGCCTCGACGCCGAAGTCCTGGCCGGGAACGAGCCCCAGCAACCGGAACAACCGTTGCGCCAGAACGGGTTGCGCCTTGTACGAGAGGTCGAACGTGGCGTTGACGGCCGCGTCGCCCTCGATCTCCAGCACGTCGAGCCGGTCGTCGCCGCGCAGGTCGGCGAGGTAGTCGGAGAGGTGGCCCGCCGCCACGTTCGCGGCGGCGATGCGCAACGCCAGCGGCAGGTGCGCGCAGAGCCTGACCAGTTCCGCCCGGTCGTCCGGACTGCCGGAGATCCGCATCCTGGCAAGGAGTTCCTGGGCCTCGTCCTCCGCGAACACGGCCAGTTTGATCTGCGCGTGCTCGGACAGGTCATTCCGGCTGGTGACGATCACCCGGCAGTTCGGGCCGTGCGGCAGCAGCGGGCCGAGCAGCTCGCCGGTGGCGTTGTCGATCACGACGAGCACCGCGCGGTCCGCCGTCATCTTGCGGAACAGCGCGGACTGCGCGTCGAGCTCGACGGGAACGTCCTCGGCACCGAGCGCGCGCAGGAACCGGTGCAGCGCCTGGTTCGGGGTGAGCGCGGCCCCTTCCGCGAACGCGCGGAGGTTCACGTACAGCTGACCGTCCGGGAACCGCTCGCTCAGCCGGTGCGCGACGTGGACCGCGAGCGAGGTCTTGCCGACCCCCGGCGGCCCGGTGATCGCGAGCACCGGGGCCGTGCCGGCCAGTGCCTGGGCGATCTTCTCGTCACGGCCCACGAAGTCCGGCAGGTCGGCGGGCAGCTGGCGCGGCCCCGGCTTGCGCACGACCAGCCGGTAGCCGGAGGGCTCGGTGATCACCTGCTCGGTGGCGCGCAGCCGTCGCACGAGGTTGCGCAGGGCCTGCTTGGGATTCGCGGGCCGGCGGTCGCGCCAGACGGCGTCGATCAGCTCGTCGAACGGCACGGGCTGACCTGGTGCGGCAGCCAGGGCTGCGCGGAGCGCGTCGATCCTCATGTCTCAGATCTTGGCGTGCCCCCGCCTCTTCCGGTCGCGCCGCCGGCTCTTGGCCTGCCGATAGTACTGGTTCGACGGAGCGAGGAAGATCAGCACCGTGCCCGCCACGAAGAAGACAGTGCCGATCACGGAGTAGCTCGCGGCCTGGCCCACGTCCGGGTCACCCAGGTTCACGAAGCCGCCTGGAGCCCGCTGGAGGGCCAGGAAGGCCAGCAGGACCACCGACGTGATGCGGGCCCGGTCGAATCGGATCGCCAGGAGGCAGAACACCCAGGCGATCGAGTGCGGCCCGCTGCTCCCGCCCGCCAACCCCGTGAGGTTCTGCACGGTCATCGCGAACAGCAGTGCCGCCGGCGGCAGCGGCACCAGGGCGATGATCAACACTCGGGGTCGTTCCGGACGCTGAGCCGGCTCGGTCATGCGGTCGGCGTGGCGTCCCTTTCAGGAGACCGGTCCCCGCCTCCGATGGCCCAGTGCGCGTGAGCCACGCCTCACTTTCCGTAATAGTTTTCGCCCGATCTCAGAATGGAAACGGACCGATAACGACACCTCTGACCTGCTAGTTTGTAGGCCTTGCACAACACTCCATATTGTTACTGTGATGCGCGTCACAGCCGCAAACATTTGGTGAGGGCCCCGCCGGTTACGTACGGTCGCTCCTCGGCTGGCCCCGAACCGGCCACGAGCACTACCGGAGCACCAGCACCGAGCCCAGTCCGAGGGTGTTCCGGAACAACCCCGAGCGAGAGAAACCGCCGGACTGGGACGCAGGAACGTACCGGGCCCCGAACCCGAGTTCCTGGCAGCAGGTGCGGTGGACCGAGAGGCACATGGCTTTCAACCGAGGCAAGCAGGGCAAGCAGAGTTCCGCCGCTCGCACTATCGCCAAGGTCGCGGCTGTCGGCATCATCGCCGGCGCCCCTCTAGGCCTGGCCGTTGGCACCGCCAACGCCGCCCCTGGAATGGACTGGGACGCACTCGCGCAGTGCGAGGCCAGTGGCAACTGGGCCGCCAACACCGGCAACGGCTACTACGGGGGCCTGCAGTTCACGCAGGGCACCTGGAACGCCAACGGCGGCCAGGGCAACCCGGCCAACGCCTCCCGCGAGGAGCAGATCCGCGTGGCGGAGAACGTGCTCCGCACGCAGGGCTCGCAGGCGTGGCCCGCCTGCAGCGCCAAGCTCGGCGCCTACGTGGGCAAGAGCGCCCCGGCCCCGAAGCAGCAGGCGCAGCCGCAGCAGCGCAAGGCTCAGCCGCAGCAGCGCCAGTCCGCACCGGTGCAGCAGGCGCCGGTCGTGGCGCTCGCGGGTTCGAAGACGAACCCGGCCGGCAACTACGAGATCAAGGCGGGCGACACCCTGTCGAAGATCGCCGATGCCAACAAGGTCACCGGCGGCTACCAGGCCATCGTGGAGAAGAACAAGGACTTCCTCACGAACCCCGACCTGATCTTCCCGGGCCACAAGATCCTGATCTGAGTCTTCCCAGACTCGGACCGATTCACCTCGGATCTGACAGGCCGCACGAACGCCAGCCCTTCTGACGCGGGCTGACACAGGACCAGGGATCTCACCGTTACCCCCCGACGGTGAGGTCCCTGCCTGCGTCTCCGGACAACGCTGGAACGCACCAACGCACGCAGGGCGACCCCTCCGCTGGAACGCGACGGGCCAACACAAGCCGACCCGCGCGGTGCCACCAGGCGCGGCCCACGCAAGGCAACCTCGTACGAAGCCTGGTGTGGCGATGCGAAGCGAGCCGTGTGAACCTCTGCCGCCTGGGATGCGGTGCACCCCGCTCATGGCGATCGGGGCTTTACCTTGAGTGGGCGGGATGCTCCCCTCTCGGACACGGCCGGGCGCTTTTCAGCTCGGCCTTTTCCGGCCGTCCAAGCAAGGCGACTGAACGTCAGGAACGCGACCAACCCCGCTGCAACGCAACGACCTCAGGGGCAGTTGACCCACTCGTCCTCGCCGCCAGGAAACACCTGCCGCTTCCACACCGGCAACCGAGCCTTGACCTCGTCCACCAGGTCAGCACAGAGGGAAAACGCTTCCCCCCGATGCTCCGCGGCCACCGCACAGGCCAGCGCCACATCCCCGATCTTCAACGGCCCGACCCGGTGCGAAACAGCAATCCCGTGCACCCCGGAGTACTTCTCAGCCAGGGAAGCCACAACCTCGGCCACCACATCCGAAGCAGACGGATGCGAGTGGTACTCCAACTCCAGCACCGTCCGTCCACCGTCGTGATCCCGCACAACGCCGGAAAAGGTGACCACAGCCCCGGCCCGGTCAGACCCGACGAGCGCGGCATGCTCCTCAACCGACAACGGCTCCTCGGTCACAACGGCCCGCAGCACAACGCTCATTTGTGGTCACCTCCACGCAGCTGGTCGAGAGCATGCTCAACGACCGAAGCCAACACGTCCAGCCCGTCACGCACTCCCCCGGTGGACCCAGGCAGGTTGACGACCAACGTCCGCCCGGCCACCCCGGCCACCCCACGCGACAACACGGACCCGGGCACACGCGGCCACCCGGACATCCGAATCACGTCGGCCAGCCCGGGCACCTCGTAGTCCAGCACGGCACGGGTCGCCTCAGGAGTCCGGTCGGTCGGGTTGATCCCGGTCCCACCGGTGGTCAGAACAAGATCGGCCCCAGCAGAGACAGCATCGACCAGCGCCTCACGAACCGGCTCACCGTCCGGCACGACCACCGGCTCGGAAACCGAGAACCCGCGCGACGCAAGCCATTCGACGATCAACGGTCCGCTGCGATCGGCGTAGACCCCGGCGGCAGCACGGTTGGAGGCCGTGATCACCACGGCCTTCAGAGCAGCACTCACGGGCGCTCCCACAGACCGGACTTGCCGCCTTCCTTGCGCTCCACCCGAACCGCGTCCAACGACGCGGCAGGGTCGACCGACTTCACCATGTCGTGCAGCGTCAGGCCGGCCACGGACACCGCGGTCAGGGCCTCCATCTCGACGCCGGTGCGGTCGGTGGTGCGGACCGTGGCCGTGATCAGCACGGAGTCCGAGGCCAGGGCCAGGTCCACCACCACCGACGACAACGAGATCGGGTGGCACAGGGGCACGAGTTCCCAGGTGCGCTTCGCGGCCATGATGCCGGCGATCCTGGCCGTGGCCAGGGCGTCGCCCTTGGGCAGGCCGTCGGCGCCCAGCAACGCCACCACCTCGGCGGTCGTGTGCAGGATCCCGGTGGCCACGGCGGTCCGGGTGGTCTGCTCCTTGCCGGAGACGTCGACCATCCGGGCCGCGCCGTGGGAGTCCAGGTGGGTGAACTGCTTGGTCATACGGCGATCGTATGCCTGCCCTGGGCATACAGCTGGTGCGTAAAGGCCTTAGGAAGTCGCAGCCTTGCGCACCGATTCGGCCACGGCCGGAGCAACGGTGCTGTCGAAGACCGACGGGACGATGAACGACGCGTTCAGGCGGTCGCCGTCCACCACGTCCGCGATGGCCTGCGCGGCGGCCAGCAGCATCGCGTCGGTGATGGTGCGGGCGTGCGCGTCCAGCAGGCCGCGGAAGACGCCGGGGAACGCCAGCACGTTGTTGATCTGGTTCGGGAAGTCCGAGCGGCCGGTCGCGACGACGGCGGCGTGCTGCTGGGCCTCCATCGGGTCGATCTCCGGGTCCGGGTTGGCCAGCGCGAACACGATGGCGTCCTTGGCCATCGTCGCCACCTGGTCCGCGCCGAACAGGTTGGGGGCCGAGACGCCGATGAACACGTCGGAACCGACCAGCGCGTCGTGCAGGCGGCCGGACTCGTTGCCCTTGTTCGTGGTCGCGGCGATGGACTTCAGGTTCGAGTCCAGGCCGGGACGGTCGCGGTGCACGATGCCGTCGACGTCCACGGCGATGATGTCGCCGGGCGACTGGGCCTGCAGCAGGCGGATGATCGCGGAACCGGCCGCGCCGACACCGCAGACCGTGATGCGGCAGTTCTTGATGTCCTTCTTCACGACGCGCAGGGCGTTGCGCAGAGCGGCGACGACGACGATCGCCGTGCCGTGCTGGTCGTCGTGGAACACCGGGATGTCGAGCTTCTCGCGCAGGCGGGCCTCGATCTCGAAGCAGCGCGGCGCGGAGATGTCCTCGAGGTTGATGCCGCCGTACACGGGAGCGATGAGCTCGACCGCGCGGATGATCTCCTCGGTGTCCTGGGTGTCCAGGCAGACCGGCCAGGCGTCGACGCCGGCGAACTTCTTGAACAGCGCGGCCTTGCCCTCCATCACGGGCAGGGCGGCGGCGGGGCCGAGGTTGCCGAGGCCCAGCACCGCGGACCCGTCGGTCACCACGGCGACGGTGTTGCGCTTGATGGTCAGGCGGCGCGCGTCGTCCGGGTTCTTGGCGATGGCCTCGCACACGCGGGCGACACCCGGCGTGTACGCGCGGGACAGGTCGTCACGGTTGCGCAGCGGCACCTTGGACGCGATCTCGATCTTGCCGCCGAGGTGCACGAGGAACGTGCGGTCCGACACCTTGCGGACGACGATGCCGGGCAACGTCTCCAGCGTGTCGGTGATGTCCTTGGCGTGGTTCGCGGACAGGGCGTTGCACGTGAGGTCGATGACGACGCGGTCGTTGTGCGACTCGACGACGTCGAACGCCGTGATCACACCGCCGGCGCGGCCGACGGCCGAGGTGAGGTCACCCGCGGCGCTCGCTGACGGCGGCGCCTCCAGACGAACGGTGATCGAGTAACCAGGGCCGGGGACCGGCATCGTCGTCCTCCCACGAAGTACAGCTCAAGCGGGAAGTGAGCCTATCCCCGGGCCCATTGCGGTACGCACGCGACTCGGCAGTCTTAAGACCGCCCTGACAGTCCGATGAGGACCGATCAGGATTTGTTGATCTCGGTCACCGGGTGCGTGTACGGGAGGTTCTCCACCGGCAGCGGGAACGTCACCGTGCCGAACGGGGAGAGCGCACCCTGCACGTCGCTGGTCAGTTCGGTGACGGGGTGGCCGCCGTCGGGACCTTCCGGCCAGTGCGGGTCGACCCGTCCAGGGCGTCCTTTCGCCACGTTCTCCTCCTCGGTGGTGCCAGATGACGCGACAAGTGTGACAGAGGACGACGGGATCACCAGCGGCCCATATACCGTGGTGAGAATGTCCGGCACCACTCTCGCCGACTGGCTGCGCGCCCAGGACGACGCTGCTCTCGTCGCACTGCTGCGCGCCCGTCCTGACCTGGCAACGCCCCCACCTGCCGATATGTCCGTGCTCGCGACACGGGTCGGCACCAGGGCGTCGATCGCGCGCGCCTGCGAGGACCTCGACACGTTCACGCTGGCCGTGCTCGAAGCCCTGGTCGTGCAGGGTGCGGACGCCGAGCCCGTGGCGTTGCCCACACTCGGCGAGATCCTCGGGCCGGACGTGAAGCCCAGACCGCTCAAACAGGCGGTCGGCAGACTCAGGTCCCTCGCGCTCGCGTGGGGCGACGACGACGCGCTGTCGGTCCCGCCCGTCACGCGGGAGGCGTTCGGCTCCTACCCCGGCGGCCTGGGCCGCACGACCGGGCAGACCTACGACCTCCAGGGCATCACCGAGGGCGAGCAGCGCGTCCTGCAGAAGCTCGCCGCCGGACCGCCCATCGGCGACACGAAGGACGCCTCCCGGGTCGTTCCGCTCGACAAGGCCGAGACGCCGGTGCAACGGCTGCTCGCACGCGGTCTGCTGCTGCGCCGCGACCCCGGCACCGTCGAACTGCCGCGCGAGATCGCCCTCGAACTGCGGGGCGGTCGCCCCCTCGGCCCGATCCAGGTCACCGAGCCGAAGCCGAAGATCACGACGCTCCAGCAGAGCAGCGTCGACGCCACCGGCGGCGGGGAAGCGCTGGAACTCGTCCGGCACGTCGAGAACCTGATCGCGAGCTGGTCCGCGGAGCCGGCGCCGGTGCTGCGGACGGGCGGCCTGGGCGTCCGTGAGCTGCGCAAGGTCGCCAAGGATCTCGACGTCGACGAACGCCGCGCGGCCCTGCTGATCGAACTCGTCGTCGGTGCGGACATGGCCGCGAACACCGAGGCCTCCGAGCCGGAGTGGATGCCGACGACCAAGGCCGACGTCTGGCTCGCGGCGACCACCGAGGTCCGCTGGGCCACGATCGCGCACGCCTGGCTGGAGCTGCCGCGGCTGCCCGCGCTGGTCGGCCGCCGTGACGAGAAGGACAAGCTCTTCAACCCGCTCGCGGACGAGATCCGCCGCGCCCAGGCCCCGCGCGACCGCCGGTGGGTCCTGGAGGCGCTCGGCGCATTCCCCAAGGGCACCTCGATCTCGAACCCCACCGAACTGGCCGCACTGCTCGCCTGGCGGGCACCGCGCCGGGGCGGACGCCAGCGCGACGAGCTGGTGCGCTGGACCGTCGAGGAGGGCACCGCGGTCGGCGTGCTCGCCCTCGGCTCGATCACCAGCGCGGGCCGCGTGCTGCTCGAGGAGGGTCCCGGCCACGCCGCCAAGGCGCTCGGCGACGCCCTGCCCGCGCCGCTCGACCACGTGCTGGTGCAGGCCGACCTCACCGTCGTCGCCCCCGGCCGCCTCGAACCCGAACTCGCCGACGAGCTGGCACTGGTCGCGAACGTCGAGTCCGCCGGCAGCGCCACGGTCTACCGGATCAGCGAGGCCACCGTCCGCCGCGCGCTCGACTCCGGCCGCACCGCGGACGAGCTGCAGGAACTCTTCAAGACCCGCTCGCGCACACCCGTCCCGCAGTCGCTGAGCTACCTGATCGACGACGCCGCGCGCCGCCACGGCAGGCTGCGCGGCGGGGCGGCGGGCTCGTTCCTGCGCTGCGACGACTCGGTGCTGATCAGCGAGGTCCTCGCGCACCCGGAGGCCGGACGGCTGGAGCTGCGCCGGATCGCGCCGACCGTGCTCGTCAGCCCGTTGCCGCTGGCGGACGTGCTGGACGGGCTGCGCTCGGCAGGGTTCGCCCCGGCCGCGGAAGGCCCGGACGGCCAGGTCCTCGACCTGCGGCCGGGTGGCCGCAGGACCACTCCGAGGCAGCGCACCGCCCGCAAACCGGTGTCACCCGCCGTGCCCGCCGACGAGCGGTTGGGTGAACTCGTCCGGCTGGTCCGGGCCGGTGATCGCGCCGCCGCGACACCACGGGGTGAACGCGTCGCCGTTCCCGGCCACCTCGGCGCCGGCCCGTCGGCGACCCTGTCGCTGCTCCAGCAGGCCGCACGGGCACGTCGCAGGGTGCTCGTCGGGTTCGTCGACTCCCACGGCACGGCCGCACAGCGCGTGATCGAGCCGCACGTCGTCGGGGGTGGCGTGCTGGAGGGCTACGACCACAGCTACGGAGAGGTGCTGAGGTTCCCTCTTCATCGCGTCACGTCCGCCGCATTGGTGGACGAGGACTGACGGTCGGTCATCCCCCGGTAGGAGAACCGGATCACCCTTGCGTGGCTGGTGCGCGACCTAGCGTCGGTTGACGTGGACGTTCCCGAGAACGTCCGCATCGACCCGAGGAGGTCCTGCGCACATGGCCAGCTCCCGGTGGGCTTTGAGAGCCGCCGCCACCGTCACGACCCTGGCGTTCGCCCTGCCGTTCTCGACGGGCACCGCGAACGCCGACCCGATCCTCGTCCTGTTGCAGGACAACCACGTCAACGCGACGGTGGGGGTGAGCGGCAACGTCGACATGCTCGACGTCGCCGCCGGGGCCCACGTCGCGCTCGACACCGGTCCCGGCATCAGCGTGATGACCAACGGTGGCATTCAGGTCGCTCTTGGGCTCGCGGCCCAGGTCGACGCGGGCGTCAGCGCCGGCGTCGACGTCGGTGCCGCACTGGAAACGGACCTCGACGTCGATCTCGACGCGGCGGTGGACGCGGACGTGGACGCCGCGGCGGTAGCAGACGCTGAAGTCGCTGCCGACGTGAGCGCCACGGACGATCGCGCGCCCATCGCCGTTGTCGAGACCGCTGCCGCACCGGTCGAACCGACCGTCGAACCCGTACCCGCCGCACCCGCCGAAGTCACCGAGGCGGCTGTGAGCGCGGACGCGGTCGTGGACGCGGACATCGATGCCGACGTCGACGCGGACATCGGAATCGGCATCGGGTCACACGGGCCCTACGACCACCATCACCACCACCACGGTCTGCTGGGCGATCTGCTGCACATCGGAATCGGCGCCGGTGCGGGCGCGGACGCCGACGTGGACCTCGGCAGCGGCGATGTCTCCGTGGACGCCTTCATCGGCGTCGGCCTGACCATCGGCTGACAGCGACCCACGGCGAAAGGACGACCGCTTGGACCCACCTCGGACGAACTGATCCAGACCGCAACGACGAGGCGAGCGCCGCACCCGAAGGTGGCGCTCGCCTCGTTCATGTTTGCAGTTGTCCCCAGCGGGAGGAGATCAGCCCGCGCGGACGGACATCCACTGGCGCATGGCGTGCTCGACCAGCGTGATGAGCGTCTGCTTGGTCGACTGCCGGTTGCGCGCGTCGCACGTCACGATCGGCACCGACTCGTCGATCGTCAGCGCTTCACGCACGTCCTCCAGCCTGTGGTGCAGAAGGCCGTCGAAGCAGTTGACGCCGACGACGTACGGCAGCTGCCGGTCGTCGAAGAAGTCGATCGAGGCGAACGCGTCGGCCAGGCGGCGGGTGTCGACCAGCACGATGGCGCCGATGGCACCGCGTACGAGGTCGTCCCACATGAACCAGAACCGGTGCTGACCCGGTGTACCGAAGAGGTACAGGATCAGGTCGCTGTCGAGCGACACGCGGCCGAAGTCCATCGCGACGGTCGTGGTGACCTTGTTGGGCGTGGCGGAGAGGTCGTCCACCCCCGCGCTGGCCTCGGTCATCACCGCCTCGGTGGTCAACGGGACGATCTCGGACACCGAGCCGACGAACGTCGTTTTGCCCACACCGAAGCCACCCGCCACCACGATCTTGGCAGACGTCGTCGGCTTCCGTGCGCCCTCGGCGCCCTGGGGACTAGAGCTTGCGAAGCCCACTGAGCACCCTCTCCAGGAATTCCATGGAAGGCCGGTCCCCCACGACCAGACCGCCCTGGTGAATCAAAACCAAACCCATGCTTGCCATGTCGCCGATCAGCACCCGCACGACGCCAAGAGGCAAGCGTAGGAGTGCCGCGACCTCGGCCACCGACCGCGTGTCCACACACAACCCGCAGATCGACCTGTGCTCGGGAAGAACTGCGGCATCCCGTTCGAGGCCTTTTTCGCTGGTCGAAATCAGCGCCTCGATAGCAAGGTCGTAATCAGGTCGTGTGCGTCCACCGGTGCGTGTGTAAGGCCGCACCAGTGAACCCGAGTCCGCCGAAGCATTCTCCTCCGGGCGCAGTTGAGGCTGCGCACCGGTGCTGTACGCCGGTTGCCCGCCGGTGCTGTACACCGGATGCGAACCGGTTGTGTACGGCAGTTGCTCCGGTACGGCATCCGGCATCTCGTGCTGGCCGAAGAGGTCCGCCCCTGGGCCACCGAACAGTCCGGAGCCGTACCCGTCTATGTCGAATCGGTTCGGCACGTCGTCGTACGGGTACGACGACGAGTCGTCCACCTCACGCTGAGACATATCGCCTAGCCCTTGCCCTGTAACCCGCTCATCGTGGGGTGCGTCCTCGGCTTCCTCTTGTTCCTGGGGTATCGCGTCAGGCTCTTCGAACTGGAACCCACCAGAAGCCCACTCCTGGTAGTTGAAGTTCCTACCGAAGCCCCGGCCTCTAGCGCCAGATCTACCAGCCATTGGTTCTCACCCCTGAACTTCAGATGAGGTCTAGCGACGGACCACGCCCTGAAGCTGCGCGCGCAGCTCAGGGGTGAGTTGTTGACCGACTCTCTCCACCAACAGCGTCATCTCGTAGGCCACGAGGCCGATGTCGCAGTTGGGTGCCGCCAGGACGGCAAGGCAAGAACCGTCACTGATCGACATGAGGAACAGGTAACCCCGCTCCATCTCGACGACCGTCTGGTTCACCCCGCCTGCCTCGAAGCAGCGGGCAGCACCCTGGGTGAGGCTGACCAGTCCGGACGCGACCGCGGAGAGCTGCTCTGCACGGTCCCGGGGCAAGCCCTGGGACCCCGCGAGCAACAGCCCGTCCGCGGACACCACAACGGAATGTGCCACGCCGGGCACCCTCCGCACGAAGTCGGTGATAAGCCAACCAAAGCTGCCTGGCTGCGCTGCGGTCGTCACTCCTGCTCCTCGTTCTGCCGGCTCGATTGGTCACCAGCGTATGCCTCGATCAATGCGTGCCGGCCTCGCTTGACACCACTCTGCAGGCTCGACATCCGTCCGCGCACCGCGTCAGCGGTGCGGGGCGGCAGCGGCGGGCGCTGCGCTGTCGACGACAGGGACTGCGGCTTGGGTGCAGCAGATCCTGGCACGAGCTGAGCCTTGGGTGTCCGTTTCGGCAGTCCTGCCGTGGTCTTCGTCTCCGGCGTCTTGTTCAACAACGCCTGAGCCGCGTGCCATCCCTCATCGGCCGGCGATTGCCAGGCCGACTCGGAAGTAGCTGCCGCCGCTGGAGTCTCCTCCACAACGGGCTCGGGTTCCACAACTCGCTCCTGCTCGGCGGGTGCGGGTACTTCCTCGGCCACCGGCTGGACCTTCGAGCGCGGCGTGCGCACCGGAAGACCAGCGGCCGACGTGGTGGTGGGTGCCACCGCCGGTACAGGCTTGCGGGATCGGGTCGGCAGCTCCGGTTCGGGCCCGTCCGAGAGCGGCGGGACCGTCGGCGGCTCGTCGATGTACTCGACCGACCCCTTGTCGGTCCCGCCGAGCCTCGACTCGACGTGGCCGTTGGTGTCCGCCGGTGCGTCGCCCTCAGCGGCCGCACGGACCGGCTGGGCCGCCGAAGCGGACGTCTCGCTGCCCACGGCCTGGAACCACTGCGACAGGACCGCCTCGTAGATCGGCAGGCGTTCCGTCGGGGCGTCCAGGTCGTGCTCGATCTGCTTGCGCGAGGCTCCCGAGGTCCCGTTGCGGTGTGCCATCCCCAGATCGAGGAGGCCCTCGCCGGCCGAGTCGCGCGACACGCCGTTGGACGGCGAACGCTCGTCGTCGATCGGCGAGATCGGCACGAACTGCGTGGTCTCGTAGCCGGGCTCGAAGGAGATCTCGCCGGCTTCCTCGTTGCGGTCCTCGTAGGCCGTGAAGAGCGTCGGCTCGCCGAACGAACCCTCGGGCTCCACCGCGGCCAACTGGTCACGACGCCACCGCTCGGACGGCGTCACGTCCTCGATCGGCGGGTCGCTGTAGACGGGGACCGCCGTCGCGCCCGCACCGGTGTCGGTGAGGGGGCTCGAGACGAAGCTGACCGGGATGCTCGGGCTCGACTCGTCGATCCGCGGCGTGACACCGGTCGCACCGCCGAAGGCACCGGCGATGCCGCTGGCCCTGTTCGCGGTGGTGCCGATCTCCGTCGTGTGCTCGGCGGGGGTCGGAGCCGGCGCGAGCGCGGGCTGCGACATGCCGAACGCGGAGGCCAGCGAACCGGAGCCCGACGGCGGGGTCGAGATCGGTGCCTGGCCGGGGATCGCGATGAGCGTCTCCGGCACGATCACCAGTGCCGTCGTGCCGCCTTCGATGTCCTCGTTGCCGCGCAGGCGGACCTTGATGTCGTGGCGCTTGGCGAGCCGCGCGACCACGTACAGGCCCATTCGGCGGGAGACGGCGACGTCGACGTCCGGCGGGTCCGCCAGCCGGTCGTTGGCGTCGATGATCTCCTGGTCGCCCATGCCCACGCCGCGGTCCTGGATCTCGATCGCCAGCTCGCCCTTGCGGGTCTTGGCCGTGCGAACGGTGACCTTGGTGACCGGGTCGGAGAACGCCGTGGCGTTGTCCAGCAGCTCGGCGATGAGGTGCACGAGGTCGTTGACCGCGCGGCCCTGGACCGTGAGGTCCGGGGTCTGGCCGACCTGCACGCGGGCGTACTGCTCGACCTCGGAGACCGCGGCGCCGAGAACCTCGGCGGCCGGGACGGGCCGGGTCAGGCGCCGCGAGAGGTCCGTACCCGAGAGGACCAGCAGGTTCTCCGAGTTGCGGCGCATGCGGGTCGCGAGGTGGTCCAGCTCGAACAGCGAGGCCAGCTGGTCCGGGTCCTGCTCGTCCTGCTCCAGCCGGTCGATCAGGTTCAGCTGGCGTTCCACCAGGGCCTGCGACCTGCGGGACAGGTTGACGAACATCGCGTTGACGTTGTCACGCAGGAGGGCCTGCTGGGCGGCCAGTCGCACCGCTTCACCGTGCACCGCGTCGAACGCACGCGCCACTTGGCCGATCTCTTCCCGCGTGTGCACCGGCACCGGTTCGACGGCGCTCTTCGCGGCGTCCTCCGGGTTCGGGTCCGCGAGGATCCGCTCGACCGCGTCCGGAAGACCGTGGTCGGCGACGTCGAGGGCCGTGCGGCGCAGCGTGCGCAGCGGGTTGAGGATCGAACGGGCGACGAACAGAGCCATCAGCAACGCGAGCGCGAGGATCGCGAGCACGATGCCGGACTCGACGTACGCCCTGGTGCGGGTGTCGCCGGCCAGCTCGTCGGTCTTGTTCTGCAGCTGCTCGACCAGCAGGTTCTCGACGTCACGCGTCAGGTTGACCGTCAGCGTGGCGGCGATGTCCCACTTCTCGGGCGTGACCTGCGTGAAGTCCTTCGCGCCCGTCTGCTGGTTGATCGCCGATTCCTGCATGTCGTTCGCGTTGTCGACGATCAGGCCGGTGACGGTGTCGTCGTAGATCTTGGCCTGGTCGGGCGTCGCGGACTTGCGGAAGTCGTTGCGGGCCGCTTCGAGCTCGGCGTCCGCTGCCTGCAGGGACCGCAGCTGGGACGGCGTGAACGCCTTGCGCTGGAAGACGTCGAGGAGGATCGCCCGCTTGAGCGACTCCTGCTCCTTGATGCGCGCGATGGCGTTCGTGGTCAGGTGCAGTCGCACCAGTTCCGGGTCGTTGATCTCGGAAATCGTCTGCTCACCGAGGGCGAGGAGCGTCTCGATCGACTCCGAGTAGGTGCGCTGGACGGCCTCGGCGGGGTACTGCGTGTCCCGCACCGAGTTGCGGAGGCTGTTCAGGCGGTCGAGCTGCTTCGACGCGACCTCGAAGCGCTCGACGGCCGTCGAGTTCAGGTCGGAGCTGAGCTCGGCGATCCGGTTGCTGAACGCCTCGCTGGTGTCGTTCACGCGGCGCAGCTGGCGCTCCAGGACGACCCTGTCGACCTTCTTGTTCGACGCGACGTAGCTGACCGACAGGTCGCGTTCGCGCTGCAGCTGCTGCACCAGGTCCGCGACCGCGGTCTCGAGGCGGATCTGGTTCGCGAGGTTGTTGAACTCCGTCGCGGCCTGGAGGTCGCTGCGCACACGCAGACCACCCAGGGCGAGGGCACAGACGGTCGGGATGAGCAGCACGGCGAGCAGCTTCGTGCGCAGCCGCCAGTTGCGCAGGCGCCATCCCGCGGATCGGTTAGATCCTGAACCGGGTGCGGCACCGACTTCGTGCGTCACCGAGTCCGGTGTCACGTTCATCGGTCCGTTACCCAGCGCAGCCAGTCCGTCACCCGATTCGGGCCTTTCGGAGCGTGTGGTGTCACCCACGCCAAACTGGCTGGGACCTCTCTCACGTCGGGCCACTCTGGGCTTCCTCTTCCAGCAGCAGTGTCCCGGTCTCTCCCCAGGACCGAGCATGGACTCGTCAAACGGGCCGAATTGCAGCACAGAGGTTGTTCGCCCGGTGAGGCGCCCTACCCCGTCTGAAGACACGTAGGTCTACTACGACCAGTGCCACCCGAGCCGGAAGGGTAATGGTCACCCCCTACTCGGGGGAAGTCTCCAGAAGCACTCACCGTATCGAGATGGGGTGTCGTTTCATACGTTCAGGTGGTTAACATCCCCGGTTGTCGGCATGCCTCACCTCCGTCCGAACGCCCAGTTGGGGCTGCGGAGTACCAGGTTTGTAACGACACTCACTGATCAAATCGATGCTACTCAAGACCTACCGGCAAGAGGTGCCATGGCTACCCGAGCCAAAGCTCTGCGGCTTGCCGCAGTGCTCATCACGTGTGCTCTGACCGCGAGCTGCGGCCTGTTCGGAAGTTCGTCGAACGGCGGCAACGCGGACGTTGAGCGCAACGTCATCCGCATCGGCGTGCTGCCGGTCGTCGACGTCGCCCCGTTGCGGATCGCGCTGACCGAAAAGCTCTTCGAGAAGGCCGGTCTGCAGGTCAACCTGGTCCCTCAGCCCAGCGAGGCAGAGGCCATCAAGCAGCTGGACACCACGCTCGACCTCACATGGGCGACGCACGTCAGCCTCTTCCGCTCGGTCGCCGAGGGCACCGAACTGCAGTTGCAGGGTGAGGCCTACCAGGCTGGTCCGAACTCGATGGCGCTGGTCACGTCCGCGACGTCGGACTACGACGACCCCGGCAAGAAGGTGGCTCCGACCATCGCGGTGAACAGCGAGACCGACATCGGCGCGCTGACCACGCGTGCCGTGCTGGACACCGCCGCGGTCGAGAAGCAGAAGATCAAGTTCAAGCCGATGGCGTTCGCGGACATGGAGGCCGCGCTCGTGGCCGGACAGGTCGACGCGGCGTTCATGATCGAGCCCTTCATCACGAAGGCGCAACGCAAGATCGGCGCGAAGATCCTCACCGACACCGCCCGCGGCCCGACACTGGACTTCCCGATGTCCGGGTACGCGTCGTCGAAGAAGTTCGCCGAGGCGAACCCGAAGACGATGAAGGTGTTCCGGGACGTGCTGCGCGAGGCGCAGCAGCGCGCGCAGGCCAACAAGCTGGGCGTGCAGGACTCGCTGACCAGCTACGCCGACGTCGACCAGCCGACCGCGGCACTCGTGTCCGTGGGCACGTTCCCGCTGTCGCTGAACCCGATCCGGCTCCAGCGCGTCGCCGACATGATGGACACCGAGGACGTGCTGTCCGGGCGTCTGGACGTGCAGCAGCTTTTGCCGCCTGGCACGACGAATTAGTTGCTTTCGAGCATGAGAATTGGCGGGCCGATCATCGGCCCGCCAATTTCTCGTTCGATCACTGTCCGCCGAGCGCGGTCACGCAGTACGTGATGCCCGGTGAAGGCTCGGTGTACGAGATCGCCGTGGCCTCACCGCAGTCCGCGGTGGCCGCCTTGACGACCTTCTCGATCTTCAGGACCTTCTGGACGGCGAACTCGTTGTTGCCCTTCGAGCAATCAACGACCTTCATGCCCTCCATGTTCATCTTGACGAGCTCTTCCTCGTAGCACTTGCCCTCTTCGAGCTTCTCCACGAGGCAGAGCTTCAGCGACGAGCTGCGCCGGCCGGACTCGGTGTACTCGGCGTAGTCGTCGCTCGGGCACGCCTCGGTCGTCGACTTCATGGCCTTGGCGATGAAGTAGTTCGCCTCGGGCGAGCCGCAGTCGACCTTCTTGTACTTCGGGCTGAAGGTCGTGCCGGTGACGTTCGCGCAGTCGCCCGCCTTGGCCGACGGCTCGGTGATCGCGCTCAGGCCGCCGCCGATCAGGACCTTCACCAGGATGCCGACGCCGACGAGCACGACGATGGTGATGATCGAACCGATGACCTTGCCGGCGCCGCTCTTCTTGGGCGGCGGTCCGTAGGGCATCGGCTGCCCCATGGGCTGACCGGGCATCTGGCCGGGAGGCGGGCCGTACGGGTTCTGCTGCTGGGCGTACGGGTCGCCGGGCTGCCCCTGGTAGGGCTGCTGGGCGTACGGGTCACCGGGCTGACCGGGCTGACCCGGCTGGCCGGGGTAGCCCTGGCCGGGCGGCGGGCCGTAGGGGTTCGGCTGTCCTGGCTGCTGGCCGTACGGCTGCTGCGGCTGCCCACCGGGAGGCGGCCCGTAGGGCCCTGGCTGCTGGGGGTAGTTGGGGTCGGTCACTGGATTCCTCTCGGATGGGTCACGCGAAAGACAGCGAAACCGGAGCCGTGGGACACGACTCCGGTTTCACGAGTGCGACGCTGTTACGCGGGAGCACCGACGCAGTAGTTCAGCTTGACCTCGGGGTACGGCAGCGCCTGTTCCCCTTCGGCGCACTGCGGCGCGGCGGCTTCCTTGACGACCTTGGTCACCTTCATGGCGCCGGCGCCGGAGCACTCGACGGCCTTGAGGCCGATCCCACCGGCGTTCTCGCCGTAGCACTTGCCCTCAGCGAGAAGCGGCGCGAGGCACAGCTTCGTCTTCGGGCCGCGGCGCTGCGTCTGCGTGTACTCGTCGTAGCCGTCTCCGCACACATCGCTCGTGCCACCGGCCTTGGCGACCGTGTAGTTCGCCTCGGTGGCACCGCAGTCGACCTGCTTGTACTCGGGCTTGGTCG
This sequence comes from Lentzea sokolovensis, assembly GCF_033949975.1. Lineage (NCBI taxonomy): Bacteria > Bacillati > Actinomycetota > Actinomycetes > Pseudonocardiales > Pseudonocardiaceae > Lentzea > Lentzea sokolovensis. The sequence continues at coordinate 227,335 of NZ_JAXAVU010000008.1, forward strand.
ACGTGCCGGTGATGGCGGCGCAGTCCCCGACCTTGGCCTGGGCGACGTCGCTGCTGAAGTAGTTGAACGCGTAGAACGCGCCACCGACGACGATCAGGCCGACGATGTAGGTCAGGATCCGCTTGCCGATGCTCGACTTCTTCGGCGCGGGCTCCTGCGTGGGCTCCGGCGCGGGCGCGGGCGAAGCGGATTCAGTCGTGCTCATGCGGTTCTCTCATTTCCGAATTACCCCAGACGGCCCATGCCCCCCGACACAGCCGGAGCAGAGAGTGCCACGCGGCGCACGAAACCGCTGCGGCTTTACGGAAACGTTACGACTGCTTGGATCGGTTACTGGTCCGCGGCGCAGTAGGTCAGCTTCACCTCGGGGTAGCTGTACCTCTGCTCGCCGGCCGCGCACGACGGCCCCGGTCCGTCCCGGCCGATCTTCGTGACCTTGAACGAGTCCGCTCCGCACTCCACCGGCGTGAGCTCCATGTGGGAGGACGCTGCCGGATAACAGGCGCCTTCCTCCCACAGGGGAACGAGGCAGATCCTGACGGCCGGGTCCTGCGCCCGCCTGGTGATCATGTCCGCGTAGGCGTTCGCGCAGCTCTTCGACTTGGCGACGGACTCGGTGACCACGTAGTTCGCGCTCGACGACGTGCAGCTCACGGTGTCGAGGTCCGGTTCGTTCGAGTAGCCGGTGACGTTCGCGCACTCACCGGTCCCCGGCGCCGTGATCGGGGCTAGGAACTCCGTCATGCCGTAGATGGCGACCGCCGCGGCGACCAGGGTGAGGCCGTAGGTCAGCACTCGCGTCCCGAGGCTCTTCCTGGGCGCGGGCGGCTCGTCGATCATCACGCCGCGCAGCGTTCCACGTGGACGGTGGGACGTGGTGCGGTTTGCCGGAAGATCACTGCTTCTGGTCGCCGCGCTCCAGGCAGAAGGTGATGGCGGGCTCCGGGAAGACCGCCGCGCGCGAGTCCCCGCAGGCCGCGCGGTCGGCCTTGCCGCTGACCACCTTGGCGACCTTCACCGAGTCCTTGGTCGCGCAGTCGACCTTCGCGATGCCGGTGTCGGAGTTCTGGCCGTAGCAGGCGCCCTCGACGAAGTTCGGCATCAGGCACAGCGTGGCGTCGCCCGTGTACGTCGAGTAGTCCATGCCGCCGGACGGGCAGGTCTTCTCGTTCCAGTCGAGGATCTTGGCGATCTTGACGTTCGCCTGCTCCGAACCGCAGTCGAGCGCCTGGTACTTCGGGTTGTCGAGCGCGCCGGAGATCCGCGCGCAGTCACCGGGCTGAGCCGCCTTGGCCACGTCGCCGAGCTGGTTCATGACGAACCCGCCGAGCAGGACGAGCGCGATGACAACGGCGATACCCAGGCCGACCTTCTTCATGGCCTGGGTATCGGCGTCAGACGGGGTTCAACTCAACCGAGTTCACCCGATCAGGATCCTTCGTGGACACCCATGCAGTAGACCGAGGCCGGTTCGGTGAACCGCAGCTCGCTCGACCCCTCCGGGCAGACCGAGCCCTCCTCGGGCAGGCCGTCGACCTTCTTCACGATCTTCACGGGCGAGTCCGTGGTGCAGGCTTCCTTCTTGAAGGCGCCGTCGTCGCTCGACGTGTAGCAGTTGCCCTCGGCGAGGTTCGGCATCAGGCACATCGACTTGCCGTCGGACTGCATCTGCTCGTAGATGCCCTCGGCCGGGCACTGGTCCTCGGCGTTCTTCAGCATCGAGGCGACCCGGTGGGTGGCGTCCGCGTCGCCACAGCTCTTCGACGAGATGTTCCAGTCGCCGTCGGGCTTGTCCACGTCCTTGGGCGAAGCGCTCACGCAGTCACCGACGCCGGTGCTGTTGAGCGAGGTCAGCGCCCACACACCGCCGCCGACCAGCACGATCGCCAGCACGCCGACGATGACGAACTTCAGCCAGTTGTTGTTCTTGGGCGACTCGTCGGTCTCGGACTCCTCCGGAACCGGGGTCACCACGGCCGGCGGCTCGACGGGATCAGTCGACTCGGTGCTCATGCGCGAGAACGTACGACACCGGGTGTTGGCTGCGTGTGTCGCCTCACACTTGTTGTCGCCAGTTGACGCTGGTCGAACGCATTTGGCGTCGTCAGGGAGACTTGTCGGCGTGACCGATGGCCCTTTGATCGTCCAGTCGGACAAAACGCTGCTGCTCGAGGTCGACCACCCGCTCGCGAACGACGCGCGCACGTCCATCGCGCCGTTCGCCGAGCTGGAGCGGGCTCCCGAGCACGTGCACACGTACCGAGTGACGCCGCTGGCGTTGTGGAACGCACGGGCGGCAGGGCACGACGCCGAGCAGGTGGTGGACGCGCTGGTGCGGTTCAGCCGCTATCCGGTGCCGCAGCCGCTGCTGGTGGACGTGGTCGACACGATGAGCCGCTTCGGGCGGCTGGTGCTCGCCAACAACCCCGCGCACGGGCTGGTGCTGCACTCCAACGACCGCGCGGTGCTCGAAGAGGTGCTCCGCAACAAGAAGATCGCGCCGATGTTCGGGGCCCGCATCGACGACGACACCGTCATCGTGCACCCGAGCGAGCGCGGCCGGCTCAAGCAGCTGCTGCTCAAGGTCGGCTGGCCGGCCGAGGACCACGCCGGGTACGTCGACGGCGAGGCGCACGCGATCGAGTTGGAGGAGACCGACTGGAAGCTGCGCGACTACCAGCGGCTGGCCGCGCAGGCGTTCTGGGCGGGCGGCTCGGGCGTCGTCGTGCTGCCGTGCGGCGCGGGCAAGACGCTGGTCGGCGCGGCGGCGATGGCCGAGGCCCAGGCGACCACGCTGATCCTGGTCACGAACACCGTGGCGGGACGGCAGTGGAAGCGGGAGCTGATCGCGCGCACCTCGCTGACCGAGGAGGAGATCGGCGAGTACTCCGGTGAGCGCAAGGAGATCCGGCCGGTCACGATCGCGACCTACCAGGTGATCACCCGCAAGTCGAAGGGCGAGTACAAGCACCTGGAGCTGTTCGACTCGCGCGACTGGGGCCTGATCGTCTACGACGAGGTCCACCTGCTGCCCGCGCCGGTCTTCCGGATGACCGCCGACCTGCAGTCGCGCCGCCGTCTCGGGCTGACCGCGACCCTGGTCCGCGAGGACGGCCAGGAGGGCGACGTCTTCTCGTTGATCGGGCCGAAGCGGTACGACGTGCCGTGGCGCGACATCGAGGCGCAGGGCTGGATCGCGCCCGCTGAGTGCACCGAGGTCCGGGTGACGCTGACGGACAACGAGCGGCTGCAGTACGCGACGGCCGAGCCGGAGGAGCGCTACAAGCTCTGTTCGACGGCCAGGACGAAGATCCCGGTGGTCAAACGGGTGCTGGAGCGGCATCCCGGCGAGCCGACCCTGGTGATCGGTGCTTATCTGGACCAGCTGGACGAGCTGGGCGAGGAGCTGGGGGCGCCGGTGATCAAGGGATCGACGAAGAACAAGGAACGCGAGCAGCTGTTCGACCAGTTCCGTCGCGGCGAGCTCCAGACGCTGGTGGTGTCGAAGGTCGCGAACTTCTCGATCGACCTGCCGGAGGCGTCCGTCGCCATCCAGGTGTCCGGCACGTTCGGGTCGCGGCAGGAGGAGGCCCAGCGCCTCGGCCGGATCCTGCGGCCCAAGGGCGACGGGCGGCAGGCGCACTTCTACTCGGTCGTCTCGCGCGACACGCTAGACACCGACTACGCGGCGCACCGGCAGCGGTTCCTGGCGGAACAGGGGTACGCGTACAAGATCGTCGACGCGGACGACCTGGTCGGATGACGTTCTGGTGGATGTGGGACCCGGCAGGGACCGTGCCCGTGCGGCGGTTCCGGTCGGAGGAGTCGCTCGCGAAGTCGGCGCCGGACACGCAGGCCGTCCGGTCCGCCGACTTCACCTGCCCGGCGCAGCGGCGCCGTGCCACGGCCGTGCGTTCCGACTTCCTCCGGGTGACCGGCGATCCGATGCAGGTCGCGTTGGTCGAGCAACGGCTGTGGACGCTGCTCGTGGCGTTGCGCCGGGCTCAGCCTCTTCGTGACGCGCTGGCGACCGCCGTGCCCAGGGCGGGGCGGGCGGCGCTGGTCGCGGAGCCGTCGCGCGAACTGGCCGAGTTCGATCGGCGCTTCGACCAGTTCGCGGACGCGTTGCGGGTGCTGGTCACCGACCCGACGCCGGAGCAGCTGCGCCACACCGCCGCTTTGGACTAAGCCAGCAGGGCCGGGATGCCGGCGACGCTGCCCAGCAGGTGCGTGTGCCGGACGGTGCCGAGTTCCTCCACCGTCTGGCTGCCGCTGAGCACGCCGACGACGAAGCCCGCGCCGGCGTTCACGCCCGCCTGCAGGTCTCTGGTGGTGTCTCCGGCCGCCAGCACGCGGCGGACGTCCCGGACGCCGGTCAGCTCCATCGCCTTGAAGATCATGTACGGCGCGGGGCGGCCCGCGGACACGTCGTCCACGCACACCACCGCGTCCAGCACGCCCTCGCGCCAGCCCAGGACGTCGAGCAGGCCGTCCACGACCGGCCGGTCGAAGCCGGTGGTCAGCGCTACCTTGACACCGTTGGATCGCAGGTGCGCCAACGCTTCCGGGACGCCCGGGATCGGCGTCGGCGGCGTTTCGGCGTAGTACTTCGCGAGCCGCTCGTGGAAGTCGGCGAACTCGGCGTCCACTTCGGAGCGTCCGAGCATCGACGAGATCGCCTCGTACTTGTCGGCGCCCATCCACCTGCCGACGTCGTCCGCGCTGCCACCGGCCGCGATCACGGTGTCCGCCAGGGCTTTGTAGACGAGTCCGTGCTCCTCCACGGTGGTGCCGGCCATGTCCAGCACCACGAGGTCGACGGGGTTCACGAGGCCCTCCAGTCCCGCAGCAGCGCCGGGTGCGCCTGCTGGGAGTTCTCGATCGAAAAGCTGACCATGTCGGGGCGGTAGCGGTCGTCGGAGTACTCGACCGGCCGTCCGTCCATTCCGGACGCTCGCCGCCGTTCCCGCAGAAGTGGTGCTCCCACCGCGACTTCCAGCAGTTCGCTGTCGGTCTCGTCGGCCGCGACAGCGTCGATCTGGTGCCGTGCGACGGTCATGTCGACGCCGTGCGCCCCCAGGTGCGCGTAGAGCGACCCGCTGTCGCAGTCGAAGTCGAACAGCAGGCGCCCCACCGGTTCCACGAACGTCGTGCGCTCCAGCATCGTCGGGCGGCCGTCGATCAGCCGCTGCCTGAGCAGCTGCACGACCGGGGTGCCCTCGTCGAGCTGCAGGGCGTCGGCGATGTCGGCGTCGGCAGGGCGGCGCGCGATCTCCAGGGTCCGTTGTCCCGGAACGTGTCCGAGGCCGGCGGCCCAGCTGGAGAACGACAGGAACGTCTCGAACGGTTGCGACAGCGTGTGCCTGCGCACCACCGCGGGCTTGCCGCGGCCACCGCCGATCATGCCTTCGGCCCTGAGCGACGTGAGCGCCTGCCGGACCGGCGCGCGCGAGGCGTTCCACTGCGCGCACAGCTGCGATTCGGACGGCACCGGGTCGCCGACGGCGAGTTCACCCGAGCCGATGCGGCGGCGCAGGTCGGCCGCGATGCGCTCGTGCAGTGGCATCTCCATGCGTCGAACGATACATGTCATAACAAGTCTGAACTCCAAGTGAACACATCAGCACAGCCATTGATTCTGCTTGTGGAGCCACCCATCGTTCTTGTCATGACAAGTGTGGACCTGGTGGTCGTCGGCGCGGGGATCGTCGGGCTCGCGCACGCCTGGCACGCGGTGCGGCGGGGTCTTTCCGTCGCCGTGGTCGAGCGGGACGAGCACGCGGCCGGGGCTTCCGTGCGCAACTTCGGGCACGGCTGCTTCACCGCTCAGGACGGGGTGGCGTTCGAGTACGCGATGGCCGCGCGCGAGGAGTGGCTGACGCTTGCCCGGGAAGCCGGGTTCTGGCTGCGCGAGTCCGGCACGCTCGTCGTGGCCCGCGCGGAGGACGAACTCGAGGCGTTGCGCGAGTTCGCCGAGATCCGTGACGTTGAGTTGTTGAACAATCCGACGACGGGATCGTTCAACGATCCAAGCGTTGGATTGTTGAACAATCCTTCGACCCTCGGCGCCGCTCTGCTCCCCCTCGACATCCGCGTCAACCCGCGCGAAGCCGTCCACGCGATCGCCGCGCTGCTGGCCGAGCGCGGTGTCGCGTTCCACTGGTCGACCAACGTGCTCACCGTCGAGCCGGGCCTGGTCCGCACCTCTCGCGGCGAGCTCCACTGCCGCGCGGCGGTCGTCGCGGTCGGCCACGACGTCGACAGGTTCTTCCCCGATCTCGCCGAGGAGCGCGAGATCCAGCGCTGCCAGCTGCGCATGCTGCGCGTCGCGCACGGCGGCGTGATCGACCCGGCCGTGCTGACCGGGTTCTCGATGCTGCGCTATGAGGCGTTCGCGCGGTGCCCGAGCACCGAGAAGGTCCGCGAGCGCCTCACGAACGACCACCCCGAGCTGGTCGAGGCGGGGCTGAACCTGATGTTCACCCAGCTCCCCGACGGCTCGCTCACGATCGGCGACACCCACCACTACAGCCGCACGGTCGACCCGTACCGGCCGGAGGACCTGGACGACCTGGTCCTCACCGAGACGGCCCGGCTGCTCGGCGTTCCCAGCCTGCGCGTGCTCGAACGCTGGCGCGGCGTCTACGCGTCGGCCCCAGAACCCTTCCTGACCGCGACGCCCGTTCCCCTCACCAGGGCCGTCTCGGTCACCTCCGGCATCGGCATGACCACCGCGCTCGGCCTCGCCCCGGCCGTGCTCGACGACCTCCTCCAGGAGATGTGAGATGAGAGCCTTCAGCGTCGTCCTCGCCGCGGCACTGCTGCTGACAACAGCCTGCGGCACCACGAACTCCGCTTCCAGCGGCGGTGACTGCCCGAACGGCAAGGTGCGCTTCGGCGTCGAGCCGTACGAGGACCCGGAGAAGCTCAAACCCGCCTACGAGGTGCTCGCGAAGGCGCTGGCCTCCAAGCTCGGTTGCGAGGTCGAGCTGCAGGTCGTCGACGACTACGCGGCCGAGGTGCTGGCGATGCGCAACGACAAGCTGGAGATCGCCCAGTTCGGCCCGCTCGGCTACGTCTTCGCGGCGCAGAAGGCCGGGGCGGAGCCGATGGTGTCGTTCGCGGACGGCTCCGGGAAGCTCACCAGCTACACCGCCGGGATCTGGGTCGCGAAGGACTCGCCCGCGCAGAAGATCGAGGACCTGGCCGGGAAGTCGCTCGCGCTGAGCAGCGTCGGGTCGGCGTCCGGTGACGCGCTTCCCCGCTACGGCCTCAAGAAGCACGACGTCGGCGACGTGAAGCTCGACTACGCGGGTGGTCACCCCGAGGCGATGCTGTCGCTGATCAACGGCAAGGTCGACGCCGCCGAGATCAACAGCCAGACGCTCGCCACGGCGCGGTCCGCCGGCACGTTCGACGAGTCGAAGTTCCGGCAGGTCTGGAAGTCCGAGCCGATCCCGAACGACCCGATCACCGTGCGCGGCGACCTCGACCCGGCGTTCAAGGACAAGGTGCGCAAGGCGTTGCTGGAGCTGGAGACCGCGGACGTCGAGAAGGTCGGCGCGTTCCTCGACGTCACCCCGCCCGGCCCGCTCGTCCAGGTCGGCAACGACACGTACAAGGTGCTCTTCGACCTCGCGGCCACGCTGGGGCTCAAGGAAGAGGACGTCTGATGCTCGCCATCCGCGGCCTGCGCAAGTCGTTCGGCGGACGGGTCGTGCTGGACGGGTTCGACCTCTCCGTCGAACCCGGTGAGTTCGTGGCGCTGCTCGGGCCGAACGGCTCGGGCAAGTCCACGGCGCTGCGGTGCGTGGTCGGGCTGGAGACCCCGGACGGCGGGTCGATCGACGTCGGCGGGAACGCCGCGATGGTGTTCCAGAAGATCCACCTGGTCGGTCGTCGCACCGCGCTGGACAACGTCTGCTCCGGCGCTCTCGGCCGGCTTCCGTTGCGCCGCTCGTTGTACTTCTCAACCGAGGTCCGGGAGGAAGCCGTGCGGTGCCTGGACAGGGTCGGGCTCGCGGACCGCGCGCTGGACCGGTGCGCGCGGCTTTCCGGTGGCCAGCAACAACGTGTGGCGATCGCGCGGGCGTTGTGCCAGCGCGCCAACGTGATCCTCGCCGACGAACCGGTGTCGGCGCTCGACCCGCAGGCCGCCGTGCAGGTGATGGAACTGCTGGCGGACCTCGCTGCCGAAGGTCTGGCGGTGGTCGCCGTGCTGCACCAGCCCGAGCTCGCCCGGACGTACGCGCACCGGATCGTGGACATGCAATCGGTGGTGGCGGCATGACGATCGCAGTCCCGAAACGCCGCCGGCCTTCCGCCACGGCGTGGGTCGTCGTGGCGGTCGCCGTTGTCGTGCACGTACTTGCCTGGCAGGCCACGGAGTTCTCCCCCGCCGCGCTGATCGCGGGCTGGGACGGCATGGCGGACTTCCTCACCGAGTCGTTGCCGCCGGACTTCTCGGTGCTCGGGAAGTCCCTGGAAGCAGCGGTGATCACGCTCTACATCGGACTGCTCGGCACCACGTTCTCGATCCCGTTCGCGCTGGCACTGGCACTTCTGGCTTCCCGCGCGACGACTTCGGCGGTGTGGGCACAGCAGGCGGCCCGCGCGGTGCTGTCGTTCCTGCGCTCGGTGCCGGACGTGGTGTTCGCGCTGATCTTCGTGACGGCGGTCGGGCTCGGGCCGTTCGCGGGCGTGTTGGCGCTGGTGTTCCACAACACCGGCGTGATGGGCAAGCTCTGGGCGGAGGCGATGGACGAGAGCGACCGCGGGCCGCGCGACGCGTTGAAGGTGACCGGCGCGTCCGGTCCCCAGATCGCGCTGCACGCGGTGCTCCCGACCGTGATGCCTTCCCTGGCGGGACTTCTGCTCTACCGGCTGGACGTGAACGTGCGGTCGTCGCTCGTGCTCGGCCTGGTCGGCGCGGGCGGGATCGGCTTCCTGATCAACCAGTCGATCAAGCTGTTCCGGTTCGACGAGATGGTCACGCACATCCTCGTGGTGCTGCTTCTGGTCGTTGTGGTCGACCAGGCTTCTGGTCTCGTGCGCAAGCGGCTAGGTGCTTGACCTGCTGGCCGTAGCGGGCGCCCTGGTGCACCGTCACCGTGCCGTCCGCTGCGACCTCGCAGGGGTTGTTGGCCGTGCACTGCTCACCGCTGTCGTTGCCGGTGCTGTGCACGCCGACGACCGTGACGCCGTCCTTGAGCACGATCGGTGAGCCCGAACCGCCGTGCGACGGCGTGCACTCCGGGTTGTAGCGGTAGGCGTTGTCCTGCGTGTAGCCCTCTTCGCGCAGGTGCGGGACGACGGCTTCGATCGTGCAGCTGAAGCGCTTGCCGTTGCCCGACGAGATGACGTCGACGCGTTCTCCCGGCCTGGCGGACCTGTCCGAGAGCTGGAAGATCTTCACGCCCTTGGCCTTGAGCTGCGCGTACGTCTGGTCGAGCTCGAAGAGCGCCGTGTCGGTGCCGGTCATGGTCGCCGAGACGAGACGTCTCGTCTCGGCTTTGGCCTGCTGGTAGCCCTGGCGGTCGCCGATGGTCACCGGGAGCTTGAGCGCGACGTCCTTCAGGGTCTCGCCGGGCGCGGGGCGGTCCGGCAGGCAGTGGCCGTTGGTGAGCAGAAGCGCCTGGTCACCGGGCTTGCTGTGATCGGTCCTGACCACGGACGCCGAGCAGACTCCTCCCAGCGACGCGGCGCCTTCGAGGTTCGGCACCGGGGTGTCCGGCGGAGTGACCTCGCCGGTGACGACGTCGTTGATCCAGCCGGTGAAGTAGTGGATGTCGGTGTACATGACCGGGCGGTCGTCGCCGCCGGAGCCGCTCACGACGCCGGCGATGACCCAGCGGTCGCCGTCGCGGATCAGCGCCGGGCCGCCGGAGTCCATGTTCGTGGCCGCGACGCTGCCGTCCAGTGCCCCGATGCACAGCTCGCGTTCAGCGTGAATGCCGTCGCAGGCCGCGGTCGGCTGGATCACGGTGTCCGCCTCGCGCAGCTTCCGCGGGTAGCACTCGGGCGCGCGCCGGTCGCACGTCATGCCCCAGCCGAGGATCCGCGCCGTCGTGCCTTCCGCGGGTCGTGCGCCCGGCAACGCGACGGGCTTCGTCTTCGCGGGCTTCTTCAGCTTCAGCAGGCCGATGTCGCCGTCGTGGACGGGGAACTCCGACTGGGTGATGAACCGCTCGACGGCGATCACCTCGCCGCCGCTGCCCGCGTCCGTCGTGCCGAGCCGGACCGTCCAGTCCCGCGGCCTGCCGACCGTGGCGCCACTGGGGTTGTTCTTGGTGCAGTGGCCCGCCGTGACGGCCCACTGCGGCGCGACGAGCGTGACGCCGCACGTGTGGCCGTCCGCGCGCGGTGAGTCGGGCCGTTGCAGAGAGCCCGAGAACGGATGGGGCCGCGGGGCTTCGACACCGCCTCTGATCGCCAGCGCCGGGGTGACGGTGGTGATCATCGCGAGAGCGGCGAAGGTCATCGCCGGTAGCACTTTTCGCATGTCACAGAGGCTGTCGAAGCTGTGTCCGCACACGGTGATGGCTGCGCAACAACTGCGCACGGGCGGTCGTTACGCAACGATGACGTCGCAAGAACGTCCCCATGAGACCCATCGGGAAAGCTGGAGGACATGCCGCGCGTACTGCTGATCGAGGACGACGAGGCGGTCCGCGAAGGACTGTCGCTCGCCCTGACCTACCAGGGACACACCGTGGACGCGGTGCGCACGGGTGAGGAAGGCCTCGACCTGCTGGGCAGCGTCACGCCCGACGTGGTCGTGCTGGACCTGATGCTGCCGGGAGTCGACGGGTTCGAGGTGTGCCGCCGCATCCGTGCCACCGGCGACCTCCCGATCATCATGCTGACCGCGCGCAACGACGACATCGACGTCGTCGCGGGCCTGGAGGCCGGTGCCGACGACTACGTGGCCAAACCGGCCCAGGCCCGCGTGCTGGAGGCCCGCATCCGCGCCGTGCTGCGCCGGTCGACGGCCTCGGTCGCCGAGGTCGTGGCCGAGCGCTACGGAGACCTGACGATCGACCGCGAGGGCCTCGTGGTCACCCGGTTCGGCAAGCCGGTCTCGCTGGCGCCCACCGAACTGCGATTGCTGCTGGAACTCTCCTCGTCGCCGGGCCGCGTGATGTCGCGGCAGCAACTGCTGGGTTCCGTGTGGGACCAGGGCTACCTCGGCGACTCGCGGCTGGTCGACGCGTGCGTGCAGCGGCTGCGCTCGAAGATCGAGGACGACCCGGCCGCGCCCGTGTACGTCCAGACCGTGCGCGGATTCGGCTACCGCTTCGGGCCGCTGTGACGCTCCGCCTGCGACTGCTGCTCGCGTTCGCCCTGCTGACCATCGTGACCGCCGCGGCCGTCGCCGGCGCCGGTTACGTGCGGGCGCGCGACGCGATCGTGCAGCGCGCCCAGGACAACGCCGTCATCGAGACCACGAACCGCGTCGAGCAGCTCTACCCGCTGCCGTCACGGCCAGCGGACGCCGCCATCCTGGAACGCGTCGCCGCGCGCGTCTCCGGACGCGAAGGCCAGGCATTGGCTTACGGCGACGGGATTTCCGCGGGCGGCATGAACCCGTCGGTGATCACCGCCGAACTGCGTTCGCTCGTGTCGTCCGGACGCGTCGGCTGGCAACGCGTGGCGTATCAGGACGGCGTGTGGCTCGTCGTCGGCATGCAGCTGCGGGTGTCGTCCGGCGCCCCGTCGGGCATCGAGGTGTACGTGCTGCGGCCGTTCACGTCGGAGATCGCGTTCGTCGACGAACTGGCGCGCAACGCGTGGCTGATCGGCGGCGCCGTGCTGATTCTGGCTCTGGGCCTGGGTTTCCTGGCGGCCCGCGGTGTGCTGCGCCCCGTCCGCGAACTGCAGCTGGCGGCCTGGCAACTCGGACAGGGAGACCTGTCCGCTCGGGTGCCGGTGCGCGGGCGCGACGAACTGGCGTCCGTCGCGTCGACGTTCAACAGCACGGCCTCCTCGCTGGAGCACCACGTCGGCGAGCTGCGACGGATGGAGGCGGACGCACGGCGGTTCGTGGCGGACGTGTCGCACGAACTGCGCACCCCGCTGGCCGCGATGACGGCCGTGACCGACGTGCTGGACGCCGAGACCGCCGCCTTGCCCGGTGTCGCGGGCCAGGCGGCGAGGCTGGTGAACCGGGAGACGCTGAACCTGACCCGGCTGGTGAACGACCTGATCGAGGTGACCCGTTTCGACTCGGGCACGGCTGCTCTGGCGCTGGACGACGTCGACGTGGCCGAGGTGGTGCGAACGTGCCTGCGGATGCGCGGCTTCGAGATCTCCGCGACCTTGCCGGACGGGGTGCGGGCGCGGCTGGACCCGCGGCGACTGGACGTGATCGTGGCGAACCTGGTCGGCAACGCGCTGCGGCACGGCGCCGCCCCGGTGTCTCTGGTGCTGTCGGTGTCGGGATCCTCGCTGGTGATCGAGGTCGCCGACTCCGGGGACGGCCTGCCCGCGGAGGTACTGCCGCACGTGTTCGCGCGGTTCTACAAGGCCGACTCGTCTCGCGGGCGGTCGGAGGGATCCGGGCTGGGGCTGGCGATCGCGTGGGAGAACGCGCGGCTGCACGGGGGCACGCTGGTGGCGGCGAACCGGCCGGGTGGCGGGGCGTTGTTCACGCTGCGCCTGCCGCTTGGTGGTGAGTCGTGAGGCCGAAAACTGTCGGTGCCGGCTGGGAGAATGGAAACAGGGGGACCCCCGGGAGGGGACCCCTGCGCGAGCTTGGACTGGCGGCGGGACGGCCTCTGCGCGAACTTGGGCTCGCGGTGCTCGTGCTCGCCGTGCTCACCGCGTGCGGCATCCGCCCGACCGACCCGATCCCCGGCCTCGAAGCCCCCAGCGGCCCCGCCGGGAACACCTCGCCAATGCTCTTCTGGGTCGGCCAGGGCGGCAGGGTGATTCCCGTCGGCCGGCCGGAGGGCAGCCTGAGCGGGTTCGACGTCGTGGCTCTGCTCGCGCAGGGTCCGACCAGCGACGAGCAGTCCCGCGGTCTCGCCACCGAGGTGCCCTTCGACGCAGCGCCCGCCACCGTCGACCGCGTCGCGAACGGCCTCGACGTCACCATTTCCGGCGACGTCTCGCAGCTCAGCGGCCCCGCTGTCCAGCAGATCGTGTGCACGTTGCTGACCGTTCAGCCCGTTGGCACGGTGAACCTGCGCGGGGGCGGGCATTCGCTGGAGTTCCAGAAGTGCGCTTGAATCGGCGCGTGCACGTCTACTCCATCCCGATGCGCGTCCGGTTCCGCGGCATCACCCGGCGCACCGGCCTGCTGTTCGAAGGAACGGCCGGGTGGGGCGAGTTCTGCCCGTTCGAGGAGTACGACGACGACGAGGCCATGGCGTGGCTGGCGTGCGCCCTGGAGGCCGCGAACGAGGGCTGGCCGGCGCCGGTCCGGGACCGCATCCCGGTCAACTGCACCGTGCCCGTGGTCAGCCCCGAGCGAGCGCACGAGATCGTGGCGCGGTCGGGCTGTTCGACGGCCAAGGTGAAGGTCGCCGAGTCGACGCTGGCGGACGACTGCGCGCGGCTCGAAGCCGTGCGGGACGCGCTGGGACCAAAAGGTTTCGTGCGCATCGACGCGAACATGCTGTGGGACGTCGACACGGCCGTCACCGCGATCAAGGCCATGGACAAGGCCGCCGGCGGGCTCCAGTACGTGGAACAGCCGTGCCACACGCTGGACGAGCTCGCGTCGGTGCGGCGCAGGGTCGCGGTGCCGATCGCCGCGGACGAGTCGATCCGCAAGGCCGACGACCCGCTGAAGGTGGCTGTGTCGGGTGCCGCGGACATCGCGGTGATCAAGGTGGCGCCGCTGGGTGGCGTGCGGAAGGCGCTGGAGGTGGCCGAGGCGTGCGGGCTGCCGTGCGTGGTGTCGTCGGCGTTGGAGACGTCGGTCGGGATGGCGGCCGGGGTTGCGCTGGCGGCGGCGCTGCCTGAGCTCGACTACGCGTGCGGGCTGGCGACGTTGTCGCTGCTGGACGGCGATGTCACGAGCGACTCGCTCACGCCGGTGGACGGCTATCTGCCGGTGCTCACCACACCACCTCTGCCTGACCGGATCGCGGAGTTCGAGACCGGAGACCTGGCCTGGGTCGAGCGGTTCCAGCGAGTGCTCAGTCGATGAGCAGATCCATCTGGATCTTCAGGGGAAACGGCTCGACCGCCTCGTGGACACCGGTCTCCGCAGGTGCCTCCTGATACACCCGCTCCTCGGTGAGGCGCAGCGGAGTCAGCGAGACCGGCTCTGCGAGGTCGACGATCCAGTAGAACGGGATGCCGGCCTCCGCGTAGTCGAGACGCTTGGCTCGGCGATCCGTGTAGTGCGAATTGGACGACAGCACCTCGACAGCGAGGACGACCTCCGCCGCCCTGACAAGGCCACCTGTTCGCCGTCCGCGCTGGAACACGACCAGATCCGGGCGGCGCACGAAACCGGGCTTGTCCGACGGGGCCAGCTCCAGGTCCACCTCGACGGCGTAGGTGACCTGGAGATCCTCCGGAAGCTGACCGGCGAGCTGCATGATCAGGTTGCCGCAGGCGTAGTTGTGCTCGGCGAGCGCCTTGGGCGACCGGATCAGCCGCCCTTCGACGAGTTCGGTGTAGCCGGCTTCGGCTTCTCCGAGCGCGGCGTATTGAGCGACGGTCAGCAATTCGGTCACTCGATCACCGTGGCACATGGAGCCGATCTAAGGCTTGGCCCTCGCCAGCCCCTGCTCCGCCGCGCCCATGCTGAACACGATCCCCTCGGTCCGGTTGATCGCCTCGGTCCGCCGGGCGGAAGCAGGCACGCGCGTCAGGTCCACCAGCCGGATCGGCGGCCCCAGCTCCACCAGCGTGGGCGTGTAGGAGGCCTCGACCACCGTCCACCCGGCGGGCCGCTGCTCGAACTTGAACCGCGCGATCGCCCCCTCCTCGGTCACCCCGCGAGGTTCCGAGTGCCGGGCGACCTCGTTGCCGAGCCCGTAGGCGACCCACTTGTCGCCGATCTTCTCGAACGGCTGCACGACGTGCACGTGCGTCCCGATGATCAGGTCCAGAGCAGGGTCGGCCAGCAGCTGACGGGCCAGCGCCTTCTGATCAGCGGTCGCCTCGTGCTGGTACTCGTTGCCCCACTGCACGGACAGCACGACGACCTCGGCGCCCGCCTCGCGCGCCTTGCGGGCGTCGGCCAGGATCTTGGCCGCGTTGATCTGGTTCGCGCGCCACGGCTGGGGCAGCGGGATGCCGTTGAAGCCGTACGTGAACGACAGCTGGGCCACCTTCACCCCGCCCGCGTCCAGGATCAGCGGCGCGGCCGATTCCTCCTGCGTGCGGAACGAGCCGGTGTGCTTCAGGCCGACCGCGTCCATCGCGTCCAAAGTCGACGTGATCGCCGAGACGCCGCGGTCCAGCGTGTGGTTCGAGGCGGTCGAGCACGAGTCGTACCCCACGTCGACCAGGCCTTTCGCCACCTCGGGCGGCGCCAGGAAGGCCGGGTAGCCGAAGAACGGGCCCTCCTTCGGGCCGAGCGGCACCTCAAGATGGCAAAGCGAAAGATCAGCCTTCAGCGTGTCCTTGATGCCTGAGAACAGCGGCAGGAAGTCGCGTCCGGCCGCGCCACCGTCGGCGACCGCCTGGTCGGTCAGCGCCGGGTGGATCAGGACGTCGCCACCGGCGGTCAGGACGAACGAGCGCGGTGGAGGCGGGCCCTGGGACGTCGAGGAAGGCGCAGCGGGTGCCGAGGTGATGACGACCGGTGAGCCGGTGCACGCGGACAGCAGAAATCCGGTGACCAGCACGAATGCCGGCCACCGGAGTCCACGCTTCAGCGCTGCCGCCTGCGTCGCAGGACCACGAACAGCACGACCGCCAGCACGGCGGCCGCGAGGGGCAGCACGCGCTTCAACACCGGAACGCCTGCCGTGTCGATCAGGTCGATCGGCTCGTCGGGGACCACTCGGAGATGCTGCTGTTGCGCCACCTCGTCAGGATCCACGGATCCCAGCGTGCTCGCCAGGCATTCCGCGAACTGGTCGACGAGCTTGCCGCTGACCTCGGCGATCAGGCCGCGGCCGAGTTGCGCCGGACGGCCGGTGATCGCCAGGTCGGTCTCCACCTCGACCGAATCGCCGACCACGAAGGTCACGACAGCGGACGCCGTGCCGTTGCCACGGGTGTCTTTGCCTGCGGCTTTCATGACGGCGCGGCGCAGCACCGGGTCGATCTCCACGAACTCGCCGGTCCCCCGGTACAGCAGCTGCACCGGGCCGAGCTTGACCTTCACCTCCCCGCCGAACGTCTTGCCGTCCACCGAGGTCAGCGTGGCGCCGGGCAGGCAGGGCGCCACCCGTTCGGGATCGATCAGCGCCGCCCACACCTCCTCGGCGGGCCCCGGCGACGCGAACGAATGCGTCAACTTCATCCCGCGACCGCCGCCGTCAGCGCACGACCGGTCAGCACGCGGGCCAGGTTGTCCTTGTAGCTGTCGCCGGTGGACGCCCGCAGAGCCGCCTCGGAGATCACCTCGGCGGAAGCGGGCTGACCGACCAGGGCCTCCTCGACGTCGACGGCGCGCAGCGGCCCGGACCCGAGGTTCGTGAGGCCGACCCGGGCAGCGGAGATGGATCCGTCACGCACCTGCACGGCCGCCGCGACCGCGACGATCGACCACGCCTGCGCGACCCGGTTGAGCTTCTCGTAGTGCGCGCCCCAGCCGGTGTACTTGGGCACTCGGACGTCGAGCAGGATCTCGTCGGGAGCCAGCGCTGTCGTGAAGTAGTCGACGAAGAACTCCGCCGCGGGCACCTCACGCCGTCCGGAAGGCCCGGCGATGATCATCACCGCGTCCAGTGCCAGCGCGGGCGCCAGCAGGTCGCCTGCCGGATCCGCGTGGCACAGCGACCCGCCGAACGTGCCGCGGTGCCGGATCTGCGGATCGGCCACCGTGTCCGTGACCAGCTTCAGGAGCAACGCGTGGTCGTGCACCAGATGATCGCGCTGCACCTCGTAATGCGTGGTCATGGCACCGATGAGCAACGAGTCGCCGTCGTCGCGCACGCCCGTCAGCTCGGTCAGGCCGCCGATGTCGATCAACGCCGTGGGCGCCGCCAGTCGCATGCGCAGAACCGGCACGAGAGACTGCCCGCCCGCGATGACCTTGGCGTCCTCACCCTCCTCGGCGAGCATCCGCACGGCTTCGTCCACGGAGGACGGGAACAGGTACTTGAACTCCGCCGGGATCACGACTGTCCTCCCTGCGCGTCGATCGAACCGAGCCCGCCCGCGGCGACCTCACCTGCACCAGGATCCGGCCGGCCCTGCAAAGCGGTCCACACGCGTTCCGGCGACATCGGCATCTCGATGTCCCGCACGCCCAGGTGCCGCACGGCGTCCAGCACGCTGTTGACCACGGCCGGTGTCGAGGCGATCGTGCCCGCCTCGCCGACTCCCTTGGCGCCCAACGGGTTGGACGTCGCCGGCGTCTCGGTGCGATCCGTCAGGAAAGCCGGCAGATCCGCCGCGCACGGCACGAGGTAGTCGGCGAACGTCGCCGTCGTCAGCGTGCCCATCTCGTCGTGCGTGGCTTCTTCGTACAACGCCTGAGCGATGCCCTGCGCCAGCCCGCCGTGCACCTGACCGTCGACGATCAACGGGTTCATGACCGTGCCGACGTCGTCCACGGCGACGTACCGGCTGATCCGCACCATGCCCGTCTCGGTGTCGACTTCCGTTGCGCACAAATGGGTTCCGTGCGGGAACGAGAAGTTGTCCGGGTCGAACGTGGCGTCGGCGTCCATGCCGGGTTCCATGCCCTCGGGCAGGTCGTGCGCGACGTGCGCGGCCAGCACGACATCGCCCAGAGTCCGCACGGTCGACGTGCCGCGAACGGAGAACGAGCCAGCCGCGAACTCCACGTCCGACTCGTCGCACTCCATCATGTGCGCGGCCAAAGTCCGTGCCTTGGCCAGCACCTTCTCCGCCGCGTGCACCAGAGCGGTGCCACCGACGGCCAGCGAACGCGAGCCGTAGCTGTCCATGCCCTTGTGCGACGTGGCCGTGTCGCCGTGCAGCACCTCGACGTCCTCGAACGGCACGCCGAGCCGGTCGGCGACGATCTGCGACCAGACCGTCTCGTGGCCCTGTCCGTGCGGCGACGTTCCGGTGATCACCTCGACCTTGCCGGTGGGCAGCATGCGGATCGACGCGGTCTCCCATCCGCCCGCGGCATAACGCAAAGCGCCCAGCACGCGGGACGGCGCGAGGCCGCACATCTCGGTGTAGGTGGAAATCCCGATGCCGAGCTGCACCACGTCACCCGAGGAACGACGCCGTGCCTGCTCTTCGCGCAACTCGTCGTACCCGAACAGTTCCATCGCACGAGCCGTCGCGGCCTCGTAGTTGCCGGAGTCGTAGGTGAGCCCGGCGACCGTGTTGAACGGGAACTCCTCGTGCTTGATCCAGTTCATCTCGCGGATCTTCATCGGCTCCATGCCGAGCTCGACCGCCAGTTCGTCCATCATCCGCTCGATCGCGAACGTGGCCTCGGGCCGTCCGGCGCCGCGGTAGGCGTCGGTGGGCACCTTGTTCGTGAACACGTTGGTGCACACGAACCGGTAGGCGGCGAACTTGTAGATCGAGTTGAACATGAACGCGCCCAGGATCGGCACACCCGGCGTGACCAGGCGCAGGTAGGCGCCCATGTCGGCGAGCAGCTCGACCTTCAGGCCGGTCACGGTGCCGTCGCGGCGGGCGGACAGCGTGAGCTTCTGGATCTGGTCGCGGCCGTGGTGCGCGGACAGCATCGACTCGGTCCGCGACTCCGTCCACTTCACCGGACGGCCCATCCGGCGCGCGACCAGCAGGCACAGCACCTCTTCCGGCGTGACCTGGAGCTTGCCGCCGAACCCGCCGCCGACGTCCGGCGCGATCACGCGGAGCTTGTGCTCGGCGATGCCCGTGACGGCCGACAGCATCCAGCGCAGGATGTGCGGGATCTGCGTCGCGGACCAGACCGTGTACATGCCCGCGGTCGTGTCCACGACGACCGAACGGGGTTCCATGAACGCCGGGATCAGCCGCTGCTGCTTGAACGTCCGCTCGATCACGACCTCGGCCGACGCGATCTCGTCCTCGACGTCGGTCCCGGCCCCCGCCTCGGCGGAGTCGAAGATCCACGTGGCGCACTTGTTCGTGCCGAGGTCTTCGTGCACGAGATCGTTGTCCCGCAACGCTTCTTCCATGTCGAGCACGACCGGCAGCTCGTCGTAGTCGACGTCGATGGCCTCCAGTGCGTCCGCGGCCCGGTACGCGCTGTCGGCGATCACGAGTGCGACGGCCTCACCGGCGAAGTTGACCTGTCCGACGGCCAGTGCGGGCGCGGGCGGGGCCTTCATGTCCTCGGTGATCGGCCACGCGCACGGCAGAGATCCCTGCTCCGCGGCGAGGTCCTCACCGGTGAGGACCACGGCCACACCGGGCATCGACGTCGCGCGGCTGACGTCGATGTTGGTGATGCGGGCGTGGGCGATGGGGCTGCGCAGCACCGCCATGTGCAGCATGCCGGTCAGCTGGAGGTTGTCGGTCCACGTGGTCTGACCGGTGATCAGCCGGGCGTCCTCCTTGCGGAGCCGCGCCTTCCCGATCTCCGGTTCCGCGGTGGCGGTCATTCGCCACCTACCGCGTGCGGCGTCCGCTGTTCGATCTCCGGGCCCGCGCCGGGTTTCATCCGCTGCGCCGCGTCCTGAACCGCGCGCACGATGTTCTGGTAGCCCGTGCAGCGGCAGAGGTTGCCCTCCAGGCCTTTGCGCACGGTCTCGTCGTCGGGATCGGACTCGTCGGCGAGCAGGTCGATCGCCTGCATGATCATCCCGGGCGTGCAGAAACCGCACTGCAACGCGTGGTTGGAGTGGAACGCCTCCTGCACCGGATGCAGCTTGCCGTCGCGGGCGAGGCCTTCGACGGTGGTGACCTCGTGCCCGTTCGCCTGCACGGCGAGCATCTGGCACGACTTCACGCTGTGGCCGTCGAGGTGGACAGTGCAGGCGCCGCAGTTGCCGGTGTCGCAACCGACGACGGTGCCGGTCTTGCCCAAACGCTCCCTCAGGTAGTGCACGAGCAGGAGGCGTGGTTCGACCTCGTCGGCGTAGGTCACTCCGTCGACGTTGACCGAGATGTGCATTGAAACCCTCCCAGGGTGGTGGGCCTTCAGTGACGAGGGTCACTTCAGCTTGCCCCCTGTTTGCGCGTTCAACAACCCGATCAACGATGAATCGGGTCTTCGATCTCCGTCAGCCGGCGCCCGGTTCCCTTCCACCGCAAGGAGATGATCTCGGCCGCAATCGCAACTGCGGTCTCTTCGGGGGTCCGAGCGCCGAGATCGAGCCCGATAGGCGACGACAACGCCGTAAGTTCGGATTCGGTCAAGCCCGCTTCCCGCAACCGCTCCAGCCGATCTTCGTGCGTGCGCCGCGACCCCATCGCTCCGATGTAGCCGACCTTCAGTCGCAACGCGACTTCCAGCAGCGGCACGTCGAACTTCGGATCATGAGTGAGAACGGCGATGACCGTGCGTTCGTCGAGCTTGGACGCTTCGCCTTCGAGGTACCTGTGCGGCCAGGCGACGACGACCTCGTCCGCCTCCGGAAAACGGCTGCGCGTCGCGAAGACCGGTCGCGCGTCGCAGACGGTGACCCGGTAGCCGAGGAACGCGCCGAGCCGGGCCATCGCGGCGGCGAAGTCGATCGCACCGAACACGAGCATGCGCGGCGGCGGTTCGAACGAGTTCACGAAGACGCTCATGCCCTCGCCGCGCCGCTGGCCGTCCGGGCCGTACTGGAGCACGCCGGTGCGGCCGGAAGCCAGCATGCCGCGCGCGTCGTCCGTGACGGCGTCGTCGATCCGTGCGCTTCCAAGGCTGCCGTCACGCCGGTCCGGCCAGATGACCATGCGCCGGCCGATGCCGTCCGGGTGTTCGATGACCGTCGCGACGGCCACCGGTTCCTCGGCGCGCACCGTCTCCACCACCTCACTGAGCTGCGGGAACGTCTCGGAGCTGATCTTCTCGACGTAGATGTCGATGATCCCGCCGCAGGTCAGCCCGACGGCGAACGCGTCGTCGTCGCTCACCCCGTAGCGCTGCAGGACCGGGCCGCCGGTCTCCTGCGCGAGGTCGTAGACGGCACCCTCGACGCAGCCGCCGGACACGCTGCCGACCGCCTCGCCGTCCTGCGTCACGAGCATCGCCGCCCCCGCCGGCCGGGGCGCCGAACTGAAGGTCGCGACCACCGTGCCGACGCCGACCGTCTCGCCGTTCGCCACCCGTTCAGCGAGGTCGTAGAGGACATCACGCACGGCGCACCTCCTTCAGCAGTTCTTCCAAAGCGTGCACGCTGTGGCCCGCGACCATCGTGTCGACGTGCGGGAGCGCCGCCACCACACCGCTCTGCAACGGCCGGTACCCCGCCTTGCCCGCGTGCGGGTTGGCCCAGATGACCTTGTGGCTCACCCGTCTCAGCCTCGCCATCTCGGTCGCCAGCAGGCTCGGGTCGCCGCGTTCCCAGCCGTCGCTGAACAGCACGACCACCGCGCCTCGTTGCCGCCACTGCTGGTTGAACCGCCGCAACGAGTCGCCGAGCCGGGTGCCGCCCTCGTAGTCCGGGATCGCCCGTCCAGCGGCTCGCAAAGCCCGTTCCGGATCGCGTTCGCGCAGCTGACGGGTGACGCGGGTCAGCCGGGTGCCGATCGTGCGGACCTCGACGGGCATGGCGTGGGCGATGACGTGCGCGAACCGCAGCAGCGCGTCCGAGTAGGCGGCCATCGAGCCGGACACGTCGATCAGCAGCACCAGCCGGCGCGCTTTCACGCCGCGGCGGCGGTGGCGCGGCAGGGCGATCTCGCCACCGGTCTCGATCATCGCGCGCACCGTGCGGGCCAGGTCCATCCGGCCGCGACGGGCCTTGCGGAGCCGGCGCGACCGTCTGCGCGGCGGGAGCGGAGTCAGCCTGGCGATCAGCGGCGCCGCGTCGAACTCGGAGATGTCCTTGTGCTTCAACACTTCCACATCGGACGCGGCCACGCCGACGGTGACCGAGTCGAGTTCGATCGTCGTGCGCGGACGGGGCGGCGTGCCACCGAAGTACGCCCGGTAGGCGGCGTCGTAGCGCGGCAGGTCGTCCGGATCGGCGCACAGCGTGAGGCGCCCGGCCCAGTACAGGTCGACGTGCTCGGTGGCCCGCAGGAACGCCTGGACGCGGTCCGGCCCGCACGGGAGTCCGGCGCCCCGCAGGACGCGCGTGAACCCGACGCAGGCTTCCGTCACCCCACGATTGTGCTCCCGATCACGCGCTCCGCGTCCTCCCGGTACTTCAGGACGGCCCCGAGCGTCGTCGCGTCCGGTTCGGTGCGGCCCAGCGCCTGCAGCGCCCGCGCCCAGTCCAGCGACTCCGCGACGCCCGGCGGCTTCAGCAGGTCGAGGCCGCGCATCTGCTGAACGGCTTCCGCGACCTTCCGCGCGAGCCGTTCGTCGAGGCCGGGCAGGGTGCGCCGGAGGATCGCGATCTCCCGGTCGAGCGAGGGGTGTTCCAGCCAGTGGTAGAGGCAGCGGCGCTTCAACGCGTCGTGCACCTCGCGGGTCCGGTTCGAGGTCAGCACGGTCAGCGGCGGCGTCGTGGCCCTGATCTCGCCGAACTCGGGGATGCTGACCGCGTTCTCGGACAGCACCTCCAGCAGGAACGCCTCGAACTCGTCGTCCGCCCGGTCGATCTCGTCCACGAGCAGCACGCACGGCGCCGTCTCCAGCGCCTGCAGCAAGGGCCGGGCCAGCAGGAACCGTCGCGTGTAGAGGGAGGCCTCGTCCACCTCGCCGCGCGTCTCCAGGACGCGCAGGTGCATGAGCTGACGCGGGTAGTCCCAGTCGTACAGGGCCTGCGTGGCGTCGATGCCCTCGTGGCACTGCAGCCGGATCAGCGGGACGTCCATCGACTTCGCCAGCGCCAGCGCGAGCGAGGTCTTGCCGGTGCCGGGTTCGCCTTCGAGGAACAGCGGCCGTCCCATCGCGACCGCGAGGAACGCCGCGGTGGCCACCCCGCCGTCCGGCAGGTACCCGGCGCGGTCGAGCCCTGACGCGAGCTCCTCAGGGGACTCCATGAGCCTCAGAGTACGACTACGGTGGGGAAATGGGTTCGATCAAGCAGATCCAGGTCACGTTCGACTGCGCGGAACCACAGCGCGTCGCCCAGTTCTGGAGCGAGGTGCTGGGCTACGAGGCGCAGCCGGAGACCGACGGTTCGTGGTCCGCCTGCAACGACCCCTCCGGCGTGGGCCCGCGACTGTTCTTCCAGCGCGTTCCCGAGAGCAAGACCGTGAAGAACAGGGTCCACCTCGACGTTCGGGCCGGCACCGGAATGGTGGGCCGCGACCGCCTCGCCGCGCTCCAGGCCGAGCGCGTACGGCTGGAGGCGATCGGCGCGGTGTGCGTGCGGGTCATGGTGGCCGACGAGGAGAACGAGTCGTGCATCGTGATGCAGGACGTCGAGGGCAACGAGTTCTGCCTCGACTGAACCCTGGGGTCCCGGCCCGGGATCAGGGTCGGGTTCGGGGTGGTCACCGATGTGCCAGGCCGTGGTTTCGACGAATCTTGAGCCATGACGAACAACGTGCTCAACGAAGCCACCGACCAGGTCAAGAAGCTCCGCAGGAGTCGCAGCGACAAGATGCTCGCCGGCGTCTGCGGCGGTCTCGCCAAGATGATCGGTGTGGACGCCGCGATCCTGCGGATCATCCTCGTGGCGGCGACGCTGCTCGGGTTCGGCACCGGAGCGATCCTCTACGTCGCCGCCTGGATCCTCATGCCCGAGGAAGACGCGGCCGTGTAATCGTGATCAGCGTGGAAACCCGGGAACGCCAGGTAGCCGTTGCCAGGGGTGGGGACCGGTGAGGGGCCGGTACTCCACCCCCAGAGCATCGAGCCTCGGCAGATGGTGTTCCCGCAGCCGTTGCACGAACTCGGGATCCTTCTCCGCCGGGGACCACACGACCTCGGCGAACGCGGCCAGCCTCGGGAACGCCGCGTAGTCCACCCGCCGGGCCGAGTCGAGGTGCTCGGTCCAGATGTTCGCCTGCGCGCCGAGCAGCCGTCCGGGCTCCGCGCCCGTGAGGCCTTCAGGCACCGGATCCCACGCGTACACGTCCTCCAGCGTGGTCACCGTCCCCACCGGGATCGGCTCGTCCGGTGACTCCGACTGCCGGTAGTCCAGATAAACGTGCTGCTCAGGGCACATCACCACGTCGTGGCCCTCGCCCAGTGCCGTGATGCCGCCCTCGACCCCGCGCCACGACGCGACGACCGTGCCCGCCGGCAGCGGCCCCGACTCGAGGATCTCGTCCCACCCGTACGGCCGCCGTCCGTTGCGCACGATGTGCTTCGCGATCGCCCTGACCAGTTCGCCGTCGTGGCCGGGAGCCTCGTCGCCGCCGAGTCCGATGATCTCCGCCGGGAAGACGTCCATCAGCTCGTCGAACACGTTCCGATAGAAGTCCACTGTGGACTCCTCGGTGTTGAGCACGCGTTCGTTGACACCCCAGTCGGTCCAGACGCCGCCGCCGTGCACGCCCAGTTCCGGATAGGCCGCGATCGCCGCCTGCGAGTGACCGGGGATGTCGATCTCCGGGATCACCGTGATGAAGCGCTGTCGGGCGTACTCCACGATCTCCCGCAGGTCCTCCTGCGTGTAGAAACCACCGTGCGGCCTGCCTTTCATGCCCGCCGAGCGCCGGTCGCCGAACCGCGAGTCCTCCCGCCACGCCCCGACCTCGGTGAGCTTCGGATAGCGCTTGACCTCGAAGCGCCAGCCCTGGTCGTCGGTCAGGTGAAGGTGCAGGACGTTGAGCTTGTGCACGGACAGCAGCTCGACGTACCGCAGCACCTCCCGCTTGGGCAGGAAGTGCCGCGACACGTCCAGCATCACGCCACGCCACGCGAACCGCGGGTGGTCCACGATCTCGCACGCGGGGATGAACGCCGGTTTCTCACCCGCCGCCCGGAACGCCTGGGCGCCCAGCAACTGCCGCAGGGTCTGCAGCGCGTTCATCTCGCCGGCCGCGTCGTTCGCCTCGATCAGCACGCCGGCGTCGGACGAGAGCAACCGGTAGCCGCCGGGCGGGCCGTCGACGAGGACCGTCTGCCAGCCCTGGTACTCGCAGAGCCTCCCGCCGTCCACATAGGACACCGGGCGCGGGAGGAGGTTCATCCCTTCACCGCCCCCGCGAGTCCGGACACCAGCCGGCGCTGCACGAGCACGAAGAAGATGAGCACGGGGATGGTCATCAGGGTGGAGCCCGCCATGATCGCGCCCCAATCGTTCTGGTCGGGTTTGACGAACACCTGAAGAGCCAGAGGCAGGGTCTGGTTCTCCACGGCCGAGATGATGAACGTCTTGGCGAACAGGAAGTCGTTCCAGGCGTGGATGAACGACAGCACCGACGTCGCCACCAGGCCGGGCGCGACGAGCGGGAACAGCACCTGCCACAGGAACCGGAACCGCGAGGCGCCGTCCAGGGTGGCGGCCTCCTCCAGTTCCACCGGCACCGCGGCGACGAATCCCCGCAGCATCCAGATCGCGAACGGCAGGCTGAAGGCCAGGTGCACCAGCACGAGCGAGCCCAGGTGGTTCAGGCCGAACACCGGGACCGAGTCACCGACGGACCGCATCAGGAAGAACAGCGGCACGGTCAACGCCTCGACCGGCACCATCTGCACGACCAGCAGCATGATCAGCAACGTCGCGCGGCTGCGGAACCGGAAACGGGTCAGCGCCGTCGCCGCCAGGAACGAGATCACGATGCTCAGGAGCACCACGATCACCGCGACGATGATGCTGTTCAGGAAGTAGCGCCCGAAGTTCGCGACGGTCAGCGCCCGCGTGAAGCTGTCGAGCGTCGGCCGGGTCGTCCACGGCACCGGGTCGGCCGAGATGATCTCGTCCTCCGGTTTGAAGGCGCTGAGCACCATCCAGAACAGCGGGAACGCCACGACCGCGGCGATGATGAGGACGAAGCCCTCGGTCAGCCAGCGCCTCACAGGACCTCCCCCGACCGCCGCAGCGCGCGGAGGTAGAACATCGTGATTCCCAGCAGCAGCACGGTCATCACGACACCGATGGTCGCGCCCAGGCCGTACTCGGACGCCGCGAACGCCTGCTGGTAGGCGTAGACGTTGAGCACGAGGTTGCGCCCGGCGATGCCGCCGCCGTTCGTCATCACGTAGATCTGCGTGAAGACCTTGAAGTCCCAGATGATCGACTGGATCGTCACCACGAGGATGATCGGCTTCAGCAACGGGAGCGTGACGCTCCACGCCGTGCGGAACGCCGACGCGCCGTCCAGTGCCGCGGCCTCCAGCACCTCGCCCGGAATCGCCTTGATGCCCGCGAAGAGCGTCACCATGACGAACGGGAACGAGCACCAGATCACCTGCGCGGCAACGAGTCCGAACGCCGTCCACTTGTCGAACGTCCAGGAGAAGCCCTGGATGCCCAGGACCTCGTTCACGAACCCGAAGTTCGCGTCGAACAGGAAGAGCCAGATCGTCGAGCCGGCGACGGCGGGCGTGGACCACGCGCCGAGCGCCGCCAGGAACAACGTCATCCGGACCCAGGTGCGAACCCTCGTGGCGAGGATCGCGAGAAACGCGCCCACTAGCAACGTGCCGACCACGCAGACCGCCGCGAAGGCGACGGTCTGCCCGAAGACACCCCAGAACTGCTGGTCCCCCAGCAGCTTCTGGTAGTTCCCGAGGCCCAGGAACTCGAGCGGCGCGCCGCCGCTGACCTGCTCCTGGCCGTAGTCGTAGAGCGAGATGAGCACCAGCTGATAGATCGGGTAGGCCAGCAGGCCCCCGAGGATCAGCAGCGCTGGAGCCAGGTAGGCGAACGCGGTCCGCCCCTGGCCTTTGGCCGTCACGCTCACGACGTGAAGGCCGCGTTCATCGTCTTGGCGGCGTCCGCAGTGGCCGTGTCGACGTTCTTCGCGCCGGTGACGATCTCCTGGAGCATCGTCGGCACCACGGTCTGGGCCTCGATCTTCGCCCACGCCGGCGTGACGGGGACGAACTTCGTGCCGGACTGCAGGGTCTTCGTGAACGGCTCCAGGAACTTGTCGGAGTCCGCGACCTGCTTCTGCACGTCGCTGAACGTCGGCAGGTTGCCCATCGCCGTGTACATCTTCTGCTGGTACTTCTTCGACGCGAGCAGCTGCGTGAACTCGTTCGCGAGCGTCTTGCGCTGCGTGCCCTTCATGACGCCGAGCAGGTTGCCCCCGGCGAACGCGGGCGCGACCGAGCCCTTCGTCTTGCCGGGCAGCGGCACGACCCCGTACTTGCCCGCGGCCGAGGAGGCGTCGACGGACTTGCGGTTGAAGTCGCCACCGATGGTCATCGCGGCCTTGCCCGCGCGGAACGCCTCGACGCTCGCGTCACCACCGTTGCCCGCGCAGGTGGCGGGCGGGCAGATGTCGTCCTTGATCAGCTCGGTGTACTTCGCGACACCGGCCTTGGCCTCGGCGCTGTCGATCGTGGCGGTGAACTTGCCGCCGTCGGACTTGGCGATGTCCCCGCCCTGCGCCCAGATGAACGGCAGCGCGGCGAACAGGTACTTGCCGCCGGCCGAGATGCCGATCAGCTCAGGCTTCTTCTGCCGGATCTCACGAGCCGTGGTCGCGATCTCGTCCAACGTCGTCGGCGGCTTGAGGCCGAGCTCGGTGAACACGTCCGTGCGGTAGTACAACGCGCGCACGCCGACGAACCACGGCACGCCGTACGTCTTGCCGTCGACCTTGGCCGTGTCGAGGATCGACGGGACCAGGTCCTTCGACTCGTCCCACTTGCCCAGGTCGAGCTCCGAGAAGCCGCCGGCCGAGACGTAGCCCGCGAGGTCGGTGTTGCCGAACTCGGCGACGTCCGGAGCGCTCTTCGGGTCGCTGAACGCGGCCTTGAAGCGCTCCGCCCGGCTCGACACCTGGATGTACTGGACGTCGACGGTCACGCCGCTGTGCTTGCCCTGGAACTCGGAGATCGCCTCCTTCACCACGGCTTCCTTCGGACCTCGGTTGACCTCGTCGAACAACCAGACCCGCAACTGCCCGGTCTGCTCGTCGGTGCCAGAGTTCGTAGGTCCTGACTGCACCGGTGCGCAGGCGACCACCGCGCCCACGCCCAGCACGGCCACAAGTGCCTTCAGCCTCATCGCGCCCTCCGCATTGCATATAGTGCAACAGCCATTCCACAGGAAGCAACGTGACTGTAGAACGGACCAGGGCAAGGGTCTAGACCAGACGATTCACCCATTCCCGAACTGATGCGAAGTCGACCGGTGAGTCCCAGCCGGACGGACGGACCGCGCTGCCGACGTGAAATCCCTTCACGCCCGCTGCCAGCAGTTCCGGGACGTGACGAGCCTGCAGACCGCCGCCGACGAGCAGTGCGGGAGGCGCCTGGTCGGCCAGTTTCTTCAGGTTCTCGATTCCGTCCTCGACGCCCTTCGCGCTGCCGGCGGCGAGCACCGTGTCGCAGCCGAGGGTCCGCACGATCTCCCAGGACCGGAAGACGTCGTTCGAGTTGTCCAGCGCGCGGTGGAAGGTCCAGGCGCAGCCCTCCAGTTCGGCGAGGAGGTTGAGCGTGACGCCTTCGTCGATCTCGCCCTCCGCGTCGAGGAAGCCGAGGACGAACTCGGTGGCACCGGCCTCCCTGAGCTCCCACGCCTGCCTGCGCAGCTGCCTGAGGTTGCCCGGCGCGAACCCCTGGGCGTCCCTGAGCATCACGCGGATGGGGATGTCCACGGCGCTTCGGACCTCTTTGAAGGTGGCGACCGACGGCGTGAGCCCGTCCGAGGCCATGTCGGCGACCAGTTCGAGCCGGTCAGCGCCTCCCGCCTGAGCGGCGACGGCGTCCTTCACGTCCAGTGCGATCACTTCGAGAATCGGCATGGTCTAGACCATAACGGTCTTTGACGTGTGCTTTCGGGAATCGCGGAGCCTCGTCACCGCTTCGTGCGTCGGAGGCTGTATCTGCTCGCCTGAACCCCGCTCTTTTGGGATGAGCGCTTTGTTCAGGCGTGGAGCACGCGTCAGCCGGTTCGAGGGGTGCCGGCCGGCGCGGGCTCCCACCACTGGCGGCCCGTGACTCGGAGGGGGAATCACGGGCCGCTGGCATACCCGGAGGAAGATGAGGGTCGACCCGGCGGTGATACTGCTCCAATCGAGTGAATTTTGTATCTACCGCCCAGTTAGCCCTTCATGAGTTGGCGGACGGCGCTGACAAGGGCGGCCGATCGGAGGTGCTGCATGGACGAGCTGCACACGGCGGATGACCGTCCGCCGTGGGACGGGCTTGAAGGCACCGAACGGCACGCGATGTGCGTGGAGGCCGCACGTGAGGGCAACCGCAACGCGCTGGACGTCCTGGTGACCGAGCTGACCCCGCTGCTGTGGCACGTCGCTCGCGGCCAAGGCCTGGACAGGGCCGCCGCGGAAGACGTGGTGCAGACCGTGTGGCTGGCGTTCTTGAAGAACATCGAGAACATCAACGAGCCCAAAGCCCTGGTCGGCTACCTGGTGGTCACAACGAGGCGTGAAGCACGCCGAACTTGGACACCCAACAAGCGTGAGACGCACCTGTCCGACGAATACGCCGAACAGCTCGAGTCCGACACCGGCCTGCCGGAGGACGTGACGCTGCTGGACGACCGCGACCGCCGCCTGTGGCTCGCGTTCGGCCGACTGACCACGAGGTGCCAGGAACTGCTCCGACTCACCGTGCTCGCGGGCCGCGCGGAGTACCGGGCAGTCGCCGAGGCACTGGCCATGCCCCACGGCAGCATCGGTCCGACCAGGGGACGGTGTCTGACACTGCTGCGCAACTACCTGGAGACGGAAGGAGGATCGCGGTGAACGAGATCGACCCGCGCGACGACCGCAGGGGCCCTGAGGACACCGCAGTCCTCTCCGAGCTGAACAGGCTCGTCGACGAACTGGACCCGCCACCCGCCGACCTGGTGGACCGAGTGAAGTTCGCGATCGCCCTGGAATCCCTGGACGTGGAGGTCGCGCGCTGGGAGCGGGCCGGATCGTTCGCCGGGGTCCGGGGCGGGCAGACCGGCACGATCACGTTCACGGTCGACAACCTGACGTTGATGGTGAACTTCACCTCGACCGGGTCACGGCACCGGATCGACGGGTGGCTGGTGCCCGCGGGGGAGCACGAGGTCGAGGTGCGGGTCGCCGATCATCAGTCGTCCTGCACGCGGGCTGATGACGGCGGACGGTTCGTGCTGCCCGACGTGCCGGCCGGGACCACGCAGATCCTGGTGCACCTGGTGAATTCTCGTGGAGAGCCCGGGCGGACCGTCGTCACGCCCACGATCATGCTTTGAGCTTCGACTGGGGTTTCTGGGGTTCGCGTCTCTTCGGCTGAGTGACCGGCAACGGCCGGCCGCAGGGATGCCTGCGGCCGGCCGTTGTCCCCCTGGCAGCGACCTAGGACTGAATGCCACCGCTCCCGATGACGACGGCGTTCAACGCACACCACACGGTCGAAACACCACCGTCCGGAACGCGGTCGCCGAAGTGGCGGTACACGAACCCGCTGTCCGTGCGCTTGCACTCGACGAAGCCGGTGAAGTAGCCGAGGCCGTTGCACCTCACTTTGGCACCACGGTGGCCTTCGCCGCCGGTGACGAGCTGTGCACTGCAGTTGGCCTGCACCGACACCTCGCCGGACGGTGCCGCGGACGCCGGCGCCGCGAGCCCTGCGAATCCCCCGATCGCAATGGCCGACGCCGCCAGAACAGTTGCGTATTTCGCCTTCATGAAACCCCCCTCTTCGTGGATCAGTCCTTGCGGGACTGGTCTCATCCTTTCGGCAGGGCGGTTCTCCGGACAGATCACCGACCGGTCACGTGTGACCTGTCGGCGATTTCCTTTCCTCCGGCCCGAAATGCCGAAAGGCCCGGCTCGCCGAAGCGAACCGGGCCGATCAGAGGATTCAAGCGGTAGGACTCAGAAGTCCATGCCGCCGGCGTCCGGCGCGGCGGGCGCGGCGTTCTTCTCCGGCTTGTCCGCGACGACGGCTTCCGTCGTCAGGAACAGGGCGGCGATGGACGCGGCGTTCTGCAGCGCGGAACGGGTGACCTTGGCCGGGTCGATGATGCCGGCCTTGATCAGGTCCTTGTACTCGCCGGTCGCGGCGTCCAAGCCCTCGCCAGAGGGGAGGGACTTGACGCGCTCGACCACGACGCCGCCTTCGAGGCCGGCGTTGACGGCGATCTGCTTCAGCGGAGCCTCGACGGCGACCCTGACGATGTTGGCGCCAGTGGCCTCGTCGCCCGTGAGCTTCAGGCCCGCGAAGGCGACCTCGGCAGCCTGAAGCAGCGCGACGCCACCACCGGCGACGATGCCCTCTTCAACGGCGGCCTTGGCGTTGCGGACCGCGTCTTCGATGCGGTGCTTGCGCTCCTTGAGCTCGACCTCGGTGGCCGCGCCCGCCTTGATGACGGCGACGCCGCCGGCGAGCTTGGCGAGGCGCTCCTGGAGCTTCTCGCGGTCGTAGTCGGAGTCCGACTTCTCGATCTCGGCGCGGATCTGGTTGACGCGGCCCTGGATCTGCTCGGCGTCACCGGCACCCTCGACGATGGTCGTCTCGTCCTTCGTGACGACGACCTTGCGGGCCTTGCCCAGCAGCGAGATGTCGGCGTTCTCCAGCTTCAGGCCGACGTCCTCCGTGATGACCTGGCCACCGGTGAGGGTGGCGATGTCCTGGAGGATGGCCTTGCGGCGGTCACCGAAGCCGGGCGCCTTGACGGCGACGGACTTGAAGGTGCCACGGATCTTGTTGACGACCAGGGTCGCCAGGGCCTCGCCCTCGACGTCCTCCGAGATGATCAGCAGCGGCTTGCCGCCCTGCATGACCTTCTCGAGGAGCGGGAGCAGGTCCTTGACCGTGGAGATCTTGGAGCCGAACAGCAGGATGTACGGGTCCTCGAGGGTCGCTTCCTGACGCTCGGGGTCGGTCACGAAGTAACCGGAGATGTAGCCCTTGTCGAAGCGCATGCCCTCGGTGAGCTCCAGCTCGAGCCCGAGGGTGTTGCTCTCCTCGACGGTGATGACGCCTTCCTTGCCGACCTTGTCCATCGCCTCGGCGATGAGCTCGCCGATCGTGGGGTCAGCGGCGGAGATGGACGCGGTAGCAGCGATCTGCTCCTTCGTCTCGATCTCCTTGGCGTTCTTCAGGAGCTGCTCGGCAATGGCCTCGACGGCCTGCTCGATGCCGCGCTTGAGGCCGAGCGGGTTCGCACCCGCGGCCACGTTGCGCAGGCCCTCGCGGACCAGAGCCTGTGCCAGCACCGTCGCGGTGGTGGTGCCGTCACCAGCGACGTCATCGGTCTTCTTCGCGACCTCCTTGACGAGCTCGGCCCCGATCTTCTCCCACGGGTCCTCGAGCTCGATCTCCTTCGCGATGGAGACACCATCGTTGGTGATGGTCGGCGCGCCCCACTTCTTCTCGAGCACGACGTTGCGGCCCTTGGGGCCGAGCGTCACCTTGACGGCGTCAGCGAGGATGTTCATCCCGCGCTCGAGACCGCGACGGGCTTCCTCGTCGAACGCAATCATCTTGGCCATTGCGGTGTGTTCCTCCGCCTATGTGGTTTCTGGGCCACTGCGAGCGCATGCCCGCAGCGGAACACGATGCGCGTGGCCAGGCTCGGTGCCCGCGACGGACGACCCCGGAGGGCCTCACCGTCCCAGCCTCACTGCTTTTTGGCACTCGATGGAGCCGAGTGCTAGTTCGTGTTTAGCACTCGGGCACGGCGAGTGCAAGCGAACCCAGGCGACTCTCAGCGGGAAGTGCGCACCGGCACAGAGGTCGGCAGCGGCTTGTTCGAGGTCGTCTCGTCGCCGATGTTCAGCGACGGCGCGGAGCTCGTCTTGGGCTGACGTGCGGGCTCGTCGCCCGGCGACAGGATCACCACCACGATGATGATCACCACGATCGCCACCGCGGCCGCGATGACCGGCGCGAACCACGCGGGGCGTTCTTTCTTGCCGGCCGTGAACGCGCTCACACCCACCTGGTTCGGCGGGCGCAGCCGGACCGGGTCCGACAGGGGCTGCTGGTAGCCGCCGGGCTGGTACTGGCCCTGCTGGACCGGCATCGGCCCGGACATAGGCGCTTGAGCGGGGAACGAGCCGGACTGCGGCCCGAGTTGAGCGGGAGCCGAGCCCTGCGCGACTCCGGCGAGAGCGACGCGGGCGGCGTTGATGAGCTCGGCGCAGTTCGCGTACCGCTGCGACGGGTCCTTCGAGGTGCCCTTGCGGATCACGTCGTCGATGGCCGGCGGCAACGCCACGACCTGCGACAACGCGGGAACGACGCTGCCGAGGTGGCCGTGGATGACCTCCTGCACGCCGCCCTGGAACGGCGGGCGGCCCGACAGGCAGGCGAAGATCATGCAGGCGAGCGCGTACTGGTCGGTGCGGCCGTCGACGGGCTCCCCGCGCAGGTGTTCCGGCGCCGCGTAGGTCGGCGAGCCGAGGAAATCACCCGTTCGGGTGCGGTGGCCGGTGGCGCCGCGGCGGGTGAGGCCGAAGTCGGCGACGTAGACGTGCTCGCGCACGCCTTCCTTCTGGGTCACCAGCACGTTGGCGGGCTTCACGTCGAGGTGCACGAGGCCCTTGCCGTGCAGCATGTCGAGCGCCTCGGCCACCTGGGCGAGCAACGACAACGTGCGCGCGGGGGTGAGCGGCCCCTCCTTGATGTGCCCGGACAGGTCCTGGCCGTCCACG
This sequence comes from Lentzea sokolovensis, assembly GCF_033949975.1. NCBI lineage: Bacteria > Bacillati > Actinomycetota > Actinomycetes > Pseudonocardiales > Pseudonocardiaceae > Lentzea > Lentzea sokolovensis. The sequence continues at coordinate 261,175 of NZ_JAXAVU010000008.1, forward strand.
AGCCGCATGGCGATGTAGAGCAGGCCGTCGACCTCGTCGAAGTCGTACAGCGGCACGATGTTCGCGTGATCGATCGCGGAGGTGTTGCGCGCCTCGTCGACGAACCGCTCGCGGAACTCCGCGTCGGGCGCGAGGTGCTCACCGATGACCTTGAGCGCGACCTTCCGGCCGAGCCTCACGTCCGTGGCCCGGTACGTCACGCTCATGCCACCGCGACCCAGCACACCGTCGATCCGGTAATGGGCGATTCGCCGTCCGCTCAGGTCCTCCGACACGCAAGGCAGCCTAACGTCCGGCCGGATCGGCTTGCCTCGGGTTGGCCGAAGCCGTGATCAGAGTGACGTCTGGCCGGGTCGGCTAGCTGGCTCGGCGCACGTCCGACGCCTGGCTGCGCCCGTCTCGCCCCGCCTGCACCTCGAACTCGACCCGGTCGCCTTCCGAGAGAGTCCGGAAGCCTTCCATCTGGATCGCCGAGTAGTGCACGAACACGTCGGGCCCGCCATCGGTCGCGATGAAGCCGTATCCCTTTTCGGAGTTGAACCACTTGACGGTACCGAGAGCCAAGACGTCCTCCTTCAGATCACGCATCTCACGCAAAGCGCAGAGAGCAACGCTAAAAGAAGAAATCTCACGCGGATACCTCCTTACGGAGTCATGAACGAGAGCTGACTCCGTTGGCGCGCAACCAGGTGGTGAGCCTGCGGGGCCCGCGCGTCTGCGTCAGCACGGCACCGGGACCGGCGAAGTCGAACACCAGGCCCTCACCGGTCTGAATGGATTGCACGCCATCGGGCACGGACGGCCGGAGACGGCATTGCACCGTGTCCGCGAACGCCACGACGTGATCGCTGCTGATGGTCACCGCTTCCCCGGCTTCCAGCGTCACGAGGTCGAGCGCGCCGTAACAGGCGAGCACCACGGCGCCCTTGCCGTGCGCGTAGTTCATGAAGCCCTCGACGCCTCCGAAGATCGCCTGCATCGGCGGCGCCTCGGGGTTCATCGCCACCGTGCTGCTCGACGCGATCCAGCTGTGCCGGGCGAGGCACCAGCCGTACGCCCCGTCGAGCTCGATCTGGTGCAGGTCGCCGGGCAGCACCGGGGCCGCGTCGATCCAGCCGCCCTCCGCGCCCGCCGTGCACAGCGCCACCGCCTTCGCGCCCGCGCCCTTCACCTCGACCGTGAGCCCGTAGCTCGTGGCCGCGATGGTCAGCGGGTCGGCCAGCACCGCCTCGCCGGGCGCGAGGACGAGTCTCGCCACGCCGAACGTCGGTGTGTGCCTGGTCCGGACCTGCACGAACAACACCTCCGGGAAGGAAACGAGGCAAAGCGGCCGTCACGAGCACCGCGACGTTGGCAGTATGCAGTCGTGTCCCCCACCACTGTCGCCGAACACCGCCAGCGCGTCGCGGAGCTCGTCGGGTCGATGCCCGTGCTGCAGCTCCCGCTCGACGAGTGCCTCGGACTCGTGCTCGCCGCCGACGTCATCGCGCCGCTCGACCTGCCGCCGTTCGACAACTCCGCGATGGACGGGTACGCGGTGCGGGCGGCTGACCTCAGACGAGACGAGACGGTCCGTCTCGTCGTGGAGGACGACATCCCCGCGGGCCGGACCCAGCTCAACCCGCTGACGCCCGGCACCGTGCAGCGGATCATGACCGGTGCCCCGCTTCCGCCCGGCGCGGACGCGGTGGTCCAGGTCGAGTGGACCGACGGCGGCACGGAGACCGTGACGATCAACCGGGCCGTGGCACCCGGCCAGAACATCCGCACCGGCGGCGACGACGTGCGCAAGGGCGACGCGGTGCTGGCCGCGGGCACGGTGCTGCGCCCGTCCACGCTCGGTCTCGCCTCCGCCCTCGGCTTCCCCGAGCTGCCGGTGCGCCGCCGTCCGCGGGTGCTGGTCCTGTCGACGGGCTCCGAGCTGGTCGAACCGGGCAAGCCGCTGCAGCCGGGGCAGATCTACGAGTCGAACGGCATGATGCTCGCCTCGTCCGTGCGGGACGCGGGCTGCGTCGCCGTGCAGCTGCGGTTCGTGCCGGACGACGTCGAGGAGTTCCACCGCGCGCTGGCGCCGTACCTCGGTTCGGTGGACGTGATCATGACGTCCGGCGGGGTCAGCGCGGGCGCGTACGAGGTGGTCAAGGACGCTTTCGCGAGCCACGACGTGCAGTTCACCAAGGTCGCGATGCAGCCGGGCGGGCCGCAGGGCTCCGGTCGCTACAAGGGCGTGCCGGTGCTGTCGCTGCCGGGCAATCCGGTGAGCGCGCAGGTGTCGTTCGAGGTGTTCGTGCGGCCGGCGCTGCTCGCGTCCATGGGCCACACGCAGCCGGAACGCCACACGGCGCGAGCGACCATCACGACTCCTCTCACCTCTCCGGCGGGGAAGACGCAGTTCCGGCGCGGCCTGCACGACCCGTCGTCCGGCGAGGTCGTGACGCCCGTCGGCGGGCCGGGGTCGCACCTGCTGTCGGCGCTCGCGCTGTCGAACTGCCTGATCGAGGTGCCCGAGGACGTCACGGAGCTGGCGGCGGGGGCCGAGGTCACCGTCCGACACCTCCAATGAGAGCGGCACTGGCCCTGGTGATGCTCGCCGGGTTCTTCGTGCTCGCGCTGGGCCTCACCGTGTTGCTGGGCGTTCTCGCCTACGTCCTGTTCGACCGGGGTGACGTCGAGGGCGGGGCGTTCCTCACCGCGTTGACGCTCGTCGTCGGCGGGCCGTCGCTGTACGCGATGGTCAGGGCGTTCTGGGCCCGGCCGCGGCCGACCGGCGTCCCGCTGACCCGCGCGACGCACCCGGAGCTGTGGCGGCACGTCGACGAGCTGGCCGTGCTGGCGGGCACCCGCAGCCCTGACGACATCCGGCTCGTCAACGAGGCGAACGCGGGCGTGTGGGAACGCCACGGCACGCGCTACCTGGAGCTGGGCCTGCCGTTCGTGGCCGGCATGACGATCGGTGAGCTGCGGTCGGTGGTCGCCCACGAGCTCGGTCACTACGGCGGTGGCCACACGCAGGTGTCGGCGGTGACGTTCCGCGCGAAGCTCGCCCTGGGCATGGTGATCGGGCAGGGCAGCTACCTGTCCGCCGTCCTCTACGCGTGGGCGAGGCTGTACGCGCTGGTCGCCGCCTCGGAGAGCCGCAAGCACGAGCGGTTCGCCGACGAGGTGTCCGTGGCGGCGGCCGGGGCGGAGGCGACGGCGCGGTCGTTGCTGCGCGGCGGCCCGCTCGGCGAGGCCTGGAACGAGTACCTGCGCTGGTACGTCTCGCTGGCCGTGCTGGCCGGGCGCACACCGCCGTTGCTGGAGGGCTTCCGCTCCTATCTGAACCACCCGCGGCGCGTGCACCAGCTGCGCGAGATCGAACCGCTGATGGCCGCGCAGGAACCGTCGTCGATCTTCGACAGCCATCCGCCGATCCGCGAGCGGGTCGCCACGATCAGGCAGCTCTCCCCGTTCTCCGGCGGCGTGACGGAGGCGGTCGACGAACGGCGTGCGTGGTCGCTGCTCGACGGCACCCCGCCCGAGGCCGTCGCGGCGCTGGTCGGGGTGCAGGGGCCGCCGATCACCTGGCAGGAGCTCGCGCCGCTGGCCGGGCCGGTGCTCGTGCGCCGCTACGCAGACGCGCTGCGGCACGCAGGCCGGGTGAGCAAGGTCGGCGAGACGCTGGCGGACGTGCTGGCGGCGTTGTCCCGTGCCGAGCTGCACAAGCTGACGGGAGCCCCGGTGGACGCGTCGCTGACCCCGGAGCAGGTGCACGACGCCGCCGTCGAGGCCGTGACGGAACTACTCGGTTGCATGGTGTCTGACCTGCTTGTGACGACTAACCGCGCGACGCTGGAACTCAACTGGGGCGGACTGTTCGTCCTGCGCACGAGCGACGGAGCTGCGGTCTACCCGGAAGACCTGGTCGCCCCCGCCGTCCGTGACGCTAACAAGGTGGCAGAGGTGCGTTTCAGGCTGCAGAACCTCGGCGTCGACGGACTGTGACGGAACGCTCACCCAGCGACGTTGTTCACGCCATGTGACGGGGATTACACTGCCCGCAGGTGCCGGTCGGCCCGCGCATTCGTCGGGGGATGCACGGGCCGACCGGCCACTTGTCTTTCCGGCAGTCCCGACGGGCGGTTTGGCGTGTTGCCGTAGCGTGTTGGCGCCCGACAACTCACGGAAGCTACGGACCCCCAGACACGATGAGCAGCGAGAAGCCCGTCTCCCACTTCCTCGAACTCGCGCGCGGCATGGTGCCGCCGATGCACCCGGCAGGCCGCCCGTTCGTGGCCGCCGCGGCGATCGCGACCCTCCTCGTCCGGCTGCGCTTCAAGCGCCTGGGCGTAGTCCTCGCCCTGGTCACGGCGTGGGTGGCGTGGTTCTTCCGCGAGCCGAAGCGCGTGACGCCGACCCGTCCGAACCTCGCAGTGGCCCCGGCCGACGGCACCGTCTCGCACGTGGTCGACGCCGTCCCGCCCGCCGAGCTCGGCCTCGGCACCACGCCGATGACGCGCGTCAGCGTGTTCCTCTCGGTGTTCGACGTGCACGTGCAGCGCGTGCCCGCGGACGGCGAGATCGTCCAGGTCTCGTACCACCCCGGCAAGTTCCTCTCGGCCGACCTCGACAAGGCCTCCGAGGAGAACGAGCGCAACACCGTGTGGCTGCGCACCGTCGACGGCCACGACCTCGTCGTCGTGCAGATCGCCGGCCTGGTCGCCCGCCGCATCGTGTGCGAGGTCGCCGAGGGCGAGAAGGTCACCGCCGGCCAGACCTACGGCCTGATCCGCTTCGGCTCGCGAGTGGACCTCTACGTGCCGCGCGGCAGCCGCGTCCTGGTCGAAGCCGGCCAGCGCACCATCGGCGGCGAGACCGTCCTCGCCGAGCTCCCGGAAGCCTGATGGCTCCCAGCGGGCCCAGCGTCCGCCTGCTGCCGAACGCGATCACGGTCCTGGCCATGTGCTCGGGCCTGTCCGCGGTGCACTTCGCGAACGTCGGCATGTGGGGCGCGGCCATCGCCTCGATCGCGGCGGCCGCCGTCTTCGACGGCCTGGACGGCCGCATCGCCCGCATGCTGGACGCGACGTCGAAGATGGGCGCGGAGCTGGACTCGCTGGCCGACGCCATCTCGTTCGGCGTGGCGCCGGCCCTCGCGATCTACCTGTGGAAGTTCGAGGGCAACCGCGCGGGCTGGGTCATCGCGCTGATCTTCGCGGTCTGCATGGTGGTCCGCCTCGCCCGCTTCAACACGTTGCTGGAGAAGGAACAACCGCCGTTCGCGAAGGAGTTCTTCGTGGGCGTCCCGGCTCCGGCCGGTGGGTTGTTGTTGCTCCTGCCCCTCATCATCGAGGAGCAGGTCCGCACCGCCGGCTGGTGGAACAACTCCTACGTCGTGGCCGCGTGGACCGTCTTCGTCGCGGTGCTGCTGGTGTCGCGGATTCCGACGCTGTCGGTGAAGACGGTGAAGGTGCCGCCGCGTGCCGTTGCTCCTTTGCTGGTGGCGGTGGGCCTATTGGCGGCCGCAATCATCACCTATCCGTTGGTGGCATTGATCATCGCGATGGTGGTGTACCTCGGGCACCTGCCCTATTCGGTGCGGCGGTACATGTGGCTGTCGAAGCATCCGGAGGCTTGGACCGTCACCGGGGCTGACCGGCGTGCCATCAAGCGGGCGCACGGGGTTGCGGCTCGTCGGCTTGGGCTGCGTCAGCCTTTGCGCGGGCGTGTGGCTGGTGCGGCGGCTCGGGCCGTTCGCCGGCCTCGGCGTGAAGGATCGCCGATGGAGGGTTCCACACCCTCCACGAACGGGCGTCGTCGTTCGTGGAGACAGCTGGGCTTGAGGCGTCAGCAGAAGCCCTGATTGATTTCCCGAACAGACCGAGGGCCGGACACGACGATCGTGTCCGGCCCTCAGCATTCCACACTGGAAACTGGCAATCCAATCACGCATCTCCGGTGGATCCACTACCCATTCGTATTACAGCCTCGGCTGCGTTCCTGCCACGAGTTCGTTTGTTCCAAACGCCCTAAAAACGAAGACGACCAGCGTTAGCTAGCGCACAACTTCAAGTGGCCCCGCTCCTTCAAACACATGCCGCAACCGCGCTACCGAGCCCGACCTCCTCATTCAACGAGCTCGGCGACAAGACCTGCTTCCAGAACGCCAAATATGGCCAAATCCAAAAAAGTGGCCCGGACACCGCCTTCGCATCCGAGCCACTTCGTCTGGAATAGTTCTTGCAACTCCTAACGGCTACACCAACTGGCAACCGACAGCACAGCCGAACTATTCTCTCGACACACTCCGACCAAGATTAACCGCTTGCGCCCTTCGATTTTGGAATGTACTCCTCCGCGGATTCTTCATCCTCCCAAAAAACCCACAAGCGCCCACACGTCGGACAGTGCAGAGCCAACTTCGACAACCCGAAGAGGTTCACAGCATCAGACTCTACGTCGAATTCACGGCGCGAGATCAAAAACATACTGCCGTCAGGATCATCATCCCGAAGGATGGTGTCACAGCGACAAATCATCTTGGCCATGGCTACCCACCCATGAATTCAACACCGCTGATCTCCTGCTTCTTCCAGCTGCGAATCATCCCATTCACTCTGCCGAGCGCATTACCGAAGTCGCCAGCCGAGAGTCCCGTCCCAGCCAGGTTGACGATCACTCCGCCTCCGTGCACTTGGGAATGCTTCTTGGCCACACCCGTGAGGATGTGCTTTACAGAATCACTCGTCGGCGTATACACGTCCCAGTTCACTCCGTCAACCACGAGGTCGCTTGTCAGCTTGCCCTTCCTCGTCCCAACAGGATCGCGAAGAACCACATTACGACCGCCAGCAGCCATGTGCTCCGCAGCCGCTACCTCGGACTCCGACGCCCGTGTCGCCGGCACACGGAGAGACCCCAGTTCGGGCCCCGCGATGAGTTCACCAGCGTCTCCACAGTTGTGGGAAAGAACCGCAGTGCTACCCGCAAGTACGTGATAGGTATGAGCACCGCTGACTGTCAGGTTGTGGACGCGCTGCTTGGCAGTCCACTGCCGCACCTGGACGACCTGAACCCAGGTACCCGCCGAGGTCTGGAGCCAGGTACCGGCGACGAGCTTTTCAGCCGTCACCCATTCCTTGATCTCCGGCAGCCAGAACGGGTGCCCATCTGTAGCGACGATCTTCTCGTCCTGACCGGCGATCGTCAGCTCGACGAGATTCTTGAAACCGTCGCCGACGATGGTCCGCACCACGTCTTGAGCCTGGCTCAGACCAGCCTCCGCATCAGTTGCGAGAACCTGATCGCCGACCTCGATCTCTTCGATGGCTTTCGAAGAGCCGTCCGCCATCAAGACGCGAGTGCGCGGTTTGAAGCTGTTGCCGGTCTTGCACGACACCACATCCAAGGCCGCGACCGCGTCCTCGACCGCTTCTTCGGCCTTCTCCTCGACCCGACGCAACCGCTTCCCGAAGTCAGCGATCTTGTCCATGATCCTGTTGGCCTTGACGATCGCACTCACGATCCGTGCGCCAGCCTGCAAAATCTTGAACGCTTTCGCCGCCGGCACCAAACTCACGCAGGCGAGGATGTCGAAGTTCGTGAAGCAGTCCTTGACGTCGTTGATGCCCGTGAGGTCCATCAACAGGTCAGGAAGCTCCGCAACAACGACGTCCCACCACGTCTGCGTGTTGTTGGCCTCGCGCAAGTACTCCTCGTACTTGTCCTTGCCACCGGCAGCGGCATAGCGGGCCTGCTGCGCCGCGTTGTGCGCCGCCTGAGCCTTCGCCCGCTTCTTGTACGCTTGCGGGAAGGCCTGGGCGAGGCCCGCCTCCTCCTCTGCCGGCGGATTGCCGATGATGGTGCCGCCACCGCGCATGTCGATGCCCCAGCTGTGGCCGCTTCCGTCGTGGCCACCCTCCAGGTACATGCCCGACGGGTCGGAGAAGGTCACCGGGTTGTTGTTGCTGTACGAGTAACCGTTGACCTGCTGCGGGTTCGCGACGTTCATGATCGGGTCGTCGGCCAGGAAGCGGCCCGTCGCCGGGTCGTACTCACGGGCACCGAGGTGCGTCAGGCCCGACGAGTCCCTTGTGCCACCGACAAATCCCTTGTCGTCCGGCCAGGCGCCGCCGTTGGGGCCGCGGGCCTTGCCGAACGGGTCGAAGTACTGGCGCTGGTAGGACAGGCCGTTGGCCTTCACCGAGATGGTGGGCGTGCCCTGGTGGTTGCCCACCTGGAACGACACCTCGCCGCTCGACGTGCGCATCGCCACGATGTTGCCGCCGTGGGCGTAGTAGCGCTTGCCGGACACCGTGGTCGTGGTGGTGTCCAGGACCAGTTCCATGCCCTCGGGCAGGTACAGCGTCGTGCGGCCGGGCTCGCGCTTGATCAGGCGGCTGCCGCTGGCGCTGTAGAGGTACGTCGACTCCTTGCCGGAGGCCTCCACGACCTTGGAGGTGTGACCTTCGACGTCGTAGGTGATCGACTGCGTGTTGCCGGCGATCTTGCGGGTGCTGGTGTTGCCGGTCTTGTCGTAGCCGAACTCGTCGCGGGCGGTGCCGGACGGGCCGGTCTCGTCGATCGAACGCACCACGTGCGGCTGGTTGGCCGGGTCGTAGTTGTACTTGCGCTCCACGACGTTCGAACCGCTGATCGTGCGTTCCTTGGTGCGGTTGCCGATCGCGTCGTACTCGTACTCGTGGTTGTACGGCGCCCCACCACCGACGGCCGTCGACGTGCAGTCACCGGACAGCGGCGTGAACGCCTTGGTCAGCCTGCGCAGGTTGTCGTAGCGGAAGCACTGCGTGTCCCGCGCGGTGGTGTCACTCGGCTCGTCGGAGATCCGGGTGATGTTGCCGCCGAGGTCGTAGGAGTACTTCTGGTTGGAGATGCGCCAGTCGGTGTCCTTCGAACGGTCCACAATGGCCTGTTCGAGGCGGCGGTTGCCCTCCTCGTAGTAGTTCGTCATCCACAGCTGGTTGACGCTGTCGGCCTCGCCCAGGCTCAGGCGCAGGGTCTCGCCGAACTTCGAGTAGACCTGGTCGTTGACGTACGTGCTCAGACCGCCGGTCTTCACCGGTGCGCCCTGGTCGTTGTAGAACGTCGACACCCGTTCCTGCGGCAGGCCGCCGGCGGCGGGTGACAGCACCGACTGCGGAGCACCCGCGACCGGCGTGTAGTCACGCGTGAACTTGTACGTCCTGCCCAGGGCGCCTTCGGTCGCCGGGATGACGACCTCGGTGTCGCGGACGCGGCTGAACTGGTCGTACCGCGTGACGCGCTCGATGTAGGCCTGGCCACCGGAGTAGCGGGTGGACGAGTCGAGCAGGCCCTTCTTCCTGGCGTCGTAGGCCCACTCGGCGAGCGTGGTGGTGCCGGACAGCATCTTGGTCTTGCGACCGAGCTGGTCGTACTCGACCGAGACCGAACGGCCTTCGCTGTCGGTCGTCTTCACGGCCTGGTCGAGCGCGTTGTACTCGACGGTGGACGAGCCGCGGTCCGGGTCGGTCTGCTTCTTCTGCCGGCCCAGCAGGTCGTACTCGTACGACCACTTGTTGCCCGCCGGATCGGTGACCTCGACCAGCTGGCCCTTGAAGTTGTACTTCGTCTTCGTGACGTCCGCGCCGACACCGTTGTGCTGGATGCGCTCGAGCTCACGGCCGTGCGCGTCGCTGACCACCGTGGTCGGGATCTGGCCAGGCGGCGGTGTCACATGTACGCGGTCGCCCGCGTACACCGTGGTCGTGTCCCACTGCTTGGTGCCGAACTTGTGGTACGCCACGCTGACCGGGCGGCCCAGCTTGTCGAACTTGGTGATCTCCTGGTTGGGCACCTGGACGTCGGCGACGACGAACAGCTTGCCGTCCGGCGCCTGCTGGTTGAAGTAGGCGGCCGACGTCTTGGTGACCAGGCCACGCGAGTCGAAGAACGTGTCGGAGATGATCCGCCCGAGCTCGCCCGCCTTCTGCTCACCGTCCGGGACCTGGGTCTGACGCATGCGCATCAGGCCGTCGTAGATCTTGTACGAGACGTTGTACTGCTGGTCGCTCTCACGCAACGACTTCGAGACCTCGACGACGGTCGCGGTCGCCTCGTCGTAGATGTACTCGTTCTGCGTGCTCGCGCTCAGATCGCGTTCACGGTGAGGCAACCACGTGGCCGTCAACCGGCCCAGCGAGTCGTACTTCGCGTCGACCCGCTCACCGTTCGGTCCGACCGTCGCGACGGGCACTCCCAGCGCCGGGTCGTACTCGACGACCGAGGCGTGGCCCTTGGCGTTGGTGGTGGTCACCTTGCGCGTCGGGAAGCCGAACGCCGGCTCCATGGTCGTGGTCGTCTCGCCGAGCGCCGGGTCGGTGGTCTTCTTGACCCTGCCGTAGACGTCGTACTCGGTGGTGGTGACCGCCTGGTACTGGCGTGGCGTGGTCCGCTCGCCGTTCCAGCGGGACGCGGTCGTGACGAGGCCCTTGGTCGGGGCCGCGCCGGACAGCTGGCCGTCGAACGCGGAGATCGTGTCGCTGACGGTGTTGTCGTCCGTCATCGGCACGTCGCACTTGGCGGCATAGGTGAGGATGCGGCTCGCGTAGGTCCACATCCACGCGGCTTCGTTGGGCGCGTACGTGGTGAGCGTGCACTTCTCGTCACCGGTGACGTTCACGTCACCCTCGTCCTCGACCTTGGTGGCCTGGCCGTGGGCATCGTCGAACGTCGTGCTCGCCCGCTTGGTCCGCCACTGGTCGGTGCCGACCGAGGTCTTGGTCGTCACCGACTTCGTGTTGAGCAGGGACGCCTTGTCCTCGCCGTTCTCGGCGGTGGGAGGCGAGATCCACGGTTCGCTCGTGGTCTTCGTGTGGACCTTGTCCCCGTTGTAGGACAACGACTTCCACTCGACGCCCTTGACCCGCTCGACGTCCTCGATCCGGTCGCCGTCGTACTCGACCCACGCGTCGCGCTTGCCACCACCGGGCATGGTGTCGCCGTCCATGCCGCGCAGGAAGATCTTCTCGCTGACCAGCCGGTCCGGCTCGTTGGTGTCACCGACGATCGTGCGGACCTTGTTGTAACCACGCCACTGCGACCACGTCCGGTACTTCGGGTCGCCGAAGTCGTTCTCGTCGTAGTGCCACAGCGAGGCGTTGCCGATGCTCTCGTACTCGTAGTAGGTCTTCGTCTGCTCGCTGAGCTGACGGACCCGGTCGTCCACGATCACCGCGCGCACGACGTACTTGTGGAACCAGTGCAGCTGCGGCTCCAGCGCGCCTTCCGGCGTCCAGTACGACGGGAAGCAGCGCATGGTGTTCTCGTGCGCGTTCGCCAGGGTCGGCATGCGCTGACCCGGAACGCAGTCCGCGCCCGTGTACTCGACCTCGGTGATGCCGCCGGCCTCGTGCTGCACGCGCTTGATCCGGCCGCGCAGCAGCGGCGGGTACACGTCGCTGATGCCGTCGACCCGGTTCGCCATCGTGATGCGCTCGAACTTCGTCGAGGGCAACGACTTCGGCTGTCCTTCGACGGCGAGCCCGGTGTGCTTGATGCCGTCGAGCCACATCGCCGGGTCGAGACCGTCCTGGGACGGCGGGAACGACTGCTCGAGCTCCCACTGGTCGACCGGACGCCACTCGGCGGCCACGCCCTCCTTGCGCACCTGCGTGGTGATCTTCGACAACCGCAGCCGCGTGAAGAACGTCGGTGAGTACTGGTTCTCACACCGCGCGCCGGGCGCGCAGATCTGGTCGAACGGCACGTCCGGCCACTGCTTCGCGTTCTCCTTGGTCAGCTTGGCCGGGGCGCAGTCGAAGCCGGAGGACGGGATGCACCGCTCCGAGTAGTGGAACTGCACCTGACCCGGTGCCGGGGCGTTCTCGTCGGAGTTGTGCAGCCCGTAGTCGATGCGCTGCAGGTGACCGGCCCGGTCGTACTCCTGGCCGTCGCCGGCGTCGAGGTTGCGGCCGTAGCGGTTCTTCTCGACCTGGTAGTAGAACCGGGTGACGTTGCCCTTCGGGTCGACCATGTAGTCGACGTTCCAGCGCCACGCCTGACGGCACGACAGGTCCTTGAACTGCTTGCCGGCCTGCCAGCACTGGTCGCCGGCGTGGTTGCCGAACACCGGCACCGTCCACGTCGACTCCGCCTCGCGCGAGCCCAGGAAGTACTGGGTTCCGTTCGGGGTCGTGACCTTCCAGTACTCGCCGTTGTTGTCACCACCGGCGACAGGCGTGCGGTAGAGGCGTTCGATCTTCGAGCCGTCGTCGTTCTTGGCCCGCCACGTCTCCGTGTTGCCGATCCGGACGAGCTCCGAGGAGATGCCGGCGAGCTGGACGGTCGCGTTGTCGGTCACCCAGCACAGGTCAGCCGTCTTCTGCTGGCCGATCGCCGCGTTCAGGTCCTCGCCGCAGCTCTTGTAGCGGCGCTCGATGAACCCGCCGCCGCTGAGGTCCCAGCCGTCACCGGAGGGCGACGCCTGGTTGTTCGTCGCGCTGGTGCGGCCGTCCACACCACCGGACGAGTAGCCCAGACCCACGCTCGGCGCGGCGCCGCCGACCGAGCCCGGCAGCTTGATCGGGTAGTTGAAGGTGAAGTCACCACTCGAACCACCCGCCGACCAGCTGCCCGCCGGCGACAGCGACGTCGCCTGGAAGGAGCCACCGGCACCGCCGGCAGCCGGCTCGGCCGCCAGCACCATCGCACCCGCGGAAGGAGCGAGGTCGGTGGCCGTCAGCTTCTTGTTCTTGATGTCGTTGCGGGACGCGACGGGGGTGCGCTTCTTGCACTCCGCCTTGTCCGGGGTGGACAGTGCGCACTCCGGCAGCTGCACCAGCCGCAGGCGCGAGCCGTAGTCACCGCCGTAGGCGTGCTCGAAGCCCGAGTAGTCGACCTGCACCGACGTCTTGCCGGGGGACTTCCCGGCCTTGTCGGACACCTTGAGCACGACACCGGCCACGCCGGCCTTGGCCGAGGTGTCCTGGTTGAACGTCTCGACCTGGACGGGGGCCGCATCGGGCTTGCTGACCTCGACCGGGGACGCGCCGGCCTTGCGGAAGCCGCCTTCCGCGGCCACCTCGGACTTGGTCGCCGCGGGCCAGGTCACCTTCGGGGTGGGCTGGTTGTTCGCCGTGATCTGGGTGACGGGGCGCAGCTTCGCGGGCTCGCCGGGGACGTTCTTCTCGGTCTGGGTGTCGGGTTTCTTGGCGTCTCTGCCCGTGGGCTGGGCGATCGCCGGCATCGGGGAGACGACACCGGCGATCATGACCCAGCCCAGCGCTACGGCAAGGACGCGCGACCACCGTTTGTGGTTACGCATGAACTTCCTTCGATAGAAGTGAACTGCTTGATCAGCCGCGCACTGCCTGCGCCCGGATCTCTTCGTCCGACAGCGCACCCGCGTAGACGCGGGTGTCGTCGATGCCGCCCTTCCAGAAACCACCGGCCGCAGTGGCCGGCGACAACCTGCCGAACTCCACAGTGGACTCGGTCGAGGCCGTGCCACCGGTGAACGGAGCACGCGTGATGTAGATGCCGTTGAGGTAGAAGCGCATCTCCGACGTGGTCGTGTCGTGCACCGCCGTCAGGTAGACCCACTCCTGCAGTTCGGAGCGGTACGCGGTCGCGACCGTGGTGCCGCCCATCACGAACTCCCACTTCTTCGACGTACCGCCATAACGGACGTCGAGCTGCGAGGTTCCGCCGTTGACCAGGCTCACGATCGTGCGTGGCTTGTCCTCGTGCGCGTCCAGATCGAGCCGGGCCCACGTCGAGACCGTGAACGAGCGGTCCGTGCGAATCCCAGGGGTGGGAGCCGACGCGTACGCCGAGAGGTCTTGTGGGTTGCCGTCGGTATCAGGGCCGTTGAACAGCAACGACGTGTCGGAACCGTCCGACTCCCAAGCAGTCTTCCCGCTCAGGGTGGCGTTGCGGCCGGTGATCTCGTCCTTCGTCGACGTGCCGGTGCCCTCGGAGATCTTGTAGTGGGCACGGATCCCCGCCTGCTTGGCCAGGACCTTGACCTCGGAGTCGTTCAACGTGCGGCCGTACACCTTGAGCTCGTCGACCGAGCCGGCGAACCCACCGATCTCCTGCCCGTTCCACCGATGGCGACCGACCAGCAGCTGCGACGCCTGCCAGCTCTCCAGCCCGACGAACTCACCCTGCTTCTTGCCGTCGACGTACAGCATGAGCGTCTTCGTCGTCGCCTCATAGGTACCGGCGAGATGAGTCCACACACCCGCTTGCGCCTCGGCTGCCGAGTGCACCACCTTGACGTCGTTCTTGTTCACCTTCGGCGTCATCGCGAAGGCCCAGCGGTTGTTGCCCGAGTCGTAGTACAGGCTGGAACTGAGCGTGGACGCGTCCACAGTGGACAAAACGACGCGACCGAGGCCACCCGCGGTCATCTTCGCCCACGCCGAAAGCGTGAAGTTCTGCGACGTGTCGACCGCCGCACCGCCGCTGAGGAAGTCCTGCGTCCCGTTGAGCGTCACGGCCTTGTCCACGTGGCCGACGGTGGTGAGGTTCGGGCTGCCGTTCGACGTCAACGCGTTGGCGCCGGTGGAGTCGGTCAGCGCACCGTCCAACGCCCAGTGCGCCGCGGGAGGCCCGCCGACCAGCACGATGAAGTTGTAGGTCCGCAGGTCGGACAGGTTGCCCGCACGGTCCACCGTCTTCACGTACAGCGTCTGCGTTCCCGCGGTGGTCGGCGTCCAGCGGATCGTCGCCTTGCCGTTCGCATCAGCAGCCTGCTCCTTGCCCAGGCCGTCACCACCGTCCGAGGTGAACGAGTAGATGAACTTCGCCACGTCACCACTCGACGACTTCACCGAGTCCAGCTCGAACGTGCCCGTCACACCGACACCACCACCCGGCGCCGCCTCCGGGTACTCCACCGACTTCACCAGCGGTACAACGGGCTTCACCGTGTCGACCACGAAGTGGCACGGCTGCGGCAGCTTCGCCGCGGGGGTCTCCAGCTCGCCGTCACCGGTGTTCACGGACCACTGGTAGTTGCCGTCCTCGGCGATCGTGCCCGGCTGCACCTGGGCCTCCGAGTACGACCCCGACGGGGTGCCCTCGTTCTGGTAGCCCTGGATCTCGACCGGGTTGCCGTTCACGACCTTGTACAGCCGGAAGTACGACCACAGCAGGCCGTTGTCCGGGTCCTGCAGCTTGGCCCGCATGCGGGGCGTCCTCGTCGGGACGTAGGTGAGGTTGGCCGGCCCGCCCTCGTTGCACGGGTTGAGACCGCGTTCGATGCTGCGGTCCGCGATCGGGAGCGGGTACGAGTTGTAGGTGAGCCGCAGCACCGGGTTGAGGTCGAAACGGCGCCAGGCCTTGTCGTTCGCGTGGCCGTTGTTCGTCGCGAGGCCTACGGTCATGCTCTCGTAGCCGTTGTCGGCCTGGTGCCTCGCCAGTCCGAGCACGTCGAACTCGGTCTGCCCGTCGGACGGGCAGAAGCTGGCGTTGTTCGTCCTGTTGATCGACGACTGCCAGTTGTACCACTGCGGCCCGGCGCTGTAGCTGGTGCTGGGGCCGATCGGACCGGTGTGCCACAGGCCCGTCGCCTCCGCCGCGGCGCAGTTCGAGGAGTGGATCACCTTCATCGCGAGCTTCGCCGAGTGGATGTACTTGCCGACCATCGGCTTCATGTCCATCTCGAGGTACGTGAGCGAGTACCCCGTGCTGCTGTGCCACCCCGCCTTGAGGTCGTTCAGCTGACCATCGGTGCGGTCGTAGTTGCGGGCGCTGGGAAAGAGCTCCTGCGCGACGGCGTGGTGGTTCTTGAGACCGGCCCAGTTGTAGCTCGGGTCGATCGACACCGGGAACTTCGTCTCCGGCGACGACAGGAACGCCTGGTCGGGGAGGACGGAGAGGGTGGTGTCGGTGAGCTCGACGCCCATCTTCGCCGGACGGCCGGTCGCGTCCCACATCTGCGACGCGTCACCGGTGAAGCGCAGGTTCCCCTTGTCGTCCTTCACCTCCAGCAACCCGTCGTGCTGGCTGAGCTTGCCGCCGCTGACGTGGGAGCCGTAGGTGATCTTGCGCAGCTTGTCGGACTTCGCCGCATCCGCGTTCTTCACCACGAGCAGCTGGCTGAAGCCGCCCGCCGTGGCCTCGACGGTCAGGTCGATGCCCGGCCAGACCTCCGAGTAGGTCGTCTTGGCGCCGTCCACCTTCGGTTCCGGCAACGACTCCAGCCAGGTCAGACCGACCTCGACGCCGTCCTTGGCCACGGACGCGAGCGGCTTGCCCTTGCCCTTGCCGGACACCTTCAGGTCGACCGCCGCGGCCTCGGGGCGGATCAGGCCGTCCGAGTGCTTGCGCACCTTCGTGTTCACGGGAACCCACTTGTTCCCCTGCTTCACCCGCTCCGGCTTCAGGGACTGGGTGAAGGCCAGCTTGCCGTCCGGTTCGACGACGGTCTCGGAGACCTCGGTCGTCAGACCCGACACCTTCACTGGCTTCTTGTACTTCTTCGCGGCCGCCGTCGCGGACCGCTGGTCCGGCAGCTCCACCGGAGCGGCCATGGCCTGTGCCTCAGGCACGAGGAGGCCCGCCGAAACAGCCAGCACTAGAGCGAAAGCGCGCGTGCCGAACGCGCGCCCCTGTCTGTGGCGCATCAAATCTTTCCCCCAGGGTTGGCACCGGGCCCGAGCCCGGCTTCTCACATCACCGCGGTCAGCGGTGAAGACCTCTTCCGGACGGCGTGAGCGCCGGCGACGGCGCTCACGCCAGTCCGTCAGCCGCGAACCGCCTGCGCGACGATCACGGCGTCGTCCAGCGCACCGGCGTAGACGCGGGTGTCGTCGATGCCGCCCTTCCAGAAACCACCGGCGGCCGTGGCCGGGGAGAGCCTGCCGAACTCCACGGTGGACTCGGTCGAGGCCGACCCGCCGGTGAACGGCTTCCTCGTGATGTAGATGCCGTTGAGGTAGAAGCGCATCTCCGACGCCGTCGTGTCGTGCACGGCCGTGAGATAGACCCACTCCGATGCCCCTGGCTCCGCGCGGTACGCGGTCTCGACCGTGGTGCCACCCATCACGAACTCCCACTTCTTCGACGCGCCGCCGTAGCGGACGTCGAGCTGCGAGGTTCCGTTGTTGACCAGGCTCACGATCGTGCGTGGCTTGTCCTCGTGGGCCTCCAGGTCCAGCCGCGCCCAGGTCGAGATGGTGAACGACCGGTCGGTGCGGATACCCGGAGCGGGAGCCGACGCGTACGCCGAGAGGTCTTGCGGGTTGCCGTCCTCGTCCGGACCGTTGAACAGCAACGACGTGTCGGTGCCGTCCGACTCCCACACCGTCTTGCCGCTGAGCGTGGCGTTGCGTCCGGTGATCTCGTCCTTCGTCGACGTACCCGTGCCCTCGGAGATCTTGTAGTGAGCGCGCACACCCGCTTGTTTGGCCAGGACCTTGACCTCGGAGTCGTTCAACGTGCGGCGGTAGACCTTGAGCTCGTCCACCGAGCCGACGAGGCCTGCGGTGCCCTGACCGCCCCACTGCTGGCGGCCGACCAGCATCTGCGACGCCTGCCAGCTCTCCAGCCCGGCGAACTCACCCTGCTTCTTACCGTCGACGTACAGCTCGAACTTCTTCGCCAACGCGTTGTAGATACCTGCGAGGTGCGTCCAGACACCGGCTTGCGCATCGGCAGTCGAGTACACGTACTTGCGGTCGAACCGGTCCCCGTTCGGCGTCATGCTGAACGTCCAACGCTTGTTGACGTTCTCGTAGTACAAGCTGGCACTGAACGTCGAAGCGTCCGAAGTGGACAGCACCGCCTGGCTCACGTTGGCGCTGTCGAGCTTCGCCCACGCCGAGAACGTGAAGTTGTTCGACGTGTCGACCACCGCGTCGCCGCTGAGGAAGTCCTGCGTCGTGGGCAGAGCGACGGCCTTGCCCACCTGACCCGCCGCAGCGAGGTTCGGACTGCCGTTCGACGTCAACGCGTTCGCCCCGTTGGCGTCGGTCAACGCGCCGTCCAACGCCCAGTGCGCCGTGGGAGGCCCGCCGGCCAGCACGATGAAGTTGTAGGTCCGCAGGTCGGACAGGTTGCCCGCCCGGTCCACCGTCTTCACGTACAACGTCTCGCTCGTGCCGTTGGACGGCGTCCAGCGAATCGTCGCCTTGCCGTCCGCGTCGACGACCTTCTCCTTGCCCAGGCCGTCGCCACCGTCCGAGGTGAAGGAGTAGATGAACTTCGCCACGTCACCACTTGCGGACTTCACCGAGTCCAGTTCGAACGTGCCCGTGACGCCTGCTCCACCACCAGGCGCGTTCTCCGGGTACTCCACCGACTTCACCTGCGGCACAACGGGCTTCACGGTGTCGACGTCGAACTCACAGCTGTCCTCCCAGCCGGAGTCCAGCTCGCCGTCACTCGTGTACACCAGCCAGTGGTAGGTGCCGTCCTCCGTGATCACCCCAGGGGAGGCCTGCACTTCCACGTACGAACCCGACGGGGTGTCGGTGGTGTGGAAGTGCTCGACTCCGACGCTGGCGCCCCGCGCTCCCTTGTGCAGCACGGTGTGGGCGAGGAGCACGCCGCCATCCGGGTCCGACAGCTGAGCACGCAGACGAGGCGTCCTCGTCGGCACGTACGCCTTGTTCGGCCCGACCCCGCACTTGTACGCGCCGCGCTCCATGTTCAGGTCACGCGCCCTGTTCGGGGGCGAGTTGTACTCGACCCTCAGCACAGGGTTGAGGTCGAACCGGCGCCACGCCTTGTCGTTCCTGGCGTCGTTGTTGGTGAAGAGACCGAGGGTCACCTGCTGGTGGGCGTTGTCGGCGTGGTTCTGGATCAGACCGGTGACGTCGAACTCGACCTGCCCGTCGGACGGGCAGAAGCTGCCGTTGTTCGTCTTGTTGGTAGTCCCCCACTTGCCGATCCACCCCGGCGCGTTCGACCACGAGGTCTGGGGGTTGATCCCGCCCATGTGCCACAGGGCTGTCGGTTCGGCGGCCGCGCAGTTCGACGAGTGGATCACCTTCGCCGCGAACTTCGCCGAGTGGATCTTCTTACCCGCCAGCGGACCCGTGCCCATCTCGATGTAGGAGATCGAGAAGCCCGTGCTGCTGTGCCAGCCCGCCTTGAGGTCACCCAGCTCACCGTCGGTGCGGTCGTAGTTGCGGGCGTTCGGGAAGTTCTCCTGGATGACGGCGTGGTGGTTCTTGGCCCCCGCCCAGTTGTAACGCGGGTCGATCGACACGGGGAACTTCGTCTCCGGCGAGGCGAGGAACGCCTGGTCGGGGAGGACGGAGAGGGTGGTGTCCGTGAGCTCGACACCCATCTTCGCCGGACGGCCCGTCGCGTCCCACATCTGCGACGCGTCACCGGTGAACCGGACCTGCCCCTGGGTGTCCTTCACCGTCAGCACGCCGTCGGCATGGCTCAGCGCACCGCCGTTGACGTACGAACCGTAGGTGACCTTGCGCAGCTTGTCCGACTTCGCCGCGTCCGCGTTCTTCACCACCAACAGCTGACTGAAACCGGTCTCAGTCGCCTCGACCGTCAGGTCGACACCCGGCCACACCTCGCGATAAGTCGTCTTCGCGCCGTCGACCACAGGCTCCGGCAACACGTCCAACCAGGACAGGCCGACCTCGACACCGTCCTTCGCCACCGACGCGAGCGGCTTGCCCTTGCCCTTGCCGGAGAACTGGAGGTCCACGGCGGACGCCTCCGGACGGATCAGGCCATCCGCGTCCTTGCGCAGCTTCGTGCTGACAGGAACCCACTTGTTCCCGCGCTTCACCCGCTCCGGCTTGAGCGACTGGACCAGCGTCATCTTGCCGTTCGGGTTGACGACGGTCTCCGAAACCTCGGTCGTCAAGCCCGACACCTTCACCGGCTTCTTGAACTTCTTCGCCGCCGCCGTGGCGGACACCTCGTCCGGCAACTCCACCGGAGCAGGCGCCGCGAGCGCGTCAGGAGTGATCAAACCAGCCGATACAGCCAGTGCGAGAGTGAGCGCGCGCACGCCGAACACGCGCGCCTGCTTGTGGCGCCTCAAGTCTTCCCCCAGGTCTTTTCGAAGCTCGGGGCCAGGGCGAGAGCCCTGGCCCCGAGGCCTTTGCTCAGCTGCGGATGGCCTGCGAAAGGATCGCTTCATCCGTCAACACGCCCGCGTAGACGCGGGTGTCGTCGATGCCGCCCTTCCAGAAACCACCGGCCACCGTGGCCGGCGACAACCTGCCGAACTCCACAGTGGACTCCGTCGAGGCCGACCCACCCGTGAACGGAGCACGCGTGATGTAGATGCCGTTGAGGTAGAAGCGCATCTCCGACGTCGTCGTGTCGTGCACCGCCGTCAGGTAGACCCACTCGTACATCTCGGCGCGATAAGCCGTGGCCACTGTGGTCCCGCCCATCACGAACTCCCACTTCTTCGACGTACCGCCATAACGGACGTCGAGCTGCGAGGTTCCGCCGTTGACCAGGCTCACGATCGTGCGTGGCTTGTCCTCGTGCGCGTCCAGGTCCAGCCGCGCCCACGTCGAGACCGTGAACGAGCGGTCGGTGCGGATGCCGGGGGCCGGAGCCGACGCGTACGCGGACAGGTCCTGTGGACTGCCGTCCGCGTCAGGGCCGTTGAACAGCAACGACGTGTCGGTGCCGTCCGACTCCCAAGCAGTCTTCCCGCTCAGCGTGGCGCTCCGACCGGTGAACTCGTCCTTCGTCGACGTACCCGTGCCCTCGGAGATCTTGTACTGAGCGCGAAGACCCGCCTGCTTGGCCAGGTCTCTGATCTGGCTGTCGTTCAACGCGCGCTGGTAGACCTTCAGTTCGTCCACCGAACCGGTGAGTCCCGCGATGCCCTGACCGTTCCACAGGTGACGGCCGACCAGCATCTGCGACGCCTGCCAGCTCTCCAGCCCGACGAACTCACCCTGCTTCTTGCCGTCGACGTACAGCTCGAACGTCTTCGTCGTAGCGCTGTAGGTGCCGGCGAGGTGTGTCCAGACACCCGCTGAAGCCTCGTTCTGCCCATGGACGACCTTGAGGTCGAACCGGTTCGCGCCCTGCGTCATGCCGAACGTCCAACGCTTGTTGACGTTCTCGTAATACAGGCTCGCACTGAGCGTCGCAGAGTCCGAAGTGGACAGAATGGCCTGGCTCACGTTGGCGTTGTCGAGCTTCGCCCACACCGACAGCGTGAAGTTCTTCGACGTGTCGACGGCCGCGCCACCGCTGAGGAAGTCCTGGGTCGTGGGCAGGGCGACGGCCTTGCCCGCGTGGCCTGCCGCGGCGATGTTCGGGGTGCCGTTCGGCACCAACGCGTTGGTGCCGCTGGAGTCCGTGAGGGCACCGTTCAACGCCCAGTGCGCCGCGGGAGGCCCGCCGGGCAGCACGATGAAGTTGTAGGTCCGCAGGTCGGACAGGTTGCCCGCCCGGTCCACCGTCTTCACGTACAACGTCTCGGTCGTACCGCTCGGTGGCGTCCAGCGGATCGTTGCCTTGCCGTTCGCATCAGCAGCCTGCTCCTTGCCCAGGCCGTCACCACCGTCCGAGGTGAACGAGTAGATGAACTTCGCCACGTCACCACTCGACGACTTCACCGAGTCCAGCTCGAACGTGCCCGTCACACCGACACCACCACCCGGCGCCGCCTCCGGGTACTCCACCGACTTCACCAGCGGTACAACGGGCTTCACCGTGTCGACGACGAGGACGCAGTTGCCTTCCCAGCCGGACGTCAACTCGCCGTCGCTGGTGTTCACCGACCAGTTGTAGACGCCGTCCTCGGTGATCGTCCCCGGCTGCACCTGCGCCTCGACGTACGAACCCGACGGCGTGTCGCCGTAGTGGTAGTCGGCGATCGAGAAGCTGTTGCCCAACGGTCCCTTGTGCAACGCGAAGTGCGAGAAGAGCACGCCGCCGTCCGGGTCGGACACCCGGCCGCGCAGGCGTGGCGTCCGCGTCGGGATGTACGCCGTCCTGTCACCGCTGCCGCACGCGTACAGGCCGCGCTCCGCGCTCAGATCTGCGGCCTTGTCCGGGTAGGAGTTGTAGATGACCCTGAGCACCGGGTTGAGGTCGAACCGGCGCCACGCCTTGTCGTTCGTGTTCAGCGAGTCGCTGATGAGGCCCAGGGTCATCGCCGGGTGCCTGCCGTCGGAGTGGTACTGGACCAGGCCGGTGATCTCGAACTCCGCCTGCCCGTCGGAAGGGCAGAAGCTGCCGTTGTTCTTGGTGTTGATCGTTCCCCACTTGCTGAACCACGCGGGTCCGCCGGTTGCCCAGGTGGTGTTCGGGCCGAAGCCGCCCATGTGCCACAGGGCCGTGGGCTCGGCCGCGGCGCAGTTCGCGGAGTGGATCACCTTCGTCGCGAACTTCGCGGAGTGGATCTTCTTGCCGATCAGCGGGCCCGTGTTCATCTCGAGGTAGGAGATCGAGGCGCCGGTGCTGCTGTGCCAGCCCGACTTGAGGTCGCCCAGCTCACCGTCGGTGCGGTCGTAGTTGCGGGCGTCCGGGAAGTACTCCTGAAGGACCAGGTGGTGGTTCTTGAACCCGGCCCAGTTGTAGCTCGGGTCGATCGACACCGGGAACTTCGTCTCCGGCGACGACAGGAACGCCTGGTCAGGCACCACCGAGAGGGTCGTGTCGGTGAGCTCGACACCCATCTTCGCCGGCCGGCCCGTCGCGTCCCACATCTGCGACGCGTCACCGGTGAACCGGACCTGCCCCTGGGTGTCCTTCACCGTCAGCACGCCGTCGGCATGGCTGAGCTTGCCGCCCTTGACGTGCGAGCCGTAGGTGACCTTGCGCAGCTTGTCGGACTTCGCCGCATCCGCGTTCTTCACCACGAGCAGCTGACTGAAACCGGTCGCGGTCGCCTCGACGGTCAGGTCGATGCCCGGCCACACCTCGGAGTACGTCGTCTTGGCGCCGTCCACCCTGGGCTCGGGCAACGACTCCAGCCAGGTCAGACCGACCTCGACCCCGTCCTTGGCCACGGACGCGAGCGGCTTGCCCTTGCCCTTGCCCGAGAACTGGAGGTCAACGGTAGCCGCCTCCGGACGGATCAGCCCGTCCGAGTCCTTGCGCAGCCTGGTGCTGACGGGAACCCACTTGTTCCCGCGCTTCGCCCGCTCCGGCTTCAGGGACTGGACCAGCTCCATCTGGCCGTCCGGGGTCGCCACGGTCTCCGAAGCCTCGGTCGTCAGGCCCGACACCTTGACAGGTTTGTCGTACTTCTTGGCCGCCGCCAGCGCGGACACCTCGTCCGGCAGCTCCGCCGGAGCGGGCGCCGCGAGCGCGTCAGGAGTGATCAGACCAGCCGAAACAGCCAGAACAAGAGTGAACGCGCGCATGCCGAATACGCGCGCCTGTCTATGGCGCATTGTGTTTGAGCCCCCCAGGACCTCGTGCATCGCGGGCACCGCGACGGCCGAACCCCAGGCTCGGCGACTACACCGTGCCTTTACACGGGCCTTAACCGGAAGACTCCAGTTGGCCTAATCACACTTGGTCCGCGCGTTTGCTCCCGAAGGGTGATTCGTCCACTTCGAGAGCGCGCTGCGGACGGTCGCCGAGGAACTAGAGTCGGTGTCGTGATCACGCTGACGGCTCGCCTGTCCCCGTCCGCTCTGGACACCCGGCGCGGCGTAGTCCGCCTCCACCCCGAGGTGCTCGACGCTTTGGGCCTGCGTGCCTGGGACGCCGTGAGGCTGACCGGCGCCCGCGTGAGCGCCGCCCTCGCCGCGGCCGGTGAACAGCCTCCGGGTGTGGTCCTGGTCGACGACGTCACCCTCACCAACCTCGGTGTGGTCGAGGGCTCCGAGATCGTCGTGGCGCCCGTCCAGGTGACCGCCGCGCGTTCGATCACCGTCGCGGGCTCCCGGCTCGCCACCACGGCTCTGACGCCTGACCACGTGCGCATGGCGTTGACGGGCAAGGTCCTCACCGTCGGCGACAACGTCTCGCTGCTCCCCCAGGACCTCGCTCCGCCGCCTGGCGCCAACGTCTCCGAGACGCGCCGCAAGCTGTCCAACGCCATCGGCATGACGTGGACCAACGAGCTCATCACGATCACCTCGACCGACCCCGCGGGGCCGGTGGCCGTGCAGCCGTCGAGCGTCGTGGGGTGGCGTTCGGCCTCGGCCCCGGCCGCCGAGGTGACGCCCGTGGTGGTGCAGGAGAAGCACGAGGCGTTGCCTCTCGCGGACCTGGTGGGCCAGCGCGAACAGGCCCGCCGCCTGACCGAGTGGCTGGAGCTGATGTTCCGCCAGCCCGACCTGCTCACCATGCTGGGCGCCTCCGCCCGTCTCGCCGCGATGGTCAGCGGCCCGGAAGGCGTGGGCAAGGCGACGCTGGTCCGCGCCGTGGCGAGGTCGGTCGAGGCCTCGGTGGTGGAACTGGCCGCGCCGAGCATCGCCGTCCTGGAGCCGGGCGCGATGGCCAAGCAACTGGGCGACGCGATCGCGGGCGTCCCCGAACAGCCCACGGTCCTGCTCCTGACCGACATCGACGCTCTGCTGCCCACCGCGCCCCCGCCGGTGGCGACCGTCGTCCTGGACATCCTGCGCACGGCCATCTCCCGCCCGAACCTCGCGCTGGTGGTCACCTCGGCCAGGGCCGAGTCGGTGGACGCCCGCCTGCGCGCCCCCGACCTGGTGGACCGCGAGCTGACCCTGCCCCTGCCCGACACGGCAGGCAGGACCGAACTCCTCCGCGTGCTGCTGCGCGACGTGCCGGTGCAGTCCGATGTGGACTTCGGCGAAGTGGCCGCCCGCACACCGGGTTTCGTGGCCGCGGACCTCTGCGCCCTGCGCCGGGAGGCAGCGGTCCGAGCCGCGCTCCGCCAACGCGAGGCTGCGGAACCCCGTGTGGGACAAGAGGATCTGATCGGTGCGCTGAACACGGTCCGCCCGATCTCCATGTCCGCCTCCGACACGGTGCAGACCGGCGGCCTGACGCTGGACGACGTGGGCGACATGAAGGAGGTCAAGCAGGCCCTCACCGAGGCGGCCCTCTGGCCCCTGCGCTACCCGGACTCGTTCGCCCGCCTGGGCGTGGACCCGCCCCGCGGTCTGCTTCTCTACGGCCCGCCGGGATGCGGCAAGACCTTCCTGGTCCGCGCACTCGCGGGCACGGGCCAGCTGAACGTCCTGACCGTCAAGGGCGCCGAGCTGATGGACAAGTTCGTGGGCGAGTCGGAACGAGCGGTCCGCGAACTCTTCCGCCGGGCAGCGGACGCCGCCCCGTCCCTCGTCTTCCTGGACGAGGTGGACGCCCTGGCCCCGCGCCGGGGCCAGTCCTCGGATTCAGGCGTGGCCGACCGGGTGGTGGCCGCCCTCCTGACCGAACTGGACGGGGTGGAGCCGCTGCGCGATGTGGTGGTGATCGCCGCGACCAACCGGCCCGAGCTGATCGACCCGGCGTTGCTGCGGCCGGGCAGACTGGAGCGGATCATCTACGTTCCGCCGCCCGACGCCGAGGCGCGCACGGAGATCCTCAAGGCTTCGTCGCGGAACACGCCGCTTTCCGGCGACGTGGACCTGGCCAAGCTGGCCGAGGATCTGGACATGTACTCGGCGGCCGACTGCGCGGCCCTGATCCGCGAGGCGGCTTTGACGGCGATGCGGGAGTCCCTGGACGCGGCCGAGGTGACGCAGACGCACCTGGCGAAGGCGCGGGACGTGGTGAGGCCGTCGCTGGACCCGGCGCAGCTGGCGACCCTGGCCGCCTACGCGGCGAACCGCTGAGCGAGGTGGGGTGGCGCGGCCACCCCACCACAGCCACTACTTGTTCTTCGCCGAGCCCTGGAAGTCGTTGGTGACGATCAGGATGATCCCGGCCGCCGCCGACTGGATGCCGTCGAAACGAGGTTCGACCCGCGCCCTCAGCGCCGCGGCGAGCTCCTTGGCGGAGGCCTCCTCCTCGGTGCCGGGGCGGAAGTACACAGTGGTCGTCGGGATCGTGCCGGACGAGTAGTTGCCGGTCTCCGCGACCGTCCAGCCGTTGGCACGGACCTCGTCGGAGGCCTTGGTCGCCAAGCCGGTGATCGTCGAGTTGTTGTAGACCCGGACCGGGGCCTTGGCAGCCCCCGGCTGCGTCACCGGCGGAGGCGGCACCACGGCGGACGACGGCACCGTCGGTGTGGCGGTCGTGGTCGCGGGCGGAGCGGAGGAAGGCGTGGAGGCAGGCGGCTCGGACGCGGCTGTGCTGGTCTGCGCGGGCGGCGCGGTGGAGGACGTTCCCTCGGCGACCGGCGGTGTGTCGTCGGAGCCTCCGCCGAAGAGCGAGACGACGCCGATCACCAACGCGACGGCGGCGACACCGAGCAGGGCGAAGCCGGCGGCCTTGGCCGGACGGGACGGGCTTGCGGACTCGGGGGAGGTCATCAGTCCTCGGTGCTCCTGGCGCGTGCGCGAACCCTCTGGCGGCCTGTTCGCACGCCGCGCAACCGCTTGACCAGCATCGGATCGGCAGCCAGTGCGGCTTCGGATTCAACGAGCGCGTTGAGCAACTGGTAGTAGCGGGTAGCTGACATGTCGAACAGTTCCCTGATGGCCTGTTCCTTGGATCCCGAGTACTTCCACCACTGACGCTCGAACGCGAGCATCGTGCGTTCGCGGCTGGTCAGCCCGTCAGCGGAGGTGAGCGTCTCGGCGTGATCCATCTGGCTCCCCACGGTCGCCACACCATCTCAGGTGCGGGCAATTCAATCACGTGATCGTTCCAACCTACCGCGCGACACCGACAGTTTTGGACCGCATAAAGTTCAGCCATGGCCGTCCATCGCATCCGCATCGCCGGCGACCCCGTGCTCCACAACCCGACGCGCGAGGTCACCGAGTTCGACACCGAGCTGAAGACGCTCGTCGACGACATGTTCGAGACGATGGCAGCCGCTCGTGGTGTCGGGCTCGCGGCCAACCAGATCGGCTTCGACCTGCGGCTCTTCGTCTACGACTGCCCGGATGACGAGGGTGTCCAGCACCGCGGCGTGGTCGTGAACCCGACTCTGGAGACCTCCGAGATCCCGGAGACCATGCCGGACCCGGACGACGACTTCGAGGGCTGCCTGAGCGTGCCCGGCGAGGCGTACCCGACCGGACGCGCCCAATGGGCGAAGGTGACCGGCCAGGGTCTCGACGGACAGCCGTTCGAGGTCGAGGGCACCGGCTTCTTCGCCCGCTGCCTGCAGCACGAGACCGACCACCTCAACGGCTACCTCTACACCGACCGCCTCATCGGCCGGTACAAGAAGGAAGCCAAGCGGATGCTGCGCGACAACGAGTGGAACCAGCCGGGTCTCTCGTGGGACCCGGCAGACCCCGCGAACTTCGACGAGGACGACGAGGACTAGGACTAGGGCCGGAGCACCGACTCCACCTGCGCCAGCTCGTCCGCCGTCAGAGCACCGAACTCCAGCGCACCCGCGTTCTCCTCGACCTGAGCCACCGTCCGCACGCCCGGGATCGGGACCAGGCGGGGAGAACGCGCCCAGAACCAGGCCAGCGCACCCTGCACCAGCGTCCGCCCGCCTGAAGTCAGCACGTCCCGAACGGCCTCGCGTGCCTGGAAGTACTCCGGCGAAGGCTTCCCGTCCACGAAGAACCGCAGCCAGGACGGGTTCGTGACGCGCACGTCGTCCGCGGGCAGCTCGGCGAACGTCTCCCGCGCCAGCAGCCCCATCGCGAGCGGGCGCCGGCACAGCACCGCGAAGTCGCCCGCGTACATCCCGGGGTTGTCGAACAGCAGGTTGATGTCGGCCTGAGCAGCGATCCCGTGCTCCCCTTCGCAGAAGAACCGCGCCCGCTCGACGTCGTCCGTGCTCCACCCGTAAGCCCGGATCTTGCCCGCCGCCACGAGCGCCTCGCACTCGTCCCGCAGCAGCGCGGCCTCGTCCAGCCCCAGGTCGCCGACGTGCAGCTGGTACAGGTCGATCCGATCGGTCCCGAGCCGCCGCAACGACCCCTCGACGGCACGACGCAGGTACTCGACAGATCCCTCGTTGCCGGTCATCCGGCGAGAGCCGGCGTCGAACCCGCAGCCCCACTTCGTGGCGATGAGCACCTGGTCACGCACGTCCGCAAGCGCTTGCCCCACCACGGTCTCCGCGTGCCCGCAGCCGTAGACGTCCGCGGTGTCGAACAGGGTCACGCCCAGCTCCACCGCCCGCCGCAGCGCCTTGACCGACTCGCCGTCGTCCGCCGGTCCCCAGCCGACCGGCGATCCGTCCGGACCCGAGAACGGTCCGCCCATGGCCCACGTGCCGAAACCCAACTTCCCCAGTTCCAAGTTCATCGCTCCACCGAACATCCTGGAGCGCGCTCCAGGTCAAGAAACAAGTTGCCGCCATCAGCGACCATCGACGCATGCCCATCGAAAACATCGTCGCCTTCGTCGCGGCCTCGTTCCTCATCGCACTGTCGCCCGGACCTGGCACGGCCATGGTCCTGCGACAGTCGGTGCACGGGCGAAAAGCCGCGCTGGCGACGGTGTTCGGCATGGAGGTCGGCGTGGCCTGCTGGGCGATCGCCGCGGCTCTGGGCCTGAGCGTCCTGCTCACGGCGTCCGAGATCGCCTATCACGCGCTCCGGATCGTCGGCGCGGTCTTCCTGATCTACCTGGGCGTCAAGGCCCTGATCAGCAAGAGCCTGCCCGCGGCCGAACCGCCACCGGCCAGTCACGCGTTCCGCAGCGGCCTGGTCGTGAACCTGGCCAACCCGAAGCTCGGCGTGTTCGCGATCTCGTTCCTACCGCAGTTCGTGCCTGCCGGGGAGGCCGGCAAGGGGGTTCTGCTCTTCCTCGCCATCGCCTGGGTCCTGATCGACACCGTCTGGTACCTGATCATCGTGTCGATCCTGCACACGATCCGCGGCTGGTTGAGCCGGCCGCGCGTCCGTCCCGCGCTCGAGAAGCTGTCGGGCGGCGTGCTGCTGGCGCTCGGAATCCGGCTGGTACTCGACCCGCGTTGAGATCGGGCTGCCCCGGCGCCAGAACAGCTCGGGCAGCCCGGCCAGCTCGTCGAAGGTGTGGCAGGCGGCCATCGACGCGTAGCCGCCGGCCAGCACGTGCGCGCGGATCCGGTCCAGGCGGCCGAACTCGATCACCTCACCGGCGATCAGGAACGGCAGCACCAGCTGCCAGGCCTGCACGACGGCCGGCCGGCGCCGGTGAGGTGCGCGCAGAGCCGCGCGGGCGACTCTCAGAAGATGCTCGTTCGCGCTCATCGTGTACGGATGGGCCGAGTGGTCCCAGCTCCACCGGCGCTCTTCGGTCACCGCGCACCGCACGCACTCGACCGGACCGGTACCCAGTTCGGCACCGCACCTCGAACAGGCGAGCAGCGTCATCGCCCAGTCCACGCACGTCCACGGGTACTGGCCGACGTCCGCGGAGGTCACCAGTTCGGCCAGCTCCCGGTCCGCCAGCTGGGACGACGTGCGCAGCGCCTCCCAGTCCGCGAGCCAGAACTGGTCGAGCAGTTCCGCGCAGAAGCCGCAGTCGGGGTAGCCGCGACCTGCGAGTTCGCCGCAGGAAGGGCATGCCGAGACCACGGCGGGACGCTGGCCGCGTCGCGCACCGGGCGGGAACGGCTGGTGATCAGCCACGAGGAAGAGATTAGGGGCAAACGACGCCCTTGGCAGCTACGGCGCGCTCTGACTATGGTCGGTTCTCGACAACTCAACACAACGCGGGAGCTCGCGCCTGAGCGGGCTGAGAGGGTGACTGGCAGTAGTGCCGGTGTCACCGACCGCCTGAACCTGACCGGGTAATGCCGGCGTAGGGAGGAATGTCGTGACGGCACTTGACGACCGTTCGGTCAAGCCCAGTGTGACCACCGGCCCGATCTCGGGCTCGCGCAAGGTGTATCGGGAAGTCTCCTCTGACATCCGGGTGCCCTACCGCAGGGTCGAGCTGACCAACGGCGAACATGTCGATCTCTACGACACTTCCGGTCCGTATACCGACGACAACGCGACCATCGACGTCCACAGTGGACTCCCTGACCTGAGGTCGGGGTGGATCGCCGCACGGGAACCGATCAACGGAGCTGTCAGCCAGCTCGCGTACGCGAAGGCCGGGATCATCACCCCGGAGATGCGCTACATCGCGGTGCGCGAGAACCTCGACGCGGAGTTCGTCCGCAGCGAGGTGGCCATCGGACGTGCGGTGATTCCGTTGAACCGCAAGCACCCCGAGGCCGAGCCGATGATCATCGGCAAGAAGTTCCTCGTCAAGATCAACGCCAACATCGGCAACTCCGCGGTGTCGTCGTCGATCGAGGACGAGGTCGACAAGATGGTGTGGGCGTCCCGCTGGGGTGCCGACACGATCATGGACCTGTCCACCGGCAAGCGGATTCACGAGACGCGCGAGTGGATCCTGCGCAACTCGCCCGTCCCGATCGGCACCGTGCCGATCTACCAGGCGCTGGAGAAGGTCAACGGCGATCCGGCGGCGCTGTCGTGGGAGGTCTACCGCGACACCGTGATCGAGCAGGCCGAGCAGGGCGTCGACTACATGACGGTCCACGCGGGCGTGCTGCTGCGGTACGTGCCGCTGACGGCCAAGCGCGTCACCGGCATCGTCTCGCGCGGTGGAGCGATCATGGCCGCGTGGTGCCTCGCGCACCACAAGGAGAGCTTCCTCTACACGCACTTCGAGGAGCTCTGCGACATCCTGCGCACCTACGACGTGACGTTCTCGCTGGGTGACGGGCTGCGGCCGGGTTCCATCGCGGACGCCAACGACGAAGCGCAGTTCGCCGAGCTCAGGACCCTGGGCGAACTCACGCACATCGCGCGGGCCAAGGACGTCCAGGTCATGATCGAGGGCCCCGGCCACGTGCCGATGCACAAGATCGCCGAGAACGTCCGGCTGGAGGAGGAGTGGTGCGGCGAGGCGCCGTTCTACACCCTCGGGCCGCTGGCCACGGACATCGCGCCGGCGTACGACCACATCACGTCCGCGATCGGCGCGGCGCAGATCGGCTGGCTGGGCACCGCGATGCTCTGCTACGTCACGCCGAAGGAGCACCTCGGCCTGCCGAACCGCGACGACGTGAAGACCGGCGTGATCACGTACAAGATCGCGGCGCACTCGGCGGACCTCGCCAAGGGCCACCCCGGCGTCCAGGACTGGGACGACGCGCTGTCCAAGGCGCGCTTCGAGTTCCGCTGGGAGGACCAG
Source organism: Lentzea sokolovensis (assembly GCF_033949975.1). NCBI lineage: Bacteria > Bacillati > Actinomycetota > Actinomycetes > Pseudonocardiales > Pseudonocardiaceae > Lentzea > Lentzea sokolovensis. Next base: position 292,294 of record NZ_JAXAVU010000008.1, read on the forward strand.
TTCAACCTGTCGCTCGACCCGGACACCGCGCGCTCGTTCCACGACGAGACGCTCCCCGCGGAACCGGCGAAGACGGCGCACTTCTGCTCGATGTGCGGGCCGAAGTTCTGCTCCATGAAGATCACGCAGGACGTTCGGCGCTACGCCGAGGAACGCGGACTGTCCACAGTGGATGCGATCGAGGCGGGCATGGCGGAGAAGTCCGGCGAGTTCGCCGAAACGGGCAACAAGGTCTACCTCCCGGTCGTGGAGACTTCGTGACCTCGACACCACCCAGGGTCCTCACCATCGCCGGAAGCGATTCCGGCGGTGGTGCGGGTATCCAGGCCGACCTCCGCACGCTCTTCGCGTGCGGAGTGCACGGCTGCGTCGCACTGACGGCCGTGACGGTCCAGAACTCGCTGGGCGTCACGGGAGTCTCGGAGATCCCGGCGGACGTCGTCGCGGCGCAGATCATCTCGGTCGCCGAGGACATCGGCGTGCAGGCCGCGAAGACCGGAATGCTCGCGTCGGCGCGGATCATCGAGGCCATCACCCCGGCCCTGGACCGCGTCGGCATCGGCTCGGGCAAGACGCCGTTCGTCGTCGACCCGGTCTCGGCGTCCATGCACGGCGACCAGCTGCTGGCCGACAACGCCCTGGACGCGTTGCGCGGCCTGCTGTTCCCGCGCGCGACGCTGGTGACGCCGAACCTGGACGAGGTGCGGCTGATCACCGGCGTCGCGGTGAAGGACCGCGCGGACCAGCGCGTGGCAGCGGAGGCGTTGCACGCCTTGGGGCCGGAGTGGGTGCTCGTGAAGGGCGGCCACATGTGGGACGACCCGGAGTGCCTCGACCTGCTCTACAACGGCAGCGAGTTCATCGAACTGCCCGGACCTCGCTACGACACCGAGCACACGCACGGCAGCGGCGACACCTTGGCGTCGTCGATCAGCTCGGCGCTGTCGAAGGGTGCCTCGGTGCCGGAAGCCGTGCGGTTCGGCAAGGAGTTCATCGTGAAGTCGGTGGCCGCGGCCTATCCGCTGGGTGGCGGCGTCGGTCCGGTTTCACCGTTCTGGAAGCTCGCCGAGTAGCAGCGCTACTCGGCGAGCTCCAGGCACAGGCAGAACGGATGCCCGGCGGGGTCCAGCAGCACCCGGACGTTCGGTTGCGGCTGGGCCTCCGCCACGGTCGCCCCCAGCGCCACCGCCTCGGCGACCGCCGATTCCAGGTCACCGACCTGGAAGTCGAAGTGCATCATCGGGCGCTGCTGCCCGTCGACCGGCGGCCAGACCGGTGCCCGATAGCCGTCCGCGCGCTGGAACACGAAGAACGGCCCGTTCGGGGACGCGGCGACGATCGCGGTGTCCGCCTCCTCGTGGCCGAGGTGCCACCCCAGGAGCTCCGCGTAGAACCTCGCGAGGGCCCTGGGGTCGGGCGCCTCGATCGAGCTGCCCCACCACATGCCCGCGGTCCTGGACTTCACGCGCTACTTCGACTCCTCGCCGACCAGCGTCTCCAACGCGTCCAGAGCGCCCACCAGTGCCGAGATGTGCTCTGGTGTCAGCTGTTCGATCCGCCGCTGCAGCTCGCGCACCCGCGCGGACCGCACGCCGGACACCATCGTCTCGCCCTCGGGCGTGGGGGTGGCGAGCCAGGCGCGGCCGTCCTGCGGGTCGGGTTCGCGCTTCACGTAACCGGCTTCCACCAGCGCGGCGACGATGCGGGACAACGTCGGCGGCGCCACGCCCTCCTTGTTCGCCAGGTCGCCGAGGCGCATGGGGCCGCAGCGGGCGAGGGTGGCCAGCGCGGAGACCGCGCCGGGGCCGAGTCCGGGGGAACCGGTGCGTCGCAGCAACCGGGCCAGCCGGCCGATCGCCAGGTACAGGCGCGCGGTCGCGTCCTCGACCTCGGCGTCAATGGGGGCCGTCACGGCTTGTCGTCCTCCTCGGCGGGATTTCAGGTAGTTCTCAATCATCCCCCAACACGTGTGCACCCACGGTAGCGACCTCAGCGTCCCGGCGAAGACGCTTGGGCCCAAAAGCGTTGTGGAATTCGTCCGGCCAGGCGCGCCAGCCGTCCGCCCTCGACCGCACAACGCATGGCGGCGCCCATCCGTTCCGGGTCCTGCGCCCGTGTGACGGCTGTCGCCAGCAGCACCGCTGAGCAGCCGAGTTCCATCGCGAGGGCCGCGTCCGACGCCGTGCCGATGCCCGCGTCGAGCACGACTGGAACAGATGCGCGGGAAGTGATCAGCTCGATGTTGTGCGGGTTGCGGATGCCGAGGCCCGTGCCGATGGGAGAGCCCAACGGCATGACCGTCGCGCAGCCGATGTCCTGGAGCTTCAGCGCGAGCACCGGGTCGTCGCTGGTGTACGGCAGGACCACGAAGCCGTCCCTGACCAGTCGTTCGGCCGCGTCGAGCAGCTCGACCGGGTCCGGCAGCAGGGTCTCCTCGTCGTGGACGACCTCCAACTTGACCCAGTTGGTCTCCAACGCCTCGCGGGCCAGCTGCGCGGTCAGCACAGCCTCGGCGGAGGTGCGGCAGCCCGCGGTGTTCGGCAGGACCTCGATTCCCAGTCGCCGCAACAACTCCAGCACGCCGGTCTGACCGGCGGCGTCGACGCGGCGCATCGCCACGGTGGTCAACTCGGTGCCGGACGCGACCAGGGCCCGTTCCAGCACGGAGAGGTTGGCGGCACCGCCGGTGCCGGTGATGAGCCTGGACCGGAACTCCCGGCCAGCGATGATCAGCGGATCGTCCACGTCAGCCTCCCTGGACCGCGGTCAGCACCTCGACCACGCCGCCGTCCGGCACGATCGTCCTGTCCCACAACGCCCTCGGCACCACGGCGCCGTCGAGCGCCACCGCCACGCCCTTCTCAGGCGCTCCCACCAGCGTCACGACCGCGGCCACCGACGTGCCCTCCGCCAAGTCACGGGAAGCCCCGTTCACCTGTGCCTTCACGAACTTCCTCCCTGGAGCAGATCGACGACGAGCCGAGCGGTGTGCGGGGCCAGCAACAGGCCGTTGCGGTGGTGGCCGGTCGCAGCGATGACGCCCGGCTCCAGCCACCGCACGATCGGGACGTTGTCCGGGCTGCCCGCGCGGAACCCGACGGCGGTCTCGGTCAGCGCGTACTCGGCAATGCCCGGCAGCACGGTTTCCGCGTCCCGCAACAGGTCCCGCACACCCGCGACGGACACGTCGGTGTCGAACCCCGCCTCGTACTGGGTCGCGCCGACGACCAGGCCGTCGTCTCGCGGCACCAGGTACACCGGACGACCCGACACCAGCGCACGGATGGTGTGGCGAGGCGGCGGCAACGCGCCAGATCTGTGCGTCAGCCGCAGAATCTCGCCCTTGACCGGTCGGATCACGCCCTTCAACGCGGGATGCAACGCACCGCTCCACGCTCCGGCGGCGATCACCGTGACTCGGCCGTCCACTGAGGACACGACACCGGCGTCCTGACAAGCCTTCCACAGCGCGGAAAGCAGCACGCGGTTGTCGACGGCGAGATCACCCGACGCGTACACACCGCCCCGGACCGCCGGGCCGAGAGAAGGTTCGAGAGCGCGGATCTCCCGCGAGGTCAGCAACTCCCCCGCGTGGCGCAGATCGGCGAGGTCACCGGGTTGCGTGCCGACCGCCAGCGTCCCCGCCGTGAACAGCGGAACACCGATCGAGGCGGCGAACGAGGGCCACAGCGCGAGCGCCTCGACACCCTGCTCCACCACGGCTTCCTCGCCGGGCCAGGCCTCCGTCAACGGCGCGAGCATCCCGCCCGCGACCCGCGACCCCGCGTGCGGCGAGCCGGCGTCGAACACGGAGACCGAGAACCCGGCCCGTGCCGCGGCCAGAGCCACGGACAGCCCGATGACACCGCCACCCCGGACGGCCACTTCCACACTGCTCAAGGCATTCACGCTCCCTGCGCCGGCATGACCCGGATCAGGTTCGACGGTCGGAGCGAACCACGCTCCCTCTCAGCCCGGTGTTCTCCAGGCTCCCGTGCGGACCGGCTTCAACATAACGGTTAACGTGCGTACGTGCCAGGACTCGACGGAAACCTGATCAGGCAACGACTCGCCGACGCGACGCTCTACCTCTGCACGCCGGACCGGCCTGATCTGGCCGAGTTCGCGGACGAGGCTCTCGCGGGCGGTGTCGACATCATCCAGTTGCGGGACAAGTCACTGGAGGCGAAGCAGGAGATCGAGGCGATCGAGATCCTCGCCGAGGCCACCGAACGCCACGGCAGGCTCCTCGCGGTCAACGACCGCGCGGACATCGCCCACGCCGTCCAGGCCGACGTCCTGCACCTCGGCCAGGACGACCTGCCCGTCCCGCTCGCCCGCCGGATCGTCGGCGACGAGGTGGTGATCGGCCGTTCCACCCACGACGTCGACCAGATGACCGCGGCAGCGGAAGAACCCGGCGTGGACTACTTCTGCACCGGCCCGTGCTGGCCGACCCCGACCAAGCCGGGCCGTCCGGCGCCGGGCCTCGACCTCGTCCGGGCCACGAAGTCCGAGCGCCCCTGGTTCGCCATCGGCGGCATCGACCTCACCAACCTCCGCGAAGTGCTCCTGGCAGGAGCCACCCGAGTGGTCGTCGTCCGGGCCATCACCGACGCCGAGGACCCCCGCAAGGCCGCCGAGTCGTTCAAAACTGAACTTACTAGTTGAAATTTGAACAAACGGGCGTACTCTCGATGACGTGAGCGCACCTGTGCTGTACCTGAGCCACGGGGCTCCCCCGCTGGCTGATGACGAGACGTGGACCAGAGAGCTCAAGGACTGGTCCGCCACCCTCCCGCGCCCGGAGGCCGTGCTCATGGTCTCCGCGCACTGGGAGGAGGCGCCGACCACCATCGGCGCGACGACGACCGTGCCGCTGGTCTACGACTTCTGGGGCTTCCCGCAGCGGTACTACGACGTCAAGTACGAGGCGCCGGGCGCACCGGAACTCGCCGCCGACGTCCGCAAGCTCCTCGGCGGCCACGTCGAGCAGGACGAGGCGCGCGGGCTCGACCACGGCGCCTACGTGCCGTTGAAGGAGATGTTCCCGGACGCCGACGTGCCGGTGCTGCAGATGTCGATGCCCACGCTCGACCCGCGTGAGCTGCACGAGATCGGCCGCAAGCTGGCGCCGCTGCGGGACCAGAACGTCCTGATCGTCGGCAGCGGGTTCATGACGCACAACCTGAGCTGCGTGAACTTCCCCGCCGGACCGGACTACGAGCCGCCGTCGTGGTCGAAGGAGTTCGACGACTGGGCGCACCAGCAGCTCGCGAACGGCGACGTGGACGCGTTGCTCGACTTCCAGCAGAAGGCGCCGGCCGCCGGGATCGCACATCCGAGGACTGAGCACTTCGCGCCGCTGTTCGTGGCGCTCGGCGCTGCGAGCGACGAGAAGGCCCGCACCAGCGTCGACGGCTTCTGGTACGGACTCTCGAAGCGGTCCGTGCAGTTCAGCTAGCCGCTCCTTCGAGGAACAGCGTGGCCAGCCGCCGCGCGATCGCGGGCGTCCCGGAACGGACGCCCCCGCTCGCCATCAGGAGCAGCACCACGTCGTCGACCGAGAAGTCGGCCCTCAGCCGCCCGGTCGCCTTCGCCCGCCCGATGAGCTCGGCGAGCGAGCGGAACGACGTCTCGCGCACCGAGGCGAAGTCGATCGCCCTGGGATAGGCGCTCGTGAACGCGGCCGAGAACCCGCGGTCGAGCACGTGCAGCAGGCACACCTGCTCCACGGTTCGGCAGAAGCCCTGCCAGGGATCCGGGTTCGCCAGGCCCTCGTCGACCGCGGCCGTGCAGGCCGCCATCCGCTCCGAGAACGCCTCCACCAGGAGCGCCTCCTTGGTCGGGAACCGGCGGTAGAGGGTCGCCGGACCGACCCCGGCCCTGCGGGCGATCTCGCGCATCGGCACGTCCAGGCCTTCCGAGGCGAAGGCCTCCCGCGCCACGACCAGGATCCGGTCGCGGTTGTCCTGGGCGTCCGAACGCAGGTTCTGAGTCAGTTCCACCGTCACCGTCTCAGTTTCGGCTAAGTGGACGCCCTGTTCCACTAATTTCGCCGACATGCGAGCACTTCAGTTCACCCAGTACGGACCCGCTGACCTCCTGCACGTGGCCGAGGTCTCCGAACCGCACGCGGGTCCCGGCCAGATCCGCATCGCCGTGCGCGCCTCCGGGGTCACTCCTGGGGACACGTACCTCCGCTCCGGGATGTTCGGCGAGCGGTTGCCGTTGCCGCACGTGCCCGGCGTGGACGCGGCCGGTGTCGTCGACGAGGTGGGCGAGGGGGTGACCGGTGTGGAGCAGGGCGACGAGGTGTTCGGGCTGGTCGACCTGGCCCTGCTCGGCGGAGCCAACGCCGAGTTCGCGGTGCTGGCCGCGTGGGCGCCGAAGCCGGCGGCCCTGAGCTGGGAGCAGGCGGGCGGCGCGGCGGCCAACGTGGAGACCGCCACCAGGGCGCTGGACCTGCTCGGGGTGCGCGACGGCACGACGTTGCTGATCGCGGGCGCGGCGGGCGGCGTCGGCACGGTGGCGATCCAGCTGGCGGTCGCGCGGGGCGTGAAGGTGGTCGGCACCGCGGGGCCGGCGACCCAGGACTTCGTCGCCTCACTGGGCGCGACGCCCGTCGTCTACGGCGACGGCCTGGCGGACCGGGTGGGCGCGGTCGACGCCGTCCTGCACTGCGCGGGCACGGTGCCCGACCTCATCTCGATCGCGGGCTCACCGGATCGCGTGGTGACGATCGCCGACCTGTCCGGCGACCACGGGATCCGGCTGACCCACACGGCGGGCGGTCCCGATGCCGATCCCCAGGCACTGCACGGCCTCGCCATCGCGGCGGCACTCGCCGAGCAGGGCGCGTTCACCGTTCCGCTGGCCGAGGTCTTCCCGCTCGACCGGGGCGCCGACGCCCACAGGCTGAGCGAGACCGGCCACGCCCACGGCAAGATCGTGCTCGTCTGAGAAACGCGAAAGCGCTGCGACACCGAGGTGCCGCAGCGCTTTCAGACGTCGTTCAGGACTAGCCGCGCGTGAGGGTCAGGCCGTAGCGCGACAGGATCGGGTTCAACGGCTGGAAGTACGTGGTGCCACCCGACGAGCAGTTGCCGGAGCCGCCGGACGTCACGCCCTGGGCCTGGCCGAAGCCGGAGCCCGCCACCCACGAACCACCCGAGTCGCCACCCTCGGCACAGGCGTTGGTGCGGGTGAGGCCCCGGACCTGGCCCTGCGGGTAGTTCACGGTCTGGTTGAACGCCTGGACGGTGCCACAGCGCCATCCGGTCGTGGAACCGGAGCGGCAGATCTGGGAGCCGACGGCCGCCTGCGTGTTGCCGCGGACGATCACGTTGGAGCCGCTGCGGTTCACCCACGGACGCGGGGTCCAGTTCGCGTTGGTGCGCACCCAGGCGTAGTCGTTGCCGGGGAACACCGAGCCCGCGAACGTGCCCTGTGCGACGCGGTTGGAGCCGGACACGGCAGTGCCCGTGGTGCCGCAGTGGCCGGCGGTGACGTAGCCACCGCTGACGGAGAAGCCGAGCGAGCAGCGGCCGCCACCCATGTAGATGGCCTCACCACCGCGCAGGTCGTACAGCGGGGTCGGGCTCTCGGTCACCTCGGCGACCTGAACCGCACCGCTGACGGACTTCGCGGTCGCGATCCACTTGTCCGCGGCCGCGTCGCGCAGGTTCTTGTTGACCTCGACGACGACGCTGTTCGACTTCTCGTCGACGCGCCAGGTCGTGATCGCCGCGGGGGCGCTCATGAGGTCGAGAACCGACTTGGTCCCGTTGAGCTGGGTGAGCGAGTTCTTGACGACCTGGGTGTCCGCGCCGGTCACGGAGAGTCCCGACTTGGTCACCCCGACCGTCAGTCTGCCGCTCGCCTGGTCGATCCAGGCTCCGCCGAACGCGTCTCCCAGAGACGACTTCGACTGCTCCGCGATTTCGCTCGACCTCTGGTCAGAAGCCAATCGGACGCGTGCCTGGTCAGCGTTCAGGCCCAAATCACGCTGGACCGCTTGGAGCAACTCTGCCGAGTAGCTCTCCGTATCGGAACCGGTTGGGGCGACCGGTGCGGCAGGGGCGCCAAACGCCGGTACGCTGAGAGCAGTCACGACTCCGGTGGCGAGAACAACGGCACCGGTTACACGGGCCGCACTCGTGCGGTTCATCAGACGTCTCCCTCACTTTCGGGTGCAGGGGAACCCGAGAGATCGGTTGCAGGGACCTCTCTCGGGGGCTCTAGGGGGACGGGTGGTGGGGCGGCGGCAGGGGTCGCCCCACCCCTCCCATCCCAAGTTGCCTCTCAAATCCGGTGCAGGCGTTGTGCCCTCCACCGAAGGCGCCGGGCTCAAGCGGACGTGCCACGAGCCTCATTGCGCCTCCTCCCGGTCTCTTTTGGACCGAATTCCTTCGCCCGTTCGAGTGAAGTTGCGGGCCTCTTGGCTATGACGCCCTGCCTCGAACGTGAACGAAGTGTGTCACAGCTCACGACAGATCAACTGCGGCGCGTAGCCTTTGACAGTTAACTGTCGCTCAAAGTAGTGACGTGATCACCGAATGGGGTCGGTGGTCGAGGAGGGCGCCGAGCTGTCGGTCGGCTGTCGGGATTCTGTCGACGTCGTCGTGGGCGCGGTCGTCGTGGTGCTCTCGGACGACGACGGGCCGGACGTGCTCGGAGGCGCCGTGACGGTCATCGTCTCGGTCTTCGTCGTCTCGGTGTGGGTCTCGGTGTGGGTGCTTGTGGACGGTTTGCCCGGATCGGCGGTGACGGGCTTGCCAGTGACCAGCTGGACGCTCGTCGCGGTGAGCACGGTCACAGCGAAAACGAGCAGGCCGCCGACCGCGATCACTTGCCAGCGCTTCTCGCGTTCCATCGACCGCTGGTAGAACACAGCGCCCAAAGTGGTCACGAGGCTCGCCAGAATCGCACCGACGATGGTGCCGACGAGGTTGAGGCGAAGGCTCAGCACGGCCGCGGTGGCGGCGGCGAGCACACTCGCGATGAGCTTGACGGGGGTGATCTTCTCCTTCTCAGACATGACACACGTAGGACGTTGGGCACAGTTCACCGGTTGTGCCCCGGTGACGTGCATCATCGACGCATGCGCCTGGTGACTCTCGAAGACGTCCACGCGGCCGCCGCCGCGATCGCCCCGCATGTCGTCCACACCCCGTTGCTGCCCTTCGACTCCGGCCTGTGGATCAAGCCCGAGTCGCTGCAGCCGATCGGTGCCTTCAAGCAACGCGGCGCGGTGAACGCGTTGTCCCGCATACCTTCCGAGGACCGGGCGCGCGGTGTCGTGGCGTATTCGAGCGGTAACCACGCGCAGGCGGTCGCCTACGCCGCCAAGATCCTGGGCATGCCGGCCGCGATCGTCGTGCCGAACAACACCCCGCAGATCAAGATCGACGCGACGCTCGCACACGGCGCGGAGGTGTTCGTCGTCGGCATCACCGAACGCGAGTCGCGCGCCTACGAGCTCGTCGAGGAGCGGAAGGCGACGCTGATCCCGCCGTTCGACCACCCGGACGTCATCGCCGGCCAGGGCACCATCGGCCTGGAGATCTGCGCGGATCTTCCCGACGTGGCAACGGTCCTGGTGCCGGTGAGCGGCGGCGGACTGATCTCCGGCGTCGCGGCGGCGGTGAAGTCGTTGCGCCCCAACGTCCGCGTGATCGGTGTCGAGCCCGAACTGGCCGGCGACACCGCCGCGTCGTTCGCCGCCGGCGAGTTGGTCCGCTGGGACGCGCACGACCGCGCCCGCACCTCCGCGGACGGTCTGCGCGCCGAGGCCTCCGAGCTGACCTGGGCGCACATCCGCGAGTACGTCGACGACGTCGTGACGGTTTCCGAGGACGAGATCCGGGACGCGGTGAAGCAGATCGCCCGCCGCACGCGGGTCGTGTCCGAGACGAGCGGTGCCGTGGCCGTCGCCGCGTACCTGAACCGCGATCTGCCGGCGGGTCCGGCCGTCGCGATCGTCTCCGGCGGCAACATCGAGCCCACCCTGCTCGCGTCGATCCTCGGATGATCGCGCTCCCAGACATCCGTTCGGCCGCGGCGGTGATCGCCCCGCACGTGGTGCGCACGCCGTTGCTGCCGTTCGGTCCTGGCTGGCTCAAGCCGGAGAACCTGCAGCCGGTCGGCGCGTTCAAACTCCGCGGCGCGCTGAACGCGTTGGCCCGCCTGGAGAACCGTGCCCACGGCGTGGTCGCCTACTCCAGTGGCAACCACGCCCAGGCCGTGGCGTTCGCGGCCCGCCTGCACGGTGTTCCCGCCGCGATCGTGATGCCGGACAACACCCCGGCGGTCAAGATCGAGGCCACGAAGGCGTTGGGGGCGGAGGTCTTCATCGTCGGCATCACCGAACGCGTCGAGCGCGCGGAGGCCCTGGTCGCCGAACGCGGCGCGGCGCTGATCCCGCCGTTCGACCACCTCGACGTCATCGCAGGTCAGGGCACGATCGGCCTGGAGATCCTCGACGACCTGCCCGGCGTCGAGGCCGTCGTGGTGCCCATGTCCGGTGGCGGACTGATCTCCGGCGTGGCCACGGCGATCAAGTCGCTGCGCCCGGACGTCCGCGTGATCGGCGCGGAACCCGAACTGGCCGCCGACATCGCGGAGTCGCTCGAAGCGGGCGAACTGGTGCGCTGGGACCCGCTGAAACGGGCTCAGACGTCCGCTGACGCGTTGAGGGACGAGCCCTCGGAGCTCACCTGGGCCCACATCAGCAGGTACGTGGACGACGTGATCACGGTGTCGGAAGAAGAGATCCTGAAAGCGGTGACCGGCCTGGCCCGCCACGCACGACTGATCGCCGAGCCGAGCGGTGCCGTCGCGGTGGCGGCCCAGGCCAAGCTCGGAGGCGGTGTCGCCATCGTGTCCGGCGGCAACATCGACCTCGCGCTACTGGCGCGCCTTCTCGCCGCCTGACCGGATGTGCGTCGGCGGACCTTCCACGCCGCAGTGCAGGCACTCGCCGGGATGAGGGGCTTCGTGCTGCTCAGGAGCCGCGTCCAGCACCCGGTTGTCCACGCCGATCGCCAGCAGGCCGCCGATGATCGCCGCGGCCGCGCACAGCACGAGGGCCATCTGGAACCCGTCGGTCATGACGACGGGGTTCAGGTAGTCCTCGCCGTTCAGGCCGACCGCGGCGGGCAGCACGGCCATCGCGAGCAGGCTGCCGGTGCGGGCCACGGCGTTGTTCACGCCGGACGCGACACCCGCGTGGTGATCAGGAGCGGAGGCGAGCACGGTCGCCGTCACCGGGGCGACCACGATCGCGAGGCCGACGCCGAACAGCACCACCCCGGGCAGCACGCCGGTGACGTACGAGGCGCCGGGAACGGCGTTGCGCAGCAGCAACATGCCGAGGCCGACCAGGATCGGGCCGGCGATCAGCTGCAACCGGGGCCCGTAGCGCTGGGCGAGCCGGCCGGACGTCGAGGACGCCAGCAGCATGATGATCGTGAGCGGCACGCTGGCCAGGCCGGACGCCGTCGGCGAATATCCGAGCGAGATCTGGAGCTGGAGCACGAGCAGCACCATCACGCCGCCGAGCGCCGCGTAGACCAGGAACGTCACCACGTTGGAGACCAGGAACGTCCGGTCGCGGAACAGCTCCGGCGGCACCAGCGGGTCCGCGGACCGCTTCTGGACGAGCCCGAACGCGATCATCGCGGCCAGTCCCGCGGCCGCCAGCACGTACGACTGCTCGACGAGCCCGCCTGTCAGCAACGCGAGCCCGACCGCGCCGACCAGTGCGGACAGGTAGTTCGGGTGCCCGGCCGACTCGTCGCGCGACTCCGGCACGAACCGCAGCGCGAGGAACACGCAGAGCGCGGCCACCGGCAGGTTCACCAGGAACGCGAGCCGCCACGACCAGGCCTGCACCAGCAATCCGCCGACGAGCGGCCCGACGGCGGTCGCCACACCCGCCAGCCCGGACCACGCGCCGATCGCGCGGGAGCGGTCCTCCCGGTTGAACGACGACTGCAGGATCGCGAGCGCCCCCGGCGTGAGCAACGCCGCGCCCACGCCCTGCAGCACCCGCGCCGCGACCAGCACCGGAACGCTCCACGCGGCGCCGCACAGCAGCGACGCGACGCCGAACCAGATCACGCCGATCACGTAGACCCGGCGCCGCCCGAACCTGTCGCCGAGCGACCCGGCGATCAGGATCAGCGAGGCCAGCGCGAGCAGGTACCCGTTCAGAATCCACTGCAGGTCGGTGACCGACGCGCTGAACTCCGCGCCGATCCGGGGCAGCGCCACGTTGACGATCGTCCCGTCGAGCATGGCCATGCCCGAGCCGAGGATCGTCGTCGTCAACACCCACCGGGCTCGTGGCGTGCCCCAGGCGATCAAGACGGCCTGTTCAGCGTGGCGACGAACTTGTAGCGGTCGCCGCGGTAGACCGACCGGACCCACTCGATCGGATTGCCCTCGGTGTCGAACGAGTGCCGCGACAGCAGCAGCATCGGCAGGCCGATGTCGGCGCCGAGCAGCTCCGCCTCCTCCGGCGAGGCGAGCGCGGTCTCGATCGTCTCCTCCGCGTGTCCCATCTCGACGCCGAACCGCTCGGACAGCACCTGGTACAGCGAGGCGCCGGGCGCCAGGTACCGGCGCAGCCCGCGGAAGCGGCCCAGCGCGAGGTGTGTCGTCTCGATCGCCATCGGCTCGTTGTCGGCGAGCCGCAGGCGGTGCAGACGCAGGACCTTCGCCCCCGGACGCACGCCCAGGTACCGGGCGAGCTCCGCCTCTGCGGGCATCTCCGAAGCCTCGATCAGCTTCGACGACGGCACGCGCCCCTGGGCCCGCATGTCCTCTGTGTACGAAGACAGCTGCAACCTCTGGGCGACTTTGGGTTCCGCCGCAAAGGTGCCCTTGCCCTGCACACGGAGCAGGCGGCCTTCCACCGTCAGCTCGGCGAGCGCCTGGCGAACGGTCGTCCTGGAAACGTCGAACTCCGCGGCCAGCGACCGTTCCGTGGGGATCGGCGAACCGGGCGGCAACGCCCTCAACAGGTCGAGCAGGTGCCGCTTGAGACCCCAGTACTTGGGTTCGCGTTGCGCCCGCGTCCTGGCGTCCACGCCTGATGCAGGCGTCGTCTCCAGCATGGCCTCCTCCTCGCACTCCATGTCAAGCATCACAAGGATGCCTTGTCCGTGTCGATTCGTGCGTCCGAACCCCCGACATCCGCCCCGAAATTCGTCCGATGACTTCGCAACGTCTTGGCAACGCGCTTGACAGACGCGGTGACGCAGCACACGCTGTTCCGCATTGGTCTACACCACTTGGACGTTCCGGCCGAGTGCCGGGCTTGGTGAAAGGGCGCGAATTGTGAAGGGCTGGAGAGGACTCGCTGTCGGTGCCGCCGCACTGGCAGTGGCCGTGTCAGGCTGTGGCACGAGCACGAACAGCGGTAGCACCACGGAGACCAAAGAGATCACCGTGTGGCTCATGGACGGCTCCGCGCCGACGACCCTGACCGACGCCTTGAACAAGGAGTTCGAGCAGGCGAACGGGATCAAGGTCAAGTACGAGGTCCAGAAGTGGACCGGCATTCAGGAGAAGCTGACCACGGCGCTGGCCAGCAGCACCCCGCCGGACGTCATCGAGCTCGGCAACACCCAGACGGCGAGCTTCGCCGACCAGGGCACGCTGGCCGACCTCACCGCGGACGCCGGGCAGTTCAACAGCGGCGAGTGGCTGGGTGGCCTCAAGGACTCGCTGACGCTGAACGGCAAGCAGTACGGCGTGCCGTTCTACGCCGCGAACCGCACCGTGATCTACCGCACCGACCTGCTGCAGGCCGCCGGCGTGGCGAAGCCGCCGACGTCGCGTGCCGAGTGGATCGACGCGATCAACAAGCTCAAGGCCGCCAACGCGTCCAACCCGGACTTCCAGGCGCTGTACCTGCCTGGCCAGTCCTGGTACTTCCTGCTCTCCCTGATCTGGGACGAGGGCGGCGACATCGCCAAGCAGGACAACGGCAAGTGGACGGGCACCCTCGACACGCCGCAGGCGAAGGCCGGTTTCGAGGCCTACAAGGCCCTCTACGACGCGTCGGCCACCAAGAAGGTCCCGGCTGACATCGACGAGGCGAAGCCCCAGCAGATGGAGGTCTTCGGCACGGGCAACGTGGGCATGATGGTCGGCCTCCCCTGGGAGCTCGGCGGCGCCGTGAAGGCGAAGCCGGACCTCGCGGACAAGACCTCGGCGTTCCCGATCCCGTCCAAGAAGGCCGGTTCGGCCGCGCCGGTGTTCCTCGGTGGCTCGAACCTCGCCATCCCGGCCTCCAGCAAGAACGCCGCGGCCGCCAAGAAGTACCTGGCGCTGCTGTCCTCCAAGAACTACCAGGACCAGCTCGCCACGGGTGGCGCTGTCCCCGGTACCTCGAAGGACACCTCGAAGCTCGCCAGCAACGCGATCGGCAAGGCCATGGCGGACTCGTCCCCCAACGGCAAGGTCACCCCGGTGACGCCGAAGTGGGCGGCCGTCGAGGCGGGCCAGAACCCGCTGAAGGACGCGCTGACCGCGTACCTCACCGGTGCCAAGTCGCTGGACCAGGCAACGAAGGACGCGAGCGACGCCATCACCAAGGCCATGGCCTAGCCAAGCTGAGATGACGGCCGTCAAAACGACCGAAACGGCAGCGCCGGCAGGGGACATCCCTCCGGCGCTGCCGCCTGCCGCGACGGGTGGGGCGCCCAGGCGCCGCCGCCGGGGCAGTGCCTTCGACCGGGCGCTGCCCTACCTGCTGCTCGCTCCCGCTCTCATCGCGATCCTCTGGCTGATCGGCTGGCCGGTCGTCTCCGTCTTCGTGACGAGCTTCCGCCAGCTGAACCTCGGCGAGCTGGTCCGCGGTGAGATCGTGTGGACGGGCATCGACAACTACGTGACGGTTCTCCAGGACGAACGGTTCTGGACCGTCTCCCTGCGGACCGTGGTGTTCACCGTCGCCGTCGTCGGCGCCTCGGTGGGCATGGGCCTCGGGATCGCGCTGCTGATGCGCGTGCTGACGCCGTGGGTGCGGGTCGCCCTGCAGATCGCCATGCTCTGCGCCTGGGCGATGCCGATCCTCGCGTCCACCACGGTGTACCAGTGGATGTTCGACCAGAACTACGGCATCTTGAACAAAACGCTGGTGCAGCTGGGTTTCGACTCGTTCGCCGGCTACTCCTGGTTCTCCTCGGGAACCTCCACGCTGTCCGTCGTCGGTCTGCTGATCATCTGGCAGGCGATCCCCTTCCTCGCCTTCTCGCTCTACGCGGGGCTCGTCGGCATTCCTCGTGACCTCTACGAGGCGGCGGGCATCGACGGCGCCACGGGCTGGCAGACGTTCCGCGCGGTGACGTGGCCGGAGATCCGGTCGCTGCTGATGATGGTGACGTTCCTGTCGACGTTGTGGGACTTCAAGGTCTTCGCCCAGATCTGGGTGTTCCGCGAGGGCGGTCCCAGCGGTGAGAGCACGACGCTGCCGGTGCTGCAGTACCTGGAAGGCATCGCGAAGAGCCACTTCGGCGTCGCGGCCGCGATCTCCGTGCTGATGATGGTCATCCTCGGCCTGATCACGTTCCAGTACCTGCGCAAGCTGCTGCAGACGGAGGAGGGCAAGATCTGATGCTCAAGAAGTCTGCTGCGAACGTCACCGGTGTCGCGCTCGCGTTGTTCTTCATCTTCCCGACGTACTGGATGGTCACGTCGGCGATGAAGCCCAAGGGCACGACGATCACGTCGGACTACGACCTGATCCCGTTCTCGGTGACGTTCTCGAACTTCGTCACGGCCTGGACCAAGCCGGGCTTCCTGTCCTCGCTCGGCAACAGCCTCCTGGTGACGCTGACCGCGGTCGTCGCCGCGATCGTCATCGGCATCACCGCCGCGGTCGCCATGTCGCGCTTCGCGTTCCGCGGCCGCAAGAGCTTCGTGCTGCTGATGCTGGTCGCGCAGATGGCGCCGTTCGAGGCGTTGCTGATCCCGATGTTCCTGATGATGCGGGACCTCGGGCTCTACGAACACCTCTCGTCGCTGATCCTCGTGTACTTCGCGGTGACGCTGCCGTTCTGCGCGTGGACGTTGCGCGGGTTCGTCAACGGCATCCCGGCGGAGCTCGAAGAAGCCGCGATGGTCGACGGCTGCGGCCGCTGGGGCGCGTTCCAGAAGGTGACATTGCCTTTGCTGGGACCGGGTCTCGTCGCGACGTCGGTGTTCGCGTTCATCACCGCGTGGAACGAGTTCCTGTTCGCCAAGGTGCTGATCCGCAGCCAGGACAGCGAAACGCTGCCCGTGTGGCTGTCCGGTTTCCAGACCGCGTTCGGCACCGACTGGGGTGGCGCGATGGCCGCGTCCGTCCTGTTCACCGTGCCCGCGCTGGTGTTCTTCCTGATCGTGCAACGCAAGATGGTCGCCGGCGTCACCGCCGGTGCTGTGAAGGGATGACGCGTGGATCAGTTGGCCGCTGCCGTTCTGCTTCCCGGTTTCCACGGAACGACCGCCCCCGACTGGTTGCTGCGGCGGGTCGCTGACGGTCTCGGCGGCGTTGTGCTCTTCGGGCGCAACGTCGTCGACGACGCCCAGGTGACCGAGCTCTGCGGCGAACTGCGTTCGGTGCGCCCGGACGTGGTGATCGGCATCGACGAGGAGGGCGGCGACGTCACGCGTCTCGACGCGGGCCGCGGTTCCGAGGTGCCGGGCAACCACGCCCTGGGCGCGGCGGACGACCTCGACCTCACGCGTTCGGTGGCCGCGTCCATCGGCGCGCGGCTGGCGAAGTGCGGGATCTCGCTGAACCTCGCGCCTTCCGCGGACCTGGTGCTGACGCTGGACGACCCGATCATCGGCGTCCGCGCGTTCGGCTCGGACCCGGTGCTCGCCGCGCGGCACGTCGCCGCGTGGGTCGAGGGTCTTCAGACCATGGGCGTTGCCGCCTGCGCCAAGCACTTCCCCGGCCACGGAGCGTCCACTGAGGACTCTCACGAGCAGCTTCCCGTGCTTCCCCGCACCGAGGAACAACTGCGCGCCGTCGAGCTCGTCCCGTTCCAGGCGGCCGTGCACGCGGGTGTCCGCTCGATCATGACCGGCCACCTGGTGATCCCCGAGTGGGGCCCGGCGCCGGTGACGCTGAACAAGCACGCCATCGACCTGCTGCGCACCGAACTCGGGTTCACCGGCGCGGTGATCACCGACGGCCTGGACATGAAGGCGGTCGGCGGCGACCTCGCCGTGGGCGCCGTCCGGGCGCTGGCCGCCGGCGTGGACTCGTTGTGCCTGGGCGGCATGGCCCTGGACGACGACGACCTCCAGTGGCTGATCGACTCGATCGTCGCGGCGGTCAAGAACGGTGAGCTGTCCGAAGAACGCCTCACCCGTGCCGCCGCCCGATCGCTGGCCCTGGGCATGCCCCCGTCGACCATCGACGCCCACGACGCCGAGATCGGTCTCGTCGCCGCGCGGCGCGCCGTCGAGGTGCGTGGCCGGGTCGAGGTCGGTCCGGACCCGGTCGTCGTGGACCTGGTCGTGGACTCGTCGATCGCGGTGGGCGACGTGCCGTGGGGCCTCGGCCCCTACCTGCGCGAGGTGCTGCCGGGCGCGGAAGTGATCGCCGCCCGCGACATCTCCGCGGACGAAGTTGCGAAAACCGCAGGTGACCGCACGATTGTGGTCGTGACCCGCGACGCACACCGGCACACCGGCGCTCGACAACTGGTAACAAACTTAACTAATCTGGGCAGGGACGTGGTGCACGTGGAAACCGGCGTGCCCGGTCCAGACCTGGGCAGCGTCGCCCGCATCGACACCCACGGCGGTTCTCGGGTGAGCCTCCGAGCCGCGGCCGAGCTGATCCTGAAAGGCACGACATGACCACGCCAGGCCGGCACATGGCAGCCGAGATCGCCGAGCAACCGTCGATCTTCTCGTCCCTCTACTCGGCGCGCTCGTCGTTCGCCGAGGTCGCCGCCGTCATCCGCGAACGCGCACCGCGCTTCGTGCTCTTCGCGGCCCGCGGTTCCAGCGACCACGCCGCGATCTACGCGAAGTACCTGACCGAGATCCTGCTCCAGCTCCCCGCAGGCCTGGTCTCCGCCTCGACGACGACGTTGTACGGCGCCGAGCCGGACCTTCGCGACGTGCTGCTGGTGACGGTCTCCCAGTCCGGCGGCTCCCCCGACCTGCTGGAGGTCACCGCCTCCTACCGCAGGCGCGGCGCCCTGACCGTGGCCGTGACGAACACCGCGTCCTCGCCCCTGAACGCGGCCGCCGAGCTCTCGGTGGACGTCTCCGCGGGCGTGGAGCACGCGGTGGCCGCCACCAAGACGTACTCGGCCACGCTGCTCGCTCTGTACCTGCTGATCGACGCCATCCGGGGCGGCAACGGCGAGGCCGCGGCCAACCTCGGCGAGCTGGCCCAGGTGACGCTGGACCAGTCGGCCCCGACCGTCGAGGAGGCCGTCCGCCGCTACCGGTTCGTGGAGCGCGTTCTCACGACCGGCCGCGGCTACTCCTACGCGACGGCGCTGGAGGCTTCGCTGAAGCTGGCGGAGACGTCGTACCTGGCGGCTCGCGCGTACAGCGGCGCGGACCTCCTGCACGGCCCGGTCGCGGCCGTCGACGGCGAGACCGCGGTCCTGGCCATCACCTCGCTGGGCAAGGGCGGCGACTCGCTGCGCGACGCCCTCGACGTGGTGCACCAGCGCGGCGCGGACGTCGTGGCGGTCGGCTCCGCCTCGGAGAAGGTGGGGGCGACCCTGTCCATCTCCATCCCGGAAACGCCGGAGGAAGTGGCTCCGGTGCTGGAGATCCTGCCCGTGCAGCGCCTGGCCTACGGCCTCGCACTCGCCCGCGGCGGCGACCCGGACAGCCCGCGCGGCCTGAACAAGGTCACGCGCACTCTTTAGGCACCAACGAAAAGGGCCCCCGCTCACGGTGAGCGGGGGCCCTTTTCGTTGGTGCTACTGCCCTGCGGTGGCGTACCCGGCCACGACCGGCGCGACGGGCACCGCGGCGTCGAACACGACCCGTCCGTCGACCCAGACCTTCTTCGGCCGGAGGTCGTCGTCCCACCACACCAGGTCCGCGACGGCCCCCGGTGCGAGGCGGCCGAGACCGGACTCGCCGATCACCTCGGCCGGCACGATCGTCGCCGAGGCGAGAGCGTCGGCGACCGGCACTCCCACGGAGACGATGTTGCGGACGGCGCGGTCCAGCGTGAGCGCCGAGCCCGCGATCGTGCCTTCCGGCGAACGCGGCACGCCGTCCTCGGTGAGCAGCACGTCCGCGCCACCGAGGTGGTAGCGGCCGGGCGGCATCCCCGCGGCGGCGACGGCATCCGTGACCAGCGCGACTCGTGCCCCGGCGGCGTTGAACACGAGCCGGCACACGTCCGGGCCCACGTGGGCGAGGTCCGCGATGAGCCCGAGGGTGAAGCGTTCGTCGACCAGGGCCACGCCGGGCACACCGGGTTCGCGGTGTCCGAGCGGGCGCTGGGCGTTGAACAGGTGCGTCACCATGCGGGCACCCGCGTCGGCGGCGGCCCTGGTCTGCTCACCGGTGGCGTCGGAATGACCCACCGCGACCAGAACCCCGGCCTCGACGAGCCGGCGAACGGCCTCGAGACCTCCAGGCTGCTCCGGCGCCATGGTCACCATGCGCAACGCACGGCGAATCAGTTCGTCGTCCAGCAGCGCCGAGATCTGGGCGGGCCCAGGCTCGACCATGAACGACGGGTCGTGCACCCCGGCCCGTTTCGGCGACAGAAACGGCCCTTCCAGGTGCACGCCGAGCGGCCTGGCCCCGACCCCGTCCGGCAGCGCTGCCGAAGCGGCCAGAACGGCACGAGCCTGCCTCAGGACCACGTCGACCGGTGCGGTGATCAACGTGGGCAAGAACCGGGTCACACCGGTGGACGGCAGAGCTTCGGCCACGGAACGCATTCCGGCGGCGTCCACCTCGGCGAAGTCGACGCCGACGGCGCCGTTCACCTGCACGTCGACCAGGCCCGGTGTCAGCAGGCCGTCGGACAGGACCTCCGCGCCGGGTGGTGCTTCACCGGTGGTCACCTCGACGATGCGGCCGTCCCTGATCCGCACCGAGGCAGGACCGACGATCGTGCGACCGAGCAATGCGCGCGGTGCTGCGACAACGGCGTCCAAGATCCCTCCTTGAATGGTCCAGACCATTATGGCGACAACAGGGGTTCCCGTCACGTGTCGTTAAGAGATAACCATCTTACATAGGACCTGGTTAATGATCGCCGGAAATGCCGGGTTGCGTCGAAGATGACCATCTGTGGCGCATACTGGTCCCCAGACATCCGAGGTCTACGACGAGTTGAGGGTGCCGTGGCAGTCACTGACGATGCGATCCTGCGCGTCAAGGAGATGATCGTTTCGGGCGAGCTGAAGCCCGGCGATCGGCTCCCGCGTGAGGCTGACCTGGCAGAACGTCTCGGTCTGTCGCGCAACTCGCTGCGCGAGGCCGTGAAGGCGCTGTCACTCGTCCGGGTGTTGGACGTCCGTCAGGGCGACGGCACGTACGTCTCGTCACTCCGCGCGGACGACCTGCTCGGCGCGCTCTCGTTCGTGCTCGATCTGCACCGCGGCGAGGATTCGGTCCTGGAAGTTCTTCAGGTTCGGCGCATTCTCGAGCCCGCGGCCGCCGCGATGGCCGCCCAGCGCATCGACCCGGACGAGGTCGTCAAGCTCCGCGCCCTCTGCGACGCGGCCGAAGGCGCCAAGTCCGTGGAGGAACTGGTCGAGCACGACCTCGACTTCCACCGCGCCATCGCGCACTGCTCCGGCAACGCCTACCTGGCCCAGCTCCTCGACACGCTGGCCGGCCCGACGGTCCGCGTCCGCATCTGGCGCGGCATCACCCAGTCGAACGCCGTCGACCGCACGGTCGCCGAGCACCGCGCCATCGTCGACGCGCTGGCCGCCCACCAGCCGGAACTCGCGCGCAGCTGGTCCACGGTGCACGTGGCCGGCGTCGAGCAGTGGTTGTCAGACCTGGCGTAGCTGTTCCAGCACCGCACGCACCGCGGGCTGCCCATCGGCCCGATTCCGCACCACGGCGGACACGGTCCGGAACACCTCCTGCGTCAACGGCCGCAACGCCACCCCGGGCCGTCGCGCGACGGACGGCACCAGCGCCACCCCCAGGCCGGCCTCGACCAGCCCGCACATCACCCCGAAGTCGTCGCAGTAGGCCTGCGCCCGCGGCACGAACCCGGCTGCGCCACAGGCCCGTTGGGTCAGCTCGTGGCAGGACGCGTCGGTGCGCGGCATGATCCACGGCCGGTCGGCCAGCACGGCGAGGTCCACGGAATCCTGCTGCACCAACGGATCGCTCAACGGCAGCGCCACGTTCACGGGCTCCACGAACAGCTCGTGCGACTCGGTGGACGTGGGCAGGGACCGCGGCATGATGTTGTAGGAGTGGATCACCGCGATGTCGATGTCCCCGCGCCGCAACGCGGGCAGTGACGCTTCGGGCTCCATCTCGTGCACGAAAAGCTCCACATCCGACCCGTGCGCCGACCGAAGTACCTGGATCACGCGCGGCAGCAGGGCGGCGACGGACACGAACGCCCCGACGCGCACCACGCCGGACACGGACGTGCGCAACGAGGCCAGGTCCGCCTCGGCCGCCGCGAGCTGATCCAGCACGAGCTGCGTGTGGGCCGCCAGCACGTGCCCGGCGCGGGTCAGTGCCAGCCGCCGCCCGTCCCGTTCGACCAGCGCCACCCCGGCCTCGCGTTCCAGCGCGGCGAGTTGCTGGGACACGGCGGGAGAGGTCACGTGGAGGGCCTCCGCGGCGGCCGTGACGGTGCCGTGGACCGACAGAGCGTGGAGCAACCGGAGCCTTCGCACATCCAACACAAAGCTCAGCTTAACGTTCCGAGCAGAACTTCTAACTGGAACTTTGCGAAGACTAGAGCCACGCTGGAGTCATGTTCGGACGAGTGCTCGTAGCGATGGTCACCCCGTTCACCCCCGACGGTGACCTGGACCTCAAGGGTGCGCAGGAGCTGGCGGCGCACCTCGTCGACAAGGGCGGGGCGGACGGGCTGGTCGTCAACGGCACGACCGGCGAGGCCCCCACCACCACCGACGCCGAGAAGGCGCGGATCATCAGGGCCGTGAAGGAGGCCGTCGGCGACCGGACCCAGATCCTCGCGGGCGTCGGCACCAACTCCACGCGCCACACCATCGAACTCTCCCGCAGCGCCGAGGAGAACGGCGCGGACGGCCTGCTCGTCGTGACGCCGTACTACAGCAAGCCCACGCAGGAAGGCGTCGAGAACCACTTCCGCGCCGTCGCCGACGCGTCCGGCGTCCCGGCGCTGCTCTACGACATCCCCGGCCGCACGGGCACCGCGATCGAGACCGAGACGCTGCTGCGGCTCTCCGAGCACCCGCGGATCGTCGGCGTGAAGGACTGCAAGGTCGACCTGCTCGCCACGGCCCGCGTCATCGCCGAGACCGGCCTCGACTTCTACTCCGGCAACGACGAGCTGATCCTGCCGCTGTACTCGATCGGCGGCGTCGGCACGGTCAGCACCGTCGGTCACGTCGTCGGCAACGAGATCAAGGCGATGCTCGACGCCTACGACGAGGGCGACAACAAGGAAGCCCTGCGCCGCCACCAGGCGCTGCTGCCGGTGATCACCGCGATCATGACCCGCGAACCCGGTGCCGTCGCCGTCAAGGCCGCGCTCAACCTGCTCGGACTCCCGGCCGGCCCGGTCCGCGAACCGCTCGCCGAGGCGACTCCGAAGCTGATCAACGAGCTGAAGGCTCTGTTCTAGCGGGGTGGCCCGGAATGTTGCCGGGGGAATTCGCGGTCAGACGGGTGCATCGTGGTGTCGCCCCCACGCCCTCATACCGGAGTCGTATGGGGGCGTGGGGGCGGTGCCGCGAGGCACCCCGCTGAGCGTGAATTACCTCGCCAACATTCCGGGTCGCGCCGCTAAAGCCCGTAGACCCGGCGAGCAGTTCCCGAGAAGATCTCGGCCTGCTCGCCGGTAGACAGCTCCGACACCAACTCACGAGCAGCACCCAGCCACTCGTCGTAGGTCGCTGCCAGCAGGCACACGGGCCAGTCCGAGCCGAACATCAGCCGTGAAGGCCCGAACGCGTCCAGCACGACCTCGAAGTACGGGCGCAGCTGAGCAACGTCCCACGACTTCCAGTCGGCCTCGGTGACCAGCCCGGACAGCTTGCACGTCACGTTCTCGTGCGCCGCCAAAGAACGCACCAGCTCGGCCCACTCCCCCGGATCCGAACCGATCGCGGGCTTCGAGCAGTGGTCCACCACGAACGGGACCTGGGGCAACGCCGCCACGGTCCGGCGCGCGGCAGGCAGCTGGTGCGGCAACGTCAGCAGCTCGTAGAGCAGCCCGGCAGAGCCGACCTGAGCAAGCCCGTGCCACACGTCCTTGCGGCACAACCACTCCGGGTCCGGCTCGCTCTGCACCTGGTGCCGGATCCCGCGCAGCCACGAACCATCAGGCCGGTCCACCAGTTCCGCCAGCGCGTCACCGACGGCCGCCGACGTCAGATCGGTCCAGCCCACCACCGCGCCGACGATGTCCGAGGACGCCGCGATCGCCAGGAACTCCGGCGTCTCCTCAGGCACGCACACCGTCTGCACCAGCACGGACGTCGACACGTCAGGGGCAGCGGCAACGAAGTCGGGCTCCAGGAACGACCGCCGGATCACGCCCATCGGCGGATCGGTGATCCAGTCCTGGTCCCGGACCGAGAGATCCCACAGGTGGTGGTGAGCGTCGACGATCACGGCGTCGGCACCTCCGCGTCCAGCAGCCCCGACGACTTCAGCTCCTCCCACAACCCGGCGGGAATCGACGCCGAGAAGTACTGGGCGTTCGAGGCCATCTGCTCGGCGTTGCGAGACCCGATCACGACCGACACCACGGCGGGATGGCCCAGCGCGAACTGGATCGCCACCTCGGGCAACGTCACGCCGTGCCGTCCGCAAGCGGAAGCGATCGCCCGAGCCCGCGCGACCAGTGCAGGGGGCGCCTCTTCGTAGTTGTACTTCGCGTCGGCGGCCACCACGGGCTTGGACAGCAGCCCGGAGTTGAAGACACCGCACGCCACCACCGAGACACCGCGCTCGACGCAGGCAGGCAGGAACGACGGCAACGCGGGCTGTTCCAGCAGCGTGTACCGCCCGGCCAGCATCACCACGTCGATGTCGGTCTCGCGGACGAACCGCTCCGGCATCTCCCACTGGTTCATGCCGACACCGATGGCACCGACGACGCCCTGCGACCGCAGCTCTTCCAACGCCGGGTAGGCCTCGCCGAAAGCGACCTCCCAGTGGTCGTCGGGATCGTGGATGTAGACGATCTCCACCCGGTCCGTCCCGAGACGCTCCAAAGAGGATTCAAGAGACCGCTTCACCCCGTCGGCCGAGTAGTCCCGGATCCGGCGGAAGTTCCGCGGCACCGCGAAACCCTCGTCGTCGAGCCCGACCCCGTCCGCGGGCTCCAGCAGCCGCCCGACCTTCGTGGAGATCACGTACTCGTCGCGCGGCCGCCCCGCCAAACCCAGGCCGAGCCGCCGTTCCGACAACCCGAGCCCGTAGTGCGGCGCGGTGTCGAAGTACCGGACCCCGGTCTGCCAGGCCGCCTCCACCGCGCCCAAAGCCTCCTCGTCCGGAATCTCCCGGTAGAGGTTGCCGATCGGCGCGGCACCAAAGCCCAGACGAGAAACAGCAACCTTCACGGCAGCTCCCACACGAGTCGCACATCGGGTTCGGTGCCGGAGTAGTCGTCCTCGACCTCCAGCAGTTCGGCCATCTGAGCCTGCCACGGAACGTTGGCCGGGTGCTCAGCGAGAAACGCCCTCATCGCGCGGTAGTCATCCACCTCGACGAGGTGGAACAGCTCGCGCCCAGAACGCCAGATCCGCCACGAGTGCACCCCGGCCTCGCGCAACGCCCCATCCAGCTCCAGGGGAATGGACGCATGGATGCGGTCGTAGTCGGCCTCGCGCCCCTCGCGAAGCCGGGTGTGCAACGCAACGGTCTCCAACGCTCACTCCTGCTTCTGGCCGGTGGCGAACCGCGTCACGATCAACGCGAGGATGATCACCGCACCGTACGAGGCCTTGATGTAGAAGCCGGAAACGCCCTGCAGTCGCAGGATCTGTTCCACGAGACCCAGCATCAGCACGCCGGACAGCGCACCGAACAGCGTGCCCTTGCCGCCGTTCAACGAGATGCCACCGATCACCGCGGCCGCGAAGACCTGGAAGATCATGCCCTCGCCCTGCGTGGCGGCAACGGAACCCAGCCGACCGGTCATCAGGATGCCCGCGATCACGGCCAGCACCGAACCGATGATCAGCACGGTCCACACCACCCGGTCGACCCGGATGCCGGCGGCCCGCGCGGCCTCGGAGTTGCCGCCGATCGCGTACAGCGAACGGCCGGCACGCAGGTACTTCAGCACGAAGATGCCCGCCGCGTAACAGGCGATGCAGATCCACACCGCCGCCGGCAGCCCGAGCCAGGTCGCGGAACCCAGGTACAGGAACGACTCCGGCACGTCGATCAGCGACTTGCCCTCGGTGATCGCGAGCTGCAGACCGCGCAGCATCGTCAGCATGCCCAGGGTCACCATGAACCCGGACAGCCCGACCTTCAGGATCAGGAACCCGTTCAGGCCACCGATGGCAACGCCGATCAGGATGCACAACGGCAACGCCAGCCACGCGGCCAGACCGACGTCCAGCCCACCGGCCGACGACGGGATGATCAGTGCGACGGCGAGTGCGGGCGCGAGACCGACCGTCGACTCCAGCGACAGGTCCATCTTGCCGACGATCAGGATCATCGCCTGGCCCAGCACCAGCAACGACAGCTCGCTTTGCTGGGTCAGCACGGCGATCAGGTTGTTGGGCGTCAGGAAGATCGGCGAGAGGATCGCCCCGATGATCAGCAGGAGGATGATCACCGGGACCAGCGCGAGGTCCTGGTACCGCGCCAGCCGGAACCTCTGCTTCTCAGGCGCGGGTGCCGCGACCGGCGGAGTCATGGCCTTGGTCATTCTGAGCTCATTCCTTCAATCGCCGCAATGAGTTCCTGATCGCGCCAGCCGCGGGCGAACTCCCGCACGACCTGGCCGTGGAACAGCACCAGAACACGGTCGCAGACCCGCAGGTCGTCGAGCTCGTCGGAGACGACGATCGCGGCCTTGCCCCGGCGCGCCTGCGCGTCGACGACCCCGAGCAGTGACTCCTTGGACTTCACGTCGACACCAGCGGTCGGGTTGATCAGCACCAGCACGGACGGGTCGCCTGCCAGAGCACGCGCCATCACGACCTTCTGCTGGTTGCCGCCGGACAGGTCCGAGACCGGCTGGTCCGGCCCCGCGGCCTTGACGTCGTACGACGCGATCGCCGTGCTGCCCGCAGAGCGTTGGGCCGACGGCCACACGAACGAACCGGCCGTGCTCATCGTCGCGTTCTCCGCGATCGACAGGTCCAGCACGAGCCCCTGGTGGTGCCGATCCCTTGGCACGCAGCCGATTCCAGCCTTCAAAGCAGCCGGAACGTCACCGCCGCGCACCGAAGCACCGTCCACCGAGATCGAGCCGGCCGACGGCTTGCGCAGCCCGTAGACCGTCTCCGCGAACTCGTGCTTGCCCGACGACGCGCTGCCGGCGAGCCCGATGACCTCACCGCGGGTGGCCGACAGCGAGATGTCCGAGAAGTGGTCCCCGCTCAGCGAGGACACGGTCAGAACCTGTTCGGCGGACGACGGCCGGTCGTCACCGCTGGGCACGTTCAGCCCACCGGCCTCACCGGTCATCGCCTCGATCAGGTCGGGCTTCGACATCTCGGCCACCGGCGCGGTGACGATGTGCCGCGCGTCGCGGTAGACCGTCACCGTCTGGCAGACCTCGTAGACCTCCTGCAGGTGGTGGGAGATGAACAGGAACGTCACTCCCTTGTCCTGCAACGACCTCATCCGGTCGAACAGCCGCTCGATCGCCGGGCCGTCGAGCTGCGCGGTCGGTTCGTCGAGGATCACGAACCGCGAGCCGATCGACAGCGCCCGCGCGATCTCGACGAGCTGACGCTGCTCGACGGTCAGCGTGGACACCAGCGAGTCCGGGTCCACCGCGACCTCGTAGGTCTCCAGCAGTGACGAAGCCTCCCGCCGCAGCCTCTTCCAGCTGATCAGGCCGCCGCCGAGGTCCTGCCGGTTGATGAACAGGTTCTCGGCGACCGAGAGCTCCGGCACGACCGTCGACTTCTGGTACACGCACGCGACGTGCCGGCGCCACGCCGCGCTGTCCGCGACGGGCGGCGCGGGTTCGCCGAAGAAGGTGACCTCGCCCGCGTCCGGCGTCTGCATGCCGGTGAGGACCGAGACCAGCGTCGACTTGCCCGCGCCGTTGCGACCGACGAGCGCGTGCGACTCACCGGCCCGGATCTCGATGCCCACGTCGTCCAACGCGAGCGTCTGCCCGAACCTCTTCGTCACGCCACGCGCGACAGCTGCGTACTCGCTCATCAGATCTGGTTGCCCCAGAACGCCTTGTCGTCGACGTTCTCCTTGGTGATCAGCGGTGCCGGGAGCTGGTCCTCCAGCCGGCCGCCGCCGGTGTCGACGATGGTGGAGTCGTGGTCGGTCTTGCCGGGCTGGAACGTCTTGCCCTCGACGGCGGCCTTGGCGTAGAAGAGCGCCCACTGCGCGTAGAGGTCGGCAGGCTGCGAGACGGTCGCGTCGATCTCGCCCTTGCGGATCGCCTCCAGCTCCTGCGGGATGCCGTCGTTGGAGACGATGAAGATGTGCTTCGGGTCGGTCGGCGGGACGATCAGGTTCTTCTGCCGCAACACCTGCAGCGTCGGCGTGAGGAACGCGCCACCGGCCTGCATGTAGATGCCGTTGATGTCCGGGTGCTGGTTGAGACGGGTCTGCAGGGCCGCGGACGCCTTCGGGCCCTCCCAGTCGGTCGGCTCCTCGAACACCGTGATGCCGGGGTAGTCCTTCTTCATGCAGGCGGCGAACGCCTCGGAGCGGTCGCGGCCGTTGACCGACGCCAGCGCGCCCTGGAACTCGACGACCTTGCCCTTGCCCCCGAGCTTGTCACCGAGGAACTTGCAGGCCTTCTCGCCGTACGCCTTGTTGTCCGCGCGGACGACCATGTAGGTCTTGCCCTTGTCCGGACGGGTGTCGACGGTGACGACCGGGATGTTCGCCTTCTCCAGCCGGTCCAAAGTGGACGCGATGGCGCCGGTGTCCTGCGGTGCCATGATGATCGCCTTGGCGCCCTGCGACTGCAGCGACTGGGCGTTGGCGACCAGGTTCTCGACCTTGTTCTGCGAGTTGGTGGGGTTCAGCAGGTTGACGCCGAGGTCCTTGGCCTTCTCCGGGAAGTACTTGATGTAGGAGTTCCAGAAGTCGGTGTCGGCGCGGGGGTGGTCGGCGCCGATCGGGCCGACGCCGCCGGCACCGGTGCCGGCGGTCCCGCCGCCACACGCGGACAGTGTGAGTGCACCGGCAAACGCGAGGCACACCGCGGCGGTGAGGTTGCGACGCTTCATCGTTGAACTGCCTTTCATGACTGCTGGGGACGCAAGCGCAGGCCGTACATGCCACCGTCGACGGCGAGGATCGTGCCGGCGGTGGATCCCGACAGCGGGCTCGCCAGGTAGGCGATGGCTCCCGCGACCTCATCGGCGGAGACGAGCCGGCCGTGCGGCTGGCGTGCCTCCAACGCGGCTCGTTCGGCGGCCGGGTCCGGTGCCGAGTCGAGCAGACGGCCCACCCACGGGGTGTCCGCCGTGCCGGGGGCGACCGCGTTGACGCGAATGCCTTCGCGCACGTGGTCGGCGGCCATCGCGAGCGTCAGCGAGTACACCGCGCCCTTGCTGGCCGAGTAGAGAGCACGCTGCGGGAGCCCGGCCCAGGCAGCGATGGAACAGGTGTTGACGATCGCCGCGGACGGCGAGTTCCGCAGGTGCGGCAGCGCGGCCCGCGAGACGCGGACCATGCCGAGCACGTTGACGTTGAGCACTTTGAGCCACTCGTCGTCGGAGTTGGCCGCCACGTCGCCCTGCGACCCGATGCCCGCGTTGTTCACCACGACGTCGAGCCGTCCGAACCGTTCGACGACCTCGTCGATGGCGGCCTTGACGCTCTCGTCGTCCGACACGTCCGCGCGGATCCCGACCAGCGGGTCCTTGACGTCCGGGTTCAGGTCCAGCGCGACGACCGTCGCTCCCCTGCCGCTCAGCAGGTTCGCCGTGGCGAGGCCGATGCCGGACGCACCGCCCGTGACGACGGCGACGAGTCCCTCGAAGTCAGTCATTCCCGCCCTCCAGCTCTGTCCACACAGGACCCTCGGGGTAGAGGTAGTCGGCGAGCGTCTCGTCCTTGAGCTGTGCGGAGAATCCTGGTTCGGCGGGGGCCAGGTAGCGGCCGTTCTCGACGACGGCCGGGTCCAGGAAGTGCTCGTGCAGGTGGTCGACCCACTCGATCACGCGCTCGCCGACCTCGCCGGAGACCGCGACGTAGTCGAAGAACGACAGGTGCCTGACCAGCTCGCACAGGCCGACGCCGCCGGCGTGCGGGCACACCGGGATGTCGAACTTCCTGGCCAGCAACAGGATCGCGATGTTCTCGTTGACACCCGCGACCCGGCAGGCGTCGAGCTGCAGCACGTCGATCGCGCCGGCCTGCAGCAGCTGCTTGAAGATCACCCGGTTCTGCACGTGCTCGCCGGTGGCGATCCTGATCGGGGCCAGCGCGTCGGCGATCGCGCGGTGCGCCAGCACGTCGTCCGGGGAGGTGGGCTCCTCGATCCAGTACGGGTCGAACGGCGCGAGCTCACGCATCCAGCGGACCGCCGTGTCGACGTCCCAGCGCTGGTTCGCGTCGACCGCCACCCGGACCTCGTCGCCGACGACCTCGCGGGCGAGCTTCATCCTGCGGACGTCGTCGTCGAGGCTGCCGCCGACCTTCAGTTTGATCATGTCGAAGCCGTCGGCGAGGGCCTGGCGGGCGAGTCCTGCGAGCTTCTCGTCGGAGTAGCCGAGCCAGCCCGGTGACGTCGTGTAGGCCGGGTATCCGTCGCGGGCAATGGTTTCCGCGCGCTCGGCCTTGCCGTGCTCGATCTTGCGCAGGATCTGCAACGCCTCGTCGGGCGTCAGAGCGTCACTCAGGTACCGGAAGTCGACGAGGCTGACGATCTCCTCGGGCGTCATCCGCGCGAGGAACCGCCAGACCGGCAGCCCGGCGCGACGGGCCGCGAGGTCCCAGGCCGCGTTGACGACGGCGCCGATCGCCATGTGCGCGACGCCCTTCTCGGGGCCGAGCCAGCGGATCTGCGAGTCGCCGATGAGTTCGAAGTACAGCTCTGCCAGCGCTTTCGCGTCCTCCGGCACGTCCTTGCCGACGATGTGCGGAGCGAGCGCCCTGATGCCGGCGGCCTGCACGTCGTTGCCGCGGCCGATGGTGAACGCGAGCCCGTGGCCCTCAGGTCCGTCGTCGGTCCGCAGCACCACGTACGCGGCGCTGTAGTCCGGGTCCGGGTTCATCGCGTCGGAGCCGTCGAGCTCGCGCGACGTCGGGAACCGGATGTCGAGGACGTCCAGTGCGGTGATCTTGGGCATGGGCTCAGGCCTGCCCGAGGATCTGCCGCTGCCTGCCGAGGCCTTCGATCTCCAGCTCGACCACGTCACCGGCGCGCAGGTACGGCTTCGGCTCCGGCTGGCCGAGCGCGACACCAGCGGGTGTACCCGTGTTGATGACGTCACCCGGACGAAGGACAAGGAACTGGCTGAGGTAGCGGACGATCTCCGCCACCGGGAAGATCATGTTCTTGGTGGACGAGTTCTGCTTGATCTCGCCGTTCACCCAGAGCCGCATCTCCAGGCTCTGCGGGTCGGCGATCTCGTCGGCGGGCACGAGGAAGGGGCCGAGCGGGTTGAACGTCTCGCAGTTCTTGCCCTTGTCCCACGTCCCGCCGCGCTCGATCTGGAACTCGCGCTCGGAGACGTCGTGCGAGAGCACGTACGCGCCCACGCACGCCAGAGCGTCCTCTTCGGACTCGAGGTAGCGGGCGGTGCGCCCGATGACGACGCCGAGCTCGACCTCCCAGTCGGTCTTCACGGACCGGCGCGGCACGAGCACCTCGTCGTACGGGCCCACGATCGTGTCGGGCGTCTTGAGGAACATCACCGGCTCGCCCGGGATGTCCGCGCCGGTCTCCTCCGCGTGGTCGCGGTAGTTGAGGCCGATGCAGATGACCTTGCCCGGATGCGCGAGCGGCGCCCCGACACGCACGTCCTCGGTGCTCAGCGCCCCCAGTTCACCGGCTTCGACGGCGGCGCGTGCGCGGTTGACGCCGTCGTTCGCGAGGAAGGACCCGTCGATGTCCGGGGTGATCGGCAGGAGGTCGTATGTGGTCCCGTCGTCGATCCTGACTGCAGGACGTTCGTCGCCGACCGGCCCCAGGCGCAAGAACTGCACGGCCGTTCCTCCTCTGCTCACACCCTACGAAATACATCGGATGTATAGCCCTGCAAGGTCGGTTTCGTCTAGGGCCCAGCGTGAAGTCGTCCGATGAATAAGAGGAGTTGATCATGAATCTGGTGACCGCATCACTCCTGGTGGGCGCTCTGCTCGCGCCATCCGGCCCCGTCGAGCCTGTAACCGTTTTCGTCGAGCTGACCTCGACCGCAGCCGCCGACACGGGCACCGTTGCGCAGGCGCGTTCAGCACGGGATCGGACATCGGACCACGTCTCCCGGGTCGTGTCCCGGTCCGGCGGCCGGGAAGTCGCCCGAACGACCAACGCGGTGCCCGGCGTGGTGCTGTCGGCGGACAAGTCACGCTTGTCTGCTTTGTCGCGCATGCCCGAGGTGCGGGCGGTGCACCGGATGGTCCCCAAGAAGCTCACGAACGCCCACGCCGTCCGCCTCACCCGGACGTCCGACGTCTGGAAGTCGCTCGGGCGCTTCGGCGACGGCGTGCGGATCGGCGTGATCGACACCGGCATCGACTACCGGCACGCGGACTTCGGCGGGGGCACCTTTCCCACCGCCAAGGTCGTCGGCGGCCACGACTTCGCGGGCGACGCCTACACCGGCACGTCCGGGTCGATCCCGGAGCCGGACGCGGACCCGCTGGACTGCGAGGGCCACGGCACGCACGTCGCCGGGACCGCGGCCGGGTACGGGGTCAACGCCGACGGCACGACCTATCGCGGTTCCTACTCGTCGGTCGATCTCGACTCGTTGAAGATCGGACCGGGCACGGCCCCCAAGGCGTCGCTCTACGCGCTGAAGGTGTTCGGCTGCGAGGGCGGCACGAACCTGACCGCGCAGGCGCTGGACTGGGCGCTCGACCCCAACGGCGACGGCGACTTCTCCGACAAGCTCGACGTGGTCAACCTGTCGCTGGGCAGCGACTTCGGCGCACCGGACGACCCGGACTCGCTGTTCGTGCGCAAGCTCGTGGAGCACGGCGTGGTGGTGGTCGCGGCGGCCGGCAACGGTGGCGACTTCTACGACGTGTCCGGATCTCCCGGCAACACCCCCGAGGCGATCTCCGTGGCGAACAGCCGCGACTCGTTCTCGATGCTGGACGGGCTGGAGGTCGCAGGCAAGCAGTGGCCTGGCCAGTACAGCCAGAACTTCAAGGACTCCTTCGACCTGACCTTGCCGGTGGTGCGGCTTTCGTCCGATGTGGATGGCTGCAAGCCGATCTCGGAGGCACTCGCCGGGAAGATCGTCTGGCTGGAGTGGGACGACAGCGACGCCACGCGCGCCTGCGGTTCGGGTGCTCGCACCGACAACGCCTGGAAGGCCGGGGCGGCCGGGGTGCTGCTGCCGACGACGCTGCCGGTGTTCGCGGCCGGAATCGCCGGAAACGCGCACATTCCCGCGTTCCAGCTGACGGCGGCGGCTTCCACCGCGCTGCGTCCGGCGCTGGAAGCCGGAACCCTGAGCGTGCATCTGACCTC
Organism: Lentzea sokolovensis; assembly: GCF_033949975.1. Classification (NCBI taxonomy): domain Bacteria; kingdom Bacillati; phylum Actinomycetota; class Actinomycetes; order Pseudonocardiales; family Pseudonocardiaceae; genus Lentzea; species Lentzea sokolovensis. The sequence goes on from NZ_JAXAVU010000008.1 coordinate 325,307, forward strand.
GGCGTTGAAGGTCGCGGTGCCGTCCGTGGAGCCGGCGATCGCGGACACGATCACGCCGTCGTCGTCGCGTTCCCGCTCGTCGATCGCGGTGGCCGCACCGGGTGACACGATCTTCTCCGCCGCCTCCGGAACGGCCTCGGCCGGTGTGTCGATGGGCGGCACGTCGATGGCGTCGCCGCACGTCGCCGGGATCGCCGCGCTGCTGCGCGAGGTCCATCCGAAGTGGACGGTCGCGGAGATCAAGGCCGCGCTGATGAACACCGCGTCCGGCGTGGTCAAGAACGCCGACGGTGTGCGGGAGGCGCCGATGCGGGTCGGCGCGGGCAGGGTGGACGGGCTCGCCGCGCTGTCGTCCGACGTGCTGGCACTGGGTGACGCGTCGTTCGGCACGGTCGAGGCCGCCGGTCCGGTGCTGACGAGTCGCACGATCCGGTTGGTGAACAAGGGTTCGCAGAGCGTTCGCCTGCAGGCGCGCTTCGACCCGATCACCGCCGTGCCTGGCGTGTCCTTCCAGGTCATCGCGCCGTACGTCGCGCTGCCGCCGGGTGGTTCGGCGTCGGTGCCCGTGCAGCTGCGGATCTCGAACCCCGCCGCGTTGCGCAAGACGCCCGACCCCACGGTCGCGCTGGACGAGGGCCGTCAGTTCCTGGCGGAGGCGTCCGGACAGGTGACGTTCACCGGCGACCGGACGCTGCACGTGCCGGTCTACGCGGCGCCGAAGCCGGTGTCGCGGCTGACCGCGTCCGGTGGCCGGGTCGCGGGCCGTGGCCTCGACCAGCCGGACTACCAGTCCCGCATGACCGTCCTGGAACTCGGCGCGCGCTCCGGCCGCCTGCCCGACTGCGGCCCTGACGTGCAGGACAACTGCGCGATCAACCGCACGGCGCGTGGTGGCGACCTGCGGTACGTGGGCGCGACGGCGACGTCCGACCTGCTGGCGTTCGGCGTCTCGACCTGGAGCACCTGGGCGAACATCGGCAGCAACATCCAGCCCGAGGTGAGGTTCTCGGTGGGTGGCAAGGACTTCGTGACCACCGCCGTCAAGCCGACCAACCCGGACGGCGACATCACCGCCGACATCTGGCTCGCCAGGACCAAGGTCGCCGGCTCGGACGAGATCGTGGACGAGCAGCCGTTGAACGGCCTGGACGGCGCGACCGACACGAACCTGTTCGACAGCGACGTCGTGGTGCTGCCGGTGTCGCGGGCGGCTCTGCCATCCGGCCCGGTGACCTACACCGTTGGTGTGCGGAGTCCTTACACCGCGCCCGCCGACCCGGACGACCTGGTCGACGTCACCCCCGCCGCCACGTTCGACTACGGCTTGATCGTTCCCGGACTGTCCACAGTGGTACGTCCGGGTGATCCGCTTTCGTCTGGATCGTTGGTGTTCTTCCACCACAACGCAAGCGGTAACCGCGCTTTCGTGAGGTGACACCCGGTTGGGCGTGCCTAAGGTGAGCGGGTCTCGGCATACTCGGTCGTTATGGACCTGGTTGTGGGACTCGACGCCGGCGGCACCTCGACCAGGGCGTTGGTGCTCGATCTGGACGGCGCCCGCCTGGGCCAGGGCCTGGCGGGCGGCGCGAACCCGAACTCGCACCCACCGACGGTCGCCGCCGCCCACATCGGCGAGGCGCTGGCCGAGGCCCTGGACGGCCTCGACTCCCGCAAGGTCCGCTCCGGCGTGCTCGGCATGGCGGGCGCCTCGAAACTGGCCGATCCCGCGATCTCCGCGCTGTTCCGCGAGGCCTGGGAACGCGCGGGCCTGCACTGCCCGATGCGGGTGATCACCGACTGCGAGGCCGCCTTCGCCACCGGCACCTCGTCGGCCGACGGCACGGTTCTGGTGGCGGGCACGGGTTCCATCGCGGGCCGCATCGCCGGGCACCGCATGATCGCCCAGTCCGGCGGCTACGGCTGGCTGATCGGCGACGACGGCTCGGCGTTCTGGCTGGGCCGCGAAGCCGTCCGGGCGGCACTCCGGCTGCTGGACGTGGACGCGCCGCTGGAAGGCCTGGCCACCGCCGTTCTGACCGCCGCGGGCGCGAAGAACCGCGGCCAGCTGATCAACGCCGTCAACGCCCAGCCCCCGATCGCGCTGGCGCGGTTCGCCCCGCTGGTCAGCTCGGCCTACCACCACGGTGACCCGGAGGCGCTGGCGATCGTCGGGTCCGCCGCCCGGCTGCTCGCCGACACGGCCTCAGCCGTGCGCGAGCCGTCCGACACGTCCCCGATCGTGCTGGTCGGCAGTTTGATCAAGACGCCCGTCGGGACTCATCTGAAGCAGGAACTGCTCACGCGCTGCAACGCTCAGGTGATCATGGCGACGGAGGGTGCGGCCGGTGCTGCCTGGCTGGCGGCCGTGGACGTGCTCGGACCCCAAGCCCCGCGCCCGGCCTGAACATGTGCGAAAGTGCAACCATGCTCCACGTTCTCGCTGCTGAACCCAGCGGCGCCAGGATCCTCGGCCGGCTGGTCGGGTACGCCATCATCCCGGTCATCGTCATCGTCGTGATCGTCGTGACCCGCAACAGCAGGAAGAAGCGCGAGCGGTACCACCAGCAGCAACAGCAGTACTGGGCCCAGCAGCAGTACTACGCGCAGCAGCAACAGCAGTACCCATACCCGCCGCCGCAGCAGCAGCCGTATCCGCAGCAGCAGTATCAGCAGCAGCCACCGCAGCCGCCTCAGTCATGACGCCAGCAGCCGGCCCGAGTGCGGGGTTCGGTCGCGGTAGGCGCGCAACAGTCCGGCGTGCACGTCGTCCACGTGTTCGGCGGCGTCGACGTCGGTGTTCCACACCAGCGTGATCCGCCGGTGCAGCGGGTTGCCGATGATCGGTTTGAGCAGCACGCCCGGCACCTCGGGGCCGGGGAAGAAGCCCGCCACGGCGCCGGTGGAGCGCACCAGGTCCGCCGCCACCGCCGGGTCCACGCCGAAGTGGGCGCAGCGCGGCGTGAATCCCACGGCTTCGCAGGCCAGCTCGAGGTTGAGGCGGCCGCCGTGGTTCTCGTCCGGCGCCACCCACTCCTCGCCGGCCAGTTCGGACAACAGCACCTCGCTGCGGCCGGACAGGCGGTGGCCGACGGGCACGCCGATCAGCATGCGTTCCGTGACCACGCCGCGCAGGCCCACCGCCTTGGGGAACCGCAACGGGCTGCGCGGGAACTCCACCACCAGCGCGAGGTCCAGGTCGCCGGTGCGGACGAGTTCCAGCACCGCGTCGCCACCGCGTTCGATGTGAGTGGTCTGCGGCAGGCCGGGGAGCATCTCGCGGACCACGCCCACGAGCAGTGCGGTCGGGGAGCCCGCCACCCCGCCCAGGCGGATGCCCGAGTCGCCGCGTTCGGCCAGCCTGCGCGAGGAGACCAGCAGGTCGTCGAAGCGTTCGACCAGGTCCTGGGCTTGCAGGACCACGTGGCGGCCGAGTTCGGTGAGCTCCACGCCGTCGGTGCGCCGCAGGAACAACGGGCCGCCAAGACTCGCCTCGATGCGCCTCACCTGCGCGGTGAGCCCGGCCTGGGCGATCTTCAGCTGGGATGCGGCCCTGCTGATGCTGCCTGCTCGCGCCACGGTCAGCACCACGTGCAGATGTCTGAGCTCCATTCGCACTGACGAAGCCTAGGGCAGTTACCGATCCACAAACACGGCCACGCGGGTGTCACCAGGTGACGCTCTGTCGCGGTTGCAAGCGCGATTGCGCTATCAGGCCGATAACTCGGGAATTATCGGCACCTCACACCTGCCGCTGCGTGCGCGGACTCCTCCACCCTGTTGACCACCAAACGATCGAGGGGTGTGAACGCCATGAGGAAAGCGTTGCGGCTGCGACGCCTTTCCCGTCCGCAGGACGACAGGTATCTATTCGTGCCGCTGGACCACAGCGTTTCGGACGGTCCGGTGGTGCCGCGGGACAGGTGGCAGGAGCTCATCCGCGCCGTCGTGCAGGGCGGCGCGGACGCCATCATCGTCCACAAAGGACGAGTGCGCACGATCGATCCCGCCGTGCTGGGCGGATGTGCGTTGATCGTCCATCTGAGCGCCGGCACCGCGCACATGGCCGACGCCAACGCGAAGGTGCTCGTCGGCGAGGTCGACGAGGCGCTGCGGCTCGGGGCCGACGCGGTGAGCGTGCACGTCAACATCGGGTCTGACACGGAGTCGCGCCAGCTCACCGACCTCGGCGCGGTCGCGGCGGCGTGCGACTCGTGGAACGTCCCGCTGGTCGCGATGGCCTACGCCCGCGGGCCCCGCGTCGCCGACCCGAGGGATCCCGCGCTGCTCGCCCACGTCGTCAACATCGCGGCGGACCTCGGCGCGGACATCGTCAAGACCAACCTGGCCGACGACATGACCGAGGTCGTGGCCAGCTGCCCGATTCCGGTGATCGTCGCGGGCGGTCCCGCCTCGGCGAACAGCCTCGCCGGCCACGCCAGTGCCGCGATGGCCGCCGGCTGTTCCGGTCTCGCCGTTGGACGGCGTGTCTTCACCTCGCCCGCGCCGATGCAACTGGTCGCGGAGCTGGCGTCGATCGTCCACGCGCCCACCGACGCAAGCCTCATGCACGCACTGACCGCAACCTTGGAGAACCGGTGAAGTTCGCCTGGATCGACCTCAGAACCGTCTCGGAAGCGCAGCGGACCGCCGTGATCGACGCGGCGGTGCACAGCCGGATCGCCGGCGTCGTCGCGGACGATCCGGCGCTGCTCGACGACCTGCCACCGACGATCACCCGCGTGCTGCTGACCGAGAACCACGTCGAGAGCCCGCACCTCGTCACGGTGGTCGTGGACGAGCAGGACCAGCTCGACCGGTTGTCCACGGGTTCCGCCTTCGTGACGGTCAGCGACGACCGGACGCTCAAACTCGCTTGTGCCGCAGCGGAACGGCTCGATCACACCGTCGTCGCGTTCACCGATCCGACGAAGATCCCCCTGGAGATCGTGATCGCCGCCGCGGACGGCGCACCCGGCAAGCTCATCACCGTCGTGACCGACCTCGTCGAGGCCGCGATCGTCCTCGAATGCCTGGAACACGGCTCCGACGGCGTGCTGATGGCCCCTGCCGACGCGACCGACGTGTTCAAACTGGCGCGGCTGCTGGAAGTCACGTCTCCGCCGCTGACCCTGACCACGCTCACCGTGGAAGCGTTGACCCACAACGGCCTCGGTGACCGCGTCTGCGTCGACACCGCCTCGCACTTCCAGGAGGACGAGGGCATCCTCGTCGGCTCGTTCTCGTCGGGCTTCATCCTCTGTTGCAGCGAAACGCATCCGTTGCCGTACATGCCGACACGGCCGTTCCGGGTCAACGCGGGCGCGCTGCACTCCTACGTGCTGGGCCCGGCGAACCGCACCAACTACCTGTCCGAGCTGAGGTCCGGCAGCAAGGTCCTCGCCGTCAACGCCGAGGGCCGCACCCGCGAGATCACCGTCGGCAGGGCCAAACTCGAATCACGCCCGATGCTCACCATCTCCGCGCGCTCGCCGGAGGGCGTCGAGGTCCACCTGATGGTGCAGGACGACTGGCACGTCCGCGTGCTCGGCCCCGGCGGCAAGGTCCGCAACGTCACCGAACTTCAACGCGGCGACGAACTGCTCGGCTACATCGCTTCTGAGCAACGGCACGTGGGCCTCCCGATCGGCGAGTTCTGCAAGGAGTACTGAAAGAAATGCGCGAGTTCATCACCGACCTGTTGCACCGGCACGGCGACGAAGTGCCGATCTTCAGTCACCGCAACACAGTCACGCACGGCCTGCTGCGCGCCGACGTCTCCGCTCACGCCGCACGGTTCGAGGCCGTCGGAATCCGTGAGGGGAGCACAGTCGCCGTCCAGGTGCCGCCGAGCTTCAGCCAGTTGGAGGCCGTGCTCGCGTTGTGGAGCATCGGCGCGCAGGTGATCTCGATCGACCACCGGTTGCGCCAGGCCGAGACCCATGTCCTGCACGACCTGACGCGCCCCGAGTTCCTCGTGCACCCCAGTGGCGTTCCCGCTCAAGGTTTCCAGGAGCGCTACGGCCTGGTCGTCGAACGCGCGCCCGGCGTCCCCGCCGCGACCCCGCACCGGCTGGTCCAGTTCAGCTCCGGCTCGACAGGGCGTTCGAAGGTCATCGGCCGCAGCACCGAGTCACTCGCCGACGAGGTGGCGCGATTCGCCGCGTGCGACGGCGTGGTGCGCGGCGGCGAACGCTTCCTGCTGCTCAACTCCCCCGCCCACAGCTTCGGCCTGATCGGCGGCCTGCTGCACTCCCTCGCGGTCGGCGCGCACCTCGTGTTCGCCGAAAACCCTTCCGCGGAAGCGATCCTCCGGCAGGCACGGACGCACGAGGTCGACTTCGTCACCGGCCTGCCGTTCCACTTCGACCTGCTGGCCTCCTCGCCCGACCGCGACGCGTTGCGCACGGTCCGCGGCGCGTTCGCCGGCGGCGAGATGATGCCGCAGGACGTGGCCGACAGGTTCGCCGCCGCCTACGGCTTCCCGGTCGGCGAATGCTTCGGCACCACCGAGACCGGCGCGCTGACCATGGCGGTGGACGGCACGGTCCGCCCGTCCGTCGGCAAGCTGATGCCCGGCATCACGGCCCGCGTCCGCGACGGCCTCGTCGAGGTGGCGCTGAAGGAAACGCCATACCTGTCCGAGAACGACCCCGCGCGCTACTCCGGCGGCTGGTTCCGCACCGGCGACCGAGGCGAGTTCTCCAGCGACGGCGAACTCCGGCTGCTCGGCCGCACCGACTCGCTCGTCGTGGTGCGCGGCAACAAGGTCGACCTGACCGAGGTCGAACACGTCCTGCGTGGACACCCGCAGGTGAAAGAGGCCGTCGCGGTGGGAAAGCCGGAAATCCGCGCGTACGTCGGCACGGCCAGTGACACGCTCACGGCACAAGCGTTGTCGGAGTGGTGCACGGAACGACTCGCGGAATTCAAGCTCCCCAAGCAAATCCTCGTCATGGACACGCTTCCGCGAACGTCGAGCGGCAAGATCATCCGAAACATGGAGCCGCTCCATGCGTCCTACCTTCAGGCACATTTGACCGGAAACAATGGAGAAGAATGATCCATCGGGCCTAGGTTTTCCGGCATGCCCAAAAGATCGTCCAGTGTGGCGGGGCGAGAGTTCGGCGTCGGCGTTCGCGCCATCATCGCCCGGACCGGCCTCACCCACCGCAGGCTCGCCGAGTTGCTCGGCTGGCAGGAAGCCAAGATCTCCGACATGACGCTCGGCAAGGGCGGCGTGGACGAGTCGGACGTCCTGCTGCTGCTCGCCTATTGCCAGGCCACAGTCGAGGAACGAGAACACCTGCTGGCATTGTTCCGGGAGTCTGGCAAGGCCTGGCTCCAGATCCCGGAAGACGGCGTCCCCGACCAGGTACGCACTCTGATCGACCAGGAACGAGACGCTGAGGAGATCATCTGCTGGTCGATGATCCTCGTGCCGGGCCTGTTGCAGATACCCGAGTACTGCTACGTCGTCACCAAGCACTCCAAGGTGATCGAGGCCGAGAAGGTTCCCGAGGTCGCCGCTACCAGAGCTGCGCGGTCGGCCATCCTCGAACCCGGCCGGAAGTTCGTTTTCTTCGTGCACGAACAGGCACTTGAACTTCCGGTCGGTGGTGTCGAGGTGTGGCGGGAACAACTGGCCCACCTGCTCAGAATGTCGGTGCGGAACTACGTCAGCTTCCGAATCATTCCGCGCTCGGCAGGAATGCACTCGGGCACGTCCGGCGACTTCCGGCTGATGAAGTTCCCGAAGTACCCACCGGTCGTCTATGTCGAGAGCGTCAACTACTGCCTGTTCTTCGATGACGCGGACACCATCAAGGTCCACCAGGACATCCTGACGGCCCTCGCAGAGATCGCGCTGTCTGAGGAAGAATCGAGGGCGGTGATCGACAACATCTTGGAGGGTCTCTGATGACCACCTGGCGCAAGAGCAGCTACAGCGGCAGTGGCGACAACTGTGTCGAGGTCGGCAAGGGTGTCGGCATCCGCGACAGCAAGGCGCCGAGCGCTCACGTCCCCGTCTCGCCGGCCGCCTGGTCGGCCTTCCTCAAGTCCGTGGTCTGAGGGTGCCGGAACCCGGGGTGGTCTGCCGGTAGCGCCCGCTTCAGCAACCACCCCGAGACCACGATGCAGACGATCTGCAGTGGCCACGACAGCGCCACCCGCAAGGTCGCCAGCCAGAACACCTGCGCGTCGAGCCACAGCGGTGTGAAGATGGCGACCCGCAGCACGTACTGACCGACCCAAGCCCACGACGCGACCGAGTAGGCGCGCAAAAGGGCAGGATCTCGGCGCCACCGGGTCTTCTGCCCGAGCAGCGTCCCGACGACGAGCCCCAGGAACGGCCAGCGCACGGCGATCGAGCCCGCCCACGCCAGGGCCGAGGCCACGTTGGACAGCAGCTGGATGAGGAAGAAGTCCTCGACGCGTCCCGTGTAGAGAGCCACCAGCGCGGCGGCGACCACCAGCAGCAACGAGAGCAGGACGGCGCGGGGTTTCTCGCCTCGCACCAGGCGGAAGACGCCGATCGCCACACCGGACAGGACGGCGACCACGGCGCCCGCACCGATCGAATGCCCGAACAGCAGCCAGCCCGCGACGAACGCCAACGGCGGCAGGGAGGCGTCGAGGGCGCCGCCCCGGCCTCCGAGCAGTGATGCGAGCGACTCCTGGCGCACGTCGGTCATGGTTCCAGGGTGCCTTAGGCGAACCTAACTCAGGTAACGGACCCATATCGGGGATTGACCCCGGTGAACCAGGTCACTACCGTCTGCCGAAATCGTCTGGAAAGTTAACAGACAGGAGCGGACCTAATGCGTGCCGGAAGCCCACGACTGTTGCGGGAGATCAACGACCGCGCAGCCATCGAGGCTCTGCTGCGCAACGGGCCGCTGACCAGGTCGGAGTTGGAAGGTCTGATCGGCCTCTCCAAGCCGGCGACCGCACAGCTGCTCACCCGGCTCGAAGACGCCGACACCGTGGTCCGCAACGGACTGCGTGGCGGCGGACGCGGACCGAGGGCTCAGCTGTGGTCGGTCAACGGGGCGCTTGCGCACATCGCCGCTGTCGATCTCACCCCTGAGACGGTCGACATCGCGATCGCGGACATCTCCGGTGCCGTGCTCACCGAGTACAAGGCGCCGATGCCCGTGAAGCACGGCGTGCTGGAGGCGTTCGTGAGCGCGGTCGGCAAGGCCTGCGGTCAGGCAGGTCTGAGCGCCGACCAGTTGCTGCACGTCGTGGTGGGCTGTCCGGGAGCGGTGAACCCCGCGAACGGTGAGCTCGCCTACGCACCACATCTGCCCGGCTGGAGCAATTTCGACATGCCCGGCCAGTTGCGGGAGCAGCTCGCGACATCGGTGAGCGTCGAGAACGACGTCAACCTCGTCGCGCTGGAGGAGATGGTCGCCGGACGGGCCACCAAGGTGAGCGACTTCGTCGTCATCTGGCCCGCGGACCTCGTCGGTGCCGCCGTCGTCGTCAACGGATCGCTGCTGCGCGGCGCTTCCGGTGGCGCGGGCGAGATCGACGGGCTGATGATCCCCGACCGCGCGGCGGCCGACACCGACACGGACCGCTCCGGCGGCACGTTCGGTGAACTGCTCAGCAACACGTCGATCTGCAAGCTCGCACGCGCCCACGGGCTCGCCGCGCGCAACGGTCACGGTGCCGTGCGCAAGGCGTTGGCCGCGGGTCCGGCGGGCCGTGAGTTCATGGCCGATCTCGCCAAGCGCATAGCCACGGGCGTGGCTAGCGTCGTCGCGGTGCTCGACCCGGAACTCATCCTCCTGTCCGGCGACATCGCGCAGGCAGGCGGAACCACGCTGAACGACCTCGTTGCCGCGGAACTGCGGCAACTGGTGGTGCCGAGAACACCTATTCAGCTGGCTTTGGTCACCGGGAAACCAGTGCGCAGCGGCGCACTGCACTCGGCGCTGGCCTTCGCCCGCGAAGAGGTGTTCGGCCTCCCGGCAGCCACCACGGCTCCATTCCGCGGCCCAGTGGTCGCCGGGTCCCCACGTTGATCGAGAAGGAGTGCACATGCGCAAGCACACCCGTGCTGCCTTGCTCTGTGTCGCCGCAGCGCTGACCCTCACCGCATGTGCGGCGGGCAAGGGTGGCGGCGCGAGTTCCGATGCCGCCGCTGCTCCTGGCAAGGACGACAAGCTCACGCTCACGGTCTGGAGCAACTACTCCGACCGCGAGTTGGTAGAGGTCACGAAGGCTCTCAAGACCTTCAACAAGAAGTTCCCGAACATCGAGATCAAGCACGAGGGTTCGCAGGACGACGACAAGATCACCGCGGGCATCCGTTCGGGCAACACGCCGGACGTCGCGCTGTCGTTCACCACGGACAACATCGGCCAGTTCTGCTCCTCCGGCGCGTTTCAGCCGCTGAAGGCCTACATCGAGCGCGACAAGGTCGACCTGAACCAGCTCTCCCCGGCGGTGCAGCAGTACACCGAGTACAAGGGCAACCGCTGTGCGATGCCCATGCTCACCGACGTGTACGCCATGTACTACAACAAGGACCTGCTCTCGACGGCCGGCATCACCGCGCCGCCGAAGACGCTGGACGAGCTGTACGACGCGGCCGTGAAGGCGACCAAGAAGGCGCCGAACGGTGACATCGAGGTGGCGGGTTACCTGCCCACGATGGGCTTCTACGCCAACCGCCCGACCATTCTCGCGCCGACGTTCGGCGCGGAGTGGGAGAAGGACGGCAAGTCCGGTCTCGCCAGCTCGCCCGGCTTCACCGAGATGATGACGTTCCAGAAGAAGCTCGTCGACTTCTACGGTTACGACGCGCTGGAGCGGTTCCGCGCGGGTCTCGGCCAGGAGTACTCGGCCGACCACGCGTTCCACCAGGGCAAGATCGCGATCATGATCGACGGCGAGTACCGCACCGCCTTCCTCAAGGCGCAGGCGCCGCAGATCAAGTTCGGCACGGCTCCGTTCCCGACCTGGAAGCCCGCCGACTACGGCACCGCGTTCACCACCGGCACGATCATGGGCATTCCCAAGGGCGCCAAGAACGCCGGCGCCGCGTGGGAGCTGATCAAGCACCTGACGTTCGACACCGACACGATCGTCGACCTGTCCAACGCCATCAAGAACGTCCCGAGCACCAAGGCCGCCATGGAGAGCCCCAAGCTCGAGGTGGACGAGCAGTTCAAGACGTTCATCGACCTGGCCAAGAGCGACAAGCTCAAGGGCAACCCGGTCACCCCCATCGGTGACGCGCACATCAAGGCCGTCACCGACTTCTCGGTCTCCTACCAGTCCGGCAAGGTCCCGGACCTGGCGGCAGGCCTCAAGGAAGTCGACAAGAACATCGACGACCAGATCGCCAAGAGCGGCAAGTAGGGGATTCGCAAGATGACCGCCACGCTCGGCGCGCGGCCCGCCCCCGGCAAGGGGCGGGCACGTGCCCGCCACCGTCTAGCCGTGCTCGGGTTCATGGCCCCGGCACTCATCGGCTTCGTCCTGTTCTTCGTGTACCCGTTGGTCGCCACGGTCATCTTCAGCTTCACGAAGTACGACCTGATCAACCCGCCGGAGTTCAACGGACTCGCCAACTACGAGTTCATGTTCAAAGATCCCTTGCTCACCAAGGCGATCGCGAACACCTTGTGGTTCGTCGTCGTGCTCACGATCGCGCGGACGGTGTTCGCGCTGGGCGTGGCATCGGTCATCGCACGTCTCAAGTCGGGCGTCGGTCTGATCCGGACGCTCTGCTACCTGCCCTCACTGGCACCGCCGGTGGCCGCGACACTCGTGTTCTTCATGGTGATGCGTCCCAACGGCGGTCCGCTGGACAGCGTGCTCGGCTGGTTCGGGGTCGACGCACCGCTGTTCTTCTCGGACCCGGCGTGGGCCAAGCCCGGTATCACCGCGATCATGCTCTGGATCTCCGGCGACCTGATGATCATCATCCTCGCCGCGATCCTGGACGTGCCGCAGGAGCAGTACGAGGCAGCCGAACTCGACGGTGCCGGCCCGATCAGGCGCTGGTGGCACGTCACGCTTCCGACGATCTCACCGGTGCTGCTCTTCGGCATCGTGAACTCGGTGATCCTCGCGTTGCAGCTGTTCACACAGGCGGTCGTCGCGGGGTCGGCCGGCTCTGGAGCAGCGGACGCGACGGGATCGACCAAATATCTCGGTTTCCCGGACAACTCCACGCTGACGTTCCCGGTTTACCTGTACACGCAAGGCTTCCGCTACTTCGACATGGGCTACGCGGCCGCCATGGCCACGGTCCTGTTCGTCATCTCGTTCGCCGTGACCATCGTGCTGGTCCAGCGGATGCGCAAGAACTCCACCGCTGAGGAAGGGGGTCCGGGAGCATGACCGCCACGCTGACCAAACCACCGGTCGACGTCCCAGCGGAACCGGAGCAGCCGCGTCGCAAGCGCGACGTCGGCGGCATCCTGAACTGGGTCGCGACCCATGCGATCGGGCTCGCGCTCGGCCTGATGTTCGCCACACCGGTCGTGTTCGTCTTCCTCACCGCGGTGATGTCGGACGACCAGGCGTTCACCTCGAACCTCTGGCCGACCGAGTGGCACTGGGAGAACTTCGTCGAGGTCTTCGACAAGGCCCCGCTGTTCCAGTACCTGATCAACAGCCTCACGTACTCGCTGCTCGCGACGCTGGGCATGCTGATCTCGTCGATCCCGGCGGCCTACGCGCTCGCAAAGCTCAAGTGGCGCGGCCGGAACGTGGCGTTCATCCTCGTCATCGGCGCGATGATGCTGCCGCCGCAGGTCGTGGCCGTGCCGCTGTACGACACGTGGTCGTCGCTGGGCCTGACCGGCACGCTGGTGCCGTTGATCGCGCCGTACTTCCTGTTCGACGCGTTCAGCATCTTCCTGCTGCGCCAGTTCATGCTCACCATCCCGCAGTCCTACGTGGACGCCGCGCGGGTGGACGGGTGCTCGGAGTTCCAGGCGCTGATCCGGATCATCATTCCGATGGCGAAGCCCGGCATCGCGGCCACCGCGCTGTTCTGCTTCCTCTTCACCTGGAACGACTACTTCGGCCCGCTGCTCTACACGGGTGAGGTCAAGGACCAGTGGACGTTGTCGCTGGCACTGGCGACGTTCAAGGGCATGCACATCGTCCAGTGGAACTCGTCGATGGCGGTGACGTTCCTGACGATGATCCCCGCCGTCGTCCTCTTCGTCTTCGCCCAGAAGTCGTTCGTCAAGGGAATCACGTTCACGGGGGTCAAGGGATGAAACTCACCGTCGTCGGTGGCGGGTCCACCTACACACCGGAGCTGATCGACGGCATCGCCGGCCGTCGCACCAGCCTGGCGGTGGACGAGATCGTCCTCGTCGACCCGGACGAGCACCGCCTCTCACTGATCGGCCCGTTCAGTCAGCGGTTGCTGGAGCACGCGGGTCACTCGGCGAAGGTGCGCACCACCACGTCACTCGAAGAAGGCATCGAGGGCGCGTCGGCCGTACTGCTGCAGCTGCGGGTCGGCGGGCAGAAGGCGCGCGCCTCGGACGAGACGTTCCCGCTCAGCTGCGGGTGCGTCGGCCAGGAGACCACCGGCGCGGGAGGCCTCGCCAAGGCCCTGCGGACCGTGCCGGTGGTCCTGGACATCGCGGAGAAGGTGCGCAGGATCGCGGGCCCCGACACGTGGATCGTGAACTTCACGAACCCGGTCGGCATCGTGACGCGCGCGCTGCTGCAGGAGGGTCACAAGGCGATCGGCCTGTGCAACGTGGCGATCACGTTCCAGCGCTGGACGTCCGCACTGCTCGGGGTGGATCCGTCCACTGTGGAGCTGGAGCACGTCGGCCTGAACCACCTCACGTGGGAACGCGGCGTGTTCGTGGACGGCGTCGACCGCCTGCCGGAGCTGCTCGCGGACCACGTCGAGGGTCTCGCCGAGCACATCGGCATCGACGGCGAGCTGATGCGGCGCCTGAACATGGTGCCGTCGTACTACCTGAACTACTTCTACAACCACGACGCCGTCGTGCAGAAGCAGCTCACCTCACCGCCGCGCGCCGAGGTCGTGGCCGCGGTCGAGAAGGAACTGCTCGACATCTACGGCGACCCGTCGGTCGTGACGAAGCCGGAGCAGCTGTCGCAGCGCGGCGGCGCGTACTACTCCGAGGCGGCCGTGCAGCTCGTGCACGCGCTGACCGGTGGCGCAGGCGCTGAGAAGCACGTGGTGAACGTGCAGAACAACGGCTCGCTGCCCTTCCTGCCCGACGACGCCGTGATCGAAGTGTCCTCCACTGTGGACTCGAACGGCGGCAAGGCGCTGCCGGTCCGTCCGGTGGAACCGTCCATCTCCGGCCTGATCTCGCACGTCACCGCGTACGAGTACCTGGCACTGGAAGCGGCCAAGCACGGTGGCCGCGACCGAGTGGCGAACGCGCTGCTCGCCCACCCGCTGATCGGCCAGCACGCCATCGCGGACCAGCTGGCCGACGAGCTGATCGCGCAGAACCGCGACCTGCTGCCGTGGGTGAAGGGAAACTGACAACGATGACCGACCGTGTGCTCGCCATCGACGGCGGGAACAGCAAGACCGCGGTGCTCCTGGTCGACGCGGACGGCAAGGTGCTCGCGCAGGTGCGCGGGCCCGGTGCCCCGCCGCAGACCGTGGGCATGAAGCGCGGACTCGACGTGTTCGAGGGACTGGCACGCGAGGCCGCAGCTCAGGCGGAACTGTCCCCTGACGAGCCGATCGCCGCGCACACCTCCGCCTATCTCGCGGGAGCGGACCTGCCCCGCGAGGAGGAGGACCTGACGCGGGCGATCACCGAGCGAGGCTGGTCGAAGACGACGTTCGTCGGCAACGACACGTTCGCGTTGCTGCGGGCGGGTACTGCGGCAGCGGGCGGCATCGCGGTCGTCTGCGGCGCGGGCATCAACGCCGTGGGTGTGGCCAGGGACGGCCGGACGCACCGCTTCCCGGCCCTGGGCGCGATCTCGGGCGACTGGGGTGGCGGCGGTCAGCTCGGCAACGACGCCCTCTGGCACGCCGTGCGCGCCGAGGACGGCCGGGGCAAACCGACGTTGCTGCGCGACGCGCTGCTGGAGCACTACGGCGAGACGTCGATCTTCACCGTGGTGGAGAAGATCCACTTCGAGGAGATCGAACTGGACCCGCACGCCCTCTGCCCCCTGGTCTTCCAGGTGGCGGCGCAGGGTGACTCGGTCGCGCTGGCCCAGGTCGACCGTCTGATCGAGGAGATCGTCGTGCTCGCCACCGTCTCCATGCGCAAGCTCGACCTGATGGACGAGCCCGTGGACGTGGTGCTGGGCGGCGGAGTCCTGACCCACACCGGTGACGTGGTCGTCGGCCCGGTCCGTCAGCAGATCCTGGAAGCCGCCCCGCTCGCCCAGGTCCGCCTGGTCGACGTGCCACCCGTCGTGGGTGCGGCCCTCCTCGGCCTCGATCACATCGGGGCCTCGCCGAGCGCGGAGCTGAGGCTGCGCTCGGCCTACAGCGAGCACGTTCCGGCTGCCGCACTCGACGTGGCGGCCAGCGGCTAGGCCCACAGACCCCGTCTCAGGGGGTAGATCGGCGGCGGCGCCCCCTGAGACGGTCCCAACCCCACTGCTCGGGGCAGATCGGCGGCGGCGTCCCGAGCAGTGGCCCCAACCCTTTCCGAGGGGGCAGAACCGGCGGCGGCGCCTCCTCGGAAAGGCCCTACGGCCCCCGCAGCGACCTCACGCGCCGAGGTCGCTGCGGGGGTTTTTCGCGTTCGGGGCATCGGACGAAACATCGGTGGGCAAGACTGCGGGCGAACCCGAGGACCGGGAAGGCACGACGGTCGTCGCGGCGACGCTGTCCCGCGGAGTGACCACCGGATTGGAATGGGGAGGCGGCGTGACCATCGCGGGCCCGCCGGCTCCGGGCGAGGCAGGACCGGTCAGCGCGACACCGAGCACCACTCCTGCTGTGACAAGCGCTACACCGAACGAAAGGAACGGAAGCGGCAAACCAGAACGCATCCGGCAGAAGGTAGCGATCGAATGAGACGAATCCCCCGGAAAACCCTCAAGCATCCCTCGATCGAGTGGTAAAAGAATCGTCACCCACAGCGACAAAACCTACGATGCCGTAACCGACGGTGGCGTAACCAGCGGTTCGTTGTGCATGCTAACTAGTCGCCCGCGGACGGGAGCCCGCGGACAGGCCAGCTCGCACGAGAAAAGGGGGATGTTGTGCTGCTGCGATGGAACAGTCTCGTGTCCCTGGGGGACAGCTTCACCGAGGGCATGGACGACCCGGGCCCCGGGGACACCTACGTCGGCTGGGCAGACCGCTTGGCCGGCATGATCGCCCAGCAGGCGCCTGAGTTCAGGTACGCCAACTTCGCGATCCGCGGCAAGATGCTGCAGGAGATCATCGACGACCAGGTGCCGCTGGCGATCTCGCTCAAGCCCGACCTGGTCACGTTCTGCGGCGGCGGCAACGACATCATGCTGCCGAACAGCGATCCGGACGCACTGGCCGAGGTCTACGAGGTGGCGGTGGCCGACCTCAGGGCCGCCGGGTGCGACGTCGTGATCTTCACGGGCTTCGACACCCGATCGACACCGCTGCTCAGAAGCCTGCGCGGCAAGATCGCCATCTACAACACGCACCTGTGGTCGATCGCCGAGCGCTACCACTGCCGGATGGTCGACCTGTGGGGGATGAACGCGCTGCACGACCGTCGCGCGTGGAGCGCGGACAGGCTGCACCTCTCGCCGGAGGGGCACCAGCGGGTCGCGCTCAAGGCCGCCGAGGTGCTCGGGCTGGCCGACGACCACTCCTGGAACGAGCCGTGGCCCGCGCTGGAGCAGATCGACTGGGTCACCCAGCGGAAGGCCGACCTGAAGTGGGCGCGAGAGCACGTGGTGCCGTGGATCGGCCGCACGCTCCGGGGCGAGTCGATGGGCGACGGCATGGCGCCGAAGAGGCCGGAACTGCTGCCGCTCGCGCGCTGCACCGAGGAGAACTTCCAGTAACAGCGAAAGGCCCGACCGGCATTCTCCCCCGAGTGCCGGTCGGGCCTTCCAGAACGCAGGCGCCTTACCCCCTCGGTAATCCCCCACTCGGCGGCCTGCTAGTCCAACATCCCATGCTTTGGGACCAGACGACTAAACGTCCGCTAAACCTCGGACGACAGTGAGTCCAAAGCGGTCCGCACCTCGACCGCACGGGCCGAGTTGACCTGCGCGTACAGCCGCAGCGCCTCCGTCAATTCCGCTGCCGCAGCAACCCATTCCGCCCGCCGGAGCAACACGCCGCCGAGCACGTGCCTGCCGAAGCCCTCGAGGTACGTGACCTCGGCCACGGCGGCCTGGTCGACGACCTGGCGGGCCAGCGTCTCGGCCTGGTCCAGCGCCCCGGCCTGGAGGTGGAGTTCGGCGAGGTTGGCGAGGCCGCGGATCAACGCCACGTTGTCGCCCGACCGCCGGTACACCTCGACGGCGTGAGCCTGGTGCTGCAACGCGACTTCCACCTGGCCGCGGGCCTGTTCGACCTGGGCCACGTTGTTGAGTCCGTGCGCCTCGCCGACGATGTCGCCGGACTGCTGCGCGAGCTGCACGGACTCCCAGAAGTGCAGCAGCGCCTCGTCGTGTTGCTGCAGGCGGAACAGGACGTCGGCGAGCTGGGCGAGCGTCAGCACCAGGTACTGGCGCTCGCCCAGCTCGGTCGCGAGCCGGTGCGCGCGGCGAGCGTCCGGCAGCAGGACGGGACGTCCCAGCCGGGCGTTCGTCGTGTAGGTCGTGTCCAGCATGAGGACCTGGCCGAGGCGGCTCCCCGTCACCTCGGCCGCGGCCAGACCGAACCCGACCAACGCCACCCACTCGCCGGTGAGTGCACGCACGGTCGCATAGGGGTGCAGCAGTCTGACGAGCTGCCACACCTGGTCGTGCAGGCCCCTTTCAGCGGACGCGTGCACGACCGCGACGATGTTGGGCCATTCCTGGTCGAACCAGTCGACGGGGTCGCCGAACGCCGGCAGCGCCGTGGAACCGTTGTCCCCGAAGGCGAAGTCCAGGCCGTCGCGCGCCGGGCGGATGGCGCGGCGGACGTGGTCGCACGCGACGAGGTAGTAGTTCACCAGGCGCCGCAACGAATCCAGGTCCGGGCGGCCCGCTCCCCGCACGTACAGGCGCACCAGTTCGTGCATCGTGAAGCCGTCCGGCCACGGTTCGACCAGCAGGTTGACCCCGACGAGCTGCGCCAGCCGGGATCGGGCCGACTCGACCTGGATGCGGGTGAGCGCGGCGACGGCGTGAGGCGACATCCAACGGCCGGGCGCGAGCCCGACGGACTGGAAGACCTCGCCCAGTTCGGACGGCAGGTCACGGGTCGACAGGTCCAGCGCCCGCGACACCCCCACCCCCGCCTCCGGCAGGTCGAGGCCGCGCATCCGCTGCCCGTCGTCGGCCAGCTCCCCCACCAGCTCCTCGACCGTCCACTCCGGACTGATCACGAGCTTCGCCGCGGCCACCCGCAACGCGAGGGGCAGCCCTCCGCACAGTTCGGCGAGCTTGCGGGCGGCCACCGGGTCCTCCGACGACAACGGCCTGCCCAGCACCTCGTCGACCAGCGCACGGGCCGCCTCGTCGTCCAGCGGGCCGAGCTTGCGCACGCGGGCGCTGTTGGTGACGACGAGCCGTTCCATGTGGGACCGCGACGTCACCAGCACCACCGAGCCCGAACCGGGCGGCAGCAGCGGCTGGACCTGGTCGAACGACGTCGCGTCGTCCAGCACCACCAGCACGCGGCGGCGGTTGAGCAGCGAGCGGTACAGCCCGACGCGGTCCTCCACGCCGACCGGCACGCCGTCCGCCGGAACGCCCATCGCCACCAGGAACCGGGTCAGCACCTCGCCCGGCTCGGTGTCGCCCAGGGACGCGAACAGCACGCCGTGCGGGAACATCTCGGAGTTCTCGTGCCCCCACGTGATCGCGAGGGCGCTCTTGCCGACACCGGGCGCACCGGTCAGCACGGCGACAGAGGTGGACAGGAGGTTCCTGGTCGAGCACACGTTGTCGAGCCACGACCTGTCGTCGTCGCGGCCGAACAGCCGGGACGCGGACGCGGGCAGCAACGCGGGCGCCACGATCCCGGCGCGCGGGGCGACGGGACGCGACTCGACCGGGCCGATCACGCTCAACGACGGGTCGTCGCGCAGCACCTGTTCGTGCAGCGACCGCAGCTGCGGGCCTGGATCGATGCCCAGCTCCTCGACGGCACGGCGCTGGAACCGTTGGTAGGCCTCAAGAGCGTCGGCGCGCTGACCGGACCGGTAGAGCGCGCGCATGCTG
Organism: Lentzea sokolovensis; assembly: GCF_033949975.1. NCBI lineage: Bacteria > Bacillati > Actinomycetota > Actinomycetes > Pseudonocardiales > Pseudonocardiaceae > Lentzea > Lentzea sokolovensis. The sequence goes on from NZ_JAXAVU010000008.1 coordinate 344,621, forward strand.
TGGGCGACCAGGCGTTCGCGGAACGGGTACTCGGTGCACAGCCCGCGCAGCTCGCCGACCAGTTCCAGGTGGCGGCCGAGTTCGAGCTCGGCGTCGATGCGTTCCTCCAGCGCCGACAGCCGCAGTTCTTCCAGGTCAGAGGTCATCGGGTCGCCCGGCACGTCCGCGAGCACCGGCCCGCGCCACAGCCCCAGCGCCTCGCGCAACAGGCCCGCCCTGATGGCGGCGGGCTTGCCGCGCGACGACGCCACGAGCTGCCGGGCGCGGTGCAGGTCGAGACGCCACGGGTCGACGGTCAGCTGGTAGCCCGTCGGCGTGGTGCGGATCGTCGCGGAGCCCGCGGGATCGGACTCCTCCAGCACCTTGCGCAGCCGCGAGACGTAGCCGTGCACGATCGTCCGCGCGGTGGCCGGAGGCGTGTCCGTCCACAGCGCGTCGACGATCTGGTCGATCGAGACGGGTCGGTTCGCCTCGACCACCAGCATGGCCAGCAGTCCGCGCATGCCACGGCGGCCCAGCTGGACGAGACGTCCGTCCGCGAGCACCTGGAGTGGACCGAGCACGCCGAACTCGAGTCCGGTTTTGCTCCGCATGCCCCTCCTCCGGTGCGCTGACCTCGTCACTTCAGAAGGTGCGCAACGCCGAGTCTCAGATACAAGTAGGGCCCAAGTTCGCGGGACGCTACTGTTCACACGTGCCGCGAGATCGAAATACCGTGGTTGACCGCGGCGCCGGGTGTCTCCTCGGCGGCGCCCTCGGCGACGCGCTCGGAGCCCCCGTGCAGTACCTCGGCTTGGCCGACATCCAGCGCGAACATGGGCCCGAGGGCGTAATGGGTCCACCGAAGCCCGCGTTGTTCACGGACGACACCCAGCTGACCCTCTTCACCGCCGACGGCTATCTGCGCGCCTGGGTGCGCGGCAAGCGGACCGGCGACTGGGAACCGTCCCAAGAGGTCTGGCACAGCTACCGGCGGTGGCTGATCACCCAGCAGCAACCGGCCCCCGAGCGGGGCGCGGTCGGGTTGCTCGCCGACGAACGGCTGTACGAGAGCCGTTCGCCGGGCCTGACGTGTCTGCGCGCGCTCGCCGCCGAGACACCGTCCACTCCGGAGAACCCGCACAACGAGTCGTCCGGCTGCAACGGCGTCACGCGCACGGCCCCCGCGGGCTTCGCGCCGTCCGCCGCGATCGCCTACGACCTCGGCTGCCGGTTCGCCGCTCTCACGCACGGCGGCACGGGCGGCTGGGTGTCCGGCGGCGCGCTGGCGTTGCTGGTGCACCTGCTCGCCGTGAAGGCGAGGCCGTTGCGCGAGGCGATCGACCAGGTCATCGGCCGGGTGCTGCGCGACGACACGTACACGGCCACGGTCCTGACGCGCGCCGTGGTGCTGGCCGACGACCACGACGGTTCCTCACCCGTGCGCGTCGACCGGCTCGGCAGCGGCTGGACCGGCCCGGAAGCGCTGGCCATCGCGGTCTACACCGTGCTGACGCACCCGAAGCCGTCGCAGTTCGTGGACGCGATGCGCGCCGCCGCCAACCACTCCGGAGGCAGCGACGCCACGGCGGCGTTGACCGGCAACGTGCTCGGCGCGTTGCACGGCACCGACGCGCTGCCCCGCGACTGGCTGATGGGGCTGGAGATGGTGGACGTGCTGGACGCGATGGGCCGCGATCTCGGCATGTCCGCGGTGAACCTGGACTTCAACGAAGACCGATACGCGTAGACAGCCAAGCGCGCGTCGTTGCGAGTCCGCGCTGGTCGTCCGTTCGCCTCTTCGTCGTGACTCGGCGAAGCCCAGTCACGGCGAAGCGGTGGGCGGACGGCCAGCTTCCCGGCGAACGAGCCGGAGTCTGCGAAGCAGCGACCAATAAACACAGAAAGAGCCTGCCGCAGTGCGCTCCCGAATTCGCGCTGCAGCAGGCTCTTCCGCACGAGTAGTTGGTCGACAGCAGGCCGGGACTTGCCCCGAGCGCGAGCTCCGATCCAGCTCTGGATCAACGAAATCATGCCCCGGAGTCAAGGCTCCGTTGGGCGAGCATGTTAACAGATGTGTACCGGAAGTCCAGGGCTCGAGAAGACGCGACGATCTTCGTCGACGATGAAGACCTCGCAGTCCTCCTGCGCCGCCGCCCACTCGATTCCGTCTCTGCCCAGCGCAAACGCCGCTGTGGCAGTGGTATCCGCGATCGCGAGGTCGTCGGAGAAAACCGTCACCGACAGAATTCCCGAGACCGGCTGACCGGTACGACCGTCCAGGATGTGCTGGCCGCGTTCGTACAACGCTGACGTGGCAACGGCTCCGTCCCGCACACCGAGCACGACGCTGAGCTGGTCGGCGAGATCGGGATGCCGAACGCCGACGCGCCAAGGCTTTCCGGGCTCGGGCTCACCTGCCGTGACCACGTCGCCGCCCGCGTTCAGGCAGAACGTCGTCGCGCCGCCCTCGCGCAGCATGTCCGCCGCCCGTTGCACGGCCCAGCCCTTCACCACCGCGCACGGGTCGAGCCCGCGTCCCGGCACCCGTGCCGTGAACGCGCCGCCCGTCGACTCCTCGTACCAGTCGCACAGCGAGAGCACCTCGACCAGATCCGGGGTGAGCTCTTCCCTGGTGAGCTCACCCCGGTCCAGCCGGGACACCTCGCTGCCGGGCTTGAACGGCGAGAACCGGGCGTCCGCCTCGCGCAGCCAGGCGAACGCCCGCTCGGCCAGCGCGGCGTCGCCGTCACGCAGGTCCACCGAGATCGGCAGCCCCATGATCTGCTCGACGCGCCGCACGGCCACTTCTACTTCGCCCCGTCGAGCGCGGCCTGGAGCGACTTCTGGTAACCCTCGGAGGTCGCGGTCGCGCCGGAGACCGTGTCGATGTCCGCGCTCTGCGCCTTCAGCGCCGACTGCCGCAGCAGCGGCAACGCCATCCTGGTCGGGTCGCTGTTGGGCGCCCGCAACGCCTTCACGTCGATGATCTTGGTGCCCTGCAGCGTCACCTGCACCTGCACGGTGCCCTCGGACGTGTTCACCGCGGGCCCGGCGACGTTGCGGTTCTGGGCCTGCTGCTGGGTCTGCTGTTGCGGGGTCGTGGTCTTGGGAGCGGCGCCCGTCGCCTTCGGCGCGGAGCCGGTGGTCTGCGGGACCGTCTTCTGCGGCGCCTGTTGCTGGGTCTGCTGCTGTTCCTGGGCCGGCGGCGCGGCGACCTCGTTGATCTCGCCCTCGTGCGCCGCACCGGGCGAGTAGATCCAGACCGGAACGAGGCCGGCCACGCTCAGTGCCAGAACGGGAATTGCCCTCTTCACGTCGTCGGACCCTCTCAGTTGGCCAGCGCGAAGCGCTCGGCGTGGATCTGGTTGCTGGGCACTCCCAGTTCGTCGAGGCTCTGGATCACCGTGCCGGTCATGCCGCCGGGGCCGCAGATGAAGACGTCGCGGTCCTGCACGTCGGGCACGAGCGCGGCGATGTTCTCCGGGCCCAGCAACGGGCCGTTCGCGGTGATGGTCTTCGACGAACCGGTGACCAGGCGCAGCACCGCGCCCTTGGCCCTGGCGAGGCCTTCGAGTTCACGCAGCAGGACGGCCTCGCGCGGGTCGCTGACCCGGTAGAGCACCACGACGTGACCCTTGATCTCCTCCAGCAGCGCGCGGACCGGCGTGACGCCGACACCGCCCGCGACGAGGAGCGCGTTGGGCTTGGTCTGGTGCATGGTCGTGAAGGCGCCGTACGGGCCTTCGGCGAACACTCGGGTGCCGACCTTGATGTTGCGGATGTCCGCGCTGCCGGTGCCCAGTGCCTTCGCGGTGAGCCGCAGGTACTTGCCGTTCGGCGCCGCGGACAGCGAGAACGGGTTGGCCTGCCACCAGCGGTCCTTGGTCAGGAAGCGCCACAGGAAGAACTGGCCGGCCTTCGCGCCGAGCTGGTCGAGGTCCTTGCCCTCGATGTAGACCGAGACGACGTTGTGCGCCTCGGGCACCACGGCGGCGACGTGGAACTGGTGCTTCCAGTTCCGGTAGAACGGGAGCACCACGCGTCCGATCAGGACGGACCCGAGCGCGAACGCCCACAGGCCCCACCAGTAGCCGGTCGCGAGCGCGGACTTGCGGAACGTGCTGCCGACCGCGACCTGGTGCGAGAACGCGAGGAAGATCGCGACGTAGGTGTACAGGTGGATGAAGTGCCAGGTCTCGTAGGCCATCCGGCGCCGCGCGAAGCGGGCGGAGACGATGCCGACGACCATGATGATCGCCCACGCCACCAGCGCGCGGAGGATGCCCTCCAGCTCGGTCGCCTGCCTGATGACCTCGGCGATCGGGCCTTCGTCACCGGCGTTGCCGAACGCGATGAAGACCAGGTGGCCCATCAGCGTGAAGAAGATCGTGAAGCCGACCCAGCGGTGCCACGAGGTGAGCTTGTCCATGCCCAGGCGCCGGTCGAGCCACGGCAGCCGCGCCACCAGGAGCAGCTGGAACGCCATCGCGAGCGCGCCGTACAGGCCCGCCAGCCGGCCGAAGTTGACCAGCTTGTTCGAGCCGACACCCGCCGCGTTGAACAGGTAGGTCACGAACGCCGCGTTGGCCAGGAGGAACACGTACAGGCCGGCTTTGGCCAGCACCTTGTGCGGCGTCGCCCGGCCGGCCGGAGCCGGTCGCACGGGGTGCTGCAGGGTGGTCGTCACGGCGGGCTCCTCGGTCAGGGCGGTCTCTGGCGGTCGGTCTCGATCCTTGGCGTTCGAGCTGTGGCTCCGCTTTGCACCCGCTGTCGACTTCCTGTCGATCGAGCGCCGGAGCCACCAGGTGACGCACCATGAGCACGTGGACAAGGGGAACTCGGTTCGATTGCTCGTCGTAGATGACGAGCCGCACATCGCTGACCTGGTCGCGACGGTCGCCCGGTACGAGGGCTGGCAGGCCGCGACAGCGCTCAACGGTGAGGAGGCTTTGAGAGAGGCCGCCGAGTTCCAGCCGGACATCGTCGTGCTCGACCTCATGCTGCCTGACCTGGACGGATTCACCGTTCTTGATCGGATGCGGGCGGCAGGGGCGATGGTGCCGGTGGTCTTTCTGACGGCCCGTGACGGCACCGCGGACCGGGTGGCGGGGCTCACCCGAGGTGGCGACGACTACCTCGTAAAACCTTTCTCGGTCGAGGAGCTGATGGCACGTCTTCGGGCCGTGCTGCGCCGCTCGACAGGTCCGTCGTGGAAACGTTCGGTCCTGAAAGTCTCCGATCTGGTGATGGACGAGGACACCCGCGAGGTCCGTCGCGGCGGCAAGCTGGTGACTCTGACGCCGACCGAGTACGAGCTGCTGAGGTACCTGATGCGGCGCTCGCCGGCCGTGCTGACGAAGGCGCAGATCCTCGACCACGTGTGGGAGTACGACTTCGGCGGCCGCTCGAACGTGGTCGAGCTGGTCATCTCCCACCTGCGCCGCAAGCTCGACGACGGCCGCGAGCCGTTGATCCACACCGTGCGCGGTGTGGGGTACGTGCTCCGCCGAGCAGCCGAGTGAGCCGGCGATGAAGTTCGGACTCAAGCCCGTTCGCGACTGGCGGCTAGGCACCCGCCTCGCGCTCGGCCTCGGCGCGCTCGCGCTGACGGTGTTCGTGATCGTCGGCTGGGTCATGGTCACGTCGATGAAGGACTTCCTCGACCGCCGGCTCGACGACCAGATGGTGATCAGCCAGCAGGGCGCGGCCAAGGAGGTCGAGTACTACGGCAAGGTCAGCAAGATCCCGCCGGACTGGTTCGCCGTCGTCTACAAGATCGAGAACGGCGGCGTCACACCCCTGCCCGGCGACCAGCAGCCGCAGGACCGCGAGGAGTTCGACGCCCTCGCGAGGCAGGCGCTGACCGCCGACAAGTTCGAGACCGAGTACCTGCGCGACGAGGGCAAGTTCCGGCTGCGCGCCTGCCAGGTCGTCAAGGACGAGTACATCGTGGTCAGCGCGGCCCCGATGCAGGACAGGGACGGCACGATCTCCCAGCTCGTCACGGTCGGCGTGATCGCGTTCCTGGCCGCGCTGGTCGCGTTGGTGGTGGGCGGTCAGGCGTTGATCCGCAAGGGCATGCAGCCGCTGTCGGACATGGCCGACACCGCGCACGACATCTCGTCGCACGACCTGACCGACTCGGGTGATCTCGCCGTGCGCGTGGACAGCCGAGGCGGCGGCGTGGAGGTCGAGGAGCTGCGTGAGGCGTTCAACAAGATGCTCGCGCACATCGACACGTCGCTGGTCGCGCGCACGGCCGCCGAGCAACGCCTCCGCCGGTTCATCGCCGACGCCTCGCACGAACTACGCACGCCTCTCACGTCGTTGCGCGGCTACGCGGACCTGTTCAAGTACGCGGCGGCCAACGAACCGGGCGAGCGCGAGAAGCACCTGGAGAAGCTGCGGTCGGAGGCGTCACGCATGAGCGTGCTGCTCGACGACCTGTTGTTGCTGGCACGCCTGGACTCCGCGGCGACCGAACCGCCGTTGCGGCCAGAGGAGCTGGACCTGTCGGTGATCGCGGAGGCGGCGGCGGACGCGTTCCGCGCGGGCAGGCCGTCGCACGCGCTGGACGTGGACGCCGACACGGTGACCATGACCGCCGACCCGACCCGGTTGCGGCAGGTGCTCGACAACCTGCTGACCAACGCGGCCGTGCACACGCCCGCGGGCACCACGGTGTCGCTGAAGGTGACGGCCGAGAACGGCTGGGCGGTGATCCGGGTGAGCGACACCGGCCCCGGAATTCCGGAGGCGGACCAGGCGCGGATCTTCGACAGGTTCTACCGCGTGGACGACTCGCGGACCCGTCAGCGCGGCGGCAGCGGCCTGGGCCTCGCCGTGGTGCAGTCGCTGGTGCAGGCGCACGGCGGCAGGATCGAGCTGGCCAGCCGGCCGGGGTCGACGGTCTTCACGATCCGTCTTCCCCGGCGGCCGTGAGCTAGTCGGCCTGCGAGCTCGTCGCCCACAGGTCGATGCCCGACTCGACGGCGTACTTGTCGATCTCGGCGAGTTCGTCGTCGGTCAGCGGCGGCGCCTGCAGGGCCGCGAGGTTCTGCTCCAGCTGCCCCACCGAGGACGCGCCGATCAGCGCCGACGTGACGCGGGGGTCGCGGATCGTCCAGGTCAGCGCGAGCTGGGCCAGCGACTGGCCGCGCGACTTGGCGATCTCGTTGAGCGACCGGATGCGGCCGAGGTTCTGCTCGGTCAGCAGGTCCGTCGACAGCGACTTGCCCTGCGAGGCGCGCGAGCCCTCGGGAACGCCGTTGAGGTAGCGGTCGGTCAGCATGCCCTGCGCGAGCGGCGAGAACGCGATGCAGCCCGCGCCGACCTCCTCGAGCGTGTCCAGCAGCTCCGGCTCGATCCAGCGGTTGAGCATCGAGTACGACGGCTGGTGGATCAGCAACGGCACGCCAGCGCTCTTGAGCAGCTGGGCGGCCTCGCGGGTCTTGGCGGGCGAGTACGACGAGATGCCGACGTAGAGCGCCTTGCCCTGCTGGACCGCGGACACGAGCGCGCCCATCGTCTCTTCCAGCGGCGTCTCCGGGTCGAACCGGTGCGAGTAGAAGATGTCGACGTAGTCGAGGCCCATCCGCGTCAGCGACTGGTCGAGCGAGCTGAGCAGGTACTTGCGGCTGCCCCACTCCCCGTACGGCCCGGCCCACATGTCGTAGCCCGCCTTCGTGGAAATGACGAGCTCGTCGCGGTACGGCCTGAGATCATCCTTCAGGATCTGCCCGAACGTGATCTCCGCCGAGCCGTAGGGCGGACCGTAGTTGTTGGCGAGGTCGAAGTGCGTGACACCGAGGTCGAACGCCCTCCGCGCGATTCCGCGGCCCGACTCGTAGGGCCGGTCGCCGCCGAAGTTGTGCCAAAGGCCGAGCGAGATGGCGGGCAGCTTGAGGCCGCTGCGTCCCGTCCGCCGGTACGTCATCTGGTCGTAGCGCGCGCTATCCGCGAGGTAGGACATGGTGCCCAGAATGTCACGTCCTGATGAGACGGAGCAGGACGAGAAACACATCTTTATGCGGGCAGAGGACGTGCGCGCGAAGGTGCTCGAAACGCAGGACTCGCCCGCAGGCGTGACGATCTACCGGACGTGGATCGACGGCCACCTCGACCTCGACTTCCTGACGATGGTGGGACCGCTGACCCTGGTCGGCTGCCACCTCCCGGAAGAGATGACCCTGCGGCACGCGCAGATCGGCACGATCGACCTCAGCAGCACGAACGTGTGGGGTTTGCGGGCGGAAGGCCTGCGCACCAGGAACTTCGAGATGACCCACGCGCGGTGCGGCGACAAGTTCGACCTCGACCACGCCCAGATCGACGGCACCCTTCAACTGGCCGGCACCAGCGTCGGTTCGTTCTCCGCGTACGGCCTGAAGGTCACCGGCTCCTTCATGGCGACGGAGTTGTACGCGTGGCCGGGGTGGCGCGGTGGATGCGCGCTGTTTTTGGACAACGTCGACATCAACGGCGACCTGGTCCTCGACGACGGCATGATCACCGGGCTCGCCGGTCCCGCGATCACCGCGATCAGCGCGAAGGTCGGCGGCGTGTTCTCCGCCGAGAACGCGATCATCCGCGGTGACTCCGACGCGCTCTTCCTCCTCGAAGCCGACGTCGGCGCGCTGGATCTGCGCAACACCGTGCTGCGCGGGGCGTTGTGCACGGACGGCGCGCGGATCCGTTCCGAGGTGAAGCTCGGCGGGATCGACGCCGTCTCGTCGGAGGCCGACGCCACCATCCGCATGGTGGACACGACGATCGGCGCGGGGCTTCTGCTGACCGGCCTCGTGCGCAGCCGCACGGGCCAGGCCGTGACGCTGCACAGAACGACGGTCGGGGCGAGCCTGACCATCCGCGAGGCGGAGATCGACGCGGACAGCGGCAAAGCCGCGTTGGAGATCAGCAACTGCGACGTCGGCAGCGAGCTCACGATCCGCCCTGACGTTCTCCGCAACCGCGGTGACGGTCTCGAACTCGATCTCTTCACCACGAAGGCAGGCCGGGCACTCGGGCTCGAAGCCGAGGACCTCATCGCGGCCGACGTCTTCACCGTGACACTGAAGGGACTGTCCTATCCGGACGCACCGGAGGACACCGACGCGTGGCTCACGATGCTGCGCGATCACACCTTCGAGTACGAAGCTCAGCCGTACCAGCAACTCGCGGCCGTGCACCGCGCTGCCGGCCACGAGCACACCGCACGGCGCGTGCTGATCGCGCAACAAGAGGACCTGCGCCGTCGCGGCGACCCCGGGAACAAGCTGTGGCACCGGTTCCTCGGCGTCACTCTGGGCTACGGCTACCGCCCCTCCAGGGCGGTGATTGGCCTACTCGTCACGTTCCTGCTCGCGCTTTGTCTCGTGTGGACAACCAACGCCTATAACGGCCTGACACCGGCCAAGGACCGCCCCGCCGACTCGTGTTCACCTGTGAACAGAATCAGTCTTGCGGCGGATCTCGCGATCCCGCTGGTGAAGCTCGGTGGCACACCGAGATGCGAACTGGCGAACGGACCAGCCGGGCAGTGGGCGACAGGGGCGGGCTGGGTCGTGCAGATCCTGGGCTGGTCGTTCGCCACGCTCAGTGTCGCGGGCTTTACCGGACTCGTCCGCAAAAGCTGACCGTCGTACCGCCGGAATGAGACGAGGGCCCGCCCACCTGGGCGAACCCTCTTCTCCAATGGAGCCGGCGAGGGGAATCGAACCCCTAACCTTTCGCTTACAAGGCGAGTGCTCTGCCAATTGAGCTACGCCGGCCGGCTCGTGTTCGCGAACATCGTAAGCGCCCGTTGCGGGTGCTACCTGCGGCGAACGGTCTGCTCTCAGTGTGATCGGATTGCTCCGACCGGAGTCGGACCAACCAACTGAGTGGGTCAATGCGTCGGAGTGAGCGCCTTGACCAGGTCAGGAGGGTAACCAACGGACAGTGATCATGTCCTCCTTTTCGGGTCGCCCGATCGGAGGTGGCCGACGACACAGCAACAGTCGAAGTCCCCGTCACGATCACACGACGGAGGTGCTCAAGATTTCCACGAACAGCCTGCACGGCCCCGCTCTGCCCGATGACACCACGGTTCACCTGGTACTCGATCTCGCCCTGAAGATCGGTGAGGTCCAAATGTCCAGTGGGGCCGGCGCGGCCGATGTGACAGCGACGATTCTCTCGGTCACCGAGAGCTATGGACTGCCGCACACCGAAGTCGACGTGATCTACACCTCTATCAGCGTGTCGTGTCATCGCGGCACAGAGGCGTTGCCGATCACGTCGATACGCGTCGTCCGACAGCGCAGTCTCGACTACACGCGGCTTGCGGACGTTGAGCATCTCGTGCGCAATCTGGGGCCGATCGAAGAAGCGCACGCACGGCTTGAAGACATCACGAACGCCAAGCACCCGTATCCGCGTTGGGTCGCCACCGCCGCATGGGGCGGAATGGCCGCCGCCGTGGCGTTCCTCGTGGGCGGCGGGCTGGTGCTCGCGCTCACCGCCGCGGCCATCACCGCCGTCGTCGACCGGGTCGGGCGAATCCTCAACCGCCGCAACCTGCCGTTCTTCTTCCAGCAGCTCGTCGGCGGTGCGCTCGGCACGGGTGCGGCGCTGGCCATCTTCTCTACCGGGTTGCTGCCGGTGCGGCCGAGTCTGCTCGTCGCCGTCGGGATCGTCGTGCTGCTGTCCGGGCTCGCGCTCGTCAGCACCGTGCAGGACGCGATCTCCGGCTACAACGTCACCGCCGCGGGCCGCACGGTCGAAACCGTGCTGCTCAGCGCGGGGTTGATCGCGGGTGTCGCGCTGGCGATCCGCGCGGCCGTCCACTTCGGACTGGACATCAGGCTCAGCGACCCGTTGCCCGCGCTGATCTCCGCGGTGCCGATGCAGTTCGCGGCCGGCGCGGCGACGAGTGCGTTCTTCGCGCTCGCCTGTTACGCCCGGCCTCGCGCGCTCGTCGCCGCCGCCATCTCCGGCGCGATCGGCACGGCCGCCTACGGACTCATGACCAGCTTCGGCCTGGACGCGCTGCTCGGTTCTGCCGTGGCCGCCGCGATCACCGGGTTCGGCGGCGCGACGATGACCCGCCGGCTGCGCATCCCGACGCTCGTCGTGGTCCAGGCGGGCGTCGTCCCGCTGCTGCCCGGCTGGACCACCTACCGGGGCCTGTTCCAGCTCACCGCGGAGGGCGATCCGGCCGGTCTGAGCACGCTCGTGTTCGCGAGTGGCATTGCTCTCGCTCTGGCCGGAGGGGTCGTGTTCGGCGAGTACCTGGCACAGCCGGTGCGCACCGGACTGGGCCGTCTGGAACGCAAGTTCGCTGGTCCGCGCATGTCCGGGCCGCTCAAACCCTCCAAGCGTCGTTTGGAGTGAAACTCGCTGTGACGGGGGTTACACGGCACGCCGACAGCACGCGTCCGCACTAGCCTCAGATCCGTGAGCATGGACATTGGCGAGAACGGGGCGGAATTCGTAGTCGTGGCCAACCGGTTGCCGGTTGACCTGGAGCGCTTGCCTGACGGAACCGAGCGGTGGAAACACAGCCCTGGCGGTCTCGTCAGCGCTCTCGAACCGTTCCTCCGCTCACACAGCGGCGCCTGGGTCGGCTGGCCCGGCGTCGCGGACACCGAGGTGCCGCCGTTCGAGGACGACGGCCTCCTGCTGCACCCGGTGGAGCTGTCCGCGAAAGAGGTCGAGGACTACTACGAGGGCTTCTCCAACGGCACCCTCTGGCCGCTCTACCACGACGTCGTGGCGCAGCCCGCGTTCCACCGGCACTGGTGGAACGCCTACGTGAAGGTCAACCAGCGCTTCGCCGACGCGACGGCGAAGGTCGCCGCGCAGGGCGCGACGGTGTGGGTGCAGGACTACCAGCTGCAGCTCGTCCCGGCGATGCTGCGCGAGCAGCGACCCGACCTCAAGATCGGCTTCTTCCTGCACATCCCGTTCCCGCCGGTCGAGCTGTTCATGCAGCTCCCGTGGCGCACGGAGATCATCCGAGGCCTTCTCGGCGCCGACCTGGTGGGCTTCCACCGGCCCGGCGGCGCGCAGAACTTCCTCTGGCTGGCCCGCCGGCTCGTGGGCCTGGAGCCGAGCCGCGGCACCGTGGGTGTCAGGACCCGGCCAGGTGTCGTGCAGGTCGGCGACCGCACCGTGCGCGTCGGCGCGTTCCCCATCTCGATCGACAGCGCGGGGCTCGACGCGGTCGCCCGGCGCAAGGAGACGCAGGCCCGCGCGAAGCAGATTCGAGCGGACCTGGGCAACCCCAAGCGCATCCTTCTGGGCGTGGACCGTCTCGACTACACGAAGGGCATCGACGTCAGGATCCGCGCTCTGTACGAGCTGATCGCGGACGGACGCGTGGACCCCGAGGACGTCGCGATGGTGCAGCTCGCAACGCCCAGCCGGGAGCGGGTCGACCACTACGTGACGATGCGCAAGGACATCGAGCAGTCGGTCGGCCGGATCAACGGCGAGTTCGGACGGGTCGGCAAACCCGTCGTGCACTACCTGCACCAGTCGGTGAACCGCGAGGAGCTCGTCGCGTTCATGAGCGCGGCCGACGTCATGGTCGTCACGCCCGTTCGGGACGGAATGAACCTCGTGTGCAAGGAGTACGTGGCCTGCCGATATGATCTTGGTGGAGCTCTGGTGCTCAGCGAGTTCGCCGGCGCTGCCGCAGAACTGACCAGTGCGTTCCTGGTGAACCCCCATGATCTGGACGGTGTCAAGAACGCTCTGCAGGCCGCCCTCGACATCGATCCTGCTGAAGGCCGCCGTAGGATGCGCGCGCTGCGCCGCCAAGTCCTCACCCACGACGTTGATCGCTGGGCAAGGTCGTTCCTGGAGGCGTTGGGCACGCAGACCTCGGTCTGAATCCTTTCAGATCCCCATGACCCATCGAGTGCTCCAGGAGGGGCGTTGACCGCCGAGGCCCTCCCCGCCGAACTGCGCCGCGCGATCGTGCAGCTGGCCAGGACCCCACGACTGCTGGTCGCCAGCGACTACGACGGAACACTCGCGCCGATCGTGGCCGACCCGGAGGCGGCTCGCCCGCTTCCGGAGTCGGTGAACGCGCTCCGTTCGCTGGCGAGCCTGCACGAGACCACCTCAGCCGTGATCTCCGGTCGCGCGCTGCGCGACCTGGCCACGCTGTCCCGTCTGCCTGGCGAGGTCCACCTAGTGGGCTCGCACGGCTCCGAGTTCGACGTCGGCTTCGTCCACGCGCTGGACGCGAACGCCAAGGCGTTGCTGCGGCGCATCGAAGCCGAGCTCGAAGAGATCGCCGACGGCCAAGAAGGCGTCCAGCTCGAGGTCAAGCCCGCCTCCGTCGCGGTGCACGTGCGCCGTGCCGCGAGCGAGGCCATCGGGGAGGCCGTGCTCAGCGCCGTCCGCTCCGGCCCGTGCACCTGGGAAGGTGTGCAGGTCACCGAGGGCAAGGCCGTCATCGAGCTCGCCGTCGTCGAGACCGACAAGGGCCACGCCCTCGACATCCTGCGCCACCAGGTCGGCGCCACCGCGGCGATCTTCCTGGGCGACGACGTGACGGACGAGAAGGCGTTCGCCCGCCTGTCCGGCCCTGACCTCGGCATCCGCGTGGGTGCCGGCGAGTCGCTGGCCGAGCACTACGTGGCCGACCCCGCCGACGTGGCGACGGTGCTGGCGTTCCTGCTGGAGGAGCGCCGCGCGTGGCTGCACGGTGACCAGGCCGTGCCGATCGAGCGCCTGACCATGCTGGCCAACGAGCGTTCGGTGGCCCTGGTGACGCCGGACGCCAAGGTCAACTGGCTGTGCCACCCCGAACCGGACTCCGCGGCGATCTTCGCGGACCTGCTCGGCGGCCCCGCAGCCGGTCACTTCTCGATCAAGCCGGAGCACGGGTCGCTGCCGCTGGGCCAGCGCTACCTGCCGGGCACGATGATCGTGGAGACCCGCTGGTCGCGGCTCCTGGTGACGGACTACCTGGAGCACGACCTCGCCTCGCACCGCACGGACCTGGTTCGGCGGATCTCCGGCTCGACCAACGCGGTGATCACGTTCGCGCCGCGTCCGGAGTTCGGGCAGGTGCCGGTGCGGCTACTGCGCGAGCGCGACGGCCTGCGCGTCGTCGGCACCTCGGACCCGATGGTGCTGCGTTCCCCCGGTGTCGACTGGGAGATCACCTCGGACGGCGTGCAGGAGACCGCACGCGCCGTGGTCCGCCCACGTGAGGGTGCGCCGGTGTTGCTGGAGCTGCGCTGCGGCACCGACGACATCTCCGAGCACGCTCAGGCCGAGTCGGTGCGCCGTGACCGCGCCGCCGGCTACTGGTCGGACTGGGCGGCGGGCCTGCACCTGCCGAAGGTGCAGACCGACCTGGTGCTGCGTTCCGCTTTGACGCTGCGCGGCCTGGTGCACAAGGACTCCGGCTCGATCATGGCCGCGGCCACCACGTCACTGCCGGAAGAGCTCGGCGGCGTCCGCAACTGGGACTACCGCTACTGCTGGCTGCGCGACGGCGCGATGACCGCCGCCGCACTCGTGTCGGTGGGCTCGTTCGCGGAGGCCGACGGCTTCCTGGCGTGGCTGCACGGCGTCCTGGAGACCATCCCGGGCCCGGAGCGGCTGCACCCGCTGTACACGCTGCACGGCACCCAACTCGGCGCCGAGGCCGTCATCGAGTCGCTGCCCGGCTACGCCGGCTCCCGCCCGGTCCGCGTGGGCAACCTCGCGAACCAGCAGGTGCAGCTCGACGTCTTCGGCCCCGTCGTCGACCTGGTCGTGCAACTGGCCACCGCCCGCGGCTCCCTGTCGGACGCCGACTGGACGATGGCCGGGGCGATGGCCGAAGCCGTCTCCCGACGCTGGCACGAGCCCGACCACGGCATCTGGGAGGAACGGCACGCACCGCGCCACCACGTGTACTCGAAGGTCATGTGCTGGCTCACGATCGACCGAACGATCAAGCTCGGCGAACAGTTCGGCCGCGAACTCGACCCCTCGTGGGTGCCACTGCGCGACACCATCGCCACGGACGTGCTCAAGAACGGCTGGAACGACGAGGTCCAATCCTTCACCACCGCCTACGACGGCGACGACCTCGACGCCGCCTCCCTGTTCGTGGGCCTGTCGGGCCTCATCGACCCGACCGACGAACGCTTCCAGTCGACCGTCACAGCCATCGAGGCGGAACTGCGGTCCGGCTCCACCGTCTACCGCTACCGCCGCGACGACGGCCTGCCAGGCGACGAGGGCGGCTTCCACCTGTGCGCCGCCTGGATGATCGAGTCGTACCTGCTCACCGGCCGTCGCACCGAGGCCGAAGAGCTGTTCGGCCAAATCGTCGCAGCAGCAGGCCCCACCGGCCTGCTACCCGAGGAATACGACCCGATCGCCGAGCGCTCCCTGGGCAACCACCCACAGGCGTACTCGCACCTGGGCCTGATCCGCTGCGCCCAGCTGCTCTCGCAGTGATCTCGTAGTTCTGCTGCCGCCGCGGTCCTGCTTCAGGGCCGCGGCGGTGTCATTTCCAGGATCTCCGCTGCGCTCGAAGGCCATCGACTGGGCCTTGGCCGGCGCCACGTGTGCAGTGGCCGAGGCTGGGCCCACCGCTCCCCCGCGCGATTCCTCCTGACGCAACGCGCGAACCCCGGATTTGGTTCCTGCTCTGTCCACAGGCTACCCCGGATCCGGATAGCGCCAGGTCAGCGCTTCGCAAGCCTGTGGACAACTCGCGATCAAGGTCAGCTGTCGATCCAGCCGGCTACCTGAAGCCGTGCGAGAGCTGTCCGTCGTGGGCATGAGTGTTCAGGGCCGCGGCGGCACTTTCTCGATGATTTTCGCGGTCCCCGGCGAGCTGCCGTGCAACGTGATCACGTCGCCACGGATGAGATGCGCCCACGCCGGCGGCACGAACGGCCTGAGCCGTGCGGTCGCGCGTTCGCCCGGACCCAGCACCGGCTTGGACTCGATCCACAGGGCGGCGACCCGCTGGTGTTTGCCGGTGACGTCCCACATCGGGCGTTCTCCCCTGGCCCGCAACGGTTCCGCGTCTACCGACAGGGTCAGCTCGACCCGCAGCAGGCCTTGGATCGACTCCACGCAGCGCCACTGGAACCAGGTCTCGTCCTGGTCCATCTGGGTCGCCGCCTCGGCGAGCAGGGCCCAGTAGCGCGGGGTCTGCCAGGTGTGGCCGTCGAAGTCACCCAGCAGGGTGAGGACCAGTTCCCACTCTTCGAGGTCGAGGTAGTCGAGCAGGTCTGAGCCCTGCACCTCCGCGGGCACCAAGGACGCCGCGAACCGCAGTAACTCACCTATCTCGCTGTCGTGTCTCCCCAACACTCGCGTATTCGATCACAGTCGCGGTACCGGCCACCGGTTGTCCCTCGTGCATGGTGATCACGTCGCCCGGCACGAGGTGCCGCCACCCCTCGGGCGACAACGCCGCCAGCCGGACGATCGCGCGGCCACCGGCCTCCAGTTCGGGCTTCGACTCGATCCACGTGATGGCCACCCGGTAGTCGCCGCCGCCCACGTGCCACAGCGGTCTGAGCACGCCCTGCGCCGGAATCGGGTTCCGCGTGCTCGGCACCAACTGGAGGTCGGCGCGGATCAGGCCGAGCCGAGTCTCGGCCTCCCGCCAGTGGAACCACTGGGACGGCAGGTACAGCTCCTGAGCCGCGGCCGCCAGCAGCTTCCAGTACACCGAGGTCTGCCAGGCGATGCCGCCGAAGTCGCCGAGCAGGTCGAGTGCGAACTCCCACTCGTCCTGCTCGAGGTACTCCCGCACGTCCGCGGCCGAGGCCCCGGAGTCGCTGCGCGCGTCGCCTGGCACGAGTGCGACAGCACGGCGCAGCAACTCAGTCATCTTCTGGCTTGTCCTCGGACTTGCTGCTGCGCTTGCGGTTCAAGCCGAGCAGTTCCAGCGCCGACACCAGATCGTTCGCCACCAGCGCCCGCACCCCGTCCGGCAGCGGGCCGTGGTCCGGCGGCACCAGTGCCTTCTTGAACCCGAGCCGCGCGGCCTCGCTGAGGCGCTTGCCGACGCCGTTGACGCGCCTGATCTCGCCGGCCAGGCCGACCTCGCCGAGCACCACCAGGTCGGCGGGCAGGGCGATCTCGCGTTCCGCGGAGGCCACGGCCAGCACCACGGCCAGGTCCGCGGCCGGTTCGACCAGTCGCATGCCGCCCACGGTGGCGGTGAAGACGTCCTTCTGGAACAGGTTGACCTTGCCTCGCTTCTCCAGCACCGCCAGCGCCATCGAGATGCGCGCCGAGTCGAGGCCGCTCACCGCGCGGCGGGGTGCTGGCAGGTTCGTCTTGGCCACCAACGCCTGCACCTCGCCGAGCATCGGCCGCTTGCCCTCGACGATCACCGTGACGCAGGTGCCCTCGACCGCCTTCTCGCGCCGTGTGAGGAACAAGCCGGACGGGTCCGGCACGCACGCGATGCCGTCGTCGCGCAGCTCGAAGCAGCCCACCTCGTCCGCCGCGCCGTAACGGTTCTTGATGCCGCGCAGCAGCCGCAGACTGGAGTGACGGTCGCCCTCGAACTGCAGCACCACGTCGACCAGGTGCTCCAGAACCCTGGGCCCCGCAACGGATCCGTCCTTCGTGACGTGTCCAACCAGGACGACCGGAAGGCCGCGCTCCTTGGCCATCGCGATCAGTCCTGATGCGACAGTCCGCACCTGCGTGACGCCACCGGGCACGCCCTCGACGCTCACCGTCGACATGGTCTGGATGGAGTCGACGATCAGCATCGACGGCTTCACCTGGTCGACCTGCCCGAGCAACGCGCTGAGCTCGCTCTCGGCCGCCAGGTACATCTCGCCGTGCAGGTTGCCGGTGCGTTCCGCGCGCAGCCGCACCTGCCCCGCGGACTCCTCACCCGTGACGTAGAGGCAACGGCCGTGCGACTCGGCCCAGCGATGTGCCGTCTCCAGCAGCAACGTCGACTTGCCCACGCCGGGCTCACCGGCCAGCAGCACGACGGCACCGGGCACCAGGCCGCCGCCCAGCACCCGGTCGAACTCGCTGACACCGGTGGAGAGCGCCCGTGCCGACTCGATGTCGACCTCGCCGATGGGCCGCGCCGCGGACGTCGGCGCGCCCGCCACCACGCGCGTCACCGACGCGGTGCCTCGTTCCTCGATGCTGCCCCACGCCTGGCACTCGGGGCAGCGGCCGAACCACTTCGCCACCTCGTGCCCGCACTCGGCACAACGGAAGATCGGCCGCGCTGTCTTCGCCACGAACCGAACGTTAGAGCACAGGTCTGACATAAACGTGCGCCGCAGGTCAGAGGGTTTCCAACAGAAACTTCAAGATTTTTCGGCGGGTTTGTCGATCCGGCCCAGGGCTCGTTCGACGCATCAGTGGAAGGACACGACAAACCTGGAGGACACAGTGAGCACCGCAACCGTTTCCGCGACGCAGACCCGCAAGTTCGCTCTCGGCCGCTACGCCACCGTCGTCACCCGCGTGCTGACCGGCCTGCTGTTCGCCACGACCGGCCTGAACGGCTTCGTCATGTTCATGCCCGCCCCGGATCCCAGCACGATGGCGCCGGAGGGCCTGGCCTTCACCGGCGCCCTCTACGCGACCGGGTACATGTTGCAGCTGACGTCCGGTGTGCAGCTTCTCGCGGGGCTCCTGCTGATCGCCGGCCGGTTCGTGCCGCTGGCGCTGGCCCTGCTCGCCCCGGTGGTCGTGAACATCTTCCTGTTCCACGTCTTCCTGGAGCCGAGCGGCATGGTCATGGGCCTGCTCGTGGTCGCCGCCGAGATCGGCCTGGCGTGGGCGTACCGCGACAAGTTCCTGCCGATGCTCAAGGCCTCCTGAACAAACGCGAAACGCCGCCCCCTGAAGCCAGGAGGCGGCGTTTTCGTGTGTCAGGGGGTCAGTGACCGCCGGACTCGTGGCCCTCGCTCGTGCGCTTGTGCTCGGACGGCGCCACGGGCACCTCCAGCGTCACGGAGCCGGCCTTCTCGAACAGGAACGTGACCTTGACGGTCTGGGCCGCCACCACGTCGCGGTTCAGCTTCTTGAGGGTGCAGCGGATCTCCAGCACCTCGAGGCTCGGGTCGACCGCGGCCGACGACGAGGTCGGCGCGACGGAGGAACCCGACGGGCGGCCGCTCGACGACGCGCCCGAGGACGGCGACACGTTCGAGGACGACACGCCCGAGGACGGGGCGCCGGACGACGGCGTCACCGACGACGACGGGTTCGAAGAGGACGGGTTCGACGACGGGGCACCCGAGGTCGGCACGACCGACGAGGACGAGGCAGCGGACGACGAGGGCGCGGAGGACTTCACCGGCGCCTTCGAGGCGTCGTACTCGGCCCGCAGCGCGTACTGCGCCGGGATGTCCTTCGAGCCGACGACCTCGGCCTCGGCTTCCGAGGCCTCCGACTTGATCGACAGCAGCTTGTCCGGGGCGGAGCCCGAGTTCGCGATGACGAACGTCAGCGGCGCGTCTTCGCCTTCGTGGTACCGGTTGCCGTCCGGCGGGAAGGCGAGCATGACGTTGCGCACCGCGATCGGGCCCGCGTTGCCGCTCGCACCGTCGACGGCGGCGACCTGGGTGTCGGTCTGGGTGACCTGACCGGCGCTGCAGCCGACCGCCACCAGGCCGAGGCCCGCGGCCAGCGCTGCCGTCACGATCATCCGGCGAGACACTCCTGAGTTCACGGCTCCAGCGTCCTTCCTAGGGAACAACCACCAGGCAAGGAGCCTAACCGGGAGCCGAATCGAGGACGCGACGGGATGCCAGTCGATCTTCGATGAGACGTACCTTGCACGCGAACAGGTGGTTTGTCAACCCCCCGCATGGCCCTGACCAGCACTAACGGATCATCGAGCAGCGATCGGAGGGTTGCCGGACGTGTTAGGATGGAGGCATCGAAAGGGGCAGAGGACACATGGTTTTCAAGGTCGGAGAGACCGTCGTCTACCCGCACCACGGTGCCGCTCTCATCGAAGCAATCGAGACCCGCGTGATCAAGGGCGAGGAGAAGAAGTACCTCGTTCTCAAGGTAGCGCAGGGCGACCTCACCGTTCGGGTTCCCGCTGACAACGCCGAAATCGTAGGCGTGCGTGACGTTGTCGGCCAGGAAGGGCTCGACAAGGTTTTCGAGGTCTTGCGTGCTCCCCACACCGAGGAGCCGACCAACTGGTCTCGGCGGTACAAGGCCAATCTTGAGAAGCTCGCCTCTGGCGATGTGAACAAGGTTGCGGAAGTGGTGCGCGACCTCTGGCGGCGCGAGAAGGATCGCGGGCTTTCCGCCGGCGAGAAGCGGATGCTGGCAAAGGCGCGGCAGATACTGGTCAGCGAGCTGGCGCTGGCCGAGGGCACCGACGAGGACAAGGCCGAGGTTCTCCTCGACGAAGTTCTCGCCACCGCCTCGTAGTTTTCTCAAACAAACAAATCAGAGCATCGGACTTAGTCGCGAACATGAGTGTTGTCGCGCTCGTGCCCGCGGCAGGGCGAGGTGAGCGTCTGGGCTACGGGATGCCCAAGGCGCTCGTGCCGGTCAACGGCGTCCCGCTGTTGACTCGTGCCGTGCGGGGTCTGTTCGAGTCGGGCCAGGTTCAGCACGTCGTCATCGCAGCTCCACCGTCCGATGTGGACTTGGTGCACACCGCAACCGCCTCGCTGGCTCCGGCCGGCGGGGCGGTGCACGTGCTTTCAGGGGGAGCCGAACGCACCGACTCGGTGCGCCTCGCCCTCGAACACGCGCTCCGCGTGATTCCGGACACCTCGATCGTGCTGGTCCACGACGCTGCCCGTGCCTTCACCCCTCCCGAGGTCATCGCCGACGTCGTCGCCGCTGTGCGCGGTGGATACGAGGCCGTCATCCCGGTGCTTCCGGTCGCCGACACGATCAAGCAGGTGAACGAGGTCGGAGTGGTCGTCTCCACACCTGATCGAGCCGGTCTGCGGGTCGTGCAGACCCCGCAGGGTTTCCGCGCCGAGACTCTCAAAGCCGCCTATTGCTCCGGTATCGCCGCGACTGACGACGCCGGTCTCGTCGAGAAGAACGGTGTCGCCGTGCACACGGTTCCCGGGCACGCGCACGCCATGAAGATCACCACGCCGTTCGACCTCGCGGTCGCGGAAGCACTGTTCAGCGGAGGCCAGAAGTGAGGATCGGCCAGGGCGTCGACGTCCACCCGATCGAGTCAGGCCGGGAGTGCTGGATCGCCGGTCTGCTGTGGGAGGGCGTCGACGGTTGCGCCGGCCACTCCGACGGCGACGTGGCCTCACACGCCCTGTGCGACGCGCTGCTGTCCGCGGCGGGTCTGGGTGACCTGGGTGCCGTTTTCGGCACGTCAGACCCGCGCTGGTCGGGCGCGCACGGCGTTGTCCTGCTCACGGAGGTGCGCCGCCTCGTCGAAGAGGCCGGATACCGTGTGGGAAATGCCACAGTGCAGGTCATCGGCAACGAGCCGCGCATCGGCAAGCGCCGCGACGAGGCCCAGAAAACGCTTTCCGACGCGGTGGGCGGTCCGGTCTCGGTCGCCGGCACCACCACGGACGGCCTGGGTCTCACAGGGCGAAACGAGGGCATCGCGGCGATCGCGACAGCCCTGCTGTTCCCCGTAGCCTGACGAACATGGCCACGCTTTCAGAAACGCAGCGCGAACTCCTCGACAGCCCGAACTACGCCACGGTCGCGACGCTGACCAAGGACGGCAGCCCGCAGACCTCGGTCGTCTGGATCAAGCGCGATGGTGACGACGTGCTGTTCTCCACCGTCGTCGGCCGGGCGAAGGAGCGTCACCTGCAGAACGACCCGCGGGTGAGCATCACCGTCATCAACAAGGACAACCCGTACCAGTACAGCGAGTTCCGCGGTGACGCGTCGCTGACCACCGAGGGCGGCGCCGAGCTCATCAACGAGCTGTCGCACAAGTACCTCGGCAAGGACTACCCGGGCGACGCCGGCACGGACAACGTCCGCGTGATCGTCCGCGTCAAGGTCGCCAAGACCACCGGAAACGCCTAGCTCGGCTGCCTCTGCGCGGGCACGTTGAGCACGGCGAGGCCGCCGTCGAGGTCCACCCGGCTTCGCGGCGGCGCGCCGTCCCCCTCGTCGTCGCGCAGCAGGCGTTCCTCCTTGCGGAACTCGATCTCCTCGCGCTTGCCGGCCTCGAACGTCGCGCCGAGCTCACCGATCCCGGCGGTGGACATCGGCGTGCCCTTCTTCTTGCCCCGCACGAAGCGCTCGACCACGGCGAGCACGAACAACGCCGCCACCAACGCGGGTAACGACATCGCGAACAGGAACCCCAGGCTCATACCTGGACAACTCCCCGTACGTCGGTGTGGTTCCCGCCACTAACATGCGCCTCGTGCCCAAGTACGACGTTTGTCTCTCCTTCGCCGGCGAAGACCGCCCCTACGTCGACGAGGTGGCCCGCCACCTCACCGAGCTGGGCGTCTCCCGTTTCTACGACACCGACGAGCAGGCCGATCTCTGGGGCAAGAACCTCGTCGAGCACCTGGACCAGATCTACCGCCACGACTCGCGCTTCTGCGTGATGTTCATTTCGGAGGCCTACGCCAGGAAGATGTGGACCAAGCACGAGCGGCAGTCCGCGTTCGACCGCGCCCTGGTCTCCGACACCGAGTACGTGCTGCCCGTCCGGTTCGACGACACCGAGATCCCCGCGCTGCGCGTCGGCACCGGGTACCTGGACATCCGCAACCGCACGCCGCGCGAGCTGGCCGAGATGATCGCGAAGAAGGTCGGCGCCCCGGTGGCCGGACCGCGGCCCGGCTGGGAGTACCAGCTGTTCGCCGACACCGTGGGGCTGCACATGCGCAACCTCAAGGACAAGCGGATCAGCCACGAGATGGGCAGCGTCAAGCCGAAGCGCATGATCACCGCGGACGTGGACGCGCTGGACACCTTCATGGCGCGCAGCCGCACGTTCGACGGCATCATCAACGGCATCGCGGACCTGCTCTCCCCCGGCAGGCTGCAGAGCGCGTTCGGCCCGGCCAGCAAGCCCGGCGACAGCGACAAGATCAAGTACCTGGCCAACAGCTTCGTGGAGGCGTACGAGAACCTCCTCGACTGGTCCGCCGACCTGCGCGGCACCACGACACCGGACCGCTTCACCGCGCTCTACAAGGCCGCGTCCCAGCTCGCCGACCAGCCGCTCCAGCAGATCGAGCAGTTCGTCGAGGAGTTCGCGGCCGCCAGCGTCCGCGGCACGGGCGATCTGCGGCTGACCCTGTCCTACGACGCCTCGCTGGTCGAGGCCGAGCTCAAAAAGGTCCAGACCACCTAGCCGTTCGGCACGTAGAGTCGGGGGCGTGACGATCCGCGCCGCGCTCTTCGACTTCTCCGGCACGCTGTTCCGGCTCGAACACCCCGAGCTGGAGTCCAACGGTGCCCTGATGCGTGCCCTCACGGCCCCGGTCGGCATCGCCGACGGCATGGACCCCGAGCTGGCCGACGGCTGGCACCGGCGCGACCTCGACCCCGACGTGCACCGCTGGGTGCACGTGAAGGTCCTGGAGGACGCGCTGGTGCCCGACGCCGAGGCCTTCTACGACAAGCTGCTGCACCCCGAGTCCTGGCAGCCGTACCCGGACACCAGGGCGGCGCTGGAGCACCTCAAGGACGTCCCGGTCGCGGTCGTCAGCAACATCGGCTGGGACATCCGCAGCGTGTTCGAGCTGCACGGCCTCACGCACCTCGTGGACGAGTTCGTGCTGTCCTACGAAGAAGGCGTCATCAAGCCGGACCCGAAGATCTTCACCACCGCGTGCGAACGGCTGGGCGTCGATCCCCGCGATGCCGTGATGGTCGGCGACAGCGAGGAGGCGGACGGCGGAGCGGAGTCCATCGGTTGCTCCTTCCGGCTCGTCAACCCGGTTCCGACGAGTGACCGCCCGACCGCTCTTTTGGATGTGGCCCGTACCATTCCCGTGTGAGCCTCCACATCTACGACACGGCGAGCCGGTCCATGCGGGAGTTCCACCCGCAGGTCAACGGAACGGCGTCGATCTACGTGTGTGGGGCGACCGTGCAGGGCGTGCCGCACATCGGGCACGTCCGCAGCGGCCTGAACTTCGACGTCCTGCGCCGCTGGCTCGCCCGCGACGGGGCTGACGTCACGCTGGTCCGCAACGTCACCGACATCGACGACAAGATCCTCACCAAGGCCGCCGACCACGGCAGGCCCTGGTGGGAGTGGGCGTACACGCACGAGCGCGCCTTCGAGGACGCCTACGACGCGCTGGGCTGCCTGCCGCCGTCGTACGCGCCGCGCGCCACCGGCCACGTCACGCAGATGGTCGAGCTGATGCAGCGGCTGATCGACAAGGGCCACGCCTACGACGTCGACGGCGACGTCTACTTCGACGTGCGCTCGTTCCCCGAGTACGGCGCGCTGTCCGGGCAGCGGCTCGACGGCGTGGAGCAGGGCGAGACGGCGGTGCGCGGCAAGCGCGACCCGCGCGACTTCACGCTGTGGAAGGCCGCCAAGCCCGGCGAGCCGTCCTGGCCGACCCCGTGGGGTGACGGCAGGCCCGGCTGGCACCTGGAGTGCTCGGCGATGGCCACGACGTACCTCGGCAGCACGTTCGACATCCACGGCGGCGGGCTCGACCTGATCTTCCCGCACCACGAGAACGAGCAGGCCCAGTCCCGCGCGGCCGGCGACGGCTTCGCGAACTACTGGATGCACAACTACTGGGTGACGCTGTCCGGCGAGAAGATGGCCAAGTCGCTCGGCAACACCGTGTCCATCCCCGCGATGCTGGAACTGGTCCGCGCCCAGGAGCTGCGGTACTACCTGGTCTCGCCGCACTACCGGTCGCACATCGAGTACTCCGAAGAGGCGTTGCAGGAGGCGGTGACGTCCTACGGGCGCATCGAGTCGTTCCTGCGCCGTGTCGCGGAACGCGTCGGCCCGATCGAGCTCCGCGGCGACATGTGCCCGGACTTCGTCGTGGCGATGGACAACGACCTGAACACGCCCCAAGCCGTGGCTGCGCTGCACAACAAGGTGCGCCAAGGCAACACGGCACTCGCCGACGGCGACCACGAGACGGCCCGTGCGGCCGCCGAGTGCGTACGCCGGATGGCTGACATCCTCGGCGTCGACCCGTTGTCGCCGAAGTGGAACGACGCGTCGTCTGCCGATCTCGGCATGCGACAGGCGTTGACCACCCTGGTGGATCGACTTCTCGTCGAACGCCAAGAAGCCCGCAAGAGCAGGGATTTCGCGCGCTCTGACGCATTGCGCGACCAGCTGCACGACGCGGGCATCGCCGTCGAGGACACCCCCGACGGTCCGCAGTGGACTTTGAAGGACGACTGACTTCCGTGGCTGGCAATTCCAAGCGCAAGGGCGCGATGCGCAATCCGGGCTCGAAGAAGGGCGCGGTCGTCGGCTCCGGCGGGCAGAAGTCCAAAGGGCTGACCGGCAAGGGTCCGACGCCGAAGGCGACCGAGCGCCCGAACCACCCCGCCTACAAGCGGGCGAAGGTGGCGGCGAAGACCGACGCGGTCAAGACGCAGCGCCGGCACACCAAGGAGAAGGCCTCCGCGGAGACCGTGGCGGGCCGCAACCCCGTCGTGGAGTGTCTGCGCGCGGGCACTCCCGCTACGGCGCTGTACGTGGCGCTGGGCATCGACGCGGACGACCGCGTGGCCGAGGCCGTGCGCCTGGCCGCCGACCGAGGCATCACCGTGCTGGAGGTCGCCCGCGGTGAGCTCGACCGGATCACCGGCGGCGCGATGCACCAGGGCCTCGGCCTGCAGGTGCCGCCGTTCGAGTACGCGACCGCGGACGAGCTGCTCGACCTCGCTCAGCGCGCCACCACGCCGCCGTTGCTGGTGGCTCTGGACGGCGTGACGGACCCGCGCAACCTGGGTGCCGTCGTGCGGTCCGCGGCGGCGTTCGGCGCTCAGGGCGTCGTGGTGCCGCAGCGGCGCAGCGCGTCGATGACGGCGGTCGCCTGGCGCACCAGCGCGGGCACGGCCGCCAAGATCCCGATCGCGATGGCCACGAACCTCACCCGGACGCTGCGCGACTGGGCGGAGGCAGGGCTGATGATCGTCGGCCTCGACGCCGACGGTGACGTCGACGTCGACGGCCTCGACCTCGCGACGGGCCCGCTCGTCGTCGTGGTCGGGTCGGAAGGCCGCGGCCTCGGTCGTCTGGTCAAGGAGACGTGCGACCAGACCGTGTCGATCCCGATGGCGAAGGGCGTCGAGTCGCTCAACGCGTCCGTCGCGTCCGGTGTCGTACTGGCCGAGATCGCTCGTCGCCGCCGTCTCGACGCCAAAGGCTGACGCGTCAGACGGCCTTGTCTGACAGTTGCCTGACGTTATCGGCTAGTTCGCGACGCTAAGCGCCTTCATTCGCCGACGTTAGTGATCGTTTTCCTCGCCTGCGAAACCGGTTTCGTTACGCGGGCGGGGAAACGAGATCTCCACACTTGCCAGAACTTCGCGACTCATCGGGATGACAAACGGCGTGGCCTATTCCGCGCCACTCCCGGGCGCGGGTACCTTCGTCTCGATCGCAATTCGCCTGTTTCACCAGGTAGGAGCCGGTGCGGGTTGCGCCGGTCGGCGGAACACGAGACATCCGTTTGGCACCGGCTGACACACACCGTGACCATTTGGGGTCCAATCAGGCGACGCCGAGGTCAACTGTGAAGAAGATCAGCTCTACGTTTCGCTATTGTAACTACTTTAGGTAACTGCTCTGCTCCGTTTAGGTACACACTGTGGTAGGACAGACGTTGAACGGTCAGACAGCTTCTACCGTGATTGTCGTTAGGAATTGATTACCACCGGCGGGGGCGACGTGACTCGGCGTAGAGCGAATCGGGACGTGCCGATTCACCGCGCGCGGGGAGCGGCTGTCCGGAGCACCGCATGACGACCCGCGGCGCGCTCCGCGAGCTCGTGGGTTTGCGCGAGTTCCGCGCCATGTGGATCGGCTCGACCGCTTCGACCGCCGGCGACCAGCTCGCGGCGGTCGCATTGTCACTGCTCGTATTCGAGCGAACACAATCCGCTGCCTGGACCGCTCTCACGTGGTCGCTGACGCTGTTCCCGCCACTGATTTCGGGCCCGTTGCTCGGCTGGGTCGCCGACCGGTTCCCACGACGCACCGTAATGGTGACGACGGCCTGGATGCAGGCCGTGCTCATGGGCGCGATGGCCATTCCCGGCATGCCCCTGTGGGCCATGATCGTGCTGCTCGTGGTGGTTCTGGCGATCTCCTCGCCGTACCTCGCGGCCCAGGAGGCGAGCCTCCCTCACGTACTCCCGCCGAAGCGCTACGACGACGGTGTGGCGCTCTTCGGCACGTCCGTCGACATCGCCCAGATGGCGGGTCTCGCCGCCGCGGGCTTCCTCGTCGCCCACAGCGGCCCCGGCCTCGCGCTCGGGATCAACGCGGTCACGTTCGCCGCCCTGGCGATCCTGGTGCAGACGTCCGTGAAGCACCGCCCGGCCGCCGATCCGCTGGGCCGCAAGAAGAAGGACGACGAAGAACCGCGCGGCGTGCTCACGCTGATGGTGTCAGAGCCGCGATTGAGGACCCTGCTGGGCGTCCGGCTGCTCGCCGGCCTCGCGATGGTCCCGGAAGGACTCGCGGTCCCTCTGGCGGCGAGCCTGAACGCGGTGTGGGCGGTCGGACTGATCCTCGCCATCGAACCCGCCGCGAACGTGCTGGGTGTGGCGCTGCTCTTCCGTCTCGTGCGGGATCCGGCGAAGCGAGAACGGCTGATCGGCCCGCTGGCGATCCTGTCGCTGGCGCCGTTGATCATGTTCGCTTTCAACCCGAACCTGACCTGGACGATCGTTTTGCTCGTGATTGCCGGTATAGGCGGGGCTTATCACACACCCGCTCGTTCGGCGTGGATGCGCCTGCTACCGGACCAGTACCGCGGAAGGGCTTATGGCATTGGGCGCGCGGCGTTGCGTTCGAGCCAGGGCGGTGGAATGGCGCTGGCCGGTGTCGTCGCTCATTCGATCGGATCGGTGACGGCCACGATCGCCGGCGCGGGCGGCATCGGACTGCTGCTCGCGACGCAGGCAACCTTCGCCTGGCGACGTGCTCGGGGTCGCGACGGCACGAAGGCGGTGGCAATCTGAAACAGAACGGTCACCAATAGCGATATCCGTCGTAGAGGCACCATGATGATCTGGATGCGAGATTGAAGCCGACTAGAGGAAGGGTGCGTTCAGAAGTCTCGGTTGCACATGGAAGGACACCTCCTCGTTGCGACAAGCGGCAGCGCGGTGGTCTACGACCTGGTCAGCGGCGGCTTAGCTCATGACTTGCCATGAGCGTAGGGGGTCGTGGTGAAGAACAGTTTGACTGATCGCGGGCGATCGCGGGCACTCGGCTTGACTCCGATTCGCAACTGGGACCTTTGGACCGTTGCGCCCAGTGCGATCGCATACTTTTTCGTGCTCGAAGCGGCCGTGGCCGTTGCCGCCATCTGGCTGCTGACGAAGCTCACCGACGTCGCGACCACCGACTGGCTCCGCTTCGCCGCGCTCATCGCCGCGATCACCATCCACCTGACCGTCGTGCGCAGAGCGGAAGAAGCCCGCCGCAACGAGGCCTCAGGCCCCCACATCGACCTGACCTCGGTCTGGACCTTCGCCGCGGCCGTGGCGCTGCCCGGCGGCCTGGCCGTGATCGCCACGATCTGGATGCGCATCCTGATCCAGCCGATCGCCCGCCGCCAGCCCTACCGCTTCGTCTTCGGCACCGCCTCCATGCTCGCCTCGACCCTCCTGTCGTGGGCACTGGTGCACCTGTCGGGCGTCTCGCTGGCCGCCACCGGGAACATCCCGACGGACCTGAGCCTCGTCCTGATCCTCGCGATAGCCGCCGTCGTCTACTGGCTGGTCCAGGTGATGACCGTCGCGGCCGCGTTCAAGATCGTGACGCCGAACTCGAAGATCCTCGACTTCCTGGGCTCCAAGGTCGACAACATGCTCGAGATGAGCACGCTCGGCGCCGGCGCCATGCTCGGCATGCTCATGACGAGCCACTGGGTCGGACCGCTGTTGCTGACCGTGCCGGTGATCCTGGTCAACGCGCTGCTGTCACGCGCGGGTGAACGCCGGACCCACCTGGAACGCCTGCTGCGCGAACAGGAACAGCTCCACCAGCGCCTGGCCGCGGACGCCCACACCGACTACCGGACGGGCCTGCTCAACACCAACGGCCTCACCGAGTATGCGGGCCGCCTGGCCGAACGCTGCCGCCTGGACGGCGAACCGATGACCGTCCTGGTGATCGACCTCGACCACTTCAAGCGCATCAACGACACCTGGGGCCACCCGGCGGGCAACGCCGTACTGGCCGAGGTGGGCCGGATCCTGCGCGAGAAGCTCCGCCCCGGCGACGTGGCGGGCCGGGACGGCGGCGAGGAGTTCGTGGTGGCGCTGAAGGACACCCCGGTGGCCCAGGGCGTGACGATCGCCGAACGCATCCGCGAGGCCATCGGCTCTCTCGCCGTCCCGACCACCGACAAGCACCGCAACGTGGTCACCCTGTACGGCCGCGAGATCCAGCCCCCGGAACCGGAAGGCGAGTCGCTGCAGGCGATCTCGGCGTCCATCGGCGTGGCGGTGATCCCGGACAACGGCCCGGACATGGCCACCGCCCAGCACTCGGCGGACGCGGCGCTCTACAAGGCCAAGGAGAACGGCCGCAACCAGGTGCGCGTGGCAGGCCTGGACATCCCACCGCGGCTGATGCCCGCGCCCCGTCAGGACGACGTGACCAAGCCGATCAGCTCACGCAGTGCGTGACCGTCGCCAGGACACGGCGCGGCAGAGCAGGTAGATCACGAAGCTCAGTGCCGTCACGAGGGCGCTGACGGGAAGCGCCGGCACGAGCGACAGCAGGATGCCTCCCACCGCGGCGATCTCGGCGAAGACGACGGACAGAATCGTGGCCCTCAAAGGCGACGCGGTGAGACGCATCGCCGCGGCCGCCGGCGTGATCATCAACGCCAGCACCAGCAACGCGCCCACGACCTGAACGGACAGCGCGGTCGCGACACCGACCAGCACCGCGAACACGATCGACAGCGTCCGCACCGGAACCCCGCGCGACACCGCCACGTCCGGGTCCACCGACGCGAAGAACAACGGCCGGTAGATGAACGCCATCACGACCAGGACGGCGATGGACGAGATCACCAGGAGCTTGAGGTCGGTGGAGTCGACGCCGACGATCTGACCGGTCAGCAGACCGAACTTGTTGGACGTGCGCCCCTTGTAGAGCGCGAGCATGAGGATGCCCATGCCGAGCCCGAACGCGAGGATCGCGCCGATCACCGAGTCGCGGTCGCTCTCTCGGCGCGACAGCACACCGAGCAGCACCGCGGCGATGATCGACCCGGCCAGCGCGCCGTACCCGATGCCGATGCCGAGCAGCAACGCCGCCGCGCCACCGGTGAAGGCGAGCTCACTGGTGCCGTGCACCGCGAACGCCATCTTGCGCGTGACCACGAGCGGCCCGAGAACGCCGGCCACCAGCCCCAGCACGGCGGCCGCGATCAGCGCGGTCTGCACGAAGTCCAGTTCGAGCAGGTCGAAGAACGTCACGACGCGGCCTCCGCCGACAGGTGGTGCGTCTGCTCCTCGCAGGCGCCGGCGCCGACCACCAGGATCTGGTCGCGCACGCGCACGACCTCGACCGGCGTCCGGTACAGCTCGGACAGCGTGCGAGAGTTCATGACCTCTTCGGGCGTACCGACGCGGAACCGCCCGCCCACCAGGTACAGGACCCGGTCGACGAGCGGCAGCACGGGATTCAGTTCGTGCGTCACGAAGAGAACCGCGGTGTCGGACTCACGACGCCGTTTGTCGATCAGCTCGGACACGATCCGCTGGTTCGCGAGGTCCAGCGACAGCAACGGCTCGTCGCACAGCATCACGGTCGGGTCGCCGACCAGGGCCTGCGCGACCCGCAACCGTTGCTGCTCCCCGCCGGACAGCACCCCGATCGGCGAATCCGCATAGCGAGTGCCGCCCACGGCCTCGATGGCCGCGTCGACGCGGATCTTGCGTTCCCGGCGGCCGCCCAGCCCGAAACCCCACCGGTGGCCGTCCAGGCCCAGCCCGACGAGATCGCGGCCGCGCAACGTCATGGACTGGTCGAGCGCTCGCTGCTGCGGGACGTACCCGATGGAGTGGTTGCCGCCGGCGATCGAGACCGTGCCGGAGGACAGCGGCTGCAGTCCGAGCAGCACGCGCATCAGGCTGGTCTTGCCGGAGCCGTTCGGCCCCAGGACCGCGAGGAACTCACCGGGTTCGACGTCGAGGTCGAGCCCGTCCCACAACACTCTGTCCCCGTAGGACAACCGGGCCCCGCGTAGCGAGATCGCGCTCATGCCTTGAGCGCCTGCGTGAGCGCGTCAACCTGCTTGCTCATCCAGTCAAGGTAGCCGGTCACGCCCTCGGGCAACGTCTCGGTGACCGCGACGACCGGAACGCCGGCGGCCCTGGCCTTCTCGACCACGCTCTTCGTGACCTGGTTCTCGGTCTGGGTGTTCTCCACCAGGACGTTGACCTGCTTGGACTCGACCAGCTGGTTCATCGACGCGAGGGCGGCGGCCGGCACGTCCGACTCCTCCTCGATGGCCTTGCTGAACGCCTCGGGCGTCACGTCCTCGGCACCGGACTCGTCGATCAGGTAGTGCGCGATCGGCTCGGTCGACGCGACCTTGCGGTCCTTGCCGACACCGGCGACCTTCTTCTCCAGCTCCTCGAGCTTGGTGGTGAAGTCCGCCGTGTTCTTCTCGAACGTCGTCTTCTTGTCCGGCGCGATGGCGCCCAGCTCGTTCGCCGCGGCCTCGGCCACCGCCTGGACGGTGTGCAGGTCGTACCAGACGTGCTCGTTCACGCTGTGGTCGTGACCGTCGGCGTCGGGCGCGCCGGTCTGCGGTTCCGCGTGGTTGTCGCGCAGCGGGAACGCCTCGATCTTCTTGGTGGCGTCGCTGGTGATCAGCTTGGCGAAGAAGTCGTCGTAGCCACCGCCGTTGAACACGACCAGCTTGGCGTCCTTGACCAGCGCCGCGTCCGCGGGCTTGCTCTCGTACGAGTGCGGGTCGGCCGCCGGGTCGTCGAGCAGGGCCTTGACCTCGACCTCGTCGCCGCCGACCGCCTTGATGACGCTGCCCCACACGTTGGTGGAGGCGACGACCTGGATCTTGCCGCTGTCGGCAGACGGCGTGGTCGTGCCGCAGGCGGCCAGGCTCACGACGGCGAGAGTGCCGACCAGAGCGTTGCGGAGAGTCATCACGCCGTCCCTCGATCAGGTAATGGAAACCGTTGTCGAGTTCAGTTTACGACACGAAAAAGCCCCCGACGGTCACGCCGGGGGCTTGAACGTGTGACTCAGGACTCCAGGCGCTCGCCCGTCTCGGGGTGGAACAGGTGGATCTCGGTGTCGTCGCGCACGGCGACCTTCACGTGCTGCCCCAGGGTCGGCGGTGTGCGGCCGTCGACGCGGACGACGAAGCGCTGCGACGAGTCGCCGATCTTCACGGCACCGTGCACGAGCGCGTCGGCACCGAGCTCCTCGACCAGCTCGACGGTCATCTCCATGCCCTCGTCGGTCGACGGCACGATGCCGAGCGCCTCGGGCCGGATGCCGAAGGTGACCTCGTCCAGACCGCCGGCGGCCTCGTGCGCGGCACGGCTCAGCGGCACGATGATGCCGTCGAGCTTCGCGCCCTCCGCCGAGATCGGCACGGTCTTGAGGTTCATGGCCGGCGAGCCGATGAAGCCCGCGACGAACGCGTTGGCCGGACGGTCGTACAGCGCGCGAGGCGTGTCGCACTGCTGCAGCAGGCCGTCCTTGAGCACCGCGACGCGGTGGCCCATCGTCATGGCCTCGACCTGGTCGTGCGTGACGTAGATCGTGGTGGTGCCGAGACGCTGCTGAAGAGCGGCGATGTTCGCACGCGTCTCGACGCGCAGCTTGGCGTCCAGGTTGGACAGCGGCTCGTCCATGAGGAACACGGACGGCTCACGCACGATGGCGCGACCCATGGCAACGCGCTGACGCTGACCGCCGGACAGCGCCTTCGGCTTGCGCTCCAGGTACTTCTGCAGGTCGAGCATCTTGGCGGCCTCTTCGACCTTCGCCTTGATCTCGGTCTTCGGCACACCGCGCAGCTTGAGCGCGAAGCCCATGTTCTCCGCGACGGTCATGTGCGGGTACAGCGCGTACGACTGGAACACCATCGCGATGTCCCGGCCCTTCGGCGGCACGTTCGTGACGTCCTTGCCACCGATCTGGATGGCGCCCTCGTCGATGTCCTCGAGGCCCGCGAGCATGCGCAGCGCCGTCGACTTGCCCGAACCGGACGGGCCGACCAGCACCAGGAACTCGCCGTCGCTCACTTCGAGGGAGAGCTCGTCGACCGCCCGCACCGGCGGGTTGCCGGAGAAGATCCGCGACGCCTTGACGTAGGACACCTCTGCCATGTGACGCACCTTTCACCGCTTGTCTGGGCGCGACGTTATGCATTGCAAGCGCTTACGGGAACAGACGTAAGCGCTTACGTTGCACCGGTTCGCAACGTAAGCGCTTGCGTTCAGGGGTCTGGACGAACCACCACGGTCGCGAGTCCACAAAGGATCGTCGACAACATTGACACATCGACGGGAATTGACCGGAACTCCGCCGAATCGCGCAAAGGTCGACGAAAGCCGCGAAGCCGCAGGTCAGAGCAGTTGAAGGAATTGTCATTCATTTGGCCTGCACCCAATTTGACGAATCCCATACTCTTTTAGCCCGCTCATATCCAGCACACAGGACACGCACTCCGCGGAGGAGATCGATGCAAGCCGGTCGTCATGGGGAGGAGGCTGCGCGAACCGAGACAGGGGAACCGGAGAAGCCCGCACCGGACCGCCAGCCCCGCGAGCAGGCGAAGATCCTCGTGGAGGCCGTCAGCAGGTTCCTCCCTCGATGGGAAGAGGAATCTGAGAAGCCGGCACCGGACCGGCGGCCCCGCAAGCAGGCGAAAATTCTCGCGGCCGGCGGAGGCGTTGCGGCGGCGGCAGTCCTCGCGGCCGTTCTCGCCTTTCCGCTCGGCACGCCCACACCCGGACCGAGCAGCACGCCCACGGCGGCGCCGACGACGACGCAGCCCACCGGTTCCTCGTCCGAGCCGCCTGCCTCGACGACTTCAGCCCCCAACGGTCCTGTCCCCGCGCCGCCGACCGGCACGAGCCCGCCCTCCGACAGGCCGGGCGACGTGACCACCACGACGCCGGCGCCCAGCGTCTCGACACTCGGGGCGCTTCCCGGCCGCTACGACGGTGTCCAGGAGAAGCGCGTGGTCGAGCTCATTCCTCAGGATCGGTACAACTGGGTCGACATCGAGTACTGGCGCCACGACACGTCCACCGCCGGCGAGCTGCAGATGGACGGCACCGGCGTGCACACGGCCGTGGGCGCCCAGCTCGCGGTCATCCCGGACACACCGCTCGCCAACCGTGAGCGCTGTGCGCAGGTGACGTCGTGGCGGGACCGCGTGGAGTTCGGTGAGCTGCACGTGGGCAGTCAGCTGTGCGGGCGCAGCCGCGCCGGGAGGTACGCGTCGCTGGAGGTGCGGACGCTGCCGTCCTCCCCGTCCAGCGACGGCCGGTTCATCTTCTACGGCATCACGTGGAACTGAACGGAGTTCCGGCCCCACCGGCAGGCAGACCGGAACTCCGCTCGGCTAGCCCTTCACGGCGCCGGACGACAGCCCGGTCACCAGGAACCGCTGTACCAGGTAGAACACGATGACGGCCGGAATCGCGACCAGAATGGACGCGGCGGCGAGATGCCCCCACTCGGTCCGGTTCTGCTGCACGAACACCTGCAGCCCCACGGCGAGCGTCTTCGACTCGTCCGCGGCGGACAGGAAGGCGGACGCGAACGCCACCTCGCCCCAGGCCGTCAGGAACGCGTAGAACGACGTGACCGCGAGTCCCGGCTTGGCCAGCGGCATGATCAGCCGCCAGAACACGCCGAACGGGGAGAGCCCGTCCACGCGGCCCGCTTCGTCGATGTCCGTGGGGATCGTGTCGAAGTAGCCCTTGAGCATGTAGGTGCAGAACGGCACCGCGGTCGTGCAGTACACGAGCACGAGGCCGATCGACGATCCCTGCAGCCCCAGCGCGATGAGGATGTTGTACAGCGGCACGATCAGCACCGCGAACGGGAACATCTGCACCACGAGGAACGACATCATCAGCGATCGCTTGCCGGGGAACCGGAAGCGCGACGCCGCGTAGCCCGTCGTCGCCGACAGGAACACCGCGATGATCGTCGTCAGCAACGCGATCAGCACCGAGTTGCCGAACCAGGTGAGGAACGCGCCCTTCTCGCCGGCCAGGATCCGCGTGTAGTTGTCCAAAGAGGACTCGTTGAACAACTGCGGCGTGGTCTCGACCGCGCGGGCGTCCGGCTTGAACGACGTGACGAGCACCCAGAAAACGGGGAACACGGCGACCAGCGAGGCGATGATCAACCCGGCGTGCAGGCCGATGGACGCCAGCGGCGACCGGTCGGTGCGCTTGAGACGGCGCTCCGGTTTCACCATCTGCAAAGAAGAAGCGTCGAGCGTCATCACCACACCTCGCCTTGCTTGCGCAGCGCACGGCGGTACACCGTGGCGAAGACCAACAACACGGAGAGGATGAGCACGCCGTAGGTCGACGCGATCGCGTAGTCACGTGAGGCGCCGGAGAAGAAGCGCTCGAACGCGTACGTGACGAGGATGCGCGTGTTCGGGTTCGGGCCGGCGATCAGGTAGATCACCGGGAACATGTTGAAGGTCCAGATGATGCCCAGCAGGATCACCGTCGACGACACCGAGCGCAGGCCGGGCAGCGTCACGTTCCGGAAGCGCTGCCACGGCGTCGCGCCGTCCATCTCCGCGGCCTCGTACAGGTCGCCGGGGATCGACTGCAGGCCACCGAGAAGCGCCACCATCATGAACGGCACGCCGAGCCAGACGTTGACGACGATCACGGCGAACAGCGCCCAGTCGGACTGGCCGAGCCACACCGGGTCGGGCAGGCCGACGGCGCGCAGCAGCTGGTTGATGATCCCGTACTGCGCGTTGAACATGTACTTCCACGCGAACGCGCTGATGAACGCGGGCACGGCCCACGGCAGGATCAGCATGACGCGGTAGAGCGTGCGGCCCTTCACCTCGCGGTTGAGCAGCAGCGCGAGGCCCAGGCCGATCACGTAGTGGAGGAACACACAGCTGAAGGTCCAGATGAGCGTGCGGACCAGCGTGCTCCAGAACGCTCCGTACGACGAGTCGCCGGACAGGACGTTCAGGTAGTTCTTGAAACCAACGCCGTCGTACGTCGCCGGCCGGTCGAGCACCGGGTTCGCGATGTTGGCCTCGTTGATGTTGGTGAAGGTGAAGAACACGCCCTGGGCGAGCGGGTAGAGCACCAACACCGCGATGACCACCACGACCGGCAGGACCATCGCGTACGCGTACCAGTGCCGTTCCAAGAACCGGCGCACCGAAGATCTCCCTCCGACTAAAAGGGTGGCCGGGAGACCCCGGCCACCCGGTCACTGATCAGCCGATGGAGTACTCGGGAACGACGGTGTCCTTGTAGGCCTTGGCGACCTCGTCGAGCGCCGCCTTGGCCTCCTTCTTGCCGGCGAGGACGTCGGCGTAGGCGATCTTCAGCGGGTCGAACAGCTGACCGCCCTCGGGGATCCACGGACGGGCGTGCGCGGCCTTGGCGACCGGCTCGAACGCGGACACGACGGCGTTGGACTTCACGTCGGCGTTGCTGTACGCGGACTTGCGGGTCGGCAGCAGGCCGAGCTCCTTCGCGACCTGGGCCTGCGACTCGGCCGAGCTCATGCACTGGATGAACTTGATCGAGGACTGCTTGGCCTTGGTGCCCTGGCGGACCACGTAGTCGTGGCCACCGACCGGCGCGCTGCCCTTGCCGGCGGTGTCACCGGGGACCGGCGCGATGCCGAGGTTCGCGGCGTCGGTGAACGCGGCACCCTTGAGGTAGTCGGCGACGGCCCACGGACCGTTGATGACCATGGCGGCCTCACCGGACGAGAACGCGGCCTGCATGTTCGCGTACGAGTTCGTCGGGTCGAGCGCGGTGGACGCGGCCTTGGCGTCGAGCAGGCCCTTGGCGGTCTGCAGCGCCTTCACGTTGTCCGCGGAGTTGACCACGATCTTCTTGGCGGAGGCGTCGACCAGGTCGCCGCCCGCGCCGTAGATGAACGGCAGCGCGTAGTACGCGTCGTTGTTGAGGAAGAACGACTTCTCGCCACCCAGCTTGGCGGCGGCGGCCTTGAGCTCGTCCCACGTCTTCGGCGGCTCGACACCGGCGTCCGCGAGCTTCTTCTTGTTGTACAGCAACGCGAGCGAGTCGGTGACCTGCGGAACGCCGTACGACTTGCCCTCGTACTTCGTGGAGCCCAGCGGAACTTCCAGGAAGTCGCCGGTGTCCTTCGCGAGGTCGGTGTCGCTCAGGTCGGCGACGAGGCCGTTCTTCGCGAGCTGAGGCACCCAGGCGACCTCGGAGCGGAACACGTCAGGCCCCTGACCGCCCTGCGCCGCGGTCTTGTAGTTGTTCAGGGCCTGGTCGAACGCGACGGTCTCGGTCTTGACCTTGTAGCCGTCCTTGGTGGCGCAGGCCTCCGCGATCTTCTTGAAGACCGGGCTCTCGTTGGGACCACTGGTGTCCCAGAAGGTCACTTCGCCCGAGTCGGTTCCGCTGTTGCTGCTCGATCCACCGCTTCCGCAGGCGGTGAGCACGAGGGCGACACCCGTCGCCATGGCGGTCACGAGGGTTGTCCGTCGCATCGTTGCTGCCGTTCCCTCCAGCTGGGGCCTCATCTCCGAGTGAGACAAGGGTCTTGCAAGGTTTTGCGATAA
The DNA here is from genome assembly GCF_033949975.1 of Lentzea sokolovensis. Classification (NCBI taxonomy): domain Bacteria; kingdom Bacillati; phylum Actinomycetota; class Actinomycetes; order Pseudonocardiales; family Pseudonocardiaceae; genus Lentzea; species Lentzea sokolovensis. Next base: position 382,534 of record NZ_JAXAVU010000008.1, read on the forward strand.
TGTTGCGGGCGATTTCACTACCAGAACCATGGTCAGGTCAAGACGTCGACCGTAACCAAGCCGTAACGGCGCTGTCTTGCAAACGCTCGTTGCAAATTTTTTCTGAACACGGCAGGCTTGCGCCAGACCTGATCTGAGCTGGGAGGCAACGTGTCCGGACTGTCCGAGATCGCGAGGGCAGCCGGGGTGTCCATCTCGACCGTGAGCCGTGTTCTCAACAGGCGCGCCGGTGTGAACGAGGAGACCCGGCAACGGGTGCTGTCGGTGCTCGCGGAGATGCCGTACACCCCGCGCGGCCTCGGTGCGTTGCAACGCACCGGCGTGATCGGCCTGCTGGTGCCGGAGCTCTCGAACCCGGTCTTCCCCGCGTTCGCCGAGGCGCTGGAGACGCGGGCCGCGCGCCTGGGCTACTCGTCGCTGCTGTGCAACACCCGCAGCGGCGCCCCGATGGGCGAGGAGGAGTACGTCCGGATGCTCCTGGCCCGCGGGGTCGAGGGCATGGTGTTCGTGTCACCGGAGATCACCAACGTCGAGGTGCCGCTCGGTCAGGCGCCCCGCCCGAGCTACTACGCGAAGCTCCTGGCGGACGGCGTCCACATGGTCTTCCTGAACGGTGCCACGCCCGCGCTGGACGTGCCCGACGTGACGGTGGACGAGCAACTCGCGGGTTACATGGCCACCAAGCACCTGATCGAACTGGGCCACGAACGGATCGGGTTCGTCTCGGGTCCGGCGCGCTCACTGCCGTCGCGCCTGAAGCGCGCCGGATGGGCCGCCGCGCTGGAGGAGAACCACCTGCCGGCGGGCTCGGAGTACGTCGCGCACGCGCCGTTCAGCGCGGAGGGCGGCGGCCAGGCCGTGGCGCAGCTGCTGGACACGGTGACGCCCACGGCGGTGATCTGCTCGTCCGACCACATGGCGCTCGGCGTCATGCGCGAGGCACACCAACGAGGGATCTCGGTACCCGGAGAGCTGTCCGTCGTCGGGTTCGACGACATCCCATTGGCTGCCTATTCTTCGCCCGCTTTGACGACGCTGGCCCAGCCGATCGAGGAGATGGCCGCGGCCGCGATCGACGAGCTCGTGCTGCGCCTGGATCCCGATCGCCGCAGGCAGGGGACCGACAACTACACCCGTGTGTTCCGGCCGCGGCTCGTCGCGAGGGAATCGTCTGCGCCTCCGAAATGAGATGACCGATTGACCTAATTGGTCTGGACCAACTTCTGAACAAGGCAGATGGGTCAACCTGCGCGGATGCGTCATTTGAGGGACGCAGGTCACCCTGACTTCACGAATTGGTTCTGAACCGTTACGGTCCTTTCATGGCGCGGTCGATGCATGTGCGACGTCCGGCAACGTTGGCCTCTCTGGCCGCTGAGCTGGGCGTTTCCCGGACAACGGTGTCCAACGCGTACAACCGGCCCGACCAGCTCTCGCCCGAGCTGCGTCGGCGGGTGTTGGACACGGCCCGAAGGCTGGGTTATCCCGGCCCGGATCCTGTTGCGCGTTCGTTGCGCACTCGCAAAGCCGGGGCGGTGGGCCTGTTGCTCACCGAGAACCTCTCCTACGCGTTCCGCGACCCGGCCGCGATCGGGTTCCTGGAGGGCCTCGCGCTCGCGTGCGAGGACGCCGGAACCGGTCTGCTGCTGGTCCCCGCCAACCCCGAGCGCGAGGACGTCGCTTCCGTCCACCGTGCCGGTGTCGACGGCTTCGTCGTCTACTCGGTGCCGGACGACGACCCGCACCTCGCCGCCGTGCTGGAACGCCCGGTGCCCACCGTCGTCTGCGACCAGCCGGATCTCGGCACCGTGGACCGCGTCGGCATCGACGACCGCGGCGCGATGTACGAGCTCGCGAAGCACCTGATCGGGCTGGGCCACCGTCGCATCGGCGTCGTGTGCATGCGTCTCGCACGTGACCGCAACGACGGCTTCGTGACGCCGGACCGCCAGCACGCCGCGCACTTCCACGTGCAGCGCAACCGCCTGTCGGGCCTGGCGGAGGCGTTCAGCGAGGCCGGCGTCGACTGGTCGCAGGTGCCCGTGGTCGAGCGCTTCGACCACAACATGGTCTCCGGCGCGTCCGGCGCGGCCCAGGTGCTCGACCGCGACCCGCAGATCACCGCCCTGATCTGCACCTCGGACGTGCTGGCGCTGGGCGCGATGACCGAAGCCGCCCGCCGTGGCCTGCGCGTGCCCCACGACATCACGGTGACCGGGTTCGACGGCATCCGCGCGGGCGAGGAGGCCGGGCTCACGACGGTCCGTCAGCCGGTGCTGGAGAAGGGCCGGGCGGCGGGCAAGCTGCTGCTCGACACGAACGAGCGCACGCGGCCGCGGTCGGTGAACCTCGCGACCGAACTGATCATCGGCAACACGTCGGCGGCGCCGCGCGGTGGCGCCGAGGAGCGCTGGTTCGGGCCGTGAGGCCTAGTGCTCGAGTCTGAAGACCACGGGTGAGCTGGCCTTCCCGGCCAGCTTCGCCACCAGCAGGTAGTCGCCGGGCCCGACCCGCGTGTGCGCGCCGCAGCCCGGCGTCGAGGTCGAGCCCGCCCACTTCGTGCCGTAGTTGAAAGCTTCCTTGGGCTGCATCACGCGGGTTTCCGTGCCCACCGCCGAGAGGCAGTGGTTGCTCGACCACAACACGGTCGCACCGTCCGCGGTCAGCACGGTGAGCTCGCGGTGCTGGCGTCCGATGTCCCTGATGCACGGCACCGGGCCGGTGTTGACGACGTCCATCGACAGTTCTGGCTGGTCACCGATGGTGTAGAAGGGCTTGTTGGCCTTCGCCACGACCCCGATCACGTCGTCAGGGCAGGGCTGCGGCGGCCCGGGAGGCGGAGGCGGCGGGGTGGTCTCCGTCGGCGAGGGCGGCGGGGTCGTTGAGGAGGACGACGCGGCGGCCGGGCTCTCGGACATGCTCGGCGGCGGGTTCGAGGACGACGCCGCGGCCGCGTTCGTGGGCTGGGCGGTCTCGCCGTCCGAGCCGAACATCCCGACGATCCAGATGACGAGCAGGAGTGTGACCAGCGCTGCCCCGATCGCGGCGAGGCGGCGGCGCCAGTACACCGTGGGCGGCAGCGGACCTGTGGGCTCGATCACGGCCCGAACGTAGCCCGACCAGGTCTGATCCAGGCGTAGGCGAGCGTCGCTCGATCCGGTGAACGTGATATTGAGCGGAAACCCCTTGTGAACGTGCGCTAACTCCGGTTCCAATCGACGCGGGGTCCGCCGGTAGGCCATGGAGGTGTGTCACATGACCGCGATCGACGAACTGCTCAAGCGGAACTACGAGCTCGGGAACGTGGTTCCAGGAGATCGCTCGTCCGCGAAGCCGTCCCTGCAGGTGGCGATTCTGACCTGCATGGACTCGCGCATCCGGGTGTTCGAGATCTTCGGGTTGAAGCAGGGTGAGGCGCACGTGCTGCGCAACGCGGGAGGGGTCGTCACCGACGACGCCATCCGCTCGCTCGCGCTGAGCCAGCGCAAGCTCGGCACGCGCGAGGTGCTGCTCGTGCACCACACGAACTGCGGCCTGGAGATGGTGACCGAGGACGACTTCAAGGACGAACTGGAGACCGACACCGGTCTGCGCCCGACCTGGGCCGTCGAGGCGTTCAAGGTCGTCGAGCAGAGCGTGCGCGGGTCGATGGCGCGGCTGCGGCGCAGCCCGTTCATCCCGCACACGGACAAGATCCGCGGGTTCGTCTACGACGTGCACACCGGTGAGCTGCGCGAGGTCGACGCCGCCGAGACCGCCGCAGCCTGAAGTTCGTTGTGAAGGGCCCCCTCCGGGGGGCCTTTTCGTTGCGCGACAATGGCAGGCGATGAATCACGAGTTGCTGTTGGGCTGGTGGGACACCACCGCCCGTGACCTGCCGTGGCGCCGTCCCGACTGCACCGCCTGGGGCGTGCTGGTCAGCGAGATCATGTTGCAGCAGACGCCGGTCTCCCGCGTCGAGCCGATCTGGCACGAGTGGCTGGCGCGCTGGCCCGTGCCGTCGGCGATGGCCGCGTCGTCGCAGGGCGAGGTGCTGCGGATGTGGGGCAAGCTCGGCTACCCCCGTCGTGCCATGCGGCTGCACGAGGCCGCCACCGCCATCGCACGCGACCACGGCGATGTGGTGCCGTCGGACATCGAGACGCTGGAGTCGTTGCCCGGCATCGGCAGCTACACGGCTCGTGCGGTGGCCACGTTCGCGTACGGGCAGAAGTGCGCTGTCGTCGACACGAACGTCCGGCGCGTGGTCGCTCGGGCCGTGCACGGAGCCGGTGACGCCGGTCCGCCGTCGACCAAGCGCGATCTCCGTGACGTCGAGGCGATCCTGCCAGAGGCCCAGGACGACGCCGCTGTGTTCTCGGCGGCGTTGATGGAGCTCGGGGCGTTGATCTGCACGGCGAAGAACCAGAAGTGCGCGGACTGCCCGTTGTTCGCGGAGTGCGCGTGGCAGCTGAACGGCCGCCCGGCCTACGCGGGGCCGGAGAAGAAGGTGCAGAAGTTCGCCGGCACCGACCGTCAGGTGCGCGGCAAGCTGCTCGACGTGCTGCGGGGCGCGCCCGGCCCGGTGCCCAAGTTCCAGCTCGACGTCGTCTGGAACGACATCACGCAACGCGAGAAGTGCCTGGTCTCGCTGCTGGACGACGGCCTGGTCGAGCAGACGCGCGACGGCCTGTTCGCACTGCCTGGGGAGCACTGATGCACGCGCTGGTGGCGTTCTTCGACGACGAGGCGGACAAGAAGGTCCGTGAGCTGCAACGACGCGTGGGCGCGAAGCACGAGTACCCGCCGCACCTGACCTACGCCGTCGCGAGCACCATCGGCCCCAAGGTCCGCAAGGAGCTCCGCGAGGACCTGGAACGGCTGTGGCTGCCGGACCTGTACCTGCACACGCTCAGCACGTTCTCGACCTCGGAGAACGTGCTGATGCTGGGCGCCGTGGTCGACACCGAACTGCTCGCGGTCCACTCCGCGATCCACGACGTGCTGGCGAGCAAGGTCAAGAACCCGAGCGCCTACTACCTGGCGGGCAACTGGGTGCCGCACTGCACGCTCGTCCACGACGTCGACGACGAGGCGATGAAGGCCGCGTTCGCCGCGGTGTTCCCGGTCGAACCGATCCGCGCGAAGGTCCGCGAGGTGTCGGTCGTCGACACTCAGACCGGCGAGATCGACGTGCTCAAGAAGGCCTCGACGGCGCCGCGGTAGACCCACGGCGCGGTGGCGTGCACCAGGTGGCCGGCTTCCTCGACGTAGAGGTACCGGCCGTCTGAACGCCGTGCCGCGTCTTCCATCTGGTTCGGCAGCTGACCGCCCTTGCCCGCCTCGATGACGAGCGACGGGCACCGCACGGCGTCGATGAAGTCCCAGTACGCGCGCGTGCCCCAGTGGCCGGCGATCTCGTAGAGGTCGTCCATCTCGGCGATCAGGTGCCAGCCGTCCTCGCGTTCCTCGAAGTACTCGGCGAACACCGGCGAGCCGAAGTACGACGTCACGTGCCCGAGCGACTGGAAGGGCACCGGCCAGGCGTCGAAGAGCCACTTCCACTCGTCGATCGTCCTTCCCCTGTTGTCCGGGGCGAAGTCCTCGACCACAATCGCGCGCACCAGGTCCGGACGGGCCGCCGCGAGACACCACGCGTGCAGCCCGCCCATGGAGTGCCCGATCACCACGGCGGGCCCGAGGTCCAGGTCCTCGATGGCGGCAGCGGCGTCGGCGACGAAGTCCTCGGTGCGGAACGGCCCCCGCCGCGGGTTTCGGCCGTGTCCGCGCTGGTCGATCCCGACCACGCGGCCGAACGGCCGCAGCCACTGCGCGACCGGCCACCAGGCGGTGGCCCTGCTCATCAGACCGTGCAGGAGCAGTACGCCTTGACCCGTTCCGCCGAACTCCACCACCGACACAGGGATGATTAAACGCATGAAGGCCCGCCCGTACCTGATCGCCCTGGTGTTGATCGTGCTCGTCGCAGGTCTGCTCGTCGTGTTCAGAACGCCGAGCAACGACCCGGCGAAGCAGCAGGAGACGTCACCGGAGGCGGCTGTGGAGGCCGGTGCGGGCGCGGGCGACCCCTACTACCCGACGGACGGCAACAGCGGTTACGACGTCACGCTCTACGACCTCGCGATCACCTACGACCCCGGGGCCAAGCAGCTCGACGGCGTCGCGTCCGTCACCGCGACCGCCACGTCCGACCTGTCGCGCTTCAACCTCGACCTGAAGGGCCTGAAGGTCAGCGAGGTGAAGGTCGGCGGCCAGCCGGCGAGGTTCGCGCAGGAGGGCGACCACGAGCTGGTGATCACGCCTGCTGCCCCGCTCGCGAAGGGCAAGCCGTTCACCGCCGTCGTCACCTACGGCGGCAAGCCCACGACGATCGACGACGCCTCGCTTGGCCGCAGCGGCTGGCAGGTCTCGTCCACCGGTGGCGCGTTCGCCGCAGGTCAGCCGCACTCCGCGACGACGTGGTTCCCCGCCAACGACACCCCGCGCGACAAGTCGGCGCTGAAGATCGCGGCCCGCGTCCCCGACGGCTGGACGGCGATCTCGAACGGACTCGAAGGCCCGGTGACGCGCGACGGCGGCTGGACGACGTTCAACTGGTCGGAGGAGACGCCGCTCGCGACCTACCTGGCCACGGTGGCCATCGACAAGTTCGAGGTGGTGCGCTCCCGGCTGCCGAACGGCACGCCGGTGCTCGACGCCTACGCCCCCGGCACGTCCGCCGCCAAGAAGCCGATCCAGGCCCAGGGCCCGGAGGTCCTCGCGTACCTGGAGACGAAGTTCGGCCCGTACCCGCAGCGCGCGGCGGGCAGCATCTGGGTGGCCGACCAGATCGGGTTCTCGCTGGAGACCCAGACCCGGCCGATCTACGCCGCGTGGGCGGACCTGGAGACGGTCGTGCACGAGAACGCCCACCAGTGGTTCGGCGACTCGGTGTCGATCAGGAGCTGGGCCGACATCTGCCTGAACGAGTGCCTGGCGTCCTACGCGCAGTGGCTGTGGCTGGAGAAGGAGGGAACGGACCTCGACCAGCGCTACCGCGAGGGCGTCGAGCAACGGCGCGAGCGCTCGTCGTTCTGGGCGCCGAAGCTCTACGACATGGGCAAGGGCAACGAGTTCCGCGGCGTCTACGACAAGGGCCTCATGGGCATGCACGCGCTGCGCAAGACGGTCGGCGACGACGTGTTCTTCAAGGCCCTGCAGTCGTGGACGGCCGAGCACCGCGACGGCAACGCCACCTGGCCGGAGTTCGAGGAGCACTTCAAGCAGGCCTCCGGGAAGCCGCTGGACGGGTTCTTCAAGGCCTGGTTCCGTGACTCGGGCATTCCCGACGATCAGTACCTGCTGCCTGTCGGAGTCCGGCGCTAGAGTCGGTGTCATGGCAGTCGTGAAGATCAACGCGATCAAGGTCCCCGAGGGCAACGGCCCCGAGCTGGAGAAGCGGTTCGCCGCCCGTCTGGGCGCGGTCGACAACCAGCCCGGTTTCCTCGGCTTCGAGCTCCTGCGCCCGGTCGCGGGCGAGGACCGCTACTTCGTCGTCACGCACTGGGAGACCGATGAGGCCTTCACCGCGTGGCGCGACGGCGAGGCAGGTGCGGCCGCACACTCCGGTGAGCGCGCACGGCCCGTGTCGAGCGGCGCCGACCTGCTGGAGTTCGAGGTCGTGCTCGGGAGCAAGCCCAAGCAGTGATCGAGCAGTCCTACGACCAAGCCGCTGAACTGATCGCCGGCGCGGACGCCGTGCTCGTCTGCGCCGGTGCGGGCATGGGGGTGGACTCGGGTCTCCCGGACTTCCGCGGTACCGAGGGCTTCTGGCGGGCGTATCCGCCCTACGAGCGCCTCGGGCTGAAGTTCGAGGAGATCGCCGACCCCGTGCACTTCGCCGACGATCCCGCGCTGGCGTGGGGTTTCTACGGCCACCGGCTCAACCTGTACCGCGAAACGGTGCCGCACGAGGGTTTCGCCGCGCTGCGCTCGTGGGGTGCGCGCGTCTTCACGTCCAATGTGGATGGTCAGTTCCAGAAGGCGGGCTTCACGGACGTCGCCGAGGTCCACGGTTCGATCCACCACGCCCAGTGCGTGGAACCGTGCACCGACGACATCTGGGAGTGCTCGTTCGACGTCGCCGTCGATCCGTCGACGATGCGCGCGGTGGGCGAGTTGCCGTCGTGCCCTTCGTGCGGTGGGCTGGCGCGGCCCAACATCCTGATGTTCGGCGACTGGGGCTGGGTACCGCATCGCAGCCGGCAGCAGCTGGACGAGCTGACGGAGTGGCGGCGTTCGCACCGCCGGCTCGTCGTGATCGAGATCGGCGCCGGCACCGCCGTGCCGACCGTGCGGCGTCAGGCCGAGCTGGCGAGCGCGGCTTCCGGTTCGCTGATCCGGATCAACACCCGCGAGCCCGCGGTGCGGCACGGCCGGGGCGTGTCGCTGCCGGTCGGTGCCTTGGAAGCCCTCACAGCCTTGGCACGACGAACTGCGTGACGACGGCCCGGTGATCGCTGCCGGGCAGGTCGAACACGTCCACCGTGTCCACCAGGACCTTCGAGTCCACCAGCACGTGGTCGATGGTGACCGGCGGCGGCCAGAACCCGCTGTTCGAGGGCCAGGTGTGGATCAATCCCTTGCCGACCTGGTCGGCGGCGTCGACGTAGCCCTTGTTCAGCAGCCGCGTGAGGCCGACGTGGTCGAGCGTGGCGTTGAAGTCGCCCGCGAGCACCCTGATCGCACCGGTCGAGTCGGGTGAGGGCAGGCCGGCGAGCTCACGCTGCCACGCCTCCGGCCCCGCGGTGACGACCGGCGGCAACGGATGCACCGAGACGACCTCGATGTCCTTGCCCGGCAGGTCCACCAGCGCACCGGCCTGCTGCAACGAGCCCGGCGGCGTCAGGTTCCGCTGCGAGAGCGGGAACTTCGAGGCGAGCCCGCTGCCGGAGCCGCCCGGCTCGTCCAGGAAGACCCGGTTGGGCAGCACCTGGTTCAGCCCGGCCCGGTCGAGGTCGCGCACCATGTCGGGCGTCAGTTCCTGCAGCGCGAGGATGTCGATGCCGCGCTTGCGGACCTCCTGCACGATGAACTGCGCGTCCGCGATGCCGGTGAGCACGTTCGCCGTCATCAGCCTGACCTGCTGCCCCACCCCGTTGGGCCGCGCGTCGGAAAACGCCCGCGGCGCCACGTTCGCGACCAGCACGATTCCGACGAGAGTCATCGTCAGCCCGACGACCCACCTCTTGCGGAACAACGCCAGCAACCCGACGAGCAGGCCGACGACGGTGACGTAGGGGGTCAGCGACGTCACGGCGATCATGTATCGCGACCCGTCGATGCCGAGCAGCCTGACCAACGCCGCCGCGACGAACGCGATCGCGCTCAGGACCAGCAAGAACGTGGCGATCCCGCTCCTGGCCGGCTTCACCTCGGTGGTGGCCACGCCGTGCAGTGTGCCCGAACGCGCGTCGGTCTCCGGTGTGGTCCTCACACCCGAATGGACGGCCGGCACCCCGCCCCCGTTGCCCGCGAAAAATTGTCAGACCCCTCCGCCATGCTGATTCCAACCGACTCAGAGGGGGCCCGATGGGAGCCAAGGACTGGATGCTCTTCTACGCATCCGACGACGTCAGCAAGGTGCTGCGGGCAGCGCCGAAGATCGACCGCGAGGCCACGGCGGCCTTCGTCGAACGCCTCTACCCGTCCCACGACATTCGCCCGATCGAGGACGGCAACCTCCACTACGGCAACCCACCGGAGGGCAAGGTCTACGCCGGCGTCTTCGAGGGCCTGTCGATCATCTGCACGCGGGACGCGGCCGGCGACTCCTACACGGACCTGCCGGAGCAGTTCGTCAACGAGGCCGCGGGCCGCACCCTGTACCTGCACGCGATGCACAGCGTCGTCGACTTCTTCTCCTACGCCATCTGGGCACCGGACGGCACAGTGCGCCGCGCGTACAGCCTCTCCCCCGACAGCGGCGTGATCGCCGACGTGGGCACTCCCCTCCGGTTCGAGGAGAAGTACCTGGCAGGCGACCCGGAGTTCCTCGAATCCCTGGACTCCGACGACGAGTACCCGTTCCGCTTCCACCCGCTCGACCTGGCCGAGGCGGCCCTGCGCGCCCTGTTCGGCTTCAACTACGAGGGCGCGTACGAGGACGACGACCCGGAGCTGGAGGACGTCGTGCTGGCGGGCTACGCCGTGACGCCCCGCTGACTGCCGGGAACGAGGCTGAGGAGGTCGATGATCGCGTCGACCTTCCGCAGCAGGATCTGCGGAAGGTCGACGCGACCACGTCCGGGTTGAACACGTGAGCCGCGCCGACGAGGTCACTGGTGAACGCCACGTAGGCGTGGTCCACGGACACCGGCAGTCTCAGCGGCATCCACAGCGACCGGTCCTCGCTCTCGACGGTGCGCAGCATCTCGCTGACCCGAACCCGCCATCCGTTCCGCGAGAAGTCCAGCGCGTAGTCGAAGCTCGATCCCGACGCCCGGCCGAGCCACTTGAGCACGGTCCCGTACTGGCTCGCCATCGCCCGCGTGAGGTCAGCCGACCACGGCCGCGCACCGGTTCGCCGGTCCGCGGCCGTGCCACCAAGGCTGTCCGCGAACTCGGTCAGCTCGGCCAGGCGGGCGCGTTCCGCCTTCCTCCGGCCGCGCAGCACCAACCCGCACGCCACGGCGGCGAGAACGCCGACGCAGAGCACGAAGAGCTAGAGCCGCACTTCCCAGGTCTGCAACGTCAGACGGTCGCAGCAGGGTGCCGCGGCCGCGCGCCCGGCATGCGGTCGAGCAGCCCGACGATGACGTCGACCACGCCCATCAGCTCGTCCGGGTGGATGGGGTGGAACACCACCAGGTAGACGAAGCCCGACTCGAAGGTCAATGACATCCCCTTCGCCCAGAGGGGAAGGGCTTCCTCGTGGTCGAGGAGCCAGTGCAACGCGTCGAAGTTCAGTTCCCTGGCCGCCGCCGCGGGGTCACTGCCGTACGCGGAGAACTCCTGGTCCATGGGCGGCAGCAGCGGCACCGGCAGCCACTCGGAGCCGTCGCGTTTCGCGGTCGCCGGCTCATAGCCGACGATCTGCTTCCACACCGCCTCGAGTTGGCCGGGCGACAACGGTTGTCCGCTGTTGATGCTGTACTTGTTCGGCCGCGTGACCTTCAACGGCGCCAGGCGAGCGGTGGCGATCTCGATGCGGTGCTCGTGCATCCAGTGCACCCCGAGGCCGCGGTTGTCGTACCGGACAGACGCCTCGGTCGCTCGCACGTGCCACTGACCACGCTGGAAGTCGAGCGACAGATCGAACTGCCGCTTCGACCGGAACGCGATCGAGAACTCGTTCTCGAACGGCTTCCGCAGGTCCGCCGTCCACATGCCCGCCTCGTCAGGACCGAGCACCTTGCCACCGAGTCGCTGCGCCAACGGGGTCAGCGCGGCGATCTGCGCGTCCCGGGCCTTCGCGTGGTTGCGGAACTGGAGCAGGCGCCGCACGACCAGAAACGCGATCGCGGCGGCGGTCCAGGCCAGGAAGTACGGGGTCAGGATGATCTCGTGCCAGATCTTGAGAAGAATGTCCATGATCAGATGTCCAGATACCCTTCGATGCGCTGCTTGGGATGGTCGGTCCCGATGTCGCGGTACTCGCCGGCCTTCTGCTGCATCGACGTGTTCCGAAGACCCTTCTCATGAGTGGGGTTGAGCTGGGCCGCCGCCTCGTTGCCCGCCGCTTCACCCATGGACTTCCAGAAGCCCTTGTTCAGGCGCTCACCGGCCTCGCCCTTCGAGCTGTTCAGCTTGTCGCCCCACTGCTTGTGCAGAGCCGTCCTGGGCAGGCCTGCCAGTGCCTTGTCCGCCGCCTCGACGCCTGCCTTCCGGTCCGCCATGGCCTTCTTGAAGCCGGTGCCGAGATTCTTTGCCCTGCTCGCCAGGCTCCGCAGAAAGTCCATGATCTTGGTGAGCAGCTGGCGCAGCCTGGCGACGATGCGCGACACCCGGCCCGCCGTGGACGCGACCCGGACACCGGTCGCGGCGCCCGCCGCAGCGGTGGAAGCACCACAACTCGGCACCGCGGCGGCCAGTGCGGGAATCCAGATCATGATCAGCCAGGTGATCAGCTCGGTGAGGATCGCCTTGATGACATCCTCGATGACCTGCATGACCATCGACGACATCATCAGCAGCTCTGCCAGTTCGCCCGCCTGGCCCGCGACCCCGTCGATGCCGTGGGCGAACTCGCCCAGCTTCGTGGCAGCCGCCTCGGACGCGCTGCCGCCCCAGGTCGTCACGGTGCTCTGCAGGTCCTCGGTGAACCTCGTGCTCAGGTCGGAGATGCCCTGAGCGATCGCACCGAAGTTCTCGCCGGCCTGCTGCAACGCCGGACCGTCGCCACTGACGAAGTGGATCGCGTCTTCCAGCGGCTGCACGATGGCGATCAGGAAGTTCAGCCCCTGACCGACCAGAAAGCCGAGCGGGTCCGTCACCATCCCCTGGCCGAACTCGACGACCGAGGTGACCAGCGCGGTGCCCTCGGAGCTCAGTCCGGCGATGCCACCGGTCTCGCCCGTGCTGCCCGCGGCTTCCTTCGCCTTGACGAAGTTGCCGTAGATCGGCGCGTTCTCCGCGGCCTTCTCGCCGAGGGTCTTCTCGCCGACCTTGATCTCGATCTGGTGCTCGCCGCCCTCGCCGGCGTAAAAGGACTCCTCTGCCATGCCGGCCTACCCCCTGTCGACCTGGATGCCGTCGAGCAACTTCTTCAGGGCCGCTTCCTGGTCCGCGTAGCCCTGGGCGGTGTCGCGGAACTTCTCCGCACCGGAGTCCAGCCCTTCGGTCATCGCGGTGAGCGTCTCCTTGAGATCACCGAGCATCTCCGTGTACTGCTGCTTCACGAAGATCCCGACCACGCCCCACGACTTGTCGCCGACGTCGGACTTGTCGACGAGACCCGTGACCTCACCGGCGAACCCGCGGTGGCCCTGGAGCTTGTCGGCGTACTCCCGCAACTCCTCCGGTTCGACGCTGAACCCGCTCACCGGCCGTCCTCGTCGTCGAAGAGGTTCAGGAACTTGCCATCCTTTGTGGACGGAGCGGCTGGCGGCGGCTGCGACCTGTCGTCCCAGGCGTTGCCGCGCATGATGTTCTGGTCGGAGAAGTCGTCGTGCGGTTCGGGCGCGGGCCTGCGCGGCGGCGCGGGCGGCTGCCGCACCTGGCCCGCGTTCGGGGGCGGCGGGGGCATCGGTCGCGCGGGAGGCATCGGCGGCCGAGGCGGTGCCGCGGGGGCGGGCTCGTCGGTCCTCACGGCGCGGAGTTCCTCTTTGGACATTCCGAAGAGCTGCGCCTGGGTTTCGAGAACCTGGTCGGACAGCTTCATGTCGTCGCCGATCGCGCCCTCGACGATGCCCGCCTGGCGACGGGCGGCCTCGGCCACGGCCTTCTGCAGCGTCGACATCAGTTCGGCGGCGAGGGCGTGCGGTGGGCGGCGCATCGCCTGGTCGGTCAGCCGGATGTCCTTGATGCTGCCCGACGGACCTGCCACCACCGTCACGGCGCGGTCGGCCGAGGTGGCGACCGCCTCCAGTTCGGTGAGTTGTTGCTGCATCTCGCCGACCTTCGCGAACTGCTGGTCAACGCGCTGCATCTGAGACTGGAACCGCTCGAACTGAGCGACCAACTGCTCGAACGCCGCCGATGGCACAGGGACCTCCTCCTGGACTCACCCGCGCAAGATCACGCGAGCGGAAGACATGGTGGCAGGAGGAGTTTCCGGTTCGCGGCGAAACGGACGAATCGAGGTAGCCGGGTGATCCACACGACAGGGCGCTCAGACGAGAACGGCCCCCAGGCCGGAAGCCTGGGGGCCGTTCTCATGTGCTGCCTAGATCACTCGGACTCGTTCGCCGGAGCGTCCTGCGGCTCGATGGCCGCGGGGGCCGCGAGCTCGACGGGCGGGGCGTCCGGGACGCGGTTCGGCTTGGCCTCGCCGCGGAACACGAACTTCGCCTTGTCGTGCTGGTCCGACTCGCCGTCCCAGCCCTCGACGTCGGTGATGATGATCTGGCCCGGCTGGATCTCGCCGAACAGGATCTTCTCCGACAGGGTGTCCTCGATCTCGCGCTGGATCGTCCGGCGCAGCGGGCGGGCGCCCAGCACCGGGTCGAAGCCGCGCTTCGCGAGGAGCATCTTCGCGCGATCCGTGAGCTCGATCGCCATGTCCTTGTTCTTCAACTGCTGCTCGACGCGGGCGATCATCAGGTCCACCATCTTGATGATCTCGTCCTGCGTGAGCTGGTGGAAGACGATGATGTCGTCGATGCGGTTGAGGAACTCGGGCCGGAAGTGCTTCTTCAGCTCGTCGTTGACCTTGTTCTTCATGCGCTCGTAGTTGGACGCGGTGTCCTGACCCGAGGTGAAGCCGAGGCCGACGGCCTTGCTGATGTCCGACGTGCCCAGGTTCGAGGTGAAGATGATGACGGTGTTCTTGAAGTCCACCGTCCGGCCCTGACCGTCGGTCAGGCGGCCGTCCTCCAGCACCTGGAGCAGCGTGTTGTAGACCTCCTGGTGGGCCTTCTCGATCTCGTCGAAGAGCACGACGGAGAACGGCTTGCGGCGCACCTTCTCGGTGAGCTGGCCGCCCTCTTCGTAGCCGACGTAACCGGGAGGGGCACCGAAGAGCCGCGACGCGGTGTACCGGTCGTGGAACTCGCCCATGTCGATCTGGATGAGCGCGTCGTCCTCGCCGAACAGGAAGTTCGCCAGCGCCTTCGAGAGCTCGGTCTTACCGACACCGGACGGGCCGGCGAAGATGAACGAGCCGGAGGGGCGCTTCGGGTCCTTCAGACCGGCGCGGGTGCGGCGGATCGCCTGCGACACGGCCTTGACCGCGTCGACCTGGCCGATGATCCGCTTGTGCAGCTCGTCCTCCATGCGGAGCAGACGCGTGGTCTCCTCCTCGGTGAGCTTGAACACCGGGATGCCGGTCCAGTTGGCGAGGACCTCGGCGATCTGCTCGTCGTCGACTTCGGCGACGACGTCCAGGTCACCGTCCTTCCACTGCTTCTCCCGCTCGGCCTTCTGGCCCAGGAGCGTCTTCTCCGCGTCACGCAGCTTCGCCGCGCGCTCGAAGTCCTGCGCGTCGATCGCGGACTCCTTGTCGCGACGGACGTCCGCGATCTTCTCGTCGAACTCGCGCAGGTCTGGCGGCGCGGTCATCCGGCGGATGCGCATGCGCGCGCCGGCCTCGTCGATGAGGTCGATCGCCTTGTCGGGCAGGAACCGGTCGTTGATGTACCGGTCCGCCAGCGTGGCGGCGGCGACCAGCGCGGAGTCGGTGATCGAGACGCGGTGGTGCGCCTCGTACCGGTCGCGCAGGCCCTTGAGGATCTCGATGGTGTGCTCGAGCGACGGCTCGCCCACCTGGATCGGCTGGAAGCGGCGCTCCAGCGCGGGGTCCTTCTCGACGTGCTTGCGGTACTCGTCGAGGGTGGTGGCACCGATCGTCTGCAGCTCGCCACGAGCCAGCATCGGCTTGAGGATCGAGGCCGCGTCGATCGCGCCTTCGGCGGCACCCGCGCCGACGAGGGTGTGGATCTCGTCGATGAACAGGATGATGTCGCCGCGCGTGCGGATCTCCTTGAGCACCTTCTTCAGGCGCTCTTCGAAGTCACCGCGGTAGCGCGAGCCCGCCACCAGCGACCCGAGGTCGAGGGTGTAGAGCTGCTTGTCCTTGAGCGTCTCGGGCACCTCGCCCTTGACGACCATCTGCGCCAGCCCCTCGACGACGGCGGTCTTGCCGACGCCGGGCTCGCCGATGAGGACGGGGTTGTTCTTGGTGCGGCGGGACAGCACCTGCATGACCCGCTCGATCTCCTTGGCACGCCCGATGACCGGGTCGAGCTTGCCTTCACGGGCCGAGGCCGTGAGGTTGCGCCCGAACTGGTCGAGGACCAAGGAGGAGGACGGCGTGCCCTCGCCACGACCGGTCGACTCCGCCGCACCCTTCTCGGTGGAGTAACCGGACAGCAGCTGGAGCACCTGCTGACGCACCCTGTTGAGGTCGGCCCCGAGCTTCACCAGGACCTGGGCGGCGACGCCCTCGCCCTCGCGGATCAGGCCGAGCAGGATGTGCTCGGTGCCGATGTAGTTGTGGCCGAGCTGAAGCGCCTCGCGCAGCGAGAGCTCCAGGACCTTCTTCGCACGGGGGGTGAAGGGGATGTGTCCACTCGGAGCCTGTTGGCCCTGGCCGATGATCTCTTCGACCTGCTGGCGGACGCCCTCCAGCGCAATCCCCAACGACTCGAGCGCCTTGGCGGCGACACCTTCACCCTCGTGGATCAGACCCAGGAGGATGTGCTCGGTGCCGATGTAGTTGTGGTTGAGCATCCGTGCCTCTTCTTGGGCAAGGACAACCACCCGCCTCGCGCGGTCGGTGAACCTTTCGAACATTCGCACTCCCTGACTGCTGCGTCGGCGGTCCTCGGCTCCACCGATCTACCCTGGTGAGCGCGGCACCGTGGCTCCACTGTAGTGGGCGGTACCGAGGCCTGTGGTTCCCGTCAGCGGCCAGCCGCCTCCGGAGAACATTGACATCTGCATCAACGCAGGTCGGGAGCAACGGATTCCACAGATCGGGCGATGTCCGCTGAACGCGAACAACCGACCGTTGAGCGATACTCCTGTGACCGGGCCCACCTGAGGAGGCGAAAGAAGGGCGATCTAGGTAAGGTTAGGCAAGCCTCATCGCATGAGATTGGACTTGCGCGTTGACCGTACCTACGAGGGTCTCACAGCAGAACCCGCGTGCGCTCACGCCTCTGGCCGAATCCATCGCCCGCCTCCAGACCGGTACCGAGATCGTGTTCGGCACGCCTTCCGGAGACTGGACGGTCTGTTCGGACCTGCTGGCCGAGCCCACGCGCTTCGACCTGTGGCGCAAGGACCTCGCGGAGTGGATGGTCGAGCAGTACGGCGAGTCCGACGACCGCGCGACCGCCGGCTACGTCATGGGCTGGTACCTGCACCTGCCCGGTTACCTCGCGGGCCTGCTGTTCCACACCGCCCGCCGCGTGCCGACGCTCAAGCCGTCCGACATGGCGTTCCGCATCAGCACCTCGGGCCGCCCGCACCCGAACGGCACGGCCGTCCTGTGCGACGAGTTCGCCTGCCTGCCCGACGACCCGGCCTCGAACCACCCGGCCGCCACCGTAGTCGCGGACGAGGCTGCCCTGGCCGCGATCCTGCGCGCCCGCTACGCCGCCCACGCCGCCCAGTTCGTGGCCTCCTTCGGCCAGGTGGTCCGCTTCGGCCGCCGCCAGCTCTGGGCCGCCGCGACCGACATGCTGGAGTACGGCCCGTGGGCCGCGGGCCGCCTGTTCGGCGACGAGAACGCGGGCGTGACCGACGCGGCGATGATCCTGCCGGAGAAACTGGAGCCGTTCGTCTCCGCTTCCACGCTGCACTTCACCGACGAGGGCTGGAAGCGCAAGCGGAACAGCTGCTGCTTCCACTACGTGCTGCCGAACGCGGAGCCGTGCACGGCCTGCCCGCGCACCTGCAACTGACCAGGCCGCGCCGCTGCTGGTCGCGTGGGGCCGCCTCGGGTCCCCACCCGCTCTGACAGCCCCCCGGACTACGGCAGTCGGTGCCGCGACCCCACCGGCACCACCAGCGGCGTCCCGGAGACCGGATCCTCGACGACACGGGCGTCCAACCCGAACACGTCCAGCAGCATCTGCTCGGTGAGCACCTCGGACGGCGTCCCCTGTGACACGATCCGACCGTCCCGCATGGCCACGATGTTGTCGGCGTACCGAGCTGCCAGGTTCAGGTCGTGCAACACCATCACGATGGTGCGACCCATCGTGGCGTGCAGCTCCTGCACGAGATCCAGCACATCGATCTGATGAGCGAGGTCCAAATAGGTCGTGGGCTCGTCCAGCAACAACAGGTCGGTGCCCTGGGCCAGCGCCATCGAGATCCAGGCCCGCTGCCGCTGCCCACCGGACAGCTCGTCCACGGTCCGCTCGGCCAGGTCGAGGATCCCGGTCATCTCCAGCGCGGCGTCGACGGCGGCCGCGTCGTCGGAAGACCACTGCCGGTACCAGGACTGGTGCGGATGCCGTCCCCGCGCGACGAGATCGGCCACGGTCAGTCCCTCAGGAGCCGACGGGGCCTGGGGCAACATCCCCAGCACCCGAGCGACGTCCTTCGTGGACATCCGGTCGATCTGCTTGCCGTCCAGCAACACCGCACCGGACCGCGCGGGGAGCAACCGCCCGAGCGCCTTCAACAGGGTGGACTTGCCACACCCGTTGGGCCCGATCACCGCGGTCACCGTGCCGCCGATGATCGACAGGTCGAGGGTGTCGACGACCTGCCGTTCCCCGTAGCCCACGCACAACGACGAAGCCTCAAGACGCACACTCATACCCGCGCCTCCCGGCGGCTTCGGATCAGCAGGAACATCAGATAGGGCGCGCCGAGCACGGCGGTGACGACGCCGACCGGCAGTTCGGTGCGGTAGATCGTTCGCGCGACCAGGTCCGACAGCATGACCAGCGCGCCGCCGATGACGACGGAGCCGAACAGCGGCGGTTGCGCGGTTCCGGACAGGCGCAGAGCGATCTGCGGCGATGCCAGAGCCACGAACGTGATCGGGCCGGCCGCGGCGGTGGCCACGGACGCCAGCACGATCGCCACGATGATCAGGAACGACCGCGCGACGTTCACCCGCACGCCGAGACCGCGCGAGGTCTGGTCGTCGAACTGCAGAGCCCCGAGGACATGGCCACCGATCAAGGCCACGGGAACCAGCACGACCAGCGCCAACGCGACCGGCACGACGTGTTCCCAGCCGCGGCCGTTCAGGGAGCCGGTGATCCACACCATCGCGCGACCCGCGTCCTGCACGTCGCCGACGGTCAGCAGGTAGTGCGTGAAGTTGCCGGCGACGGCGGTGATGCCGATGCCGACCAGCACCATCCGGAAGCCCTCGATGCCCTGCCGCCACGCCAGCGCGTAGACCAGCAGGCCCGCGAGCAGGCCACCGGTGAGGCCCGCCAGGGGGACGCCGATCGAGGCGGCACTGCCGGTCACCACCCCCAGCGAACCGGCGAAGGTGATCACCGAGACCGCGCCGGCGCCCGCTCCCCAGGTCACGCCGAGGATGTCGGGCGAGGCCAGCGGGTTGCGCACGATGGCCTGGAAGATCGCCCCGGACAGGCCCAGCGCGCCACCGACCAGCAGGCCCGTCAGCGCTCGCGGCATCCGGAGCTCCATCACCACGAACTGGTCGCGGCGCGTGCCTCCGCCCAGCAGCGTGTCGACGACCTGGGTCACGGTCAGCGGGAAGTCGCCGATCATGATGTCGGCGATCAGCACCGCCGCCAGCACCACCAGCGACGCCGCCACCACCAGCAACGGCCGGCGGCGCAGCTTGAACGAGGTGGCGCCCAGTCGCAGGGCGGGTGCCTTGGCTGCGGGGGTCTTCACCGCGGTCGTCGTCAAATCTTCACCAGCTTCTTGCGCCGCACCAGGAAGATGAAGAACGGAGCGCCGATCAGGGCCAGCATCACGCCGACCTCCACTTCGGACGGCCGGGCGACCACCCTGCCGACGATGTCGGCGAACAGGATGAGGATCGCGCCGAGCAGTGCCGAGTACGGCAGGATCCAGCGGTAGTCCGGCCCGGTGAACGCACGGGCGACGTGCGGCACCACGAGGCCCAGGAACCCGATCGGCCCGCACGCGGCGACGGCTCCGCCCACCAGCAACGTGATGGCGAAGATGCCCAGCGAGCGCGTCCTGCTGGTGTTGACGCCCAGCGACTTCGCCACGTCCTCACCCAGCGACATGGCGTTGAGGCCGGGCGCGTTGAGCGCCGCGATCACCAGGCCGATGAACAGGAACGGCGCGACCTGGGTCAGCACCGTCACGTCGCGGCCGGCGATCGCGCCGACCTGCCAGAACCGGAACGCGTCGAGCGACTGCTGGTCGAGCAGCACGATCGCCGACACCAGGCCGTTCATCAGCGCGGAGACCGCGGCACCGGCCAGCGCCAGCGTCACCGGCGACGGACCGCCTCGCCCCGCAGACCCGAGCAGGAACACCACGACACTCGCGATCATCGCGCCGGCGAAGGCGAACCAGATGTAGCCGACCAGCGAGTCGACGCCGAGCAGGAAGATCGAGAGCACGACCGCCAGGGCCGCGCCGTGCGTGACGCCGAGGATGCCGGGATCGGCCAGCGGATTGCGCGTGTGGCCCTGCATGAGAGCGCCGCCCACACCGAGTGCGATGCCCACCGCGATGCCGAGCAACGTCCGCGGGATCCGCAGCTCGCGGATCACCACGTCGTCCTCGACGCCGGTCGGCGTGAAGAGACCGTGCCAGACCCCGGAGAGCGGGATCTCCTTCGAGCCGATCGCGATGCTCGCCAGGCACACGGCGACCAGCACGACCAGCAGGAAGAGCAGGCCCAACGACCTACGCCCCAAGGCCCACCCTCCTCGACTCCAGACAGGAGAGGTAAGCCTAACCGAACCACCGGATCAGACCGCGGTCCAGGGCGCGGTTCTGGTCACATCACCGGTCCCACCAGGAGAAGAACAGCCGCGGCAGATCGTGAAAAAACATTCGGCAAACCCGTTGTCGGATCAACTAAAAAGTCGGCGGCAAGAGTGTTCACGATCTCGTTTGGATCGCACCGTTCCGCCTTCTGGACGCCTGCCGGTAGCTGATCGGTCACTCAAATAGCACGAAGGGGTTCCGAGGAATCATCCTCGGAACCCCTTCGTGTTTTACCGAATTTCAGCCCTGCTGGTGGTAGGCGTCGAGCACCTCGGCCGGGATGCGACCCCGGTCCGACACCTTCATGCCCTGCTTGCGGGCCCACTCGCGAATGGCCTGGTTCTGCTCACGATCCGCCGAAGCGGGGCGCGCCTTCACGCTGCCGGCCGGACGACCGGGCCCAAGGCGCTTGCGACCACCCGCACGACGTGCACTTCCCACGAAGTCGGCAAGAGCGTCACGCAGTTTGCCCGCATTGCCCGAGGAAAGGTCGATGGTGTAGCTGACACCATCCAGTCCGAACTCGACGGTCTCCTCAGCGGTGGAACCGTCCAGATCGTCGACGAGGGTCACCGTGACCTTCTGCGCCATGCGTATCCTCCTGGACCCCGAATGCGCGGTCACCCGCGTCGCCAACTAAAGCCTTCTGCGACGCAGGTTAGCGCACAGGTGCCGCATTGCACCTATCGACATCCGGAAAGTTACTCATTCAGGGCGAACGAGCGGGAACAAGATGGTCTCCCGGATACCCAGACCCGTGAGGGCCATCAGCAGCCGATCGATACCCATTCCGACGCCACCACTCGGTGGCATTCCGTACTCCAGTGATCGCAGAAAGTCTTCGTCGATCGGCATCGCCTCGTGGTCACCGGCCGCGCCAAGACGCGCCTGTGCTTCCAGGCGTTCCCGCTCGATGACCGGGTCCACCAGTTCGGAGTAACCGGTTCCGAGTTCGAATCCGCGCACGTACAGATCCCACTTTTCGGCGACACCCGGCTTGCTGCGGTGCTGCCTGGTCAGCGGAGACGTCTCCACCGGGTAGTCCCGCACGAACGTCGGCGCGTAGAGCGAGTCGCACACCAGGTGCTCCCACAGCTCCTCGACCAGCTTGCCGTGCCCGAACTTCGGGTTGACATCGAGTTCGTGACGGTCACAAAGCTTCCGCAGCGTCTCGGCGGGCGTCTCGGGGGTGATTTCCTCACCAACAGCTTCGGACAACGACTCGTAGATGCTCAGAGTCGTCCATTCACCCGAGAGGTCGTACTCGCTGCCGTCCGCCAGCGTCACGATCTGAGATCCGGTCACGGCTTCCGCCGCTTCCTGGATCAGCTCGCGCGTCAGTACCGCGTTCGAGTCGTACGTGGCGTACGCCTCGTAGTACTCCAGCATCGAAAACTCGGGCGAATGCGACGAGTCCACGCCCTCGTTGCGGAAGTTGCGGTTGATCTCGAAGACCTTCTCGATGCCACCGACGACGCAGCGCTTCAAGTACAGCTCCGGCGCGATGCGCAGGAACAGGTCGATGTCGAGCGCGTTCGAGTGCGTGATGAACGGACGCGCGCTGGCACCACCCTGCAGCGTCTGCAACATCGGCGTCTCGACTTCGAGGAATCCACGCCGGTGGAACGAGTCGCGCAGAGAACGAACGACGTTCGCACGGGTCCGAACAGTGTCGCGCGCCATCGGCCTGAGGATCAGGTCGACGTATCGCTGGCGAATACGGGTTTCCTCGCCGAGTTCCTTGTGCGCGACCGGCAACGGACGCAGCGACTTCGACGTCAGCTGCCACCCGTCGGCCATCACGGAAAGCTCACCGCGACGCGAGCTGATGACCTCACCGCTCACGAAAACGTGGTCGCCGAGGTCGACGTCGGTCTTCCACTCGGAAAGCGCTTCTTCACCGACACCGGCGAGGCTCAGCATCGCCTGCAGTTCGGTGCCGTCGCCTTCGCGCAACGTCGCGAAGCACAGCTTTCCGGTGTTGCGCATGAACATCACGCGCCCGGTGACGCCAACTTGCTGGCCGGTCTGGGTGTCGGGTTCGAGTTCCGGATGCGCGTCGCGAATCTCGCGCAACGTGTGCGTGCGCGCGACTTCGACGGGATACGGCTCCTTGCCGGAAGCGAGCAGCCGCGCACGCTTTTCCCGGCGCACGCGCATCTGCTCTGGCAGGTCTTCTTCGCTGGTCACGAGGTTTTGCTTCGGCTGCTCACTCACGCCGAGAAGGGTACGGACTGGCTTGAGGTCAAAGCTAACCGGATACCCGTTCCACGAGGTGGCCGCCGATTCCGAGAGCCGCGAGGAACTCGCGCGCAAGCTCTGCTTCGTCCGGCGCGCAGTCGAGGAGGATCTTCACCTCGGCGTCCCGCTTGCCCACGTCGGCGGTCAGCAACACACCGACGACCCCGGCTCCCCGCGCGGTGCCGGCGAACACGTCGACGCCGTTCCCGTCACCGCCGGTGGTACCACGCAAATACCCGTGGTCCAGCGGATACACCACTTCCTGGTACCGCGGGTGAGCCGTACCGCGCGGGCGGTCGACCACCACGTCGGACGTGCGAACCAGCTCGTCCAGTGCCTCGAAGAACTCCACCAGACCATCCTGGACGCCGGTCCGCTGACTAAGTTGGGGTGATGGATCTACACGCGAGGCGAGCGGACTCGTTCGGCGCGCAGGCCGAGGCCTACGCCGAACACCGGCCTGACTATCCCGTGGCGGCGATCCGGTGGGCACTGGAGCCACTGGGCACGACCGAGCACCTGGACGTGCTCGACCTGGCCGCCGGCACCGGCAAGCTGACCTCGGGCCTGGTCGCGGAAGGCCACCGCGTGACAGCCGTGGAGCCCAACGAGCAGATGTTGTCCGAGCTGGTCCGCCGCGTGCACGGCGTGCGCGCGCTGCCGGGTCATGCCGAGCACATCCCAGTCCCGGACCAGACCCTCGACGCGGTGTTCGTCGGCACCGCTTTCCACTGGTTCGACCAGGAGAAGGCCATGCCGGAGATCGCCCGCGTGCTGCGGCCCGGCGGTGTGCTGGCGGCCCTGTGGATCGACACCGTCCCGGACGTCGAGTGGATGGCCGAGCTGGAGAACGTGTCGCGCAGCAGCGTCGAGGACCGGCGCGAGGACCCGACGGGAACCATCACGCACCCGTCGTTCGGGCCGCCGGAGCACGCCACGTTCCCGCACGTGCTCCGCAGGGAGTCACCGGAAGCGCTCGTCGCCACGACGAACACTTACTCGCGCATGCTCGTCATCGACGACGAGGAGCGTGCCGCGATCAACGAGAAGATGCTCGCGTTCCTCCGCGAACGCCCGGAGACGTCGAACGGGCCGTTCGACGTCCCCTTGCGCTCGGAGGTCTACCGGATGGTCCGCCTCAGCGAATAGCGGACATGTTGCGCTCGAACACCATGCGCAGCCCCAGCAGCGTCAGGTCGGGCACGTGGTGCGCGATCGTCGAGGACTCCGACACGACCAGCGGCGCGAGGCCACCGGTGGCGATCACCGTGACCGGCCCCGGATCGGTCTGCTGGAGCTCCTCGGTGATCTTGCGCACCAGCCCGTCCACCTGGCCGACGAACCCGTAGACGATGCCGGACTGCAGGCACTCGACGGTGTTCTTGCCGATCACGTTGCGGGGCCTGACCAGCTCTACCTTGCGCAGCTGGGCGGCGCGGGAGGCGAGGGCGTCGACCGAGATCTCGATGCCGGGCGCCAGCGCGCCGCCGAGGAACTCGCCGCGCGACGAGATCACGTCGAGGTTCGTGGACGTGCCGAAGTCGACCACGATGCACGAGGTCGCGTAGAGGTGGTGCGCGGCCAGCGTGTTGATCACGCGGTCCGAGCCCACCTCCTTCGGGTTGTCGACGAGCAGCGGGACGCCGGTCTTCACGCCCGGCTCGACCAGGATCTTCGGCACCGCGTCGTAGTAGCGGCCGAGCATGACCCGCAGCTCGCGCAGCACGGCGGGCACGGTGGACAGCGCGGAGATGCCGGTGATCTTGTCGGCGTACTCGCCGAACATGCCGCGCATGGTCAGCGCGAGCTCGTCGGCGGTCATCCTGGCGTCGGTGCGCATCCGCCAGTCGCGCACGAGCGGGGCCGAGTCGCCGACCCCGTCGTACAGACCGAGCACGATGTTGGTGTTGCCGACGTCGATGGCGAGCAGCACGTGGTGTTCCTCAGTTCTCGGCCTGGATCAGAGCGTCGAGCGCGGTCGCCTCAACGGTCTCAGAAGAAGGTGCGCTCGTGGAGCCGTTCACCAGACCGGACCCCTCTGGGGCGTGCGCGGGGTCGGCGCCGAGATCGACGACCTTGTTGTCGGCGTCCACGAACACGACGCGCGGCTTGTAGGCGCGCGACTCGGCGTCGTCCATCTGCCCGTAGGCGATCAGGATCACGATGTCGCCGGGGTGCACCAGGTGCGCCGCGGCGCCGTTGATGCCCAGCACGCCGGTGCCGCGCTCGCCGGGGATGACGTAGGTCTCCAGGCGTGCGCCGTTGGAGACGTCGACGATGGCGACCTGTTCGCCCGCCAGCAGGTCGGCGGCCTCCATCAGGTCCTCGTCCACCGTCACCGAGCCGACGTAGTGCAGGTCGGCCTGCGTCACGGTGGCGCGGTGGATCTTGGACTTCAGCATCGTGCGGAACATGGCATCCCCCTACTCGTCGCTTTCGCCGAGCAACACCGCGATGTTGTCGATCAGGCGGGTGGTACCGACACGGGCCGCGACCAGCAGCCGGGCGTCGCCGTTCTCGGGCGCGGCACCGAGGTCGGTCCCGCGCAGTTCCAGGTAGTCCACTTCGACCTCGGGCACCTGCGCCAGCACGTCGTGCGCGGCCTTGAGCACCGCGTCCGCGCCCTGCGACGACACGTGCGCGCCGGCGGTGAGCGCGGCCGACAGCGTCACGGCGTGCTGGCGCTGCTCCGGGGTCAGGTAGGCGTTGCGCGACGACAGCGCGAGGCCGTCGTACTCGCGGACGGTCGGCACGCCGACGACGTCGAGCGGGAAGTTGAGGTCCCGCGCCATCTTGTGGATGAGCTGGAGCTGTTGGTAGTCCTTCTGCCCGAACACCGCGTACGTGGGCTGCACGATGTTGAACAGCTTCGAGACGACCGTGAGCACGCCCCCGAAGTGGCCGGGCCGGACCACGCCTTCGAGCTCGTCGCCCAGCGGTCCCGGGTGCACGGTCACCTGTGCGCCTGCCGGATACATGTCCTCGACGGACGGTGCGAAGACGATGCCCACGCGTTCGTCGCGGCAGATGTCCACATCGGACTCGAACTGGCGCGGGTACTTCGCCAGGTCCTCGTTCGGCCCGAACTGCAACGGGTTCACGAAGATCGACACGACGATCACCGTGTTCTGCATGACCTGCGCCTCGCGGATCAGCTGCCGGTGGCCCGCGTGCAGGGCGCCCATCGTGGGCACCAGCGCCACGTTGCGCCCGGCGTTGCGCAGCGCCCTGATCACCCGGTTCAGGCGGACGGGGTCGCGGTGCACCGTGACGTCGTCCGGGCGGTAGTCGTCCTTGGTCAGTGGCTTCGTCACGTCAGTCCTCAAGAGTGGTGCGAACGTCGTTGGCCGCGTCGGGCTTGAGCAGCCCGGAGCGTTCGGCCCGCTCGGCGGTGCGGCGGGCGAGCACGCGGTAGCTGGGCAGGGTTTCCGGTGCCTGCCCGGCCAGCACGTCGAGGTGCTTGCGCAAGGTACCCGTGTCGCCGCGGGCGACCGGACCGGTGAGGGCGCGGTCACCGTGGCGCAGCGCGTTGTCGAGCGCGGCGGACAGCAGAGGGCCGAGCAGGCGCTCGGCGTTGGCGACGCCGGCGTTCGTGAGCAGGTCGGCCGCGTCGCGGACCAGCGTGATCAGGTGGTTCGCGCCATGGGCCAGTGCCGCGTGGTAGAGCGGGCGGACGGCCTCGGGAACCCGGACGGGCTCGGCGTCCATCTCGACGACCAGCGCCTCGCCGACGCTCCAGGCCACCTCGTCGCCGTCCGCTGCCGTCACGCCGACGCACGCGGCGGTCATCCGCGGCAGGTCCTCCTGGCGGCCGGTGAACGTCATGACGGGGTGCAGCGCGAGCGTGAGCGCACCGAGTTCGGCGGCGGGTTCGAGAATCTTCACGCCCTGCGCGCCGCTGGTGTGCACGACGATCTGGCCCGCGCGCAGCGACTCGGTGGCGATGAGGCCCTTGACCAGGCCTTCCAGCTCGTCGTCCGGCACGGCCAGCAGCACCAGGTCGGCGCGTGCGGCGACCTCCGTGGGGTCGGCGATCGGGACGCCGGGCAACAGCTCGTCCGCGCGGTTGCGGGAGGCCTGGGAGACGGCGGAAACGCCGGTCACCACGTGGCCCGTCCTGGCCAGCGCGGCGCCCAGCACGGAGCCGACGCGGCCTGCCGAGATGACACCGACGGCGAGCCTCGCCGGACGTGAGGTCGCGTCCATGCGACTAACTCCTTCTGACGTTCCAGTCCCTGGTGCGGGTACCGGACGACGACGCCGAGGGTAATCCCGCCACCGTCTCGTGCACCTGGTCGGTGACCGGATTCACCGGCGGGCGGCGGCCCTGGCGGCGTGCAGGCTGTCGAGCAGCACCCCGTGGCGTTGCTCGGCGCTCAGACCGGCCGTTCCCTGCTCGATGCGGTGCCGCAGGAAGGCCAGTTCGGTGACGGCGATCTGGTAGCTCCGCACGGCCTTGACCGACGCGTCACCCGACTTGCGCTTGACCGCCCGCAGCCAGTTCCTGCGGCCGTTGAGACTGGCCAGCAGGGCCACCTCGCTGTTGGCGATCCACCGGTTCTGCGCCATCGCGGCGAGCTGCCCGGCAACGATCCGCTGTTCCCTGCGGCGCTGCCACACCACGATCGAGACGGCACCGGCGAACACCGGCACCATGATCAGGAAGTACAGGTTGATGAAGGCCGACCCGGTGCCCACCGTGGTCGAGAAGTTCCACAGCGAGTGCAGGCCGACGGCCGTGAGATAGCCGCCGATCGGCGCGAGGACGCGCACGGTGGCGTTGCTCGTGGTGGCCGCGATGCCGACGCCGATGCCCGTCATGGCCGTGAACAGCGGGTGCGCGAACGGCGACAGCACACCGCGCAGCACGAACAGCGCGATCACGCCGCCGCCCATGTTGCCGAGCCCGTCCTCGAGGAAGACCCGGCCGAAGTACCAGATGTTCTCGGTGAACGCGAAGCCCGCGGCCGTGATGCCCGCGTAGACCATGCCGTCCACGACGCCGTCGAACTCGTGCCGCCGCCGGACGAACACGGCGATGAGGAACGCGGCCTTGGTCGCCTCCTCGACGATCGGCGCCCCGACCACGGCGGTGAACGTCGTGCCGTCGTTGGTCAGCAGATCGCCGAGCACACGGGCCGTCTGGTTGAACGCGAGCGAGCTGATCGTCGCCCCGCACGCGCCCCAGACGAACGCGAAGAGCAGCATCTTCGCCGGTTCCGGTTCCCAGCGGTCGATCCACAGGAACGCGGTCACCACGAAGGCGACGGGGATCAGCGCCGCGGCGGCACCGACCAGCAGCGGTTCGATGCCGATGCTCGACGTGCCCAGGGCGAACAGCACGAGCCCGGCCGCGGCGAGCGCGATGAGCGCCACGACGGGGAACAGGACGGTCCAGCGGCGCTGCTCGATGCGCTTCTTCGTCGGCGTCGGCGTGAGGTCGGCGTCGGTCACGGGAAATGACCTTAGATGCACACTTGTCCGATGTTCGACTGGGAAGCCGCTTGGCACGCCGCGTTGTACGGCCCCGGTGGCTTCTTCGCCCGCGGCGAGAAGCCTTCGTCGCACTTCCGGACGTCTCCGCTGGTCGGTCCGGAGCTGGCCACCGGGCTGCTCGAACTGCTGTCGCGGGTGGACGCCGCGCTCGGATTTCCCCCGGTCGTGGACTTCGTGGACGTCGGGGCGGGCGGGGGTGAGCTGGCGTTCGCGGTGCGGTCGATGGCGTCCGGGTCGCTGGGTGAGCGGCTGCGGGTGACGGCTGTCGAGGTCGGTCCGTTCGTGGAGTTGCCCGGGGTTCGGTGGACCACCTCTGTGCCGTCGTGCGTCGGGCTGCTGGTCGGGCACGAGTGGCTCGACGCGATTCCCTGTCCGGTGGTTCGCGGGCCTTCGTCCGATCCGTGGATCAGCCGGTGGTGGCCGTCGCTTGAGGACGGTTCGCGGGCCGAGGTCGGCGCGCCTCGTGATGCGGCGTGGGCCGCGGCCGTGGCTTCGGTGCGCGGGGCGGCGCTGGCGATCGACTACGGGCATCTGGTGTCGTCGCGGCACTTCTCGCTGACCGGGTATCGGGACGGGCGTCAGGTTCCCGTGGTCTTCGACGGGTCCTGTGACATCACCGCGCACGTCGCTCTGGACGCCTGTGCCGCGGCCGCCGGTGGGGACTTCGTGCTGGTGTCGCAGCGGGATGCGTTGGCGGCCTTGGGTGTGACCGCGGAGGTGTCCGGTTCCGGGTGGGACTGGCTGGAGTCCGCGTCGCGTGCCGGCCGGATCGCCGAACTGCGCTCGCCTGCCGGGCTGGGGGCGTTCGGGTGGTTGCTGCACGGGCGCGGGGTGGCCGTGTCGGACCTGCTGCCGGCGCTGCCGCCCTGGCGTCCGAATCCCGCCAGCTTTCGCGCTGACTGACGACGATCGTTGGGGTCATGCGAATCCACACCGTGTCGCCGTCCGACTCGTTCTCCGACCCCGGCCGCGAGTACCGCGCCTCCGAGCCGGGTGTGCCGTTGCGCTGCTGTCTGCGGAAGTCGCTGGCCGACGAGCCGGTCTGGCTGTTCCGCTACTCGCCGACGTCGGGGAAGGGCCCGTACGCCGAGGTCGGGCCGGTCTTCACGCACGTGGAGTGCCCGGACACGCCTTCGTTGGATCGTCTCCCTGTTGAGTTGTTGAACAATCCCCGCATCCTGCGTTCCTACAACGCCGCAGGTCAGATCCATGATGGCGAGGTCGTGGAGCCCGGATCGTTCGATCGTGCGATTGAAGGATTGTTGAACGATCCCTCGATCGAGTCGCTCCAGGTCCGCAGCGTGTCGCACGGCTGCTTCTTCTTCGCGATCACGAGGTCGTAAGCCGCGTCCAGACGGGTTCACGGCGCCGTGAAACCATGCTCGGGTGAGCGAGCAGATCACCGTCGGCGTGGGTGCGGGCGCCCGGTACCTGGGCGTGGACCGCGTGATCGACCTGGGCCCGTTGCACCCGTCGGCCCACGGCGCCTACCGGCTGCGCCTGACCGTCACGCCGGACCTGCTGATCACCGCCGCCGAGCCGCTGGTGGGCCATCTCCACCGCGGCGCCGAGAAGCTGTTCGAGGTGCGCGACTACCGCCAGGTCCTCACGCTCGCCAACCGCCACGACTGGCTCTCGGCCTTCTGCAACGAGCTCGCCGTGGCGCTGGCCGTGGAACGCATGACGGGCATGGACGTCCCTGCCCGCGCCCAATGGCTGCGCGCTCTGCTGTGCGAACTGAACCGCCTGATGGCGCACATGGTCTTCCTGACACCGTTGTCCCCCAACGCCGCCACGTACCGCGAGGGCGTGCAGGCGTTGATGGAAGAGGCGTCCGGCGGTCGCATCCACTTCATGTTCAACCGAATCGGCGGCCTGCGCGAGGACGTCCCGGCGGGCTGGACCTCGCGGGTCGCGGACTTCCTGTCCACTGTGGACGTCGCGCGGCTGCCGATCGACTTCGAGAAGCTGCAGGGCCTCGGCGTCCTGCCGCACGAGGACGCGCTGGCGTACGGCGTCACCGGCCCGATCGGCCGGGCCAGCGGAGTGGACTTCGACCTGCGCCGCGACGACCCGCTGCCCGCGTACCGGACGCTGGGCTTCACCCCCGTGGTCCGGACCGAGGGCGACGCGGCGGCACGCGTGCGGTGCCTCGTGGACGAGGTCCGGAAGTCGGCCGAACTGGCCGCGGCGTGCCTCGAACAGTTGCCGCAGGGCCCGGTGAACGTCCGGCTGCCCAAGGCCATCAAGGCTCCCGAGGGCTCGGTCTACACGCGAGTCGAGGCGCCGCTCGGCACGTCCGGCGTGCACCTGTCGTCGCGCGGCGAGAAGACGCCGTGGCGCCTCAAGCTCCGCACACCGTCGTTCAACAACGTTCAGGCGCTGTCCGCGCTCCTGCCCGGCACGAAGGTGGACGACCTGCCGGCCGTGCTGAGCTCGTTCGCCGTGATCGTCGGCGACATCGACAAGTAGCCGCGAGTCGGTCGACGCCGGTGATGTCAGGAAGACGTCAGGCAGAAGGGGTGGCCGGCGGGATCCAGGAGCACCCGCCAGCGTCCGTCGCCGGGCTGGTGGTCCGGCTTGGTCGCGCCGAGTTCCAGCGCCAGCTCTTCCACCGCGTCGAGGTCGTCGGCGCGGAGATCCAGGTGGAACTGTTGTGGCACGTCCTGGCCCGGCCACTGCGGGGCCCGGTATCCGTCGACCCGCTGGAATCCCAGATCGCAGCCGGAGCCGCCCGTCAGAGCGACGAACTCGTCCGAGTTGAAGAGCTCGCGCATCCCGGTCAGTGCGCCGTAGAAGCCCGCCAGCGTCCGCGGGTCGGCGCAGTCCAGAGTCACCCCTCGCAGTTCAGCACCAGGCAACATTCGCTCCTTCGGTGTCCGCGCGGCTGTCTTCGCAAAGCCGCCGCTGCACGCGATCACCGGCCGCAGCCACACCGTACGCACCACGACCACCGCTGAGGCAGCGGTTTTACCCTTGCCCCAGCGCAACGGGTGGGTGTGGCAGGCGCTTCCGACGCACTTCCTAGTCGTCGCGCCGGCGCCGGCGGCGAGGCGCGTCGCCTCCGCCGAGCGAGGCCAGCAGCTCGCTCACCGACTTGCCGTCCGCGTGCGCGCCGGAAGGGTCTTCCGGTGCGGCACGGCGGCCGGTCGAGACGGCGGGCAGGCGCGTGGAGGAGTCCTCGGCCACGCGACGGCCGGAGACCGGGGTCTCGTCGGCCGGGGAGCGCCGGCTGGGCGAGACCGCCGGGAGCCTCGCGGAGGACTGCTCGGCCGCGGAACGGCGGCTCACCGGCGGGAGTGACACCAGCGAGTCCTCGGAGGCGGTGCGGCGGGCCGGTGCGTCGTCGGCACGGCGGCGGCCGGCGGGGGTGGAGGCGGGAGGGTCCGGCTTCAGGGTCTCCCACGAGCCGCTGTCCTGCACGGGGGCCGGGCGGTCGTCGGCACGGCGGCGGCCGTTGCCTCCGGTGGCCTGCAGCGCCTTCGGGTCGATCATCTCGGTGCGCTCGGCGACGCGGGAGCGTGGTTCCGGCTTGCGGGACTCCACGGACTTCGCGATGGCCGCGGGGGCCTTCGGGGGCTGTTCCGGACGCGACAACGCCTCGGTGCGGGCCGGGGGCTGCGGCGGGCGGGGCACTCGCTCGGTCCGGTGGACCTGCGCCTGCGCGGGCTGGGCCTGGACGGGCTGAGCCTTCACGGTCGGCGGCGGCGGGGCCTTCTGCGGTGCGGGCGAGGGGGTGGCACCGCCCAGCCTGGCCGAGACGGCGGCGGCCGCGGAGGGACGGGGCTGCGGCCTGACCGGTTCCTGCTTCGCGGCCTTCACGGGCTCGCGACGGACCACGGCGGGCTGCGGGCGCGGCGAGTTCCTGGCCGGATCCGGGCGGACGGGCTCTGGCCGCAGGGGTTCGCGGCGAGGAGCCTGCATCTTGGCGTCGTGGGCGACGCGCTCGATGAGTTCGGTGCGCTCGGACGGCTTCTCCACCGACGAGGACGCGGTGATCGCAGGCTTGGCGTTGATGATGCGGTTCTCGGGGATCCCGGCCAGCCGGGACGCCTCGGAGCCCAGCGAACGCAGGCGGGTCGACTCGGCGCGCAGGGCCACGCGTTCGACGAGGACGTCACCGCCCAGCAACGCCTGGAGGTTGTCGCGCAGCGAGTGGAGATCGGCGCGCAGGGCCTCGATGTCCGCGCGCGACTCCTCCTCGATCCGCTTGCGGGTCTCCGACTCGATCTCGAGCTCGTACTCGCGGCGCGCGGCCACCTCGCGCTCGAGTTCCAGTTCGTAGACGGACTGGAGATCGGCCACTTCGTCGTCACGCTCGGTGACCTGTTTGCGGTACCTGGCGGCGAGGAAAGCGCCCACCAGAGCCGCCCACAACGCGGCCACCACGGCCAGACGCAGCATGCGGGCGCTGTCGCTCAGCACGAGCACCGCCGCGGCCACGAGGGCGAGCGCCAATGCCGCTACTAACAGCAATCGCCCTGAGCCACGACCGTGATCATCTTGCTCGTCGTCGGTCGACGCGCCTCGCCCGGTCATGGGCACTACGGTACCGCGCAGTTATGCGACTGAGACCTACGGCCGGGTATCTATTCGTTCCCGGAACTCTCCCGCGGTGTCTTGCAACAGTGCTCCAGCCACAGCGCGGCCGCCGTCAGCGCGACCGCCGCGACGATCCCGACAATGGCCGCGACCAGGTCGTTCGAGGCCGCGGCGAACGAGTCGCGGACGGGTATCACGAAGATCAGCAACCCGGTCCAGGCGCCGAACATCAAAGCGCCCAGAACGGACGAAGCCTTCGCCAGTGCGACGGCTCGGGCGGCGGTCAGCGGCTGCACCGGACGCGCTCCCCCGCGCCGGTGGATTCTGGCCCGCAACGAGAACGCGAACACGACCTCCACGACCGCGATGACGAACAGCGTCGAACCGGCCAGCACGGGCAAGGGCGGCAACGTGTCGTAGGTGAGCCGCAGCAGCAGATGGGCCAGCAGCGCGCCGATGAGCGCGACGGCCGCCAGGTCTCGGGGACGGGTGAACCTCACGCGTCCATCCAACCCGAAAGCACGAGATCGTCCCGGCGCCGCACGCCTTCGGCCGAGAACTCCAGGCCCGCAACGGGTCCGTGGCCCGCCAGCACGGCGTCCGGCTCGACGTCGAGCCACGGGACGAGAACTGTTGCGCGCTCAAACGCCCCAGGATGCGGCAGAAGCAGCTCGGGGTGGTCCGAGGTCACCCCGTCCACCGAAACCACGTCCACGTCCAACGTGCGCGGTCCCCAGCGCTTCTCCCGCACGCGTCCGGCGGCGTTCTCCAGCGCCTGACCGCGGCGCAGCCAGCCCCACTCGTTCACGTCGTCAGAAGAGACGATCACGATGGCGTTCAGGAAGTCCGGCTGGTCCTCGACACCCCAGGCCGCCGTCTCGTACACCGGCGAAGCGGCGACGACGAAGGGCCGCAACCCGTCCACCACGGACTGCAGGAAGGCGAACCGGTCGCCGAGGTTCGAGCCGATCGAGAGAACCGCGCGGGTCACCGGGATTCCTTGGAAGGCAACGGCGCGGCCAGCCGACGCGAGCGGCGGATCGTCACCGACACGTCGTCGAAGGTCAGGGGGATCGGCGCGGACGGCTTGTGCACCGTCACCTCGACCGCGTGCAGCCGTGAGTCCGTCATCGCGGCGTCGGCGATCTTGCCCGCCACCGTCTCGATGAGGTCGTGCGGTTCGCCGCCGATGATCGCCGCGGCCATCTCGGCGAGTTCGCCGTAGTGGTACGTCTCCTTCAGGTCGTCCGTGCGAGAAGCCGCGCTGAGGTCGAGCCACAGCGTGACGTCCACGACGAACTCCTGCCCGTCGCGCTTCTCGTGCTCGAACACGCCGTGGTGCCCGCGCACCCGCAGACCCGTCAACGCGATCCGGTCAGCCATGTCCCCGCCTCCACGCACCGGCGACGGCGACCGCGTCCAGCGTCCGGTCGACGTCGTGCACCCGCACACCCCACGCTCCGTTGAACGCGGCCAAAGCGGACACCGCCGCGGTCGCGTCCTCCCTGCCGTCCGGTGGACGGTTGCCGAGCAACGTGCCGAGGAAGCGTTTGCGCGACGCCCCCACCAGCACCGGGAAACCCAGCTCGACCAGTTCGTCCAGGCGCTGCAACAACTCCCAGTTGTGGTCGCCGAGCTTCGCGAAGCCCAGACCGGGGTCGAGCACGATCGACGACTCCGCGACACCGGCGGCCAGCGCGGCCTCGACGCGTTCCAGCAGCTCCGAACGAACGTCCGTCACCACGTCGTCGTACGTCGCCAACGCGTCCATCTCCGTGCTGTGCCCACGCCAGTGCATCAGCACGTACGGCACACCGGCAGCGGCGACGACGGCGGCCATTCCGGGATCGGCCAGGCCACCGGACACGTCGTTCACGATGGACGCGCCCGCCTCCAGCGCCGCGGTGGCAACGGAAGCACGCATGGTGTCCACGCTGACCGGCACGCCTTCGGCGACCAGCGCACGGATCACCGGCACGATCCGGGCGATCTCCTCGGCCGGTTCGACGCGCTCGGCACCGGGCCGGGTCGACTCGCCACCCACGTCGATCACGTCCGCACCGCGCTTGAACATGTCGACGCCGTGCGACACCGCGTCACGCCGGTCGATGTAGCGGCCGCCGTCGGAGAAGGAATCGGGCGTCACGTTCAGCACGCCCATCACGACGCACCGGCCGGGACGAGGCAGCCCACTCACCGGATCCGGCCCCTGATCAGCTCGATGGCCTCCGCCCTCGACGAGGCGGACGTGCGCAGCAGCCCGCGCACCGCGGACGTCGTCGTGCGGGAACCGGGCTTGCGCACTCCGCGCATGCCCATGCACAGGTGCTCGGCCTCGATCACCACGATCACGCCGCGCGGTTCCAGCCTGCGCACCAACGCGTCCGCGACCTGCGACGTCAGCCGCTCCTGGACCTGTGGCCGCTTGGAGTACAGGTCGACGAGCCTGGCCAGCTTCGACAGCCCCGTCACGCGGCCGTGCTCGTTCGGGATGTACCCGACGTGCGCGACGCCGTGGAACGGCAGCAGGTGGTGCTCGCAGAAGCTGAACATCGGGATGTCGGTGACGAGGACGAGTTCTTCGTGGCTCTCGTCGAACGTCTTCGCGAGGACGCTGTCCGGGTCCGTGTAGAGACCCGCGAACAACTCCTGGTAGGCGCGCGCCACCCGTGCGGGTGTCTCGCGCAGACCCTCCCGGTCCGGATCCTCACCGCACGCGATCAGAAGTTCGCGTACCGCAGCCTCTGCCCGCGGCTGGTCGAAGACCCGCCGCGCGGAGACGCCGGCCTCCCCGTGGTGGGTGAGGCCGGCGTCTCCGTCGAGCTGTTGTTGCTCGGTCACTGCCGCTCGTCCTGGTCTGGCTGCGGCTTCTTCGGCTCCCAGACGTTGTGCGGCTTGCCGCCGGGCACGGTCGCCGGGGTCCATCCGGGCGGGGCGCCGTAGTTCGGCGGGCCCGACTGGTTCGAAGGCTGACCTGGCTGGTGCACGCCGTTCGACCCGTTCGGCGACGGCAGCGCCTCCGTGGCCGGTTCCGCGGCGGCGGGCTCCGCCGCTTGCGTCTCCGGCTCGTCGTCGAGGGTGTCCTCGACGACCGGCGGCCACGGCTCGCCGCGTTCCTTGGCGAGCTCGCCGGGGGTCTTGATCGGCGGGATGTCGGACGGCGTGCGGTCACCGAACTCGTTGAACTGGGTGATGCGCGGCCGCTTCTCGACCCTCGCGAAGATCCGCTCCAGTTCCTTCTGGTGCAGGGTCTCCTTCTCGATCAGTTCGAGCGTGAGGTCGTCGAGGACGTCGCGGTAGGTGACGAGCACCTCGTACGCCTCGGTGTGCGCGGCCTCGATGAGCTTGCGCACCTCCTCGTCGATCTCGTGCGCGACCTCCAGCGAGTAGTCCGCCTGGCGACCGGCCGAGCGGCCGAGGAACGGCTCACCCTGTTCCTGCCCGTACTTGACCGCACCGAGCTTCGCGCTCATGCCGTACTCGGTGACCATCGCGCGGGCGATCTTGGTCGCCTGCTCGATGTCGTTGGACGCACCCGTCGTGGGCTCGTGGAAGACGAGCTCCTCGGCGGAACGGCCACCCAGTGCGAACACCAGTCGCGCGATCATCTCGGACCTGGTCATCAGGTCCTTGTCCTCTTCCGGCACCGAGAGGGTGTGACCACCCGTGCGGCCGCGGGCGAGGATCGTGACCTTGTAGACCGGGTCGATGTCCGGCATGGCCCACGCGGCCAGGGCGTGCCCTGCCTCGTGGTACGCGGTGATCTTCTTCTCCTTCTCGGAGATGATCCGGCTCTTGCGGGCCGGACCGCCGATCACGCGGTCCACGGACTCTTCGAGCGCCGCACCGTCGATGGTGTGGCCGTTGTGGCGCGCGGTGAGCAGCGCGGCCTCGTTGATGACGTTCGCGAGGTCGGCGCCGGAGAACCCGACGGTGCGCTTCGCGAGGCCGTCGAGGTCCGCGTCCGCGGCCAGCGGCTTGCCCTTCGAGTGCACCCGCAGGATCTGCTTGCGGCCCTTCAGATCCGGTACGGACACCGGGATCTGCCGGTCGAAGCGGCCGGGGCGCAGCAGGGCCGGGTCGAGGATGTCGGGACGGTTCGTCGCCGCGATCAGGATGATCCCGCCGCGCGAGTCGAAGCCGTCCATCTCGACGAGCAGCTGGTTGAGGGTCTGCTCGCGCTCGTCGTGACCGCCGCCCATACCCGCGCCGCGGTGACGGCCCACCGCGTCGATCTCGTCGACGAAGATGATGCACGGCGCGTTCTGCTTGGCCTGTTCGAACAGGTCACGCACACGCGAGGCACCGACACCGACGAACATCTCGACGAAGTCCGAACCGGAGATCGAGTAGAACGGCACGCCGGCCTCACCGGCGACGGCTCGGGCGAGCAGCGTCTTACCCGTTCCCGGCGGGCCGTACAGCAGCACGCCCTTCGGGATCTTCGCGCCGAGTGCCTGGTAGCGGCCGGGGTTCTGGAGGAAGTCCTTGATCTCTTCCAGTTCCTCGACGGCCTCTTCTGCCCCGGCGACGTCGGAGAACGTCGTCTTGGGCATGTCCTTGGAGAGCTGCTTGGCCTTGGACTTGCCGAAGTTCAGAACGCGGTTACCGCCGCCCTGAGCGTTGTTCATCATCCACATGAGCAGCAGCAACAGCAGGCCGAGCGGCACGAGGTAGATCAAGATCTGCATCAGGATCGATTCCTGGCTGACCTTGGTCTCGACGGTCGGCTTGTTGCCGGCCTGGTCGAGGACGGTGAAGATCTCGTCCGTCGAGCTGGCCGGGAACTGCGTGATCAGGCGGTTGCTGCCCTCGAAGGTCGTGCCGTCGGTGAGGGTGAGTCGGAGACGCTGCTCCTTGTCCTCGATCGTGGCTTCCTTGACCTTGCCGTCCCGAACCTGTTGAAGCGCTTGAGACGTTTTCACGGGGTGGTAGCCCCGCGAGTCGTCAAAGAGGACGGTGAAGACGAAGTAGAGCAGCAACACCGCAGCGATCCACAGCAGCGGGTTGCGAAGCAGGCGCTTGCGGTCCATGCACTTACGGCCGGGGGCGGCCTCGACCCTCCCTGACTTGCGCGTCGGGCAGTGGAAGACCCACATACCGCGTCCGACCAGCCTACCGCTCGCTGGCCGGGTACTGAGCAACCAACGGGTGGGGGCGGTTCCGGGTTCCCGCGGGTGACCCCCACCACGCATGTTCACGCAGTTTGGTTCATCCGGAACAAATACCGCCGTCCAGACGAGTGACGCAGGTCACGCTGTCTCATTACGTTTGGGGGTCACATGTCATCCTCATTCATCCCCCGAGCGTTCCCCCGCCACTCGAAAGAGTGAACCCGTGACCGAAGGTAAGTAACTGTATGTCAGCACGTCATACGTCCCCCGGATTGTTCCGGCGGGTGGCCATCCCCGTGGGCGCCCTGCTCGGAGTGGTCGCGGCGGCAGGCGTCACGGTCGTGGCACTGCGTGTCACCAGCGGTGCCGACTGCTCCGGCGCGCTGCCGCTGAAGGTCGCCGTCACCCCCGCAGCGTTGGATGTGGTGAACGCGGCGGCGCAGGAATACCAGCGGTCACAGCCGGTCGTGAACGGCCGGTGCGTCCAGGTTCAGGTCGAGTCGCGCAACGCGGCCGACGTGGCGAACGAGCTCCCCACCGCCCAGATCAACCCCCACTCCCTCTGGATCCCCGACTCCTCGATGTGGGCCGCCGAGGCCCAGCGGCAGGCAGCGGAGACCGGCCCGGAGGCCCCGAAACTGGACATCAAGCCGTCGCTGGCGTCCAGCCCGCTGGTGATGGCGGGTTCCGAACAGGCGATGTCGAAGATCGGCTTCCCGGTCACGCCCGTCTCCTGGGCGAAGGTCGTGGATCCGAAGGTCCAGATCTCGATGAGCGACCCGACGATGACGTCGGAGGGCCTCGCCTCGCTGTTCGTGATCCGTACTTTGCTGGGCAATGCAGACGGAACGCCCAAGCCTGAACTGGTCGGTACCCTCCTGCGCGTGGGCCGCAGCGCCGTTCCTTCGGTCCGCGACGCGTTCGGCAAGGTCACCACCGACGCCGACAAGGCCCCGCTGTTCGCCGCCACCGAACAGTCGGTCGTGGCGAACAACCGCTCGGCGAAGGACAACGCAGTCCTCGGCGCCCCGCCGAAGGAAGGCACGCTCTCCTTCGACTACCCGCTGGTCAGGGTCTCCCGCCCGAACGAGCCAGAGGGCATCGGCGAGGCAGCGGCGGAGTTCGAGAAGACCCTGCGCTCCGCCCAGACGTCCAAGCGCTTCGGCGAAGCGGGCTTCCGCACCGTCCAGGGCGCGGCCCCGGCGAAGTGGTCGACCGACGTGGAAGGCGTGCAGGCGGGCGACGTCAAGCTGATCGAGACCCCTGGCGCGGACCAGGTGTCCGAACTGCTCCGCACCTGGGGCGCCATCAGCCTGGACATGCGCATGCTCACGGTCATCGACGTCTCCGGCTCGATGATCGAGAAGAGCGGCAACGGCAAGACCCGTGTCGAGGCCGCCACCGAGGCCTCCATGACGGCTCTCTCGATGCTCCCGGACACCACGGCCATCGGCCTGTGGGCCTTCTCCACCGACAAGAAGCCGCCGAACGACTGGATCGAACTGGTCCCGATCGGCCCGCTGGGCGAACCGCTGGCAGGCGTGACCCGCCGCAAACGCCTGGAGGCAGGCGCCTCACAACTCCCCGGCCTGGTCGGCGGCGGCACGGCCCTGAACGACACGACCCTGGCCGCGTACCGGCACGTTCTTTCGGGCTATGACGCGTCGAAGGTCAACTCGGTCGTCCTCATGACCGACGGCCGCAACGACGACATCTCGTCGATCGACACCGGCGCACTGATCGAGA
Source organism: Lentzea sokolovensis (assembly GCF_033949975.1). Lineage (NCBI taxonomy): Bacteria > Bacillati > Actinomycetota > Actinomycetes > Pseudonocardiales > Pseudonocardiaceae > Lentzea > Lentzea sokolovensis. The sequence continues at coordinate 422,226 of NZ_JAXAVU010000008.1, forward strand.
CCCTGAAGCGGGAGTCCGACCCCGCGAAGCCCGTCCCGATCATCATGGTGGGCCTCGGCGACGAGGTGGACATGGACGCCCTCCGCGCTATCTCCGCGGCCACCGGCGGCAAGGCGTACCAAGCGCGCAATCCGGAGGACATCCGCGGCGTACTGCTCGACGCGGTCTCACAACGGCGCTGCCGCCCGAACTGCTGATTTTCGTTCAACGCAAAGCCGGGTCTCCTGCGGGAGGCCCGGCTTTTTCTTTTGAACGCGACCAGGCACGGCAAATCGACCCGCGGTGCCACTAGGAATCCGGCAATGCGCGGCAACCACGTACCAGGCCTGGCGTGGCGATGCGCTGCGAGCCGTCCGAACCTGATGCACGCCAACGCAAACGGGGGCGCCGCCGCACTGGCAACGCCCCCGCCTCACGTCGTTCAAACGCTCAGTTCGAGTAAACCTTCGGGTCCAACGTCCCGATGTAGGGCAGATCGCGGTACCTCTCCGCATAATCCAGCCCATAACCCACGACGAACTCGTTGGGAATGTCGAACCCGACGTACTTCACCGGCACTTCGACCTTGACCGCATCAGGCTTCCGCAACAAAGTGCACACCTGCAAAGACCGAGGCTTCCGAGACTGCAAGTTCTTCAACAGCCACGACAACGTGAGCCCGGAATCGATGATGTCCTCGACGATCACCACGTTGCGGTCGGCGATGTCGCGATCCAGGTCCTTGAGGATCCGCACCACGCCCGAGGACGAGGTCGAGGATCCGTAGGACGAAACGGCCATGAATTCGAGCTGCACCGGAACGGGCAGCGCGCGTGCGAGGTCGGCCATGAACATCACAGCGCCCTTGAGCACAGTGATCAGCACGAGGTCGGAGTCACCTTCTGGGTGATCAGCCGCGACCTGCTTGGCGAGTTCGGTGACCTTGTCGCTGATCTCCTGCTCGGTGATGAGCACGGATGCGATGTCGCCGTCGTACACGGACAGGTCCCCTCTGCTTAAGACTGTGGTTCCACAACGAGCCTGCCATGCGCGCGCCGCACGACAAAGCCGCCAGGTAGCCAGACACCGCCCTGACCGCGCCATTCACTCACCAGTGAGTCGACACGTCGCAGGTGCGAATCGGACAGTTCAGGCACGCCTTCCTCGATCAGCCACGCCCGGAGCACTCTGCGCCTCAGCGCGACCGGCAGCTCGGAGATGTCGCCAACAGCACAGCAGTCGCCGGCGAACGCCTCCGCAAGAGAGTCGAGCGCATCACAGTCCTCACGCAACTGGGCAGCCGTGCGCGCCAACGACGAAGCAACACCGCCCTGCAGCACGGACTCCAGCAACGGCAGCACCTCGGACCGCAGCCGCACACGCGTGAACGACGGATCGACGTTGTGCGGGTCCTCCCACACCTCGATCCCCTGCTCCGCACACGCCGCACGGGTGACCGCCCGCGACACGCCGAGCAGCGGACGCCCCCACGGCGCGTCGAACGCACGCATGCCGGCGATCGAACGTGGCCCGGATCCGCGCCCCAGCCCGAGCAACACCGTCTCGGCCTGGTCATCGAGGGTGTGGCCGAGCAGCACGACGCCGGACGACGGCCTCAGAGCCGCGTAGCGGGCGTTGCGGGCCGCAGCCTCGGGACCACCAGGCCCGGCCACCTCGACAGCCTCCACGCGAGCCACAAGCCCGAAGGACGAGCACTGCTGAGCCGCCCGCGAAGCGACGTCGGCCGACCCCGGCTGCAACTGGTGATCGACGACCACGGCGCACGCGCCGGGCACCAGCCGTCCCACGCAGGCGGCCAACGCCAGTGAGTCCGCACCACCCGAGACGGCAACGGTCACCGCCTCCGGGCGCACCTCGTCCAGGAACCGGCGGACCGCCACCCGGATCTCGGCGACCGGTCCGTTCACGGCGACACGCGACGCAGCCAGCTCATGGGCTCGGCGATCTCGGCGCGGGTCGGCAACGTCTCGGCGGACGTCCAGATCGAGTTGAAGCCGTCCATCCCGACCCGCTCCACCACGTACGAGGTGAACTCCGCGCCCTCCTCGTACTGGCGCACCTTCGCCTCGACGCCGAGCAGCGTGCGCAGGATCCGGTCGAGCAGGCCGCCGCCCTTGCGCCGCGCGCTGAAACGGGTGCGGATCGTCGACACGGACGGCACGACCGACGGACCGACCGCGTCCATCACGTGGTCGGCGTGGCCTTCGAGCAAAGTGGACAGTGCGATCAGCCGGTCCAGCACGGCCTTCTGCTGCGGTGACTGGATGAGCTCGATCAGGCCCATAGGGCCGTCGCCCTCGCGCAGCTTGTGCCGGAAGTCGCGGATCACGTCGGACAGCGGCGCGCGCTCTTCGTCCATTGAGGACAGCAACGCGGTGACCTGGTCGGAGAAGTACTTGCGCAGCCACGGCACGCCGGTGAACTGCAGGCGGTGCGTGCACTCGTGCAGGCACACCCACATCCGGAAGTCGTCGTCCGGCACGTCCAGAGCCTGTTGCGCGCCAACGATGTTCGGCGCGACCAGCAGCAGGCGCCCGGCGAGCTGCTCGTTCGGGCTGAACGGGTCGTACTGGCCGAGCACCCGTGAGGACAGGAACGCCAGCACGACGCCCGCCTGCACACCGGCCGTACCCGCGAGGAGGCCCGCCATCGGACCTGTCGGGCGCGGCATCGCGGGCCCTGTCAGCGCGGCGAGTCCCTGCGCGGCGGCCGCGACCCACGCCGGTCTGTCGACGACCTCGCCCGGCAGCAGCGGCAGCCCCTGACCGAGCCCGGTCAGCTCGCGGACGTGCACCTCCGCCTGGGGCGCGAGCTCGCGAAGTCTGCCTACCACGTGGTCGGCCTCGTCCTTGCCGATCACGGGGCCCGGCCGGACGAGCCGCGTGGCGGTCGAAACCGCCAGCTCCCAGTCCACCGGGCCGAGCTCTGCCTCCGTCGCGCCGTTCACGCTTCCGACGCTACCTGCGCACGGCCCGCTACGAACAGCCACAACCCCGCAACGCAGCGGCCATCACGTCCAGCGCGGGCCGCACCTCGGTCTCCGGGTTGCGGCTGCTGGCGGACATGAACGAGAACACGAGCACCCGTCCGTCCACGTCGACGACCATGCCGGCGAGCGCGTTGACCCCGGTGAGCGTGCCGGTCTTGGCCCGCACCCAGCCCTTGCCCGGCGCCGCGGTCCCGCCGTAGCGACCGGCGAGGGTGCCGCTGCCGCCCGCGACCGGGAGCGCCGTCAGCAACGGTCGCAGCTTCGCCGTGCGCGCGTCGTCCAGCGTGGGCTTGGCCGCCGCGGTGAGCACCTCGGTGAGCAGCTTGGCCGGGATCTTGTTCGACGCGGACAACCCGCTGCCGTCCACGAAGTTCGCGGTGGTGAGGTCGAACCCGTTCTTGGTCAGCACGTCCCGCACGGCCTTGACGCCGCCCGCGAACGAGGCCTCGTTGCCCGTCTTGATCGCGATCTCGCGCGCGATCGCCTCGGTCAGGACGTTGTCCGAGATCTGCATCATGTTGTCGACGAGCTGCTCGACCGGCGCCGACTTGATCTCGCCGAGCACCTGCGCGCCCGCGGGAGCCGCGCCCGCCGTGGCTCCGGAGGCGCCGACGCGCTGCGCGAACGCGTCCGCCGCCGCCTGGCCGGGGCTGCCCGTGCGCGTGCCGTTGACGTTGGACTGGTCGACCCGGCCGCCGTCGAGCATGAACGGCACGATCGGCGCGACCGAGCCGCCCGCGATGTCCGCCGTCTCCCACTGCGGCCCGAGCGCCTCGCCCGTGTACCGGCTCAGGTCGAACTGGACCTTCGTGACCGGGCCCTTGGCCTTGACCTGGTTGACCAGGTCGTCGAGCGTCGCGGCGCCGGGGTAGACCGACTTGCCGGGCGCGCCGGAGATCGTCGGGTCGCCGCCGCCGACGATCACCACGGTGCCGGGCTCGGCGCCCTGGACGACCTTGGTGGACAGCTGGTCGGTCTTCTCGAGGCTGAGCAGCGCCGCGGCGGCCGTGAGGATCTTGAGGCTCGACGCCGGGGTCGCGGGCGTGGTGTCGCCCTGCTGCCACAGCGCGGCACCGCTGGCGGGATCGACGACGCTGCCGGTGAGCGTGCCCAGCACGCCGTTGGCAGCCGGTCCGGCGAGCGCCTGCGCCACGCCTGCCGGGGTCGGCGCCGGGGCTCCCGCGGTGACGGCCTTGACCAGCGGCTGGACGTTCGCGGGTGCGGCCGGCGGCCTCGTCTCGATCGCCTTGGTGCCGCCGAACTCCTCGACCGCGTAGATGGTGGCGCCGGCCAGCGCCGCGACGACCAGCAGGCTCAGGACCACGACGAGGGACCTGCGGCCCTTCCTGGGCTCGTCGTCGGTGGCGAGGCGGTCCTCCGGTTCCTCCTCGTAGCCGGTGACGGGGAGGTCCTGGCGGACGGGCTGCGGTTCCTGCCGGGCAGGCGGAGGCGGTGGCACCGGACGCTGCTGCTCCTGGCGCGGCGGTTCCTGGTGCTGGAGCTGGTCGACGCGCTTGGTCTGCTCGGGACGGTGCTGCTCGGGACGCGGCTGCCGCTGTTCGGGCCGCGCGGGCTGCTGGTCGGGCCGGCTCGTCTTGTCGAACCACGACGGCTCGGAGTTCGGCAGCTGGTCGACGCGCGCCGTCTTGGCGTTCGGGACCGAGAGCTCCGTGGTCTTCTGCTCCGGCCTCGGCACGACGCGGGTCTGGTCGTTCTTCGGCTCGATCCGCGTCGGCGTGGCCCGAGGTTGGCCGACTTCTGGACCAATCGCCGTGTGAGACTTCCCACCGGCGGATCCACCGGAAGGCCCGCCGGAACCGCCGGAGCCGGTCGTTGGCACACCTGACGCGGAATGACCGGCGCCCACACCGTTCGGGACGGAACGGACCGGCGACGACCGCAGAGGCTCCTGAGTGGACGGTGCCGACAAGATCGCGGCGAGCGGGAAACGCATCGTCGGCTGGTCGACGGACGGGCGGCTGACCTGCACCGTCGGCTCCGACGCGGCTGCGGCCGACCCTGCGTCGTCGTCCTCGGTCGGCCACTGGGGCTCGTCCGGCAAGTGGACCTCCGTCAGCTCGGTACGGGCAATCTCACACCCACCAACCACCGCTCCGATGAGGGTTGACAAGGCGTTGTGGTCCACACTAGTGGCCATCACGAATGGGCTACATGAGCGAGGACCAGTGGAATTCGACGTCCTGATCGAGATCCCCAAGGGCGTGCGCAACAAGTACGAGGTGGACCACAAGAGTGGCCGCATCCGCCTCGACCGCACGTTGTTCACGTCGACGCAGTACCCGGCCGACTACGGGTTCATCGAGAACACCCTGGGTGAGGACGGCGACCCGCTGGACGCCCTCGTCCTCGTCCAGGAACCGACGTTCCCGGGCTGCCTGATCGCGGCCCGCGCGATCGGCATGTTCCGCATGACCGACGAGAAGGGCGGCGACGACAAGGTTCTGTGCGTCCCGGCCTTCGACCCGCGTCACGAGCACCTGCGCGACATCCACCACCTGGCGGAGTTCGACCGCCTGGAGATCCAGCACTTCTTCGAGGTCTACAAGGACCTGGAGCCCGGCAAGAGCGTCGAGGGCGCGAGCTGGGTGGGCCGCACCGAGGCCGAGGCCGAGGTCAAGCGCTCCTACCAGCGTCTCAAGGACGCTGAGGCGCGCGGCGAAACGCTGCACTAGCAACGACGAAAGAGGGGCCGCCTGGAGCGGCCCCTCTTTTTTGTCGCCTGTGCGGAACTCAGACCGCGATGGACTCCGCGTCCGCCACGCGCTCCAGGCCGGACCTGGTCGACAGCGGCTTCTCGCGCAGGAACCACACGAGGACGAACGCCGCGATCATCACGATGCCGCCGGTCAGGAAGACCGTGTCGATCGCGCTGGAGAACCCGTCGAGGAACGGCTTCGCCAGCACCGGGTCGAGGCCGTTGAGGAACTCGGTGTTGTTGATGTCCACACCGGATCCGCCACCGCCCTGCAGCATCTTCGCGAACTCCGGGTTCTGCCCCAGAGCGATCTTGAACGCGTCGGTCTGCGCCGCGGCCTTCAGGCCTTCCGCGATCTTGTCGCCGACCGTGGTGAACAGGATCGACAGGAACACCGCGGTGCCGACGGTGCCACCGATCTGGCGGAAGAACGTCGCCGAAGCGGTCGCCACGCCCATGTCACGCGGCTCGGCGTCGTTCTGGATCGCCAGCAGCAGCGTCTGCATGCACTGGCCGAGGCCGGCGCCCATGATGAACATGAAGGCCATGACCAGCCAGCTCGGCGTGTCCGTGCCGATGGTGCTGAGCAGGAACAGCGCGACCGCCATCAGACCGGCGCCGATGATCGGGAACACCTTGTAGCGCCCGGTCTTCGACGTGACCTTGCCGGCGATCGCGGTGGCCGACATGATGCCGAACGTCATCGGCAGCAGCATCAGACCGGCCGTGGTCGGCGTGACGCCCTTGACGATCTGCAGGTACAGCGGGATGGAGACCATGCCGCCGAACATGCCGATGCCGAGCACGAAGTTGATCGCGTTGCCCAGCGAGAACGTGTGGTTGCGGAACATCCGCATCGGCAGCATCGCCTCGTCGCCCATGCGGTTCTCGACCCACACGAACGCCACCAGGCCGAGCACACCGATCACGTACATGGCGATCGACGTCGTCGACGCCCAGCCCCACTCACGGCCCTGTTCGGCCACGATCAGCAGCGGCACCAGGCCGACGGTCAGCGCGATGGCGCCACCGAAGTCGATGCGGTGGTTGACCCGCTGGTGCGGGATGTTCAGCACGCGGGCGACGACGAACAGCGCGAGCAGCGCGATCGGCACGTTCACGAGGAACACCCAGCGCCATCCGGTGACACCGAGGAACGAGCTGAGACCGGCGAACACGCCGCCGATGACCGGTCCGAGCACGCTGGCCGAACCGAAGACGGCCATGAAGTAGGCGGAGTACTTGCTGCGCTCACGCGGCGAGATGATGTCGGCCATGATCGCGAACGCGAGCGACATCAGACCGCCGGCGCCGAGGCCCTGCACAGCGCGGAACGCGGCGAGCTCGTACATCGACGTCGCGATGCCCGAGAGCAGTGAGCCCACGAGGAACAGCGAGATCGCCGCGAGGTACATCGGCTTGCGCCCGTAGATGTCCGACAGCTTGCCGTACAACGGGGTCGTGATGGTCGCGGTGATCAGGTAGGCGGTGGTCGCCCACGCCTGCAACGTCTGTCCGTGCAGCTGGTCCGCGATGGTCTTCATGGCGCTGGCGACGATCATCTGGTCCAGCGCCGCGAGGAACATGCCCAGCAGCAGGCCGGACAGGATCGTCATGATCTGGCGATGCGTCAGGGAGACCCCTGGCGTGGGTGTCGCATCGGTCGTGGTTGACATTTCTAGACTTCCCCTCCTGCGCGGGTCCCCGTCCCGCGTTCGGTCAAAAGCGCCGGAATCGTGCGCTCGTAGTCCTGGACGAAGCGTTCGAACAGGTCCGCGAAGCCCTTGAGGTCCTCATCGGCCCAGTCCGCGAACACCTGCTGAATCGCCTCGTTGCGCTGCCGGCGTCGGTTCCGGATCAGCTCGCGGCCCGCTTCGGTGACCGCGAGAACGCTGGCCCGTCCGTCCGCCGGATCAGCACGCCTCTCGACGAGCCCGTCCTTCACCAGCCCGGCGACCTGCCGGCTGACCGTGGACGGGTCGGAGAGCACCGCCTCCGCGAGCGCACTCGAGCGGCACTCTCCGAGACCGGAGAGCGTCGCGAGGAGCACGAAGGCGGACTTGTCCATGCCCTGCTTGGCCATCTGATGGGCGACCTGGGCGTGCATCTTGTTCATGCGCACCATCGCCATCCCGACTCGGTCCGCGAGCTCGTGCTCCGGATCGATGCCGGCGCCGAAGCACCTGCCCGGATCGACCATCTGACACCTCGTTGCTTGTAGCACCCAACTAGTTGCTCAGTACAAGCATCCATCTCGGTCCACCGAAACGCAAGTGAGTTCCGAGTCTCACTCCACAGTGGAGTGGTACGGACGCGGCGAGTAGTTGTTACCGACGGGTAGCCGCATGGGTTACTCGCCGGTAGCATGCCTCTCATGAGCCAAGACGTGTCGTTCGTCGCAGATGCCATGAAGCAGGCCGTGCCCTATGTGAAGACCACGGGCATCGAGTTCGAGGAGGTCTCCGCCAGCCGCATCGTCGCGTCGCTGCCGGACACCCCGGAGCTGCACAACCACATCGGCGGCCCGCACGCCGCGATGATGTTCGGCCTGGGCGAGTCCGCGTCCGGCGCCGTCGTGATGGCCGCGTTCGCCGCGCACCTCGGCAAGGCCACGCCGCTCGCGGTCCGCGCCGACATCTCCTACAAGAAGATCGCGATGGGCGTGCTGCGCGCCGAGGCCGTTCTCGGGCGTTCCGCGGACGAGGTTCTGGCCGAGCTGGAGTCCGGTACGCGGCCCGAATTCCCCGTCACGATCACGATCACCAACGCCGAGGGCGTGACCACCGGCGAGATGACCGTCGTCTGGACGCTGAAGCCCGCACGCTGAACTGGGCATCTCCGTATTTCAGTTCGAAACTGCGGTGAACCGTTCCGGTCGAAATACGTAACCTTGGCCACTCTCCGTTCCGAGGGCACTATCTGGAGTTATGTCGGGGTGGAGAACTGTGGGCGGGGTCTTGCTGGTCGCGCTCACCGCGGGATGCGCGGCGCAGGTACAGCAGTCGAGGCCTGTCGCCGTGGAGAAACCGGCGGAGGACACGCCGGTGACCGCGTCGTCGGCCACGGTCGCGCCCGCCCAGCTGGGCATCAGCGTGGCGTCGATCGTCGACGGCCGTGCCGTGATGCTCTCCGACGGATCGAAGGCCGAGGTCACAGGCCTCGCCCAGCCAGGACCGTGCTGGGCTGAGGCCGCCGCCGGCTTCGCCAAGGCGATGCTGCTCAACCAACAGGTGCGCTACGACAAGACCACCGGCGCGTTGACTCTCGCCGACGGCACGGACTACGCGTTGCTCGCGCTGGGCAACGGCGCCGGCCGCATCGCGGGCACCCCGACGCCCGTGCAGAAGGAAGCCGAGGGCGCCGCGCAGCGCGTTCCGATGGGTCTGTGGGGAACGCCGTGCGGCGGCAAGGACGCCCTGGAGACCTCGTCGGCTCCGCCTCCTCCGCCGCCGCCCACGACGACCACCCCCAAGCCGAAGCCGCCGGTCACCACGACCACGCCGAAGCCCGTCTTCTACGCGAGCTGCGACGACGTGCGCCGGGCCGGCAAGGCGCCGCTCTACTGGGGCCAGCCGGGCTACCGCGTCGAGCTCGACGACAACCGCAACGGCGTCGCCTGCGAGTCCCGGTACGGATACCGGTGACCCAATAGCCTCAGCGGCATGAAGCTGGACAGCAGTGCCGTCGACTACACCCCAGGCGAGGCCGGGGCGATCGCGAAGCGGGCGGAGGACCGGGGCTACGACGGGTTCTGGCTCGCCGAGACCAAGCACGACCCGTTCCTCGCGCTGGCCGGTGCCGCCGCGGCGACCGAGCGGATCGAGCTCGGCACGGCGATCGCGGTGGCGTTCGCGCGCAACCCGATGACCGTCGCCACCACGGCGAACGACCTGCGGCTGCTGTCGGAGGGCCGCTTCAACCTCGGCCTGGGCTCGCAGGTCGAGGCCCACATCACCAAGCGCTTCTCGATGCCGTGGAGCAAGCCGGCCGCACGTATGCGCGAGTTCGTGCTGGCGATCCGCGCGATCTGGCACGCCTGGGAGACCGGCGAACGGCTGGCGTTCCGCGGCGAGTTCTACAAGCACACGCTGATGACGCCGTTCTTCGATCCCGGCCCGAACCCTCACGGCACCGCGCCGATCTACCTCGCCGGTGTCGGCGGGCTGATGACCGAGGTGGCGGGCGAGGTCGCGGACGGCTTCCTGTGCCACAACTTCACGACTGAGCGGTACCTGCGCGAGGTGACGCTGCCGGCGCTGGAACGCGGCCGTGCGAAGGCCGGGAAGACGTTGGAGGGCTTCGAGATCAGCGGCCCGGTGTTCGCCGCGACGAACGACGAGGAGGTCGCGGACGTCAAGCGGCAGATCGCGTTCTACGGGTCGACGCCCGCGTACCGGCCGGTGCTGGAGCTGCACGGCTGGGGCGCGCTGCACGAGGAGCTGCACCGCATGTCACGGCGGCAGCAGTGGGCGGAGATGAGCGAGCTGATCACGGACGAGGTGCTGGCCGAGTTCTGCGTGCTGGGCTCTCCCGAGACCGTCACGGACGCGCTGCTGGCGCGCTACGGCGACGTCGTCACCAGGATCTCTCCTTCGGGAGACGTGCTCCAGAAGGATCCGGCTCAGCGTCCCGAGAAATGACTGAGCCCCTGTCGTGCCAGCTCGGCGTGGAAACCGCCGAGCTCGGCGCGCACTCTGGCGACGCCCCTCTTGCGGATCCACCTGCGTCTGCCGACGTTGGCTGCGGTCAGGGCGAACGGGAGTGCCAGCAGGGTCAGGGCCAGCATCATCATCATGTCGTCTCCTCAGGGGTTGCGAACAAGCAACGACCAATCGAGACGCCGCTTACGGTACCGGCTCGAACGCCACCCAGGTGGAGCAAAGTTACCGACAGCAACTCAGTTCTTGACTAATTTTGTTTTCGGTGTGACGCTGACGCCATGTTCGAAGTGGCGGTGATCGAGGATCCTTCGGCGGCCGAGGTGTCGCTGGACCCGGTGCGGGCGCGACTGCTCGCGGAGCTGGTGGAGCCCGGATCGGCGACGATGCTCGCCGCGAAGGTCGGGCTGCCCAGGCAGAAGGTGAACTACCACCTGCGCACGCTGGAGCAGCACGGCCTGGTGGAGCTCGTCGAGGAACGGCGCAAGGGCAACGTGAACGAACGCCTCATGCAGGCGACCGCCGCGTCCTACGTCATCTCCCCCACGGCGCTCGCGGCCGTGCAACCCGACCCGGCGCGGTCGCCCGACCGGTTGTCCGCGCGGTGGCTGCTGGCGGTCGCGGCGAGGCTGGTGCGCGACGTCGGCACGTTGATCACGGGGTCGGCCAAGGCGAAGAAGCGGCTCGCGACCTTCGCGCTGGACGGTGAGGTCCGGTTCGCCACGGCGACGGACCGTGCGGCCTTCGCCGAGGAGCTCGCCGGCTTCATGACCCAGCTGGTCGCCAAGTACCACGACGAACAGGCAGAAGGAGGGCGTCCGCACCGAGTCGTCGTCGCCCTGCATCCGAGCGTGAACGCCAACGCGTCCAAGGAGGAAGAGTCGTGACCCACGAGTTCGAGATCAGCAAGGAGATCGAGGTCGACGGGACCCCGGAGCAGGTCTGGGACGCCATCGCGACCGGGCCGGGCATCGACTCGTGGTTCATGGGCCCGCACACGGTCGACGGTCGCGTGGGCGGCCGCATGACGCTCGACCTGGGGTTCTTCCAGGAGTCCTCGACGATCACCTCATGGGAACCGGGCAAGCGCCTCGCCTACGAGAGCGACAAGGGCGAGGACGGCACGTTCCACGCGATGGAGTACCTGATCGAGGGCCGCGACCAGGGCACGACGGTGCTGCGGTTCGTGCACACCGGCATCCTCGCCGACGGCTGGGGCGACGAGTTCGTCGACCAGCAGTCGAAGGGCTGGGACATGTACCTGTTCACGATGGCCGAGTACGTCAAGCACTTCGCGGGCAGGCCGGGCACCTACGTGTTCGCCCAGTGGCCGGAGCAGCCGGAGGGCGCCGACAACTGGCCGGTGCTGCTCAACGCCCTCGGCATCCCGCAGGACGCGCAGGTCGGCGACGAGGTCACCCTGAAGCCGTTCGGCATCAACGGCGTCGTGGACTACGTCGTCCACCACGACCTGCACAACTTCGTCGGTGTGCGCGGCCCGGAGGGCATCTACCGGTTCCACGGCACCAGCGCCTTCGGTCACCACCTCTTCGGTGACGCGACCGGGCAGGCCGAGAAGTGGCAGGCCTTCCTGACTCAGACCGTGGGCGGGCAGACCTCGTAGACGTAGTCCTCGTGCCCGTACGGCACGACGTTCCGGTCGCGGCGGATCACCGACACCCGTCCGCCGCGATCGGCGCAGGACTTCTTGAACCCCTCGTCGGTGTACTCGATCTGGAAGAAGTCGTTGCCGAACGCCTCCGCGTAGGAGCCGCATTCGTCGCGCGCCTGGCAGTCCTCGGTGATGGCGAAGTCGAAGCCGATCTCCTTCTTGCCCGCGCTGCCCAGTTCTGCGGTGTTCTTCTGCGCGACGGCAAGGCCCTGTTCATGCGCGTATTTGACGAACGCCTTCATGAACTCCTTGGTGGCGTTGAGATCGAACGCCCCCTCGGCGCGTGTGTAGGAGTCGAGGTTGTCCGGCTCGACGCCCTTGAACATGGACGTCTTGCAGTCCTTGATCCACTTCTTCTGGATCTCCAGGATCTTGGTCCGCTTGTCGCCGGAGGAGATGTCGAGGATGCCCTCCTGCCACTCCGGATCGATCGCGACCTCGCCGTCCGGCTTCTTCACGAGCAGGTCGGCGTGGTTCTTCTGCCACCAGTCCAGCCCGCCCTCCGCCTTGTTCGGCTGGGTCTGCAGGGCGTTGAGGTAGCAGATGTTGTAGCGCCGGCCGTCGATGATCTTGCTGCGGTCCCGCACGACGATCTTGACCGGCACGTCCGGCTGGTAGGCGCCACCGAGCTGGTAGTCGAGCTGCCCGCCGGCGGGCGGCATCTCCCGTGGTGGCAGGTCCGGCTCGTCCGAGCAGGAGGTGACCAGCAGGAGCAGGGCGGCCACCGCCGCGGCGGTTTTCATGCGCGGCAGTCTGTCATCCATGGGGTAGCGCAGGCGTAACAGCAAAGCACTCCATTGCTCATAAATGAGATTTAGCTTCCATCAGGTGAAAAGTCGGTCGCTCTTCCTGCAGCTCCTCGTGGCCGTGGTCGCCGGTGTGCTGGTCGGTCACTTCTTCCGCTCGTTCGGCGCCGACCTGAAGCCGATCGGCGACGGCTTCATCAAGCTGATCAAGATGGTGATCGCGCCGCTGATCTTCTGCGTGGTGGCGACGGGCATCGCGAAGGTCGGGGACCTGCGCGCGGTCGGCCGGATCGGGCTGAAGGCGCTGATCTACTTCGAGGTCGTGTCGACTGCCGCACTCGCGTTCGGCCTGCTCGTCGGCAACGTCGTGCGTCCCGGCGACGGCATGAACGTCGATCCGTCCACATTGGACGCCTCCGCCGTCGAGGCGAAGACGCAGGGCGGCCACCTCCCGGGCGTCGTCCAGTTCCTGCTCGACCTCATCCCTTCCAGTGTGGTGGACGCGCTGGCGCGCAACGCGTTGCTCCAGGTGCTGCTGTTCGCGGTGCTGTTCGGCTGCGCGCTCGCCCAGCTCGGCGAACGCGGCACACCGGTCGTGGACCTGTTGGAGCGCATCAACCTGGCGTTCTTCGCGGTGCTGGGCTACATCATGAAACTGGCGCCGCTCGGAGCGTTCGGCGCGATGGCGTTCCTGGTCGGGCAGTACGGCCTGGGGTCGCTGCGCACGTACCTGTGGCTGATCCTGGCGTCCTACGGCGCGGCCCTGCTGTTCTGCACGCTGCTCGGCATCATCGCGTGGGTGTTCGCGCGGGTCAACCTCCTGTTGTTCCTGCGCTACACCAAGGAGGAGTTCCTTCTGGCGCTCGGCACGGCGTCGTCGGAAGCCGTGCTGCCGCGGATGATGGCGAAGCTGCAACGCGCGGGCTGCGCACCCACGTCCGTCGGCCTGGTGCTGCCGACCGGATACTCGTTCAACCTCGACGGCGCCTCGATCTACCTGTCGCTGGCGACGCTGTTCCTGGCGCAGGCGCTGAACATCCCGCTCGACCTCGGCGACCAGCTGACGATCGTGCTGGTGCTCGTGCTGACCTCGAAGGGCATGGCGGGCGTGCCGGGTTCGGCGTTCCTGGCCCTGTCCGCCACCGTCGCCGCGGTCGGCTCGATCCCCGCCGCGGCGGTGGCGTTGCTGCTGGGCGCCGACCGGATCATGGACTCCATGAGGGTGTTCACGAACCTGCTGGGCAACTGCGTGGCGACGTTCGTGGTGTCCCGCTGGGAAGGCATGCTCGACGTCGAACGGATGCGGTCAGTGCTCGGCGATCCACGCGGTCACGACCTCGTCGACGAGCGCGAGGGTGAGCCTGCCGTGGCGCAGGACGGCCTCGTGGAAGTCGCGGACGTCGAACGCCGTCCCTAGCGCTCGTTCCGCGGTGGCGCGCAGTTCCTGGAACTTGAGGCGCCCCACCGCGTACGCGAGCGCCTGGCCGGGTTCGCCGAGACAGCGGTCCACCTCGGACTCGATCCGCGCGAGCCCCATCGGCGTGTTCTCGACGAGGAAGCTGACGGCCTGCCGACGGCTCCACCCCAGGGCGTGCAGGCCGGTGTCGACGACGAGCCGGCCCGCGCGCATGGCGTCCATCGTGAGCATGCCGAGCCTGGCCTCGTCGTCGCTGTAGAGGCCCATCTCGTCGGCGAGCCGTTCGCAGTACAGGGCCCAGCCCTCGCTGAACACGCTGATCGGAGCCTTGCGCCTGAGAACAGGAAGGTCCTTCAGCAGCGCGGCCTTCGAGTGCTCGAAGTGATGTCCCGGCACGGCCTCGTGGTACGCCGTGGCCTCGTCCGTGATCCTGAGCCGGTTCCGCGGGTCCTTGGTGTTGACGAAGTACGTGCCGGGCCGGCTGCCGTCCTCCGCGGCCGGGAAGTAGCTCGGCGGCACGTGCGCGGGCACGCCCGGCGGCGCCGCTTTGATCACGCACGTCGCGTCCGGCACCGTGCGGAACCAGCGCGGAGCAGCGGCTTCGGCCTTCTCGACGGCCGCGCGGGCGGCGCGGAGCATCTCGTCGGCGTCGGTGTGGCGGAACGCGGGATCGTGGCGGATGCGCTCGAACACGCCGTCACCGCCGTACCGCGCGAACTCCGGCTTGAGCTCCTCGATCAGCCTGATGCCGGTGGCGTGCAGGTGTTCCGGGTCGAGGTCCTCGGTCGTGTGCGCGCGAATCGCCTGGCCGTAGGCGTCGTTCTGCAGCCAGCACAACCCGGCGTGGCCGACGTCGCGCCCCAGTGGAAGGGCTTCCTGCCGCAGGAAGTCGCGGTACCCCTGAATCGCCGGTCGCACCACCTCGTCGACTTCGGCGCCCTCCACCAGGTCGAACGCGCCGAGGTTCGCCAGATGCCCGTCCAGCAGCGAGATCGCCTGTTCCACCAGGTGTGCCACCGGCGTCAGACCGTCCGCGAACCCGGCCCGGTGCCGCGCGATCACCGTCGCGAAGAACCCGTCGAGCCCCCTCAACCGCTGCAGGTGGCCCTGCCGTCGTTCCGGCGTGTCGACCGGCGAACGCGACAGATTGGCCAACGTGCCGGGGACGACCGTGCGGATGTTGGCGCTGATCCCGAACTCGATCTGCCGGGAGCCGATGACCTCGGACTGCGTGCGCAACTCGTGCAGCACGATCCCCAGCGTGATGCGGTCGGACGTCGTCGCGGGCTCGATCTTCAACGCGTCCTCGCGGACGGCCAGGAGCCGCGCCCGATACCGCTCCCCCGCCTCCTCGCCGTGGTCGGTGAGCGACTCGTGGTCGACGTCGAAGCCCATCAGGCTGGCGTCGAGCGGATAGCGGTCGAGAATCACACCGAAGAGCCGGTCGGCAATCGCGTCGGCTTCCGACATCCGTCCCCCAGGAGTTACGCCGTTGAGCGGCCATCACCTGCTTTTGTAGCGGGTATGCCCTACCCATGCGGTGGCTGTTGCTGATCATCCTGCTGACCGGCTGTTCCGCCATTCCCCTGTCGTCCTCCTCCGGACCGCAGGTGGACCGGGTCCCGACGGGCACCCTCGACGCCGCCACAGCGCGCACGTCGCTGGCGGCCCTGCCCGTGGCCGTACCGGGCAGGCTCGACGGGTACGTGCGCGACTGCGACGACGGCAAGGCGTGCGTGTTCGGCCAGCCCTGGTTCGACACCGACGGCGACGGCTGCGACCAGCGCAGCCAGGTCCTGGCCCGCGACCTGACCGAAGTGGAGCGCAAACCGGGCCGTTGCGGCGTCCAGTCCGGCAACCTCGACGACCCGTACACGGGCACGCGGATCAGCGGCACCTCGAAGATCCAGATCGACCACGTGGTGCCCCTGGCGGAGATGTGGCGCAGCGGCGCCTCGGCCTGGGCCCCCGAGCAGCGCCTGGCCGCGGCCAACGACCTGCGCAACCTCGTGGCGGTCTCGGGCAAGGTCAACCAGTCGAAGAGCGACAAGACGCCCGACAAGTGGATGCCGCCCAACGCCGCGTACGCGTGTTCGTACGGGCGGATTTACGTGACGGTGAAGGCCGCTTACGGGCTGAGCGTGGCGGCGGCGGAACGTTCGGCTCTGGAGAGCGCACTCACGACGTGCGGTTGACCCGAGCGGTGAGGACGCCAGATGAACCCCGAGTACCCCGTCTCGATCAAGGGTGTGGTGATCCGCGACGGCAGGGTGCTGCTGCTGAAGAACGAGCGTGACGAGTGGGAACTGCCCGGTGGCCGCATCGAGGCCGGCGAGACGCCCGAGCAGTGCCTCACCCGTGAGATCACCGAGGAGACCCGGTGGAAGGTGAGCGTCGGGCCGATCCTCGACTCGTGGATGTACTACATCGAGGTGGCCAGGAAGAACGTGTTCATCGTGACGTACGGATGTCTGCTGGAGAGCGACGACGAGCCCGTTCTGTCGCACGAGCACAAAGAGATCGGGCTGTTCACCGAGCACGAGGTCAGCGCGCTCAACCTGCCTCGTGGTTACCGGCGCCCGGTCGCGAACTGGTTCGCTGAACTGCGCCGGGCGCGGACCTCGACATAAAGAAAGACCCAGGTCAGGAAGCCTGACCTGGGTCTTATCTCACCGAGCCGCCTATCGGAATCGAACCGATGACCTGCTCATTACGAGTGAGCTGCTCTGGCCGACTGAGCTAAGGCGGCGAGACGCGATAACTATAACCGACCCGCAAGCGCGTTACTCACGGGGGTCGGCTTCGTTGTACGGACCGTGACTGACGTCACCACCTCCCCACCGTCGAGGAGTGGTTCATGCGCCGTTCGTTGTCCGTGCCGCTGGCCGGGTTGCTGCTCGCGTTGATCGCGGCTCCCGCGCTCGCGCAGCCTCCGACCACTCCGGTGCCGGGACCGCGCGATCCGAACCAGCCGCCGGCGTCGGCGCCGAACGGGCCGCAACCGCTTGCACATGCCGTCGGGGATGCCGGGACCGGGCTGAGCGTGGTCCGGCTCGGGCCGCAGGGGGTGCCGACGAACACGATCCTGCCCGGGCTGGGTGAGCAGTTGCCGAAGCAGTCGGTGACCGAGTTCGGGCTGGGGCTCGCGAGTGCGCAGGTCAACACCGAGGCGTTCCTGAGCACCGAGCGGGTGGTGACGCAGGCCAATCCGTTCGGCTTCGCGGTGGCCGGGCGCTCGCCGCAGTCGCCGGGGACGCTCGTGCAGACGGCGATTCCGGACAACCCGCAGCCGACGAACGGGGGACTGCCGATTCCGGAGACGCCGCTCGCGAAGCTCAAGCTGCTCAACGGCAGCGTGCACGCCCGGTGGGACGAGAAGGTCGGGCCGTGCGTCAGTCCGCTTGCCACCGCGAAGACGTCGCTGGCGGGGCTCGAAGTGCTGAGCGCGTTGCCGGCCGAGGTGCCGTTGCCGGTGAAGACCAGCCTGATCAGCATTCCGGACGCGTTCGAGGCCAGCTCGGTGGTCAAGCTCGTCGACCTGCCGGGCAGCAAGAACAAGGCGGTCGAGTCGACGTCGACGATGCGGGCGGTCAGTGTCGAACTGGCGGGCGGCATCAAGATCGACGTCGCGACCCCGCCGACGCTCACGGCCACGGCGACCGGGGACGAGAAGACCTCGACGATCACGTACACCGCGCCGGTGCTGAAGGTCAGTCAGAACGGCAAGGAGCTCGGCACTCTCGACGCCGCGCACCCGACCCTCGACATCCCGTTGCTGCTGGACCTGGTCGTGATCAAGCTGCAGATCGCCGGGCTCAACGAGAAGAAGGCGGCCTTCACCGGCAACGGGTTCAGCGGGTTCCAGCTCGGAGCGACCGCGAGGATGCTCGACGTGCAGGTGCTGCCGACGGACAAGTTGAAGCTGCCGAACCTGCCGACGGCGCTCGCGCAGATCTCGCTGGGCGAGCAGATCGTGCGGGCCGCGGCGCCGCAGGGTGGCGTGATCTGCGGGACCTCGCAGCCACCGCAGACGACCGTGCCACAACAGCCCGGCGCGCCGGTGGCCCCACCCAAGGGGGCGCCGCCGCTGGCCTACACGAACGCCGCGTACAACTCGATCCCGCTGTTCTGGACCGGCACGGCACTGCTGCTCGCCGGTGTGGTGATCTTCGCCGCGCTGCCCGCCCGGCGCAGGTCGAGCTAGTAGCGACACACCACCCGCGGCGGCCGTCCCGATGGCGAGGTTCTGCGGCGAGATCATCTTCGCCATCACGCCACCGTTCCTGTTCGAGGCGCCGAACAGGAACGGGGACGCGCCGAGTTGTTGTGCGGCGGTGACCTGAAGGCCGCTTAACAGGAACAGAGAGCCCGTCGGATTCGGGTTCTGCTGGTACACCAAGGCCGGCTTTCACATGCCTGAACACGTCTGCGGCGGCGGGGAGACGGTGGGCTTGTTCCGTTGTGCGGAACGTAGTTCCATGGTCGGCGGACATGGTGTCACTCCGCCGCCTCGACCGGAAGGCATCCACAGATGCAGATCAGGCACTCGACCCATCCGGCGCAGTTGCCGGGCTTCGACACGGACGGGCTGCGGCAGCACTACCTCGTCGACGACCTCTTCGTACCGGGCGAGATCCGGACCGTCTACACGCACGAGGACCGCATCGTCCTCGGCGGCGCGAGCCCGTCACCTGGTGAATCACTCAAGTTGGAAAGCGCTTCCCCTCTTCGTTCCCAGCACTTCCTGGAACGACGCGAACTGGCCGTGCTCGCGATCCGCGGGACCGGGACGGTTACCGTGGATGGAACCGAACACGAACT
The DNA here is from genome assembly GCF_033949975.1 of Lentzea sokolovensis. NCBI lineage: Bacteria > Bacillati > Actinomycetota > Actinomycetes > Pseudonocardiales > Pseudonocardiaceae > Lentzea > Lentzea sokolovensis. The sequence continues at coordinate 441,245 of NZ_JAXAVU010000008.1, forward strand.
CGGTACGCGCGACTGCCTTTACGTCGGCCAGGGCGCCGTCGACGTCGAGTTCCACGCCACCGACGAGAACACCCGCTTCTACCTCTTCTCCACGCCGTCGCACGCCTCGTTCCCCACCGCCGTGGCCCGCTTCGACGAGGTCGACGTGCTGAAGCTGGGCGACCAGAGCACCGCGAACGTCCGCGAGATCCGCAAGTTCGTGCACGCCGACGGCATCCGCTCGTCGCAACTGGTGCTCGGCGTGACCTCGCTGGCGCCGGGCAGCGTCTGGAACACGATGCCGCCGCACACCCACGACCGTCGCACCGAGTGCTACCTCTACTTCGACCTGCCAGAGGAGCACCGAGTCGTGCACCTGTGCGGCGAGCCGCAGAACACGCGGAACATCTTGGTGCGCAACGAAGAAGCCGTCATCTCGCCGTCGTGGTCCGTCCACAGTGGAGCAGGAACGCACTCGTACACGTTCGTCTGGGCCATGGGCGGCGAGAACCAGGCCTACGACGACATGGACCCGGTCGCCGTGACGGAGCTGCGGTGAGCTTCTCCCTCGAAGGCAAGACGGCACTGGTGACCGGCGCTCGCACGGGCATCGGCCGGGCCATCGCCCGCGGCCTGCACGACGCGGGCGCCCAGCTGATCCTCGTCGGTCGCGGCGACCTCTCCGGCGTGGCCCCGGCCCTGGCCACGGTCTCGGTGGACCTCTCGAAGCCGGAGTCGGTCGAGCCCGCGCTGGCACCGGTCCTCGCCGAACACCGCGTCGACGTCCTCGTGAACAACGCCGGCACCATCCACCGAGGCGCCGCCGTCGACGTCTCGCTGTCGGACTGGCAGCGGATCATGGCGGTCAACCTCGACTCGGCGTTCGAGATCTCGAAGCTCTGCGGCCGTCAGATGATCGCCAACGGCGGCGGCAAGGTCGTGAACATCGCGTCCCTGCTGTCGTTTCAGGGCGGAATCCTCGTCTCGGCCTACACCGCCTCGAAGCACGCTCTGGTCGGCATGACCAAGCTGCTCGCGAACGAGTGGGCGGCGTCGAACGTGCAGGTCAACGCCATCGCCCCTGGCTACATCGAGACGAACAACACCGCTCCCCTGCGCGCCGATCCCGACCGCGAACCCGCGATCCGTGAGCGAATCCCGGCAGGCCGCTGGGGCACACCGCGAGATCTGGTGGGCCCGGCGGTGTTCCTCTCGTCCGCCGCGTCCGATTATGTGACCGGACACGTACTGGTCGTGGATGGGGGCTGGCTGGCGAGATGACCGATACCGCCGTCGAAAAAACGCTCGCCGTGCTGGAGGCCCTGGCCGACCACTCGCGCATCACGGACATCGCGCGGGTGACCGGCCTGCCGAAGTCGACGGTCCACCGCCTGCTGCAGGCGATGGTGGACCGCGGCTTCGCGACCCCGGCCTCGGACGGTTACCTGACCGGGCCCAGGGTTCTCGCCCTGGCGGGCAAGGTCCTCCGCCCGATCGACACGGCGGAGCGGGCACGGCCGTCGCTGCGCGCGTTGCAGGAGTCAACGCGCTGCACCGTGCACCTGGCCGTGCTGTTCGGCGACGAGCTGGTCTACGTGGACAAGATCGAGGCCGACAAGCCGTACCGGATGGCGTCCCGCCTGGGCATGTCGCTCCCGGCCCACGGCACCGCCATCGGCAAGGCGGTGCTGGCCGCGCTCTCCACGTCCGAACTGGACGCCTACATCTCCAGAACCGGCCTGCCAGGCCGGACACCGCGCACGATCACCTCGTCCCCTCGCCTGAAGTCGCAGCTGACGCGGGTGCGCCGCTCGCGGTTCGCGCTGGACGACGAGGAGAACGAGGTGGGGGTCCGCTGCGTGGGCGCCGCGATCCGTGATCACGCGGGCACGGTCGTCGGCGGGCTTTCGGCGTCCTCGCTGGCGATGGAGCACTCGCTGCCGGAGCTGATCGCGCTCGGGCCGCGGGTGCTGCGGGCGGCGGACGAGGTGTCAGCCGCGCTCGGGTGGCTCTGAGACCAGGTCGGGTACGAGGTCGAGCAGCCGGGCGATGTCGTGGAACCCGCGCGGGCACGCCGTCACCACGGCGTCGTGCCCACCGGCGGTCCGTGCGTACTCCAGCAGGAAGGCCGGATCGATCTGGTCCGGGTAGTAGATCTGTGCCTCCACGACCACGCCGGTGTCGCTCTCGCAGCGGTAGTGCGGGTCGTGCCAGTGGATCCACCACGTCTGGCCACCGACCTCGATCTCCACCCAGACGTCGTCGATCAGATCCGGGTTCGGCAGCGCGCCGACGAGCATCCGTGCCATCGCGCGGAACTCGACGATCAGCCGGGCGAGCTCCGGCCGGAGCCGGGCAGCCGTCTCCTCGGTGACCGTCACGCGGAAGTCCAAGGCCTCACCCCCGGTGCAGCGTCGTCACCATCGCCTCGATGGCGATCCGCGGCTTCACGTTGACCTCGATGGCTTCCCGGCACGCCAGCACGGCTTCGAGCCGCCGCAGGATCGACTCCGACGACCACTGGGCGGCGGCGGTCCGCGAGTCCCCGGACCGGTCCGGGTGCATCAACGCGGCCTCGGAGCCGGTCTTGACCACCAGCGCGTCCCGGTAGAACCCGGCCAGGTCGACCAGGGCCATGTCCAGGGAGTCGCGCTGCGTCCGGGTGGCCCGTGATTTCTGCCGCTTCTCCAGGTCCTTCAACGCACCCTTGGCCCCGCGAGAAGCAGCAGCGGTCCCCTTGCCGGTGCCGCCGGCGCCCATGGCGGTCTCCAGCGCCTCCCGCTCGGTCTCGTTGCGCGACTCGTTGGCGGTGGACGCGTCGTCCTCGGCGGCCTTGATCAGCTCGTCGGCACAGGTGAAGACGTCGGCGGGTTTCCGCAACGCCAACGGGATCCGCAGCACGGCCTCACGCCGGGAACGCGACTGCTCGTCAGCGGCCAGCCGCCGGGCCCTGGCCACGTTCCCGCCGCAGACCGAGGCCGCCCACTGCGCCATCTCCAGCGAGATCCCGTCCACGGTCTCCAAGGCCGAAGCGATGGCGGCGGGCCGTGGCGACCCCAGGGACACCAGCCGGCACCGGGAGCGAATGGTCACCGACACGTCGTCCGGGTGATCGGAAGGCGCGCACAGCAGGAACACCGTGCGCTCCGGCGGTTCTTCGACAGCCTTCAGCAGTGCGTTGGCCGCGCCCTCGGTCAGCCGGTCCGCGTCCTCGATGATCACCACCTGCCACCGCCCGGAGGTGGGCCGGCGAGCGGAGATCTGCACCAGCGACCGCATCTCGGCGACGGAGATCGACAGTCCTTCCGGCGCCACGACACGAACGTCTGCGTGCGTGCCGTGCAACGTGGTGCGGCAACCAGAGCACTCGCCGCATCCGGGCCGATCGTCCGTCACCAGGCACTGCAGCGCGCCGGCGAAGGCACGCGCGGCGGAGGTGGGGCCGGACCCCGGAGGGCCGGTGAAGAGCCAGGCGTGGGTCATCACGCCGGGCGCGGGGGTGCCGCCCGCGACGATCGTGGCCGCGGCTTCCGCGGACGTGGACAGCATCGCCACCGCGTCGGGCTGGCCGACCACCTCGTCCCACACGCTCATGGGTGCAGTCTTCCAGCGAGGGGTCAGACCGCGGCTTGCGGGACCGGGCGCTTGCGCCCCGCCAGCAACGGGATCACCGCGGAACGGACTCGGTCCGCCACGTCGTCGACGTCGCCCACGGCCTCGACCACCACGTAGCGGTCCGGGGCGGCGGCGGCCATCTCGCTGAGCAGCCTCTGCACGCGCCAGTGGTGTTCCGGGCCGATGCCCTTGCCGTCGGTGACCGGGCGGTCGAGCAGGATGGTCAGGTCCGGGCGCAACCGGCCGGTGGCCCAGTCGACCAGGCCTTCGAGCTCCTGGTGTTCCAACGAACTGGTCGCGCTGAAGTGCGCGAGCGGTGAGTCGACGTAGCGCTCCATCACCACGATGGAGCCGCTGTCCAGTGCGGGGCGCACCTGCCGTTCGACGACGTCCGCGCGGACGGCGGCGGCTACGAGGGCTTGCGCGCGCACGCCTGCCAGTTCGGCGGACGACAGCATCGAGCGCAGCCGGCGCTCGTCGTGTTCGGGGTCGGCGGCCAGCAGCACTTCCAGGCCCTCGGCCCGCATCGCGGCGGCCAGGCGGCGGGCCTGCACCGACGTGTCCTCGCGGGTGTCGCCCTCGACCGCGATCAGCATGCCCTTGGTGGGACGGCGGCCGCGAATTGCCGCGAACAGCGACGACAGCACCGGTTCCTCACGGCGGTCGTCCATCTGCCGGTACGCGACGAGGCCCAGGACGATCGCGATCGCGGCACCGCCGAGCATCACCGGCCGGGTCGCGTCGACCTCCATCGGGTGGCCGAACACGCTGATCTGGCGCTTCTGCAGCAACGCGACCAGCAGCGGACCACCGGCCGAGGCGCCGAACAGCACGATCTTGAGCAACGACTGGATCAGCGCGACCGTGCGGCCGCGCATGTCGTCCTCGACCTGCGAGCCGACGATCGTGAGACCCGTCAGGAACGCCACGCCCGCGCACGCGCCGACCAGCGCCACCGTCAGCAGCGCGATCCACAGGTGCGGAGCCAGCGCGACCAGCGACAGCGCGATGCCGGCGAGAACGATCGTGACGCCGAACAGGCGGTTGTAGGCGAGGCGCTGGGCCAGCCTGGGCGCGGTCGCCATGCCCACGGCGAGCCCGATGAACACGGCCACGAACAGCAGGCCGAACGTCGAGGCGCCGCCCAGCAGCGACTGCGCGTAGAGCTTCGCCGTCGCGATCACGACACCGGCCGCGGCGAACGCGCCGATCATGCCGATGACCAGACCGCGGACCAGCGGGGTCGCGGCGGCGAACTTGAGGCCCTCGCGGAACATCGCGACGAAACCGGGCTTGTCCTCGTCGTCCTTCTTGCGAGTCGACGAGACGCGGCCGGACAGCTCCGGCAGGCGGGTCGCGACCAGGATCGCCGAGGTGAAGTAGAGCAGGCCGTTGATCACCACCGCGATCGTCGCGATGTTGAACTCGAGGTTCCCGCCCTGCAGGTTCAGGTACGCGGGGATGCCCGCGATCAGCGAGTACAGGCCGAAACCGCTGATCGTGGAGATGCCGTAGGTCATCACCAGGCCGAGCTGGTTCGCCGACTCCACCTGGTCGGGGCGGCGCAGCAGGTTCGGGACCGCCGACTCCTTGGCCGGGATCCACAGCATCGCGCAGCAGCCGACCAGGAAGTTCGCCACGAAGAGCCAGATCGGGGAGCCGATCAGCGCGATCGAGATGAACAGCGACCCGCGCAGGATGTCGCAGACGACCATCACCTTGCGGCGGTCGAACTTGTCCGCGAGCACGCCACCGATGGGCGCGAACAGGATGCCCGGCAGCAGCTGGGTCAGCACGACCAGTGACAGCGCGAACGACTGCCACTGGTAGCTCTTCATCATCTCGGAGACCAGACCGGTCAACGCGAGCAGTGACAGCCAGTCACCAACGCTGCACAGGTAGGTGACGAGCCAGAGCCGCCGGAACGGCCTGATGGCGAGAACCGATCGAAGCCGGTGAACCGTGGACACGCTGGACTGGGCCTGCCCTGCCTGGCCTGCCTCGGTCGCCGGTGTGTCCGCGTCCTGAATTTCAGTCACCCCTAAGTCGCCACTCCCGTGCGGTCAGCGTAACCGGATGTGGTGAGTCAGCACGCCGGACTCACAACACGGCTAGCTGAAGATCGCTCCGAGAATGCTGACGAGGACCAGGACGAAGAATCCGATGACGACCAGGCAGCCGATGAACGCGGCCACGCCGCTCGCCGGCTTGGCGGGTTGCTGTTGCTGCTGTTGTTGTTGTGGCGCAGACATTTGGTACGTCGGCGCGAACTGCTGAACCGCGTACGGGTGCGACTGCTGCTGCACGGGCGCTCGCTGCGCCCTGCCGCGCGGCCGCCGTTGTTCCTGCTGCATCTGCGACCAGACGGCCTGCCGCGCTTCTTCGGTCGGCTCAGGAGGTGTAGGCACCGCCACACGTGAGCTGAAAGACGTCCATTGAGGAGCGACGAAGTTGTCAGCCGTCACCAGGCCCGCGAGCGGGTCGGGGTACAGCCGGGGAGGCGGCGGGGCCTGAGTCCCGTCCGGACCGAACTCGTTGATCGGCACCGCCACCCCCTGCTCAGCTCTTGGTCTTGGCCGGAGCCTTCTTCGCAGCGGGCTTCTTCGCCGCCGCCGGCTTCTTGGCCGGAGCCTTCTTCTTGACCGGCCCCTTCGCGCGCTTCTCGGCCAGCAACTCGGCCGCGCGCTCGTCGGTGATCGACTCGACGCTGTCCGTCTTGCGCAGCGACGCGTTCGCCTCACCGTCGGTGACGTACGGGCCGAACCGGCCCTCCTTGATCACCATCGGCTTGCCGGACACCGGGTCGTTGCCCATCTCGCGCAACGGCGGAGCGGCGGCGGCGCGGCCGCGCTTCTTCGGCTCGGAGTAGATCTTCAGCGCCTCGTCGAGCGTGACGGTGAAGATCTGGCTCTCGTCGGTCAGCGACCGCGAGTCCGTGCCCTTCTTCAGGTACGGGCCGTAGCGACCGTTCTGCGCGGTGATCTCGGCGCCCGTCTCCGGGTCCTTGCCGACCACGCGCGGCAGCGAGAGCAGCTTCAGCGCGTCCTCGATCGTGACCGTGTCCAGCGACATCGACTTGAACAGCGAGCCGGTGCGCGGCTTCGGCGCCTTCTTCGGAGCCGTGCCGTTCTCGGACGGCTCAGGCAGGACCTCGGTCACGTACGGGCCGAAACGGCCTTCCTTGGCTACGATCTCGTTGCCCGAGACGGGGTCGGTGCCGAGCGAACGGCCCTCCTGCGGCGTCGAGAACAGCTTCTCGGCGATCTCGTTGCTCAGCTCGTCCGGCGCCAGGTCGTCCGGCAGGTTCGCGCGCTGCGCGGTGCCGTCGACGTCGCGTTCCAGGTACGGCCCGAAGCGGCCGACGCGCACGACGACCGTGCGGCCCTCGGAGTCGCTGAACAGCGGGATCGAGTTGACCTCACGCGGGTCGATGTCCTCGACACCCGTGCCGACCAGCTTCTTCAGACCGCCGGAACGGCCGATCGAGCCGTCGGGGCCGACGCTGCCGCCGAAGTAGAACCCGGACAGCCACGTCGTGCGCTGCTGCCGACCTGCGGCGATGCCGTCCAGCTCGTCCTCGAGCGCGGCGGTGAAGTCGTAGTCGACGAGCCGGCCGAAGTGGCCCTCCAGCAGCCCGACCACGGCGAACGCCACCCAGGACGGGACCAGCGCGGCGCCCTTCTTCCACACGTAGCCGCGGTCCTGAATGGTGCTGATGATCGACGAGTAGGTGGAGGGACGGCCGATGCCGAGCTCCTCCATCGTCTTGATCAGCGACGGCTCGGTGTAGCGCGAGGGCGGCGAGGTGGTGTGACCGTCCGCGGACAGCTCCGCGATCGTCAGGTCCTGGTCCTTGACCAGCAGCGGCAGGCGCGACTCCGCGTCGTCCGACTCGCCACCGGCCTCGGCGTCGACGGTCTCGACGTAGGCCTTGAGGAAGCCGGCGAACGTGATCGTGCGGCCGGACGCGGCGAACGTGACCTCCTGGCCCGTGCCCGCGCGGCCCTGGATGCGAATGCTGGTCGTGTTGCCCCGTGCGTCGGCCATCTGGGAGGCGATCGTGCGCTGCCAGATCATCTCGTAGAGCTTGAACTCGTCCGAGTCGAGCTCGGCGGCGACCTGACCGGGCGTGCGGAAGACCTCGCCCGCCGGCCTGATCGCCTCGTGGGCCTCCTGCGCGTTCTTGACCTTGCGCGTGTACTGGCGGGGCTGCGGCGAGACGTACTGGGCGCCGTAGAGGTCCGTGGCCTGCGTGCGGGCCGCGTTGATCGCGGTCTCCGACAGCGTCGTGCTGTCGGTACGCATGTAGGTGATGTAGCCGTTCTCGTACAGCTTCTGCGCCGTGCGCATCGTGCGGTCGGCGGAGAACCGCAGCTTGCGGCCCGCCTCCTGCTGCAACGTCGAGGTCATGAACGGCGCGTACGGCTTGCGCGTGTACGGCTTCTCCTCGACGGAGGCGACCTTGACCGGCGCGTTCTGCAGCCCGGCCGCGATGGCACGGGCCTGCGCCTCGTCCAGCACGACGACGTCGGACTTGCCGGTGAGCTTGCCGTCCGAACCGAAGTCACGGCCCGTGGCGAGACGCGTGCCGTCGACGGCGACGAGACGCGCGCCGAACTGACGCGGCGCCGCGTCGGCACCGGCGTCCATCTGCGCGGAGATGTCCCAGTAGCTCGCTGAGACGAACTTCATCCGCTCGCGTTCGCGTTCCACGACCAGACGCGTCGCCACGGACTGCACGCGGCCAGCCGAGAGCTTCGGCATGACCTTCTTCCACAGGACCGGGCTGACCTCGTAGCCGTAGAGACGGTCGAGGATGCGGCGGGTCTCCTGCGCGTCGACCAGGTCCTGGTCCAGGTCACGCGGGTTGGCCGCGGCGGCCTGGATCGCGGACTCGGTGATCTCGTGGAAGACCATCCGGCGGACCGGGATCTTCGGCTTGAGAGTCTCCAGCAGGTGCCACGCGATGGCTTCACCCTCGCGGTCACCGTCTGTCGCGAGGTAGAGCTCGTCGACGTCCTTCAACGCTTCCTTGAGCTCGGTGACCAGCGACTTCTTGTCTGCGGAGATCACGTAGAGGGGCTCGAAGTCGTGGTCGACGTCCACGCCGAGCCTGGCCCAGGCCTGGCCCTTGAACTTCGCGGGAACGTCGGCGGCACCGCGCGGAAGGTCCCGGATGTGTCCCCTGGAGGACTCCACGACGAAGTTGGCGCCGAGGTACGAGGCGATCTTGCGCGCCTTCGTGGGCGACTCGACGATCACAAGCCGTCGAATGTTGCCGCCCTCTCCTCCGCTGCTCTTTTTCGTCCGTGTCGATCCAGCCACTCGCCGTCCCGCTCTCTTCCAAACCCGGTTCCCAGGCCCGCCAGTGTTGCCCAGCGTCGGCCGAAAAGCACACCATCCGTCATGTCTCCGCGACGCCCGTACGACGAGACAGAGTGACACAACCATGCCGGACGGCCCGCTCAGGCCGCCGGCCAGGTGCTCATCGCCACTCCCTGCGGAGGGCTTCCGACCAGCTCAGCGAGCCGTGCCAGCCGTCGTCGGCCGGTTACCCGCAACGCCGGTGCCCCTACCAGGGTGCACGGAAGTCCCGATGCGAGCAGCGCATTTTGCAACGGTGCGTGTGTCTGCGGCGCGTTGGGGTCCAAACCGAGCAGATACGCGGACTCCATCCAGCTGCCCGCCGCCAGCGCCCAGACGCGCAGCACTGCTCCGTTCAGCTCGAAGTCCGACGGCACCGTCTTGGCGGTTCCGTCCAGCCAGCGGGCGGCCAGAGGGGTGAGATCGGTGCGGAACGGCGTGCGGACGAAGTGCGTTCCTGCCTCGTTCACGCACAGCTCGGTCGTCACCCCGCGCTCGGCGCACGCCTGCTTGAGAGGGCGCAGTCGCCACTCGTCGCGCAGCTCGGTGTACACGCGGGCGGCTGTACCGCGCGCGAAGCTGACGGCCTGCCCCGGCCCGCAGAGGAAGCCGGCGAGGTCCGCCTTGGCCGGGGTTCGTGCCTCGGCCGAGAAGAAGGACAACTGCCCCACCACGGCCCACAGGGTAGAACAGACGTTCGAGTGTGACCAGTGGGACAGTTGTTACTGACCGAGTTCCTGCCCCTTCGACCTGATCTCCGAGCACGGTGCCGACTTGCCTATCGCCGCTGCGTACTTCGGGCGCTTCTGCAGTTCCTGGAAGGTGGCGCGGAGGTCTTCCGGGCTGGTCACGACATTGGTGTCGGCCAGCACCTTTTCGGCGCTTTCCAGGAACTGGGCATTGGGCTCCAGCGCCTGGACGGGAGCCTGTGCGTCGCCGTAGGACTTCGCGGACTCGGTGACGAACTTGACCAACCGTTCGTGCACGCCCTTGAGGTCGTCCTCCGGGCTGCCGAGCTCCTTCAGCTTCTTCTCGGCAGCGGTGAACGCCGTGGTGTTGGACGAGACGAGTTTCACGTACCCGTCCTTGACCGCGGCAACATTCGCCGGATCCTGTTTGCGCAGCTCAAGGCCCGCTTCCATGCCCGGAAGGACACCGCCGCAGAACGCGTCCACCCACTGCCGCTGCGCGTCGGTGATCGGCTCGTCCGCCTCCGAACCGCAGGCGGTCAGCACGATGGCACCGGTCAGCAGGGCAGCGAGCAGACGTGTCCTCACCCGGCCTAGTTTCCCCCGGACTGCTTCGCCAGCCCCTGCCAGGCCTTGCACACCTCGTTCGCACGGAACGCCTCGGTGTACTTCGGGGTCGTATCCAGGATCTGCTTGAACAACGTCTCCACGCTGGTACCGCTGCTGCCGACCATGATCTGCTTGTACCGCTCGGGGAACTTGTCGTCCGCCGCCTGCGCCCGCAGCCGCGCCGAACTGTCGTCGAAGGTCTTGGCCTCGTTCCGCAGCGCGCCGACCAGCCGTTCGTGCAGGCTGCGCACGTCCGACCCCAACGGGCCGAGTTTCTCGAGCTCGTCCGCCATGTGCCGGTTCGACACCGCTGCTCCTGCCGTCCAGGCGACCACGGCCTCCTTGACGGCCTCCATGCCCTCCTGGGCCTTGCCCTGGAGCTGGAGTCGCGCGGTCTGCGTGACGCCCATGGGTCCGCAGTACGCCTCGAACCACGCCACCGGATCGGCGCCGGGCACGTCCGCCGTCGTGGTGGTCGTGGGTGCGGCCTGCTGGACCGAAGCAGGTGGCGGTGTGCCGCAAGCGGTGATCGCGGCCGCGCCGAGCACGGCCGCGACCAGGCGAAACGTCGTCACTTGCCGAGCATCTTCCCCAGCTTGGTGCGCATCTCGGTGCACTCAGGCGCCTTCGCGACGGCGTCCTTGAGCTTCGGGTCCGCGTCGAGCTTCTTGATCTGGTCCGAGAGCTTCGACGGGTCCGCGGCGTCGCCACCGACCTTCTCGACCTGCGCCATGAAGTCGGGTGCGGTCGCGTCGATCTTGCCGATCTGCTCGCGGACCGTCACGTACTCCTTGGCGCCGTCGCCGAACATCTTGACCAGCTCGTCGTGCGTGGCCTGGTGCTCGGGGCCGGGCGCGCCGACCTCCTTGAGCTTCTTCTCCGTGTCGGCCATCGCCTTGCCGCCGGTGTCGAGCAGCTTGAGCATGCCCTCCTTGATCGCGGGAGGGTTCTCGGCGTTGGCCGCGACGACGGTGATGAGCTCGATCGCGCCCGTGAGGACCGGCGTGGTGCCGGCGCAGAACGCGCCCGCCCACTTCACCGGGTCGGCGCCGGCGGCGGTGGTCGTCGTGGTCGTGGGCGCGGCGCTCTGCGTGGACGGCGCGGCGCTGGTTCCGCAGCCCGTCACGGCGAGGGTGAGACCTGCACAGGCAGCAGCGATCGACAAACGTGCGTTCACGGTGAAATCCCCCAGGAAATGACTAACCGGACCGCCGAACAGTACACGTTCGGGCGATCCGGTCAGCCGGGCTTCTCGCTCGTCAGGAGGTAGGGGGAGACGTCTGAAGTCCCTTGCAGTTGCCGGCTTTCTGCGCGGCCGTGGCCAGGCCCGTCTCGTCGAACTTCTTCTGCACGTCGGCGCCCGCCTTCTCCAGTTCGCTCGCCCTGGCGACCATCTCGGTGAAGGCGGTGATGGCCTGGGTGGCGTCCGTCGAGGCGTCGAGCTTCGACCTGGTGTCCGCGAGCAGGGTCCTGATCTGACCCATGCCGTCCTGCGCGGCGGTGGCCAGCTCCTTCGACTTCGGGTGCGGGCCGTTCTCCAGGCCCTTGAGGTCCGAGATCGACTTGTCGACCGCGGCGACCTTGGTGCCGAGCCAGTCGGAGAGGCCCGTCTTGAGCCTCGCCGGGTCGCTCATGTCGATCGGCGGCTCGTCGGACATGGCCTTCGCGGTGCCGTCGACGGCACCGCAGACCTTGTCCATCCACGCCACGACGTCGGCCTCACTGGCGGTGGGCGAGGCCGACGTGGACGAACCTCCGCTGCTGCACGCGGTGACCGCGAGCAGACAGCACGTCAGAACTGCGAGGACTGTGCGGCGCATGGGCCGGAAGTTACTCCGGACGGTCTCGCTCAGCTCGTCGGCGTGACGTTGAGGCGCTGCATCGCCTGGCACTGCTGCGCGGACTGCGTGGCCTTCTGCAGCTCGGGAACGTCCTTGAGGTCGCGCAGCGGGTCGGCGAGCTCGGAGAGCTTGGCGATGGCCTCTCCGGCGGCCTGGAGGCCTCCGGTGGCGTTGTTGGCGTCCGCCTGCTCGACCTTGGTCTTGGCGTCGGTGAACACGGCACCGAGCGAGGTGAACGTCTCGGACATCTTGTTGACGGCCTCCTCACCGCCCGCGACGGGCGACGGGCCGACGTTCTTGAGGCCCTCCGCCGACTTGGTGAAGGCGTCGGCGAGCTGGCCCATGTACGCGGCCATGTCGGCCTTGAGCTTGGCGGAGTCGCCGGCGTCGAACTTGGGGGCCGTCTTCTCGATCTTGGCGAACTCGGACGCGGCGCCGCACACCTTGTCCATGTAGGCGACGGCCTCGGGGCTGGCCGCGCCGCTGGTGGGCGTCGATGAAGTGCCGGAGTTGCCGCCGGTGGTGCACCCGGCCAGCGCAAGGGCGGCAACAGCGGCAGTGGCGACGAGGCTGCGCCTCATGTCGTAACTCCTCGGTCGGGGTACGTCGGGGGAAGACCCGAACGTACCCCGACCTGAGGTGGATCTACGCGGCGCCGTTGCTGACGGTCTCCGCGGGAGAGTCCGCGATCGAGGTGCCGCGGCGCTTGGACACGACCACCGCACCAACGATGATCAGGGTCGCGACCAGGGCGATCGCGATCCGGATCGGGTCGGACGCGCTGTCACCGATGGAGAAGGTGACGATGGCCGGCGCGATCAGCACCGAGACCAGGTTCATGACCTTGATCAGCGGGTTGATGGCGGGGCCGGCGGTGTCCTTGAACGGGTCACCGACCGTGTCACCGATCACCGTGGCGGCGTGGGCGTCGGAGCCCTTGCCACCGTGGTTGCCGTCCTCGACCAGCTTCTTGGCGTTGTCCCAGGCACCACCGGAGTTGGCCAGGAACACCGCCATCAGCGTGCCGGTCGCGATCGCACCGGCGAGGTAACCGGCCAGCGGACCGACGCCGAGGCCGAAGCCGACGGCGACCGGGGCGAGCACCGCCATCAGACCCGGAGTCGCCAGCTCACGCAGCGAGTCCCTGGTGCAGATGTCGACGACGCGGCCGTACTCCGGCTTCACCGAGTAGTCCATGATGCCCGGGTTCTCGCGGAACTGACGGCGCACCTCGAACACGATGGCGCCGGCGGCACGCGTCACGGCGTTGACCGCGAGGCCCGAGAACATGAAGACGACAGCCGCGCCGATGGTGATGCCGACGAGGATGTTCGGGGTGAACACGACGTAGGAGAACGACGAAATGCCGTCCACCACCTCGCCCGTCTTGAGCACTGCCTTGTCGATCGCGTCCTTGTAGGACCCGAACAGCGCCGTCGCGGCGAGCACGGCCGTCGCGATCGCGATGCCCTTGGTGATGGCCTTGGTGGTGTTGCCGACCGCGTCGAGCTCCGTGAGGATCTGCGCGCCTTCGCCGTGCACGTCACCGGACATCTCGGCGATGCCCTGCGCGTTGTCGGAGACCGGGCCGAAGGTGTCCATCGCGACGATGACGCCGACGGTCGTGAGCAGACCACAACCGGCGAGCGCGATCGCGAACAGCGCGACGATGACCGAACCGGACAGCAGGAACGCGCCGTACACGGCCGCACCGATGACCAGCGCGGTGTACACAGCGGACTCGAAACCGACCGAGATACCGGACAGGATCACCGTGGCCGCACCGGTCAGCGAGGTCTTGCCGACCTCCTGCACCGGCTTGTGCTCGGTGCCGGTGTAGTAGCCGGTCAGCCAGAGGATGACGCCGGCCAGCACGATGCCGATGATCACCGCGACGGACGCGATCAGCGCCGGGTTGCCGCTGGTGGCCTTGACCGCGTCGCTGATGCCGTTGAGGTCCGCGAAGGAGCTCGGCAGGTACGTGAACGCCGCGATCGTGCACAGCACCGCGGAGATGACCGCGGAGATGTAGAAGGCGCGGTTGATGGCCGTGAGGCCGTTCTCGCCCGCCTTCGCCTTGGTCGTGTAGACACCGATGACCGCGGTCAGCACGCCGATCGCGGGAACGATCAGCGGGAACAGCAGACCCTGCACGCCGAACGCGGCGGTGCCGAGGATCAGCGACGCGACGAGCGTCACGGCGTAGGACTCGAAGAGGTCCGCGGCCATGCCGGCGCAGTCACCGACGTTGTCGCCCACGTTGTCCGCGATGGTGGCGGCGTTGCGGGGGTCGTCCTCGGGGATGCCCTGCTCGACCTTGCCGACCAGGTCGGCGCCGACGTCGGCGGCCTTGGTGAAGATGCCGCCACCGACACGCATGAACATCGCGAGCAGCGCGGCACCGAAACCGAAGCCCTCCAGGACCTTCGGGGCCTGACCCGCGTAGACGAGCACGACGAGTGCCGCGCCGAAGAGGCCGAGACCGACCGTGGTCATGCCGACCACGCCGCCGGTGCGGAACGCGATGCGCGTCGCCTTTTCGCGACCGCCTTCTTCGTTCGCGGCGGCGGCGACACGCACGTTGGCGCGCGTGGACAACCACATGCCCAGGTAGCCGATAGTCGCCGAGAACGCGGCACCGACGATGAAGAACAAAGATCGGCCGATTCGCTCGGCCAAATCATCTGCCGGTAGCGCGAACAGCAGAACGAACACGATCACGACAAAGATGCCGAGCGTGCGGAACTGCCGGTTGAGGTAGGCCGCTGCGCCCTCCTGAACCGCCTTGGCGATGTCCTGCATCTTGGGGGTGCCCTGGCCCGCGGCCAGCACCTCCTTGAGCAGTACGTACCCGACGGCGAGAGCAGCCAGGGCGACCACGGCGACCACGGCTACGACGCCGCGATCACCCCCGGAGAGCTCAAGGCCCTCCGCGAGGAATTGCCGGGACATCCGTCCTCCTGGTGAGTTGCCATGTGCAGCGCCAAGGCAGACCAGCCGCCCAGCGCGACGTGACGCATCCCTCATTGGATGCGATGAGCGGGGAGTCTAGGGGTTGGTTGCAACGAGGCAACGAAACGTCCCGATCCGTGCACACACCGTTATCTGCGCAGGAAGTCGAGCACGGCCCGGCCGGGACTGTCGGTGGTGTATGCGAAGCTCGGCCTCGTGGTGGATCAGGGACGCCGGTTGCTGGACCGCGTGCTGGCGGGAGTGCCCGCCGGGGAGTCACCCCTCACGCACGCGCGCGATCTGCCGTTGCGCCAGGCAGATCACGTGGAGTGGCCTGCGTGGACGGCTCTCCCGGTCGTCGAGGCGTTCGTCGGGACGGGTGTGCGCGAGCCGTGGCGGCACCAGGTGGAGGCCGCGACGCTTGCGTGGTCCGGGCAGCACGTGGTCCTCGCGACGGGCACGGCGTCGGGCAAGTCACTTGCCTACCAGTTGCCCGTGCTTTCCACTCTTTTGGCGGACACGAAGGCCACCGCGCTGTACCTCTCACCGACCAAAGCCCTTGGCGCGGACCAGCTCCGGTCGCTCGAGGAACTGGGGATCAAGGGGGTGCGCGCGTCGGCCTACGACGGTGACACCCCGATGGCCGAACGCGACTGGGTCAAGGCGCACGCGAACTGGGTCTTCACCAATCCGGACATGCTGCACCGCGGAATCCTTCCGCAGCACCCGAAATGGCTGCGGTTCTTCCGCAGGCTGAAGTACGTGGTGATCGACGAGTGCCATTCCTATCGCGGCGTTTTCGGTTCGCACGTGGCGTTGTTGATGCGCCGGCTGCGAAGGGTCGCCCGCAAATACGGCGCGGATCCGATCTTCGTTCTGGCATCGGCCACAGTGGCTGATCCTTCTGGTTCGGCGGAGCGTTTGCTCGGCGTTCCCGTTTCCGCTGTAGTGGACGACTTTTCTCCGCGTGCGTCGCGCACGGTCGCGTTGTGGGAGCCCCCGCTGACCTCTCTGGAGGGTGAGAACGGCGCTCCCGTCCGGCGCTCGGCGGGCGCGGAGACGTCGCGGATCCTGGCCGACCTCGTCGTCGAGGGCGCACGGTCGCTCGCCTTCGTGCGCTCGCGCCGGGGCGCGGAGCTGACGGCGATGGGCACCCAGCGGATCCTGTCCGAAGTGGACGGTGAGCTGCCCGGCCGGGTGGCCGCGTACCGGGGCGGCTTCCTGCCGGAGGAGCGGCGGGCGCTGGAGAAGGCGCTGTCCACAGGCGACCTGCTCGGCGTCGCGACCACGAACGCGCTGGAGCTCGGCGTCGACATCGCCGGGCTGGACGCGGTGGTGGTGGCCGGCTTCCCCGGCACGCTGGCGTCGTTCTGGCAGCAGGCGGGCCGTGCGGGCCGTTCAGGGGACAGTGCGCTGGTCGTGTTCGTGGCACGCGACGATCCGTTGGACACGTACCTGGTGCACAACCCGGCCGCGGTGCTGGACAGACCGGTCGAGGCGACGGTGCTGGACCCGTTGAACCCGTACGTGCTGGGGCCGCAGCTGGCCTGCGCGGCGTCCGAGATGCCGTTGACGCCGGCCTGTCTGGACGACTTCGGCGGACCGCTCGCGGAGGCGGTGCTCGCCGAACTGGTGGCGGAGAAGCTGCTGCGCAAGCGGCCTGCCGGGTGGTACTGGGCGTCGCACGACCGGCCGCACGCCGGGGTGGACATCCGCGGTTCCGGCGGTGATCAGGTCGCTGTCGTGGAGTCGGACTCCGGCCGGATGCTCGGCACGGTCGACCCGGGATCCGCCTGCTGGCAGGTGCATCCCGGCGCCGTGTACCTGCACCAGGGGCGGGCGTACGTGGTCGACGAGCTCGATCTGGACAGCGGGCTCGCGATGGTCCACCGCGAGGACCCGGAGTGGACGACGCAGCCACGTGACTGCGTGGACATCACGGTGGTGCGCGAGATCGAACGCACCGACTTCGGCGGGGTGTCGGTGTGCCTGGGCGAGGTGGAGGTGACGACGCAGGTCGTCGGCTACCTGCGGCGGCTGCCGTCCGGTGTGGTGCTGGACCAGATCCCGCTGGACCTGCCGGAGCAGACGCTGCAGACCCGTGCGGTCTGGTACACGGTCGACGAGTCGCTGCTGTTCGACGCCGGCGTGGAGGCGAAACGGATCCCCGGCGCCCTGCACGCCGCCGAGCACGCGGCGATCGGTCTGTTACCGCTGTTCGCGACGTGCGACCGGTGGGACATCGGCGGCGTGTCGACCGCCGTGCACCCGGACACGGGGATGCCGACGGTGTTCGTGCACGACGGCCATCCCGGCGGTGCGGGCTTCGCTGATCGAGGCCACTCGGCATTGCGGGCGTGGCTCTCGGCGACGCGAGCGGCGATCAGCGCCTGTGCGTGCCCGATGGGCTGCCCTTCCTGCGTGCAGTCGCCCAAGTGCGGCAACGGCAACGATCCGCTGGACAAGGCCGGTGCCGTGCTCGTGCTGGACGTGGTGCTGGGCAAAATCGCCTGACCGGGTGGTCTGCGCCTGGCTACGGTGGCGTCGTGAACGCATTCGGCTGCAACGCCACCGACCGGACCCGTCGAGCCCAGCGCGGCTGAGCCCGGACATCTGCCGTGCCCTCGCACGGCCTGATCGCCCCGACGTGCCACGTCGCAGGGCGTCCAGTGCTCCGCCGCGCCTGTATCCCTACTGGCCACGGGTTCATTGGAGTCTGCTTTGTTCACCCCTTTTGCTGATCTGAACGCACTTCTCGCCGACCTCGTCTCGTCCGTGCGCGAGATCCTCGGCCACACCTACGTCGGCGCGTACCTCCAGGGCTCGTTCGCCCTGGGCGCCGGTGACGTCCACAGCGACTGCGACTTCATCGTCGCCTGCACCGAACTGCCGTCCGGTGCAGCGCTCGACGGGCTGCGGCGGCTGCACGACGAGATCCCGACCCGTCCCGGCCGCTGGTCGACGGAGATCGAGGGCTCTTACGCCGACGTGGAGTCGCTGCGCTCGGTGGCGGGCATGGGAGTTCCGTGGCTGTTCAACGACCACGGCACGCGGACCTTGGTGTGGGACCTGCACTGCAACAGCCCGCACGCCCGCTGGATCCTGCGCCACCACGGCATCGTGCTGGACGGCCCGCCGATCACGTCACTGGTCGACGAGGTGCCGGCGTCCGCTCTGCGCTCGTCGATGCGTGCCGAACTGCCGCGCGTGCTGGAAGGCATCCAGGAGTGGGCACCGATGGGCAATGCCTGGACACAGCGCTACATCGTCTCGGCGTACTGCCGCACGCTCTACACCATCCACACGGGAGAGGTGGAGTCCAAGCGCGGCGCCCTGTTGTGGGCGAAGAAAATGCTCGATCAGCGGTGGCACCCGCTGATCGAGCAGGTCCTGCAGGACCGGAACCTCGGCTGGCACGCCGACGCGGTTCCGCGGCCCGGATCCATGGAGGAGACCTTCGCGTTCGCTTCCTACGCGGAAACTCTCCAGCTCTAGTGGTGTGGCTCGGAACGTTGCCGGGGGAATGCGCGGTCAGACGGGTGCATCGTGGTGCCGCCCCCACGTCCTCGTACTGGTTGTACGGGGGCGTGGGGGCGGCGCCGCGAGGCGCCCTGCTGAGCGTGGATCACCTCGCCAACATTCCGAGACGCGCCACTAGGTTTACCACTTTTCCGTGGGGCGCGGCGGGGGCTCACGGGTACCCCCGCCGCGCTCTCCACGTGCCGAACACTGTGTTCCCGCCTGCTACCGCTTCGTGACCGGATCCCTTGGAACATCGGTGGAATCTGGTTCGTTCGTCTCGACAGGACACGCGGGAGGCGACGGTGTCGACTGTCTGCTGACGAACTCCGGGGAGGAGCCGGCTTCACCGACCGCGGCAGAGCTGGCGCCCTGCCACTAACGTCCTCGGTCCGGTCACTGTTGCGGGAGGCTGTCCTTCGGGGTGCGTGTTCGGCTTTTTCGCCCGGTCCTCCGACCACCCCCGACGTGCGGGGTGCGGGGGCCGATCATCGGATCGGGCTTGGTGGAACGGCCGTGCAGGGCATCGCCTTCGGGGTTGTCGGGGAGAGTCCACGACGACACCCAACACGGCCGGGCTTGTTTTTAGTTGTAGGTCAGACGGTTTCGAGCTGGAAGCGCGCCGGAGCGTGCACGGCCTCGACGAGCGCGTCCTGCACGACGTGTGCTTCCGGCAGGTTCCAGCCGCAGACCTGCGGCTTGACCCGCCAGTGCACGACACCGTGCGCCATGGTGGTGGGGGGCAGCGGGATGTACTCGCCCTTGCCGTACAGGTGCACGTCCGAGTTGTTGGCCAGCTCGGCGTTGAGCTTCGAGCCGGACTTCACGAGGAACATCCACCGGCCGGACGGGGTCGCGGCGATCGGCACGGGAACACCGATCTGCCGCAGTGCGACGGCCGCGCGGTGACCGAGGCCGGCACCGACCTCGATCGCGTCCACCACGTGACCGGTGGCGACGAGAAGGCTGTAGGAGCGACCCGCCCACCACGTGGCGACCTGGTCGGGACGGGTCCCGATGCGGTCCACCCAGTCGCGGTGCACGGGGATCGGGCCGTGCAGTTCGAGGCCGCTGCGACCCGCCCACTGCGTGACGCCGTTCTCAGTACCGGCCGGATAGGTGCCGGGCAGTACGGGCCAACCGCGGTACGCGAGGCTCACGGCCTCGGCACGCAGTTCGATGCGGAAGGCCCCGCGCCAGCTATCCGACCAATCCATCTTTCGTCGCCTTCTTCCCAGGCTCTGACTCGACATCGACAAGGTGTCGGTTTTCGTAGGACACCGCGTCGGTGCCGCCACTACAACTAACGACACCGGCACCGGCCTCCGTAACCCCCGCTCGACAACTGGTAGCTACGGGACGGCGAACGTCATTTGCTTGACCGGGCAACTGAACTGTTCGCGTTTGGTTCGATCACCGTTCAGCATGTCCGGGCACCGATGTGAGTCCGCTCACCGCTGTGAGCCGACCGCTCGTCGTGCTCCAAACGCTTCGATCTTCAGCCGGACCTGCCCTGGCGCGGGCGTTCACCGGGCCGAACGGCGTAGTCGCCGAGACCTCCACAACCACCTCCCATCCGCTCACCGCGCAGCTCGTCAGCTCGGCCCGGTTCTCCGAGGCCACTCGTTTTGCCTGCTCACAAGCATTTTCATCGCTTTCGGCGAGACGAGCGGCAGCGGCGAGCGCCGCCAGGTCGGCCGCACCGGTGACCCGGTGCCGCGCGACGACCGCCGCCCCGATCTGCGCACCCGCCACCACGACGATGATCAGCAACAACATCGCCACCACACCGCTCACCGCAGCCGAACCGCGATCACCGCCGGACCGTTCACCGTTCATCGCGGCTCCGGCACGGCGAACGCCCGCGCGCTGAGCGGCAAGCCCAGCGGTCCGCGTTTGCTGACCACGACCTCGATCGCATCGGCTTGGGTGTCGATCACGACGTTGGCACCGGACACGATCTGCCCGGCCGCCTGCTCACCGCGCTGCTGTTCACCGCGCGCCGTGAGCCGTGCCGCTTCTCTCGCCGCGTCGGCGCACCGCATCTGCTCGGTGACCGCCGTCAGCCCGTTCGCCCCCAACCACATGGCCACCAGCAGCGCGCTGACCGCGATCGCCGCCTCGACCGTGGCCATCCCCCGGTCATCAGACCGAAGACAGCGCACGCTGTATCAGCCCTTGTAGCTGGTTCTGCATGAAGTCGCTGGTGAGGAGCACGTACAGCAGACCGGCGAACGCGGCCGCCGCCAACGTCCCGATCGCGTACTCCACCGTGCTCATGCCGCTGTCGTCGTCGAGCAGTTCCATCTTCTTCTCCTAGTTGAGGAATTGATCGGCCAGGCCCAGCACCACCGGCGCGACGCCGAGGCACAGGAACGCCGGCAGGAAACAGAGTGCGAGTGGTGCCGCCACCGCGACCGCGGCCTTCTGCGCCTTCGCTTCCGCGTCGTCGCACGCTTCCGACCTGGTCCGCTCGGCGAGTTCGGCGGTCTGCCGGGCGAGCACCGCCCCGGACCGCGCGGTCCGTCTCGCGGCCCTGGCGAGCAGAGCGGTGGCGGGCCGGTCGAGTGCGGAAGCCCATGCCGTGACGGGATCGGCGCCCAGTTTCAGCAGTTCGGCGACCTGGCTCAGTTCTTTCACGTCGACCGCCTGGATCGCGGTGGGCACCGGCAACCCGGCTTTCAGGCACGCGGCCAGCAGATCCCAGGCCGCGGCCCGTTCGAACGGACCATCTGGTTTCTTCTTGTCGTGCGGCGGGTCGTGGACTCGGGGCTTCAACCGATCAATCGATCGTCGCGGCACGGGTGCGAGGAGGACCGCCAACGCGAGGAAGAGGAACGTCACGGCTCCACCTCCGTGATCCGCTGCGTCCACCACACCCCTGCCGCCACGAACACCGCTCCCAGCGCCAGGAGGAACTGCCCCGCCACCGTGCTCGTGAGCACGTGAAACGGCCGCGCACCACTGAACTCGCCCAACAACACGCCGACCACCGGCAACACGGCCAGCACCGCCGCACTCGCCCGCGGTCCGGCCATCCGCGCGTGCACCTGTCGCGCGAACGCCGCCCGCTGATCGAGATCACGCCTCGTGGCGTCCAGCACCTCGGCCAACGCCACACCGTGCTTCGCCGACACGTGCCACGCCTTGGCCAACTGATCCACCGCCTTGCCGAGCAACGGCTGCCGCAGCTCGCGCAACGTCCGTTCCACGTCACCACCGAGCCTCGACGTGGCCGCCGCCGCTTTGAGCACCTCCTTCGCCGGTGCCGGCGTGTCCTCCGCGGCGCCCTCGGCCGCCTGCGCCGGGTGGGCACCGGCTCGCAGCTCGTCGATCACGCCGCCGAGTCCGCTGCTCAGCGCTTCGGTAGCCCGCCGGAGTGCCGTGTTTCGCTGGTGCTGCTTGAGGATTCTTCGGCCCGCAACTCCCAGCACGACACCGGCGACCAGTCCGCCGACGCCCGCCACGAGATAGGTGAGCGTCGCCGCGGCCGCCGACCAGATGTAGGGCGGCACAACGATTTCCCTGTTGCGCTGCGGTCTGAGCCTGCGGATCGGTCTGAGCTGTGGCCAGACGATCAGCGCCGTCGCCAGCAGCAGAAGGCTCAGCACAGCAACCCCTTCTCGTGCCACCCGTGCTCACGCGTCCAGACAGGACGAACCGTGAGTCCGTCCTTCCGCTCGAAGACCCCGATCTCGTTGAGGTACCGGGAGTTGTTGTCCCGCCGCATGTGCAGCACGATCCGCACCGCTGCTGAAACCTGACTGTGCAGCGCCTGCGGCGAGAGCCCGCCCAACGCGCCGAGAGCCTCCAACCGCGCGGGCACCTCGGCCGACGAGTTGGCGTGCAACGTCCCCGCGCCCCCTTCGTGCCCGGTGTTCAACGAGGTGAGCAACTCCCGCACCTCGGCCCCGCGCACCTCCCCGACCACGATCCGGTCAGGCCGCATCCGCAGGGCCTCCCGCACCAGTTCCCGCGTGGTGACCTCGCCCGCCCCCTCGACGTTGGCGGGCCGCGCGGTGAGCCGCACGAACTGCGGATGGTCAGGATTCAGCTCACTCGCGTCCTCCACGCACACGATGCGTTCCTTCGGCGAGACGCATCCGAGCAACGCCGACAACAACGACGTCTTGCCCGACCCGGTACCTCCGATCACCAGAAACGCCATGCGCCTGCGGACGATCGTCCGCAACGTCTCCGCGATCTCGGCGTCGAACGTGCCGAGTTCGTGCAGCGCTTGAAGGTCGTGCGTCGCCGGCCTGAGGATCCGCAACGACAGACACGTGCGGTCCGCGACGGGCGGCAACACCGCGTGCAGCCGGACTCCGCTGCCCGGCAGCCACCCGTCGACGCACGGGGAGGCATCGTCGAGCCGTCTGCCCGCGGCGACCGCCAGCCGTTGCGCGAGGCGCCGGACCGCGTCTTCGTCGGGAAAGGTGACGCCGGTGCGGCGCAGCCCCGTCGTGCCGTCCACCCAGACCTGGTCCGGCGCGGTGACCAGGACATCGGTGGTGCCGGGGTCGGCGAGCAACGGGTCGAGCGGGCCGGTGCCGCTGAACTCCTGGCGCAGCACCCGGAGTGCTTCGAGGACGTCCGAGTCGGCCAGGACACCGCCCGCTTCGGAACGGACCGCGTGAGCCACGACGGCCGCGGACAGTTCCACGTCGGCGCCGGCCAGGCGGTGCCGGACCCGGTCGATCAGGGCGGAGGTCATGTCGCGGCCTCCGGGCGGCGGGCGTGGCGGCCGTAGGTGATCTCGCGGCCGGTCAGGCGGAGCCACGTCTCCTGGCACCAGATGAGGAAGCGGTTCACTTCGGTTCCTCCTTGTCCTGCTTGAAGATGAAGCGAGGTGGATAGAGACGGCCGTACACGACGAGGTTGCGCAGCATCCGACACAGGATGCGGAGGCGGATCACGGCTGAAGTTCCTTCCGTGCGAGGGAAACCTCGTGGCGGCAGGAAAACCGGAGTCGCAAGCCACGAGCGAAGGTGCCTGACCGCAGAGGTCAGCCAGGAGGAAGAAGGACGGCCTGACCCGGAGCCCTCTCTGCGGCGACGAATCGGCCAGGCCGACGGGGGTGCGGGACCAGTTCTGGTGTCTCGCGGAAAACCGGAACGCAGCCGCAGCCGAGTTGGTCGATCGGCTCGACCTCCGCGTCGCCTGACGACAGCGCGGCGTACTCGGCCTCGTCTGCCATCGCAGCCTCGGCCGCACCAGGCGCGGCCACGTCCGCCACGGGCCAGCCGGTCATGGGCGCAGCTCCTTCAGCACCACGCGGGCCGCCGTGGCGAGCGGGCCCTTCGGGTTGCGCGGGAAACGACCCCGTTCCAGCACCTCGGCCAGGCCCGGCTCGGCGCGCATGGAGGTCAGCAGCGGGATGCCGATCACCTCGGCCATCTCGCCGGGCTTGAGGTGGCCGGGTGACGGGCCGCGGACCACCAGGCGGAGGTTGCGGCCGTGCGTCAGGAGACGGGAGGCGACTCGGCCGGCGGCCGCGGTGGCGCGGACTTCGGCCGGTACCACCAGGATCGTCAGGTCGGTGCGGTCCAGTGCCGCGGAGGCGGAGGCCGTGGGGAAGCGCGGCAGGTCGCAGATCACGGTGCAGCCCGCTCGGCGGCCCGCGTCGAGGACTGCCGCCACGGCCGCCGGTTCCGGGTCCGGGGCCGCGCGGTCGCAGGCCAGGACGCTCAGGTTGCCCGCGGTGGGCAGGGCCGCTCGCAGGGCCGACATCGGGACTCTGCCGCCGGTGGCGTGCACGCCCGGCCAGCGGGCGCCCTTGTCGGACTCGGTGCCCAGGGCCAGGTCTATGCCGCCGCCCAGCGGGTCGCAGTCGACGAGCATCGCCTCGCCGCCGGACTCCACCGCCTCACGGCCGCAGGCGATGGCCAGGGTGGAGGCGCCGGCGCCTCCTCTGCCGCCGATGAACGACACCACCCGGCCCCGGTCCGACGGCGGGCCCTCACCCAGGTCCGTCAGTGCCGTCACCAGGGAGCGTCCTTCCACCGGGAGTTCGAGGACGCCGTCCGCGCCCAGGGCGACCGCTGGGGCCCAGGGCGGGTCGCCGCCGTGGACGACCAGGACACCGGTGCGGCGGGGGAAGCCCGCGTCCAGGCAGGCCGAGACCGCGGCGGGATCCAGCAGGACCAGGGGCGCGGAGTGCCATTGCGAGCGCAGCGACGTGACGTCGGGGGCGCAGGAGAGCGGGCAGTCGGCCGCGGCGGCCACCCGGAGGACCTCGTCGAGGAGGTCCTGGTCCGTGAGCAGGGCGATGGGATGGGTCATGGGATCCACGGTGGTCAGTCGTGAGGAACGACACAACGGGCGTAGATCCACATGTGGACAAGTCAGCGGCTGTGGACAGGTCGCGATCTTGGAAGCCTTGCAGGGCCAGAAGTGTCGGACCCGTGTGCGACGCTGGAGGGTTGGGCGCACGTGCCTCGGGCAAGGGCCGCAGAGGTCCAGTCGCACCCACCGGAAACGGGGTCCGGATATGGGACGACCCCCGCCAGGGGGGAGGGACGGGGGTCGTCAATGGTTCAGTCCCGGGGGGTCGGACTGAACCCGTCCGTCGAACCGGACTCACCTACTGTATCCCCATGCGCCAGTGCCGCGCGCAACTTCCGCAACAGCCGCGGGCCAAGTTTCGGTAACCGTGCCGCACAACGGTTTCGTACACGAACGAAATGCCGCCCGAACGGCCTACTGGCGAGTACACCTAAGCTGAGCCACATGAGCCGGATCGCCGCCTTCTTCGACCTCGACAAGACCGTGATCGCGAAGTCGAGCACGCTGGCGTTCAGCCGCCCCTTCTTCCAGGAGGGACTGATCAACCGCCGCGCGGTGCTGAAGAGCGCATATGCGCAGTTCGTGTTCATGCTCGCCGGCGCGGACGCGGATCAGATGGACCGCATGCGGGCGCACATCACGGCGCTCGCCGCCGGCTGGGACGTCGAGCAGATCCGCAGCATCGTCAGCGAGACGCTGCACGACATCGTCGATCCGCTCGTTTACAAAGAAGCGACGCAGTTGATCGCCGACCACAAGGCGGAGGGCCACGACGTCGTCATCGTCAGCGCGTCCGGCGAGGAACTGGTCGCCCCCATCGCGCAGATGATCGGGGCGGACTACAGCGTCGGCACGAAGATGGTGATCCAGGACGGCCGGTACTCCGGCGAGGTCGAGTTCTACTGCGCCGCCGACAACAAGGCCGTCGCGATCAAGCAGCTCGCCGCCGAGCACGGCTACGACCTCTCGAAGAGCTACGCCTACTCGGACAGCGTCACGGACCTGCCGATGCTGGAGGTCGTCGGCCACCCGACAGTCGTGAACCCGGACCGGGGCCTGCGCCGCATCGCCGTCGAGAAGGACTGGCCGGTGCAGCAGTTCGTCGACCCGGTGAGCCTGCGCTCGCGCATCCCCACCCCGTCGGGCAAGGCGGTCGCGGTCACGGCCATCAGCATCGGCGCCGTCGCGGCGGCCGGCGCGGCCTGGTACGGCCTGCGCCGCAAGCGCGGACGCGACTGAAGTCAAGCCCGCGCGCGAGAAAATCACCAAAGGTGACCGGTACCGGCGAGTAGCGGCAACGCGCCGCGCACGTGGTGCCCGCGTGAGTGCACGGCAACGCCCTGGCGGCGGTACCCGAACGCGAACACACGCTCACAAATCCAGAAACGCCAGTACTTTCACTACTGAACGTGGCTTGAACGGTGCACCCGTCCGAGCCCTTGCTGTGACCGGGCCCACGCACTTAAATGGGTGGTGCGGACCTCGGGTCGGCCAGGGACCAGACGAAGAGAAGTCAGGATCCACCCCGGCCAAGCTCCGTGCGCGGACTTCGAGTACCCACGCGCAGCACGCCGCGGGAGGCTTGTCGTCTAGGGCCTGCGTACCGGGACGCCGGACGCCGAGGCCAGGGTTGTACGACTGGAGTTGCACGCTTGGTAACTCGCAAGCCCGCGCTGAAGACGGGGCACCCTTCCGGGGGTGCCCCGTCTGCTTGTTAGGCCAACTTTTGCCGTCGGACGGCAGAATGTGCGCCCGTTGACCCACCACGCAGTCGTGAGTAACTTGCGAAATACGCCAGTTACCTGTGGGAACATCACCGGGAGGCACGGACAAGTGCGGAAGTTCGCCGCGTTGACGCTGGTCACAGCCATGGTCGCCCTCACGCCGGTGGCGAGAGCGGACGCCTCCGTGACCACACTGCGCGGGATGTCGCTGGAACAGAAGGTCGGCCAGCTCTTCGTCACGTACGTCAACGGCCAGGCCGCCGACGTCCCGCACCCCAAGAACCAGACGGACTTCGGAGTGGCGACGGCCGCGGACATGGTGCGCAAGTACCAGCCCGGCGGCGTCATCTACTTCAACAACTCGAGCCGCGACAACATCGACACCCCCAAGCAGATCGCGCAGCTCTCCAACGGCCTGCAGAAGGCCAGCCGCATCCCTCTGCTCATCTCCACCGACCAGGAGATGGGTCTCGTCACGCGCATCGGCCCGCCGGCCACCCAGTTGCCGGGCAACATGGCCCTCGGCGCCGGCCGCAGCACGAAGGACGCGGAAGAGGCCGCGCGCATCACCGGCCAAGAGCTCCGCGCGATGGGCATCAATCAGAACTTCGCCCCGGACGCCGACGTGAACTCCAACCCGGCGAACCCGATCATCGGCGTGCGGAGCTTCAGCAGCGACCCGAAACTCGCGGCGGACATGGTCAGCGCGCAGGTCCAGGGCTACGAGGGCCGCCGCTGGTTCGACCTGAGCTCGGTCACCTCGACCGCCAAGCACTTCCCCGGCCACGGCGACACGTCCGAGGACAGCCACACCGCCCTGCCGGTCTCGAACCGCAGCCTCGACCAGTGGCGCCAGATCGACGCGCCGCCGTTCAAGGCCGCCATCGCCGCCAAGATCGACTCGATCATGACCGCGCACATCCAGGTGCCGCAGATCGACCCGTCCGGCGACCCGGCGACGCTCAGCCCGAAGATCATCACGGGTCTGCTGCGCGACGAGCTGAAGTACGACGGCGTCGTCATCACCGACTCGCTGGAGATGGCGGGCGTCCGCAAGCTCCACTCCGACGCCGAGATCCCGGTGCTGGCCATCAAGGCGGGCGTCGACCAGCTGCTGATGCCGCCGAACCTCGGCCTCGCGATCGACAGCGTCATCAAGGCCGTCCGCAGCGGTGAGATCACCGAGCAGCGCATCGACCAGAGCGTCCTGCGCATCCTGAAGATGAAGCTCCTGCGCGGTGTCATGCTCACCGCCGAGGTCGACGAGAACAAGGTCGACCAGATCGTCGGCTCCAACGCGCAGAGCGCCCAGGCCATCGCCGACCGCACGATCACGGCCGTCCGCAACGACGCCCAGGCGATCCCCCTGAACGCCACCGCTCCCCTGGTCGTCGGCACCAGCGACGCCCCCGCGGCGGCCCTGGCAACGCGGCTCAAGGGCACCAAGGTCGTCACCGCGACGAGCCCGACGCCCGCGCAGATCCAGCAGGCGCTCGCGGCGGCGGCCAACGCGGACAAGATCGTCGTGCTGACCAACAACGCGAGCACCAGGCCCGCCCAGGTCGACCTGATCAACCAGCTCGTCGCCACCGGCAAACCGGTCATCGCGGCCGCCACCGGCAACCCGTACGACGTTGCCCACAGCAACGCGAAGACGTGGCTCGCCACCTACTCGACCACGACGGTCTCGATGGAGGCGCTGGCCAGGATCCTGCTCGGCGAGGCCAAGCCGCAGGGCAAGCTCCCGGTCGACGTGCCGGGCCCGACCCCCTACCCGTTCGGACACGGGGTGACCTGGTGAGAAGGCGGAGCTTCCTCGCGGCAGGCGCCCTGTCCGTCCCCCTCCTCAGCACAGCGACCGCCACCGCGTCCCCGAAGCTCGCCACCGCCTCCGAACAACTCGCGAGCGACGGCTGGCGCAAGCTCAAGGGTCGCAAGGTCGGCGTGCTCACGAACCCGACGGGCATCCTCAAGGACCAGACCCACGTCGTCGACTCGATGGTCGCCCACGGCGCCAAGCCGACCGCCGTGTTCGGCCCCGAACACGGCTTCCGCGGCACGGCCCAGGCAGGCGGCTCCGAAGGCGACTACGCGGACCCGCGCACCGGAATCCCGGTGTACGACACGTACCAGGCCACCCCCGCGAAGATCCAGGCGATGTTCACGAAGGCGGGCATCGACACGGTCGTGTTCGACATCGCGGACGTGGGCGCGCGCTTCTACACCTACATCTGGTCGCTGTACCAGGCGATGGAAGCGGCCAAGGGCCTGGACTTCATCGTCCTCGACCGGCCGAACCCGATCGGTGGCGCCGCGAACGGCCCGCAGCTCGACCCGGCCTACGCGACCTTCGTGGGCCTGAAGCCGATCGTCCA
Source organism: Lentzea sokolovensis (assembly GCF_033949975.1). Taxonomy (NCBI): domain Bacteria; kingdom Bacillati; phylum Actinomycetota; class Actinomycetes; order Pseudonocardiales; family Pseudonocardiaceae; genus Lentzea; species Lentzea sokolovensis. The sequence goes on from NZ_JAXAVU010000008.1 coordinate 470,197, forward strand.
GCAGCACGGCATGACAGTCGGCGAACTCGCCCGCCTCTTCAAGGGCGAGTTCGACCTGACCACGAAACTCGAAGTGGTCAACGTCAGGAACTGGCGGCGCAACCAGCTCGACACCGGCCTGCCGTGGGTCCCGCCGAGCCCGAACATGCCCACCCAGGACACCGCGCTGGTCTACCCCGGCACGTGCCTGTTCGAGGGCACGGTGCTGTCCGAGGGCCGCGGCACGACCCGCCCGTTCGAAACGGTCGGCGCGCCCGGCATCGACTGGCGCTGGGCCGAGGCGCTGAACGCCCTGAACCTCAAGGGGATCAGGTTCCGCGAGACCTACTTCTCGCCGACGTTCAACAAGTTCCAGGGCAAGGCCTGCGGCGGTGTCACCCTGCACGTCACCGACCCGGCCCAGTTCGACGCCATCAAGGCCGCCGTCGCGATGCTGATCACCGCGAAGTCGTTGTACCCCGGCGTGTTCGCGTGGCGTCCCGACAACTGGATCGACAAGCTCAGCGGCTCCGACCGGCTTCGCAGGATGATCGACGCCCAGGCTCCCCTGGACGAGATCACCGGAGCGTGGCAGCAGGAGCTGCAGCAGTTCCGCCGCACCCGCCTGCCCTACATGCGCTACCGGTGAGGACGCCATGCTCATCCCTGCACTGGCCGTCGCACTCGTGACGACGGCTCTTCCCGGCCACTTCGACCAACCCCAGGACGGCTTCGCGAACCACTGGACGACGCTGCGCGAGTCGAACCCGTACTGGGCGAACCTCGCCCCCGAGCCGATCAACGCGGCCCTGCGCCAGCTCCGCGACTTCCAGAAACCCCAGGCCAACGGCAAACCGCTGTTCGCCGGCGCCGTCACGATGTACGTGCACGACGGCAAGATCGTCACGCACGACCGCACGGGCTACGCGGTTCTGTACAAGGACCAGCAAACCCAGCTGCCGGAAGAAGAACGCGTCCCGATGCGCAAGGACACGATCTTCGACTTCGCCTCCATCTCCAAGCTCTTCACCTCGATCGCGGTGATCCAGCAGGTCGAGCAGGGCCGGGTGAGCATCGACGAGAAGGTCGCCACCTACCTGCCCGAGTTCGGCGTGAACGGCAAAGAGAACATCACCGTCAAGCAGCTCCTCACACACACGAGCGGGCTTGAGCCGTTCATCCCGTTGTGGCAGAAGTACCCGGACATCCCGTCGCGCATCAAGGCCGTGATGGACGTGAAGCCGAAGTCCACTCCCGGCACCACATACGTCTACTCGGACCTGAACCTGATCACGCTCGGCGAGCTGGTCTTCAAGGTGAGCGGGAAACGTCTTGACCAGGCCGTCAGCGACGGCATCACCAAGCCGCTCACCATGAAGGACACGAGCTACAACCCGAAGGCCAAGGATCGAACGGCCGCGACGGAGTTCCAATCCGCACCACCACGCGGCATCGTCCGCGGCGAGGTGCACGACGAGAACGCGTGGTCCCTCGGAGGAGTAGCGGGCCACGCCGGTGTCTTCGGCACGGCCAGAGACCTCGCCGTCCTCGGCCAGACGATCCTCAACGGCGGCACGTACAACGGCCGCCGCATCCTGACCGAGCACTCCGTCGAGCTGATGCTGACGAACTTCAACCAGCAGTTCCCCGACAACGCCCACGGCCTCGGCTTCGAGCTCGACCAGCGCTGGTACATGGGCGGGCTGAGCGGTCAGGGAACGGCGGGCCACACCGGCTACACCGGCACGTCCTTCGTGATCGACAAGGCCTCGCGGTCGATCGCGATCCTGCTGACCAACCGCGTGCACCCGAGCCGTGACTGGGGCAGCGTGAACCCGGCGCGGAGGGCCGTCGCCGACGGCCTGGCCAACGCGCTCGCGGTCCAGTCGCACGGAAAGCAGTGGCGCGCAACGACTTCCGGCGGCACCCTCACCGCGGAACGTCCGGTCGAGGTCTTCGTGGACGTCGACAAGGGCGACAAGCTGACGATCCAGCACTGGAACGGCACGGACTGGCAGGACGCGCGCACCATCACGACGACCGGACGCCGTTGGGTGCCAACGGAATCCGTGAAGACCAGGTTCGTCTACACCAAGGCGGGCCTGTACAACGGCCGCGGCGTCTACGTGCACACCCGTGGCGACGTCACGGCCGAAGGCTGGTCAGTGGCACGCCGCTAGCACCTCGGTGAACAGCGGGAGCGCCCGTGGAAACGCGGGCGCTCCAAAGCTCACCACGATTCCCGTCCGATCGTCGTCGCTCAGCTCGTGCCGGAACCACGAGAGAGGGCTGACCTCGATCCCCCGTTCCCGCGCGGTCTGCACGATCGCCTCTTCATGCGGTGTGTCGAGCACGGCGTGCATTCCCGCCGCAATGCCCGACACCGACGCGTACGGCGAGACGGCCTCCACCAGCCGGTCACGCCGCCGTTGGTACTTGAGCCGCATCCGCCGCACATGGCTGTCGTAGGCGCCGCATTCCAGGAAATCGGCCAGGATCAGCTGGTCGAGCATGCTGATGTGCTGCTCACGGTCGGTCTTCAGGGCCAGGATCGGGTCCACGAACCGGTCCGGCAGCACCATCCAGGCGATCCGCAACGCCGGTGACAACGCCTTGCTGGACGTGCCCAGGTACACGACGTGCTCCGGATCCAGCCCTTGCACGGCCCCGACCGGCTGCCGGTCGTAGCGGAACTCGCCGTCGTAATCGTCTTCCAGCACAAGGCCGTCCACGCGCCGTGCCCACTCCACGGCCGATGCGCGCCGTCGTGGGTGCAAGGGACCGCCCAACGGGAACTGATGCGCCGGCGTCAACACACACGCACGCCGGTCGTCGGGCAACTGCTCGGTGTTCGCGCCGTGGTCGTCCACCGCCAACGGCACTGTCGACTTCCACAGCGAACGGTGGAAATCCAGCCCGTACTCCTCGACGACGATCGGCGGTTTCAGCAGCCGGTTGAACATCTGCACGGCGCCGCCGAACCCCGAGCACACCACGATCCGTTCGGGATCGGCCCGCACCCCACGGGCCCGCGCCAGGTACTCGGCCAGTGCCGTCCGCAGCTCGATGCGCCCCTGCGGGTCCCCCGGCCCGAACGCCGCCGAGGGCGCCGCCGTCAACGCCCGGCGGGTCGACCGGATCCACTCGGCGCGCGGGAACTCGGTGACGTCGGGCGTGGACACCGTCAGGTCGAATCGCACCTCCGCGTCGGCGACCGGCCGCTTCACCGGGGGCGGTGGCGCGACCCGTTGCGCGACAACGGTTCCCGATCCCTGGCGCGCGGTCAGCCAGCCCTCCGCCACCAGCTCCGCGTACGCCTCGGCGACGGTGTTCCGCGCTATCCCGAGATCAGCAGCGAGTGACCGCGAAGCCGGCAGGCGAGTCCCGGGAGGCAGGCGCGCCGACCGGACCGCTTCCCGAAGCGACGCCGTCAACCGGTGCCGCAGTCCGCCCGGACCGGACAGGTCCAGGTGGAAGTCAAGATTGGCCCACGATTCCACGATCAGATTGCACCATGCCCAGGGCCAATCAGCGTCATAGGTTTCTACCCATGACGAACCGCATCGACCTCGCCAAGAAGGCGCCGAAGGTCTACCGCGCCATGATCGCCCTCGACGCCGCCGCTCGCGAGGGGCTCGACGAGCAACTCGCGGAGCTCGTCCGCATCCGCGCCTCCCAGCTCAACCACTGCGCCTACTGCCTCAACATGCACACGGTCGACGCCCGCAAGGGCGGTGAGACCGAGGCCCGCATCTACCTGCTCAACGCGTGGCAGGAAGCCGGTGACCTCTACACCGAGAAGGAGCAGGCCGCACTGCAGCTGACCGAGGCCATCACGGTCCTGAGCAGCCACGAGTACGTCAGCGACGAGGTCTACGAGCGCGCCGCGAAGCACTTCGGCGAGGAGGAACTGGCGCAGCTCATCGCGCTGATCTTCACCATCAACTCGTGGAACAGGATCGCGGTCTCCACCCGAAAGGTGCCCGACGTCCACTAGGACCTGCCGAGAGAGTGACTTTCGGACACACTCCGTTGACCGTCGCAGTGGCGGTTAGTAAGTTTCCCACGTGTCCACTGAAAGCAGTGCCGAGTCCAGTCCACTGGTGAAGATCCGGTCGTTGCTGCCGGGTCTCGCGCGCGCTGAACAGCGCGTCGCGAAGGTGGTCCTGGAGAACCCCGGAACTGTCGCGCACCGCAGCATCACCGAGGTCGCCGAGCAGGCGGGCACGAGTGAGACGACGGTGACGCGGTTCTGCAAGGCCATCGGCGTGGGTGGATATCCGGAGCTGCGCATCGCGCTGGCCGCCGACACCGCCCGCAGCCAGGCCAGGGCCAACCACGACATGGGTGGCGACATCGGACCGGGCGACGACCTGAAGCAGGTCGTCGGCAAGGTCGCGTTCGCCGACGCCCGCGCCGTCGAGGAGACCGCGGAGCAGCTCGACATCGAGTCGCTCGACAAGGTCGTCCAGGCGGTCGCGGGCGCCCGTCGTGTCGACGTGTACGGCTTCGGCGCTTCGGCGTTCGTCGCGTTCGACATGCAGCAGAAGCTGCACCGCATAGGCCTCACCTGCTTCGCGTGGAACGACACGCACATCGCGCTGACGTCGGCCGCCGTGCTGACCGCCGCCGACGTCGCCGTGGGCATCTCGCACACCGGCTCGACCTCGGAGACCGTCGAGGCCCTCCGCGTCGCCCGCGAGACCGGCGCCACCACCGTCGCGCTGACGAACTTCCCGCGCTCGCCGATCACCGAGGTCGCCGACCACGTGCTGACCACGGCCGCGCGCGAGACCACGTTCCGCTCCGGCGCGATGGCGAGCCGCATCGCGCAGCTCACGGTGATCGACTGCCTGTTCATCGGCGTCGCCCAGCACCACGTCGATTCGGCGAAGACGGCGCTGGAGGCGACCTACGAAGCGGTGTCCGGCCACCGGCTCGGCGCCAGACCAGACGGCAGGCGACGGCCTCGGGAGACGTCTAAATGATCTCCCCCCGGAACGGTGTGGTGGTGCGCGTGGAATCTCCGACCGAGCAACGGAACCCGCGCACCACGGACATCGACCGGGTGCCCACGATCGACGTGCTGCGCATGATCAACGACGAGGACCGCACGGTCCCGGCGGCGGTCGCGGAGGCGCTGCCGGACCTGGCCCGCGCGGTCGACCTCGGCGTCACGGCGATCATGTCCGGCGGCCGCGTGCACTACGTGGGCGCGGGCACGTCCGGCCGGCTGGCCACGCTGGACGCCGCTGAGCTGGTGCCCACGTTCAACGTCCCCGCCGACTGGTTCGTCGCCCACCACGCCGGCGGTCCGGAAGCCCTCGTCCGTGCCGTCGAAGAGGTCGAGGACCACTCCGGAGCAGCCCAGATCCGCCGCCACGCCACCGGAAAAGACCTGGTCGTGGGCGTGACGGCGTCCGGGCGCACGCCGTTCGTGATCGGTGCCCTGCAAGAGGCTCAAGCGCTTGGGGCCCACACGGTGCTGGTGTCGAACAACGCGTCGGTGCCGTTCACCCCGGACGTCCTCGTCACGCTGAACACCGGTCCCGAGGCCATCGCCGGCTCCACGCGGATGAAGGCGGGATCGGCCCAGAAGCTGGTCCTGACCTCGTTCTCCAGCGCGGTGATGATCAAGCTCGGTCGCACCTACTCGAACCTGATGGTCAGCATGCGCGCCACCAACGCGAAGCTGCGCGGCCGGACGATCCGGATCCTGCACGAGGCCACCGGCCAGCCGGAGACGGCGTGCGAACAGGCGCTGGCGGACGCGTCCGGCGACCTCAAGGTGGCGTTGGTGCACCTGCTCTCCGGCGCACCGACCGAAAGTGCGGCCGCTGCCCTGGAGGACACGAAAGGCCACGTCCGCAACGCTCTGGACCGGCTAGCCGGCTGACACGACGTCCGGCCCGAACACCTCGTAGTGGATGTCGGTGACGCCCGCTGCGAGCAACTGGGCCCGCACCGCGCGCAGGAACGGCACCGGCCCGCACAGGTACGCGGTCGTGTTCGCCGGGATCTCGACCCCGCCGAGATCGACCAGCCCGGTCCGTTCGGCAGGCCACTCCCCGATCGGCCGCTCGTAGAAGACGTGCGCCCGCGCGTCTTTCAGCTTGGCCACGAGCTGGGCGAGCTCGGCGCGGAACGGGTGCGAGAGCTGGTCCCGGTCACCGTGCACCGCGACCACCTGCCGCGGTGAGTCCGTGGCGGCCAGTTCGGCCAGCATCGAGATCATCGGCGTGCAGCCGATTCCCGCCGACGCGAGCAGCACCGGGCCGTCACCGGGTTCGAGCGTCACGTCCCCGCAGGGCTGGCTGAGCTTCAGCGTGCTGCCCACCGGCGCGAAGTCGTGCAGGCGGTTCGACACCTCGCCGTCCCGCTTCACCGAGAACTGCAGCGCGTCGTCGGTCCGTCCGGAGAGGCTGTACTGGCGGATCTGCCGGGCGCCGTCGGGCAGCGGGAGGTGCACCGACACGTACTGGCCCGGCTTGCTCGGGGGCACCGGCCCGCTGACCGGCCTGACCACGAACGTCGCCACCTCGTCGGTCTCCTGGAACCGCGCGATCACCCGGTACTCCTGCTGACCCCTGGGCAGGAACCGCTCCAGGGAGATCAGCGTGTCGGCCATCAGCCAGTAGACCTCGCTCCAGGCGGCCGCGATGTCCGGCGTGACGTCCAGGACCTCGGCGACGGCACCGAGCAGGTGCTCGTGCACGACCGCGTACTGGCCGGAGGTGACGCCGATCGAGACGTGCTTGTGCGCGATGCGGCGCAACATCGCCTCCGGCTGCTGCCCGGCGAGCAGTCCGGTCGCGAAGACCGCGATCGACCCGGCCAGCGCCTGGGCCTGCGTGCCGTTGGCCTGGTTGCCGCGGTTGAACATGATCCGAAGCAGGATCGGGTGCTCGGCGAACAGGCGGTCGTAGAACAGCCGGCTGATCTCTCCGATGGCGGCGCCGACCGCGGGCAGCGTGGCCTCGACCAGTTCGGCGGACTTCGGGGACAGCATCGACGAGCTCCTCACTTCTGCCCCAGGCTGAGCAGAACCGGGCCGGTGGGTTGAGCGACGAGGTCCCCGACGGACAACGGATCTAGTGAGGCGTAGAAGGCTTCCTGAGCCTCGCGCAACGCGTGCCGCAACCGGCAGGCGGAGCTGAGCGGGCAAGGCAGCTCGCCCTCGCAGTCTACGACGTCACCGACGCCCTCCAGGTCGCGCATGAGGCGTCCGATCGAGCTATTTCGGCCCGCGGCGGTGAGCGTCAGCCCGCCTCCCCGGCCACGCCGCGCCTCGACCACGCCGAGGTGCTGGAGCTGGGCCACGACCTTGGCGGCGTGGGTGTACTGCACGCCCATGACATCGGCGACTTCCCGCGTGGTCGGGTTGGCGGAGTCGTCGACGACGGCCAGTCGCATCACGATCCGCAGCGCGATGTCGGTGCTCTTGGTCAGCCTCACGCGACCGAGGCTAGCTTAATTGGAGTCTTAGATGCATGTTATCCGGGCAACACCGGACGCCACGGGATCGGCGTCGACAGCACCATCGCGCTCGACGTCTCCCCGTGACTCGCGAGCCGCACCAGCAGCCGTTCCAGCTCCAGGATCGACGTCGTCACGACCTTCACGACCGAGCAGATGTCGCCGGTCAGCCGCACGACCTCGACCACCTCCGGGCAGTCGTCGAGCAACTGCGGGTGCACCGTGATGCACCGCGGGCCGTAGCACTTCATGCGCACCAACGCGACGACTGGACGTCCGACGACGGTGGGGTCGACCACGGCGCGATAGCCGGTGATCGCGCCCATGTTCTCCAGCCGGCGGACCCGTTGCGCGACCGTCGGCGGCGAGACGTGGACTCGGCGCGCGAGCTCGTTGTAGGACAGGCGCGCATCCTCTTGGAGCGCCTCCAACAGGGCCTTGTCGACGTCATCCAACATGAACGCAAAGCTACTCGGCGATCTGTTTTGCAATCAGAAGAAGTTCGGCTCGAACGCCTTTCATCGTCCATTCAGGTGACGGGCTGTTCCGGCAACGATTGACCCATGAGCTGCCCCGTGTCCCCCAAGCTGGATTTCGGCGGCACCACGCCGTACGAGGACTACGTGCACGCGTCGGTGTTGCACACCCTTCAACAGCAGTGGTCCAAAGATCCCCGCGAGATGTCGTTCCTGGTCATCACGCAGGTGATGGAGCTGTACTTCGGCCTGCTCTGCTTCGAGTGGAGGCAGGCCCAGACCGAGCTTCGCGCCGACGACGTGCGGGCGGCCGTGCGCACGCTCCGGCGGTCCGACCTGCACCTCCAGGCGCTCTCCGCGGCCTGGCGGCCGATCGCGCGGATGACGCCGACCGAGTTCAACTCGTTCCGCGACGCGCTCGGCGAGGGGTCCGGCTTCCAGTCGGGCATGTACCGCGAGATGGAGTTCCTGCTCGGCGAGAAGTCCGCGTCGATGCTCGTGCCGCACCGGGCCGTTCCCGCGATGCACGAGCAGCTGGAGAAGTCGCTGGCCCTGCCGTCGCTCTACGACGACGTGCTGGCGGCGTTGAAGCGCAAGGGTTTCGACGTTCCCCAGACCGTGCTGGACCGCGACCTGACCAAGGCCTACGAGCCGTCGGCCGAGGTCGAGCAGGTGTGGGCGGCGATCTACCGCGGCAACGACCGCGACCTGCTGGAGCTGGGCGAGGCGCTGACCGACATCGCCGAGGAGTTCGCGCGCTGGCGCTACGACCACCTGCTCGCGACCCGGCGTTCGATGGGCTCCAAGGTGGGCACGGGCGGCTCCGCTGGTGTCGCATGGCTGGAGAAGCGCACCCAACGAGCGGTGTTCCCCGAGTTGTGGACCGCGAGGAGCTACGTGTGAGGCGCGAGCTGTTCGACATCCCCGAAGGCGTCATCTACCTCGACGGCAACTCCCTCGGCGCACCGCCGAAGCACGTCGCCGAGCGCATGCAGGAGGTCGTGAAGCACCAGTGGGGCACGCGGCTGATCCGGTCGTGGAGCGAAGGCTGGTGGGAGGCGCCGCAACGGGTCGGTGACCGCGTCGGCCGGCTGATCGGAGCCGCTCCCGGACAGGTCGTGGTCGGCGACTCGACGTCGGTCAACGTCTACAAGGCGTTGATGGGCGCGGTGAAGGGCACCGAACGCACCGAGATCGTGTGCGACGAGTCGACGTTCCCCACCGACGGCTACATCGCGCAGTCGGTGGCCTCGCTGACCGGCCTGAAGATCCGCGCCGCGCATCCGTCCTCTTTGGACCTGACCGAGGACACCGCCGTCGTGTTGCTCAACCAGGTCGACTACCGCACGGGCGCGCTGCACGACATGAAGGCGCTCACCGAGCAGGCGCATGCCGTTGGCGCACAGGTGGTCTGGGACCTCTGCCACAGCGCGGGCGTGCTGCCGATCGAACTGGACGCGCTCCAGGTCGACTTCGCGATCGGCTGCACCTACAAGTTCCTCAACGGCGGGCCGGGCTCGCCCGCGTTCATCTACGTGCCGAAGCACCGGCAGGCGACGTTCGAGAACCCGTTGTCGGGCTGGAACGGCCACCGCGAACCGTTCGGCATGAAGCCGTCCTACGAACCGGACGCCGGTATCGCCAGGGCACGGGTCGGCACGCCGGACATCCTGTCGATGCTCGCGCTCGACGCCGCACTGGACGTCTGGGACGACGTCGACCTGGCTGAACTGCGGCAGCGCGGCCTGGCGCTGACCGCGTTGTTCCGCGAGCACGTCGAGAAGCTCACGAACCTCGAAGTGATCACGCCCGACCAGCGAGGCAACCAGATCTCGGTCCGCTGCCCCGACGCCAGGAACGTCATGGACGAACTGATCGCGCGCGGAGTCATCGGCGACCACCGGCCGCCGGACGTCCTGCGGTTCGGTTTCGCCCCGCTCTACGTCACCGACGAGGACGCGATCAAGGCCGCGGAAACCCTCGCCGAGATCACCCGGTGAGCGCGGCGTCCGCGATGCTCTTGGCCTCGCGGGCGCCCGCCTCCAGCGACGAGCACACGAACAGGATCCACTGGGTCAGGCCCTCCAGGGACCCCGACGCGAACGCCACGGAAGCGGCCTCGTACTCGGACGACCGCCGCAGGCACGCAACCTCGGGCACGCCGAGGCCCTTGGGATCGAGGCCGGTGGAGATCGACGTCATCCGAGCCGCGGCACGGGCGATCACGCCGTTGGCGACGTCGAACGGCGCCAGCCCGAGCAGTTCGCCGTGCACGACGGCGACGACGATCGGCGCCGGCACGGACGTTCCGCCGGTGACCAGCGTGCCGAGCATGTCGAGCCGCTGCGAGACGTCCGCGGAGACGCGCGGCCGGCCGACTTCGGCGGAGAGGTCCGCGGCGGCGAGAACGTGCAACCGCGCGAGGGCCTGCAACGGCGCGCGCTGCCAGGTGCCGACGAGCCCGCCCAGCGCCTCGGCGATCCGCAAGGACCCGGCCAGCACCGGATCCGAGACCTCGCCGGACTCCGGGATCTCGGTCGGCCCGCCCTCCAGCGCCGCCGACGCACGGGCCGCACGGACGGACGCCTCCGCCGCCGTCGTGGCCCAGCCACGCAGGTTCACCCGATGGCGGTGCACCTGGAAGACGGCGTCCTTGGCGGCGTTCGCGGCGTCAGCCACACCGGGCAAGGAAAGCAGCGGAGCGAGAGGATCGGTCACGGTGGCGCAGAGTACCTGACCAGGTGAAACGCGTGACCCAGCTCACTGACCGGACCGCTGAGCGCGCAACTGCGCCCGTTCAACGCGCCACACGTGCCCGGACCAGACAAAACGGGTTACACAATGACAGCCGTGTAACCGACCTCCCAAGATTGGTCTGAACCTTTCTGGGGAGGAGCCTGTTGGAAGTGAGCTGGCTCGCACTACGGTCAGTACCCGCATCCCCAACCGGTCTGGACATTCCAGGAGGTCTCGCACCATGACGCAGTCGCCAGGCCAGGGCAACGCTCTGGACAACCTGCTCACGGAGAGCAGGACGTTCCCGCCTTCCGACGAGTTCGCGGCACAGGCGAACGCACAGCCCGAGCTGTACGAGGAGGCGAAGGCCGACCGCGAGGCGTTCTGGGCGAAGCAGGCGGAACGGCTGCACTGGGACACCAAGTGGGACCAGGTGCTCGACTGGTCGGACGCGCCGTTCGCCAAGTGGTTCGTGGGCGGCAAGCTCAACGTGGCCTACAACTGCGTCGACCGCCACGTCGAGTCCGGCCACGGTGACCAGGTCGCCATCCACTGGGAGGGCGAACCGGGCGACTCCCGCGCCATCACCTACGCCGAACTGCAGCGCGAGGTCTCCAAGGCCGCGAACGCGTTGACGTCGCTGGGAATCGGTGCGGAGGACCGCGTCGCGATCTACATGCCGATGGTCCCCGAGGCGATCTTCGCGATGCTCGCGTGCGCTCGCGTCGGCGCGTTGCACAACGTCGTGTTCGGCGGCTTCTCCGCCGAGGCGCTGCGCACCCGCATCCAGGACTCCGCGTGCCGGCTCGTGATCACGACCGACGGCCAGTACCGCCGCGGCACCCCGGCTCCGCTCAAGCCCGCCGTGGACGAGGCCGTCGCCGACGCGCCGTCCGTGGAGAAGGTCATCGTCGTCAAGCGCACCGACACCGAGGTCGCGTGGACCGACAAGGACGTGTGGTGGCACGAGCTGGTGGACTCGCAGTCCGACCAGCACACCCCCGAGGCGTTCGACGCGGAGCACCCGCTCTTCATCCTCTACACCTCGGGCACCACGGGTAAGCCGAAGGGCATCCTGCACACGTCCGGCGGATACCTGACGCAGGCGTCGTACACGCACCACAACGTGTTCGACCTCAAGCCGGACACCGACGTGTACTGGTGCACCGCGGACATCGGCTGGGTCACCGGCCACAGCTACATCGTCTACGGCCCGCTGTCGAACCGCGTGACACAGGTCGTCTACGAAGGCACGCCGAACACCCCGCACGAGGGCCGCCACTGGGAGATCGTGCAGAAGTACGGCGTCTCGATCTACTACACGGCGCCGACGCTGATCCGCACCTTCATGAAGTGGGGCGCGGACATCCCGGCCAAGTTCGACCTCAGCTCGTTGCGCGTGCTGGGTTCGGTCGGCGAGCCGATCAACCCCGAGGCGTGGATCTGGTACCGCGAGAACGTCGGCGGCGGCAAGGCCCCCATCGTGGACACGTGGTGGCAGACCGAGACCGGCGCGATCATGATCTCGCCGCTTCCCGGCGTCATCTCGACGAAGCCCGGTTCGGCGCAGCGCCCGCTGCCCGGCATCGGCGCGAAGGTCGTCAACGACGAGGGCGTCGAGGTCCCGGCCGGTGGCGGTGGCTACCTGGTGCTGGACGAGCCGTGGCCGTCGATGCTGCGCGGCATCTGGGGCGACGAGGAGCGCTACCGCGACACCTACTGGTCGCGTTTCAAAGAGCAGGGCTTCTACTTCGCCGGTGACGGCGCGAAGTACGACGCCGACGGCGACATCTGGCTGCTCGGCCGCGTCGACGACGTGATGAACGTGTCCGGTCACCGCATCTCGACCACCGAGGTCGAGTCGGCGCTCGTGTCGCACCCGACCGTGGCCGAGGCCGCCGTCGTCGGCGCGTCCGACGACACGACCGGCCAGGGCATCGTGGCGTTCGTGATCCTGCGCGGTGGCGCGGGTGCGGACGCCGGCGGCGCGGACGCGATCAAGGCGCTGCGCGACCACGTGGCCAAGGAGATCGGCCCGATCGCGAAGCCGCGCCAGATCATGGTCGTGCCGGAGCTGCCGAAGACGCGCTCGGGCAAGATCATGCGCCGCCTGCTGCGCGACGTCGCCGAGAACCGCGCGGTCGGCGACGTGACGACGCTGGCCGACTCGTCGGTCATGGACCTGATCTCGGCGGGTCTGCAGTCGGGCAAGGCCGAGGACTGATTTCCGCGGCAAACGTGACGGGCGCCCTCACTCGAGGGCGCCCGTTGGCGTTAAGATCGCATCTAGGTGAGCCGGGAAGTCTGGTCGGCACGAGTATTCGTGTACCTGTCGACCGCCCTGGGAGCCCTGTGTCCGGCAAGATCGCTGACTTCGCCCGTTACCTCCGCACCGAGACCGTCGGTGGCATGGTGCTGCTCGGCGCCACGGCCGTGGCACTGCTGTGGGCCAACTCGCCTCTTTCCCCCGCGTACTTCGGGCTGAGGGATCTGCACCTCGGGCCGTTGAGCGTCGGCGACTGGGCCAAGGACGGGCTGCTCGCGGTCTTCTTCTTCGTCGCCGGGCTCGAACTGAAGCGCGAGCTCGTCGTCGGTGAGCTGTCGAACTTCAAGGCCGCGATCCTGCCGATCATCGCGGCGATCGGCGGGATGATCGTGCCCGCGCTGGTCGCGCTCGGGATCGGCTGGGGGCAGCCGGGGATCGAGAAGGCCTGGGCGATCCCGGTCGCGACGGACATCGCGTTCGCGCTCGGCGTGCTGGCGCTGACGGCGTCGGGGCTGCCGTCGAGTCTGCGGGTGTTCCTCCTCAGCCTGGCCGTGGTGGACGACCTGGGCGCGATCGTCGTGATCGCGATCCTGTTCACGGCGAAGTTCAACCTGCTCGCGGCGGGTGCGGTCGTGCTGCTGCTGGCGCTGTACTGGTTCCTCCAGCACAAGAGGATCACCAGCGCCTGGATCTACGTGCCGATCGCGCTCGCCACCTGGTGGTTCATGCACGAGTCGGGCGTCCACGCCACGATCGCGGGTGTCGCACTGGCGTTGCTGACGCGGGTGCGGCGCGACCCGTACGAGCAGGAGGCGCCGGCCGTGCGGCTGGAGCACCGGCTGCAGCCTTGGTCGGCCGGGGTGGCCGTGCCGGTGTTCGCGCTGTTCGCGGCGGGTGTGCCAGTGGGTGCCGAGGCGTTGGGGAAGCTCTTCGACGACAAGATCGCGATCGGCGTGATGGTGGGGCTGGTCGTCGGCAAGGTGGTCGGGATCGTGGGGGCTTCGGCGCTCGCCGTGTGGTTCAAGGCGGCGGTGTGGCCGTCCGGGGCGGGGCCGCGCGACATCGTGGCGGTGGCGACGCTGGGCGGCGTCGGGTTCACCGTCAGCCTGCTGATCGCGGAACTCTCACTGGATCAGGCGGAGACCGCGAAGGCGGCTGTGTTGCTCGCCTCGATGATCGCGTCGCTGCTCGCCGCGGTGTTGCTCATTCGCCGGAGCCGGGCGCATGGCACCATGTCCGAGTGACCACCAGGGAACACATCGCGTCGATTCCGCTGACCGCAGACGACCCGACGGCCGAGGCGTCGCTCGGCGGTCTCGTCCGTGATGCGACCGCCCACGTGTCGACCTTGGTCAGAGCAGAGGTCGAGCTCGCGAAGGGCGAGATCACGGCCGAGATCAAGAAGGGCGTGAAGGGCAGCGTCTTCTTCATCGTCGCGCTGACGATCCTGTGCTTCAGCCTGTTCTTCCTGTTCATGGCCCTCGGGTTCGGCTTCGCCGAGTGGTTCGGCTGGGGCTACTGGGCCGGCTTCGGCCTCGTGTTCGGCGTGATGCTGCTCAGCGCCGTCGCCTTCGCCTTCCTCGGCTACCGCAAGGTCAAGAAGATCAGGGCGCCGGAGAAGTCGATCGCGGCCGCGAAGGACACGGTCGCGGCCCTGACGCGCAGGGGCGACGACAACTGAGCCGCAAACCCGACCCGTCCGTCGTGCGGGTCGCGGGTCCGTGGACGCACCGCGACGTCTCGGCCAACGGCATCCGCCTGCACGTCGCCGAACTCGGCGAGGGACCTCTCGTGCTGCTCCTGCACGGGTTCCCCGAGTTCTGGTGGTCGTGGCGGCACCAGCTGACCGCACTGGCCGAAGCCGGCTATCGCGCGGTGGCGGTCGACCTGCGCGGCTACGGCGACTCGGACAAACCCCCGCGCGGCTACGACGGATTCACACTCGCGGGTGACATCGCGGGCCTGATCAAGGCGCTCGGCGCCCCACGCGCACACCTGGTGGGTCACGCGTGGGGCGGCGCCACGGCGTGGACGGTCGGCGCGATGCATCCGCGTGTGGTTTCGTCGATCTCCGTGCTGTCCGCACCGCACCCTCTGGTGACGCGCCGGGCGTTCCGCCGCCATCCCCGGACGAACTCCCACGTGCTGCGCTTCCAGCTGCCGATCCACCCGGAACGCTGGCTCACCGGCGAGAACGGCCTGCAGGTCGCCAAGCTGCTGTCCGCGTGGACCGGGCCGAAGTGGCGGACGGCGCCCGAGTTCGACGAGGTCATCCGCCGCTGCCGGCAGGCGATGACGATTCCGGGCGTCGCCCACAGCGCGCTGGAGTACTACCGCTGGGCGGTGCGCTCGCAGCTGCGCAGCGACGGCCGCCGGTTCGCCGAGGCCGTCGACAAGCCGATCCAGGTGCCGGTGCTGCAGATCCACGGCGCGCTGGACCCGATCGCGCCGGAGGCCTCAGCGCTCGACTCGCGGCCGTGGCTCGGCGCCGGGTCGGAGTTCCGGAGCCTGCCCGAGGTGGGGCACTTCCCGAACCAGGAGGCGTCCCACACCACGAGCAGGTTGATCACCGAGTTCCTGCAGAAGACGAGCTGAACGCGTTCTTCAGGGTGCCGGTCGGATCGTCCGGCAGGTCCGTCGAGCGCCAGGCGACGTAGCCGTCCGGCCGGACCAGCGACGCGCCCTTCGCGGACAATCCGAACACGTCCAGCCGCTCGATCCGTTCGTACCGGACGCCGCTTCGCTGAGCCGCTTCCTCCCACTGCGGGTGGTCGGCGACGAGCACCCAGCGGCGCTGGAACAGGTCCAAGGTGGACTTGCCCGGCTCGATCCACACGTGCGGGGCCCTGGTGCCCGGCTGGCCGTTCCACTGCTCGGGGAGCTGGGCCGGCGGGAGTTCAGGGCCCGCGCCGAGCACCGCGTCCGAGCGGTAGAGAACGCCGTAGTGCATCGCGTTGTTGTCGATCAAGGGCGCGTCCTCCGGCTCGCCGTCGCGGTTGTGGCCGTCGTTGCGCGCGAAGATCTGCTGGTGGCAGAGGGTCGCGACCGGGCGCCGTTCCGCGTCGTAGGTGTCCAGCAGGGACGGTCGTGACTCGCCGTTGATCACTGCCGCGAGCTTCCAGGCGAGGTTGTGCGCGTCCTCGATGCCGACGTTCGCCCCGAACCCGCCGCGGCTCGGCGGCAACGTGTGCGCGGCGTCCCCAGCCAGGAAGATCCGGCCGTCGCTGAACCGGTCGGCCACCCCCGCGCTGATCGTCCAGCGGCCCGTCGTGATGATCTCGATCTCCAGGTCGTCGCGGCCGATGGCCTGGACGATCTTCTGCCGCAGTTCGGGCTCGGTGTACTCGCGGTCGTCGAGCATCAGCACCCAGCGGCCGTCGCCGTAGGTGGTCAGGAAGCCGACGCCGTCGATGACGAACTGGCCGATGCCGTCCTTCAGGTACTCCTGCAGCGGCGCGCGGAACAGCACGCTGCGGGACGTGTGCATGAAGCCGCGGCCGGTGCGCGTGATGCCGAGCCGCTCGCGGACCGGGCTGCGGTGACCGTCGGCCGCGACCAGGTAGTCGGCGCGGATCTCGTACGGCTCGCCGTCGCCCTGCACGATCGCGGTGACACCTTCGTCGTCCTGCGAGAACTCCAGCATCCGCGTGCTCATCCGGATGTCCGCGCCCAGCTCGCGGGCCTTGTCGCGCAGGAGCGGCTCCATCTTGTCCTGGGCCACCCCGACGCCCTTGGACGGCGAGTACTCGATGTCGGAGAGCTCGGCCGGTGGCGTCCAGAAGGTCTCGTCGTACTTCTTCCCGATCAGGCTCTCGGCCCGGACCCGCCGGACGCCGAAACCCTTGGTCATCCTGCTCACCGGCAGCTCGCCCTCCAGGCCGACCGCGCGCAGCAACTCGCCCACCCGAGCGTTGAAACCGACCGCCCGCGGGTGCGGTGAGCTGCCCGGATGCTTCTCCACCAGCGTCACGTCCACCCCGCGCCACGCCAGGAACAGCGCGGCCGACGTCCCCGCCAGTCCCCCACCTACGACCAGCACCGAAGTCTTCATCGCATCCTCCCGATACGCCGTATCACTCGATACACTGTATCGCAGATAGACGGTGTATCGTCCAGTCCGATGTCGAACGAACTCGTGTGGGACCGCCCAGAGCCGCCCAGCAAGCCGTCACCGACCCCGTTGAGCAGGGACCTGATCGTGGAGGCCGCGATCAGGCTCGCCGACGAGGGCGGGCTCGACGAGGTGTCGTTGCGCAAGGTCGCCGCCGCGCTGAACGCCGGTCCCATGCGCCTGTACGGCTACATCGAGACCAAGGACGAACTGCTCGACCTCATGGTCGACGAGGTCTACGGCGAGATCGCGCTGCCGGAGCCGGGCACCGAGTGGCGCACGGCCCTGACGCGGATCGCCCACGGCATGCGAGCGGCGGCGAAGCGGCACCCGTGGTTCATCGACCTGCTCGGCGGCCGCCCGCACCGGGGCCCGAACTCGCTGGCGCACATCGAGGCGTCACTGGCCACCCTCGACGACAGGCCCGAGTTCCCCACCATCGACGACGTGCTCGGCGCGGTCAGCACGGTGATGGCGTTCGTCCACGGCGCCGT
This sequence comes from Lentzea sokolovensis, assembly GCF_033949975.1. Classification (NCBI taxonomy): domain Bacteria; kingdom Bacillati; phylum Actinomycetota; class Actinomycetes; order Pseudonocardiales; family Pseudonocardiaceae; genus Lentzea; species Lentzea sokolovensis. Next base: position 487,735 of record NZ_JAXAVU010000008.1, read on the forward strand.
CCGCAACGAGATCACCGAGGCCCGCGACGAGCAGGCCAGCGGCATGACCGAGGAGCAGTGGCAAGCCGCCTCGGGCCCCTACATGCAGCGGATGCTGGCCACCGGGAAGTTCCCGAGGCTCGCCAGGGTCATGTACGACGCCGAACACACGAACGCCGCGTCGTGGTTCGACACCGGCCTGAGCTACGTGCTCGACGGCATCGCTACGAGGCACACCCCTGCGTAGACGCCCTCTTGGTCAGGGTCGGCGCCTTCTGCACCATCGACTGCACCTGCTGGGCCGTGAGCACGAAGCCCGTCTCCGGGTCGTCGACCGCGGCACCGAACACCACGCCCATCACCCGGCCGTTCGGGTCGACCAGCGGGCCACCCGAGTTGCCGGACCTGACCTCGGCGCGAACCGTGTAGACGTCTCGCGTGACCGTCTGGGCGTCGTAGATGTCCGGGCCGCGCAGCAGCGGAATCCGCTCGCGCACCCGTGCCGGCGAGGACTTGTACGGGCCGTCGAGCGGGTAGCCGAGCACGATGCCGTCCTCGCCCGGCTGCACCTCGTCCGAACGGAACTGCAGCGGCGTGGCCTCCAGGTCCGGTACCGCGAGCACGGCGATGTCCGTGCGCGGGTCGTAGGAGACGACCGTCGCGTCGAACTGGCCGCGGCCGACCTCGACCGTCACCTCGTTCGTGCCGGCGACGACGTGCGCGTTCGTCATGACCCGCTCGGGCGCGATGACGAATCCGGTGCCTTCCAGCGCACGGGAGCACGACGGCGCACGACCGCGGACCTTGAGCACGCTCGCCTGAAGCCGTTTCGCGACCGGGGAGTCCGCGAGCTGGCTGTTCGGCGGCTCGACGTCCTTGAGCGGCGTGCGGTTGAACGGGTCCATCGCCTGCGGGAAGCCCGAGACGTCGAAGAGCTTCTGCAGGTCGCCGGACAGCACGCGGGCGGCCTGGGGCATGGTCTGGTCGACCTTGCCGAGGATCACCGACTGCTTGAGCGACGAGGTGAGGTCCGGCAGGCCGACGACCGAGGTCAGCGGGAGAGCGATCATCCACGCGACGATGAAGACGACGAAGCCCTGCACGATCGCGCCCAGCGCGTTGTCCGCGCCGCGCAACGGCGACGCGTTGACCCGAGCCTTGATCGTCCGGCCGATGTACACGCCGATCGTCTCGCCGAGCGCCACGAGCAGCACCACGACGCCGACCGCGAACACGACCTTGGTGACGACGTTCTCGAACTGGGACACCAGCAGCGGAGCGATCTGCGTACCGAGGATCAGGCCGACGAGCACGCCGACGAACGCAGGCAGCGCGACGACCATGCCTTGCCTGGCCCCGGACAGCGCGGCGATCGCGGCAAGGCCCAGCACGAGCAGGTCAACCCAGTTCAACCCGAAACCTCCGCCTCACTGTGTAGCGCGCAACGCTAGTTCAAGGTCACGCACATCGGTCGCATCCCAAGGCTGTTCCCAGCCACCGAGTGCGATCAGGCCGTTGATCAACCCCGCGGTGAATCCCCACACCAGCATGCCCGGCGCGGAGAAGGCCGCTCCGACGTAACCCGCGGGGTGACGCACCCGGAACCTGTTGGCAGGATCGGCGAGGTGCGCGACCGGCACCCGAGCGACCGCGGCGGTCTCCGCCGGATCGACAGGTGCGACGGGGCTCGGCTGTTCCCAGTAGGCGAGCACAGGCGTGACCACGAACCCGGACACCGGCACGTACAGCTCCGGCAGCAAAGCAAGTGGTCTCACTCCTGGCTCAAGTACACCGGTCTCCTCGTAAGCCTCGCGTAATGCCGTGCCCACCGGCCCGTCGTCGGTGTCGTCGCACGCGCCGCCGGGGAACGCGACCTGACCCGGATGCGAGCCCAGCGTGTCCGAACGGCGCAGCAGCAGGATGTCGGGCCCGTGCTCCTCGTTGTCACCGAACAGCATGAGCACGGCCGCCTTGCGCACGCCGTCCTGCGGCGCACGCGGGACCCGCATGAACGTCTGTGCGTCGATCTCCTCAGTGGCCTTGGCCAGGCGCTGCATCCAGTCGGGTGGCTCTGTCGCCTCCGTCATCGAACCGCCTTCTCCACCTGTTCCGGCGCGGTGAAGTACGGCGGATCGGTGATCTGCCGGACCTGACCGTCCGCTGATACGTAATACGTAGCGGGAAGCGTTATCGGCGCCTTGACTCGCTTGCGCAGTTCGTCGGCTTCGTCGTGAACGGACGGCAACCGCACGCCGAGGCGGGCGAGCAGCTCCAGGCCGTCCGCCTCCCTGCTCTCCACAAGAACTGGGACGACCGGCACGGCACCTGGTTGCTTCGCATAGGTTTCCAGCACGGGCAGCTCCTCCTGGCACGGCTGGCACCAGGTCGCCCAGAAGTTGATCAGGAGCGGCCCCTTCAGCGCGAGGTCCGTCCGGGTGCCGTCGCCGAGGCACGTCACCCCCACACCGCCTTCCGCTCCCGGCACGCACGGCCGGAGCTGGGCCTGTGCGCGCAACGCGCCCATGTCCTGCGTCGGGCGGGCGGACGTGGGCGGCGGCCCCGGCGATTCGTCACGGGGCCACAGCGCCACGACGCCCGCCACGCCGAGGACGAGCACGACGGCGAGCCAGCGCGTGCGGTTGTTCACCCCCCTAGCTTCTCACCGGCCCGTACTCGCTCGGCGAGCTCGATCAGGTGGGGCTTCTCGTCGCCCTTCACGAGCTTGGCCGCTTTGTCCGGGTCCTCCGGTCCGAGGCCGTACGACGGGCAGTCCTTCATCAGCAGACAGGCTCCGCACGCAGGGGTTTTGGCGTGGCAGACGCGGCGGCCGTGGAAGACGATCCAGTGCGAGGCCATGGTCCAGTCGCGCTTCTCGATGAGCTCACCGATGGCGTGCTCGACCTTGACCGCGTCTTCGAGATCGGTCCAGCCCCAGCGGCGCACGAGGCGGCCGAAGTGGGTGTCGACTGTGAGCCCGGGCACATCGAACGCGTTGCCGAGAACCACGTTGGCCGTCTTGCGTCCTACACCAGGGAGCTTGACCAGCTCCTCCATGTTGCCGGGGACCACACCGTCGTGATGCTCCACAAGAGCAGCACCGAGACCCATAAGAGACGTCGCCTTGTTCCGGAAGAAACCGGTGGGGCGGAGCATCTCTTCGAGTTCCGTCCGGTCGGCGCCGGCGTAGTCGGCGGCCGTCGGGTACTTCATGAAGAGCGCGGGAGTGACCTCGTTGACCTTCTTGTCGGTGCACTGCGCGGACAGAATGACCGCCACGACGAGCTCGAGCGGCGTGGTGAAGTCCAGCTCGCAGTGCGCGTCGGGGTATCCCTCGGCCAGCACGCGCACCATCCGGCGGGCCCTGCGGGTCAGGCCGAGTTTGGTTTCCGGTTTCTTGGTTGCGGGCACTGATCCAGAGTAGTCAACACGCCGGACCCACCCCCTAGATCCGCACTCGAATCCCTCATGCGCCAGACTTCGGAGCATCATGACTGCCTGGTTTGTGATCGTCGTTCCGATCGTGATCATGTTCTTCGCGCTCTTCATGGAGCGCGTCGAAGCGAAGCTCCGGCACGTTGCCGTGCAGGAGAACGAGGTCGAGGAGTTCCTGGAGTCCGCCAGGCCCGAAGAGGTCAAGGCGCTCTACGGACACGGCATCGGTCGCGCCCTTGACATGTTCCGTCTCCGCCGCCGCGGCCGCGGTGGCACGCGCAAGCGCGTCCGCTAGATGGCGTAAGCTGGCTCGTTGGGCTTCTGGATCGAGCCAGTCGGGTTGTTCCTAGTAAGACGGCGAGCCGAGCGGCGATCCACAAGAGAGCCCTTAGACTGCAACGCAGTGATCGGCGGCACGGCGCTGACTCCACCAAAGATGGTGGTAGGCGTGCCGTCGCGTCGATTAGGAGGGACGAGGTGGACGAGACCCTGGCGCGAGCGGGCATCTTCCAGGGGGTGGACCCGGCGGCCGCAGAGGCGCTGGCGACGACCCTTGAGACGGTGGAATTCCCGCGTGGCCACGTGATCTTCGCGGAGGGTGAGCCGGGCGATCGCCTGTACATCATCCAGTCCGGCAAGGTGAAGATCGGCCGCAAGTCGCCGGACGGCCGCGAGAATCTGTTGGGGATCTTCGGGCCCTCCGACATGTTCGGCGAACTGTCCATTTTCGATCCTGGCCCCCGCACGTCGACCGCGACGACGGTGACCGAGGTGCGCGCGGTGTCCATGGACCGCCCCGCGCTCCGACAGTGGATCACCAACCGGCCGGAGATCGCCGAGCAGTTGCTGAGGGCCCTGGCCCGCAGGCTGCGCCGGACGAACTCCATGCTGGCGGACCTGATCTTCACGGACGTGCCCGGCCGCGTCGCCAAGGCGTTGTTGCAGCTCGCGCAGCGCTTCGGCTCGCAGGAGGCCGGCCTGCTCCGCGTCACGCACGACCTGACGCAGGAGGAGATCGCCCAGTTCGTCGGCGCGTCCCGCGAGACCGTGAACAAGGCCCTGGCCGACTTCGCGCACCGCGGCTGGCTGCGGCTCGAAGGCAAGAGCGTGCTGATCCTGGACCCGGAGCGCCTCGCGCGCCGCGCCCGCTAGTCAGAACGCAGCACTGAACGCAACGGAGCCCCGGGCAGTCAACGGGGCTCCGTGCGCGTTCAAGCCACGAACACGCAACCAAGCACGCCACGGATCTCCGCTTGGCGAGCCAGGCATCCGCGAGTTCGCGCTGGTCATCCGTTCGCCTCTTCGTCTCGATTCGGCGAAGCCCAATCGGGGCGAAGCGGCGGGCGGATGACCAGCTCCTCGGCGAACGAGCCGGAGTCTGCGGAGCAGCGACCAACACAAAGGACCGGGCGCCACCCCCGACGTGGCGCACCGGTCCTTTGTGTTGCACGGCCCATCCCCCGACGAACCGTGCCTTCCATCCCTCTGGCGCGCAGGCCCCGACCCTCAAGCCAGAGGTTGGTCTCGGTTGGCGAGTCAACTTTCGCATGTCGGCACCCCGACTGCTCAAGCCCTTTCACCCTCAAGGACCTCGTGTGTGGCCGATTCGTTGCATGTTTCACCCGGTCATCCCATTCCCGTGACCCAATCGCAACCGTCGTGACCCTGCGCACCCGATCTGGTACATCCGTACCAACTTTGGCATACTGGTACACATGTCCCACTCCGCCCGCCTCTCCGACTACCGCGCTGCCCTGACGACTCCCGGTATGCGCGGCCCCGTGGTCGCGTCTCTGCTCGCCCGCCTGCCCATCGCGATGGTCGGGCTCTCGCTGCTGCTCTACGTGGAGCGCGCGACGGGATCGTTCGCGGTCGCCGGCATGGTCTCGGCGGCGGCGCTGACGGGTGTGGCTCTCGGTTCCGTCGTGCAGGGCCGGCTGATGGACCGCTTCGGTCCCACCCGCCCGCTGCTCGGGGTGACCGGGTTGTTCGCCTTCTTCGTGACCGTCTCCGTGCTCGCCGTCGAGGCGGGCGCGTCGGTGTTCGTGCTGGTCCCGCTGGCCCTCGGCGTCGGCGCGACCGAGCCGATGGTGGGCTCTGCGTCGCGTGCGCTGTGGGAGCGGATGGTCCCGGCCGGCCCGACGCGGATGGCGGGCTACGCCTACGAGGCGATCAGCATGGAGGTCTTCTTCATCCTCGGACCTGGTCTCGCCGGTCTGCTGCTGGCCGCGCCGTGGGCGGGCACCGGTGTCGTCGTCGGCGCCGTGCTGATGGTCGTGGGCGCGCTGTGGTTCGCCTTCAACCCCGTCGTGCGCGCGTGGGGTCCGGTCGTGCAGGCTCCGCGCCCGTTGCTCGGCGCGTTCGCCTACCCCGGCATGCGCACGGTGGCACTGGCCGCGCTGGGCTTCGGCGTGACCATCGGCTTCGTCGAGGTGGCCGTGCCCGCGTTCGCGAAGGCCGTGGGCCAGCCCTCGATGGGTGGCCTGATGCTGTCGCTGTGGTCGATCAGCTCGGTGGTGTTCGGCGTGCTCTACGGCATGCGCCCGTGGCCGCGCCCGATGCACCTGCGCCTGCCGGTGCTGCTGGGCGGCTTCGCGCTGCTGGCGTTCCTGCTGGCCATCCCGGCCACGCTGATCGGTCTGGGCGTCGCGCTGTTCTTCGTCGGCACGCTGATCACGCCGCAGTCGACCGCGCACTCCGCGGCGATCGAGCAGGTCACGCCGAACGGCATGGCCGCGGAGGCGTTCGGCTGGGTGATCACCTCGGTGACCATCGGCCTCGCCATCGGCCAGGGGCTGTCCGGTCAGCTGATCGAGCACTTCGGCACGCGGCCGGCGTTCGTCGCGTCGGGCGTCGCCGGGCTGCTGATCGCGCTGGCTGTCTGGCTGCTGCGCGGCACCGTGCAGCGCGGCGTGCCCGCTGAGGTGCCGGCCCGGTCCGAAATGGAACTCGCGGCCCGCTGAGCCAGTTCGTTCGCGGCAGGGCCCGGAGGCGAAAGCTTCCGGGCCTTTCGCGTTCTAGGCCACCGAACGCATCGGCACCACGAGGTAGGTGAGCTCGACGCCGTCCTCGCCCGGTGGCGACGTCAGCACCGTCGAACGCAGGCCGTCCTGGATCTTCAGCTCGATCCGGCGGCCCGCGAACGCCTTCAGCGCGTCCGCGAGGTAGCGGGACTGGAACGTCTTGGTCAGCCGGTCGCCCTCGACCGTGGCCTTGACGAACTCCTCCGACTCGCCCTGCTGCGGGTCGCTGCCCTTGACCCGGATCTCCGAGTCCTCGACCTGGATGGTCACGGCCTGGTGCGGGCCGCCGTAGGGCGTGGCTCTGCGGACGGCGCGAGCCAACGCGTCCGCGTCCACGAGCACCGTGCTGTCGATGACTGCCTCCAGAAGTCGGCGCGCGCGGTCGTCCGGGAACGGAGCGGCCAGCAGCGCGGTGGAGATCGAGTTGTTGCCCCAGGCGAGGCCGATGCGGTCCTCGTTCGCGTGCAGGGCTACCTGGTTCGTCGCTTGCCGGGCCGCCTCGACGATGGCCTTCGCAGGTACCAACAGGTCGAGTTGACCATGTTGTTCCCACGGGAGTGTGGCGTAGGCCATGCGGTAGCGGTCGGTGGCCATGAAGTGCAGCCGGTGGGCGTCCGACTGGATCCGGATGCCGGTGAAGATCGGCAGCGCGTCGTCTTTCGACGCCGCCCCCGCGACCGCCGCGATGGTCCTGAGCGTGGCGGCGTCCACGTGGCCCTGCAGCTTCGGCAGCGCCGGGACGCCGGGGTGGTGGGCGAGGTCGAGGAGCGGGATCGCGAACCTCGACGTGGGCGTGCGGATCGCCAGCCGCTGCCCCTCGACCTTGAGCCTCACCTGCGGGTCGTCGAGCGCCTGAAGGGTCGCGGCCAGCGGCTTCCCCGGCACGAGCACCTCGCCCTCGGTGTGCACCGTCGCGTTGACGCTCAGGCGCACACCGTGTTCCTGGTCGCTGCCCGCGACCTCCACGTCCATGCCGGCCTTCAGGCGGAGACCGGCCAGCACCGGGTCGAGCACGCGGGTCGGCAGCAGCCGCGCCACCTCGGCGGCGGCACCGGCGAGCTCGGCTGTCGTGGCGGTGAGGTCCATGCTCTGGACGCTAGCGGGCACCCCTGACAATTTCGGGCGCCCTGGTTCTGGCTGGACGGAGTGAAGTCGTGGACGAGCGTCTGATCTGCGCGAAGCATCTCGGTTCGGGACCGCTGGCCGGTCCGGTGGTGTTCGCCGACGACCTGGTGGTCGTGTCGCACCGGCCCGGTGAGGTGCTGGGGTACCTGTTCGTGGAGACGCGCCGGCACGTGGCCGCCCTGGACTTGCTCACCGTGACCGAGGCGGAGGCCGTCGCGCGGGCGGTGCGGCTGGCGGCGGTCGGGCTGCGGGCCGAACTGGATCCGGAGTTCGTGTTCTCGGCTGTGGCCGGGCGGGTCCGTGGCGCACTTTCACCAGCACGTGTTCGTCCGGCATCGAGGGACGCCGGACGAACTGGCGTGGACCGAGGTGGAGTGGGCCGGGGCGCCTCGGGGTGATGCGGCGGAGCTGTGCGCGAAGCTCCGCCCGCACTTCCGGTGAGACCTCAGGCGCCTGCCTTGCGGCGCGCCAGATCGATGATCCGCTGCAGGTGCAGCCCGCGCCGCACGTCGCACTCGTGCGTCGTGGTGCCGCTGTCCGCCATCGCCACGAAGTCGTCGAGCAGGTTCGTGAAGCACTCCAGCGCAGGCGTGTCGCGGTTCGTCAGGGTGCGGTGGCCCTCGGTGCCGAACACGGTGAAGTCCGCGAACGGGGGCTGCATCGGCAGGGAGAGGCACAGCGAGACGGTGCTGGTGGCGCCGCCCGCGTGTTGCAGGATCAGCTGCCACAGACCGGTGTCGGTGACGTTCGCCGCCAGCACGTCGGTGATCTCGCCCAGTGCCGCGTCCAGCAGGTCGAACGCGTGCGGGCCCACGTCGTCCAGCGCGCCCTTGTCGTGGCGCCACGGGGAGTTCGAGAACGGGCCGTCCAGCAGCGCGCCGGAGATCCAGCGGCTGTCGGCGCCGGTCCAGCCGCCGGTGCGGTGCAACTGGGCCAGCATCTGCTTCGTTTCCGGGGCGTAGCGGCGGGTCAGGACGACCAGGGACGCCACACCGGCCTCGGCGACCGCGGCAGCCAGTTCCTCGGCCACCTCGACGGATTCCGCGATCGGCTTCTCCAGCACCAGGTGCTTGCCGGCGCGCGCGGCCTCGATCGCCATCGGGCCCTGCACGCCCGGCGGCACGCAGAACGCGACGGCGTCCACAGTGGACAGCATCGCGGTGTAGTCCTCGAACGGTTCCGCGCCGAAGGAGGCAGCCAGTGACGCGGCCGCTTCCTGGCGGCGCGCCCACACACCCGTCAGCGTCGTGCCCGGATGGTTCGCGATGCCAGGGGCGTGGATCATCTCGGCCCACGGGCCCGCACCGACAAGTCCTACGCGCAGCTGTTCGTCCACTCGCACATCCTGCCTCAGGAGTAACTGGCCTTGGGGACGAAGATCTCGCCCCCGTTGTCGAACTTCAGGCGCAGGCCGTCGCCGGACTGCTCTCGTTTCGGGTCGTGGCCCCAGCCGCTCGGCACCGTCACCACGTGGCCGCGGTCCGGTGTCGGGCCGAGCCAGATCTCGTAGGAGGTGCTGCCGACGAGCCGCTCGACCTTCTTCACGTACACGCCCGGCGAGGTCGACGTCGGGTCGACGCTGATCACGGTCGTGCTGTCCGGCACGAACATCACCACGCCCGCCACCGCGGTCAGGCCAGTGCCCATCACCGCGCCCAGCAGGAACAGCAGGATCTTCACCAGGCAGCCGGAGACGTTCGTCGCCATCACACCATCCTCAGGTCGGCACGGTCGTACGCTCGCAGGATGCCCGACGACATGACCTTGCCGGGAAACCTGGTACCCGCATCGCCGGTCTCCCAACCCGATCAGCCCGCCGCGGCACGGGACGCCGTCACCGTGGTCCTGCTCCGCGACGGCGCCGAGGGCCTCGAAGCCTTCCTGTTGCGCCGCGTGAAGGGCATGGCGTTCGCGGGCGGCATGACCGTGTTCCCCGGCGGTGGAGTCGACCAGCGCGACGCCGACACGTCCGTCGCGTGGACGGGCCCGCCGCCGCAGTGGTGGGGCGAGATCTTCGGCGTCGACGCGGCCACGGCCCGTGCGTTCGTGTGCGCCGCCGTGCGCGAGATGTTCGAGGAGTCCGGTGTCCTGCTCGCGGGCCCCGACGCCACCTCGGTCGTCGCGGACACCTCGGCGTTCGCGGAGGCTCGTCAGCAACTCGTGGACCGCGAGATCTCCCTCGCCCAGTTCCTCGCCGCCGAGAACCTCGTCCTGCGCGCGGATCTCCTGCGGCCGTGGGCGAACTGGGTCACCCCGTACGAGGAGCCCCGCCGCTACGACACCCGCTTCTTCGTCGCCGCCCTGCCGTCCGGGCAGAAGGCCGACGGCGAGACGACCGAGGCGTCCGACGCGGCCTGGCAGACCCCAGCGGAAGCCGTCGAGGACGCCCAGGAGGGCCGTCGCATGCTCATGCCGCCGACCTGGCGCACCCTCGACGAGGTGGGCGCTCTCGGCAGCGTGGAGAAGGTCATGGCCGAGGAGCGCAGCGTCGAGAAGATCATTCCCAAGCTGATCCGCGACGGCGACGTGATCCGGGTGGTGTTCCAGTGAGCGGCTCCCCGCTGATCGGCGCCCGCGCCGAGCACCCCCGCTACGGCGAACTCCGCCAGGTCACGGACCACGCCGCGGTGCTGCTGGCCGACAACCCGTCGCCGATGACGCTCGACGGCACCAACACGTGGCTGCTCAAGGCACCGGACGCGACGTCGTTCGTCGTCATCGACCCCGGCCCGCTCGACGACGCGCACCTGAAGCGCATCGCGGCTGTCGGCCCGATCGCCGAGATCCTGCTGACCCACGGCCACCCTGACCACTCCGAGGGCGCGCGTGCGTTCGGTGAGCTGGTCAAGGCTCCGGTGCGCGCGCTCGACCCGTCGTTCACCTATGGCTCGGAAGGCCTCACCGACGGGGACGTGATCACCAGCGCCGGCCTGGAGCTCCGCGTCCTGGGCACGCCCGGCCACACCAGCGACTCGCTGTGCTTCGTGATCGACGGCGAGGCCGTGCTGACCGGCGACACGGTCCTGGGCCGCGGCACGACGATCGTGGCCCACCCGGACGGCAAGCTGGGCGACTACTTCGAGTCGCTCAAGCTGCTCGCCGAGCTGCCGGACAACACTGCGGTTCTACCTGGCCACGGCCCGGAACTCGCGGACGCCGGAGAGGCCGCCCGGATGTACCTCGCCCACCGCACGCAGCGCCTGGAACAGGTCCGCAAAGCGGTGCAGGCGCTGGGCGGGTCACCGACCCCGCGGCAGGTCGTCGAGGTCGTCTACGCGGACGTGGACAGGGTGCTGTGGCCCGCCGCCGAGTGGTCGGTGCGGGCCCAGCTGGAGTACCTGCGGACCGGTTACTGAGGCTGGTGGCCGTTGTTCGTGGCCCCGAACGCCGACTGACGCGACGAGGACCTGTCGATCTGCCAGCGACCGCTGTCAGGCCCCTTCGCACCGGTCTGCTCCCGCTGCGCCAGCTCCTCGTGCAGCTGCTGCAGCAGGGCCCGCTCGCGCTCGCTGAGGTTCGCGTCCACCGAGGACGGCTCCGCGGGCTCGGCGAGGGCGGCCTGCAGGGCCGCCAACTCGTCGGGCTTGAGCTCGGTCGTGATCTCGGCGCGGTTGATCGGGACGGGTTCGGGAAGCGCCTCGATCTCGGGCTCCACGGGGGCCCTCGGGATGCGCTTCACGGGCTTGGGCGGGAAGGGCTGCGAGCCCTCCAGCGCCGTCGGTGCGGAACGTGCGCGTCGTGAGCCGGTCTCTTCCAGTTGCTCCGGCGCCGGTGTCGGCTCGGCCACCGGCGCCGGAGCGGGAAGCTCCTCGGCTGGCTGGTCGAACCAGGCTTGCTGCTGCTGGGAGACGTGGTCGGCCATCATCGGGGCGGGAGCGCCGGAGATCGGCACCGCCATCGAGGACGTCACGGCGGACGCGTGGTAGTCGCTGAGCTGCACACCGGTGGTCAGCACCTCGACCGCGGCGCGGACGCCGGCCTTGCGCAGCACCGAGTCGACCCGGTAGGCGGTCGCGGGCGCGAAACCCTGCGGACCGATGTCCACCAGCACGACCCGCTGTGGCAACGGGCCGGGCGTGGAACCCGTGGGCGAGGAACGCCAGACGCACCGCACCGAGCGGATGTCCGGGAGCACCGACACCGCGCGGGCCAGATCGCCCGCGATGTCCGAGGCCGGATCGGTCTCGGAGGTGAAGCGGTGCCTGATGAACGGCAGCATCTCGACCACCGGCAGGCGGTCGGTCAGCGCCGCGTCCGAGCGGACCTCGTGGAGGATCCACGTGATGGCCGCGCGCTCGTCCGGCAGCACCGGGATGCCGCCCGCGAGGAGCGTGCCCAGGAGCAGCTCGATCGAGCGATCCAGTTCTCCGACCGCGAGGAACTCGCGGGCCTGCGACAGGGCGGCGTCGTCGACCCGCCCGGCCATCGACAGCAGGAGATCGTGGAGACGGACCGGCAGGCCGACACCGTCGTTCGTCACGTCAACTCTCCTTAGCTGAGCACCAGGTGCTCCTCGGACTCGGCGCCGGCACACACCAGCTCCGATGCCGCTAACGCCGCCCGGTGGTAGGGCGGAAGGTCCATGCCGGACGGCACGACCTCAACGCACGGGTCGTGCTCGCCCAACGCCCGCAGAACACGCTGCAACTCACCAGTCAGCCGGGCGTGGCCGGTGGTGGCCGCCACCAGCAGGACGCGGTTGATCCCGGAGGGACCGATGCGCCAGCAGGAGCGAACTTCCCCGACCCCGTGCCGGCCTCGCAGCGTGGCACCGAGAACGACGGTCGCGGAATCTCCCATCGGCACCCGATCGGGTGATTCCGGGGAAAAGGTGTAGTCGGTGGGTGGCAGTTCGTCCAGCCCTTTGACCGAACTGAGAGCACCGGGTTCCGCCCCGTAGGGCACCAGCGCGTCCTGCAAAAGGCGCAGTTCGTGATCAGTCAGAGGGATGCGTCCGTGCAGCAGAGTGCGCGGCAACGACCGCGCGAGCACCGCGTACGCGTCCGAAGCCGCCCAGTCCCGGTACCGCCACAGCAGGTCGTCCGGAAGGCGTCCGGCCAGCCTGAGCAGCAGTTCGTGGCACGTGTCCGACATGTCACACCTCGACGATCAGTTCGATCTCCACTGGAGCGCCGATCGGCAGCTCTGCGACCCCTACGGCCGACCGGGCGTGCTTGCCCTCGTCACCGAAGATCTCGCCGAGCAGCTCGGAGGCGCCGTTGATGACACCGGGCTGTCCCGTGAAGCCCTCGGCGGAGGCCACGAACCCGACAACTTTCACGACTCGCTTGATCGAGTCAATCCCCACGAGCGCGTGGACGGCCGCGAGAGCGTTGAGGATGCACGTCGCGGCGTACTGCTTGGCCTCCTCCGGGGAGACCTCGGCGCCGACCTTGCCGGTGGCGGGGAGCTTGCCCTCGACGAACGGCAGCTGGCCGGACGTGAACACCCACGGGCCGCTCTGCGTGGCGGGCACGTAGGCGGCGAGCGGGGCAGCGACGCCGGGAAGCTCGATGCCGAGCTCCTTGAGGCGGTTGCTCCAGGTGGTCATGCCTTCGCTCGCTTCAGGTACGCGACGTGCTGCTCACCCGTCGGGTTCGTCAGCACGGTGACCAGCTCCCAGCCGTCATCGCCCCACTGGTCGAGGATCTGCTTCGTGGCGTGGATCAACAACGGCACGGTCGCGTACTCCCACTTCGTCATGCGCGGAGCCTAACTTGCCACCCGATCGCCCTCTGCGCGGTTCTCGCACTTCGAGCTACCTTGATCACATGGAGACCTGGCGGATCATCGCCACCAGCCTGTTCGCGCTGGGTGGACTGGTGATGGTGCTCGTCGCCATGGCGCAGGTGCGTGACCGCAAGCACAGCCGGCGCACGGAGGTCATCCAAGCCGGACTGATCGGTCTCGTGGTCGTGGCCGTGATCACGGCCAGCATCGCGCTGTGGCTTCCATCGGTCGTGGCGTGGGCGTTGGTCGCCGCGACGGCCATCGCCGTTCTCTTCCTCACCATGGTCGATTGACCGACCAATCCACGTTCGACCGATTTCACACATAGTCTGGACATGTGACGTCGTGGACCGAGGAGCTGACCCGAGCCCGTCTGCACGTGGTCTCCGGCAAGGGCGGCACGGGCAAGACGACGGTCTCGGCCGCGCTGGCGCTCGCGCTCGCCACCGGTGGCCGCCGGGTGCTGCTGGTCGAGGTCGAGGGCAGGCAGGGCATCGCCCAGCTCTTCGACCGGGCCCCGCTGCCCTACTCCGAGGAACGGATCGCGTCGGCGCCGGGCGGCGGTGAGGTGCACGCGCTCGCGGTGGACGCGGAAGCCGCGCTCCTCGAATACCTGGCGATGTTCTACAACCTCGGCTTCGCGGGACGGACGCTGCGCAAGATGGGCGCGATCGAGTTCGCGACCACGCTCGCGCCCGGCCTGCGCGACGTTCTGCTGACCGGCAAGGTCAAGGAGTGCGTGAACCGCACCGGGCCGGACGGCCGCCACGTCTACGACGCCGTCGTGCTGGACGCGCCGCCCACCGGGCGCGTGGTCAAGTTCCTCGACGTCACCAAGGCCATGGCCGACCTCGCCAAGGTCGGGCCGATCAAGGGGCAGAGCGACGGCGTCGTGCGGCTGCTGCACTCCGGCGACACCGCGGTGCACCTGGTCGCGTTGCTGGAGGAGATGCCGGTGCGCGAGACCCTGGACGCCGTCACCGAACTGGACGGCGCCGACCTGCGACCCGGCGCGGTGCTGGTGAACCGGGTCCAGCCGGTCCGGCTGCCCGCCCGTTCGCTGCCGGTCGCGGCCGAGGGCAGGCTCGACGAGTCACGGGTGCGCGCGGGGCTGAGGACCGCCGGGCTCGACCTCGACGAGTTCACGCTCGAAGGTTTGGTCGACGAGACGGTGGAGCACGCCATCCGGGTGCGGTCGCAGCAGGAGGCCAAGGAACTGCTGTCCGAGTCGGACCTGCCGACCCTGGAACTGCCGGACCTGACGGACGGGGTGGACGTGGCCGCGCTCTACGAACTGGCCGAGGCCCTGGTCGCGGCGGGTGTCCGATGACCACCAGGCTCGACTTCGACCCGCTGCTGGACGACCTGGAGACACGCGTCCTGGTCTGTTGCGGCTCCGGCGGCGTGGGCAAGACGACGACCGCGGCGGCGCTGGCGTTGCGCGCGGCCGAACGCGGCAGGCGCGTGGTCGTGCTGACGATCGACCCGGCACGGCGGCTCGCGCAGTCGCTGGGCCTGCGCGAACTGGACAACCACCCGCGCGAGGTGGTCGTGGACGGCTTCGAGCCCAAGGGCGAGCTGTTCGCGATGATGCTCGACATGCGTCGCACGTTCGACGACATGGTGCTGACCCACGCGGGCCGCGACCGGGCCGACCAGATCCTGTCGAACCCCTTCTACCAGACCATTTCCTCGTCGTTCTCCGGCACGCAGGAGTACATGGCGATGGAGAAGCTGGGCCAGCTGGTGGCGCAGGACGAGTGGGACCTGATCATCGTCGACACGCCGCCGAGCCGGTCGGCGCTCGACTTCCTGGACGCGCCGCAGCGGCTGTCGACGGTGCTCGACGGCAGGTTCATCAGGATGCTGTCGGCTCCGGCGCGCGCGAGCGGCCGGGGGCTGATGAAGATCGTCGGAACCGGTTTCAGCCTTTTCACACGTGCTGTGTCGACGATCGTCGGCGGCCAGCTGTTGCAGGACGCGTCGACCTTTGTTCAGGCGTTCGACAGCATGTTCGGCGGATTCCGCGAACGCGCCCAGCGCACGTACGAACTGCTCCGCTCACCCGGAACCGGTTTCGTGGTGGTGGCGGCGGCGGAACCGGACGCGTTGCGCGAGGCGAGCTATTTCGTGGAACGGCTCAGCGCGGAGAACATGCCGCTGTGCGGACTCGTCGCGAACAGGACCCATCCCGTGCTCGCGGCGGATCTGCCCGCGGCGAAGGCGGTCGCCGCAGCGGATGACCTGGACCGCTCCGGTGACGCGCCGCTCGCCGCGGCAGTGCTCCGGCTGCACGCGGACCGGGTGGCAGTGGCCGATCGTGAGAAGCGGCTGCTGGCCCGGTTCACGCGTGCTCACCCCGGCGTCGCGCTGGTCGGCGTGCCCGCATTGCCTGCTGACGTGCACGACCTCGACGGCCTTCGGGAGATAGGTCGTCGACTCGCCGGCGAATAGGCGCTCAGCGCCTAGCTGACCCTCGTGTCTTCGGTGTGCTCTTGACGTGCGTTGTCGAGCAACTCGAACCACGAGTCCACGTCCGGACGACGGCGCAGCAGAGCACGGCGTTCGCGCTCGGTCATGCCTCCCCAGACACCGAATTCGATCTTGTTGTCCAGCGCTTCGGCCAGGCATTCCATGCGCACCGGGCATCCCAGGCACACGAGCTTCGCCTTGCGCTGCTCCGCACCTCGAACGAAGAGCTGGTCCGGCTCTTCGTCACGGCACGAAGCGTTGATACGCCAATCCCCCTGGTTCATATCCCCCACTCCTCAGTGCTGTCCAAATGTGGAAATCCGCCACACCCCTGCCACGGATGCCGTAGCGTTCGAGCCACGGCTGCATTCCTTGGACGTTGACGGACTGTAGTGCCGTTCGGTTCCCTGTCCAAGCCTGGGTCACCCGACTGTTACCTGTCTTGCGTATGTCTACTCATGCTGAGTAACGGCACTTACTGATCACCTTCACCCGTTCGTGTACGGCGTACGCTGACCCGCGTGCGAGTCAGGAATGGCGTGCTCAAGATGCTCGGCCTGTGCCTGCTGGCTGGGGTTCTCCTCGCCGGCATGCTGTTCCCAGTCGTGGGTGCGACAGGCCTCGTCTCGAACAGAGCCAGCGACACGGTGGACAGCATCTCGGCAGACCTGGTGACGACGGATCCTCCGTTGATCACCACGGTCACGGACAAGGACGGCGCCCCGATCGCCTACCTGTTCGACCAGTACAGAGTCCTGACACCTCCCGAGAAGATCTCGCCGACCATGAAGGCGGCGCTGATCTCGGTCGAGGACCGCAGGTTCTACGAGCACCAGGGCGTGGACTGGAAGGGCACGATCCGCGCGGGACTGACGAACCAGGTCAGCGGCTCGGTGTCGCAGGGCGCCTCCACGCTGACCCAGCAGTACGTGAAGAACTACCTGGTCCACGTGGTCGCTCGGAACAACAAGCTGGAGCAGGCCAAGGCCCAGGAGCAGACCATCGCGCGCAAGATGCGCGAGGCCCGGATCTCGCTGCAGCTGGAGCGAAAGCTCGGCAAGGAGGAGATCCTCGCCCGGTACCTCAACGTCGTTCCATTCGGTTCGACCATTTACGGCATCGCGGCGGCGGCGCAGGCTTACTTCAGCACGACGCCGGACAAGTTGACGGTTCCTCAAGCCGCGATGCTCGCGGGAATGGTGAACAGTCCGTCAGCACTCGACCCCGAAGCGTATCCGGACAAAGCTTTGGACCGGCGCAACAAAGTGATCGACAGGATGGTCGAGAACGACAAGCTGTCGCGCGACGCGGGTGAGGCGGCGAAGAAGGAAGGACTGGGTCTCGCGACTCCGGTTCGCACCCCGCCGAACGGTTGTGTCGGCGCCGGTCCGGAAAACGGTTTCTTCTGCTCGTACGTCGTGAACTACTTGCAGCGCGCGGGTTTCAGCGAGGAACAGCTGCGCACCGGCGGTTACACCATTCAGACCACTTTGGACAGAACGGTCACCCAGCAGGCGAAGGCGGCGGCCGAGGCGGGCGTCGGCAAGGGCACCGACGGCATCGCGAACACGATGGCGATCGTGAAGCCCGGCAAGGAGCGCCACGACGTGCTGGCGCTGGTCGCGAACCGCGACTACGGCCTGAAGGCCGACCTGCGCCAGACGACGTACGACCTGCCCAGCGGCGTGGAGAACAAGTTCGGCGCCGGCTCGGTCTACAAGGTCTTCACGGCCGCGGCGGCGCTGGAGAAGGGTCTCGGCATCGAGAACGTCATCCCGACGCCGACCTCGCACACCTCGCGGGTCTTCAAGGGTGGCGCCCAGCGCTGCCCGAGCACCGGTGAGCCCGGCACGCGCTGGTACTGCCTGTCGAACTTCGACTCGAGCTACCCGTCGTCCATGACGCTGCAGCAGGCCCTCGCGACCTCGCCGAACACCGGCTTCGTGATCCTGGAGGAGCAGACCGGCATGGACGCGGTCGTGGACATGGCCTCGCGGCTGGGCATGCGCGAGACGATGGCGACGAACCTGCAGGGCACGAGGCCCGACCCGAAGGCCAAGGACAAGCAGAACCGCGTCTCGCAGACCGAGTTCTACAAGCAGAACGGCGGCAACGCGTCGTTCACGCTCTCGCCCGCACCGGTGTCCACTCTGGAGCTCGCGAACGTCGCGGCGACCATCGTGAGCGGCGGCAAGTGGTGCCCGCCCACGCCGATCGCGAAGGTGCTGGACCGCAACGGCAAGCCGATCCCGGTCAACGAGGCTCCGTGCGAGCAGGTCGTCGCCGAGGGTCTCGCGAACGGGCTCGCGGTCGGCATGAGCAAGGACGACGTCGGCAGCGGTACCGCCGCGGCCGCCGCCCGCGCCGCCAAGTGGACCCGCCCGATGATCGCCAAGACGGGCACCACCGAGGAGTACAAGTCGGCGGCGTTCATCGGTGCGACCCCGGACTTCGCGGGCGCCGTGCAGACGTTCAACGACGGCAACTCGCCCCGCCCGATCTGCGTGGGCGGCGCACCCCGGTTGTGCGGCAACGGCAACATCTTCGGCGGCACCATCCCGGCCAAGACGTGGTTCGAGACGATGTCGAAGATGCACGCGTCCCTGCCGGTGGCCCAGCTGCCGCAGGTGGAGCAGCGCTACCTCAAGGGCGGCCGCGAGATCCAGGTGCCCGACGTCGTGGGCAGGCAGTCCAACGACGCCGTGCGGATCCTGGAGCAGGCCGGTTACAAGGTGAGCCAGCAGTCGGTGAACTCCGAGAAGGCGAAGGGCACGGTCGTCAGCCAGTCGCCGCGCGGCAACGCGTTGCGCGGCACGGTGATCACGCTGTCGGTGAGCTCGGGGTACGTGCCGCCGCCGGTGGCCACGGAGCCGCCGCCGTCGCAGCCCCCGCCCAACCCCGGCAACCCGAACGAGCCGCCACCGATCACGCTGCCGACCGAACCCGAACCCCGGTAGCGCTCAGGCGAGCATCGCCTTGAGGCGCTGGACGCTCACGTCGACGTGGGCACGGATCTCGGCGACCGCCCTGGCGCGGTCGCCGAGACGGATGGCGTCGACGATGGCCTCGTGCTCCGCCACGACCTCCTCGGGCGTCTCGGACTTGCTGAGAACCGTGAGGTAGAAGCGCAGTTCCTTGGTCAGCGAGGCGAAGAACTCGTCCAGCCTCGTGCTGTCGAGCAGCGCGACGATCTTCTGGTGGAACGCGAGGTCGCGGTCGACGATCCCGTGGCCGGTCCGTGCGGCTTCTTGCAGCTCTTCGAACGCGTCGGTGATCGCTTTGAGCTGCTCCGGGCGCGGGGTGCGGGCGATCGCGGCGGTCTCCAGCCGTTCGCGGGCGGTGTAGAGCGCCTCGATCTTCTCCGGCGTGGGCGCGATGACGACGGCGCCGCGGTTGACCTCGTAGCGGACCAGACCGGTGAGCTCCAGGATCCGGACGGCCTCGCGGATGGTGTTGCGCGCGACCCCGAGCTCGGCCGCGATCGCGCTCTCCCTGAGCCTGTCACCAGGGCCGAAAGCACCGGCCATGATCCGTTCGGAGAGGCCGTCGGCCAGCTGCTGGGCCGTGGTGGTGCGGCGCACTTCGAGGCCGTCGAGGGCTGACATGTGGCCAGTTTAACGGGTTGCCCTACAGTTGAACTGTACTACAGTTTGGGTCATGGACCTGACGGCGTTCAAGGCGCTCAGCTTCGACTGCTACGGCACGCTCATCGACTGGGAGACCGGCATCGCCGCGGTGCTGTCACCGTGGGCGCGCGAACAGGGGCTCTCGCTGTCCGACGAGGAACTGCTGCTCGCGTACGGCAAGCAGGAGGCGGCCGCACAGGCGGCGACGCCGTCCGCGCTGTACCCGGACCTGCTGGCGTCGGCGTTCCGGCTCATGGGCTCCGCCCTCGGGCGTGAGGTGAGCGACGAGTGGGCGCGCCGGCTGGGTGACTCGGTGCCGGACTGGCCCGCGTTCCCCGACTCCGCGGACGCGTTGGCGCGCCTGGCTTCCCACTACCAGTTGATCATTCTGTCCAACGTGCACCGCGCTGGTTTCGCGGGCAGCAACCTGCAGCTGCGCGGGGACTTCGCGGCGATCATCACCGCGGAGGACGTCGGCGCGTACAAGCCCGCCGAGAACCACTTCCGGGCGCTGGATCGCGAGCTGGACTCGCTGGGCGTGGAGCGCTCGGAGCTGCTGCACGTGGCGCAGAGCCTGTTCCACGACCACGTTCCGGCCAAGCGGGAGGGGCTGCCGTCCGTGTGGATCAACCGGCGGCGCGACCGCCCGGGCTGGGGCGCGACGCCGGAGCCGTCCGGCGACTACAGCTACGACCTGGAGTTCGGGTCGATGGGCGAGTTCGCGGACGCGGTCGACAAGGCGTTCTGAGTTGGGGTGCCGCAGCGGTCGTCCACCGCTGCGGCACTGCGTACTAGCCGGCGAGCTTGGCCTTCACCGCGGCGGCCACCCGGCCACCCTCGGCGCGCCCGGCGACCTCGGCGTTGACGGCCTTCATCACCTGGCCCATCTGCTTCTGCCCCGGCGCCTCACCGAGCTGAGCGGCGATGGCGTCGAACGCCTTGTCCACAATGGACTGCAGCTCCGCGTCGTCGAGCTGCTTGGGAAGGTAGGTCTCCAGCACGGCGAGCTCCTGGCGCTCCAGGTCGGCCTTCTCGGCCCGCCCGGCACCGTCGAAGGCCTCAGCGGCCTCCTTGCGCTTCTTCGCCTCGCGCGAGAGGACCTTCACGACCTCGTCGTCGGAGAGCTCGCGGGCCTGCTTGCCCGAGACCTCCTCGTTCGTGACGGCCGTGAGCGCCATTCGCAACGCACCGGCCGTGACGGTCTCCCGTGCCTTCATCGCGACAGTCAGGTCGTTCTTCAGCCGCGTCTTCAAGTCCGCCATGGCGCAGAACGGTACCGCCCTCCGGATGCCGCGCCGATCGAGTTAACGCCCTTCCGTACCCTTGACGCGTGAACAAGCTGGGCCGCGCCCTCCTCGCCACGACCGCTCTCGGCGCCGCGACCGTCGCGTACGCGGCGGGAATCGAGAGAAGGCACTGGACCCTGCGCACCGCCACGGTGCCGGTCCTGTCCCCCGGAGCCAAGCCGATCCGCGTGCTGCACATCTCAGACCTGCACATGACGCCGAACCAGGTGTCGAAGCAGCGCTGGGTGGCCGCACTGGCCGATCTGAACCCGGACTTCGTGGTCAACACAGGCGACAACCTCGCGCACAAGGACGCCGTCCCGGGCACGTTGCGCGCGCTCGGCCCGTTGCTCGACAAGCCGGGCGTGTTCGTCTTCGGCAGCAACGACTACTACGCGCCGAGGCTCAAGAACCCGGTCCGCTACCTGCTGCCGTCGTCCAAGACCAAGCGCATCCACGGCGTGACGCTCCCGTGGCGCGACCTGCGAGCCGGCATGATCGAACGCGGCTGGGAAGACCTCACCCACCTCCGCAAGACCATCATGGTGAACGGCCAGGCCATCTTCTGCGCGGGCCTCGACGACCCGCACCTGAAGCGCGACCGCTACGCCGACATCGCCGGCGCCCCGGATCCCAGTGCCGCGTTGAGGCTGGGCGTCACGCACTCCCCCGAACCGCGCGTGCTGGACCCGTTCGCCGCCGACGGCTACGACTTCGTGATGGCCGGCCACACACACGGCGGCCAACTCCGCATCCCGTTCTACGGCGCAGTGGTGACGAACTGCGAACTGGACCGCGGTCGCGCCCGCGGAGTTTCGCGCTGGGGTTCGCACATGTGGATGAACGTGTCCGCCGGCATGGGCACTTCGCCGTACGCGCCGGTGCGGTTCTGCTGCCCTCCGGAGGCTTCCCTGCTGACCCTGGTTCCGCGACCCGTTACGCCTGGTCAGGGGCGAAATGAGGGGGTCCGATTCGGAGCTGGCGCGGACATGATGTAGAGTTCTACATGTTCCCAGCCGGGGTGTGGCGCAGCTTGGTAGCGCGCTTCGTTCGGGACGAAGAGGTCGCAGGTTCAAATCCTGTCACCCCGACTGAATAAAACAAATCAGCCCCTGTCCACAGAAGACGTGGACAGGGGCTGATTTGTGTTTTAGGCCTTTGAGGCCCGCCCCGGGAGAAATTCCGGCAGCACGTGCTGGATCAGCACTAGTGGCTCGCGCCAAGCGTCAGCGCCACACTCGCCTCAGAACTTCTCATCATCATGGCGCCCCCTGGAGCCGCTGGCCGTTGGAGCGCGCCCCGATGGCCACGGACCGACGCGGCCTCCTGCCCACGCTCAAGGCCGCGCCCGAGCACGGCGGGCAAGGCGTGCACGCCGGCCAACCGCCAGCAGACAGCAACGACCGGCGCCCATGGACGACACAGCAGCTTCGTAATATGCGGTATCTTTGTTTTCAGATTCCCCGAAACAGAGCGACAAACGACGGCCCGTTGATTTGGGTACGGGCCGGCGGGATATCGATCAGTTGAAATTGCTCACGTTCCCGTCTGCGTTCCAAGCGTTTCTTTCGAGTTGGTTCGGCTACTCCTGCAGAGTCGAGTTCGTGACTTGAAAGGAGCTCATCGTGAAATTCAGCATCTTTGGCCGCTCCGCGGTCCTCACCGTGGTCGTCGCCGTTCTGCTCGCATTATTCGGCGCCGCGGGCACCGCGTCCGCCGCCCCAGCGCCGGCCGCCCCGGCGTTGAGCACGCCTGTCACCGGCACGTTCACCGACGCCTCCGGCGGTGTCGGCACCGTGGTCGGCACGTTCACGCCGACCGGGTTCGCACAGGACGGCACCACCGCGCTCGCCAACGGCATCGTCGACCTGACCCTCACCGACTCCGCTGGTCAGCAGGTGGGCACCGAGTCACGCGAGGTCACGACCCCGGTGGGCGTCTCGCAGGTCTCCTGCGAGATCCTCGACCTGGTGCTCGGACCGCTGGACCTCGACCTGCTGGGCCTGGTCGTGCACCTGGACCGGGTGCACCTGAACATCACCGCGGAACCGGGTCCGGGCAACCTGCTCGGCAACCTGCTGTGCGCGATCGTCGGAATCCCCCTCCCCGGCTCGCCCTCCGGGCTTCAGGCACTGGTCGCCCTGCTGAACCAGATCCTCGCCGTGCTGAACAACGGATGACCACCGCTGGCGGGGCGCCCTTGAGGCGCCCCGCCGTCGGCCGGGATTCCGGGCCGTTTCGGGAGAGATCCGGGAGAATTCGTCACCGCCACTCGGAGCGAAAGCCGAGTGGTTCTTCGTCTGCGCGTTCGACCTTGTCGAACGCCATCACGCACCCGCGCAGCGGCCCTTCTCGCAAGTCGACGAACAGGTGGTTGCCGGACGCGCTGACCGCGATCGGGACGAAGAGCGGCAGCCACGGGTCTCCGAACGCCGGATCCGCATCATCGCCTCGCGGACCTCCAGCGACCGGCCGACGCTGAACGGGCTGCAGAACTCCGGAATCACCGGGGCGTAGTCCACGCCCGCCAACCCGCCGCACGCCGTCCACCACGCCGCCAGGTCGGCCGGCAGCGGCACACCGATCGTCTCCTCGGCAGCCGCCACGTCGGCCGCGGAGGCCGGCGGCAGGAACTTGGAGCGCAACTCGGGCGCGTGCGTGCGGAGCCAGGCGTCGGCTCGGGACCAGTTCACTCCCAGATCATCTCGTGCGGCGTCGGTCTGCCCACCCGATCCCGACTCGATTCCATCCCGGAGTGGAATCGAACCTCTTCTTTCGTCGTGAATTTGTCTCGCCTTTTGTTTGTCGACAAGTCGACCGGAAAGTCCCTTCACGCACAGGGTCGAAGGTCCTTCGCAGTCACCGCGAAAAGTCATCAACGTTCCCGATAGACCACCCGATCGTGTGACGCGCCTCGACACGAGCAGCCGTAGACGTCACCGTCGATGCATGACACTGCGCCATCGTTCCGGTTCAAATAATACGGAACGACCACGTAGCGTTAACCCTTACGAGTGAAGGTTGACGGTTCAACTGACGTTGCGTAACGGGATCCTTGATCCAACCGACGAAGGCTGTGGTTCAGCTTTCGTTGAATAAGTCGGGAGATGTCAGTGATGGACTCCGCCTCCGCCACCAATGCTTCTACCAGCCCGTGGATCGCCATAGCGGCCAAAGCAATTGTGGTGCTGCAGTCCCTGGGGATCGTTTTCATGCTCACTTCTGCTTGGGTGACGGCCATCGTGGCCGTCGGTTTCATCGTGGTCTTCATCGCGATCCGGGCGTTGTCGCGTGCTTCGCGGCAGGTCGACCGGATCTTCGAGGAGGAGCTCAGCCGGCAATAGGCTCGGCACCATGCTGACGCGGGTGTCGGAGGCTCTGGTGATGCCGGGCCGGGAGCAGGAGTTCGTCGCACGGGTGCGGGATCTGGTCGGGACGTTTCCCGAGATCTACGACGGGCTGGTGGGCCACGAGGTGCTCGTCGACCTCGACGACCCGCGGCGCGTGCAGTACGTGAGCCGGTGGCGGGACGAGCGGGCGCTGGAGAACTACGCCGGTCCCGGCTGGCGCACCGATCCGGTGACGTTCCCGGACGAGGACGAGTACCTGCAGCGACCGTTGACGCTGCGGCACTTCCAGGACGTCAGTGGATGAAGCCCCGCGCGGGCAGGCCTTCCGGGAAGCGTTCGAGCGCCTCGCCGGCGGCCTGGGCCAGTGACTCCAGCGTTTCGGTCTCTTCTGGGGTCGCGGTGTGCGGGACGGCCCAGTAGCAGCCGATGGCGCCGAGCGGTTCCGGGCGCAGGATCGGGGCCATCAGCAGGCTTCGCACAAAGGTCGGCCGATACGCTTCCTGAGGAATCCTCGAATCGAAGCGGATGTCCCTGATCGCCACGGTCTGACGATTCAACATCGCCCAGCCGCTGATGCAGTTCACGGCGGGGAAGCGCTGGCCCTTCCACAGCGGACTCATCGAGTCCTCGTCTGCGTAGTAGCAGAGGTCGCCGTCGAGCAGCACCAGCGTCGCACCATGCGCGACCAGCGACGACCTGGCCGTGGTGCGGACGATGCGTTGCACTTCCTCCAAGGTGGGGGCCTCGGCGAGGCGATCCATCGTTTCGGACATGCGTCAACATTAACTCTCGCGGAACCCCACACCTAGAATCTCTGACTCGATTCAACTAATCAGCGGCAGTTCCTCTGCCTGTGGCCTTGTGACAAAGAATGCCGGTGCTTTGCGACAATCCACCCGGCCACCGCTGGGGCGGTGGGCGGTGCGGTGGCGCACCCCACTGTGGTGGTTGTGTCAGGTGGAATCCCCCCAGAAGCGACGGCTGACTCTAGTGTTGAAGCGTGACCACGCACCCTTCTCCCGAGATTCCGGACCAGCTCTTCGAGGACGCGGCCGCCGAGACCCGGTGGCGTGAGCGGTTCACCGCTCCCCGGATGAGCCTGCCCGGATGGGCCGACGACGCACCGGACCGCACCCTGTACGTCTCCAACGCGAGTGGCGTGTGGGAGATCTACTCCTGGGACCGCGAAACGGACGAGCACCGCAAGGTCACCGACCGCCCGAACGGCACGTCGCACGCGACGCTGAACCCGGACGGCACCGAGATCTGGTGGTTCGACGACCACGACGGCGACGAGTTCGGCGTCTGGGTGCGCGAGCCGTTCAAGGCCGACGGCAGCAAGGCGGAGCCCGCGGTCGCCGACGTGACCCCCGGCTACCCGGCCGGTCTGGAGATCGGCCGCACCGTCACGGCCGTGGCCGCGTCGACCGACGACGGCACCACGGTGTGGTTGGCGCGCAACGGCAAGAGCGAGGTGCTCTACCAGCACGTCAACGACGCCGGCGTCACCGCGCTGTCCAAGGACGAGTCCATCGTCGTGATCGCGCACTCCGAGCACGGCGACAACCGGCACATGGCCCTGCGCGCGCTCAACGCGGAGAACGGCGAGACGATCGCCGAGAAGTGGGACGGCAAGGGCAAGGGCCTCGACGCCATCTCGTTCAGCCCGGTGCGCGGCGACCAGCGGCTGCTGGTGCTGCACGAGCGCCGCGGCCGCGAGGAGCTGCTGATCTGGGACGTCGCCGCCGGCACCGAGCAGGAGATCGTCCTCGACCTGCCGGGTGAGGTCTCCGCCGACTGGTACCCGGACGCGTCCGCGTTGCTGATCGTGCACACCCACCACGCCCGCAACACCGCGCACCGCTACGACCTCGCGACCGGCGAACTGGCCACTCTGGACACCGCGCCCGGCGTGATCGGCTCGGCGGGCGTGCGCCCGGACGGCACGGTCGAGTACTCCTGGTCGTCCGCCGAGAGGTCCACGGTCATCCGCGCGCTGGCAACCGACGGCACCGAGCGCGTGCTGGTCGAGCCCGCCGGCGCCAAGCCCGCAACGTCCGCGCCGCTGGAGGACGTGTTCGTCGGCGACGTGCACGCGCTGGTCTCGAAGCCCGAGGGCGAGGGCCCGTTCCCGACCGTCTTCCTGATCCACGGCGGCCCGCACTCCTCCGACGAGGACCGCTTCTCCGCCTACCGCGCGGTGTGGCTCGACGCCGGGTTCGCCACCGTGCACGTGAACTACCGCGGCTCCAGCGGCTACGGCTCGAAGTGGCGTGACGCCATCGAGGGCAGGCCGGGCATCACCGAGCTCGAGGACATCGCCGCCGTGCACGACTGGGCGGTCGAGTCGGGCCTCACCGACCCGTCGAAGTCGGTCCTCAACGGCGCCTCGTGGGGCGGCTACCTGACCCTGCTCGGCATCGGCACCCAGCCGGAACGCTGGACCGTCGGCGTCGCGGGCGTCCCGGTGGCGGACTACTTCGCCGCCTACGAGGACGAGATGGAACCGCTGCGGGCGTTCGACCGCGCGCTGTTCGGCGGTTCCCCGGAGGAACTGCCCGAGCTGTACAGGGAGTGCTCGCCGCTCACGTACGTCGACCAGGTCACCGCTCCGGTGCTGATCCTCGCGGGCGAGAACGACCCGCGCTGCCCGATCAGGCAGATCGACAACTACCTCGACGCGCTCGCGGCCCGCGACCACGCCTACGAGATGTACCGCTACGACGCTGGCCACGGCTCGTTGGTCGTCGCCGAGACGATCCGTCAGACGGCGGCCGAAGTGGACTTCGCACGGCGGCATCTCACGAAGTAACCTGGTGACGGCGCTGCCGAGCGCCTCACCTCCTGATCGGTCACCCACGCTGGCCGGCGTCGCGGAGGCAAAGGGGACTCCTGTCCTCCCGGCGCCGGTCAGTCGTGTCTGTCGTGTGCACGAACGCAGCCCGGACGAGCAGAGCAAGGCGTGGGGAACGGCTCCAGCGCGTCCGCGAAAGGCACGCCATGACCGAGCAGAAGTCGTTCAAGCGCCTGGTTCGCGCCCGGATGGAGCGCACCGGCGAGTCGTACACCACCGCCCGCAGGCACGTGCTGAAAGACGCGCGGCCCACCGGGAAGATGCACGACTCGTGGCTGCTGCGGGAGATGCTCGACGACGAGTGGTCCGAGGCGATGCTCGCTGGGCTCGCCGGCGGCATCGGGTTCATGTACTTCGTGTTCGAGTACAAGGGCCACACGCCGACCATGACGATCGTCGCGCGGCACCACCCGGCGCCGTTCATCCCGACCGCGCTCGCGCACGCCGGCATCGCGCACGACGTCACCAGCACGACCTCGGCGCGCAAGGCCGAGAAGCAGCTCCGCGATGCCGACGGGCCGATGATCTGCTTGCTGGGCAAGGAGAAGCACCCGGTCGGGGTGCTGGGAACAGACGGCGACACGGTCACCGTGCACAACCACGGGACCATCGTGCAGCCGCTCGGCGAGTTCATGACGAGCTGGGGTCAGGGCAAGCACGAGATGATCAGCATCGGCGAACGGACGGGCGAGCCGGACGTCGCCGCGGCCGTCCGGATGACGTGCGAGCACCTCACCGGGCCGGTGCTGGGCAACAACTTCGACGTGAACTTCGGCTTCTCCGGCATGCGCAAGCTCGCGGAGCAGTTGCGCGACAAGGGGAAGAAGGGCTGGGCCCAGCGCTGGGCCGACGACCCCGGATTCGTGAAGCAGCGGCTGCACGACTGCCTGGAGGTCGAGTTCACCGCGCCCGGAGCGACGCGGCCGCTCTACGCCGATTTCCTCGACGAAGCCGGACTGCCTGGCGCACAGGAGTTCCGGACGTCCGGCACGCTCTGGTCGGAGATCGCGAACGGCGGCGACTACGACGAGCTGGCCGGCAAAGTGGACGAGGCCCGTTCCATCGAGGAACGGGCCATCCGTCTGCTGATGCTCTGAGCCGTCAGGCCGACTGAACTGTCAGGCCGACTGGGCCTGCCACATCCAGTGCGCCTGCTCCAGTTCCTGCGTGATGCCGATCAGCAGGTCCTGGGTGACGAGGTCGGGCTTGTCGGTCTCGTCGATGCGGGTGCGCATGCGGGAGATCAGCGACGCCAGTGAAGTCGTGATCGACTCGACGACCTGGTCCTCCTTCAGCCAGCCGGACGCGATCTCGGGCACGCCGGACGACGCGGCGATGGTCTTCGCCGTGCCGTTCGGCGTGACGCCGAGAGCGGCCGCTCGCTCGGCTACCTGGTCGGCGGCGTTGCGCGCCAGGACGACCAGTTCGTCGAGCTGAAGGTGGACGCTGCGGAAGTTCTTGCCGATCACGTTCCAGTGCGCCTGCTTCCCGATCAGGGACAGGTCGACGAGGTCCACGAGTGTCGCCTGCAGGATCTTGCCCACCGCGTCGCGGTCGGCGTCAGCCAGTGGGCTGGTGATCGGGTTCTTGGCCATGGTGAAACGCGCCTCCTAGACGGTGACGGTGAGCGCCACCTCGATGTTGCCGCGCGTCGCGTTGGAGTACGGGCAGACCTGGTGGGCCTGCTCGACGAGCTTCTCCGCGACCGCCTGGTCGAGTCCGGGGATCTTCACCGCGAGCTCGACGGCCAACTGGAAGCCGCCGGCGCCGTTGGAGCCGATCCCCACCTTGGCGGTTACCTCAGAAGAAGCGACCTGAATCTTCCCGGCGCGCGCGACGGCTGCGATAGCGGAGTTGAAGCAAGCCGAGTAACCGGCCGCGAACAACTGCTCCGGGTTGGTCGCGTCGCCGCCGGGGCCGCCCATCTCCTTGGGGACCGACAGGACCTCGTCGATCACACCGTCGGACGAGCGAACCTCGCCGTTGCGGCCTTCGCCGTAAGCAGTCGCCTCAGCCGTGTACAGCGCTTCCATTCCGCTCTCCCTTGAGTCAGTGAGTAAAGCCTTTCACTCAGGGAGAACGCATCGCGCACGACTTAAATGCCCCGTCGTGACTCAGTTCACGTCGAGTTGAGACGCCTGCCGCAGGGCGAACTCGGCGACCTGCCGGCCGATCACCCGCAGATTCCGGTCGACGTCGGCGTCGGAGCAGGCACCGTCGCCGTCGAACTTGACCTGCGCGGAGTTGATCGCGGCACCCAGCGGCGTCGGCCAGCCGCGCAGCGCGTGCACGATCGAGCGCACCGCTGCCAGCGTGTTCACCGCGGCCTGCCAGCCGTACGCGGCGGTGATGGTGCCGACCGCGCGGCCGTCGAGGTACGGGCGATCGTCGTCGCGCAGGTCCTCGATGTAGTCGAGGGCGTTCTTGACCAGGCCGGACACGGTGCCGTGGTAGCCGGGCGACACGACGATCACGCCGTCGCACCTGCGCAGGTCCTCGACCATCTTCATGGCGATGTCCGTGCGATCCGGGACCGACGGGTCGTAGAACGGAAGCACCAGGTCAGGGCCGCTGTATTGGATCGTCTGCGCACCGAGCTCGCGCGCGCCCTCCAGGGCCACCCGCAGCGCCCGCTCGGACTGCGAGTCGGACCTGATCGAGCCCCCGATGCCCACCACCGTCACCGTCATGACAACGATCCTTCCACCTCCAGATACCTGGAGATCCAGCACTACTCGCGAGTAACCTGCAACACATGTCGAACTTCCAGGCGGCCGTGATGGCCGGTGCTCTGCGCTTCGCGTTCGGTCTCCCCGGCCCTGTGCGCCGCCTCATCGCCGGCAGTCCGATCCGCTTGGACGGCCAGGACCTGCACCCCGAGGCGCAGTTGCTGCTCAGGCTCCAGCAGGTGTCCGGGACGGAGTGGCGCACGAAGACAGCATCCGAGAGCCGACTGGACCTGGAGTTGAGTTCGAAGCTCGTGGCCGGCCCGAAGATCACCGGGGTGGGTGCGCGCGACCTCACGATCGGGGAGTTCGCCGGGCGCCTCTACACGCCGGACGGCCTCGCGGACGGCTCGCCGTTGTTGATCTTCTACCACGGTGGCGGCTGGGTGACCGGAAGCCTCGACAGCCACGACAACCTGTGCCGCTTCCTCTCCAGGGAGGCCGGTGTCCGCGTGCTCGCGGCCGACTACCGGCTCGCCCCGGAGGCCCCGTTCCCGGCCGCGGCCGACGACGCCGCCGAGGTGCTGCGGTACGCGATCGCCAAGGCCGAGGACCTGGGCATCGACCCGAAGCGGATCGCGCTCGGCGGGGACAGCGCGGGCGGCAACCTCGCCGCGGTGACCGCGCACGCGGCCGAGATCGACCTGGCGTTCCTGCTGCTCTTCTACCCCGGCGTGGACGCGTCGGTGCGCCGCCGGTCACGCGAGATCTTCGGCAACGGGTTCTTCCTGACCGACGAGAAGATGGACTGGTTCCTCGACCAGTACACCGAGGGCGGCAAGGACCGCCACGACCCGCGCCTGTCGATCATGCTGGCCGAGGACCTGTCGAAGCTGCCCCCGACCTACATCGCGACCGCGGGCTACGACCCGTTGCGCGACGAGGGCGAGGCCTTCGCGGAACGCCTGGCGGCCGAGGGGGTGCCGGTGGTGCTGCGCAGGCACGAGGGCCTGTTCCACGGCTTCGCGAACGTGCTCGGCGTCGGCGGGATCTTCCGCGAGGCCGTGTCCGAGGCCGTAGGAGCGCTGCGGACCGGCCTCGCGCTGGCCAACTCCGCTCAGGACGTGACCGAGACCGCCTGACGCTGCCGCGACAACACCCAGCCGACGCCGGCGACCACCAGTCCGGCGAGACCGGCGACGACGAAGCCGAGCGGGGGCCCGCTGTGGTCCACGGCGAGCCCCGCGAGCGGCTGACCCGCGGCGACGCCGAACGTGAACGCGGAGCCCTGCAGCCCGAGCGCCAGCCCGCGCGCCGTGGGTGGCGCGCTCTTGGCGATCAGTTCGG
This sequence comes from Lentzea sokolovensis, assembly GCF_033949975.1. Classification (NCBI taxonomy): domain Bacteria; kingdom Bacillati; phylum Actinomycetota; class Actinomycetes; order Pseudonocardiales; family Pseudonocardiaceae; genus Lentzea; species Lentzea sokolovensis. Next base: position 518,625 of record NZ_JAXAVU010000008.1, read on the forward strand.
ACGAGGCCGTGATCGTCGGCGCGCACGCGAGGTTCATCGGGATCAATGCGAGCGCCAGCAGCCACACGCTGCCGTCGCCGAGGCCGACCGGTATCTCCAGCAACGCCATGCACGCCAGCAACACGACACCGGTCGGCACCCGTTTGAGGGTGCCGTAGAAGAGCCCGCCAAGGGCCGATGCCGCGCACATCACGAAGAAGATCAGCCCGAGCCAGCTCTGCTGCCCCGTGCGCTCCAGTGACGCGATCGCGGAGATCTCCATGCCGGACAACACCATCGTGGCGCCGAACGGGATGATCAACGCGGCGATCATCGGCCCGCGCAGCCACTCCCGCAGCTTCGGAGGCGAGCCCTCGACGACGTCGTCCTCGTGCAACAGCACGGGATTCACGACGAACAGCACCGCGCTCGCGGTCAGGATCGCCAGGCCGATCACGACGAGCGCCGTGCCGGTCGAGAACTTCGTCGCGATCAGCACGCCCGCCGCGGGCCCGACCATGAACGACAGCTCGACGGAGATCGAATCCAGCGAGAACGCGGGCCTGCGCTGGGGCTCGGGCACGATCGCGGTGAGCGCCTGCCGTCCGATCGACATCACCGGCACCGCCACGAGCCCGTTGGCGAACGCCAGCACGAGCAGCACGTAGTAGTCCATGAACGGCGCCGACAGCCAGAAGGCGCCTTCGAGCACGCTGAGCGCCAGCACGAACCGCAAGCCCTTGCTGTCGACCAGCTTGCCCATCAGCGGCGACCCCAGGCCGAGGCCGATCATGGTCGCGAAGCCCACCGTGCCGGCCGCCGCGTAGCCCTTGTCGAGCGTGGTGACGACGTGCAGCGTCACCGTGACGCCCGCCGCCGTCGGGGGGATCCTGGCGAACAGCATCAGCAGCATCAGGGGACGCACCCCCGGCAGCGCCAGGACCGACTTGAACGGGGCGAGGTTCACGAGGACATCGTCGCCCCGGTGGCAACCGGTTTGCTCTGCCGGGCGAGCAGCCAGGCGACGCCCGCGACCAGCAGCCCCACCACCCCGACGATCGCGAACCCCGCCGGAGCGCCACCCCGGTCGACCGCGACCCCGGCGAGCGGCTGGCCGATCGCGTTGCCCACGGTGAACGCCGACCCCTGCAGACCGAGAGCCAGGCCACGAGCGGTGGGAGGCGCAAGCCTGCTGATGTGCTCACCAGAGGCAGCGATCAACGGAGCGCACATGAGGTTCATCGGCACGAGGAGCAGGCACAGCAGCAGCACGTTGCCGTCGCCCAGACCCACCGGAATCTCCAGAGCGGCCATGAGCACCAGCAACACCAGGACACTCGGCACCCTCTTCACGCCGCCGTAGACCAGACCGCCCACGATCGACGCCGCGCACATCGCGAAGAACACCGCGCCCAGCCAGCTCTGCTTGCCGATGTGCTCCAGCGACGCGATCGCAGAGACCTCCATGCCGCCGAGGCAGACCGTCGCACCGACGCACACGACCAGCACGCCGACGATCCGTCCGCGCATCCACTCGAGGATCTTCGGCTGCGGCCCGTCGACGACCTCGTCCTCGTGCACCATCGGCGGGTTCGCCCAGTACAGGAACACTCCGGCGACCAGGATCGAGCCGCCGATGAACAGCAGCGCGGCGTTCGTGGAGAACTTCGTCGCGACGAACACGCCGAGCGCGGGCCCGCCCATGAACGACAGCTCGACCGAGATCGAGTCCACCGACAACGCGATCCGGCGCCGGCTCTCCGGCACGAGCGCGGTGATGACCTGGCGTCCGATCGACATCATCGGCACGCCGAGCAGCCCGACGCAGAACGACGTCACGAGCAACGTCCAGTAGCCCATCAGCGGCGCCGTCAGCCAGAACGCCGCCGAGGCCGTGACGCTCACCGCCAACATGGACCGCAGACCACGCGCGTCGATCAGCCTGCCCATCAGCGGGGCGCCCAGCCCCATTCCGATCGTGCCCGCCGCCCCTACCAGGCCCGCCGCGCCGTAGCCCCGGTCCAGCGTGACCGCGACGTGCAGCGTCAGGATCACGCCCGTTGCCGCCGGAGGCATCCTCGCGAAGAACATCAGCAGTGCGAACGGACGGACTCTGGGCAGCATCAGCACGTGCTTGAAGGGGGCGAGGTCCACACCGCCATCCTCACGTGGATGGCAAAAGGTTTTCCTTGCTAACGATGTGATTCGTCGTACAGGTCTTCCAGCGCCCGGTACGCCTTCACGACGAACGGCCGTGCGTTCGCGTACCTCTCGATGGCGTCCTCGTCCGGTGTGATCGTCTGCGTCGGCTGCACGAGGTCGACGGTCAGCGACTCGATCTCGCCCAGCGCCCGCCACGCCAGCAGAGCAGCGCCCACGGCCGAACCGCCGCTGTCCTCGGTGAGGTGCAACGGCATGCCGAGCGTGTTCGCCAGCGTCTGAGCCCAGATCGGCGCGCGGAACGCTCCGCCGGTGATCCTCAGCGAGTCGACCCGCGGCACGGCGTCCAGCACGAGCGCCAGTTGCTGGCACACACCCTCGACCAGTGCCTTGGTGATCTGCGCAGGGGTGTGTTCGCGACGAAGGCCGAGCAACGCGGCGTGCGCGGTCGGGTCCCACCACGGCGCACGCTCGCCCAGCAGATACGGCAGCGCGACGAGACCGTCCGAATCGACGTCGGCGGCCTGCTGAAGAAGCTCGCCGACCGGAACGTTGAACGTCTCCGCGGCCCACTGGGCGACCACGCCGCCGTTGCTGATCGCACCGCCACGGACCCAGAGGCCCTCGCCGATGGCATAGCTGAAGGTGCGGCCTTCTTCGTCGACGCCGGGTCCCTGCTGCGCCACGCGGAGCGCGCCCGACGTGCCGAGCGAGACCGCGCCGGCTCCCGGCGTGGCCGCGCCGACACCGAGGTTGCCCAACGGCCCGTCACCACCGCCGACGATCACCGGGATGCCCTTGCGCAGGCCGGGAATCTCGGCCGTCAGCGGCGTCGAGTGCGTGGGCTCGACCAGCGGCGGGAGTTGGTCCGCGGTGACGCCGGCGAACTCCAGCGACGGCTCGTGCCACTGCAGGGTGTGGATGTTCATCAGGCCCGTGCCGGAGCCGGACGAGTGCTCGTTGAGCAGCTCGCCGGTCAGGTGCAGGTGCACGAAGTCCTTGATCTCGCACCACTTCGCGGCGCGGACGCCGTTCTCGTGGAACCAGGCGAGCTTCATCAGCGGCGTGAACGAGTGGATCGGCGCACCGGTCTGCTGGTGCAGTTCACGTCCCTCGGCCGTGCCCCGCAGGCGTTCGGTCTGCTCGACCGCGCGGTTGTCGGCCCAGCTCAGAGCGTCCGTGACCGGCGTCAGGTCCGAGTCCAGGCCCATGATCGAGTGCATCGCGCCGGTCAGCGCGATCGCTCGGACGTCCTCCGAGGCCAGCTCACGCAGTGCGTCGAGTGCCGCGTCGAGCACCTGCTTCGGGTCGTGCGTGGCTTCGAGACCGCTGGTGCGCATGGGATAGGCGCGTTCGGTCGACGCGACGACGCGAGCCTGCGCGTCCACCGCCACGACCTTGGTCGCCGTCGTGCCGAGGTCCACCGCGAGAACGAGCATGACCCACCCTAGGACGGCGGATACCGGACGAACCACTCCTGTCCCACCGGCGCGGCGGGGCTGGTCTCCAGTTCCCAGTCCGCCACCATCCGGTCGACGACCTCGCGGAACTGCACGCGCTCGACCCAGTCCGGGCGGATCTTCTCGACGCCGTGCAACGCGCCGGCGAGGTTGCCGCACATGGACGCCGTCGAGTCGTTGTCGCCGCCGTGATTGACCGAGAGCAGCAACGCGTCGTTCGGATCGTCGGTGACCAGCACCGAGTACAACGCGATGGCGAGCGCCGTGTCACCGACGCCGCCACGGCCCAGTTCCTCGACCCGCGCCACGCTCGGTGGGCCGAGGGCCGCGAGTTCGAGGGCGTGCTCGATGGCCGCGACGACCTCCTCGTGGCCTTCGCGCCGGACGAGCGAGTCGACGGCGACGTCCAGCGCGTCCGCAACGTCCTTGCCGCGCAACAGTTGGTGCACCAGCACGGCGAACACGCCCGCGGACAGGTAGCCGCTCGGGTGGCCGTGCGTCAGCGCCGCGTTGGCCGCCGCCAGCGCGAACACGACCACCGGATCGTCGTCGGCGAAAGCCACCGGCGCGACCCGCATGACGCCGCCGCAGCCCTTGGAGTCGTTGACGGGCTTGGTGATCGTCGCCTGCTCGCCGGTGCGGGCGTACTCCTGCAACGCGCTCGTGCACGTGAGTCCCGGTGCCCGCATCCGGAAGAGCTCCTGGTGCGAGATCAGCCAGCCGTCCGGTTCGTCCACAGTGGAATGAATGCCTCGGGCCTTGTCCCACGGCGTTTTCTGCGTGTGCAGCCAACGCTGGTACGCGTTCTGGGTGAGGCCGGTGATGTCGCGCTCGCCGGTGATCCGCTGCCGCACGTGCGACCGGATGATCGCCTCGAACGTGAACAGCGTCATCTGGGTGTCGTCGGTGATGTCCGGCTTCTCGGGCAGGTCCGTGATGCCGTCCGGCCCGTGCCGTTCGTAGACGACCTCCATCGGCAGGTTCTCGGTGTTGGCACCGAGCGCGTCCCCGATCGCGCCCCCGATCAGGCACCCGCGCAACCGCGAACTGTCCTTGTGCGGCACCACGAAGAACCGGCGCCCGTCGGCGTCGGCCCAGCGGCTGGACTCCCGCGTGGCGGTCGGCCGTTCCCCGCAGCCGCAGATCCGCATGTGCTGCGCGGCGGCGTCGGCCAGTTCCACGAAGTCGAACTCGGCCTCGAACGGCAGGCCCGGGTTGAAGTGCAGTTTCGGCTTGCTCGCCACGAGCCTGCTCAGGACCGTGTGCAACGGCAGGCGGATCCACTGCTCGACGCCCGCCGGCAGCCGTGACTCGTCGGTGTAGACGTCGAGGACCTCGCGGTCGCTCATCAGGACTTCGCCGGGAACGAGCAGCTCACCGTGCGCGGCGTTGTGCCCGAAGCCGTTCACGTCGTCTTCGTACTCGTGCAGGAGTTGCTCCATGGGAGCCAACGCCCTCACCACGACCTCCGGTACAGCTCTTCGGCGACGAGCCGGACGTCGTGCTCGGGACCGCCCTCCAGCGCACCCGCGATGGCCCGCGCGACACCACGGCCCTCACCACGAACGGCCTGCGCCAGCGCACCCGCGGCGGTGAAGACATCGGCGTCCGGCGGTTCGAGCTTCGACGTTGTGAAGAGGTGTGAGGCCAGCATGATCACGACCTCGGCGGCCGCGGAGTCCGGGCCGTGGGTGAGCTCGACCAGCTCACGGATCCGATCGGCGTCGAGCCGTCGCACGGCGGCGGGCAGCGCCCAGATCAACGCACCGGACCCCTGCGACCTGATCTTGCCGCGATAGCGGTTCTTGACCAGGTCACGGGCGCTCTGCCAGGACACCAGGTCGGGCTGAACGCCGGGCTCCGCCGCCCACTGCGCCAGCGCCGCGGCCGGGTCCTCCGCCGAACACGCCGCCAACTGGCCGACGAGTCCTGTTCGGACACCCGCGCTGAAAGCGAAACCCTGATAGGCGGCCACGACCTCTGCGAGCCGGGGCGGCCTGATCCACTCGATCTCCCCCATCGCCGTCAGACCCTACCGGGCCCGACGGCGACAGGAGCGACGGTCAAAGGCGCTTCGCGAGCTCTTCCGCGACCTCGTAGGTGTTCAGCGCCGCACCCTTGCGCAGGTTGTCACCGCACACGAAGAAGTCCAGCGTGTTCGGGAAGTCCAGCGCCTGACGCACGCGGCCCACGTACGTCGGGTCCTCGCCCACGGTGTCCGCGGGCGTCGGGAACTTCTGCGCGGCCGGGTCGTCGACCAGCACGATCGTCGACTGCGACTCGAAGATCTTGTGCGCGGCCTCGACCGTGATCTCGCGGGCGAACGTCGCGTGGACGGACAGCGAGTGGGTCGTGACGACCGGGACGCGGACACAGGTCGCGGAGACCTTCAGGTCCGGGATGCCGAGGATCTTGCGGGCCTCGTTGCGGACCTTCAGCTCCTCGGACGACCAGCCGCCGTCCTTGAGCGAACCGGCCCACGGCACCACGTTCAGCACCAGCGGAGCGGGGAACGGCGAGTCCTCCGCGGACAGACCGGCGGCGGCCAGCGCCTGCGCCACGTCGCCCGCGGACACACCCGCCTCCTTGCCCGCCAGCGCCGCGATCTCGGCGTACAGGCGGTCGATGCCGGACTGGCCGGCACCGGAAGCGGCCTGGTAGGAGGCCACGACGAGTTCCTTGAGCTCGAACTCGCGGTGCAGTGCGCCCAGCGACGCCATCATCGACAGCGTCGTGCAGTTCGGGTTCGCGATGATGCCGCGCGGACGATCGTTGATCTTGTCCGCGTTCACCTCTGGCACGACCAGCGGCACGTCGGCGTCCATCCGGAACGCGCCGGAGTTGTCGATCGCGACGGCACCGCGCTCGGCGGCGATCGGGGCCCACTCGGCGGAGACCTCGTCCGGCACGTCGAACATCGCGATGTCGACGCCGTCGAACGCCTCGGGCGAGAGCGCGATGACCGTGACGTCCTGGCCACGCACGTTGATCTTCTTGCCCGCCGAGCGCGGGGACGCGATCAGCCTGATCTCGCCCCACGGCACGGAGGAACGGGTGTTGATGATGTCGATCATCACGGTGCCCACGGCACCGGTCGCGCCCACCAGCGCGAGAACGGGGGCGGTCATCGTCCAGTCCCTGCGTAAACGACGGCCTCTTCGTCGGTGCCCAGGTCGAACGCGTCGTGCAGGGCACGGACGGCGTCGTCGAGCTGGGTGTCGCGGCAGATGACCGAGATGCGGATCTCCGAGGTGGAGATGATGTCGATGTTGACGCCGGCCGTGGCCAGCGCCTCGCAGAACGTCGCCGTGACGCCGGGGTGCGAGCGCATGCCCGCGCCGATCAGCGACACCTTGCCGACGTGCTCGTCGTAGAGGACCTGGTCGAACCCGATCTCGCCGCGGGCCTTCTCCAGTGCCGCCACCGCGCGCGGGCCGTCGTCCTTGGACAGCGTGAACGTGATGTCGGTGCGGCCGGACGCGGCCTGCGACACGTTCTGCACGACCATGTCGATGTCGAGCTCCGCCTGCGCCACGACGCGGAAGATCTTGGCCGCGATGCCGGGGTGGTCGGGAACTGCCGTCACGGTGATTTTGGCCTCGGACCGGTCGTGCGCGACGCCGGTGATCATCGCCTGTTCCACGGGAAGGTCCTCCACTGAACCGGACACGATGGTTCCGGTCTTGTTGCTGAACGAAGAGCGGACGTGCACGGGGACGTTGTAGCGCCGGGCGTACTCCACGCAGCGGAGCATCAGCACCTTGGCGCCGCAGGCGGCCATCTCGAGCATTTCCTCGTACGTGATCGTGTCGAGTTTCTTCGCGTTCGGCACGATGCGCGGGTCGGCGGTGTAGACGCCGTCCACGTCGGTGTAGATCTCGCACACGTCGGCTTTGGTCGCGGCCGCGAGCGCCACCGCCGTGGTGTCGCTGCCGCCACGGCCGAGCGTGGTGATCTCCTTGGAGTCCTGGGAGACGCCCTGGAAGCCGGCGACGATCACGATGGCCCCCTCGGCCATCGCGTCCTGGATCCGGCTCGGTGTCACGTCGATGATCCGCGCTTTGCCGTGCGCCGACGTCGTGATCACGCCGGCCTGCGAGCCCGTGTAGGAGCGCGCCTCGGCACCGAGCGAGTTGATCGCCATCGCGAGCAGTGACATCGAGATGCGCTCACCCGAGGTGAGAAGCATGTCGAGTTCACGCGCGGGCGGCACCGGCGAGACCTGGCGGGCGAGATCGAGCAGCTCATCAGTCGTGTCGCCCATGGCGGACACGACGACAGCGACGTCGTTCCCCGCCTTCTTGGTCGCGACGATGCGCTCGGCCACGCGTTTGATCCGCTCGGCGCTTCCAACCGATGAACCGCCGTACTTCTGGACGACGAGCGCCACCGACCTGACCTCCTTCGCGCGACTAAAACCCCACGTCGAAGGCAGCCTACCCGGACCACCTGGTGAGACTCTGGAGCCGTGATGCGCGTGACTACTCTGTCCGGGTGTCGTCGAGTGCCGATGTCGTGGAGGCCCCAGCAGCCGTGCATGAGAGCAGTGCGCGCTCACGGACGGTCGATGCGCTCAGACATCCGGCCGCGCTCTGGACGGCTCCCGCGCTCATCTACCTGATCATTCGTCAGGTCGGTCTGTTCGTGCTGCAGCTCGTCGTCGAGTACCAGAACAAGCTCACCGGCAAGGCCGACACCTCGGTCGACAACCTGAAGTCGTGGGACGGCGACTGGTTCCTCGGCATCGCGACCGGCGGCTACAACGGCGTCCCATCGCCCCCGTACGACGCGTTCGGCCGTCGCACCGCCGAGACCCCGCTCGCGTTCTTCCCCGGCTATCCGGCGTTGATCAGGTGGGTCGACGGCCTGCCGGGCGTGGACGTGGTCGGCGCGGCCTTCGCGGTCAGCCTGATCAGCGGCGTCTTCTGCGCCTACGGCCTGTTCGTCCTCGGACGGGTGGTCCGCGACGGCTCGAACCGCACGGGCCTGATCCTCGTGACGCTCTTCGCCGCGTCCCCGATGGCCGTCGTGCTGTCGATGACCTACTCCGAGGCGACGTTCTGCGCTTTCGCCGTCTGGGCCCTGGTGGGTGTGGTCAAGAAGCGCTGGATCCTCGCCGGCGTCTGCTGCGCGGCGGCGGGCCTGGTCCGCCCGACCGCGGCGGCGCTGATCGTGGCGGTCGGACTGGCCGCGCTGGTCGCGGTGATCGCCGACCGGAAGGACTGGCGGGCCTGGGTCGGCGGTTTCGTGGCCCCTCTCGGCATGCTCGGCTACCTGGGCTGGGTGGCCGTCCGCACCGGCGATCTCATGGGCTGGTTCGGCGTGCAGCAACGGGGCTGGGGCTCGAAGTTCGACGGCGGCGCGGCCACCTGGGACTTCGCCTGGGGTCACCTCGGCAACCCGCGCTCGATCCTCGAGACCGGCACGGTCTGGCTGCTGGCGCTCGCGATCGTCCTGGTCTTCTACGCCTTCCAGCGCCGTCTGGAGTGGCCGCTGATCGTCTACGGCCTGGGTGTCCTGGCGATGGACCTCGGCTCGAACGGCCTGATGAACTCGAAGGCGCGCCTGCTGCTCCCCGCGTTCACCCTGCTGCTCCCCCTGGCCCTGGTCCTGGCGCGCCGCCGTCCGTCCACGGTCCTCACGGTCCTGGGCATGGTGACGCTGTTCAGCGCGTGGTTCGGCGCCTACTCCCTGGCCGTTTGGCAGTATGCGATCTGATGAACGAGCTGATCTCGAAGCGCTGGAGTCCTCGCGCCTTCTCCGCTGACGCAACGGTTTCCGACTCCGAACTCCGCACCGTGCTGGAGGCGGGCCGCTGGGCCCCGTCGCACGGCAACAGCCAGCCGGCCCGGTTCGTGGCGGGGCACCGGGGCACCCCGACGTTCGACGCGATCGTCGAGACCCTGACGCGGGGCAACAAGACGTGGGCGCCCCGCGCGTCGGTCCTGCTGATCGGCTGCGTGCTCACGACCGACGACCGCGGCGACATCCCGAACGTCGAGTTCGGTCTGGGCCTGGCCATGGAGAACATGGCACTGCAGGCCGTCGAGCTCGGCCTGATCTCGCACATGATGGGCGGCTTCGACAAAGCGGCCGCGCACGCCGCGTTCGGCATGCCCGGCGACGTCCGCCCGCTGGTCGCCATGGCGCTCGGACGGCACGGTTCGCTCGCCGACCTCCCAGAGGACCTTCAGGCCCGCGAACAGCGCGAACGCAAGCGCCTGCCGCTGTCCGAAACGGTCTTCACCGGCACCTGGGGTCAGTCAGAGTTCAGTTGAGAAGTACTTGGTCGCGACGTCGTTGTGCAGCGGGAACGCCAACGGCACGCACTCGAAGATGATCGCCCGTTCGGAAGCCTCGTCGTTGGGCACGAACGGCGGCATGTCCTCGGCGTTGATCGCGGGCGCGGTGGCGAACATCAGCACCGTCCCGCCGTCCGGCGTGGACACGAAGTGCAGGGGCCGCAGGTCGTCGGGCGGAATGCGCACGCCCGCTTCTTCCTCGAGCTCCCGCACAGCACTCTGCTGCCAGGACTCACCGCGATCCATGAACCCGCTGACGAACGCCAGCTCCCCGACCGGCGGAATCGCCCGCCGCACGGTGAGCAGCCCGGTCCGCGGCCCGTCCTTCACCGGGACGAGCAACACCACAACGGGCGAGGGATTGGCCCACACCATGTGCCCACAACTGGCGCACCTGCGCGGGTACGCGGCCGTGTCGGCGTACTGGGAGCCACAGCTGTTGCAGAAGTCGTCGCGCGCCATGTTTCGAACCTAGTTCAGGCGCCTCACGAGTTTAATGACGATCGCTCGAACGGCCAGCCAGAACAGGGCGGCGAGCCCGAAGTTGACGATCACTCGCAACTTGGCGTCCGCGGGCGAGAAGAGGTCCCTGAACGCGAGCGCCAACGGCTCGGCCAGGGACTTGACCGTACTGGTGATGGGGTTGTCCGGGTTGGCCCCGCCGACGGTGAGCACGACGTGGAAGACGAGCACGACCGCCAGCGCGAGGCCGACCCAACTGACAACTCCGGCGGCGATACCGACCACACGCGTCCGCATACCGCCGGAATCTACTACTCAGTAGCGCGACACCGCACGTGCGAGCAATCCGGTCACGACCAGCCAGAACACGGCGGCGAGACCGTAGTTCAGGAAGACGTCGAGGTTGTAGTTGCCAGTGTTGAAGAGCCCCGGGAAGAACAGAGCGAGAGGCTCGGCGAGGGACTGGATGAACTTGAAGAACGCGTTCGCCTGGTTCGCGCCCAACACGATCATCAGGATGTACAGCACTTCGATGAAGGCGAAGAGCAAGCCGATGCCGCTGATCACGCGGGAAGCCGTGCCGCGGCCACTGGTGGTACGTAATCTGGACATACATGAACTTTTCCCAGGTACGGGCCTGCCAAAACTTGCAAACTGACCTGCGTCAGCAAATTGCAACCTGACGGCCCCACCTGATCGCGCAGACGGCCCAGCGAAGCCCGATATCCCACGATCCGGTCCCTGAGTTCCATCCCGGCCCGATCTGTGGCTACTCTGTCCGACGTGTGGCGTTCCCTCCTGCTTCGCTGCCGTGACGGGGTCTGATCAGACCGGCCCCCCGTCGCGGGCTTCAGCGTTGCCGCCGGTCGTTCCCGTAAACGACCCGCAGGAGCACAAAAATCATGACCTCAGACGAGGCCTTCACCACCACCGCGTTCGAGTCGGCTGACGCCTACACCTCAGGCACGAGCCGAATCCGCAAGCCTTCTCGCCCGGCCCCGGACACGCAGCAGTCCTGGAACCGTCAACTGGGCTCCTCGATGCCGTTCCACCGCTACCGCCCGTTCGCCGAGCTGGTCGAGGTCATCGACGTACCGGACCGCACCTGGCCGGCGAAGAAGATCGAGAAGGCCCCGCTGTGGTGCGCGGTGGACCTGCGGGACGGCAACCAGGCCCTGATCGACCCGATGTCGCCCGCGCGCAAGCGCAAGATGTTCGACCTGCTGGTCCGCATGGGCTTCAAGGAGATCGAGGTCGGCTTCCCGGCGGCGTCCCAGACGGACTTCGACTTCGTGCGGGAGATCATCGAGGACGGCGCCGTCCCGGACGACGTCACGATCCAGGTGCTGACCCAGTGCCGCGAAGAGCTGATCGCGCGGACCTTCGAGTCGCTGCGGGGCGCGAACAAGGCGATCGTCCACTTCTACAACTCGACGTCGATCCTGCAGCGCCGGGTGGTCTTCCGCTCGGACCGCGACGGCATCAAGAAGATCGCCACGGACGCCGCGAAGTTCGCCAAGCAGCAGGAGCAGGACTACCCGGAGACCGACTTCCGCTACGAGTACTCCCCCGAGTCCTACACGGGCACGGAGCTGTCCTACGCCGTGGAAGTCTGCAACGCCGTTCAAGCGATCATCCAGCCCACGCCGGAGAAGCCGCTGATCATCAACCTGCCGGCGACCGTCGAGATGGCCACGCCGAACGTCTACGCCGACTCGATCGAGTGGATGTCGCGGAACCTCGACAACCGCGAGGCGATCATCCTGAGCCTGCACCCGCACAACGACCGCGGCACGGGCGTCGCGGCCGCCGAGCTGGGCTACCTGGCCGGGGCGGACCGCATCGAGGGCTGCCTGTTCGGCAACGGTGAGCGCACCGGCAACGTCTGCCTGGTCACGCTGGCCATGAACATGTTCAGCCAGGGCATCGACCCGCAGATCGACTTCTCCGACATCGACGAGGTCCGGCGCACCGTCGAGTACTGCAACCAGCTGCCGGTGCCCGAGCGCCACCCGTACGGCGGCGACCTGGTCTTCACCGCGTTCTCCGGTTCCCACCAGGACGCGATCAAGAAGGGCTTCGAGGCGCTGGAGGCCGACGCCAAGGAGGCCGGTCAGCACGTCGACGACTTCCTGTGGGAGGTCCCGTACCTGCCGATCGACCCGAAGGACGTCGGCCGCAACTACGAGGCCGTCATCCGGGTCAACTCGCAGTCCGGCAAGGGCGGCGTGGCGTACCTGATGAAGCAGGAGCACCACCTGGACCTGCCGCGGCGCCTGCAGATCGAGTTCTCGAAGGTGATCCAGGAGGTCACCGACACGCAGGGCGGCGAGATCAACCCGAAGGAGATGTGGGACGCCTTCGCGGACGAGTACCTGCACGGCCGGGTGCCGCTGTACCTGCTGAAGCACAGGGCGTCGTCGGACGGCAGCGGCCGCGAGGAGATCACCGCGACGCTGCTGATCGACGGCGACGAGCAGGAGATCACCGGCTCGGGCAACGGCCCGATCGCGGCCTTCGTCGACGCGCTCGCCTCGGTGGGCTACGACGTGCGGGTGCTGGACTACGCCGAGCACGCGCTGTCCGCCGGTGACGACGCCCGCGCCGCCGCCTACGTCGAGTGCGCGGTGGGCGACCGGGTCCTGTGGGGCGTGGGCATCGACAGCTCCACGGTCGCCGCGTCGTTCCGCGCGATCGTCTCGGCGATCAACCGGGCCAACCGCTAACCGATGGCGACGGACGGGGAGGACGCGTGCGGCACCAGTTGCCGCGGCGCGCCCTCCCCGTTCGCCTGCACGGCCCAGATGCCCTCACCCGGCAGGCCGTAGGCGATGGTGTCGTTGTCGAGCCACACGACCTGGTCGTCGATCCCACGGGTCTCCGCCAGCGGTGTCTCCACCATCGTGGTCAGGTCCAGCACGTGCTGGCGCCACGGTCGCGCGCCGTCGCCGGGCACGCGCTTCTTGAACGCCACCCGCTTGCCGTCCGGTGAGAGCGACGGGCATTCGGCGTTCTCCCGCAACGTCTTCGCCGACTCGTCCACCGCGTCGCCCTGGACCAGGTAGGTCTTCCCGGCGGTGCTCATCGTCGCGTAGTACGTGCGGTCGTCCTGGGCGAACGTGACGCCCCACCAGTTCATGTCGTTGGTCGTCTTCATGCCCGCGACGGACGTGCCCTCGATGTTGCTGGCGTAGGTCTCCGTCTGCTGGTCGAGGATCGCGGTGCGGGTGGAGAACGTGCCGGCCTGCGAGTACGAGTCGCCGGTGACGAAGGTCGTCCACGACGCCATCCGCCCGTCCGCCGACAGCTTGGCGCGGTTCGGAACGCCGTCCACCTCCACGCGGCGACGTTCGGACAGCCCCCGGTCGACGAACACCGCGGCCGAGCCGGGCAACGGCCCTGACGCGTCCGCAAGGCACAGCCCCTGCCCGCTGGAAGCGAAGAAGCGCTTGCAGGACAACGAACTCACCCGCCGCGGGCCGGACGGATCGGTCAACGGCACCGACGCCACCTTGCCGCTCATCTCGTCCACGAACATCAGCCGTCCGGACGACAGTTCGACCGGACCGGCCTCCACCGCGACGGACACCGCGTCCGGAGCTCGCAGGGCGTAGGCGGTGGCGCCCGCGCCCAGCGCGATCACGGCGGCGATGACGATCAGGATCCTCACCAAGCGAACCACGTCCAAAGAGCACCGAAGAGAACGGAAGAGGTGGCGCGGGCGAGCACCTGTCCGGTCTGCAGCAGGGCCAGACCGGACGTGCGCAGCTCGTCGGGGATCATCGGCCCGGCGACGGCCATCAACACGCCGTCGGTACACGCGTAGAAGAGCCCGTGCAGCAGCAGAACGCCCACCAGCAAAGCGATTCCGGACGTTCCAACCAGCAACACGTACGCGCCGAGCAACGCCAGGTGCCCGACCAGGAAGATCTTCCACCGGCCCACGCGATCGGCCAGGGACCCCAGCGGCACGGCGGCGAGCAGGTACACGCCGGCCGTGCCGAGGGGCAGCAACGCGATGTAGGCGACCTCGACGTTCAGCTTCTTCTGCAGCAACAGGTAGACGAACCCGTCGCCCAGCGTCAGGAACCCGAGCCCGCACGCGACCAGGCAGACCCGCCGGAACGGCCTGGACCGCAACAACCCGAACGCCGATCGCAGCGACACCGCGACGCGTGGCAGCACGTCCCGGTGATCGCGCACGAACAGCACCAGCACCAGAAAACCCACTGCCGCGAAGCAGAAACTCACCACGAACACCACGTCGTAGCGGGCCGGCAGCGTCCACAGGAGACAGAACGCCAGCAGTGGGCCGAGGAACGCGCCCACGGTGTCCATCGCGCGGTGGACACCGAAGGCACGTCCCAACGCCGAAGGCTCGCTGCTCAACGTGATCAGCGCGTCCCTCGGCGCCGTGCGCAAGCCCTTGCCGGTCCGGTCCCCGGCCAGCACGAGCCCCATCGCGGTGGCCGAGGTCCCGGCGGCGAGCAGGCCGAGCTTGCCCAGCGCCGAGATCCCGTACCCGAGTCCGGCCACGAACTTGCGCCGTTGCCAGCGGTCCGCAGCGTGACCACCGACAACGCGAACCAGTGCCGTCACACCGGTGTAGATGCCGTCGAGCACACCGAACTGCAGTGGGGAGAACCCCAGTCCCAGCACCAGGTACAGCGGCAGGATGGCGGTGACCATCTCGGACGAGACGTCCGTGAGCAGGGACACCGCGCCCAGCGCGAGCACGTTGCCCGCGATCCTGCCGGTGCCACCAGAAGCCGGAGCTTGTCTTGCGGTTGCGATGTACACGACGGCCTCCGATCAACAGCCAGATGCGATCAACGACAGTTGTAAGGACCGGCCTTGTCGCGCACCCGGCCCGCCGTGTCGATGACCTCCCACGAGTAGGAGCGACCGGACAGGGTGAACTTCACGACGCCGTGCGAGTCCGCGAACCACTTCTCCACGCCCGCACGAGGCTTGACGTTGGAGTAGAGGTAGTCGCCACCGATGCCGATGATCGCGGAGCGCAGGCCGTTGGCCTCGTCGACCGCACCGCTCTTGTTCAGCGGCTTCAACCGCTCGTAGTGGTGGTCGTGACCGCTGAGGACCAGGTCGGCCTTGGCGTCGGCGAAGGCGTTCCACACCGTCGTCATCTTGGACTTGTCGCCGTACTCACCCGAGTTGAAGCGCGGGTGGTGCCAGTAGCCGACGACGCACGCCTTGGTGTTCGCGGCGAGGTCGGCCTTCAGCCAGGTCATCTGCGTCGAGTCGGCACCCGTGTCGTACATCTTCTGGGAGTCGAACGAGACGAAGTGGAAGTCGCCGGCTTCCCAGCTGTAGTACGGCTTGCCCTGCGGGTAGGCCTGGACACCGAAGTAGGACTTGTACCCGTTGAGGTTGTCCTCCCACTCGTGGTTGCCCGTCGCGGGGTGGGTGATGCTCTTGAACTTGCCCCACGACTTGTCGTAGTGGGCCTTGAACTCCGTGAGCGTGCCGCTGTCGTACTGGTTGTCGCCGACCGTGAGGACGTGGTTCGGCTTGATCTGGTCGATCAGCTTCGCCGTCTCGTAGTGCTCGGTGTTGGTCAGCGACGCGATGTCGCCCGCGGCGACGACGGTGATGGTGTCGCCGGGTGCGGGCGGCAGGGTCGTCGCCTGCACCGAGTTGCTCGCGGGACCGAGGTTGCCGGCCGCGTCCCGCGCCTTGACGGTGTAGGTGAACGCAGTACCGGACGCGAGGCCCGTGTCGGTGAACGTGGTGCCCGTCGGGGTGCCCACGACACTGCCGTTGCGCAGGACGTCGTAGCCCGTCACACCGATGTTGTCGCTCGCGGCCGTCCACTGCAGGCTGACCGAGCTCGACGTGGTGCCGGTCGAGGTGAGACCGGTGGGCGCGGTCGGTGGCGTGGGGTCGACACCCGAGCCGCTGCCCCAGACCTCGAGGTCGAAGATCGAGTAGCCGTACGCCGTGCCGCGCTTGGTGCCGTAGATCCGCACGTAGCGGCCTGACGCGCTCAGGGTCGTCTCGTCGATGCCACCGTTCTGACCGGTGAGGGTCTTGCTGGTGGTCCACGACGAGCCGTCGGACGAGGTCTGGATCTTGTACTCGGAGGCGTACGCGGCCTCCCAGTTGATCTTGACCTTGGAGACGGTGGCGGCGCTACCGAGGTCGACGGCGATCCACTGCGGATCGACGCCTTCGAGACTCGCCCACCGGGTGGTCGAGTTCCCGTCGACGGCGTTGGCGCCGCCGAAGGTCTCGGCCTCGACGGACGAGACGGTGGTGGGTTTGTTGGCGGACAGCAGGGAATCAGCCGCGTTGGCCGTGCCCGACGCGGCGATCTGGGGGATCACCAACGCGAACAGGGCTATGGCGACACCAGCTCTGGTGTGCTTTTTGATCACTTCGTTCCTCCTGGGCGAAGGGCGGCGGTTCGAAGGATTGGTAAACAAGCTTTCCAATTGAGTTCGGACGTTAACTACAGCCGAACCAGCAGGTCAACGGCAGAAGTGCCGGATGAACGCATGACAGATCGGAGGTCTTCCGGCGGAATCGAGCGGTCATCAGAAGTCACGACGTGACCGGTCGGCGCATATGGCCTGGATCACACCAGGCCCGCTGGCATGAGGTGTCCGTCGTGGGATGTCACGAACGTCCGACGAGTGGCCGACGCAGGACCGGTAACCGGACCGGGAAATCTCGGGCCGTCACGCCCAGTCATGCCCTTTCGGACACCAGGCGCGGCCGTCCGGCGGAGCCGTGTGTGGTTCCTGTGGGCACGCTGAAGAAACACCCAGGTCGGGATTGTTCACCTGGGTCACGTACGTTCACCGATCATGAGCACCGCAGCCAGCCTCGTAGTGCTGTTCCTGGTCGCCGTCGTGCCTCTGGCACCGACGGAGGCCGTGCTCATCGGCGCCGGTGTCCTGGCCGCGTCCGGTGAGGTGCCGCTGTACCTGGTGGTGCTCGTCGCCGCGGCCGGTTGCCTGGTCAGTGACTTGATCAACTTTACCGCAGGGCGCAGGATGGGGATGCGGGCGCTCGACAAGGTCAACAAGAACTCCAGGGCGCGGGCCATGGTCGTGTGGACGGCCGACCAGCTCGCCACCAAGGGCGAGACGATCCTCATCGCGGCGCGGTTCCTGCCCGCCGGTGGCATCGTCGGGGCGCTGCTGACGGGAGCGCTGAGGTGGCCGTTGCGCCGGTTCGTGCCGGTCGCGGCGCTCGGGTCGGCGCTGTGGAGCCTCTACCCCGCCACCGTGGGGTACATCGGCGGTCAGCTCGTCGACGAGGCGTGGCTCGCGATGCTGTTGTCGTTCGCCGTGGCCACGCTCATCTCCATCCCGGTCGGCATGGCGATCCGTGCGCGCAACGCGAGCCGCACTCTCTCGTACGCCGAGGCGTCGTCGTAGAGCACCGCGAACCGGTCCGCGGCCGCCAGCAGGGCGTCCACCTCGAACGCCATCTGGGCGTCGCCGCACAGCCGTTCCAGCAGTGAGATCCAGCGCAGGTTGAAGAGCATCAACGCGTCTCGGACGCGGCCGGGCCGGGCGGCGAACTCCGAGCGGGTCACGACGAAGAAGCAGCCGCCGGGGAACACGCGGCGTTTCGAGTAGTCGAGCCAGCGGTCGGCGAGGTCCAGCAGCGCACCGCCCGGCATCACGACCTCGTGCGCGAAGATCTCCGCCGCCGTGTGCACGGTGCAGATCTGCAGTTCTTCCTTCGAGCCGAAGTGCGAGAAGACCCCGCTCTTGCTCATGCCGAGCTCGACCGCGAGCCGCCCGATCGTGACGCCCTCAAGGCCGTCGACCGACGCGATCTCCGCCGCGCGAAGAAGGATCGAGCCACGACTGTCCATCCACCGAGGACAGCGGACGGCCCTGGAGAAACGAACGGGGCCACCTCGAAGTGAGGTGGCCCCGTTCGGAAAACGACTGCTACGGGTTCAGCGCTTCGGTCACCGAAGCCGGTCCCACGAGCGGGACGTCGGGCGACAGGCCGTCGTCCTCCTCCACCAGGATCGGCTTCACCTCGTGCGGCTGGATCTCGCCGGACAGGATCTGCTCGGCGAAGTGGCACGCCACCTTGTGACCCGGCCTGAGCTCGCGCAGCACGGGACGTTCGGTGTCGCACTTCGTCGCCTGCCGCCACGGGCACCGGGTGTGGAACCGGCAGCCGCTGGGCGGGTTCGCCGGCGACGGGAGGTCGCCCGCGAGCAGGATCCGCTCACGCCGGTCCTCGACCACGGGGTCGGGCACCGGGATCGCCGACAGCAGCGCCCGCGTGTACGGGTGCAGCGGCTCGGCGTAGAGGTCCTCCGAGGAGGCCTCCTCGACCAGGCCACCGAGGTACATCACGCCCACGCGGTCGGAGATGTGCTTCACGACGGCGAGGTCGTGCGCGATCACCAGGTAGGTCAGGCCGAACTGCTCCTGGAGCTCCTCCATGAGGTTCACGACCTGCGCCTGCACCGACACGTCCAGCGCGGACACCGGCTCGTCGGCGACGATCAGGTCCGGCTCCAGTGCCAGCGCCCGCGCGATGCCGATGCGCTGCCGCTGACCACCGGAGAACTCGTGCGGGTACTTGCGCAGCGCCGTGGTCGGCAGACCGACGGCCGTGAGCAGGTCGCGAAGCCGCTTGTTGGTCGACTCCTTGCCCTTGTCCAGGCCGTGCGCCCGCAGGCCCTCGATGAGGATCGACTCCACCGACTGACGCGGGTCCAAAGAGGACAGCGGATCCTGGAACACCATCTGGATCCGGCGCCGCATCTTGCGCAGGTCCTCGCCCTTGAGCGCGGAGAAGTCCTGCCCGTCGAAGACCATCTTGCCCGCGGTCGGCTCGTTGAGCCGCAGCATCGCCCGCCCGAGGGTGGACTTGCCGCAGCCGGACTCGCCGACGAGGCCGTACGTCTCGCCGCGCTTGATCTCCAGGTCGACGCCGTCGACCGCGTAGACGTAGCCGACGGTGCGGTCCATGAACACGCCCCGCTTGATCGGGAAGTGCACCTTCATGTCCTGGACGGAAACCAGGGTCTCGCTCATACCGGCACCTCCTCGGCGGCGGGAGTTCCCGGCACCACCGGGTTGTGGCAGCGGAGCAGGCGACCCAGCTGGTCTTCTTCCGGCGGCGTCTCCGTGCGGCACACGTCCAGCGCGTTCGGGCACCTCGGCGCGAACGCGCAGGCGCTCGCCCACGGGATGTTGTCCGCGACGGAACCCCTGATCGGCGTCAGCTTCGAGTGACGAGCGGCGTCGAGTCGCGGGATCGAGGCCAGCAGGCCGTGCGTGTACGGGTGGCGCGGCTCGGCGAAGAGCTTGTGCCGCATGGCCTTCTCGACCACCTTGCCGCCGTACAGCACGTTCACCTCGTCGCACAGGCCGGCGACGACACCCAGGTCGTGGGTGATCATCACGAGCGCGGTGCCGAGGTCCTGCACCAGTTCCTTCATCAGCGACAGGATCTGGGCCTGGATGGTCACGTCCAGCGCCGTCGTCGGCTCGTCCGCGATCAGCAGCTTCGGCCGGCACGCGAGCGCGATCGCGATGAGTGCGCGCTGCCGCATACCGCCGGAGAGCTGGTGCGGGTATTCCTTGAGCCGCCGGTTCGGGTCCGGGATGCCGACCTTGTCGAGCAGGTTCTTCGCCTCGATCATCGCTTCCTTGCGAGGCATGCCGCGGTGCCGTTCGAGCACCTCGGTGACCTGCAGGCCGATCGGGACGACGGGGTTGAGCGAGGACAGCGGGTCCTGGAAGACCATGCCGAGCTCGCTGCCGCGCTTGTCGCGCATCTGCCGGTCGGACAGCTTCAGCAGATCCGTGCCGTCGTAGGTCACGCTGCCGGTGACCTGGGCGCCGCGCTTGGGCAGCAGACCCATGATCGCCAACGATGTCACGGACTTGCCGCAGCCCGACTCGCCGACGAGCCCGACCGTCTGGCCGGGCTCCACGTCGAAGCTGACGCCGTCGACCGCGCGGAACGGCTCTTCGCCCTTGCGCTGGAACACGACGGAGAGGTCACGTACTTCGAGCAGTGCCACGACGACTCACCGCCTGTTCTTCGGGTCGAGGGCTTCACGCAGGGTCTCACCCATGAGCGTGAAACCGAGCGCGACGATGATGATGCAGATCGCGGGCCACGCGGCGAGGTGCGGATGGGTGTCGAACACCTTCTGCACGTCACCGAGCATCTGACCCCACTCCGGCGTCCGGTCGTCCGGGTTGCCGAGGCCGAGGAACGACAGCGCGGCCGCCTCGATGATCGCCGTGGCGAGCACCAGGGTGGACTGGACGATCACCGGGCCGAGCGAGTTCGGCAGCATGTGCCGGAACACGATCGCACCCTTCTTCACGCCCAGAGCGGTCGCCGCCAGCACGTGGTCGCTGTGCCGTTGCGCCAGCATCGAGCCTCTGAGCAACCGGGCGAACACGGGGATCTGCACGATCGCCACCGCGAGGATCACGGTGAACTGACTCGGCCGCGCGAACATCGCCGCGATCGAGAACGCGAGCAACAGCGACGGCAGCGAGAGCATGACGTCGACGACGCGCATGACGAGCGAGTCGACCCAGCCGCCGATCGCACCCGCGAGCGTGCCCAGGATCAGGCCGCCGGACAGGCCGATGATCGTCGCGCCGATGCCGACGATCAACGTCTGCTGCGAGCCGATCAGCAGGCGCGACAGGAAGTCACGGCCCTGCAGGTCGCCACCGAGCGGGTGGCCCGGCTGAGCGGGCGGGATCTCGTTGCGCGCCTTGATGACCTGGTCGATCAGCATGGGGCTGGCCGGGTCGTGCGGCGCGAGCCACGGCGACAGGATCGAGACCGCGACGAAGATGCCGATGATCGTCGCGCCGATCAGGAACACCGGACTGCGCTTGAGCCGCTTCCACGCGCTGGCCGCGAGCGAGACACCCGCGGTCTCGGCGAGGCCGTCGATCTTGTCCTTCTTGGTCACTCCAAGTGCCACTGGTCTCACCTCGTCCTGATGCGCGGGTCGATGAGCGCGTACGAGAGGTCGACCAGCAGGTTGACCACGACGTAGACGCTCGTGGCCATGATGATCAACAACAGCAGCACCGGGTAGTCACGCCGCTCGAACCCGATGGCGAGCGCCTCGCCGACACCGGGGAACGAGAACACCTTCTCGGTGAGCACCGCGCCGGAGAGCAGCGCACCGGTCTGCAGGCCGATCGTCGTGACGACCGGGAGCATCGCGTTGCGCAGCACGTGCCGGCGGCGGATCACCGATGCGGTGAGGCCCTTGGACTCGGCGGTGCGGACGAAGTCCTCGTCGAGCACGTCGAGGACGGCCGCGCGGGTGATCCGGAAGATCACCGCGAACGGGATCGTCGCCAGCGCGATCGCCGGCAGGATCAGGTGTTCGAGCGCGTTGAACGTCGCGTCCCACTCGCCGGTGATGATGCCGTCGAGGGTGAAGAAACCGGTGACGCGAGTGGCGTCGATGGCGTCCTGACGACCGCTGGACGGCAGCCCGAGCGAGGACGATGCGACGCCCTTGAGCACGTAGGCCAGGAAGAACACCGGAACGGCGACACCGATGAGCGAACCGACGACGCTGAGGTTGTCGAACCAGCCACCGCGGCGCTTCGCGGCGATGTAGCCGAGCGGAACGCCGACCAGGATGGCGATGACGATCGCGAAGAAGCTCAGTTCGAGCGTCGCGGGGAATCTCTGGATGAAGATGTCGAGCGCCGAGTCACCGGGCTGAACACCGGTGGAGACGCCGAAGTCGCCGGTCGCCGCGCGACCGAGGAACTTGAAGTACTGCACGACGATGGGCTGATCGAGGCCGAGCTGCTTGGTGAGCTCCGCCGCCTTCTCCGGCGTAGAACGGTCTCCCAGGAGGGCCGAAACCGGCCCTCCTGGGAGTACGCGCAACCACGCGAAGAGCAGCAGCGAGAGCACCAGCACCACGCCGACCAGCTGAATCAGCCGTCGAATGGTGTAGCGGAGCACTTGAGCTACCCCGTTGTTCTCTTGTGGTGGGAGCTAGTCAGCTCAGCCCTTGGAGGCCGGGCCGAACTTCTCGTCGGTCAACGGGCTCGGGACGACACCCTTGATGTCCGACTTGAACACCAGAGCGGGCGGGGAGTGCGAGATCGGGATCGCGGGGAGGTACTCCTCCATGATCTTCTTGTTGATCTCTTCGTACAGCTTCGTGCGGTTGGCCTCGTTCGGCTCGGAGTTGGCCTTGGCCAGGTCCGCGGCGAGCGTGGCGCCCCACGGCGACACACCGGTGTTGAAGCGGTTGTCGGTGCGGCCGAAGAACGTGCCGACCCAGTTGTGCGCCGTGCCGTTGTCGCCGGTCCAGCCCAGGAGGAACAGGTCCGGGATGCTGCTGTCGACGTCGGTCAGGTAACCGCCGTTCCACGGCTTGGTGACGACCTCGATCTTGATGCCGGCGGCCTGCAGGTCACCGGAGATCGCGCCGAACAGGTCCTTCGGGGACGGCATGTACGGACGCGTGACCTCGGACGGCCAGTAGAACTTCAGCGTCAGGTCGGAGGCACCGGCCTCGGCCAGCAGCGACTTCGCCTTGGCGGCGTCGTAACCGACGGCCTTGAGGTCCTTGTTGTAGCCGTTGACGGTGTCCGGCATGAACTGCGTCGCGACCTTGGCACCCTCGGGCAGCTGCGACTTGACCAGCTGCTCGCGGTTGATCGCGTACATCAGGGCCTGACGGACCTTCAGGTCGGCGAGCTTCGGGTTGTTCTTCTGGTTGATGCCCAGGTAGAACACGTTGAACGCCGGACGGATCGCGACGTTGAAGCCGTCGGTCTTCAGACCGGCCCAGTCCGCCGCGTTCGGCAGGTCGTAACCGTCGATGTCGCCGGCCTTGAGCGCCTGCTTGCGGGCGGTCTCATCCGGGATGATCTTGAAGACGATCTTGTCCAGCTTGGCCTTCGTGCCGTGGTAGGCGTCGTTCTTCACGAGCTCCACGGTGTTGTTGGCCTTGTCGTACTTGCCGAACTTGAACGGGCCCGTACCGGTCGGGTGCTCGTTCGCGTAGGCCGGGAAGGTGAACGCGTCACCGGCGGCCTGGACGTTGTCCGCGTCGTACTTCTTCAGCGCGTCGGGGCTGGAGATGGAGAACGACGTGAAGCCGAGGACCGACGGGAACTGCGAGGTGACCTCGTTCAGCTCGACCACGGCGGTCTTGGCGTCCTTGGCCGTGCAGGCCTTGAACAGCGAGGGCTTGTCCGGCGTGCTGGCGAAGCCGCCGAAGTTGTCCAGCCAGTACTGGGAGACGGCGTCAGACGTGCCGGCGCCCTTCTGGTTGTACCAACGGTTGAAGTTGAAGCACACGGCCTCGGCGTTGAAGTCCGTACCGTCGTGGAACTTCACGCCCTCCTTGAGGGTGAAGGTCCACGTCTTGCCGTCTGCGCTCGGCTCGTACTTCTCAGCCAGCGCGGGCTCGACCTCGGCGGTACCCGGCTTGAAGCCGACCAGACCCTCGAACATCTGGCGGGAGACCCGGAAGGTCTCACCGTCGGTCGCGTAGAACGGGTCGAAGAGCTTCGGCGCACCGGCGGCGCCGAAAGTCAGCGTCCCGCCTTCCTTGCCGCCGCCGCCTGAGTCGCGCTGGGATTGCGCGCAACCGGACAGGGCCAGCGCACTGACGCTGAGAAAGCCGATCACGGCAACCCAACGGCGGCGAGCCGTTACTGAGTGGACCATCAAACACCCCTTGGACAATCCGCACATCTCACGGTGTGGTCGCCGACCATAACCGTTGTACATACCCCCTCCGGGGCATCTCAGGTCACGATCCGGCCACTAGACCAGGCATTCTGATACGTCCGGCGCACGGCCGCTGACCCAACGTGAGCACTGCAGATGCGTCAGACGCTCTCCTAGGCTGTAGAAACAACAACGACACGCGGAGGAGGTCGCATGAGCAAGCTGGTCGAGTTCCGCGTGCTCGGCCCCCTCCAGGTGCTCCTCGACACCGAACCACTGCTGGTCAGAGCCGGTAGACAGCGTGCGTTGCTGGTGTCGCTGTTGCTGCGTGCCGGCACGTCGGTCTCAGTGGACGAACTCGCCGGGAACGTCTGGGGTGAAGATCCACCCGCACGTGCACGCGCGACTCTTCAGACCTATGTGATGCGTCTCAGACAGCTGCTCGGACCGTCCGTACCGATCAGGACCGTGCCCGACGGATACCTGATCGACGTCGACGAGAAGACGATCGACCTGATGCGCTTCGAACCCCTGATCGAACAGGGCGAGCAGGAGCGCGCCGCCGGGAACCTGCAGGCCGCCTCGGCCGCGTTCGCCGCCGCGCTGGGGCTCTGGAGAGGTCCGGCCCTGGTCGACGTGCCGTCGGAGATCCTGCACCGCGACGAGGTGCCGCGGCTCGACGAACGCCGCCTGCACGTGCTGGAACGCCGTGTCGAGGTCGATCTCGAACTGGGCCGGCACGGCGAGCTGGTCGCGGAGCTGTCCCGGCTGACCAGCGAACATCCTCTGCGCGAACGGTTCTGGGCGCAGCTGATGGTGGCGCTGTACCGCTCCGGCCGGCAGAGCGAGGCCCTCGCCGCCTACCAGCGCGTTTCGCGGTTGCTGGGCGACGAGCTGGGCATCGACCCCGGTGACGAGCTGCGGCGCGTGCACAGCCAGGTGCTGTCCGGGTCGATCGGCGCGGTGGACCGGGTTCCCGCCGGCACCCCGGTCGTCGCCACGAAGCCGGAACGGGTCGTGCCGTCGCAGCTGCCCGCGGACATCCCCGATTTCGTCGGCCGCGACGAGGCCGTGTCGCTGATCGTGGCCCTGCTGCGGACCGCGCAGGGTGTGCCGGTCGTCACGCTGGCCGGGCCGCCCGGAGTGGGCAAGACGGCGTTGGCCGTGCACGCGGCGCACCGGATGCGCGCCGACTTCCCGGACGGTCAGCTGTACGTCAACCTGCGCGGATACGCCCCCGGACCGCCGTTGAGCGCGGTGGACGTGCTGCCTCGGTTCCTTCGTGCGCTCGGGACCGAGCCTGACCAGGTGCCGCTCGACCAGGACGAGCAGGAGGCGATGTTCCGGTCCACGCTGACCGGTCAGCGCGTTCTGCTGCTGCTGGACAACGCTTCTTCCGCCGAGCAGATCCGTCCGCTGCTGCCGGGTTCACCGGGGTGCGCGGTGCTGGTGACCTCGCGCGACACGTTGCGCGGCCTGGCCGTCTCGCACGCCGCGTCGAACGTGCGGCTCGACGTGCTCGACTGGTACGAGACGAAGTCACTCCTCGCAGGCATTCTGGGCGCGGACGAGGTGGCGTCCCAGGAGGACGCGGCCTTGGAGCTGGCGGCCCTGTGCGCGCATCTGCCATTGGCTTTGCGTATCGCGGCCGCGAACCTCGTGTCGCGTCCGGAGCTGTCCATCGCGGACTACGTGGAGGAGCTGCGGGCGGGCAACCGGCTCGCCGCGCTGGCCGTCGAGGGCGACGAACGGGTCGCGGTGCACGCGGCGTTCGACCTCTCCTACACGGCCTTGAAGCCCGAGCTCGCGCAGATGTTCCGGTTGCTGTCCCTGGTGCCCGGTACGGACTTCACGCCGGAGATGGCCGCTGCTTTGAGCGGACTGACCACTCAGGACGCTCGGCGCCGGCTCGACCGCCTGGCCACCGCGAACCTGATCTCGAACCACGCGCCGTCCCGCTACCAGTTCCACGACCTGCTGCGCGACTACGCGGCCGAGCGCCTGGCGTTCGAGGAGGGCCGCGCCGACTCGCGTCTGGCGTTGCGGCGGCTGCTGGACTGGGCGGTGCGCTCGGTCGACAACGCCACGTCCGCGATGAAGTCGACGCTGTTCCGCTTCCCGCGTCCCGCCCCGGTGGACAGCGTGGTGCCGCGGACGTTCAGCACGTCGACCGAAGCCCTGACCTGGCTGGACGTCGAAAGGGCGAACCTGGTCGCGCTGGTGGCGCACGCCGTGGAACGCGACCCGGAGAACTCGCCGTGGCAGCTGGCGGACGCGCTGCGCGGCTACTTCTACACGCAGAGCCTCACCGCCGAGTGGCGCGAGACCGCGAGGGCGGGACTCATGGGTGCGCGCGCACCACGTGACGAACTCGGCCAGCTCGCGATGCTGTCGTCGCTGGGCACGCTGTACTGGGTGACCGGGCAGCACCGGAACGCCCTGGGTTACTACCAGCAGGCCATCGCCCTGCAGGAGCACATCGACCTGCCGCAGGCCGAGGCCGCCGTGCTGTCCAACGCCGGCAGCGTCTACATCGACCTCGGCGAACTCGAACACGCCGCCGACCACCTCGAACGCGCGCTGGTGATCGCCCGCCGGGTGCGCGCGCCCCAGGTGCTCGCGAACGCCCTGTTCAACCTCGGCGGCGTCTACATGCAGCTCGGCCAGCTCGACCGGGCCGCGTCGACGTTCGAGGAGGCGCTGGAGGACGGCAAGCGCCTCGACTCGTGGATCCTGCAGGCGAACTCGATGCGCGCGCTCGGCGAGGTGCAGGCGTGGCGCGGCAAGCCGGATCTCGGCGAGGACTACTTCGTGCGCGCACGTGAGCTGTACGAACGTGCGGCCGCCCGCAACTTCGGCCACACCATGCACGAGGGCATGGCCATCACGCTGATCATGCGCGGCCGCTACGCGGAAGCCGCTGTCGAGGCTTCCGCCGCCATGCAGATCGCGCAGGACCTGGAGAACGTCAAGAGCGTCTGCGACGCGCAGAACCTGCTCGGCCGCGCGCTGGAGGGCGGCGGTCGTTACGAGGAGGCGCTGGAGCAGTTCTCGTCCGCGCTGGCCATCGGGGTGGAGACCGGTTACTCGTGGGGCATCTGCTCGGCGCGACGCGGGCTGGCCTCGTCGTACCGTGCGGTCGGCCGTTATGAGGAAGCGTTGGCGACGGCCACCGCCGCGTTGGTCGAGGCGGGCCGATCGCAGTTCCGCCTGGCCGAGATGGAGGTGCTGCTCGTGATCGGGCGCACCCACCTCGACACCTCGGATGCCGCCGGCGCGTTGGAATGCGCGTTGCGGGCAGCGTCGGTCGGCTCGGACTCCGGGCACCGGTGGGTGTTCGGCCGCGCGCTGCAACTGGCCGGCGACGCGTCTTTTGTCCTGGGTGACTCGGATTCCGCCCGGTCGCACTGGTCTTCGTCGCTGGAGGTGTTCAGCGCGATCGGAACGCCAGAGGCTTCCGTCGTCCAGGCTCAGTTGCTCGACGTGACAACGTAGTCAGCTCTGGCCTTGGTCTCGTCGACCGCGAACCAGCCTCTTTCGTACTGCTGCCAACGGATGAAGTGCTGTCTTTGGTGCTCGCCGTCGCGCTTCACCGCGCGTTCCAGCCTGGCTTGTTCTGTGCCGTGGTCCACGAAGACGGCGAGGCTCAGGCGGGTGTTCGCTTTTCTGGCGCTGGAGAAGCCTTCCAGGATGATCGTCCCTTGTGGAGCGATGACGACCTCGTCGCCTTCTCCGATGCACGGAAAGCCTTGGGACCAGTCGGTTTTCCGGTAGCGGCCTTCGCGGCCGTTTTGCACTTCTGTGAGCGCTTGCTGCAGCCGTGGCCACCACTTCGTCGTGGGGTCGTCCCACGTCGCGAAGTGGTCGGTGCTGATGAGCTGGGCGTTCAGTTGTTGCGCGAGTTGTTTCGCGAACGTGGACTTGCCCGCGCCTGACGGGCCGTCCACCGCGACCAGGCGAGTGCCGCCCAGCCGCGGTGGGGCCGTTGCTACATGCTCCGGCGACCAGATAGCGCACGCCCCAGCGTCAGCTCGTCCGCGAACTCCAGGTCGCCGCCCATCGGCAGGCCGCTCGCGAGCCGCGTGACGGAGAGCCCCGGGAAGTCCCTGAGCATCCGCACCAGGTACGTGGCCGTGGCCTCGCCCTCGGTGTTCGGGTCCGTGGCGATGATGACCTCGGAGATGTCGACACCGTCCGTCGCCGTGCCGATCCGGTTGAGCAGCTGCCGGATCCGGAGCTGGTCAGGCCCGACACCGCTGAGCGGATCGAGCGCGCCACCCAGTACGTGGTAGCGGCCCTTGAACTCCCTGGTGCGCTCGATCGCCTGGACGTCCTTGGGCTCCTCGACCACGCAGACCAGCGCCAGGTCCCGCTTCGGGTCGCGGCAGATGCGGCACCGGGTTTCGGCGGACACGTTGCCGCAGACGTCGCAGAAGACCACGCCCTCCTTGACCTTCTGCAACGCCTGCTGAAGCCGCTCGATGTCAGCGGGCTCCGTGGCGAGAAGGTGGAAGGCGATGCGCTGCGCGCTTTTGGGGCCGACGCCCGGGAGCCTGCCCAGTTCGTCGATCAGGTCCTGTACCGGGCCCTCGTACATCTCTTAGCCGAGCAATCCGCCGAGGCCGCCCTGAGCGAGCGGGCCGAGCTTCTGCTCCACGAGTGCCTGGGCGCTGGCGTTGGCGTTCTTGATCGCCGTGATCACCAGGTCCTGGAGGGTCTCGACGTCCTCCGGGTCCACGACCTTGGGGTCGATGGTCAGGTTGACCAGCTCGCCGCCGCCGGTGACCGTCGCGGTGACGAGACCGTTGCCCGCGTTGCCGGTGACCTGCGTTTCGGCCAGCTGCTGCTGGGCTTCTGCCATCTGCTGCTGCATGTTCTGGGCCTGCTGGAGCAGGGCCTGCATGTCGAACTGACCGGGTTGCACCGCTGGTCCTCTCGGTGGGGCTTTTCTGGTGTGGTCCAGCGTACGGGGGCGCGTTGGTTGGGTGGGTCGTCCCCCTGTTGCGTTGGCGGGTGCCTGTTTGGTGTTCGTAGGTGGGTCACCTTGCGGGCGTCTATGGCAGCTGATTCCTGGGGCTCCGCCCCAGACCCCGCCAATCTGATCAAAAACCGGGGTCCACGCCATACGCAGGTTGATGGCACGCCTGTTGCTTTGGGCGGAGTTGCGTTGCTTTGTGGGGCGCGTTGGT